>NZ_JALGQH010000036.1 GCF_022810305.1 Rhodococcus sp. ARC_M6
TGTTCCGCACGGTCATCACCGTCAACCTGCTGGGCACGTTCAACGTGATGCGCCTGGCTGCCGACGCTATGTCCAAGACGGATACCGTCGACGAGTCCGGTCAGCGCGGCGTTGTCATCAACACCGCGTCCGTTGCCGCGTTCGAGGGCCAGATCGGCCAAATTGCGTACTCCGCTTCCAAGGGTGGCGTGCACGGCATGACGGTTCCCGCTGCCCGCGACCTCGCGCAGTTCGGCATCCGCGTCAACACGATTGCTCCCGGCATCATCGACACCCCGATGCTCGCGGGTGTCACGGACGAGTACCGCAAGGGCCTCGAAGCCGGCGTTCCGTTCCCGTCTCGTCTGGGCCAGCCGTCGGAGTACGCGCAGCTTGCTCAGATGATCGTCGAGCACGATTACCTCAACGGCGAGACCATCCGTATGGATGGCGCACTGCGCATGACGCCGCGCTAGCCACAAAACGCACGCTAGGGGCCACTGCCAGGGAAACCTGCAGTGGCCCTGCTGTTTTCCAGGTAGTCCGCAATTTTGGATGCCGGAAGCGGACGGCTGATGTAAAACCCTTGGATGAGTTCGCAACCGGCAGAACGAAGTTGATCGAGCTGCCCTACCGTTTCCACTCCTTCGGCGAGGGACCTGATCCCCATCGAACGGGAAACTTCGACAAGCGATTCGACGACGGCAGAATCGTGGTGCAGTTCCGAGACAAACAGCCGGTCGATCTTCAGTACGTCGAGAGGTAGTCGGCGGACGGTCTCGAAAGACGAATAGCCTGTACCGAAATCGTCGAGTGCAATCGATATCCCGGAGCCGCGGAACGCAACCAGTTGATCGATAGCGCGATCGTCGACGGTACCAGTCTCGGTAATCTCGAGCTGCAGTCGCGACCCCGGCAGCCCTGATCTGGCGAGCGCTTGTGTCACCTCCGCACCGAAATCCAAGGACGCCAATTGCATTGGTGAAACATTGACTGCGACCAGAATGTCGTCGGGCCAGGTCATAGCTGCGGCGCACGCCATTTCCAATACCTGCACACCGAGCGGGATGATCAGTCCGGTTTCTTCGGCGACGTCGATGAAATGGCCGGGCGCCAGCATTCCCCGGTCCGGGTGGTTCCAGCGCAGTAAAGCCTCGAACCCCTCGATTTGGCCTGTCGCCGCATGGATCTGGGGTTGGTAGTACAGCTCGAATTCACGCGATTCAATCGCCCGCCCAAGCTCTTGCAACGCAACCGATCGCTCGCTCGCCCTCGCTCGAAGTGCCGCTGAGAACCTACCGATACGATTCCGGCCCGCAGCTTTTGCGTCGTACAACGCCAAGTCCGCGAACATCACCAATCCATCGGATTCCTCGGAATCAACTGGACTGCTGGCGTAACCGATGGTTGCGTGAACTTCGATCCTGTTGCCATTCACCAAGAACGGTTCACGTAACGCCTCCAAGTAGCCGGTGAACCGATCTGTGTCGCCATCATCTGCTGGGGAACGGTGAACAAGTCCGAATTCGTCCCCACCAATGCGAGCACACAGGCCTTTCTCGGCCACTTTATCCAACCTTGCCGCGACCTCGATCAGCAGTTTGTCACCGACCGAATGCCCCAGGGTGTCGTTGACGGATTTGAAGTTGTCGAGGTCGAGAATGGCGACGTGAACATGCTGGTCGCCTCGAGTGCTATCGAGCGCAGCGTCGAGTTCTTCGCTGAATGCTCGCCGGTTCGGTAATCCGGTCAATGCGTCCGTTGCCGCCAGCCACAAGATCTTCTGCTCAAAATTGTATCTTTCCGTTATGTCCGATCCGATTCCACGCCAGCCACGGTTCGAACCGTCTTGGGAAACTAGCGGATTACCTGACAGCGACCACCACCGATCGCCGTCGTCCACACGAACCGGAACAACCACGTCGCGGAACGGAACCAGTGCTTCGAGATGGCCAACCAGCGCCTCCAGTGCCTGTGCTCCGCCCCGGGTGGATCCGATCTCGAGCCGTTCGAGGAGTCCGTGAAAGGTGAGCTCCCGCAACTCTGCGACAGGAATTCCTGATACCTGCGACAGTCGCGCCGAAGCGCGCGACATTTTGCCGTCGATGCCGACTTCCCAGAGCCAATCGCGCGATCCGCCCTCAAAGTCATCGAGGAGCAGTCCCACCGTTTCGCGCTCCGCCGCAGCCTCGAATTCTGCAAGACAACGAGCCCGGAACGAAGACGAGAGATACACCGCCGCAACACACAATGAAAACGTGTACATGACGAGTTGGAATGCCAGATAACGATATTCCACTTCAGGCCTCAGGAGTATGACGAGCAGGAGGCCTAGCCCGTGCACGAGGATCCACGCCAAACTAATGGATCGAACCGTCGACAGAGCCACGGCGCCGGCGCCCATGAGCCCGGCTATCGTGGCCATCAACACCATTCGGCGAGGGCCATCCACGACGGGAAGCATTTTTGCGGCAAAGATGGTCATGAGAACCCCGAGAAGGATCACCTCGATCATCAGCGCCCAGTAGTCGTACAGAGTTGTGTGCGCCCGTGCACGCCACAAGGAGACATATTTACTCCGCGGCAGCCATACTCGAACCGAATTTCCTGCCACCAAAATGGCGGCAGTTCCCCAGAATATTCGGAAGTTCTGATGGTCCGACGGTACGATGTACATCAATAACGCACACAAGCTGAAGATATTGGCAATGTTGGATAGTGGTGCAACCGTTGTCGCTTGGCCCATTTGCCTCGCAAAGAGATCTTGCTGCTCGATTTCCGACAATTCGGATACGGCTCCACCGGTGTCCGCGTTGCTCGACATTCAACAGCCCTCCCATACGCAGCTACCAACACAGGCGCCTACGGAAGTAGTGTTCCAGACCTCTGACCAATTACGGTCCCGAAAGTTACATCGACAACCAAAACCCGGACATATCAACCAATTTGGGTCTCTTAGCGGTCTCGGTACACAATGCTGCCGAAAGCAGCACTGATTCGGCGTCCACTGTCAGTGCCCAGGACTCCCATCCCGGTGAACATCGTGTCAAAAGTTTGCGGCACGGAGCCGACTTCATCTTTTTCGAGTTCAGCTGATCGCTTCAACCTTTCCGTCAGCATCGAAAAAATCAGGGAAATTCGTCCGAAAAGAGGCGGGAAGGCTTGGCATGGTGGCAAGCATGCCTTCGGAGTCCCAGCAGGCATTGAACCGCCTGACCCCCTTCTCATCCATCGGTTCGGACCCGATTACCGCATCCATGACAACCTCAGTGGGTGCTGCCAACATGATCTTGATGGAGCTTTTGTCCGGCAAGGCCGTGGCATTCTCCGACGCTTCTTGCACAATGTCCTCGAAGGCCGACCCTAGAAATCGAAGAGCGTCGACGCAGCGTGCTCCAGCGACCGCGAAATCGCGATCAAGGCAGTCATCTTCGCAGCCGATTACGACACATTTGCCGGACTGATCCACCCCGGATACTGCACACCCAACGGCATCACCGGAGCCACAAAACCCTCCGGCTGACTCCGAAACTGATCAGTCGGACCCACGTACGTCAGCCCCGGAAACTGCTGTAACCACCAATCATGACACCCCGGCGGAACACCTTCACCGTCTGGAGCGGACCGTCCCGACGTGCCGAATAGCCACGATCCGGACCGAATTTTCCACGAACCGAACACATCCCACGACGGTATCCGATCGCTGGACTCCCCGAACTCCGGATCCGAATCGGCAACACCTGGCAAACCCGGACTCTTCCCCCGATTCTCCAACACAATTCGATACGCGGCGGTCGGCGGGGACACCGAACCATTCATTCCCTCCGATGTGCTGATCCAGTACTTGCAGATCGTGCCGGAGACGGCGGAATCGGTCGCCGAATAGTCGGTAATATGAGTAAATTCCGTCTGCGCGACCGGAGCCGAAAACTCCGATCCAGTCTCGAACCTCGTGTTACCGAAGACATCACGGTCACTCCCGAGAGCTTTGGTGTATCCGGGGAAGAAGTCATCGACTTCCTTGATGACAGGCCAGTAATAGCCCGCCTCGTACGCGGCGCGCAACAATTCCGATCCGCGCGAAAACAAGTCGATACCAGCGTCCGCAGACCACACATGCGGCGCGAAGTTGCCGAACACCGGGACTTCGCTAGTCGCCTCGCTACCACCGGAGTCCGCTGTGCTGCAGGCAGTTACGAGCATAACCGCAGAAATTGACAGAGCCGCCAAATGCCGAGCACGCCTACCCATCGAGGCGCACCACATCTTCATAGGTATCTCGAATCTGATGGCCATCAAGCTTGCCAGTCAGCGTATTGAGCATCGTCTCGTACGCATTGTTCCGAAGTGTTGGATCCATGACGTTCGGCGTAATCGTGTCCCAGCCCTTCAGTGCTCCAGACTCGTCGAACAGTTTCGGGTAGTCAGTCTTGAACTCTTCTGGAAGTTCCGGTACTGCACTCAGAATATTGTAGTAGTCGTGATAGAAGTTGGGAGGCGTCAACGTCGCATGCTCGGCCCCGCCCGGCTCCTTCCCGATAATCGACTCCTGCAAAGAATCGCCCGACGCATCAACCATCAAATTGATGAACTCCCCACCCGGAAGTTTGTCTATGCCAGCCGAACCCAATGTGGAGAGCGCAGTGTATGCGGCCTCCTTGCGATCATAGATAGCCTGCGCCTGGGCCGCCTTGTCGTCATACTGATCCTGCACCGCCTCGAGCATGCCTCGATCCATCAAGCCGTGCAGCGTACCAGCTGTCATCAGTTCTGCCCCCGCATCTGGAGCATTCGGAGCGGCAGCATATCTACCCTCGGACGCCAACTGCTCCGCGATAGCCGCCTGAGTGAAAATTTTCCCGGCCTCTTCGTCGGTATTCATCAAAGCGAACACGTTTGCCGAACCTTTGTACTGGTTATGGCCATCTGGATCCGCCCATCCACTACCATCGAAGCCTGCCACATCGGCGCCCGACCGTCCTGACAGATCAAGCATGTACGGGCACATACTTTTCGAAACTGTCTGCAACAAATCAGGATTGAGCTGACCAACCGACTTTCCATCAGCTTCGGGAACATTCGACAACAGTTTCCACGCATCGCCAGTACTGACCGCCTCACCAACAGCTGACATGATGCTGCCGGAACGAGTTGCCGTCGCCACATCCGTCGGATCATTCGGATTTTCTACCGTGGCATCACCTGCCGGGAAATTGAAGAGCGTCGACGCAGCCTTGCCGTCGTCAGTCCAGTTGTGGGACAGCACATCCTTCACAAAATCACTGCCATGCTCAGGATTGTTCACAGCAGCATCGACAGCAACCTTGTCATCTCCGACAGCGGCGAAGATCCGCTCGGTGAGCCCCTTGTCAGGACTGCCCCCGTCGGCAAAGAATGCGGGACGATCAGTGGGCCTGAGCTGTTCCTGAGCGACCTCCGCATTCAGATACTGCCTACCCACCTCCAACAGTGATTTATCGAGTTCACTACCGGTCTTGTACTGATCGTCACTCATCGCCACTATGTCGGCGATAGCCAGATTATCGGCAACGCCGTTGAGTTCGACTGTGTGAGTGAAGGTCTGGCCTATAATCTGGAAGTCGCCCGTGACCAAGTCATCCCGAGTCAAGGATTCACGCATCTTGTCCGGCAGTGCGTCCAGTCCGCCCTTGGTCGGAATTTCGGAATCACCTACCACTGATGCGGTCACGTTTTCGTTGGAGAGAATCTGCAACGAGTTGGCGACCGACGCCCGCGCATCCGGTGGCAGTTTCGAGAGCAGGTCTTCGATCTGCTGAGGCGATTTGCCGTCCAGCGACCTACTGAGTTGGTTGAGGTATTCCATCTGCGAAGCCGGAATTGCCGCGGTATCACCGCGTTCCAATGCAGCAGCCTGCTCCGGCGTCAAGTGCCCGCTTTCCGAAATTCGCTGCAGTTGCTCCGGCGTCATCGACTCCGGATGCTTGGCCATCGCATCAAAATCACTCTTACCCTGTTGCCCACCCGACGTAGCTACCGAAGTGAATTTCACCCGCAGCCCGTCACGAGCAGCTGCCAGGGAACTTCGGAGGTTGTTGTCGGCTGTTTCTGCCGCATTTGCCTTGTCGGTAAGTTCGCGTTGACATTCCTGCATCAAAGCAACGCGAGCGGCGTCCGGTTCTGCGCTCGAGTCAGTGAGCACAAGGGATTCAGAGACCGAGAAATTGTTACCAGCCGCTGTATCGATCGCCAACCGGGCATCCCTCAAGGGAGACTCGATCTCGTAGTAGCCGTTCTTCGCTGTAGTTGCGAGAGCCTCGAGTGCGTCGGCAATCTCCCCGGCCGTCTTTTTGTCCGCGTCAGCTCTGTCCTGAGCTGCTTCGGCAGTCTTCCCTTCCCAGTAGTTACCGTTCACCATCGTCACACTGCTGAGGTACCTGGCGAACAGGTCCTCTACCTTGCTGCCCAAAGAAGTCCATGAGTCGGCAATAGTGTTCAGGGCGGCCGGATCCCACGAGTTGAGCTGCGCGCGCGTCGGGGTCATGCGATGGAATCCTGAGTGTTCCAGTCACCGGTTGCAGAGGTGTACGTGGTGGCCAGATCTGCAGCCGACTGCTCGTCGCGGCTTCGAAATTGTTCAGCAACGTTGACCATGATGTCGCCGGTCTCGCCGAGCCGCTCTGTCAACGAAGGAACCAATACACCATCGATGAGCTCAGACGAGATCGATGAGGCTTCGAGATAGGAGTTGAGCACACTCGACGAAGACCCAGCCGATGGGTCTCCGAACATCGCTGGGTCTCCGAACATCGGTGTGAATGGCAGGGGCTCGGACGGCATCGAATTATTGTTGAACCAGGAGCCGAATGAACCATTCGCGCCCGAGGCGCCACCGGCTGGTGGACCGACCGACAGCTGCGCTGCTTCGTCAGCGAGCCCGTGCAGGACACCGCCCAGCTTTTCGAGTTCCGCGATATCTGCCGCAAACGTACCCACAAGCCCCCCTCGGACCTACGAGCCAGACCCCCCAACTCGCACAATGTCGCACAGTATAGAACGAACGCTCGAGTTCAGAGGTCCGACGCCAAGGGAATCTCCTTCACCGCACGATCCGTCATCCATTCACGTAGGACCTTGGTGGCGATGACGTCGTCCTCGTTGTACTGCAGGATCCGTGTCCGTTGCGACTCGTCGGGCTCTCCGTCGTAGCCGACTGCTTCGCGGTACCAGGCCATGGATGCCTCGCCGCCGGCCTCGGCGTCACGCCAATTGAATCCCGCGACCGGAGCAACCTTCTTGAGCCCCTTACCTTCTGGGCAGATGAACTGATCACTGACCGCCTGGTAAATGTCCACCCATTGCGGGCTGTCGATGAATTCCCGGATCTCATCTTTGGTTGGAATGCCCGGTTCCCCGGCAAATCTTCGAGCCGAATCCAACAACCACTTGTCCTCAGCTGACCGCGAATAGCAGTATGCGGCAAAGGTTTTACCGGAAGCAGCGGCAGCAGCGCGCTCCGCCATCAACCAACCCCAGAATTCGGCGAACGACCGCGCCTCGTCACGCGTCGGCAACGGATCCCACGTCGCAAAACCCCGATACATCGAGAAGCCACCAACATTGAGCAAAGTCCCCCACAGGTATGCACCGTGCTCCTGGTAGCTCTCCATGTCGACGTCGATTTCGATATCGGCGCGAGTCACCGAAATTTCCTCGAAGCGTCGCACCAACGGAGCGCCCACCAGCCAGGCTTTCGCGATCACGACGGCGTCGCCGAAGTTCCCGTGCGGCCAATCCTCGAGCGGCTCGCCTTCCCACGCGGCAAGTTGATCGATGGTGTTGCAGCCGGCGTCACGCAGCAGCTCGGCCCGCGAGCCGACGGCCACCAGACTGACGTCACGATTGCGAATCAATTCTTGCTTGCATTCCGTCCACCACGAGCACGATTTGCACTCACTGATCTGCGAAGGCGACGTCAAGATCTCACCGCGCGCCACGGCAATTCTGTCGTCGTAACGCTCGTCGTAATCCTCGAGAATCCCACTGAGGTCGTACACGAGAATGCAGTCACCGTTATAGCCGACGGCACCGGCTTGCAACGACGGACTCGCGAGGCCTCGACGCTCGAGCATCCGGTACACCTGGGCGACACGCATCTGGTCGCGGACCTGGCTTCGGACCTTGCGCTTCGGATCCGTCGCGGGCTCCCACTCGAACAATCCCGACGTGATGGCACCCTGCCCGGGATCGGTGACTTTGTGGTTGACGACGATCACCGGGATGTAGCCGCCACCGTCGACATCACGGATCAGCATCTCGCAACGACCCTTGCGTCCGGTGTCACGCTCGACGGGCAGCACCGCGCCCCAAATTCTGTCCGCGCCGGCCTCACAGGCTGCAAGGGTGTCGCGGGCCTGCGCCGCCGTCGACTGATCGGAATTGATGCGTACCCACCGCTCCGGATCCGCACCGATCACGAGGTCCGCGATCTCGGCGCGCTTGGCAATCGCCGATTCCTGACGTTGCTTGACTCCGGTATCGACAGGTTCCGACGCCGACTTCCCCGGAAATAATCCGTCGAGACGCACCCGGTGACGGCAACGAGTCAACGCTCCCGAATCGATCAGCGGGAGCTTGGGCGCGAGGTTGTTATCGGAACACACGATGACGAAGATTATGTGCTCCCCTAGGCTGAAGCCGAAGCGCAGGTACCTGGCAGCGCACAAACACCTGGAAACGGGGTCCTTTTCGATGGGGTTGTTCAAGAAGCGGAAGTCTCGTGCCACCCGCAAGGCAGAGGCGAAGGCTCTCAAGCACAAGGCTGAGGTCGAGGCAAAACTCAACGCCAAGAGCCAGCGCAAGCGCGACAAGGTCGAGACCAAGTCGATCAAAAAACTGGAAAAGACCGAAATCGACTCGACGCACAAGATCGAGAAAGCCCAGCTCGCAACACTGAAAGCCCAGGAAAAGGCTGCCGCGAACCAGGGCCTGACCGTCGCCAAGGTCCGTAAGTACCTCGGTGTCGCTCGCCTCTTGGCACCAGTTCTGCTGCCGATCGTTTATCGAGCGGCAACCACCATTCGTGGCCAGTTGGACACTGCTCGAGCTCAGAAGATGGGCATTGCCGTCGACCAATTGGGCGATTACACCGGGCACGGTGCCAAACTCAGCGCCCGAATCGCGGGAGCCGAAAGTTCGGTCACCGAAATCCTGAGCCGCAAGCCGAACGATGCCGAGACGCAGCGTTTTGCCGCGGCCATCCGTGAGCGTCTGAGCGATCTGAGCACCGCAGTTCGGGCATCCGAGCAGATGCCCCAGGCACGACGCAAGGCTGCGCACCACGCCATCGCTACCGAACTCGACGGCGTCGAAGCAGATCTGCTTGCGCGCCTCGGCGTGCGCTAGAGAAAAGTGTCTTCACTCGGCGCGCCCACGACAGCACCCCTTCGGGGCAGTGTTGTCGGGGCCGCGTCGGGTGCCCTGGCGGTAGCAGCGCACGGGATTGGCGGCGGTGAAATTCCACCGGCGTCGGCGATGACGTTGCTGCTCGCCGTCTGCGTGGCGGTTGGCGCGATCACCGCAACACTTCCGGCACTGGCACGAGGACCGTTGCCCCTGATTGCGGCACTCGGCGCCGGTCAACTCGCAGCGCACGCCGCCATGACCGTCTCCGTGCACTCTCATTCATCCGCTCCCGGCCTCATGATGCTCGGGGCGCACGCAGTGGCTACCGCAGTGTGCGCGGTACTCGTCCTCGCCGCTGAGCGTCTGCTCGCTGTCGTCACCAACGTCGCCCGGACTGTCCTGGCGCCAATTGCGCCAGTTGTTCGAGTTAGCCGACGCGTCTCCTATGCCGGCACCCACCCCAGCACCGTCGACGCTCTCCTTCGCGCCAGCATCTCGCGGCGCGGCCCTCCTGCTCTGGTCTGAAGAACTCGTCAGTCATCGAAACGTTCACCAGAGGACACAACCCAACATGAAGAAGACCCTAATTTCGCGTGCGCTTTTCACGGCAACAGCCACCGGCGGAGCCCTTCTGATCGCCGGCGGAATTGCATCCGCGCACGTCAGCGTCGTAGCTCCCGGGGCAACACAGGGCGGATACACCGTTCTGACCTTCCGCGTTCCCACCGAATCGGACGCCGCATCCACCACCAAGGTGACGGTGGCACTACCCGACCTGAAGTCGGCTCGCACCGAACCGATGCCCGGTTGGACATCCGTCGTCGAGAAGGACCCGACGTCACTGGTCGCCAAGTCCGTGACCTGGACAGCAGATCCCGGCGTCGGCGTCGGACCCGGCCAGTTCCAGCAGTTCGTTCTCTCTGCCGGTCCGCTCCCGACGCAGGACGAAATCGAATTCAAGGCAGTGCAGACGTACAGCGACGGCAAGATCGTCAACTGGGATCAGGAAGCTCTCGCCGACGGCAGTGAGCCCGACAAGCCGGCACCGACGCTGACGTTGGCAGCTTCGACCGGCGACGCTCATGGGGCAAACGCCGCAACTGCGACGGAATCTACGACAGAATCAGCGAACGACAACACCGCCCGCTGGCTCGGAGGAGCCGGACTGGTGCTCGGCGCTCTCGGCGCCGCACTGGGCCTGGGCGCACTGGTGAGGAGCAAGCGTTCATGAGTACACGCATCAAGGTAATTACGGTCGGTCTCCTCGCGATGCTCGCCTCGATGATCGGAGTGGGCACCGCCAGTGCACATTCCGCCGTCACCAGTTCCAACCCCGAGAACGGAACGTCGATCCAGGTTCCACCGGACAACGTCTCCGTCAGCTTCAACGAGGCCTTACAGGCGCAGTTCGCCGCGCTGACGGTCACCGGCCCCGGCGACAGTCGCGACCAGTGGACCAAGGGCGACCCCTCGGTGGAGGGCGCAACGGTGAGTGTGGATCTCGGAGATCTGGGACCCGCCGGCGTGTACACGATCGCGTATCGCGTGACCTCGGCCGACGGCCACCCGGTTCAGGGAACTTTGAACTTCACGCTCACCGAACCCGGTCCGGGTACTCCCGCCACTCCGGCAGCTGGGGGCGGTGACACTTCGTCGTCATCCTCGTCGTCGAACAGCATTCCGGTGTGGGCCTTCATCGTCGCCGGTGTAGTCGTCTTCGGCGGCGCACTGTTCTTCGTGCTCCGCAAGCCCAAGTCGAGCTGATCCGATGACCGGTACGGCAAACAGATGGTGGTTGCTGTTTGCCGTACCCACAGCTCTCCTGGGAGTGCTGATCGCCTGGGGGCTGGCAACCCCCGCCGGCCCCGAGGCGTCGAGCACCGTCCGCGCCCTCGCCATCGGTAGTGGTTCTGTGACACTGGGGATCGCGACCTTGGCGTGGATGGGACGCGGGGAGCGTCGACCCGCGGCGCCCGCATCCACCATGTGGACTCAACTCACCGCCTTTGCCGCAGCGTGGTTCGTTGCCGAAATCGCCCTCCTCGCATTGGGAGCTGCGGCCGCCGACGGAACGCCGATCACTTCTTTGACAGTCGGCAACTTCGGAACATTTGTCAGCGAAGTCAACGTCGGCCGCGTCGGTGTCGCCATCATCGTGTGCGCGTTTGCCGTCGTCTGCTACAGCGTCTACGGATTCAAGAACCCTGAAACAGTGACCGTGGCACCGGCATTGGTTGTCACGGCACTCGCCCTCGCCGCCCGCCCCATCACCGGCCACATGGCGCAGCAGAACTTCGGCTCCATCCTCGACGCCGTCCATGTGCTCGCGGCCGCACTGTGGTTCGGTGTCCTTGCCGCCCTCGTGCTGGCAATGCCCGCCCGCGGCGCCTGGGCGCTCTGGCTGCCCAAATACTCCGAACTCGCCTGGCGATGCGTTCTCGCACTTGTCATCACGGGAACGATCAACGCAGCCGTGCGCCTCGGATCTGTAACCGCCCTCTATGACACCGCGTACGGACGCGTCGTACTCGCCAAGATCGTTGCCATCGCCCTACTGGTCGTCTTGGGCTGGTGGTGGCGTCGAACATGGGTGGTCGCGAGCGGCTCTCACCGAATCAGCGCGGACGGGTCCTTGCGACGCGCGATCGGTGAAGTTGTCTTCATGGCAATCGCTTTCGGTCTTGCTGCAGCGCTGGCGACAACTGCCTAGGGCCTTCGACCCTGTGCGCCTTTTGGTAGGGCGAACTACCAAAAAGGCTCACGGGCGGCGAAGCTGCCTGATCCACTTTCGGGTATCGGCCGGGTCGATGACGTCGTCCAACTCGAATGTTGTTGCCGCCATCAGAGCCTTGCCCTGCGCATAGGCCAATTCCACGAACTGACCGAACAGGGTCTCTCTCGCCACCGGATCTTCGATCGACTCCAGTTCCTTCCGGAAACCCAACCGCACAGCGCCTTCCAAGCCCATGGGGCCGATCTCACCGGTCGGCCAGGCCACCGTGAACTCCGGAGCGTGGAACGAACCACCGGCCATCGCCATGGCGCCCAACCCGTATCCCTTACGCAGGATGACGGTTCCGAACGGCACGGTAAGTCTCGCGCCCGCCACGAAGAACTTGCCGAACCTCCGAACCGTCGCATCTTCCTCGGAATCCGGCCCCACCATGAATCCCGGTGTATCGCACAGCGTCACCAGCGGAATGCGATGGGCTTCCACCAATTCCAGGAAGTCCACCGCCTTGTCCGACGCCTCCGCGTCGATAGCGCCACCGAGATGCTCACTACTGTTGGCCAGCACCCCGTACGCGACACCTTCGACGCGGATCAGCGCCGTGACAACACCCCGTCCGTAATCACGTCGCAGTTCCAGAACGCTGCCGACATCTGCAATTGAGTCGATCGCTCCGCGCACATCGTAGGAACGTAATCGGTTCTCCGGCACCACCTGCCGCGACAGCCTCGGATCCGGCGCCGTCCAATCCGCCGACGTGCCCTGGAAATATCCCAAATACTTCTTCGCCAGAGCCACCGCCTGAGCGTCGTCGTCCGCCACCAGATGTACGACGCCATTGCGTCGTTGCACGTCGACGGGTCCGATGTCCTCGGGGCGGAAGCTCCCGAGTCCGCCGCCCTCGACCATTGCCGGGCCACCCATCCCGATGTTGGCATCGGGGGTAGCGATCAGGACGTCACACGCGCCGGCCAGCGCCGCGTTGCCGGCAAAACAACGCCCGGACACGACAGCCACCAACGGAACTCGACCACTCAACGCCGCCATCGCCCGAAAAGTACCCAGCTCGAGTCCCGAACCCGCTCCGGCATCCGTATCACCCGGGCGTCCACCGCCGCCTTCGGCGAAGAGCACCACCGGAACTCGCTTGCGGCCCGCGATCTCGAGCAGTCGATCAGTCTTCGCATGATTGCGCATACCTTGTGTGCCGGCGAGAACCGAGTAGTCGTAGGAGATGACGACGCTCGCGCCGCCGCCGATGGTGGCGACGCCGCCGATCAACCCGTCAGCCGGAGTGTTGGCAATCAGGTCTTCTTCGCTGCGTCGACTACGTTGGGCCGCCAGCGCTAATGCACCGTACTCGACCAGACTGTTGTCGTCGACCAAATCGTAGACGTTTTCGCGAGCAGTTCTGCGCCCCAACTTGTGCCGCTTCGCCACTGCAGCGGGACGCGCCGCATCCAGCGTGACCTCATGGCGGGCAATGATTTCGGCCAGATCCGGGCGCACCGCGTCGAGGTCAACCGTGTCGATATCGGCCAGATGCGCGCCGGCGGTCGCACTGCGGACGACGAGCAGTGGTTCACCGGCGCTCACCGACCGTCCAGCTGACGAGAGCACCCGAACCACTTCGAGATCACCCTCGGCCGGCAACACATGTTGCATCTTCATTGCCTCGAGAATCGCCACCTGACCACCGGCGTGCACACCGTCACCGACTGCGGCGAGTTCGACAACGATGCCGGCCATCTGCGCCCGCACGACAACTTCGCCGGATCCGACATCCACACTCGGCACACAGCCGGGCGAAACGGACTCAGGAACCAAATCCGCCAGGCGAGAGCCGAGCCAATCGACGTCGATCACAGATTCACGGAAATCCTTGTCGGACAGTATTGCCCGCAGGAACGATAGATTCGTCGAAACTCCGTCGATGGCAAAATCATCGAGAGCTGCGATCGATTTACGCACCGCTGCAAGGAAATCAGGCCGTCGGGTATGCGCGATCACCTTCGCCAGCAGGGAATCGTATCGGACGCTCGGCGTCAGTCCGGGCACGCCGTAGGTATCCACCCGCACGCCCGGCCCGCTGGGCGGAGCGAACACGTCGAGTGTCCCGGACGCCGGAAGAGCATTGCCGTCGCGCGTCATGGCTTCCAGGTTGACCCGCGCCTGAATCGCAATTCCCGACGCGTGTGCCAACTTTCCACGATGCTCGAAATCTCCTTCTGCCCAAGTAATTCCACTGGGCAGATCCAGATCGTCGAAATGCATGCCGTCCGCAATCATCAACTGCACCGCTACCAGATCAACGCCGGTAACCTCCTCGGTAACCGTGTGTTCTACCTGAATTCGCGGGTTGACCTCGAGGAAAACGAACCCGCGCTCCTCGAGCAGAAACTCGACGGTGGCAATTCCGCGATACACGACCGCGGCACACAAACGCGCCGCCGCCGAATGCAGACGCTCGCGCAGCGGATCCGAAAGTCCCTGCGCCGGAGCAATTTCAATTAGTTTTTGGTGGCGTCGCTGAACACTGCAATCTCGATCGCCCAAGGCCAGGGCGCGTGCTCCCCCGGCCCCGGGCGCCGCTACGACCTGCACCTCGATATGACGTGCACGTTCACTGAGCACTTCTGCGAACAGCACCTCGGTGCCGAATCCGGCAAGCGCTTCGGCAGCACACACCCGGTAGGCCTCGCCGAGAGATCGGGCATCGGTAACGGCCCTCATGCCGCGGCCACCGCCGCCGGCAAGTGCTTTGATCATGATTCCGCGAGGGTTGCGCGCAAAGAATTCTCGAACCTCATCAAGACTTACGCCACCTGCCGTCGCGGGCAATACCGGAATTCCGGACCCGACCGCGGTCGCTCGTGCACTCGCTTTGTCACCGAAAGTGCGGAGCACACCGGCGTCCGGGCCGACAAAGACGACACCCGCATCAGTACATGCCTGCGCGAAGTCTGCATTCTCACTGAGAAAGCCGTACCCCGGATGGATATGCGTAACAACGGAATTCGTCGCAATCTCCAACAACGAATCCTGATCCAGGTAGGCGGCTGCGCCGCTGCCCCGCAAGGGATAGGACTCGGTAGCAGCATCGACATGCGGACTACCCGCATCGTCTTCGGCATACACGGACACCGTTTCGATGCCGAATTCACGAGCAGTGCGAATGATGCGCAGGGCAATCTCGCCTCGGTTGGCGATCAGCAGTCTCATTCGAAAACGTCGCATCCAGTCACCGCCACAGTGTGTTTTGACATCGCCGTCAAAGTCAAGCAATAGCAACGTCCGGTGCCGAAGTGGGGGGTCTTCGACACCGGACGTCAACTCATGCGATCTGGTTCAGGTCGTCGTACTGCTTATGCACGGTTGCGTCGGACTGCGATAGCGCCGCAGTCCGCCAAGCCGATCAGACCCAGCCCACCGAGAGTGAGCGCCAGATTCGGGCCGGCACGTTCAGCACACCCGGACTGACCGGCGCTCCGGGGAGCGCCGGAATGATCGGTCGGAACCGCAGTCGTCTTCGGCGTCGTATCGGAGGTCACCGTTGCGTCGCCCGCGAGTTTGTCGTTTTGCACCCGTTCGGCGTGAGGGCAGTGAACGGATGCGGATTCTGGAGGAGGTAACTGATGACTAGTTCCTGATCGTCGTCCAGACGGTCATTGCCGGCAACTCATCGCAGGTGTCCAGGTCGGCATCCGTGCAGTACATCCATTCCGGCCGGGGACCCACGCCGTCAACGTAACCGTTGTTGTAGAGGGCATGACATTTCCGTCGTTGTAGTTCTCCAAACGCTGACCGGAGATCATTAGCTCATTCGACCCGGGAACGTTGTCGGCGGTATCCGTTCCCTCACACGCCGACGCGATGAAAGCAGCCGTCGGCAGTGCCGCGCCAGTCGATAACTAGCAGATTGCCGAACGATTGCGATGATTACAGACTGTGGAAATATTCATGCCAACCAGGCATTTCCCGGCAAAGAGTTACATACGCCACCCGCACCCGGAGGCTGAAGGCAATTTTCAGACGCTGCACCAGGTAGGAAAATACATCAACTAAGCAGCGGGTTCACAGAAAATATCCAGATACGGCTATGTCGATTCGGAAACGTGAACGCTCATTGCCAATCCGTCCGATTTATTCGAACTCGATACCACTGGCTGAACGATAAATTAGCCGAATAGTTACTATTAGGCCTTTAAGTAATCCGAATATCGAGCTGCACGTCACCGAATACATCACGGAAAACAACACTCGAATTCATCAATTCGGACTATTCGCATAATTCGCCCAGGCGAGTTCGTGATCAGGACACACCATTCGCATACCGGACGCGCCGAATCAACGAGACAACCGTAATCTTTCCGACGACGGACTGACCGGTCCGAACAGGTGCTCTGCTCGTCTCGTCGGGAGCTCGGCATCCCTGTCAATAGTGCTTGCAGAAGGAGATCACCTTATGCCTGAAAAATCAGGGCCGATGACGCCTCTTCAGATCAAGAATGCTGCCGCAGATTTGATGCCGGCACTCAAGTCCGAATTGATGGACCTGGTACGGATACCGTCGGTCGCAACAGACGGCTACCCCGCAGCGCCGCTCTTCGAAGCTCACGATCTGATCGTCTCGCTCTTGGAGAAGGCCGGTGTCACCCAGATCGACCGTCTGGAGATTCCCGGCAAGACTGCACCCGTCATCATTGCCACCGTTCCCGGCCCGGCAGACGCTCCGACTGTTCTGCTGTACTCGCACTACGACGTCGTTCCCGCCGAAGATCTCGAACTCTGGGACTCACCTCCCTTCGAGCCGACAGAACGCGACGGCGCACTCTACGGCCGCGGAACGGCCGACTCCAAGGCTAACGTGGTCGGCATGATCGGCGCGCTCCGCGTATTCGACGGAAAACCGCCCGTGACGGTCAAATTCGTCATCGAAGGTCAGGAAGAATTCGGTAGTCCCTTCGACAATTACCCGCCCGAAGCGCCGGAGCTTTTCCAGTCCGACGCCATGGTGATCGCAGACGTCGGCAGTGTTCGACCCGGCTCCCCCACTTTGACGGTCGCGCTACGTGGCTCCGCTCAGGTGATCGTGGAACTGACAACTCTGGGCGCCGACAAGCACAACGGCCTCTACGGCGGCGCTGCTCCGGATGCGCGACTCGCTCTGATCCGTGCGCTCGCGACGTTGCACGACGACAACGGTGACGTGGCCGTCGAAGGTCTGCTGCGTGAGCCCTGGACCGGAATCAGTTACACCGACGAAGAATTCCGCACCCTCGCCGAGGTTCGCGACGGACTTCCCTTGCTGGGCACCGGCGGAATCGGAGAACGAATCTGGTCCGGGCCGGCGATCACCGTCACCGGTATCGACGCACCTCCAGTCGACGGGGCGGTCAATGCCGTTGCCAGTACGGCTCGCGCCGTGATCAACCTTCGTGTGCACCCCCGACAGCCGGCTGTAGAGGCTCAGGCTGCACTGGTCGAGCACTTGCAGGCGCTTCGCCCGTTCGGCCTCGAGTTGGACGTCAAGGCAGGCGAGACCGGCGACGGATTTGCTGCCGCCCAGGGCGGTCCGGCATTCGACGCCGCGATGTTCGCCCTGTCCGAGTCGTGGGGCGAAGAAGCGGGTCAGATGGCCGGCGGCGGGTCAATCCCCATCGTCATGGCGCTGGACACCGCTGTTCCCGCCGCCGAAAAGCTGCTGTTCGGTGCCACAGACGGTTACGCGAACATCCACGGTCCCAACGAGCGGGTCCTTCTCGACGAACTCGAGAAGGCCGTCGTCGCCAAAGCACTGTTCTTCCAGGAGTACGCCCGCACATTCGAAGGGAAGAAATGAGCACCAAGACCGAAGAAGGCGCCGCGCAGTCGCCGGTGAAAAAGAAGTTCGAATTTCCCGGCGCCGTCACGATGCTTGCCATCGTCACGGTTCTGGTTTGGGTTGCCGCACTGTTTATTCCGGCCGGCCGCTTCGGCGTCGACGTGGATGGCTCGCCCGTTCCCGGTAGCTTCGAGACGGTATCCTCGCCGCTGACGTTCTGGGAACGCATTCAGCAGCTGATTCTCTCACCGGTGAACGGCCTGTACGGCGTTCAGGATTCTCTCACCGGATTTGTCGACACCGACAACATCGGACGGCTCTTCGGTTCCGTCGGCGTTGTACTGTTCATCATGGCGCTCGGCGCCTTCATCTCGGTCAGCTTCGCGACCCGAAGCCTGGAAACCGCTGTCTCGCAGCTTGCTACGAAGCTCAGCGACAAGGGCTGGCTGCTCATCACCGTCATCATGGTGTTGTTCTCGCTGCTCGGATCGACGATGGGTTTCTCCGTCGAGACCTTCGGTTTCTACGCCCTTCTGATCCCGCTGATGACGGCACTCGGCTACGACCGCATGGTCGCCGCCACCATGATCATCCTCGGCGCTCTCATCGGCAACATGGCATCGACCGTCAACCCGTTCTCGATCGGTGTCGCGTCCGGTGAAGCCGGCGTCTCCATCGGCGACGGTATCGTTCTGCGCGTGATCCTGTGGATCATATTGACCGCTGTTGCAGTGGTATTCGTGCTTCGGTACGCAGCCAAGGTCAAGAAGGATCCGAGTGCATCCATCGTCGGATTCGACGTCGACGAGGACGACGAGGAAGAAGCAGCGCCGCCTGTCGACGTCGACGGCAAGCTCACCGGTACGCAAAAGCTGGTCCTCGCCATCACCGGACTCACCTTCGGCCTGATGATCTTCTCGGTCATTCCGTGGTCGAGCATCTTCGGAGCCACCACCGGCCCCGCCGAGTACGACGCCTACCACCTCACCACGACCGAGCCGTACTGGTTCGAATTGAACTGGTGGTTCCCGCAACTGGCGATGCTCTTCATTCTCGCCGCAGTCCTCGTGGGCATCGTCGCCAAGATGGGTGAGAAGAAAATCGTCTCGCTGATCACCCGCGGCGCCGGCGACATGGTCGGTCCGGCCATCGTCATCCTGCTCGCTCGCGGTGTCTCGGTCATCATGACCAACACCGAAACCCTCGACACCATCCTCAATGCGATGGAGAGTTTGGTGAACGGCGCGTCTGCCGGCGTGTTCGCGATTCTCGTGATGATTGTCAACATCCCGCTGGCATTCCTCATTCCGTCCAGCTCGGGTCACGCCACCCTCGCTATGCCGCTCCTGGCGCCGCTGGGCGACTTCGCCGGAGTCAGCCGGTCTTTGGTGATCACTGCCTTCCAGATGGGCCATGGCCTGATGCTGATGGTTGCGCCCACCAACGTCGTCGTTGTCGGTGGTCTCGCGATGGCCAAGGTTGGCTACGACAAGTTCCTACGCTTCGTCTGGCCGTTGGTGGCGATCAACTTCGTCATCGTCGTCGTCGTGATCGGTGCGGCCGCGATACTCGAATAGATTTCGGATCAGGCGTGGTCGGCCGAACGGGCAACCTTTTCGAGGTGATCACAGTAGTCGGCCCACCACGCCTGATCGCTCGAACCGAGATTACTGTAATCGGGTCGCAGACCTGCACTGCCGTCAATCATTTCGCGAACGACGTCCGCGTGGCCAGCATGACGATGAATCTCAGCGACGACGTGCACGAGGATCTGATGCAACGTCACATCGCGGCGTTCCTCGGGCCACGGTTTGACCAAGCCCGGCGAATCAAGATCCAATTCGGAAATCGTTAAATCGGCGAAAACCCAAGCACGACGGTATGCGTCGACGATGTCCTCACGGGATTCCTCGGAGGTTGCCCACATATCCGCATTGGGCTCGTCCGAACGCAACCACGACGGAAGATCATGTACTGCCCGGCCGAAAACCGGACCGAAGTACCCGTACTCCACACCGATCATGTGTTTCACAAGTCCCAAGAGATTAGTGCCGGTAGGCGTCATCGGCCGTCTGATGTCGTACTCCGAAAGACCGTCGAGTTTCCAGAGCAAGGCATCACGAGCCGTCTGAAGGTAACGCTGCAGATCCGCCTTGTCCTGAGTTGTCGTCATATCCGCCAGTGTTACACCTACCGAGGGGAACCAGCAGATGACTGCGGTCGAGGACCTGGCCGAGGTTGCATCCCGCGCCGTCGCGGCTGAAAGTGAGGCGCGCTCGGTCCGGTGGCAGAGCCGAACCGCCGTGCAGAAAGCGGCGATGTCGGTTCGGGCTGCGTTGGACGACGAACGCTCGGCACTGAGCCAGCCGACGTACAGCGGCCTCTCTCCGTCGCCGCACATGGCCCGTCAACTCGAGTTGATCACCCGTCTCCAACCACCGTTGCCGGCCGAACCTACCATCGGCGCCGCAGCCCAAGCAGAAGCCGACGCAACCGCTGCGGTCACGACGGCACGGATCGCCTTGCGGGCAGCGCATCTGGCAGTCCTCGAAGCGCGAGTGGCCGCACTCGACGCCGGTGATACCGACGACGTTGCCGCGGCAATTCGCGGCTATGTCCCTCTCGCAGCGGGGAATCCGGCTGTGCGGCACTTCCAGGATCTCGGCCGGCGAATCGGCGAGGAATTCCGGCATGTCTTTGTCGGCAAACCTCGATCCATCGCATTCCGGCTGGGACTGAGTCTCGGACTCGGTTTCGGCTACCTCGCGTTCATCCGTATCTTCCAGTGGGACAGCAAGGAAGACCGCCTCCCCTACCTTGCGCTGTACGCGTTGTCGGGCGTCATCGGAAGCGTCGTGTGCACCAACGCCCTGAGTTTCGACGCTGCCCGCGTACGGGCTGCGCTCTCGGGTGGCACTCGCTTGTGGCATGTACTGGTAGCCAAGAACATCGTCATGCTGATCTTCGTGGGTGCAGCCGGATTCCTGCTCAGCGCAGTCCTGTCGTGGCGGGCCGGAACCAGCACCGAATTGGTGAAAGCCTGCGGACAGGTCCTGACGATGATCCTGCTCTGGCTCGGTGTGGCCAACGTGATGTCGGTAGTCTTTCCGCTACGTGCCGAACCGATGCTCGAACGCCGCTACGACGGCACCTGGAAGCCGTTTCTCATGTCCTTCGCCATCTCGTACGGCGTCGGCCTGATCGTCAATCTCATGCTCTACTGGCGTGTTTGGGCTAAGACAACTCTGCTCGAGCAGATGGGCGGACCGTGGATTCCGGTGGGCATGCTTATTGCGAGCGCCGCCGCGACCTGGCTACTGCTGACCGTGATGGCCGTGTTGCTGGCCGAACAACCGCGGTTCCGCCGGGCGCTACAGCGCGAGATGATCGTCTACCGCGCCCGTAGCGCTCAGGAACCCGTCTCCGTCACGGATCCTGAGCGCAGAGCGGGTATCAGCGAGCCGAGACCGTAAGATCTCGGAGCGCGTTCTTGCGTACCTTGCCCGTCGCCGTCGTCGGAAGCGCCTCCAGGAACTCGACTCTGGTGGGAATCTTGAAAGTCGCCAGGCGTTCTCGACAGAATTCGATGACGTCGGATTCACTGAGTTCCGCATTGTCCACGAGAACCACGAAAGCCACCGGCGTCTCACCCCACTTCTCGTGCGGCGCAGCAACTACAGCCACGTCACGCACCTGAGGCATCGAGGCGATCACCAACTCCACCTCGCGGGAGTAGACGTTCTCGCCTCCACTGATCAGCATGTCCTTCTTGCGATCGACCAGCGTAATGAACCCGTCCTCGTCCACACGGCCCATGTCGCCGGAGTGGTACCAACCGCCGCGCATGACCTCTTCGGTCTCCACTGGACGCATCCAGTATCCGACGAACACATTGTCACCGCGAACGAGCAACTCTCCGACGGTTCCCACCGGCACGTCGTGGTCCTGTTCGTCGACCAACCGAGTTTCGATGCCGAACAGTGCCCGACCGATGGATCCGGCCTTCTCGCGAATCGACTCGGCCGGAAGCAACGCCACCGACGGCGCGCATTCCGTCATTCCGAAGCCCTCCTGGAACGGAATGCCCAGCTCGGCAAAGTACTCCAGCACCGCCATCGGCGCCGGCGCACCGGACGACAGTGCCGAGTCCAGCGAGGACAGATCGTATTCCGCGAGATTCGGAATCGACATGATCGCTTGCCACATGGTGGGCACCAGCAGCAGTTGCGTCGCACGTTCCGACTGCACCAAATCGAGAACCTTGACGGGATCGAACGCAGGCAGGATCACGTTGGTTCCGCCGACGTAGATGAACGGCAACGTATGCAATCCCAGCCCGCCGATATGGAACATCGGCAATGCCGTGATGGTGACATCGCGTTCGCGCAATCCAAACGACGCCGTCACTGCCGCAGCGTTGGCACGCAGATTTTCGTGAGTGAGCATTGCGCCCTTGGGGTGCCCGGTCGTGCCCGAGGTGTACATGATCACGGCGACGTCGTGCCGCTTCGCCTGCGGATGTACCGGCTCCGGACTTGCGGCGGCCAGCAGGGTTTCGTACTCGTCACCGACCGTGATCACATCTCGAATACGTACTCCCGGCTGCGTCAACGCGTCCGAAACCTGCGGGAACATCGGATGCACGAACAGTGTCTGTGCCCCGAGATCGGAGAGGACATAACCGATCTCGGGAGCCGTGAGGCGGACATTGATCGGTGTGAAGATAGCCCCGATCTTCGCGCTGGCAAAAAGAATCTCCAGGCATTCCACCGAGGTCGCGACTACGGCCGCGATCCGGTCGCCGGCCCGGATCCCGATTCCGTCACGGAGATGATTGGCCAGTCTGTCTGTGCGCTCGTTGAATTCGCGATACGTCCAGGATTTTCCCGCAGAGACAAACGCTGTCTTGTTGCCACTCAACTGAGCTCGACGGACTGCCCAGTCACCGATTCCCTGCATTGATCGACTCCTTTTTCTCAAAGTGTGCCTGGAGATCTGTCAGACCTTCGGGGTAACGCGATCGAGAATTGCTGCGAAATCTACACTGCGCGGAAGAGTTCCGTAGACGCTTCCGCGATCACCGTTCAACCGGGTGGCGATGAATGCGTCGGCTACAGCCTGATGCCCCTGGCGGACAAGCAGGGATGCCTGCAATACCAGTGCCATCTTTTCGATCACTCTGCGCGCCAGCACTTCTGCGCTCGCCACATCGGCAAGCTCAACGCGGATTTCACGCACCGTCCGCGCGATGCTCGGCTCGTCACCCGCCAACTCGACCTCGGCAAAGAAGGCTTCGACTGTTTGTGGGCTCTTGTTCATCGCACGCAGGACGTCGAGGGCGGCAACGTTGCCACTGCCTTCCCAGATTCCGTTGAGCGGCGACTCGCGGAACAGACGCGGCATCTGCGATTCCTCGATAAATCCGTTGCCACCGAAGCATTCCAGCGATTCCGCAGCATGTGCCGGCCAGCGCTTGCAGATCCAGTACTTGCCGACAGCCAGTGCCAGTCGCAGGAATTCGGCTTCGGCTTTGTCTCCGCGGGTGGAGCGGTCGTGAGCTCCGGCCAGTCGCATCATGAGCAGCGATGCAGCTTCCGACTCTATTGCCAAGTCGGACAGTACGTTTCGCATCAAGGGCTGGTCAATGAGATAGCTTCCGAATGCCTTACGGTACGTCGCGTGGTGCGCTGCCTGCGTGACTCCGCGGCGCATTCCGGATGCCGCACCGATCAGGCAATCCAAGCGCGTCATGTTGACCATCTTGATGATGGTCGGAACCCCGCGGCCCTCTTCGCCGATCCGCCAACCAATCGCGTTCTCGTACTCGATCTCACCCGAAGGATTCGAGCGATTGCCCAGCTTGTCCTTGAGCCGCATCAGACGAATGTTGTTGTGGGTGCCGTCGGGAAGTACTCGGGGAACCAGGAAGCAGGTGACGCCGGAATCCGTCTGCGCCAGAGCAAGATACAGATCGGCCATGGTTGCCGAGGTGAACCATTTGTGGCCGACGATCAGGTAGCTGCCGTCGAACTGGCGCGTCGCACGGGTGGTGTTGGCGCGGATGTCGGAACCGCCCTGCTTCTCCGTCATCGACATCGTCGCCAACAGTCCGGCCTTGCTCAGCGGCGCTTTCAGGCCAGGCTCGTAAAGCCGGTTGGACAGCAATGCTTCGTAGGTGTCCGCCAACTCCGGAGTGTCGCGCAGCGCCGGAATTGCGGCGTACGTCGCGGAGATCGGGCAGGTGTGGCCGGCCTCGACATTGCTCCAGACGTAGAACTTTGCCGCGCGTGCAACGTGACTTCCCGCGCGGTCGTCACTCCACGGGGATCCGTGCAATCCGTTGGCGACTGCCGTCGACATGAGGTCGTGCCAGGCCGGATGGAATTCGATGTCGTCGATCCGGTGACCGAAGCGGTCGTAGGGCTTGAGGATCGGCGGGTTCTCGTTGGCGAGGCGCCCCCAGTCCTGTACCTTCTCGGTCCCCGCCAGGATCCCGAGGTCGTTGACCTCGTCCGTCGCCCACCCGGCGCCCTCACGAAGCAGTCCGTCCAGCAGCGTCCGATCGTCCGCGACGTTGTGGCCGAGAAGGGGGTTGGCCTGATTGAAAACCTCATGTGTCTGCATGACTGTCTCCTTCGACTGTTTCAATGGACATTACAGATTCAAAACAGTCGATGTCAATATGCAATATTAATCCTCGCCACTGCCTCCGACCTCGGGAATTGCAACAAACTCCTCCTGATAATTTGCCCACGCCAAGTGCACTCGCGCCGCAGACCACGCCGGCGGCAACATCTCGGAAGGCAACACCGGATCGGTCAGCAGGTGCCGCACGATTGCCGTCGCGACCGTGAACCGATCCACCGTCGTATCGGCTACGTCCATCAGAGCCAACAGACGACGCGACTCCGCGTCCCATCCCTCGAGGTCCCACAACTGCGCAACCAACGCGGCGCCGTCCTCCGTCGGAACAGCGCGAAATCGTTGCACCGGCTGATCGGCCAAGTCCAACGGTCGAATCAGGTTCGCGGGCCGCATCCACACACCTTCACGCAATTCCGCCAGGCGCAATCGCGAAAGCCGAGAACGCAGAATCGCTCGATCGCCCGGATCACGACCGACCCCCGTCACCACCACGATTTCCCAGTCCCCGTCCCACGGACGGGTCACCTGCTCGACCTCGTGCAGCACCCGCTGGCGGCGTTCCAGAAGCGGCGCACTCAACGTGAATCCGTCGTCGACGCGAATCAGATCACCGCCCGTAACCATTCGGCTGAGCGCAGCGCGCGCCGCCGACTCCTTGATGTCGAATGCGCCGGCAGCGCGAACCACCTGCGCGGGAGTGGGACGGGCTGGATGATTGCTGACAAGCAAACTCAGGATCACTCCGCGCGCCGTCAAACGCGGTAGATGTGACTCCAGGTCGAGCTCAGGGGAATGAGTGGTGCCGTCCACAGGTCGAAACTCCTTGGTGTTGCGAACGCCGTTGCCGACGCCCACGGACTATCGTTACTGACGATCATTCCAGCAGGCCGGATGCCGAACGAAGTCACCACACTCGTGAAAAACACCGACCCCCACGAAGGGCAAGAAGTAGCTGATGGCCAATCAAGACCAGTTCGGTCCAGTCGAGTACATCGCCGTCGAGTTTCCCGACGGCACAGTCACTGCCGACGGTTTCGAGCAGTTGCTCGCAGCCGTCGACAACGGAACCATCCGCATCCTCGATCTCGAGTTCGTCGCCAAGGCTGCGGATAGTTCACTGAGCGTGGTTCCGGCGTCGTCCTTCGACCCGGAAGATTTTGATCTGTCCCAGTTCGACGGTGCCGCTTCGGGACTCCTGGACGCGGCTGACATCGCCGCCGTCGGCGAAGACATCGCCGCCGGAAGTGTTGCAGCAGTGCTCGTCTACGAAGAGATGACCCTACTGCCGGTACTCGACGCGTGGGCGCGAGCCGGTGGCCGAGTGATCACCGAGGGCCACATCTCACTCGACGAGTTGGCAACAGCATTGAACGAGACGGAGAACGAAGCATGAGCTTCATCAGGCGAGCCAGCCGCGTAGCCGTCGCAAGTTCCATTCACGGAAATGTTCAGCGCCGTCAGCGAACCCGTTGGGCCGAGGCAGACCAGCGCGCAGCGGAGACTCAGGCCCAGCAGGTCCCGGTGGTTCAGCCGATTCCCGATCTGCCGCCGCTACCCGTCGCGGCGGAAATTTCCATGGACGCCAAGATCGAGCAACTCACCAAACTCGGCGAATTGAAGGCTGCGGGCGTCCTCACCGACGCCGAGTTCGATGCGCAGAAGGCTCGCATTCTCGGGTAGCCCAAGCCCCGAGAATTGATCAAGCAGACCACAAACGGCCCGAAATCTACTCTTTCGGGCCGTTTGGTCTGTCGACCTCGTTTTGTCCCAGTCGCTAGAGCTTCGCTCTAAAGCTAAGCTCCGATTCATGACGGGGGCAACAAGAATTACCGGGGATACTTCAGCGCGGACCAAGATCATCGAGGCAGCACGACGCGTCTTCATGAATCCTGGTTATGCGGCAGCGACCATCAAACTACTCGCCGAGGCAGCCGAAGTTTCGGTGCAAAGTGTGTACTTCGTCTTCGGCAACAAACCAAGTGTCTTGGCAGCAGTACTCGATGATTCGGTGAGCGGCGACGAGGCAAGGGTGAACACTCTCGATCGGCCTTGGGTGGCAGCCGCGCTCGGTGCTCCGCACCCGCTCGGGCAACTCCGAATTCAGGTACATCACGGACGGCTCATCCTCGAAAGAACTGCAGATATCCTGCTGGCTTTGCGGGCTGCCGCATCCGCCGACGAAGACGCAGCACTTCTCTGGCATATCAATCGCGAGCAGCGTCGAACTGTTCAGCAGCACCTCATGATCGGACTTGTCGAGAAAGCGCCGACCGTCAACCTCGAGACTGCGGTGAGTACTGCACTCAGCTTGTCGAGCGCCGAAACCTTTACCGATCTGGTGATCGATGCGGGCTGGAGCGGTCAACGCTACGAGGAGTGGGTAGTCGACACTCTCTCGGCAACCCTCGGCCTGGACCGGCAACCGAAATCCAGGCCGCGAAGCGGCTGATCAGCCGATCGGATTGTCCAAGGTGTGACGCGGGTTGTTCCACAGACGCTCGGTCAGATCGTGCAGAACCGCCAGCGTGATCGTGTCGTCGTCGCGGCGAAGCAACGACTGACTGACCGTCGCACGCACCAAAGTGCTGTCGGCGTGCACAAATTCCTTGATGGACCCCGGCTCCGAACTCAACTCGCGGTGGGCCTGCTCAGCACTGACGTCGTCGGCATCCTTGTCATACAGGATGTCCTGCAAACGCAGTGCTGAGACGGCCTTTTTGGGGTAACCCATCATGTCCGCGAACGACGGATTGGCAAAGACAATGCTTCCGTCACGGTGCACGGCCATCACCGGCACGGGCAATCTGTCGAGCAGGATCAGAGCCGGCATCTGCTCCAGATCAGCTATCGGTGATTGCGTCGGCGGCGCAACATTGCGGCGGCGTTCCATAACACGTCCTCTCATGTTGCCCAAGTCGACAACAGTCTAGCGTCCCAGCAAATGATCGGTTGTCTACCGGTTCCCCAGACGTGTCGGGGCATGACGACGCAGTCGGCGAGATCAGGCTGCGAACACCGACTGATCTGTAGTCAACGCTCCGTCGACCACCCGATAGACAACATCCATCCGATGCAGATGACCGCGATCGTGAGTGACGAGAAGGGTTGCCGCCTCACGTTCTCGCACCACCCCGATGATCAGATCCATCACTGCGGCACCACGCTCCTGATCGAGAGCACTCGTCGGCTCGTCGACCACGAGGAGTTGCGGATCGTTCATCAACGCGCGCGCAAGATTCACTCGCTGACGCTGCCCGCCCGACAGTTGCGCAGGCCGCTTTCCGCTCTGATCCGCCAATCCGACGGCGTCGAGCAAATCCATCGCTTTCTCTTTCACAGCCTTGCGCTGCGCCCGTGACGTGAACACCGACTGACCCAAATGTGCCATCACCTCGAGCTGTTCCAGAGCCGTCAACGACGACACAAGATTGGACTGCTGGAACACGATCCCGATCGAATTGCGTCGTAACTCAGACGCAGCCTTACGGCTGAGCGCAGCGATGTCGGTGCTGCCTTCCGGCGTACGGAAGTAGACGTGACCCGAATCCGGACGGATGAGCGTCGACGCCACCGCGAGCAGGGTGGACTTGCCCGAGCCCGACGGTCCGGTAATCGCCGCAATCTCGCCGCGGCGCAAGCTCAACGACACATTGTCGAGCGCCGTGATCCGCGACTGGCCGTCGGGGAAGGTGAGGTTGACGTTCTGGAGATCGAGAACAGTGCTGCCGATTGTCATCGTGTGCTCCCTAGGGCTGTGAGTGGATCTGTGGTCACGAGGAAACGGAGGGCGAACGCTGCGCCGACCAATCCGAGTCCGATGAGCGCCAATGCCGGGACCAACGTGGTCGAGAGACTCAGCACGAACGGCATCGCGCCACCCATGAGAGTTCCTGCGATTGCCGTCAATCCGATACCGATCGACACGCCGATCAGCAGAACGATGAACGCCTGACCCAAGGCATCGCGCACAAGCGAACCTGTTGTCGCGCCAAGCGCTTTCAGCGTCGCGACGTCAGGCATGCGCTGGATGGTCCACACCGTGAAGAACGCGCCGATCACCAGAGCCGAGATCGCGAAGAGCATGAAGGTCATCAGCGTCAACGAGCCGTTCTCAGCTGCGTAGGATCCGATGGCCTGGAGCGAACCGCTCACCGTCGTCGACGTAGTGCCCGCTGCAGAATTGATTGCCGAAGCGTCCGACGCTCCGGAAACCGCGAGGATTGTCGCTACCCCGCCGCGCGGATTTGCATCCTGCCAATCACCGAGTGTCATCCAGACAACAGGAGTGTGGCTGTACCAGTCGTCGCCGCGAACCGCAGTGACGGTGAACTGGTCGGCACCCACACTTATGCGGTCACCGGCAGCGGCGCCCAAATCGCGAGCCGCGCCTTCACTGAGGACAACCGTTCCCGGCGCACCCGGCGTCAAGTCACCGAAACCGCTGTCCGCACCGAACAGCGACACCGACTGCTGGTTGGAACCCACCAATCCTGCTTTTCCGCGGGCAATTCCCACCGGGTCGACAGTCTTTGCGCCCGCCGTCCAGGCCTTGAGCTGATCTGCGGTGATCGCCGATTCGTCGAACGACGCTCCCGAACCGGTATCGGCGAAAACGACGGTATCGGCCTTCATTGATTCGATGGCAGAAACGTTCTGATGACGGAGCCCAGCGGTCAAACCGCTGAGAAAACTGACCAGAAGTGCAACCATCAGAACCACTACCGAGATCAACGCGAAACGACCTCGCGCTGCTCGTAAGTCCCTCATTGCGACAAACACTGTGAATTCCTTTCCTGTGCTTGCCTCTACACTCCCGCTGATTCACACTCTTTCCATCACACCTCGGACGGACATCGCGGCCACCGAAAGTACGACTCTTCGTTACAACTTTCGATGGATGGCGACCGCCCGAATCTGGTTATGCTGGGCGGGATGCATCGATCACCGCTCACACCCGTCTTTGCCGGCCTTCAGCTCGGCCTGCATGTGCTTGTAGTCGCGCTGACCGGTGTCGTGTTCCTCCGGGCAATCGTCGACGAGTCCACACTGACGCCCTACATCGTTTCTCTGTCGGTGATCTTTGCCGCCGTCTACCTGTTCGGGGTGTTCAAGCGCCTGCGCGGCAATGCTGCACGCTGGTGGCTGGCCGCACTGACCTTGGTGTGGATAGTCCTGATGGCGTTGTCCGCCGAGGCTGCCTATCTCGTATTCGGTCTCTTCTTCCTGTACGTGCACCTTCTCCGACGACCCTGGAGCCTGATCGCAGTAGTCGTCACTACCGCGATCTCCGTGATCGGTACAGCCCTGCATCGGGAATGGTCGGTTGCGGGCGCGATCGGACCGATCATCGGCGCCGCGGTCGCCGTCGCGATCGGACTCGGCTATCAAGCGCTGTATCGCGAAGCAGCCGAGCGTGGTCGCCTCATCGACGAATTGATGAACACACGAGAAGAATTGGCAGCGACGTCACGGGAAGCCGGCAAGTTCGCCGAGCGCGAGCGGTTGGCGGCCGAAATTCATGACACGGTGGCACAAGGACTTTCAAGTATTCAGATGCTGCTGCACGCTGCCGAACGGGCCGATCCGGAAAGTCCCGCCATTCGACAGATCAGTCTCGCCCGTGAAGCCGCCGCCGACAGTCTCGCCGAAACCAGGCAGCTGATAGCGGAATTGACACCGGCAGCCCTCGACGGCCAGTCATTGGCTGACGCACTCGGCCGCATCTGCGAACGTGCGGCGAGTGCCGACTTGGAGGCTCACGCCGTTATCGAAGGTGACGCGATAGCGTTGCCGATGCCCCTCGAAGCCACCCTGGTCCGCATCGCGCAGGGCGCAGTAGCCAATGTGCTTCGGCACTCCGAAGCCACCAGGATGGCCGTGACCCTCACCTACTCCGAAGACACCGTGAGCCTCGATATCGTCGACAACGGAATCGGTTTCGACGTAGCGGCACTCGACCGGGGACCGGTCGAATCCTTCGGGCTCAATGCCATTCGACGACGCGTCCAACTACAGGGCGGCACCTTCGACATCGAATCCGAACCCGGCCACTCGGCCGTCACCGTAACTTTTCCCCTCCAAGACGGTGAAGAATGATCCGGTTGCTCTTGGCTGACGATCACGCCATCGTTCGCGCCGGCTTGCGCGCCTTGCTCGAGAGTGAAACGGACATCGAGGTAATCGGCGAAGCCGGGACAGCCGAAGAAGCAATCGCGTTCTGTGCCACCACTCCAGTCGACTTGGTACTCATGGATTTACGCTTCGGCGCCGGCAAATCCGGAGTCGACGCCACCCGCGCCGTCTGCGCCCTGCCGAACCCGCCCCACGTTCTGGTGGTGACCAATTACGACACCGACGCCGATATCCTCAGCGCCGTCGAGGCCGGAGCAAGTGGCTACCTCCTCAAGGACACTCCGCCTTCCGAACTGCTCGCGGCCGTCCGCTCCGCAGCGGCGGGAGACAGCGTCCTATCCCCCTCGATCGCATCCAAGTTGATGACCCGCGTCCGAAAGCCCGAAACCAGCCTCAGCCCAAGGGAGATCGAGGTTCTGAAGCTGGTTGCCGCCGGCAAGTCGAACCGCGAAATCGGCAAGGAACTATTCCTCAGCGAGACCACCGTAAAATCGCACCTGGTCCACATCTTCGGCAAATTAGGTGTGAAATCTCGAACCTCGGCCGTCGCCCGGGCACGGGAACTCGGCTCGATCTAAGGCTAATACGAGGATCGGCTCGACCCAGTTGTTCGATCGAATGCAATTGCATATCAACAACTCTCGAGAGAACTTTCTCGAAAACCTGTCCGAAATGTCTCTAGGAATCGAAATCCTGTTCGATGAGAATTAGCTCATGGAGAATCGGGAAGCGTGGCAACTGGACAGCGAGGGTCTCAAAGTAGAGGCCCTCGACCTGGTCCGCGCCCGCCACGGCCTGCAATCGCGCCTGGTGCACCTCGTTGTCGAAATGTTCACTCGTGACGCTCTTCCCGACACAGGCTTCCGCGCTATCGCCCAGTGGCTGCACCGATCCACCAACCTCGAGATCGGCGAATGCAGCCAACTGGTCAGCCTCGCACGGTTGTTCATGTTCGAACCCGTAGTCGCACAATCCTTTCACGACGGTGATATCGATATGCAGAAGGCACGGCAGGTGGCCCAGTTCTGCCAGCACCCACCCAAGAACATGCATACCGCGGACATCGAGAAGGCCCGCGACATCCTGCTGGACCTCGCTTCGAAGAAGGTTTCCGACTGCGACGGAAGTCCGAGCGGCCATCCAGCGTATCGAAAAGAAGTATGGCAATCGCGACGACGGAGTCCCCGTCGGGGAAGATTCTTCAGCGTAACGAGTTCTACGCCTCCAAAGGTTTGTACGGCCGCGTCAGCGTGAAAGGTGACCTCGACGCCGTCAGCGGTGCCCGGTTGATCGCGCTACTGTCCGGACTGTCGAAGCCGACTCCCGAAATTGACGGCGTGAAAGATGCTCGCACCCCGGCCCTTCGACGTGCCGACGGTTTCTGTGAGATGTTGCGCCGCTTCGAGATGGCTGGCCTCGGCCCCGTCGAAGGTGGCGTCAAACCGCACCTGACGATTACGGCTACTGCGAAAGACCTCACGGATCTGCAAGCTCTCAAGGACCTTTTGCCGTCCACCGAAGAACTCGGGTATGCGATCACCAACTGGGCCGGCCCCGTCAGCCTCGACAGTGCCCGCATGCTGGCGTGCGATTGCACGGTCACCCGAATCCTGCTCGACCAGAACGGTGTTCCGCTCGATCATGGACTCGACGAGCGAACAGCGACAGTCCCGCAGCGGCGAGCTTTGGCCGTCAGAGATGGCGGATGCGCTTTTCCTGGCTGCGGCACTCCGGCCGGATGGTGCGACGCCCACCATATTGTTCATTGGATGGACAGTGGCCCAACAGATTTCGACAACCTCATACTTTTGTGCGGTCACCACCATCGGTTACTGCACCACACCGAGTGGAGTGTCGAGATCGGGGATGATCGGAAAACCCGGTTCTATCCGCCGATGTCGGTGGATCCGTATCAGGTTCCGATATCGGGGAACAGTCCGCCGACAGCAGCCTGAACAACCGAATAGTCAACGGGTGCACCGGGGCAGAAACATGCCTCGGTGCACGGCGGCGTGCGAGAGTGAAAGCACCGTGATCACTTAGCTGTTGTATCAGTGGATGTTTCAGTCGGGGTTTCGGCCGGCTCAGTTTCTGCAGGCTTCTCGGCCAGCAGTTCGAACAGTGCACGGCGCGCTTCGGCAAGAACCGCCTCGGCCTTGGCCACCTGCTCGGGCGTTCCACCGGCGGCTACCGCGATAACGGCACCTCGGAGAAGTCCCATTTCCGGACGCAATGTTGCGCCGGATTCAGTGAAGTCCGGGCGGCCGAATCCACGATGACCAGAGCCTCGATGATCGGGGCGGCCGCGCCGGCCTTCGGGACGGCCTTCGAATCCGCGACCTCCGCGAGGTCCATGTTCACGGCGTCCACGACGTTCATGGTCACGTCCGCAATCTTCACGGCGTTCTTGCAGTTCTGGGTTGTTGTTTGGGGCGTACATGTTGTCCTCCTGGACGGTTTGTATTTACTTGACGTATCGACGATATATCGACAATAGATCGAACGCAAGGGTTGGAAGAATAATTCCCGGAATCTCACGAACGTAGGCTGAGGCCGTGAACAATGACCTGCAAGCTCAGGCTGCCGACGTACTTCGGCGTCTCGCGCTCGATGAAACGTTGAAAGCACGCACGATGGCGGACGCCACGTCGGCAGCACTCGCACGTCGAGTCGCCGATCGCTACGTCGCCGGCGAAACGATCGACGACGCCTTCGATCGCCTACCCGCAATCATTGCCCGCGGACACAAAGGCAGCATTGAATACACCGGAGAGAGTGTTCGCGATTCCGAACTCGCAAACTCCGAAACCGACGTATTCGTCGAAGTTGCAGAGCGCATCGGCACGACGGGCGTCGACAGCACGGTGTCCTTCGATCTCTCACACATCGGCCTCGTAGTTGATCCGGAACTGTGCTACAACAACGTCATTCGCCTAGCCGAGGCAACCGAGCGAGCCGGTACCGAGTTGATGATCTCAGCCGAGGGGTCCGATCGCACTGATCTGGTTCTCGATATGCATGCCCGGCTGGCAGAGCGATTTACCCACGTAGGCATCACTGTTCAGGCACGACTGCATCGAACCGCCGAGGACATCACGACTCTCCTGGGGCGTCCCGGCCGTATCCGTGTGGTGAAAGGCGCTTTCCTGGAACCGGATTCGATCGCTTATCCGCGCGGAAGCGCGCAATTGCGCAACGCCTACCTGAAGTACGTGTCACAGATCGTGGACGCTGGTCACCCGATTGCGATTGCAACGCATGATCGCGACATCATCGAAGCGGTATGCACAGAACATGATTCGGCACTGAAGGCCGACCATGTCGAGTTCGAAATGTTGCTGGGCCTCGGAACCGAGCAACTCGATGCTCTGAGCGCGGCGGGCTTCACCACTCGCGAATACGTGCTCTTCGGAACCGAGTGGTGGCTCTACGTACTCAATCGTATTGCCGAAGAACCGGAACGGGTCTACACAGCACTCATCGACGCTGCCGGCTGATCAGAACACCAGACAAAGCGGGCCGCACTCGATATGAGTGCGGCCCGCTTTTGTGGGTACTACTTTTCGAGAAACGCCTTGATGCGCGTCAGTGTGGTTTCGATACCGCTCTGCATCAGCTGATCTCGGCCCCGCCCCAGCACTCCACTTCCGGACAGAATTCGCACGTGGAGTGGCGCCGACGCAAAGACCTCGCGGGTCTCGGTGAGCAGGGTTCCCGCATCGGAGGGTTCCACGAGGAAAGTCCACCGAGCCTTCGACTCGTCCACTTCGAAGGAAAACTTCTGACCATCAACAACTTCAGTGACAGTGCAGCGAGTGCTCCAGCGAATCAGACCATGCTTGTTGGTGCCGATGAACTTCGCACTAACTGTCCCTGGCTTTCCGGAAGTCCACTTGCCGCCGGTGTTTTCGGGACTGAAGCGACCCATTCCTTCGAGGTCGCTGACCACTGCCCAGACCGCTGACGGTGTTGCCTCGATATAAGCGCTTGCGCGTTCCACCCGTTACCGACCCGGAACCCAGGACATGATCTTGATGGCGTGAGGCATGAGCTTGGCCCACACCTTGGCCGGGATTCCCCGCGGCCCACCGAGATTCATGATGCGGGTGGTCGCAATCGTCTGCGGTTCGGTGTACTTGGTCAAACCTTCGGGTCCGTGACGGCGTCCGATACCCGAGACGCCCATACCGCCCATCGGCGCTGCGGTACTGCCCCAGGTGGGTGCGTAGCCTTCGTCGACGTTGACGGTTCCCGCGTGAATACGTGCGGCAATTGCCTCGCCCGCAGCCTTGCTGCCGGCCCAGACGCTGGCGTTGAGGCCGTACTCGGTGTCATTGGCCTGAGCGATGGCCTCTTCGACATCCTTGACCGGGTAGATCGAGACGAGGGGCCCGAAAGTCTCGTCGCGGTAGCAGTCGGCGTCAGCAGGAACTCCGGTGAGCAGGGTGGGCTCGTAGAACAGCGGTCCGATGTCCGGGCGGGCCTTTCCACCGGCAATGACGGTGGCACCCTTCACAACTGCGTCGTCGACATGCGCGGAGATGGCCTTGACCTGAGCCTCGGAGACGAGGCTGCCCATCTCGATGCCGAATTCGTAGCCGGCCGCGATGTTCATCTTCTTGACGCGGTCACCGAACATGCGGATGAACTCGGGTGCGATGGACTCTTCGACGTAGATACGCTCGATCGAGATGCACAGCTGGCCGGAGTTGGAGAAGCACGCTCGCACTGCGGCGTCCGTGACCTCACGCAGATCAGCACCGGCAGCGACGATCATCGGGTTCTTGCCACCGAGCTCGGCGGAGAAACCGATGAGACGGCGTCCGGCCTGCTCGGCCAGCAGCTGACCGGTGGCAGTGGAACCGGTGAACATCAGGTAGTCGGTGTTCTCGACCAGCGCGGTGCCCACAACTGAGCCCGGTCCGGGAACAACTGCAAACAGGTCTCGCGGCAAACCGGCCTTGTACATCAGTTCTACGCAGGCGAGCGCACAGTACGGCGTCTGACTGTCCGGCTTGAGAACGACGGCGTTGCCGGCGATCAGCGCAGCGATGGCGTCGGAAACTGCCAGTGTCATCGGGTAGTTCCACGGCGAGATGACGCCGACAACACCCTTGGGCTGGTAGCGGACGACAGTTTTGGTCAGGCCCGGCAGCATGCCCGAGACGCGGCGCGGACGCAGCAGCTTCGGGGCAACGCGTGCGTAGTGGCGTGCCGTCATCGAAATGTCGAGGACTTCTTCCTGCGCCGCAGTGCGCGACTTGCCGGTCTCGGCCTGAGCCATGTCCATGAGTGCGTCACGGTTCTCGAGGATGAGGTCGCGGTAACGGTGGAAGATGGCAGCGCGCTCGAGAACGGGACGCTTGGCCCATTCCTTCTGAGCGACGCGGGCACGGGCGATGGCCGCGAGAGCATCGTCGGCGGTGCCGACGGGGATGGTCGCCAGCTCCTTGCCGGTGAACACCTCGGTGATGGACTTCGTCGGGCGATCGGCAGCATTGTCGATGGCGATCAGTTCGGCGAGCCGCGAGAAGGTCGCAGCGGACGGAGCAGGCATTTCTTTACCCCTACTGGTGAGTAGTTCCTTAAGTTACACACAACCTACCCCGTCCGTGGTGCCGATCACAGTGCCGATTCACACAGAGACCACTACCGCGTGTTTCGGTCGCTTCGCGATGAGCAGTGACATCACCGCTGCGATCGCACACAGCCCGCCCGCCACATAGAAGGCCGCGTCGTACGAGCCGATCTGATCGCGGACCAGGCCCGCGAGGAAAGCCACGAGGCCGGCACCGATCTGATGCGACGCCAGCACCCAACCGAACACAATAGGGGCGTCGGCCCCGAAATGCTGCCGGCACAGCGCGACAGTCGGCGGAACCGTCGCCACCCAGTCGAGTCCGTAGAAAATGACGAACGCGATCATCGGCGGATTGACCGTGTTGGCGAGAAGCAACGGCAGGAAGAGCAGCGAGATCCCGCGAAACAGGTAGTAGACGCCGAGAAGTTTCCGAGAGTCCATCTGGTCGGTGAACCACCCCGACGCGATGGTCCCGACCATGTCCAAGATTCCGATCACCGCCAGGAGCGACGCGGCCGTCGTGATCGGCATGCCGTGATCGTGCGACGCCGGAACGAAGTGCGTACCGATGAGCCCGTTGGTGCTCGCACCGCAGATTGCGAAAGTTCCGGCAAGGAGCCAGAACACCTTGGTTTTCGACGCCGTCACCAGCACCGAAATCGCGCGGCCCGCAGCGCCGCCGCGTTGGTGGACGGGCAAGGCCGGGGCAACGTAATCGGCTGGAGCACCGTAAGGCGTCGTACCTACGTCGGACGGGAAATTTCGCAGGAACAGGAGAACAAACGGTACGACGGCCAACGCGGCGAACGAGACGGTGAAGGCGACGCTCTGCCAGTCGTAAGTCTCGGCGATCTTCGCCAGAACGGGCAGGAACACCAGCTGACCGGCCGCACCGCCGGCGGTCAGAATGCCGGTCACGAGTCCACGCTTCTCGACAAACCAGCGGTCGACGATGGTCGCGACAAATGCCAGGGCCATCGATCCGGTACCGAGGCCGACAAAAACGCCCCACAGCAGGACGAGCTGCCAACTCGATGTCATGAAGATGGTCAAGCCACTGCCGAGCGAGATCAGAACCAGCGCCGAGGTGACGACGGCCCGAATCCCGAAGCGCTCCATGAGCGCTGCCGCAAACGGTGACGTGAGGCCGTACAGAACAAGGTTCACCGAGACGGCAGCCGAAATACTGGCCCGTGACCAGCCGAAGTCCTCGTGGAGCGGTTCGATCAATATCGACGGGGCCGCGCGGAAGCTCGCTGCACCCACCAATGCGAGAAACGCCACGATCGCAACCGACCAGGCGCGGTGAAAGCGCCGTGGGGCGGATTTCGGCAGTGCGGTCTCAGAACTCACAGAGAGAATTCTGCAGGTTCGACGCCCCCGAAAGAAGTGGGCCCTTGCTCCGCCACCTCGATCGACGCATATTCCAGGCACCGGCGTAAACCGACCGAACGGGGCAACTATCCTGGGAGTATGGCCGAACAGACCCGCCCGAGTTTCCCCCAGTACTGCGGATACCTTCTGGGTAAGACGCTCCCCGACACCTACCAGGATTGGGTTCGCAACGATCTTGTCGGTCCGGGCGCACAGGTCCGCTACATCGTTCGTTTCACCGTGCCGGCGATGCTCATCCTCATGCTGTTCCTCTTGATCCCGGGACCGATCTGGATTCCGCTGGCAATGATGGCTCTACTGCTCATCCCGCTGGCTTACTTTGTCGTGGCCTTGGGCACCATCTACCGCCGGCACCGCCTCCTGAGCCACGGCCTCGATCCGGATCTACTGAACGAGAAAGCGCAGCGCCGCGCCGACAGCGACCGTGAGGACTACGAAAAGCGTCACGGTCGCTGAGCCGACTAGCAGGTGCCGGAGTTCACTGCCTGCCCGGCGAGCATCCTCGTCGTGAAATCCAGGGCGTCGTCGTAGGATGCCCCGATAGCTCCCCGGTGATCAGCACCCTCGTAGGTCATGAACTCGACCTCCGAACCCTTGCTGCAGAAATCCTTGACCGCTCCGGTTGTACTTCCCACCGAGACAAGCACATCCGCAGTTCCCTGGGCGAACAGCGTGGGCACCTTGGGTGTCACCGTCGCCAACTCCTGCTTGTTCAGGTTTGCCGTCAGAGCCGTGAGATCCGCTCCCGCCCGGAAGATCTGGTTGACGGGTATCGGCGGCACTGCCCGAACCGCGGCGAGACAACCCGTGCGTGCCGCTTCGAGGAGAGGCTGCGCCTCGTCGGAGAGCAACTCTTCGGCGATAATCGACGGGTCTGCTGCCTGGGCGCCGAGAAGGATGACCGGAACAAACGGCACCGCACCCGACATGGCCGCGTTGCCGGATGACACCAACTCCGGAATCTTGGCAGTTCCGTTTCCGGGAGCAACCGACACAGCGCCCTTCAGATTCAATTCGGGCGCACGGTCCTGACCGAGTGCCGCGGTAAAGACCGCCGCCTGTCCACCCTGACTGTGTCCCATAGCAAACCAGTCCTTGCCGACCGACGGGTCCACCTGCCGCGCAGCGCGAACGATATCCGTCACGGTGTTGGCCGCGCTGGTCCCGTTCATGTACGGATGCCCGCCGGGTGTGCCGAGCCCTTCGAAATCGGTTTGCACCACGACATATCCATTGGCGACCCATTTATCGAGCGTCTGGTCCACCCCCGAAAGGTAATCGTGCACCGGGCCCTTCGGGGTATCTGCCGACGGCGCACACGCATCGGCGACACCGGTGGTTCCGTGCGCCCAACTGACTACCGGCCAGCCGCCCGCCGGAGCGGGTGTCTTGGGAATGGCGACCACTCCGGACACCAGAATATTTTTTCCGGAGGCACTTTGAGACAGGTACGTGATGCGCTCGTTCTTGGCGGCGCTGGGCAGGGCCGCAGATTCGATCAGATTATGCGCGGTGATCAATGTTCCCGGCGACAACTGAGGTGCGGCTTGAACGGACCCGAAGGAAAGAGATCCCTCAGCCGACGCCGTGGAAGTAAAGGCAGCTGCCGATACAGCCGCGCACAGCGCCAGAGTTCCGCTGGATAGTCGGACAACACGCTTCTTCTGAACAACCTTCACGAAATTACCTCCACAGTAAGTCAATTGGAAACGATCAGTGCAAGGCGACTGTTGCGCCGATCAAACCTTGGGCTTCGTAGATCTTGGCGGCGACCTCGTCACGCATCGCCACGAACTCCGGTGTCGAACGGATCGCGGTATCCGTCGGCTGCTGGTTGTCGCCCTTGAACCACACTTTGTGGTCGTAGATCACCCGCCCGGGGCGAGCACTCATCACGATGACTCGGGTACCGAGGAAGATTGCCTCTTCTACACTGTGCGTCACGAAGAACACGGTTTTACGACGCTCACGCCACAGATCGAGCAATTCGAGTTGCAGCTTCTCGCGGGTCATCGCGTCGAGCGCACCGAAAGGCTCGTCCATCAGTATGATTCGCGGATCGGTAATGAGAACGCGGGCGATCTGACAGCGCTGCTGCTGACCACCGGACAGCTCGTACGGCTTACGGTCGCCGTACAATTCCAAGCCCACCAGTTCCAACATCCGATCAGCCTCAGCCGCACGTTCCGCGCGAGGCGCACCCCGCATCTTCAGGCCGAACTCCACGTTCTTCCGCACGGACAACCACGGATACAGGTTCGAATGTTGAAACACCACACCACGATCCGGATCGGGCCCCTTGATGTGAGTGTTTCCGACCATGATGGTGCCTTCGGTCGGCTCCTGAAAACCGGCGAGCATCTGCAAGAGCGTCGTCTTGCCGCAACCGGAAGGTCCGACGACGCATACAAATTCTTCCGGTTCGAAGGTCAAGCTGGTCGAGTCGAGCGCAAGGACAGATTCGCCGGCGGCGACGTATTCTTTCCGAACATCGGTGAGCACTACCCGGGTGCTGAGATCGACAGCGGTAGTCATGGCTGGCCTACTTTCTTCACTGCATCCGTGTAGATTCCGCTGACGTAGGCGCTATCGGGACTGACCGCGTCGATATTTCCCTGCTCCAGAAGGAACTTCGCAGTCCCCGACAGGCTCTGCGCAAAATCTCCACCGAGGTAGGTATTGCTCGCCTGATCAGCGGCCGACAGATACTTGTAGCCGGCCAACTGCGGCGTGATCAGATTCGGTGCGATACCGAGTTGCGCCGACATCGACACCGCCGCGCCCGTGGGATCTGCGTTGATCCGACCGGCCGCATAGTCTTGCAGCTTGGTCCACATGGCCATGAATTCCGGATTGGCAGAAACGAATTCAGTCGTGGCACCGGATAAATCGAACGTGGGGGCACCCATCTCGGAGACATCGGCGCTACTCATGATGACGTGCCCGTCGGCGGTCAACTTTGACAGTGTCGGATCCCAGACCCACGCGGCATCAATCTGCCCACCCTGCCAGGCGCCGAGCATCGCATCGGGCTTCAAACTCATCAGAGTGACATCCGCGGCCATGTTCGCAGCACTGAGAGCAGCAAGGAGGCTGTAATGCGACGTACTACCGAACGGTGTGGCGATCTTCTTGCCGCGCAGTCCTTCCAGTGTTGTGATGGACGGATCTTTCACGACCAGCGATTCCGCTTCTCCGATGACGTCCTGGATCCACACCACCTGCATGGGAATGTTCAGCGGAGCCGACAACGCCATTGTTGCCGGACTCGAACCCAACGTTCCCAGATCCAGGCTTCCGGAACCGAAGGCCTGCACTACATCCTGACCGGAGCTGAACTTGCTCCACGTGATGTCTGCGTTGGGCATACAGGCCTCGAGCAACCCCTGATCCTTGACTATCAGATCACCGTTGGGAATGTCCTGATACCCGATGCGGGCTGTCGTGGTGACCGATTCATCCATCACAACAGGACAAGTCACCGAAGTGGCCATCGAGCGGCTCATCTCACCACGGCCCGTTTCCACACAGCCGGTGAGGGTGGTTCCCAGGGCCGCAGCCGTCATCACTGCAATTGCCGTGCGTCCTGAATTGCTGATCATGCCTTACCCTTCCATGGCGCTACGAGTGTTCCCACTGCCTTGATGGCCGAGTCGAGAACAAGTGCGGCACAACCGATAACGATGATGCACGCAATTGTCAGAGGAGTATTGAGCTGTGTGCCGGCCAGATACGCGAGTCCGCCGATACCGGGAATACCGTTGTTGAGTTCCGCGGCAACCACCGTCGTCCAGGCAAATCCGACGGCAATCCGAATTCCGTTGATTACTTCCGGCAACGTCGACGGAAAGACCACATTGGTGAGAACCTGAGTACGGCTGGCGCCCAGCGCCTTCGCGGCATTGATCTGATCCACCTTGACGGAGGTGACGCCGTTCAGCGTGGCGATCGCGATGGGTGGAAAAGCTGCGAGGAAAAGCAGCCAAATCTTGGATGTGTCACCGATTCCGAACCAGACGATCAGCAGACCGATGTATCCGAGCGGCGGCAATGCACGCAAGAAGTTCAGGTACGGCTCCACGAAAGTCCTGATCGGAACCGACATACCCATCGCAAAACCGATCAACGGTCCCACGATGACAGCCGCTCCGACACCGGCCGCAATGCGCTGCCCACTGGCGATCAGATGCTCCCAGAGGAAGTAGTTCTGCTCGCCGAGTACTTCGCGGTCGACTCCGGGTGCAACCTGATGCCACGTATTGGCCCTGATAAACGCATCCCACACCGAACCCGGCGAGGGAAGGAACAATTCGTCGATCACACCGGCGGCGGTAATTCCCCACCAGATGACCAGAAAGGCAAACAGTGCCGCACACCGAACTCCGATGGAGCGCAGCCGGCTCGGCGAAAAGTACTTCTTCTTACGCGGCCGTGACACTGCCGGTACCGGAGCACTGGGTAGCGTCTTCGTGATCGCCGGCGCGGGGCTGATAGTTGTCATACGGTCCTCCGGTGCACTCGTTGTGCGGATGTCTGGTCACGAGCGAGGACGAGCATCGAATCGACATTGACGCGGCTCGGCCGGGTGACCACCCAGGCAACACATTCGGCGATATCATCAGCGGTGAGCGGATCTGCGCCCGCGTACACGGCGTCGGCGCGCGCCTTGTCGCCGCCGAAGCGGACCATGCTGAATTCGGTTTCCACCATGCCGGGGTCGATCTGACAAACGCGAATGGGCTCGCCCAGCAATTCGAGTCGCAGCACCCGAGTAAGTGCTGTCACAGCATGTTTCGCGGCGTTGTACCCGCCACCTCCGAGATACGGTTCACGTCCGGCGATTGACCCGATGCTGACGACGGTAGCGTTTTCGCTCTCACGGAGACGCGGGAGGAGGCGCTGCGTGACGCGCAGTACGCCGAGCACGTTCACATCGAACATCGCGGTCCAGTCTGCCTCGTCAGCGTCCGCGATGGTGTCTGCTCCCAGTGCGCCGCCGGCGTTGTTGACCAGTACGTCACATCGGTCGACCTGGCCACAGAAGGCCTCGACCGATGCGACATCGGTGACATCGAGAGGCACAGCGCGAGCGCCTGTTTCACGAGCCAACTCCTCGAGTCGATCCATTCTGCGTGCGCCCATCACCACGTCGAACCCCTCCTTGACGAGGTGCCGCACCGTAGCGGCGCCAATGCCACTGCTGGCCCCGGTAACCACGGCAACTGGAGTTTTCATGACGGACATAGTTGGGAACTCCTCGGTGAATAATGTTTCGGCCCTGAGAGATACCCCAAGGCGCTGCTGAACTGTGCACCAGTGTTCTCCGGATCTGGCACCTACTCCAGAGCCACCTGCATGGTCATTTTCTCGGGCCAGTCGTAACGTTCCGTTCTCGTGTTAACGCAATGGTTCGTCCGTGTAACTGGCCCCTCGAGATTCCCCGGAATCTGGATCTGGCGGAGGACCACATCCGTTCTCCATCATTGAGTGGACGCACAGTTTCAACCCCTCGATCAGGAGGTACCTGCCATGGCAGCTCCCGCAATCAGCACCGCACAACGGACGTATGAACTGGACCGAGCCCACGTCTTCCATTCGTGGTCGGCACAGAAGTCATTGCAGCCCATGGTTGTCGAGCGCACAGACGGCTGCTACCTCTGGGACGGGGACGGCAAGGCGTACCTCGACTTCTCTTCCCAGCTCGTCTACACGAATGTCGGCCACCAGCATCCGAAGGTTGTTGCGGCAATTCAAGAGCAGGCCGCAAAGCTGTGCACCATTGCGCCGGCTCACGCCAACGAGGCACGGTCCGAGGCAGCGCGTCTGATCGCCGAAATTTCGCCCGAAGGGATGGAACGGGTCTTCTTCACCAGTGGCGGCGCCGATGCCAACGAGCATGCAATTCGTATGGCGCGCTTGCACACCGGACGATACAAGATCCTCTCGGCCTACCGCTCCTATCACGGCGCTACCGCCGAGACGATCAATCTCTCCGGAGACCACCGACGCTGGCCGAACGACTACGGCAACTCGGGTGCCGTCCACTTCCACGGACCATTCCTCTATCGGTCCGAGTTCCGTTCCGAGACAGAGGAACAGGAATGTGAGCGCGCTCTGGAACACCTCGAGACGTTGATCCGATTCGAGGGACCGGCAGCCTTTGCCGCCCTCATCGTCGAATCCGTCCCGGGTACGTCCGGCATCATGCCGCCGCCGCCCGGATACATGGCGGGCGTTCGTGACATCTGCGATCGGTACGGCATTGTCATGATCTGCGACGAGGTCATGTCCGGCTTCGGTCGTACCGGCGCGTGGATGGCCATCGACCACTACGACGCAATTCCGGATCTGATCACCTTCGCCAAGGGCGTCAACTCGGGCTACGTACCTCTCGGCGGAGTCATCATCGGCGAGAAGATCTACAACTCGTTTGCCGAGCGTCCGTACCCCGGTGGGATGACCTACTCCGGCCACCCCCTGGCCTGTGCTGCGGCCGTCGCGACGATAACGACGATGCACGAGGAATCCATTGTCGAGAACGCCGAGTTCATCGGCCGCACGTCACTCGGCCCCGGCTTGCGTGCGCTCGCCGAGAAGCACCCCAGCGTCGGCGATGTCCGCGGGCTCGGCGTCTTCTGGGCACTGGATCTGGTGACAAACCGTGAGACCCGAGAGCCGCTCTCTCCGTATGGCGGAACCAATGCTGCCATTGGTCAGACGATGGCCGCTGCTCGCGAGGCCGGTCTGCTCGTCTTCAACAACTACCACCGCATCCATGTCGTCCCCCCGTGCACTGTGACGCCCACCCAGGTCGACGCCGCGATGGCGATGCTCGACACGGCACTCGACGTGGCCGACTCGTACTACGACGGCCCGCGGTGACCACTAGCGGATCGTGACTCCTCGAGCATCCGGTGAGCGATGCTGCCGAGCAGCGCGATACCCGGTTCGATCGACTGCTGCGCAATCGAACCGAAGCCCAAGCGCAGGCAGTTGCGGGAACCCGTACCGGGAAAGAAATAGCGCGATCCATCCGCAACCAGAATGCCTTGACGTGCCGCTCTGTCTGTCAACTCGGCGGCATCGAGATCCTCCGGGCCGGTGTACCAGATGCTGACACCGCCCGGAGGAAACGACGGCGCTTCTACGCGGGGCATGTATTTGTTGACGGAGTCGGTGATGATCTCCCAGTTCTGCTTGAGCCTGCGACGGTGTGAACGCAGAACCTTGTGATAGTCACCGGAGGTGATGAACAGCGCCAACGAGCGTTGGATGTGCCCCGGCAGATGCTTCGTCCGGTGGTGCCGCTCGGCTCGAAGTGCCGCGATAACAGGAGGATCCGCCACGATGTAGCCGATTCGCAGTCCCGCCGACAGGAATTTCGAGAACGATCCGAGATAGATGACGCGGCGGTTGTCCCCCAGCGATTTGAGCGACGGCGTCGGCCGCCCGCGGAAACGGAATTCGCTGTCGTAGTCGTCTTCGATCACGAAACCGTTTCTCTCCTCCAGCAATTCGAGGAGCAACTTGCGCCGGGGGAGACTCAACGTGACATTGGTGGGGTGATGATGGCTGGGCGTGAGGTACATAGCGTCGAACACTGTCGATTGCTCGAATACTGCGCCGCGGCCGTCGACGGGTATCGGAGACAACTCCACTCCGGAGCGCTTGAAGATATGCATGGCGTCGAGGTATCCGGGGTTCTCGAATCCCATGATCTTGCCGGGATGCATCAGTACGTCGGCAATCAACGACAACCCTTGCTGGGTACCACTGGTCACGAGAATCTCGTCGGCGTTCGCCTCGATACCGCGCGACGGGAGAATCTCTTTGCGCAAGGCCTCGACGAGTAGCGGATCATCCTGGTCGACGGCGTCGCGCACGCTGTATTTGAGGTGCGGACCGGTCATTGCCTCACTGGCGGCGCGAAGCCACCCGCGCACCGGGAACGAACGCAGTTCGGGCTGAGAGCTGATGAACGGGTACGGGTAGTCGAATGCGTCAGGGTGCCCGAGGGTTCGAGTGAACTCGACACTTTCTCGCGGTTGCAGCAGCGTGGACCAGTCGACCGGTACTGCGCGCGAAGCCGACTCGAGCGGAGATGCGCGGGTGAGCGGAGCGGCCGCGTAAAGTCCACTGCGAGGACGGCTCTCGATGACTCCGAGCGCTATCAACTCGTCATAGGCAGCGGCTACCGTGTTTCGGGAAACACCGAGTTCCTGGGCCAGATACCGGGTGGACGGCATCGGCCGACCGCTGTCGAACACACCGCGAGCAAGTAGATCTTCGATCATCGCTCGAACCCGTCGGTACATCGGCACAGTGGAGTCCGCGTCGAGAAGTGCCGACGTGTCTTGTAACAGTTGACCGAGATCGTCGTGCGATCGCACTGTGCATTCCTCCTTGTACCGGCCCACATTCTGGCCCTCTCAATGCTTGCACAAACTGGATCTTCCATCAGTGCCAGATGCGCCGCAGACTGGGAAATGTGATTCTTCTCCTGGTTGCCTGCACGCTCGTCGTCTCAGCGACGATTCAATCGGCAGCCGGATCGGGCTTCGGTTTGATCGCCGGACCTACCCTGATTCTCGTTGCACCCCAACTTGTTCCAGCGCCGTTGCTGATTCTCACAATTCCGATGATGCTCATGGTGGCGATACGAGAGCGCACACACTGCGACGCTCGGACAGTAGGAATTGCCGCCGTCACAATGATTCCCGGAATCGTCGTCGGTCTGTGGTTTCTGCAGCGGGTCGATACCGCGGCCGTGCGATGTCTGGTTGCCGTACTTGCATTGAGTGCAGGGGCGGTTCTGCTCTCGGGCAAGTCTGTAGTGGGTTCGTGGCGAACACTTGCCGGCGCCGGCGCGGCGGCCGGATTCATGGGCGCATTGGCCGCGATGCCCGGTCCACCGCTCTCACTCACCTATCGCCCGAACGACGCCGCCACACTGCGTTCCACGCTCTCGACGATCTTTCTTGTCATGGCGGTGGCAACGCTGCTTGCTCTCGAACTGCAGGTTGGCATCACCGGAACAGAACTACTGACTGCGGCGGTATTCTCTCCCCTACTGGCCTGCGGCCACGTGCTCGGCTCCTACCTGTCGCGGCGAATATCGCTGTCCGCCTTGAGTCGCGCCACCACCTACATCATCATCGCGGCCGCTACAGTACTGCTGGCCAAGGGCGCGGTCGGCCTGACGTAGGTGAATCCGACTTGTAACCTCGCGTCCACTCGCAGGCCCGCCAATCTGCCATCTCCAGATACTTAGTCGCTCTAACTTTCCTACGGTCGTGCCATCTCGGCACTGACGGAGAGGATTAACACCATGCGGAGCCCACGCTTCGGTTTGCTGGCGGCAGCGGGAGCTGTCGGACTCATGCTCGTCACGACCGGTACGGCGGCCAGCTCTGCCGCATCACCGTTCGGCTCGGTCGATTTCAGCTCCAGCTCAGGGTCTTCCGATGCGGCGGGCACACCCGCCGTCGGCGGCTTCACGTCCAAGACCCCGTATTCACAGGGTCAGCGCATCAGCGACCTTCAGAGCGCGCCGGCCGGTTTCACACCCGTGTACACGGAAAACGTTGCACGGCATGGTTCACGAGCCCTTTCCAGCCTCAAGTACGACGACTTGAGTCTGCAACTCTGGGAGATCGCCGACGCCGAGAATGCCTTGACTTCCGTCGGCAAGGACTTCGGTCCGGAGCTTCGTAAGCTCATGGCCGCCAACAACACATTGGGTTACGGCAACCTCAGCGGTCTCGGCATCACCGAACACCGCGAGTTGGGCGCTCGGGTGACGGAACGTCTTCCGCAGCTTTTCGGCGCCATCGCAGCCCAGGACGGCGCGATCACGTTGACGTCGTCGGGCGTCGACCGCGCCGTGGACAGCGCCGCGAACTTCGGCCAGGGCCTGAGCGCCGCCTACCCCGATGTTGCCGGCAACATCGGAGCCGTCACGAACGACCCGGATGTCCTCTACTTCCACGACTCCGATGACGAGTACAAGGAGTACGAAGACTCCGATCCTCGCTTGGAGGCAGTCGACGAGGAGATCTCGAACCTGCCTCGCACTCGTGAGGTTTCGCGGCACATGATGACAAAGCTGTACAGCGAGAGCTTCGTGGATCGCCTTGTCGCCGGGGAGTTCTCACTCGTCGACCGAGGAAAGGGCTCGGAAAAGATCAACGACGAAGTTGATGCCGCGTACATGCTTTACAACACGTACATCATCACCCCGGGCATGGGCGAGGAAGGCGACTGGAACTTCGGGCGCTTCATCGATCAGGATGACGCCCAGTGGCTGGCGTACACCAACGACGCCGAGGATTTCTACGCCAAAGGACCCGGCTTTGCCGGCGAAGACGTGACCTACCGGATGGCGACCGTCCTGCGTGACGAGTTCCTCGCCGGCCTGAAGGCACATACGAGCGCAAATACATTGCCCGGAGCGGATTTCCGATTTGCACACGCAGAGACGATCATCCCGTTCGCGGCACTGCTGAAGCTGCCCGGCAGCACAGTTCAGCAGCCTGAGGGCGAGCTGTACACGTACGCGAACAACCCCTGGCGCGGGGAGCACGTCAGCCCGATGGCCGCGAACATCTCGTGGGATGTCTACTCCGGACCCGACAATGCGCAACTGGTTCGCATGCTCTACAACGAGCGCGAAACCGCGTTTGCCGAGCCCTGCACGCCGGTAGCAAGCGGTAGCTTCTTCTACACGCCCACCGAGCTCGAGCGCTGCCTACCGGAGATTTCTAGGCAATAAATCGACCGATCGTCGGATTGCTTTGGCAGATAGGGCTACTGCCCCAGTTGATGGAGCCGAATGCGGTCGCAACCACATTGCCAGGTCCGGTGTTCACGGTTGCCGAGAGATAGGGATAGGACCCCATCAAATCGACGATTCCCGATTTGCCCGTATCGGTATTGACCCAGGCAACAGTGACCTGACCGGCGGCCGGAAGGGGCGCGGCCGCCGGGAAGGACTCGAAGCGGATGTCACCCTTGGCGATGGGCGGATTCGCTTCGGGACCGGACTGCCCGGTCAAACCGGTAAACGATGCCAACGAACCCTGATTGGGGCATCCGATGGTCACGGCGGCGCCACCGAAGGGATGAGGCGGATCCGCGGATGCAGTGCCCGCGTACATAACTGACGCGACGATTGGCAGTCCGACAGCTGCCAGGATTCGGACGGTGCGGGGCACGCTCATGGGAACTCCTCGGTTCGACAATTCCGTTGATCGGATACCCCTGCTACAACCCCTGAAACGATCGGATACCGACCAATCCGAAGCACTAGACAACATGCGTTGTCAGAACTACTCTCGGTGGCATAGCCCACACCTAGCCCTGGAGTGTTCCCATGAAGCGATACGAACTCCGCAGTCGCACGGATCGACTCGATCCCGAAACCGACTACGAGGAAATGTCGCGCATCCTGACCACACAAGAATTCCCGTGGGACGTCACTCAGGCACTCAGTTTTGCGCTGTTCCGCACCTACGCGGTGCCCTCCATCGGCAAGCTGCTGTTCTCCACCGGCGAGTTCACCGACAAAGTCCAAAAGCGCTACGACGACACCACTCTGATCCTCGACTCGATACTCGAACATGGCCTCGGGAGCCCCGAAGGTCGTACAAGTGTCCGGCGAATGAATCAAATGCACGGCTCGTACGACATTTCCAACGACGACATGGTTTATGTGCTGTCCACGTTTGTCGTCACTCCCGTGCGCTGGCTCGATGCCTACGGTTGGCGCAAGATGACCACCAACGAAATCGCCGGGTCCGTGAACTACTACCGCCAACTCGGTCGACACATGAACATCAAGGACACTCCCGACACGTACGAAAAGTTTGCAGAGTTCATGGATAACTATGAGAGAGAGCACTTTTCGTTCGACCCCGGCGCTCGTGCGGTCGCCGACGCCACCCTCGACCTGATGTGCACGTTCCCGCCCAACAACTTCGCACCAAAAGCGCTCGTCAAGGGATTTGCCTTCTCTCTCATGGACAACCACCTTCTCGACGCATTCGGGTACAAACGTCCTTCCGCCGCGATGCGCCTGATCTCGCGGGGCGCCCTCAAAGCCCGAGGCCGACTACTGCGTCTCTTCCCGGTACGCACCACCCGAAAGTTCGCACGCGAGCAGCCAAGCATTCGCAGCTACCCAGCCGGCTACAAGGTCGAAGAACTGGGAACATTCCCCACCGGATGCCCCGTCAAGCACCTCAGAACCGACCAACAGGCCCAGGCCTGACGTGCCGACTATTCTGTGACGCATGACTGAGCCTGTAGCCACTGCTGACCTTGCCGACGAAATCGGACCCGACATCCGTAGCTGCGATACGCAGTTCACCCAGTTCGGCGGCCGCGAAGTTTTTGCGGGCCCCATCACCACCATCAAGTGCTTCCAGGACAACCTGCTGGTCAAGCAGACCCTCAGCGAACCCGGCAACGGCGGTGTCCTCGTCGTTGACGGTGACGCCGGCATTCACACCGCACTGGTCGGCGACATCATCGCCGGACGCGGCGTCGACAACGGCTGGGCCGGCGTCATCGTCAACGGAGCGGTCCGCGACTCCGCGATCCTGCGCACCCTCGATATCGGCGTCAAGGCACTGGGTACCAACCCCCGCAAGAGCACGCAGACCGGCTCCGGTGAAAAGAACGTGCCCGTCGAAATCGGCGGCGTCACCTTCAATCCGGGCGAGATCGTCTACAGCGACCACGACGGGATAGTCGTCCGCGAAAAGTAGAAACGGGATCAGGCGGGAGCTTCCACCTTGGCAGCCATCCCGCCGATCTCGACCACATCGCCGTCGCGAAGCTGACGGCCTCGACGGTCCTCCACCTCGCCGTTGACCGACACCAAACCGTCGGCAATCACTTCCTTGGCCTCGGCACCGGACTCGATGAGGTTTGCGAGCTTGAGAAACTGGCCGAGTCGGATCATTTCGTCACGGATCTGAACTGCAGGAATGTTGGCGGTCATGAGCAACATTCTCCTCCCTCGCACAAAATCGGACACGACAGACCACACTGAAGCGGTGAGGACTGATCGACCGGTATGGGAGGAAGCTCGATGGCACCTATCAGCGAAGCCACGGACACAACCGCAGAGTTAGTTGAATCTCCGCCGGGAAGTCCGCGAAAATCGCGTCGGCCCCACAAGGGTCGGCTGAGCCAGGTCCCGCATATCTCGGGATTGATCCTCGGAGTGTTCTCCGTCCTGGTCTTCCTGTGGAGCCTTTCTCCCACGCTCAGACATATCGTTCGAGTGCCCCGCGAGTACATCGACAGTTACTACTTCGACGCACCGGATACGAGCCTGTCGTGGGCGCTCGTCGTCGGCCTGCTTGCCGCGGCGCTTGCCAGTCGCAAGCGGATCGCTTGGTGGATACTGACGATTTATCTGTTCCTGGGCGCACTCAACAACGTCAACACCACGATCCAGGAAAAGAACATCAACAGCGCCGTCGCCATTGTGGTTCTGCTGATCGTCGTCGGAATTCTGATCGCGGCACGCCCCGAGTTCTACACACGAGTTAGACGCGGTGCCGGCTGGAAAGCTCTCGGCGTCCTCATCGTCGGCCTGGCATTGGCCACCTTGGTGGGCTGGGGTCTGGTCGAACTTTTCCCGGGAACACTCGAGGGAACTGCTCAGCGATTCCTGTGGGCACTGAACCGCGTCACCGCCGCCGGAGCGGTCGACAACGAAAACTTCGAAGGCCACCCTCGCGCATTCGTCAACACAATCCTCGGCCTCCTCGGTGCCATGGCCCTACTCGCTGCTGTCATCACGCTCTTTCGTGCCCAACGCTCCAACAACGCACTGACCGGCAATGACGAATCCGCACTTCGCGGATTGATCGCGGGTTACAGTGCCGACGATTCCCTCGCCTACTTCGCCACTCGCCGCGACAAGGCCGTCATCTTCGCGCCCAGTGGCAAAGCCGCGATCACCTATCGTGTGGAAATCGGAGTCTGCCTGGCCAGCGGCGACCCCGTCGGCGACCCCGAAGCCTGGCCGCACGCCATCGAGGCGTGGCAGGATTTGGCCTCGCAATACGGTTGGGCGACCGCCGTCATGGGGGCCAGCGAAACCGGAGCCACCGCCTACAAACGGGCGGGCCTGAACGTCCTGCAACTGGGCGACGAAGCCATCCTGCGCACTCGCGAATTCAATCTGAACGGGCGCGATATGCGTCCGGTGCGCCAAGCCGTCACCCGCGTACGACGCCAAGGCGTGACGGTCCGGATGCGACGCCACCGCGACGTCTCACCCGAAGACATGGCCGCCGCCATCACTCGCGCCGACGACTGGCGCGATACCGAAACCGAACGTGGATTCTCGATGGCGCTCGGCCGACTCGGTGATCCTCTCGACGGCGACTGCCTCCTCGTCGAAGCCGTGATGGGCGAGGGAACGGACGACGAGTCCGTCGTCGGCATGCTGTCCCTCGTTCCGTGGGGACCCAACGGAGTTTCGCTCGACTTGATGCGTCGTAAACCCTCGTCGCCAAATGGTGTTGTGGAGTTGATGGTCTCCGAACTCGCGACACGTTCCGACGAGATCGGCGTCGTCAAGGTTTCGCTCAACTTTGCCGTGTTCCGGTCGGTGTTCGAGGAAGGCTCACGCATCGGCGCCGGCCCGATCCTGCGCATCTGGCGCGGCGTGCTGGTCTTCTTCTCGCGCTGGTGGCAGCTCGAAGCTTTGTACCGATCGAACGTCAAATATCAGCCCGACTGGGAACCTCGCTTCCTGTGCTTCGAAGACAACCGTGAACTCCCACGCGTCGGATTCGCGTCCGCGATCGCCGAAGGCTTCGTCGTCCTTCCCAGCTTCAGCCGTAGATCGAGCAAGGCCACCAAACACACCGGAATTCACGAGGCACTGCCGGCCGCACTCGTCACTGCCGAAGGTCTGCATGCCGACGGCAGCCCGCCGGACTCCGCACCCGCACTGATCGCGTCGGGACCGCGAAGGCCCGAGCAGGTTCGCGTCCGCATGAACAAACTCGCAACGCTCCACGACGCAGGCATCAGCGCCTATCCCATCGCGTACCCGCCGACGCACACGATTGCCGCGGCGGCACAGTCTCCCGAGGGCACCCGGGTGCGTATCGCCGGCCGAATCCTACGAGTGCGCGACTACGGCGGAGTGATGTTCACGGATGTGCGTGACTGGTCCGGCGATATCCAGGTTCTGGTCGATCAAGACCACGTCGGGCGCGAAGAGTTGGCGAAGTTCGCCGCCGAATTCGACCTCGGCGACCTGATCGAGGTCAGCGGAACCATCGGCCGCAGCCGAAAAGGCGAGCTGTCGTTGATCGCCACCTCCTGGCGGATGAACGGCAAGTGCCTGCACCCGCTGCCGGACAAGTGGAAGGGCCTCGCTGATCCCGAAACCCGGGTCCGTCAACGCTATCTGGACATCGCTATCAACTCGAAGGCCCGGAAACTGCTCGAGGCCAGAAGTGCCGTCGTGAAGTCACTGCGCGATTCCCTCGACGGCCGCGGATTCCTCGAAGTGGAGACACCGATCCTGCAGCAGGTGCACGGCGGCGCCAACGCAGCTCCGTTCCTGACACACATCAATGCCTACAACCTGGATCTGTATCTGCGCATCGCGCCCGAGCTGTACCTCAAGCGATTGTGCGTCGCCGGTATGGAGAAAGTGTTCGAAATCGGTCGAGTGTTCCGCAACGAGGGCGTCGACTTCAAACACAATCCCGAGTTCACGATCCTCGAGGCCTACGAGGCGCACAGCGACTACGAGGACATGATGCGGATGTGCCGCGAGCTCATCCAGGCTGCCGCCGTTGCAGCCTTCGGACGCGAAATCATCATGCGTCCCGGCCCGGACGGCGAATTGGTGGAGGTCGACATCTCCGGCGAGTGGCCGGTCAAGACGATGCACGGGGCTGTCGCCGAAAAGCTCGGCGTCGACGTCTCTCCTGAAACCAGCCTCGACGAGCTCCAAAAACTGTGCGACGACAACGAAATCCCGTACCAGGCCAACTGGGACACGGGCGCGATCGCGCAGGAAATGTACGAGCATCTGGTCGAGGACTTCACCGAGTTTCCGACGTTTTACACCAACTTCCCCACCTCCATGTCTCCCCTCACCCGACCACACCGCAGCATTGCGGGCGTTGCCGAAAAGTGGGACCTGGTGGCGTGGGGCGTTGAACTCGGGACGGCCTACAGCGAGCTCACCGACCCGGTGGATCAGCGCAACCGCCTGACCGAGCAGTCGCTGCTGGCAGCGGCCGGCGACCCCGAAGCCATGGAAGTGGACGAAGACTTCCTCCAGGCTCTCGAGCATGCAATGCCTCCGACGGGTGGACTCGGGATGGGTGTCGACCGTGTGGTCATGCTGATCACCGGTGGCAGCATCCGCGAAACCCTGGCCTTCCCGCTTGCGAAACCACGCCAGTAGAGCCTGTTTCACGTGAAACCGCCAGGCGACATGATGACTGTCGGTGGGATCAGGCTGCACCTTCTCGTGGAGGGCGACGGACCCGTCGTCGTCCTCTGCGGAGGCTTGGCCGGCAACTGGTTCGACTGGGACGACTGTGCCCGCCATCTCTCGCCGGACCACACAGTCGTTCGTTTCGACCGGCCCGGCTTCGGGCTCAGTGAGCCGTCGCCGGAACCGCCGACCGTGCATGGCGAGGCCCAGCGCATTATCGACGTACTCGACGCCCTGGGAATCCCCGAACCCGCTGTGGTAGTTGGCCACTCGATAGCGGGATTCTATGCCGAAGGCTTTGCCCGACTGTTCCCCGATCGAGCCGCCGGCGTACTGCTCCTCGACTCCAGCGCCGAGAAAAACCCGAAGCGCCTCATCTCCCGAGATATTCTTCTGGCCGCATCCCATACCGTCGCAACATCTTTCATCACCACCGGCCTTCAACGACTATTGGGCACCACCACTCGCAGAATGCTCAATCATTCCGTTCCACCGGACGGTCCGTCCGCCACCATGGACAACTGGGTGAAGCGCATCTACCGCGATCCGCATTATCTCGAAGCCGCACTCGTCGAATACGTCGCATACACCGATATGGCGTTGGAGCTCAACGAGTTACGAGACTCCACGGACCATATTCTCCCCGATATTCCGATCAATGTCGTTGCTGCCCACACCGGCCGCAACACACCGTGGTCCGTTGGATGGATGGCCAAGCAACAACGGTTGGCCACCTATCTGGGCGGCCGCTTCTCTGTCCTGCGGCCCGCCCACCATCACGCGATGATCGATCAGCCGGAAGAACTTGCCGATCTGATCCGCAAACTCACGAGGCCCGAACGTCGACAGTGGCAACACCCACGGCCGTAGGTCACCCGCCGACTATTTTGGCCCCTTGGGGTGCAGGACATCAGTAATGCTTATATAGCCAGCCTTCGGTTCGTTGGGAAGGCTGATCGGCAATAGCCCCATGCTTTCCCGGCGCTCGTTAGCCGAAAAAACATACTGCGCAAATTGGGGCTTAACCTGCACGTCGGGGAACTGTGCGCGAAGCTCCTCAATAATTTCGTAGCCCTCGTCATACCAGTCGAAGACATTTATCCCGGGAAGCCAACGCGGCCGCGATGCGAAACCGTCGACCTCCTCCACGAAAAACTTTTGGAAGCGGTCAGTCCACGCCAGTATCTTCTTTCCCAGAGCATCGTCAATCCCAATTTGGCTGGGGAGAACGTACGGCTGCCTCGGCCGGCTGATTCTTACCAGTTCCTTCGAGGGCCAGAGAGAACTGGGATGGCCATAGTCAGGGTAGAGGCGAATGACAAGCCTTTCCGTTCCTTGAATTTCCATTTCTATTCCTTATGTCTTCGCGGAACCGCCTGGGCGCCTGCACTTTCGAAGATCTTGATTCGGCTGTTGAGTCGTTCGATCCTCACGCGCACGCTCCAGATGAGTTCGACGAAGCTTTCCTGCATGATCGGGATAGTGGGCGTGTTGTCAGTCCGCTGGCCACTGGACAACCCGTATTCGACGTCTGATCCCGCCCAGTGAAGAATTTGTCCTGTTTGTCGATGCTTGGGTTCATGCGGGAATCAGGAGCCACTTGATGTGGTGGCGCGTCGAGGCGATCGGCTGGATCACAGGTAGTCGAGGAGCGTCGCGACATCCAGCGGATTCGGCCACTGCATGGATTGCTCGGAAAGGGACTTCAAGCCGTCCGCGATGATCCACACTGTGCCCGTTGCATCGACCGCGATTCCCGGTCGGATTGCGAAGATCGGTGCGCTTTTCACCGGTTCGAGGGTGGCGGCATCGAGGAGCGTGAGCAGTCGATATCGTTGTGTCGGGTCACAGGCGACCGGCCGCTGTCCGATCGGAAGGGTGCCGCTCGATGGATGAGCCACCGTGCAGACATAGATGCCAACCTGCTTGACGTAGAACGGTTCCCAACCGAGATCGTGCGCATCGCCCAGTGACAGGTCGGGAAGGATTGTCGACGCGGTACCGGAATTGAACAGACGCAGCGGGGATCCAGCGAGGAAGAGTCGCTGCCTACGTGGGCCCGGAATCGACGACAGGACAGGCCCGGTAGTGACGTCCCCGGCAGTGGTGACCCGGATCAACCGCCTGCTCGACTCTCGATCGGATTTTCTCGCCTCGAGCAATACCAGAAACGAATCACCTTCTACAGCAATACTGTTGACGTATTCGTCCGGAGTCTTCACTGCAACCGGATCGCAGTCCGGCGAGTGCAACCACCACCGTCCACCCGGTGAGCAGGCAAGGAAAATTTCCCCGACGACTGCACCGGCGTGTACCGCGAGGTCGCTGACGCGGCGAGGTTCGAATCCAGGTGTGCATCGGTAGCTTCCGTCCGTACCGGCCACCCAGCACCCGCCCGGAGTGGCCCACACGTGCCGTGAGACTCCGATCGGCCCGGGTAGGAGATGCTCGGTAACAACATGTTCGGAGTCGATGCTCGCTACGAGTGGTAGTCCGCTGTCGACCGTCCACAACACATCTCCCGCCGCACTCACATCACCCGGAACGAAACGCGGCCGAACGGGGTGGGGTGGGACGTCGTCGAGGTCGAGTTCGATCCATGCCCCGTCTTCGCGGTCCACCTCGTACACGTCGTCACGCATCAACACGTCGGTGTCGAAAAACCGTGGTGATTCGGTGACCTCGCGCAGTGAGCGGTGTCCTGGCACAATCGCCCACCCGTGACTGTCGGGTTCTCTCCGGTATCGCATGCTGACCAACTGGACCCGCGTCACGCGCCCACGCACTCGTGATGTGATCTGGTGACTCAGCGTTCCGTAGAATCGACCGGTCAACTCCACATGACCGGAGCGTGGACAAAATCCTCGCCACGACGCTTCCCACCCGTCACCGCGTAGTACCCCGCTCCATTCCCAGCGGCGCGGTGAATCCTTCCCCGTGTACTGAAAGATTGGGGGATGTCCATCGGCTATGAGGACCGCACGAATCGTTACGGTGTCCATGTCCTCGGCAGGGAGTTCCGTGAACTGAAGCGGGAAATCGAGCACCATGCCGATCTTCGGCGGCGGAATCTCCGCATCCTCGATGGCGAGTCCGTCGATCTGCACGGCGAGCGTGCGGTGGCTGCTCATGCGCCTTTCGGTGAAGTCATAGCGTCGACAGTACCCAAAGTTGCTTTAGGAAGGTCCGCATTCAATCCCGACCCCGTGCGCACGTCATCGAAGAAGACTTCCGACAGAGAACTAGCAGGATCCCCGCGGGGACGTGTCACGGCCACAATCGCGGCAGCCTCTCACTGACCAAGACTGTCGAAACTCGAACGCGCTCACACTGTTAGAACAGGTGAGTGAAGCTAGGTTTTCTGACCGCCGCCCTACCGATGCTCAGTCTGGAACAGATCGCGGCCTGGGCTGCCGAAACCAGCTACGAAGCACTGGAAGTCGCCACCTGGCCGAGCGTCGGACGGCAGTTCTACGAAGCTGCCCACCTACCCGTCGAAACATTCGGTGCCCGCGAGGCAGACCACACCCACGAACTCCTCGAGCGCCACGGCCTGTCGATTTCGGCCCTCGCGTACTACGAGAACAACTTGCACCCCGATCCCGTGCGACGTGAGGCGATCAGAACCCACCTGAAACGGGTGATCGATACCGCGTCGACGCTGGGAGTTCCGCATGTGGGGACGTTCATCGGGCGTGACTGTACAAAACCCGTCGCCGAGAACATGGCCGACGCCGAACCAGCTTTCCGCGAGATCGTCGACTACGCCGGCGAACGCGGGGTGAAGGTCACTATCGAAAACTGCCCCATGGAAGGGTGGCATCCCGACGGATATCCGGCCAACCTCGCCTACTCTCCCGAACTGTGGGAGTGGATGTTCGATCTGGGCCTCTACTTGAATTGGGACCCTTCACATCTGGTGTGGCAGGGCATCGATCCACTGGCCACCATCGCGCCGTACGCACACCGAATTGTGCACGCCCAGGCCAAGGACATCGAAATCCAGAAGGACCGGATCAACCGCTACGGAATCTTCGGCAAAGCTGTACGCGAAAACCCGTGGGACGTCGGATGGTGGCGCTACCGCGTACCCGGCCGCGGGCAGATCGACTGGAGCCCCATCGTCGATGCCCTCTACGAACATGGTTTCACCGGAACACTTTCCGTGGAACACGAGGACCCCGTGTGGCGCGGCGGAGAACAACGCATCAAAACCGGGCTGGAGATCGCCGAGAACACCCTGCGCCCCCTCATAGTTTTATGATCACCACTACCGAGATGAGAAGTACCTTGTCCGACAACATTTCCCGCGACATCGACTGGTGGCGGAGCGCCGCTATCTACCAGGTCTACATCCGCAGTTTCGCCGACGGTAACGGTGACGGCGTCGGCGACATCGCGGGAATCCGGGATCGTCTGAGCTACCTGGCAGATCTGGGTGTCGACGCCATCTGGGTCAACCCCTGGTACCCGTCGCCGATGGAGGATGCCGGCTACGACATCTCCGACTACCGCAGCATCGAACCCGCTTACGGCACAATGGAACAGGCCGAGGCCATGATCTCCGAGGCCCAGGGTCTCGGTATGCGCGTCATCCTCGATCTGGTACCGAACCACGTTTCCGACGCTCACCCGTGGTTCCAGGAAGCTTTGCTGGCCGCACCCGGTTCGGCGGAGCGTGCACGGTTCCACTTCCATCCGGGCAAGGGAGAGAACGGCGACGAGGCGCCCAACGACTGGGTCAGCTCATTCGGCGGTCCCGCCTGGACACGAGTCAAGAATGCCGACGGAAACCCGGGCGAGTGGTACCTGCACCTGTTCACGCCGGAACAGCCGGATGTGAACTGGCGCAACGACGATATTCGTGCCGATTTCGAGACGACGCTGCGATTCTGGTTCGACCGCGGTATCGACGGATTCCGCATCGACGTCGCCCAATTCCTGTCCAAGGACGCCGATCTGCCCGACCTCAACGGTTTGAAATACCCGACGCCGATCCCAGCCGACGGTTCCGACCCGGCGCCGCATCCCCACTTCGACCGCGACGAGGTTCACGAGATCTACCGTTCCTGGCGTGCGGTGGCGGACAGCTACGATCCGCCGCGCGTCTTTGTCGCCGAAGCCTGGGTGGGCAACCCGAAGCGGCTTGCGCGCTACCTGCGTCCCGACGAGTTGCACAGCGCCTTCAACTTCGACTTCCTGCTCTCACCGTGGACCGGGTCGAAGTTACGGACGGTCATCGACAGCACGATCATCTCGCATGCCGAGGTCGGCGCATCCCCGACGTGGGTGCTCTCGAATCACGACGGCGCCCGGCACCTGTCGAAATATGCCAGGCCGCAGACTGATTCGCGTGTGTCGTTTCTCAGCCAGATCCGCGACATCCCCGCCGACTTCGAGCTCGGGGAACGTCGGGCACGCGCTGCCATGATGCTGATGCTCGCTCTTCCGGGCGGCGTCTACATGTATCAGGGCGAAGAGTTGGGGCTGGCCGAGGTCGAGGACATTCCCGATGACCAGCTGCAGGATCCCATCTGGGAGCGGAGCGGCCACAAGGAACGTGGCCGCGACGGCTGCCGAGTTCCGCTGCCGTGGTCCGGTGACACCGCGCCGTACGGATTCAGTCCCGACGACGCCAATGCGTCCCCGTGGTTGCCGCAGCCGAAGGGCTGGGCCGATCGCACGGTCGAGGCCCAGACCGGTCAGGCAGATTCCACCCTCGAGCTGTACCGCAGCGCACTCGCTCTGCGACGCAGCATCACAGCACTGGCAACCGAGCCGCTGACCTGGATGAGCGACGACAACGATCAGGTACTGGACTTCCAGCGCGGCAGTACGCTGCGCGTCGTCGTGAACACCTTGGCCGATCCGATCGCGCTTCCCGACGGAGAGGTACTGCTCGCCAGCGGTCCGCTCCCGGGCGACGGCACGATTCCGGCCGATACCGCCGTCTGGCAAAGTGTCCCGTGTGCAACTACTGCTGATCCGACACGCTCTTCCTGAACTCGCCGAGGTCACGGAAGGCCACGCTGATCCAGCGTTGACCGACGAGGGCCACGCCCAGGCACACCGGCTGCCTGCGGCGTTGGCCCCGTACAAGATTTCGGGGTTGTTCAGCAGTCCCCAGAAACGTGCTCTCCAGACGGCAGATCCGGTGGCTCAGGTGCTGGGCCTACCCGTCACCGAGCAGGTGGGGTTGGCCGAGTACGACTCCGACCAGTCCCACTACGTCCCCATGCACGAGGTCATGGAACGGGCACCCGAGACTTATGCGCGGATCAAGGCCGGTTGGCTACCTGAATTCGTGGACGCCGACGCGTTCCGGACCCGCGTACTCGGCGCCCTCGACGACATCGTCGCATCAACAGACAACGACGCCACCGTGGCTGTGTTCTGCCACGGTGGCGTCGTCAATATCGTTCTGCAGGAGCTACTCGGGCTGGAACGTCCGTTGACGTTCCCGATCGAGTACGTCTCCGTCACTCG
>NZ_JALGQH010000037.1 GCF_022810305.1 Rhodococcus sp. ARC_M6
AATCACCTTCACCAACGGAACCCTCGCCGGAACACCCACTGACGCAGGCACATCCACCATCACCATCACCGCCACCAACAGCGCAGGCACCACAACCAAGACCGTCACCCTCACCGTCACCCCCGCATCGGTGACACCCGAGCCCCCGGTGACCAACCCCTTCGGATCACTCGACCAAATCTTTTTCGCAAGCTAACCGAAGCTCGCGCCCTTTCCCTCCAGTGAGCACCCATTGCAGCATGCTGAAAACGGCGCTCACTGTGCACAAAGGGTGCTCACTTCGGGCACAAACATCAGTGGCCCCGCACCTCGAGAGGTACGGGGCCACTGACGAAGAGAACTAGCCGACCAGCAGTTCGGCAATCTGAATGGTGTTGAGCGCAGCACCCTTACGCAGGTTGTCGCCCGAAACGAAGAGAGCGAGTCCGCGGCCTTCGGGAACACCCTCGTCCTGACGGATACGTCCGACCAGCGAAACATCGCTACCGGCAGCTGCCAATGGCGTGGGAACCTCGACGAGTTCGACGCCGGGAGCGTCGGCAAGGATTTCCTTCGCGCGAGCGACCGAGATCGGGTTGGCGAACTCGGCATTGATCGCAAGCGAGTGGCCCGTGATCACCGGAACGCGCACGCAGGTACCGGAAACCAGGAGACCCGGAAGACCCAGGATCTTGCGGCTCTCGTTGCGGAGCTTCTGATCCTCGTCGGTCTCGCCGCTACCGTCGTCGACCAACGAACCTGCGAGGGGCAGGACATTGAACGCGATGGGAGCAACGTAGTTGTTCGGGGCCGGGAAATCGACGGCGCTGCCGCTGTGGACCAGCTTCTCGGCGTCGCCGACAACTGCGCGTACCTGGCCGAGGAGTTCCTCGACGCCGGCGATGCCGCTACCGGAAACAGCCTGGTAGCTCGAGACGATGAGTCGCTGCAGGCCGGCTTCGTCGTGCAGTACCTTCAGCACCGGCATTGCTGCCATGGTGGTGCAGTTGGGGTTTGCAATGATGCCCTTGACCAGGTTCTTCGCGTCCTGCGGGTTGACTTCGCTGACCACGAGAGGAACGTCGGGATCCTTGCGCCACGCGGAGGAGTTGTCGACAACCGTGGCGCCGGCAGCGGCGAACCGCGGTGCCTGGACACGCGAGAGCGTCGCACCAGCGGAGAACAGGGCGATGTCGATACCCTTGAGGTCGTCGTCAGAGGTTGCAGCAGCATCCTCGACGACGATCTCTTCGCCGCGGAACGTCAGCTTCTTACCGGCAGAACGAGCAGATGCGAAGAACCGCACCTTGTCTGCGGGGAAGTTCCGCTCTTCGAGCAGCGTGCGCATAACGATGCCGACCTGACCGGTCGCGCCGACTACAGCAATGGTTGTCATCTGAAAACTACCGTCCTGTTCCTGCGTGTACTACGGCTACTTCGTCTCCACCAAGTCCGAACGCGGCGTGGATAACCCGCACGGCGTCGTCCAATTCGGTGTCCTTGACCAGCACGGAAATGCGGATCTCGGAGGTCGAGATGAGGTCGATATTGATGTTCGCTTCGGCGAGCGCCTCGCAGAACGTCGCCGTAACGCCCGGGTGGCTACGCATGCCGGCACCGACGAGGGAGAGCTTGCCGATGTGGTCGTCGAACAAGATCTGGGTGAACCCGATCTCGTCCTGACGCTTGGTCAGCATCTCGACTGCCTTGGGGCCGTCGGCCGTCGGCAGTGTGAAGGTGATGTCCGTCTTGTTGGTCTCCACCTTGGAGATGTTCTGCAGCACCATGTCGATGTTGATCTCGGCATCGGAAACTGCGCGGAACACCTTGGCGGCGTGGCCCGGTGTATCCGGCAATCCGACAACGGTGACCTTGGCTTCGCCGCGATCGTGCGCGACTCCGGTGAGCAGGGCCTCTTCCACAGGAATGTCCTCCATCGATCCGGACACGATTGTTCCGGGCTTGGTGGTGTATGACGAACGGACGTGCACGGGCACGTTGTAACGACGGGCGTATTCGACGCAGCGGAGCATGAGCACCTTGGCGCCACTCGCTGCAAGTTCGAGCATTTCCTCGAAGGAAACGGTCTCGAGACGATGAGCGTCCGGGACGATGCGCGGATCAGCGGAGAAGACGCCGTCGACGTCGGTATAGATCTCGCAGACGTCGGCGTTCAGTGCAGCTGCCAATGCAACAGCAGTGGTGTCCGAGCCGCCACGTCCGAGCGTCGTGATGTCCTTGCTGTCCTGGCTGACGCCCTGGAACCCGGCGACCAGAACGATCGACCCCTCGTCCAGCGCAGCGCGCACGCGGCCGGGTGTGACGTCGATGATCTTGGCGTTGCCGTGGCTGCCGGTGGTGATGACTCCGGCCTGCGAGCCCGAGAACGAGCGAGCCTCGGCACCGAGTGAATGAATTGCCATCGCGACCAAGGAGTTGGAGATGCGCTCACCAGCAGTCAGCAGCATGTCCATTTCACGGGCCGGCGGTGAAGGGCACACCTGCTGAGCCAGGTCGAGCAGCTCATCGGTGGTATCGCCCATCGCAGACACCACGACGACGACATCATTGCCGGCCCTCTTGGTCTCGACGATCCGTTCAGCGACTCGTCGGATGCGCTCGGCGGATGACACCGAGGATCCGCCGTACTTCTGGACGACGAGAGCCACGCGTTTCTACCTCCAGGTCGAAATTGATTACAGATATCAGAGGTCGAGCTTACCGAGGTGGTCCTGGGACTTCCCGACGCGTCCTGAGATCCTGCTTCGGATCGACGTCGCAGAATGCGAACTACCCGCCACGTAACCCACCACCGCAACCGCAACTCCGCAGGCAAGAAGGACACGAATGCTGTTGACCAGCGAAGTTGCGAGTGTGTCGTACACCGCAACGGCCGCTGCGGGCGACGGGATGTCTTGATCTTGCAGATAGGTCCGACGTACGACGGTCAGTGTCGCCAACAGCGCGAGCATCGCTACCGCAGTGGCGAGGCCGACCAGTGACAACGCCCGCATTCGCTTGGGCGCGATCGCGACGGCAGAGACAGCACAGATCGCTGCGGCCCAGGGCAACCACAATGCGGCGCGGTCGAGTGCATTCGACCACCTTTGCGCGTGCACCAGTTCGTCCGACTGCAGGATGTCGAACTGCGGATCGAACGCCGGGAGCCTGTCGACGAGGGTGAATCCGCGATCGCGTAGACGCGTCCGCAGTTCGGTCATGACTGGTTCCAGGGACACGGTGACGGTTCCCGTATTGTCTGCGCGCACGATGCCGTCGGTTGCCTGGCCGGTGACGGCAGCGGCCAGTTGCGCGTGGGCTTGACGGTTGACGCCGGTCCAGAGCGTCGCGAATTGATCGCTCGAAACCAGCGTGAACGCCACCTCGCGAACGAGGTTCTCGGCCGGACGCGTCAGCACCTGCGGAAACCCGTCCAACCGCCGAGTCAGTTCTTCGGTCAGTCGATCGGCCACTGCTGCTTGCACTGCGGGATCCGACGCCAAGGGCGCCACGGTCTCGACATAACTGTCGGTGTCATTGACCTGAGTGTGGACGAACAGAGCGACCACTGATGCTGCTGAGCTCAGCGCGGCCAGAACGATCAACAACGAACAGACGATCCAGCGCAACGCTCGCGTCACGCGGAGGCGGCGCGATAGGGCCGAATCTTCGCCGTGATGCGGTGAATACGGAGGTCGTCTGTGGGTATCCGGAAGGTCTCGGTGACTCGCACCGTCATCAGATTGCGCCCGAACAGGCCCGCATCGAGGAGGTATTCGGCAGTCACGTCGTCACCGTTCACCGTCCAGTCGATGTCACGAATCGCGCGTACGAGACGATACTGTGGACCTCCAGAGAGGCTGCGCCGCAAATGATTTCCCGAAAATCCCGTCTTCAGCCCGACTTCGTGCCGAACTGCGTCCGGGGCCAACGGAACGGAACTGCCATCGCGGTTGAGCAAAGCGTCGAGATAGGCGCGTGCCACGTCGATTCGGGGATCCATGTGGTCAGTCGATCACTTCGACGTGCGAAACAACAGCACCGAACGCCCGACAAATTCGGCATGTCGCGCAACCCCACCACCTTCTTCCACATCTCAGGAGTAGAGTGCACAGCATGCAGCGCGCACTCCTCCTTGGTTGCCGCGACGGGGTCTGATCCAGACTGGCCTCCCGTCGCGGGGTTTTGTGTGCGCCGGTCGACCAAGCCTTCCGGACATTCGGTCATGACCAACAGGTCATCAGGCCGGGTCCACAATCCTGGAGATCACACCCATGTCCCCCGCTGACGCATTCACCACCGGCTCTCGCACCATCACTCCTCCCACGAAGCCGGCGCCCGCCGACCAGCCTGCGTGGAACACGCAGAAGAACTCGTCGATGCCGACGTTCCGCTACCGCTCCTTCGCCGAAGAAGTAGAGACGGTGTCGCTGCCGGACCGCACGTGGCCCGACAAGATCATCGATCGCGCACCGCAGTGGTGTGCCGTGGATCTGCGTGACGGCAACCAGGCCCTGATCGATCCGATGAGCCCGGCGCGTAAGCGTCGCATGTTCGACCTGCTGGTCCGCATGGGCTACAAGGAGATCGAGGTCGGTTTCCCGTCCGCGAGCCAGACGGACTTCGACTTCGTCCGCGAGATCATCGAAGACGGAGCAATCCCGTCCGACGTCACGATTCAGGTGCTGACGCAGTCGCGTCCCGAGCTGATCAAGCGCACGTTCGAGGCGTGTGAAGGTGCCGAGAACGCGATCGTGCACTTCTACAACTCCACCTCGATCCTGCAGCGCCGCGTCGTCTTCCGTGCCGACAAGACCACGATCAAGAAGATCGCCACCGACGCCGCCGAGCTGGTACTCGCCGAGTCGAAGAAGTACCCGGACACCAACTGGCGCTGGGAGTACTCCCCCGAGTCCTACACCGGCACCGAGCTCGAGTACGCCAAGGAAGTGTGTGACGCCGTCACCGAAACCCTGGGTGCGACGCCGGACAACCGGGTCATCCTGAACCTGCCGGCAACCGTCGAGATGGCCACCCCCAACGTGTATGCCGACTCCATCGAGTGGATGCACCGCAACCTGGCCCGCCGCGACTCCGTCATTCTGTCGCTGCACCCGCACAACGACCGCGGAACAGGCGTCGCTGCAGCCGAACTGGGCTACCAGGCCGGCGCCGACCGCATCGAAGGCTGCCTGTTCGGCAACGGTGAGCGCACCGGCAACGTCTGCCTGGTCACCTTGGGTCTGAACATGTTCACGCGCGGCGTCGACCCGCAGATCGATTTCTCCAACATCGACGAGATCCGTCGCACGGTCGAGTACTGCAACCAGCTGCCCGTCCACGAGCGTCACCCGTATGGCGGCGACCTTGTCTACACCGCGTTCTCCGGCAGCCACCAGGACGCCATCAACAAGGGCCTCGACGCCATGAAGGTCGACGCCGACAGCCAGAACGCCGACATCGACGACATCCTGTGGCAGGTTCCGTACCTGCCCATCGACCCCAAGGACGTCGGCCGCAGCTACGAGGCCGTCATCCGCGTCAACTCGCAGTCCGGCAAGGGTGGCGTTGCGTACATCATGAAGGCCGACCACGGTCTGGTGCTGCCGCGTCGCCTGCAGGTCGAGTTCTCGCAGTCCGTCCAGAAGATCACCGACGGTGAGGGCGGCGAGGTCTCGCCGAAGGAAATGTGGGACGTCTTCCACGAGGAGTACCTGGTTCCCGTCACGCCACTCGAGCGCATGAAGCAGAAGGTCACCGCGTCCGAAGAGGACGGCGGCACCGACTCCATCACCGCAATCGTGAAGGTGAACGGCAAGGAGCAGGAAATCTCGGGCACCGGCAACGGACCGCTCGCTGCCTTTGTCGACGCCCTGGGCAGCATCAACTTCGACGTTCGGGTTCTCGACTACTCCGAACACGCCATGTCCGCTGGTGACGACGCTCAGGCTGCGGCCTACGTCGAGTGTGCCGTGACCGGTCCGGACGGCCAGAGCACCGTCGTCTGGGGCGTCGGAATTGCTACCTCGATCACGACCGCGTCACTGCGCGCCGTGGTCTCGGCGGTTAACCGCGCCAGCTAGTTTCACCTGATCTCTCGACTTGTGGCTCCTATCCCAACGGGATAGGAGCCACAGTCATTTCCGCCCACCGTCGATTTACTCGAGCAATGAACTACCAAAGATTGACAATTACATCGGACATGAAGGTGTAACTCGGCGACGGTAGTGTTCGCGAATCACCCATCAAGGATGATGCAGACAGTGCTCGCGCGTGAGATAGTCAGCTCAGATTAATCCACCTTGCGAAATGGAGCTCGACAATGGATTCCTTCTGGGATTTCCTCTGGCTGATCGTCATCACGTTCGCGTTCGTCGCGTACCTGATTCTGCTGTTCTCGATCATTACGGACCTGTTCCGCGATCACAAGACTTCCGGATGGAAGAAAGCGATCTGGATTTTCTTCCTCTTCGTCATCCCGTGGCTCACCGCGCTTGTGTATCTCATCGTGAAGAGTGACGGAATGGCACAGCGCTCCATCGAGGCTGCTCAGCACGTCAAGCAGGCGCAGGAGAGCTACATCCGCGAGGTTGCCGGTAAGTCTCCGGCCGAATCAATTGCTGATGCCAAGGCACTTCTCGACGCCGGCACCATCACGCAAGATGAATTCGCAGCACTGAAGGCTAAGGCCCTCGCCTGATATCTGCCCCACGATTCATGTGGGGACGCACTACCGAAACGGGAGCGACACTAATCGTGTTGCTCCCGTTTTTGCGTTCATTCCGCGACTGCCCGCACCACATCGCGGAAAGCCTCGAGCACCACTCCGATCGCCGGACTTCGATCAGCCTGTAACCGCGTTGCCAATTCATAGACACGAGCAGCGCGCACACCAGCCAATGGTTTCCTCGACACCCCGGAATGAGTGACTGCGTGACGCGGCATCAATGCCACTCCGTGCCCGGCCGCCACCAACTCCTCGATAACACGGAAATCGTTTATCCGATGCCCGACCCGCGGTTGCACACCGGTAACAGCCGCAACCGAAAGCAGTACGTCGTCGACCGGAAAACCGCCACGCACGCTTATCCAGTTCTCATCAGCCAATTGTTCCAACCGAACCGAATCCTGCTTGGCCAAGGGATGATCCGGCCGCAACACCAAGTCGATCGGTTCGCGCATCAAAGTCTGCACGGTGACTCGCGGAAATGACGTTCCGGCGGCGCGCTCGTCGCGGTGCGTGAGAATCACATCGTGATCGGCCAACAATCCCGGAACCGCCGACGCCGGTTGATCGACGTCGCAGGCGTCGATATCCACACCCGAGCCTTGCAGCGCGGTCAATACCCCGGGCAGCAGTAGAGCGGCGCCTGACGGGAAGAACGCCACGCGCACTTTGCCCCGCGGCGAACCTCGGTACGACGCCATCTCCGCGTCGGCGCGCTCGAGAGCGGCCACGACGTCGTCCGCACGCAAAACCAATGCGCGACCGGCATCGGTGAGTCGAAGTTTCCGGCCGTCGGGTTCCAGGAGAGGCACGCCGGCCTCGCGGGCGAGGATCTTGAGTTGCTGCGAGACCGCGGACGGCGTCATCGAAAGTGCCACTCCGGCAGCTGCGACGGTCCCCCTGTCGGCCAGTTCTCGAAGAACTCTCAACCGGGCCGCATCCATGTAGCAAAACTACATCAATCGTGCATCTTTATTCGCTTGTGCTGATGCTTTGAACGGCTCACGATAACTGTCATGACTCCCCGCGACCGACTGCTCGGATTGACCGTCATCGTCTTGTGGGGACTCAATTTCCTGGCGATTCGCGTGGGCCTCGACCATTTTCCGCCGTTCTTCTTTGCCGCACTACGCTTTTTGCTCATCGCGATTCCAGTGGTGATCTTCGTGCCGCGGCCGCGGGTTCCGATTCGATGGTTGCTGCTCTACGGTTTCGGTTTCGGCTTCGGTCAATTCGCGTTTCTGTTCTGGGCGATGCACACCGGAATGCCGACCGGGTTGGCGTCGCTGGTCCTGCAGTCATCCGCGCCGTTCACGGTCCTGTTGGGTGCCTTCCTGCTTCGCGAAAAACTCAGCGTGTGGCAGGTTTCCGGGATCGGCGTCGCCGTGTCCGGAATGGCGCTGATCGGCTGGGATCGCTCGCATCATGCGGCATTACTGCCCGTGATCCTGACACTTCTGGCGGGCCTGTCCTGGGCATTCGGCAACCTCGGCAGCCGCCTGGCCGCCGCGAATACCGTCGGCGATCCCCAGCCGATGCGGCTGATGTTGTGGATGTGCGTCATCCCCCCCCTCCCGATGCTGGCGCTGTCGGCGGCGGTCGAAGGCCCCACCGCGGGTTGGCATGCTCTCGCGACGACATTGAGCGTCGACGGTCTGCCGTCGCTGATCGGCCTCGCTTACATCGTTCTGCTGGGCACCATCGTCGGAACGGGCATCTGGACCACACTGATGAGTCGCTACCCCGCCGGCAAAGTGGCTCCCCTCTCCCTCCTGGTCCCGATTGTCGGAATTGGTGCGTCCTGGCTGTTCCTGCATGAGACCCCCAGCCCGTTGTCACTGGTGGGAGCCGTTATCGTCATCGCCGGGGCGATCGCCACGCAGAGGCGCCCGGCACCCACGGTGACTGTTCCCTCGAGCACAACTCCACTCGAACCACCTGCGCGACTCGGCGTCTGAGTGCACGCTGTGCAAAACTCGGGCCGTGGGAACTGGACTAACGATCACGGCGCGCGGAAAGCTCGCCCTGCGCGCTGCCGCAGCAGCATCCTGGGCATCGCAGAAAGCCGGCCGAGGCAAAGGCTCGATGATCGGCGGGCTGATAGCCCTCAAGATCGACCCGACGCTCATGACACAGCTCGGACGCGGGAAGCGCACCGTCGTGGTCACCGGAACCAACGGTAAGTCCACGACGACGCGCATGACCGCAGCGGCTCTCGCCACCGTCGGCGAGGTGGCGACACAAGCGGACGGCGCCAACATGGACGCCGGCATCGTCGCGGCCCTGGCAACCCGCTTGAACGCTCCCATCGCTGTGCTGGAAGTTGACGAACTGCATGTCCCCCACGTTGCCGACGCCGTGAACCCCGAAGTGATCGTGCTGCTGAACCTGAGCCGCGATCAGCTCGACCGAGTCGGCGAGATCAACATGATCGAACGCAGGTTGCGGGCATGTGTCGATGCGCACCCGGATGCGGTCATCATCGCGAACTGCGACGACGTATTGATCACGTCGATTGCCTACGACGCACCCAATGTCGTGTGGGTTGCCGCCGGCGGCGGCTGGGCCGGAGATTCGGTCAGCTGCCCGCGCACCGGCGAGCCTATCGTCTGGGAGGGAAAGCACTGGCGCAGTACGGGTTCGGACTTCGCGCGGCCTGAGCCGTCATGGTGGCTCGACGACAACAACCTGTACGGCCCGGACGGCCTGACCATCCCGATGACACTAACTCTGCCCGGAAAAGCCAACCGCGGCAACGCCGCTCAGGCTGTTGCCGCAGCGGTCACCTTGGGCGCCGACGCGGCAGATGCCGTTGCCGCAGCGTCCACAGTCCAAGAAGTTGCCGGGCGCTACAGCACCGTCCAGGTCGGAGCCCACTCCGTCCACATGCTGCTGGCGAAAAATCCTGCCGGCTGGCAGGAAGCCCTGTCCATGATCGATCCGAGCGTCGACGGCCTCGTCATCGCAGTCAACGGACAGGTCCCGGACGGCGAAGACCTCTCGTGGCTATGGGACGTGAAATTCGAGCACTTCGAAGGCGTCAAAGTGATCGCTGCCGGCGAGCGCGGAACCGACCTGGCCGTCCGCCTCACCTACGCCGGCGTCGAGCACACGCTTGATCCGGACCCCTTGCGCGCCATCGCTTCCTGCCCACCCGGACGCGTGGAAGTGCTCGCCAACTACACGGCATTTCGCGACTTGAACACTGCTATCGCCAAGGAGACCCGCGATGTCTGACTCGACAGTGCGTATCGGCCTGGTCCTCCCCGACGTCATGGGCACCTACGGCGACGGCGGCAATGCTCTGATCCTGCGTCAGCGTCTGCGGATGCGCGGGTACGACGCCGAAATCATCGACATCACACTCAATGACCCGGTGCCGGACTCACTCGACGTCTACACCCTCGGCGGCGCGGAGGATTCCGCGCAGCGACTCGCTACACGGCACCTCACCAAGTATCCGGGCCTGCAACGCGCAGCAGAGCGTGGAGCGCCGGTCCTGGCTATCTGCGCGGCCATTCAGGTTCTGGGCAACTGGTACGAAACCTCCAGCGGCGAGCGCGTCGACGGCGTCTCCATGCTGGACGTCACCACCTCGCCGCAGGAAAAGCGTTCCATCGGCGAAGTGATCACCAAGCCACTGATCGACGGCCTGAGCGCCCCACTTTCAGGTTTCGAAAACCATCGCGGTGGAACAACTCTGGGCACCGCTGCCTCAGGATTTGCGCGCGTCACCCATGGCGTCGGCAACGGCGTCGGCGATGGCTTCGAGGGCGTCGTCCAGGGATCCGTGATCGGCACCTACATGCACGGACCGGCGTTGGCCCGCAATCCTGAACTGGCTGATCTCCTGCTCAAGCGCGCTTTGGGCGTAGATGAACTGGCACCGCTCCACCTCCCTGAGGTCGATCAGCTGCGCAAGGAACGCCTCTCCGCTCGCTAGGCCTCGGCCTTGGCGCCTTCGGTGAGAACCAACTCCACTGCTAGGAGTGCCGCGCACGCCAAGCCGGCGACAAGTTCCGGCACGGCGGTGAAGGTGCCACCCAGAACGACGACGACGGTGATTGCGAACGGAGCCAACGTCCGCGCCGACGAATCGTGCAGGCGAATGTGAATGAACCACAACGCCGCAAGGATGACCGCGACCGGAACTGTGACGGCAGCCCCGGTCACCAGGGCGCTACCGTCACCGTGGCCGGTCCAATAGTCGACTCGCGCAGCCAGTCCGGCGCCGATGGCCGCTGCCGCAGCAAAGATGAAGTAATGCCCGAAGCCCCAGACGAAGGGTGACGCATCGTCACCACCGAGGGCGTCGCCCGCGTTTCGCTGGAAGTACAACCACCACAGGCTGAAAACGATGAGAATGCCGCCGATCACGACGTACGCAACCTTGGCCGCCGGTTGTTCGCCGGCCACCGCGTCCTGAATCGCGACAGTCGTCGAAAGAATGGTCTCGCCCAGTACAATGATGAAGAACAGCGAGTATCGCTCGGCTATGTGGTGCGGATGCCAGGGCGTCATCCCCGTCTTCTCCGAGATGACGGGCACTGCAAATTCGCAGAGAACCAGGAACAGGAACGTCGGCACGTAGAGAGCTGACGGCACGAAGTAGAAGCCGATCCACCCGAGCTGAACCAGAACGACACCGAGTGCGTATCTCCGTGCGGTGAGCGCATATTCGGGACAGTTTCTCGAGACTCGAATCCACTGAATCACCAACGCTATTCGCATGATGACGTATCCGATGATGATCAGAAGTGCGTCGTTGTCGAAGAATCGCGCGATTCCGGCGGCCAGTACCAACGATCCCAGAATTTGAAAGATCGTGAGCAACCGTGCGATACCGTCGTCGTTGTCGAAGGCGGAAGCAAACCACGTGAAGTTGAGCCATGTCCACCAGATCGCGAAGAAGGCCATCGCGAAGTGGCCGACACCTGAAGCCGCGTGCCCTTCACTGATTGCGTGGTGAAGTCCCGTGGCGGCCTGGGCAACTGCCACGACAAAACACAGGTCCGTCAGCAGTTCGAGTGGTGTGGCTACTCGGTGTTCCTCGTTCGGATCGCGAGGAACCAACGGACGGATGAACGAACTGACACGATTCACGGTTCGCACAGTAGCGCGCCGATTGCCGATGCGCTGGGCCACTCGACTATCCACTTAGCGGGATTCACCGCTACGGCCAGGATTGTCGTGATACGAGTAGAGGGAACAACTCCTGTCTGCGGTAATCCCGGGCCGGGGAAATCAGCCTGCGGGCTCAGTCGTGTAACGAGGTAATTCTCTATGTCCATTGCACTTTCCGAAGACCAGCGCGCCCTCGCACAATCGGTTCGCGATTACATCTCGCGGGCGGAACCGCTCATCGAGGCTCGGGTATGCCTCGACAAGCCGACAAACGAATTGCCCTCAGGATGGTCGACTTTCGCGGAACTCGGCTGGCTGGGCGTCCATCTTCCGGAAGAGTACGGTGGCGCCGGATTCGGTCTGCCGGAATTGTCGGTAGTCGTGGAGGAATTGGGCGCGGCGCTGGCACCCGGGCCACTGCTTCCGACGGTGTGGGCGTCGGCTGTCATCGCGGCAGCGGGCACCAGCGAGCAACAGAAGGCGCTACTTCCGGGCCTGATCGACGGAACCGTCGTCGCGACGGCCGGGATCAGCGCCACTGCCACACTGTCAGGTTCGTCCGTGGAGTTGGCTGCACCGGTAGAGATGCTCTGCGCGGCAATGGCCGACGTCCTCCTCGTCTCGATCGGCGAGGACGTCGTCGTGCTGCGACGCGAGCAGGTGCAGGTGACGGAGTCGCCGACGCTTGACCCGACTCGCAGTGTCTCGGCAGTGACCACCAACGGCAGCGTCGACGCCGTCGCAGTTCTGGCGGGCGCGGGTGCACACGCCGTCTCGATCGGCCGCACTCTGGCTGCCGCCGAAGCGGCCGGCGTGATCACTGCGGCCACGAAACTGGCTGTCGAGTATGCCAAGGACCGCTTCGCGTTCGGCCGCGCGATCGGCTCGTTCCAGTCGGTCAAACACATCCTCGCGAACATGCTGGTGGACCGCGAAATGTCCACCGCGGCTGCCTGGGACGCAGCGCAGGCAGCATCCGACAACGAGGATCAGGGCTCGTTGGCAGCAGCAGTCGCAGTTGTGACAGCTCTGCCCGCAGCCATGCGGGTCGCCCAGAAGTGCATCCAGATCCACGGCGGAATCGGGTACACCTGGGAACACGACGCCCACCTGTATCTGCGTCGCGCCGGCGCTCTGAACGCGGTATTCTCTCCCGTCGTCGCCCGCGCTGACATCGCTGACGCCACCGCAGCGGGGATCCGGCGCGAATCGACCATCGAATTGCCGGCCGAGGCCGACGAGTACCGCGAACAGGCACGTGAATTCGTGAAGAAGGCCGCCGCTGCTCCCGCCGATCAACTACGTCGCCTACTGGTTGATTCCGGCTACGCCGTTCCGCATTGGCCGGCGCCGTGGGGCCGCGGGGCCGATGCCGTGGAGCAGTTGGTCCTGGAAGAGGAACTGTCGACAATTGATCTGCCGCAGTACGGAATCGGAGAATGGGTACTGCTCACCGTTGTCGGACACGGTACCGCTGAACAGCACGAGCGCTTTGTCGACGCCAGCCTCATGGGCACGGTGAAATGGTGCCAGTTGTTCAGTGAGCCCGGCGCCGGTTCCGATGCCGCGGGAATCACTACCAAGGCTCGCCGCGTCGACGGCGGCTGGATTGTCAACGGCCAGAAGACGTGGACCAGCGGCGGCGTGACGTCGACGCACGGCATGGCGACTGTCCGCACCGACCCCGAGGCACGAAAGCATAAGGGCATCACCATGATGCTCATCGACATGGCAGCTCCCGGAGTGCAGGTGCGCCCGATCAAGCAGATCACCGGCGACTCACACTTCTCCGAGGTTTTCCTCGACGACGTCTTCGTTCCCGACGCCGATGTACTCGGTGACGTCAACGGCGGGTGGGGCGTTGCACGCTCTGCTCTCGGAAACGAACGCGTGACGATCGGCCGTGAACGACTGGGCCTGGGCGTCACCTACAGCATCCACGATCTGTTCACCGTGGTGCGCACTACGAACTCAGGAATGGACGATGCTGTGGCCGACCTTGTGGCCGAGGATCTTTCCCTGCGGGCACTCACCACTCGCATCGCAGAAATGGCTGTACTCGGCGCCGGTCCGGGACCCGAAGGCGCGGTGTTGAAGCTGGTCGGCAGTGAACACGGACAAAGGCTCGCCGACGCCGGACTGCTGCTCTCCGGATTCCTCCCGAGCGATAGCGAAACGAAAAAGCCTGTCCATCACAGCTTTCTGGAGGTTCGATTCCAAACCATCGCCGGAGGCACGTCCGAGATCCTCCGCAATCAGATCGGCGAACTCATTCTCGGCCTACCTAGGGAGCCTGCTCTTGTCTAACTCACTTGCCACCGATCTCACCGGCCGCACCGCAATCGTCACCGGCGCAGGCGCAGGCCTAGGCCGTGCCGAAGCACTAGCCCTGGCCTCACGTGGAGCATCTGTCGTTGTCAACGACATCGGCTCCGCAGCAGAGGATGTCGTCCGCGAGATCGAGGCTCTCGGATCCCGTGGCGTAGCCGTGACCGGTGACGTCAGCGACTGGTCGCTGGGAGATCGTCTGGTCGAAGCGGCGGTCGATTCATTCGGCAGCCTCGACATCGTTGTCAACAACGCCGGAATCACCCGTGACGCAATGCTGTTCAACATGACCGAAAAGCACTGGGACGACGTCATCGCGATTCATCTCAAAGGCCATGCGGCACTGTCGCGATCGGCCGCAGTACATTGGCGAGCCGCGGGCAAAGCCGCCGGGGGGCCGGTGTACGGACGGGTGATCAACACAGCATCCGAAGCCTTTGTGCTCGGCGGCGCGGGTCAAGCCAATTACGCTGCGGCCAAAGCCGGCATCGTTGCGCTCACTCTGTCCACTTCGCGTGGGCTGGCGAAGTACGGCATTACCGCAAATGCCATCTGCCCGCGAGCTCGGACCGAGATGACTGTCGGGGTCTTTGCCGACGGAGAGCACAACGGCGGTCTCGACATCATGGCACCAGAACGCGTCGCTACCTTTGTATCCTTCTTGGCTACGCCGGCGGCCGAGACGATCAACGGTCAGGTCTTCGTCGTTTACGGTGACATGGTTGCTTTGATGGCGCCGCCCACCGTGCAGCAGAAGTTCGTGGCTGCCGACGGCACGTTCACGGTGGAGGAATTTGCAGATCAGGTGGTGCCTTATATCTCGAAACTACCTGCGGGACAAAACTACTCCGCAGAGGGCATCATTGCACTCGACACTACTGGCGTGACGAACTGACCGGAACGGGCCCGGAGAAACGTAAGTTCTCCGGGCCCGTTCCGGGTAGGTTCCCCGTTCAGTCGGCGGTCGGTAGCATTGCCAACCGCCCGTGCGCCCGGAACTCGGCCTCGATTTCTCGTCGTCCGGCATCGCCGAGTGGCGCATACTCACTCGTCTTGCCGATTCGAATGAAAACGGAATCCTTTGCAGCCCAAGCTGTTCGGCGCAAAGGAGCCTTGTTGACCTTGTTGCTTCCGGTGAGAGGTATCTGATCGACAATCCGCACGAAGCGTGGCCACCACTTTGCACCCATATCAGGCTGTTCGCCGAGAAACTCTCCGAAAGCCTTCGGATCGAAACTCACTCCGTCGTCCATCTCGAGAACTGCCATGACCTGATCGCCGGTCCGAGGATCCGGAACCGCAAAGATCGGGGCCGCAGAAATTCCCGGAACTCGTTGCAGCACACGCTCGACCGGTGCGGCCGAGAAGTTCTCACTGTCTACCCTCAGCCAGTCGGAAGACCGTCCCGCAAAATAGAAGTAGCCAGCCGAATCGCGGTAGGCAAGGTCACCGGACCAGAAATCAGCGCCCTTGACACGATCCGCCATCGCTCCGGGGTTCTTGTAGTACCCCTCGAAGGTATGGGCGAGGCCTACTGCCACCATCTCGCCGGTAGCTTCGGCATTGACCAGACGTCCGTCGCTATCGAATTCCGCAGGCGGACATTCGAGGCCGGTCTCCTCGTCAAGGACTCTGATGTCGAGTCCGTTCTGCGGAATGCCCAGGGAGTCTCGCGGGGTCTGCGGCGTGCGCCCGATTCGGAACACACCTTCACTGAGCCCGTAGCCTTCCATCACCGTGCAGCCGTACCGCTCGGAGAAGCGTCTGACGTCGGTTTCCGACGCCTCGGTACCGAAGGCCAATTCCAGGGTGCTGTGTGCGTCTCTGTCGTCCTCGGGCTGACTCAGCACATAGGAGAGGGCTCGACCGACATAGTTGACGTACGTGACGCCGTAGCGGTGGATGTCGGGACCGAACCTGCTGGCCGAAAACTTCCTTGTCATAGCAACCGTCGCGCCGACGCACATTGCCGGAGCCAGGTTCAGCATCACAGCATTGCCGTGGAAGAGAGGCATGCACAGGTAAGTCACGGAATCGCGCCGCAGCGATGCTCGATCAACCATGGCAACCGTCAAGCGCGCCAACCGTCCCTGACCGACGATCACCGCCTTAGGCGCACCCGTAGAACCGGAACTGAAGAGCAACAGGGCTTTTTCTTCCGGCGTCGGCACCGCCTCGGGTAGTGGTGCTCCGCGGAACGGCGCCAGGAACTCGGCATAATCGGGGCTGTCGATGTTCAGGATGCGCTCGGGTGGCAGACCATGACCCGTTCCGTCGACCAGATGCGCCAAGGCATTCTCGGTGATGACGATGTCCACGTCGCCGTGGCTGATGTCGTGTGCCAGCTCCGCGCCACTGCGACTGGCGTTGATACCGACAACGACAGCTCCGGCCAAAGGTCCGGCGCCGAGCCAGAATACGAAGTCCGGAACATTCTCGAGCAGGACGCCCACGTGGATCTGACGGCCGTCCGGCTTGGGAATCAACGCGGTCAATGCCGCTGCGCGATCAGCACTTTCCTGAACAACCTCACGCCAGGACCAGGAGCTGTCCTCGTACCGAAGACCACCTCCGTCGTCCCCAGCGCGGCTTCGAATTATCTCTGCGTACGTGTCCATTTCTAGCTCCCTACTTCAGCAGTTCGGCCGGCACCGGCGCCGGCGGATTGAAGGTGAGGTAGTGCCCCGGAAAACCGTTCTCGTCGAGATCGTCGGGTTGCCAGCCCTCCAACAGTCCGCTGCCATCGAGTGCATGAACCGAGCGTCCGAATTCCTTCAGTAGTGGCAGGCTGAACGCCACTCGGCCGGTTACCTCGGACGGTTCGGCAGTGCAGAGCAGCAGCGCCGCCTCGGCCATCGTGTCCTCGGGCTCGGACGGCCATCCCGGAACCGCTGCGGCAGCGTGCTCGGTCGCGACGCCACGGTTGGGCGCAAGCGAATTCACAGCGATGTTATCGCCGTACAGTTCCATCGCGGATCCCGTGCTGATGCGGTCGATCATCGCCTTCGTTCCGCCGTACAAGACAGAACCGGCCAGCGGATGCGGCGCAAACGGCGGACCGACGCGCGGACCGGCCTGCCGGGACGAAATATTGACGATCCATCCCGCACCGTTCGCGCGCATGCTCGGGATAACCGCCTTCATCAGGTCCCAGGTGTTCCACACGTTCGTTTCGACGGAGTCGTAGAACCACTCTCTCGGCATGTCCGCAAAGAGTGTCTCGTAACGCCGGGACGCGGCCACGTTGTTGACGAGGATGCTCACCGGGCGCCCGAAGCTGTCCTCGATCTCGGCGATCAGAGCGGCGCGATCGAGATCGGGTTCACCCAGATCGACGGCAAAGCTCTGCGCGGTTCCACCTGCCGCCGTAATCAATTCGACGGTTTCCTCGAGCGAGCCCTGAAGATTTCCATCACCCGAACGCAACGTGCGAGAGACTGCCGCAACGGGTATTCCCTCTGCTGCAATACGTCTCGCTATCGCCCGCCCGATTCCTCGGCTCGCACCCGTGACGACCGCAAGGCCTGCGGCTGTGGTGCTGTCATTCGTCATGCCGATACACCTTCCGTTTCCCCGACCACCGTGTCGGGCTGTGTTCCTTGGCGTGTCCGCTGACCCAAGACGTGTGGTAACGGACCAAGTTGTACAAGCTGACGGCCTCGGTTCCGGCCGGTCAGAACGTTTGCCAACGCCCGCGGGGCATTCTCCAACCCGTCTACGACGTCCACGCGGTAACGCAACCGTCCCGCGTCGAGTTGTTCGAGCGCCCACTCGCGGTAACGCGGATAATGCTCGTAATGGTCGTAGACCACAAAGCCCTGAATTTTCAGTCGCTTACGAAGAACAGGGCGCAAGGGTGGGCCGAAGTCGGCTTCGGCTCCGTTGTACTCACTTGCCATCCCGCACACGACAACCTGACCGAAGTCGTTGAGTTGCTCGAACACCGCGGCCAGCGTCTCACCACCGGCGTTGTCGAAGTACAAGTCGACGCCCTCCGGGCAGGTCCTCGCCAGTCCCGCAGTGATCGTCTCGTTCGTCCGATCAATGCAGTCTGCAAGCCCGAGTTCGTCTACGACGTAGGCGACCTTGTCACCACTTGCTATTCCGACAACGCGGGCTCCGGCCAGCGCAGCCAATTGCCCCGCCACCATCCCGACTGCGCCGCCGGCAGCCGAGATCACCACCGTCATACCGGCTTCGAGCTTTGCCGCGAAGTGCAGTCCGCAGTACGCCACAAACCCCGGCCTACCGAGCACTCCCAGCTCCGCTTCCAACTGAAATCCCGGACGTGGCTCCAATAAGTCCAGATACTCGCCTCGAAATGTGTGAAACACCTGCCAGGTATTTCCGCCACGTACCAGGTCACCCGGTACAAACTCCGGATGCCGCGACGCGACAACCTCACCCACCAACGCACCATCGAGGCCTGCCTGCGGTGGGCTCACCCCGGCAAGGACGATACCGCCGATCCCGGCCACCGCGCCGAGTGGACCCGGACGCCCGTCGGAGGCAGGCAGCCGCCGACGAGCGCTGGGATCGATCGCCAGAAGACTGGCCCGGAATAACACTTCACCGTCTCGCGGCTGGCGAACCTCGGCCGTACCGATCGAAAAATCCTCCGCGCGTGGAAGTCCCTGCGGTGCGCGAATCACACGCACCGCAGTGTTCACGCCTGGCGTCATACCGGGGCGCCGATCGAAGCGCCCTTCTCCAGGACATTGCCCAGTTCCATTCCGATCGCTCCCGCGCTGCCCAAGGAGAACGCGATCTGACGCCCCCACAAAAAGTAGCGGTGGATCGGGTAGTCGATGTCAGCGCCGATTCCGCCGTGCAGGTGCTGGGTAGCGTGGACGACTCGCAGTCCACCACGCGACGCCCACCACTTGGCAACGAGTGCAGCAGCTTCCGCTTCGCTCTCAGCTCCCGTATCCATCAGCCACGCCGCACGTTGCGCCGTCAAGCGAATGCTCTCGGTGTCGAGATAGGCGTCGGCAGCGCGCACCGACACCGCCTGGTTCGTGGAGATCGGTCGACCGAACTGGATGCGCTCGGACGTGTATTTGGCGGCCATGGCCAACGCTTCTTCGCACACGCCAACAGCCAAGGCTGCCAGAGCAACCCGTGCTCGTCGCATCGTCCAATCGAAAATAGCTGTTCCGTCACCCGGAAGGACGTCGGCGGCCGTGACGACTGCTCCGTCGAAGCTCACCGCACTGTTGCTCTCGTGATTGGTCACGTTCAGCGAGGTACGAACGAGGTTGCCGGTGGGCACAATCATCACGCTTGTATCGCCTCCGGGCATTTCGACCGGAACCAGCAGTGCCGTAGCGACATCCGCTGCCGTCACAGATTCAACGGTTCCACGGAGGGTCCAACCGCCACCCGACGCCTCGGCCCGAACCGGCAGGTCCGCTCCATGCCCGGTTTCGAACGCGCCCGCGACGATCACAGATCCGTCGAGCAGACCGGGTAGCCACTTCGCTTTCTGCTCCGGGCTACCGAACTCTGCGATCGGCAGCGCTGCGGTCGTCATAACCGACCACAATGGAACTTGCGCGACACGACGGCCTTGTTGTTCGAGAACGGCTGCGAGGCCGAGCATTCCGAGGCCCGCGCCACCGACCTCTTCCGGCAGCGCAATACCGAGAATGTCGGACTCGGCAAGCAGCTTCCATAATTTCGCGTCGAAACCGCCAGCGCTCTCCACCTCACGCAGGCGATCCACACCGGACTTCGCCGCGAAGATCGATTCACTCAGATCCCGTACTGCGGACAGGTTGTCGTCGAATTCGAATTCCATGTCAGCTCTTCTCATTCGGTGCGGCAATAACGTTCGGTACAACAACGGGCCGACGACGCGCAGCGAGCGTCATTCCCAGGCATTTGGCAGCGACGATTTCACGCATCACCTCGTTGGTACCACCGCCGAAGGTGTTGTTCTGGGCGCGGCGACCCAAGTTTTCGACGCGACCCTCGAGCGCCGCTCCCGGAGTTCCGGGGCGGAGCAGGCCCTTGGCGCCCAGGACTTCCTGCAGCATTCCGTACGCACTCACGACAGCTTCGGTGCCGAAGATCTTGGCTGCGGCAGAGTCTCCACCGCCCAGGGTGTTCGCCGCGACATCCGCGACCAGCCGAAGGTTCATCAGATCGGCTGCACTGAGCAGGGCGTAGATTTCGGCGAGTTTCTCTCGCACCCAACCGATGTCGTAGACATGGCCGTCACCGGCCGGCTCGTTCTTCGCCCATTCGACGACCTCGGCGAAGAGTTCGTTGGCGACACCGCCGCGAGCGGCCAATGCCACCCGTTCGTGGTTGAGCTGGTTGGTGATGAGCTTCCAACCTTGATTGAGTTCACCGACGACATTGGTGAGCGGCACGCGGACATCTTCGTAATAGGTTGCCGACGTGCTGATTCCGCCGATGGTATGGATCTCGGTTACGGAGAAGCCGGGAGCACTGGTGGGCACCAACACCACCGAAATACCCTGGTGCGTCGGCGCATCCGGATCGGTGCGTACAGCCAGCCACACCCAGTCCGCGAAAACACCGGCGCTGGTGAAAATCTTGTTGCCGTTGATGACCAGATCGTCACCGTCGATGCGTGCTCGTGTTTCGAGGGCAGCGAGATCGGTACCGGCGTTCGGCTCGGTGTACCCGATCGCGAAGATCAACTCGCCGGCCAGGATCGGCCGCAGGAAGAAGTCCTTCTGTGCCTGCGTTCCGTGCTTGATCAGTGCGGGGCCGACGGTATTAAGCGTGACCAGTGACAGCGGCGCATTTGCGCGAATCACCTCGTCGTAGAACACGTACAGAGCTTCGGGGTTCTCTCCCCGGCCGCCGAATTCCTCCGGCCAGCCCAGTCCCAGCCAGCCGTCCTTACCCATCTGGCGCAGGATGCGGTCGAAGACCGGGCCGCCTTCGGTCTGGTCGACGAGCGCGCGGCGGTCGTCTTCGTTGATGATCTCGGCGAAGTACGCGCGCAATTCCTTGCGCAGAGTCTTCGACTCCTCGGACAAATCCAGGTACATGGTGAAACTCCTCGAGAATGAGAATTAGGAGCGCGGCAGGCCGAGAACGCGCTGCGCGATGACGTTAAGTTGAATTTCGACGGTTCCGCCGCCGAATAGAATGGAGGGCAATCCGATGTGGTCGATGGCGTAGTTTGCCTTCGGATCAACTACTGCTGCAAGGGGTCCCAACAAACGGAGCAAATCTCGCGACCCTTCGCGCTGAGCCAGCGCGTTGTACACCTTCGAGACGCTGATCTCGGCGCCGGGTTCTTGATCGGCCAGGCGGGCCGAGACGCCGCGCAGGTTCATGGCAGATAGTGCCAGCTCACGAGAGATGCTGCGACCCAATCCTTCTACGGCGTCTTCCCTCGAGCAATCGTGACTACCGTCGGCGATGACGGTTCGGAACTGATCGCTCGAACCATGATGCAATGTGCTGCCCATACTCAGGCGCTCGTTCGACAATGTTGTCGCGGCAAGCTTCCAACCTTGGCCCGGTTCGGAGACAAGGCAGTCGTCCGGGATGAACACCTCGTCGAGGAACACCTCGTTGAACTCCGACTTGCCTGTCGACTGCTTGAGCGGCCGGACGTCGACGCCCTTCGATGTCATATCGACCAAGAAGTAGGACAGTCCCCGGTGTTTCGGTGCATCCGCGTCGGTGCGGGCGAGGCAGACGCCCCAATCCGCCTCGTGTGCACCCGAGTTCCAGACTTTCTGCCCCGAAATGATCCAGCCGCCGTCGACCTTACGTGCTTTGGTGCTCAGCCCAGCGAGATCGGAGCCTGCGCCGGGTTCGCTGAAGAGTTGGCACCAGATGATGTCGGCGCGCAGCGTGGGATCGACGAACCTGTCGTGCTGCTCGGCATTGCCGTGTTCGAGGATCGTCGGAAGCACCCACTCACCGATCACAGTGGACGGTTGCGCCCATCCGCGCGTGGCGAACTCATGGGCGATGACAGCCTGTTCCTTGGGTCCCGCTCCCAGCCCATACGGGGCTCGATAGTGCGGTGCAACAAGTTTCGCCTCGGCAAAACGTGCGCGCCGAGCACTCCCCTTCGCCGGAGCCCAACTTGCGGCGGTGGTTCCGTCATCAGGCAGCAACTCGACGTCAGCGAAGACGCGGCGCACATCGGCGCGCAATTCCGGTAACAGGTCGGGATCAACGAACGAGAAGTCGCGAACAGCATCGGCGGAGCGTTCCCCCAGTGTGTGCGCCCACCTCTCCTCCGAACCGACAACGGCCGCAATGCTCAGTGCACGACGCCAATACAAGTGCGCATCGTGCTCCCAGGTGAAGCCGACACCGCCAAGCAATGTGACACATTCGAGCGCGTTCTCGATCCCGATGGGCAACGCCGCCAGCGCCGCCTGAGCGGAAACGAGCTGCTGCTGATCCACGTCGTGGTCTTCCGACCGTGCTGCATCCCAGGCTGCTGCACAGGCAATTTCGGAGCGCACGAGCATCATGGCAGCTTTGTGCTGAACTGCCTGGAAACTGCCGACGGGGCGACCGAACTGCTCTCGCGTCTTGACGTAGTCGACAGCGGTGCGCAGCGCCCAAGCCGCAAGTCCACTCGCCTCCGCGGCGTACACGGTATTGACGATCAGCTCGACACGCTGCGGCAGCAGACCATGTACGATCTCCGCGTCCGATACCGGGTGACCGGTCAGCGTCAACGTGCCGATCGCCCGTGTCAGGTCAATACCGTCCTCGACCTCGACTACCGCTGTGGCAGCCGGGGTGAGCCGGAACCACAGTTCACCTTCGCTGCTCTGGGCCTGTACAAGAACAACATCCGCGCCCGGTAGACCCAGGGCCGGATCCGATGTACCGGTGACGCTCCAGCCGGTTTCGGTGCGGACTGCCTCTACCCCGACACCCGTGGACACAGCTCCGGTAGCTCCAGCGCCCAACTCACTCAACATTGTTGCTGCCGCGCTACCGGAACCGGTCGCGAGAATTCCGCCGGTGACAACGGTCGGGACGTACGATCCGGGATAGAGAGCCATGCCCAACTGCTCGACCACCACCGCAAGTTCTGCGAGCGAGGCACCGTCGCCGCCGTATACCTCCGGCAGATGCACGGCGTGCAATCCCTGGTTTACCAGCGAATCCCAGGAATCCGGACGATCACCGGCGGCGTACCGCTTGAAATTGGCTCGGGTGTCGGCAATTACACCGCCGCGGGCCGCGAATGCGGCTACCGCTTCGGCGAGATCACGGTGGTCTTCGAGCAGGGGCAGGGCCATGGCTGGTTCCTCAATCTTCGGTTCTACTGGGGCGTCAGATACGTTCGAGAATCAGGCAGGTGGTTGCGGCTGACGCGCAGATCGCGATGAGGGCGATAGACTTGTCGCGTCGTTCCAGTTCATCGATCGCATTGGCCAACAGTCGAATACCGGTTGCTCCGGCCGGGTGCCCCAGCGCAATGGCACCACCGTTGACGTTCAGCAGATCCTGGTCGACGCCGTGCACCTGCGCAAACGACATGGGCACCGAGGCAAACGCCTCGTTGACCTCGAACAGATCGATGTCGGCAATCGTCAGGCCCGTCCGTTCCAGCACTATGGACGCTGCGTCCACCGGACCGTCGAGCATGAACTCCGTGTCACCACCGATAACGCACTGCGCCAATATCTTCGCCCGCGGACGCACGCCCAACGCAGCAGCACGGTTCTCCGACATCAGCACGGCAGCACTCGCCCCATCCGACACCTGCGAAGATGTTCCGGCTGTATGCAATCCGCCTTCCTGGACGGTGCGCAGTTTTGCGAGGCCTTCCAAACTCGACTCCCGAAGCCCCTGATCGCGGTGAATCGGAACATCGGACTCCGGAACCGACACGTCGATAATGTGCTTGTCGAATCGTCCGGCATCCCAGGCGGCAGCGGCACGCTGTTGCGAGCGAAGCCCGAAGGCGTCAATATCTGCGCGCGAGAAACCGCGCTTGACGGCGATCCGGTCGGCGGCCGTGTACTGATCCACGGTATCGAGTGACCACGACTCGGGTCGGGGCGTTCCGAGGCCCGTGCCCACCTTGTAGGTGAGCGGAGCCCGCGACATCAGTTCCACCCCACAGGCAACGCCGACGTCGACGGCGCCGATGGCGATCTGACCGGCCAGCAACTGCACCGACTGCTGCGCCGTGCCGCACTGCGCGTCGATGGTGGTGCAACCCGCCTTCAGCGGAAGACCCGCGTGCATCCAGGACGTACGAACGATGTTGCCGAACTGCTCCCCGAGCGGCGTCACGCAGCCGCCGATCACCTGGTCGACGGTATTCGGGTCTAGTCCCACCCGATCGAGCACACCGGACTGCGCGTATCCCAACAGTTCGGCCGCGTGGACTCCGGACAGCCAGCCGTCCCGCTTCCCGAACGGCGTGCGTGCTGCGTCGACGATGACGGGGTTCATGTCATTTCCTCGTTTCGAAGTTCTGCTGCGTCGAGACCGCGGACGATCAATGACCAATCGTCGATCAGGTCCAGGCTGACGCATGATTGTGCGGTGAACTCGGTGTCGCAATCACACAGCGCTGTGACCGCTTCCACCATTTGTTCCATAGATTCGACCTGATCCGGACGGATAGTCTCACCGACCAGGACTCTTGCGCCCTCACTGAGCACTGCTGCCCGCGGTTCGATCGTGTTGACGCGCACACCCGCGCCGTAAAGTTCGGCACCCATGCCGTTACTGATGCGGTTCAGCGCCGACTTGGAGGCTCCGTACACCGTCATCGCTGTTCCCGGTTCGATCAACGTGAACGGCGGACCTTGCCACTGCTTTGTGGTTCCACTGGACACATTGACGATCCAGCCGAAACCCTGTGCCACCATGCCGGGTATTACTGCCTGCATCAGATCGAGTGGCGCGTGGACGTTTGCCTCGAAGACCACACGCCGCCGACGGAGCGGGTATTCGGACAGCGGCGCGTAGATCGCTGCTGCCGCGTTGTTCACCAGGATGTCGATAGTCCCGCCGATCTTCTCGATCGCCTGCGGCACAACGGTGTCACGCTGCTGTTCGTCCGTCAGATCCGCGACGACAATCTCAACCTTGGTTCCGTACTTCGCAATTCGAGCAGCGGTTTCCTCGAGGCTGCCCAGCAGGGTTGCGTGTGCGCCGAGCGTTCGAGCCACCAAAACGACGTCGGCGCCCTCCGCTGCCAGTCGCTCCGCGACACCCGCACCGATTCCACGACTTGAACCGGTGACCAGCGCCCGGCGACCTTCGAAACGTCTCGTCATGCTACTTCCACCTCGAAGCAAAGCGGTTGATACTCTCCGCAATCCGAACGACCTCGTCTTCGCGCAAGCCGTGACTCATACCGAGAGTCATACCGCGTTCGAAAACTGCGTCAGCTTCCGGCAATCCTTCGGCCGGCTGACGGTATTCGATGTTGTTCATCATCGGATGGCGAGTGACGTTGCCACTCCACACAGTTCGCGTATCGATACCGTCGGCTTCGATGGCTTCCTGCATATCGCTACGAGTGAAGGGAGCGTCCTCGTTGATCATCACCGGGTAGCACAACCAGGCCGTATCCAGACCGTCCAGTTCGACTGGGGGTGTGAAGAATTCGGGATGCGCACTGTATGCCGCAGTGAAGGCCGCGAACGTGGCCTTACGTGTCTTGTAGTTCTGTTCGAGCTTGTCGAGCTGCACGACGCCGTAGGCGGCACCGAGTTCGGATGGTTCGAAATTCCACGACATAAGCTCGAAAATGAAATCGTTGTCGTAGTCGACGCCGTCGAGCTCTTCCCGGAACACGCGACCGGTCTTCGTGCTACCGAACAGGTTCGGCTCGCTACGTCGGCCCCAACGGCGAAGCAGCAGCGCTTTGTCGCGACTCGCTTCGTCGTCGACCAACACCATGCCGCCGGTGCCGGCGCACGTGATGATGTGTGCCATCGAGAAGCTGGTAACGACGATATCCGCGCGCGAACCGGTGGGTGTACCGCGGAGGGTGGCGCCGATCGCGTCGCAGGAATCCTCGATGACCTTGAGCCCGTGGCGATCCGCGATGTCGCGGATGACGTCCCAGTCGGGGCAGTTGCCGGCCAGGTTCGGCATCAGGATGGCACCGGTCTTCTCGGTGACCATGGCCTCGATCTTGGTGACGTCGACGTTGAACGTGTTGGGCTCGACGTCCACGAACACCGGCACGAGGCCGGCACGCACGATCGGTGCGATGTCGGTGGAGAACGTCAGCGGTGAGGTGATGACCTCACTGCCCGCAGGCAGGCCGAGAAGCTCGACCGCCAGGTACAACCCGGAGGAACCGGAGTTGCACATGACACCGAACTTCTTGCCCGCCAAGGCTGCAATGCGTTCTTCCATCTCGAACACGTTCTTGCCGATACGCAGTCCTTGATTTCCGCTGCGCAGGACGTCGACTACCGCCTGAATTTCCTCTTCGCCGTGGGTAGCCCGCGCATAGGTGATCCGCTCGTTCATAGTTCCTGCTTTCTTTCAACGTGGAGTGCAGATTCAGTGATCGATGAAAATCAGTGATCCGCGGAGAGAACAAGCGCACTGTGCGGGACGGGCGAGCCGCCGGTCACCAGGACGTTGTTCAGGGTCTTCGGAGGTTGGTTGGTGGAGGTGCCGCGGATCAGCCGGACGCCTTCGGCGATTCCGTTGACCCCGTGGATGTAGCCTTCACCGAGCTGACCACCGTTGGTGTTGATCGGAAGTCGGCCTCCCAGTTCGAGATTGCCGTCCGCAATGAAGTCTTTGGCCTCGCCGCGTCCACAGAACCCGTATTCCTCGAGTTGGAGCAGCACCATCGGAGTGAATGCGTCGTAGAGGATGGCAGCATCGATGTCGTCCACACCGATTCCGGCCTGGTTCCACAACTGACGTGCGACAAGCTCGACCTCGGGCATGCTGTCGATGTCGTCACGATAGTAACTACTCATCGAAATCTGTTGGGGACCAACACCTTGAGCTGCACCCGTGATGATTGCCGGCTTGTGCGGCAGATCCCGCGCCCGCTCTGCACTCACGATGACCAGCGCCTGCCCGCCGTCACTTTCCTGGCAGCAGTCCAGCAGACGAATCGGGTCGGCGATCATGCGCGAGTTCTGATGATCCTCGATGGTGATGGGACGATCGTAGAACCAGGCCTTGGGGTTGTTGGCAGCATGCTTGCGTGAGAGAACCGAGATCTGCCCGAAATCGGCACTGGTGGCGCCGTATTTGTGCATGTAGAGCTTGGCCAGGAACGCTTCCTGCTGAGCCGGAGTAAGAAGTCCGTAGGGGTTGATCCAGTTGCGGTATTCCTGGTCAGTCGACTGGTTGTACGCGAAAGGCGGTGGGCCGGCACCGAATCGGTGACCTGATCGTTCGTTGAATGCCCGGTAAACGACAACGACGTCGGCGACTCCACTCGAGACGGCCAGCGCGGCCTGCTGAACGGGTGCGCACGCACCACCGCCGCCGTGCGGGATGCGACTGAAAAACGTCAGTTCGGGGATACCGAGGGCCCGGGCGACGGCGATCTCCGGGTTGTTCTCCATGGTGAACAGCGCAAAACCGTTCACTTCTTCGGCTTCGATCTGCGCGTCGTCGAGTGCCGCCATGACGGATTCGCAGGCCAACTGCCATTCACTGCGCCCGGAGTTCTTGGAGAATTCCGTGGCTCCGATTCCGGCGATCGCTGCTGCTCCGGAAAATCCTCGACTCATGCCGTTGCCCCTTCCACAGACGTCACCGTCACCGTGGCGGTGACGTGCGTTCCTCGTTCGTTGCGCCCCTGCACAGCGACGGTCACGGTTGAACCGTCGTTCTCCACTACCTCGCCGGTGAAGGTCATCGTGTCGCCGGCGAAGTTCGGAACACCGAGCCTCAGTGCGGTTTTGACAATCCGCGACGCCGGGCCGGACCAGTCGGTGACGTACCGGTCGATGAACCCGTTGGTGGAGTTGATGCTCATGAAGACGTCCGGCGTGCCGCGTTCCTGAGCCTTGCCCGGATCGTGATGGACGTCCTCGAAGTCCTGCGAAGAGATCGCGGCTGCCACGATGAGCGTGCGGTCCAGCGGTAGTTCGAGTGCAGGCAGACCAGTGCCGACTACGCAGTCGAGAAAGCTCATGACGGACTCTGCCCGCGACGACGGAGCTGCGGCAAGATCTCGCCGTGAGCGTGCTCGGAGAAGCCGACCTCGAGTTCCATGCCGAATTCCAGTTCGTCGTGGTCGATTCCCGCGATGTCCGCGACCAGACGGGTGCCTTCCTCCAGATCGACCAATCCGACCGCAAGGGGGTAGTCGAACGCCGGATCCTTGGGGTGGTGAAGGACGGTGAAGCTGTGCAAGGTGCAGCGGCGCGTCGATTCGACTGTGTCCCAACTGAACGAGCGGCACGACGGGCACGCCGGTGCCGGCGGGTGCCGCAAGGTCTTGCAATCCGCACAGCGCTGGATTTCCAGACGGCCCTCCTTCGCAGCTTCGAAGAAGAAAGAATTGTCTCCGGTGACGGTAAGTCCGGGCACCGAGGTCCGGGGAACCGGTGCTGGGCTGGTCGGTACTGCGGCCTCGCTCATGCGGGCACCTCCTGCGTGTCAGGGTTGAATCGGAGCAGTCGAAATCGCTCTTCCACCAGAGTCTTTCCGGCTGCGTCGACGTAGTTCTTGAAGAGAGTGATGAAGCACCCGTGCCCGAGGCCGGTCTGCTTGAACGGTGAGATGGACTCGATGGTGAAGTGCGCGGTGACCTGGTCGCCGGGACTCAGTTCCGCGAAGTACTCCTGCTCCACGTTCGTCGCGACTACCGAGGTGTAGCCCGCCCCGTCGAGCAGTGCCAGCAGCCTCGAGTAGGAAAAGTCCTCGACGGCGCCGTCTTTCCGAAGTTGTTGAACTTCCCGGTAACGGCGATATCCGGACATCACCCAGGTCGAGATCATCGCGGGCGGGCAGACGACACCGCGCCTACCGGTAGCGCGGGCAGCGTCGGCGTCGACGTAGATGGGGTTGTTGTCGTCGTGCGCTTCGACCCAGTTTCGGATCATCGCCTCGTTGACGGCGTAGCGCGCGACACGCGGCGGTTCGGCCTCCGTGCCGATGAATTGCGGAAACTGTTTCTCCAGGTTCTCCACTGAAAAATCCTCCACGTTCACGAGAGTTGAGCAAGCGCTTGATGCTGAAGTTAGCATAGGAACCCGAGAGCTGAAACACGTGATCCCGTTCGTCAGATCGGAGAGTCGGCCGGCATGTTCTCCGGCGGCCCCTACCATTACTTCAAGTCGAAGAACGCGATAGTCGCCAAGCTCGTGCGAAACTTCATCACCGACATTCAGCTGCGCTTCGACCAAGTGCACGAGACAGCCATACCGGCGCGACAACGATCTCCCGCAATCCGTCGACGGCCCGTCCCGCGAAGTCCGCGAGCATTGGATGAAAGCGACCGCCGAGGGCATCGATCAAGGTATCTTCCGCAAGAGCATTGCCCCCGAGATCTTCTATCGAACGGTGCGCGATACCCTCTGGAATTTCAACGACCGAAGACGGTCCCGCCGTTAAGATGAATGACTTGGGAGTTCACAAAGCCTCCACCCTCGCTACATAACCAAACTGCAGCAGCTCCAACGTCGGAAGGCCTTCCAAGCCGTCCTACGGGAATATTCTTGATTAGCTTTTGTACGCCCGAGTCTTGGTTTTGGTGGATCCCTTCCATTAATCCCAAAGCCAAAGCGTTTGCAGTTATTCCCTCTGCGCCGTATTCAACGCCAATATGCCTGATAAGAGACTCTGTACCTGCCTTCGCCGCACCGTAAGCCGAGACGCCAATCGAAAGACCACGGGATGAGGCTCCGGAAGAAATTTGGATAAGGCGCCCCCATCCCCGGTCAATTTGCAGTGGAATAACAAGTTGCACAAGACGAATCATGGCAACCAAGTTTAGTTCGATTTGTAGTTGCCAATCTTCGACCGGCATGTCCGCAAGTTTCTTTGGTCGGCCACCTCCTTCAATTATTCCAGCGTTATGAACAAGTATGTCGATACCCCCAAAATCCTTTGCGATGTTGGATACGGCAGACTCAACTAGGTCCGGTCCCATGACATCGAAAGCATAGGCAGTGCCACTGAAACCCGCTGCGGTAATCGATTCTGCGACCGATTCTGCCCGTTCTTGATAGAGGTCATTTACGATAACTTGTGCACCTGCCGACGCCAGAGACATTGCAATTCCAGCTCCAACACCTCGGCCTGCGCCCGTAACCAGGGCCACGCGACCTTCGAGAGGCAACTTCTGACTCATAATTTCCATCTTTCTATCGGTTGCGGCCTTTGCGGAAATGGAATTGTTGATGATGTGGACGATATTCAATGTGGAAGTTCAATCTCCCTAGTCATACCGTCAGTAGTTCCGCGATTCGTTGAATCCTCGGGATGTATCGACCCAAACCGACCACTGTCGGGTCGACAATTGTTCGAACCCCCTGCGCTACTAGTGCCGATAGCTTCGAGATCGCGTCAGCGACCCGCACGTCCTCATCACCCCCTTTCTTCTGGATAATTCTGCTGCGTATCGGCGCTCAGAACGAATACATGTTCGTGCATGTATGTTCGTCCGAGTTCGGCGGTGTCTATGGGGCCGCGAACTGTGTACAGCGGTGACATAGGAGCTCCTCGACTGATATCTGTCGCGCAGACGAACAAGGATTTGTGGCGGTTCGCGCAGGAAGCGCTACGCGGGCCGATCGGCCACTGGATAAGCACAATCCAACTGAGCCCACCCTCTCGGCGAGAGTTGACCAAGCGCTTGATCCCGAAGGTAGCATAGGATCACGAAAGTTGAAATACGCGATCCCACCGGCACATTGGCGAGCAAGGACAAGGGTCTCCACCTCGGGACACACCTGGTCGGTTCCGAACCCGAGCCATCAGGCAGGATTGCGGTACGTCGAGAAGTAAGAAAACGCCTGCTCGGAGCAGGACCTTCACCAGCGGAGACCACGTGGCAGCCACACCGGATCGTCGAGAGAAAATCCTCGAAAGCTCAGCGGAATTGTTCGCACAGAAAGGCGTCGCGTCCACAACTGTTCGCGACATCGGAGAAGCCGCCGGCGTCTTCTCCGGCAGCCTCTACCACTACTTCAAATCCAAGAACGCTATTGTCGCCGAACTACTTCGTGGATTCATGACCGACATCCAAGAGCGCTTCGACCGGGTGGAGAGGACTGCAAAAGATCCCGAGGATGTTCTCCGAGGCCTGATCCGGGAAACGCTGCTCGTCATCGAACTTCACCCCTATCCGACGGCCATCTATCAAAACGATCGCGCGTATCTCCGCGACAACGATCTCCTGCAATCCGTCGACATCCCCTCGCGAGAAGTTCGCGAGCACTGGATGAAAGCTGTCGAGGCAGGCGTCGACCAAGGTATCTTCCGCAAGGACATCGCACCCGAAATCTTCTACCGATCCGTGCGGGACACCTTGTGGTCGACTACCCACTGGCCGGATCGTCAGAAGTACACCACCGAGGAATTCGCAGACCTGATGATCACGCTCTTCTTGTCCGGGTTCCGAATCACACCGGGTTTGTGAGTTCCGGTAACTCGAGATCCTTGGGTGTTCGGCCCTGTGGAAGCAGCAGGGAAACCGCGAACACAACAACCGCGCAGCCCGCACACACCAGATAGGCCACGGCAAAACCCGTCCACGACGTGGAATGCTCACTGCCGCTGACGACAAAGGCAGCCAGAACCGTCGCGACCGTCGCACTGCAGAGGGTACTTCCCGACGTTCGCAGGAGCGAGTTGACGCCATTCGCGGCAGCAAGTCGCTGACGCGGCACCGCAACAAGAATGAGCAGCGACAGTGTGCTGTAAACGATTGCCGTTCCGATGGCCGTAATACCCAATGCCGCAACCACTCCCCAGAGTGGCTTACCGGCAACAGCATGGATGCCGTAGCCGCCGGCCAGAAACACTGCGCCTGCCAACATCGCGGTGCGCGAACCGTAGCGGTCCGTGATCCGCACTGCCACCGGCGAAAACAGAACCATCGCGATACTCGCGGGGATCTGGCACAGCGCCGCGGAGATGATGGTCAGTCCATAGCCTGCGCCCGGCCCTTTCGCACCCTGCAGCAATTGTGTTGTGATCAGCGTGTTTCCGAAGAAGGCGAAGCCGACGAGCAATGCAGCGATATGCGGGATCAGCACGGCACGCTTCACCAACGCCCGGACGTCGACAAGGGGGTTGACGTTGCGTCGCTGCTGAAATACCCAAATTGTGAAGAGAACTGCTGAGGTAGACAGCATCGAGATCACCGAACCACTGGCCCATCCCCAACTACTGGCCTGAGTGATGGGCACCAACAACAGGATGAGCGCGGCGCTCAGTCCCACGGCGCCAACTCCGTCGAATCTGCCCGACGGATTCGCTTCCGACTCGCGAATGAAGACCACTGCGGCGAGTGTCACCGACAATCCGATCCCGGTGGTGATCCAGAACAGCACGTGCCAGTTCGAATACTGAGCGATCATCGCGGAGAACGGAATGCCCAGGGCGGTACCGACTCCCAGCGTCGAACTCATCATGGCGACAGCACCGTTGACCTTGTTGCGCGGAAGTTCGTCGCGCAGGAGCGAAATTCCGATGGGGATCACTGCGGACCCGGCGCCCTGAAGTGCTCGCGCAAAGATCAAGACTGCAATATCCGAGGAGATCGCACACAACATCGAACCCAGCGTCATCAAGGAGAACGCGACCAACAGCATTTTCTTCTTGCCGAACATGTCGGCAAGACGCCCGAAAATGGGTGTGACGACGGCACCGACCAACAGAGTGACGGTGACAAGCCAGGACACTGCCGTGCGACTGGCACCGGTGAAGTGCGGGAGTTCGGGAAGTAGCGGCACGATGACCGTCTGCAGCACCGCTTGAAAAACGGCCGCTGCGACGACAATCGGAAAAAGAAAACGTGAGCGGGCTGAGGCAGTCGATGGAACTGGCGCACGGTCGAGCGTCGTCAAACCCTCACCGCCTGCCTCAGAAGGTAAATATCCGTTCACCTAATGTAGGTGAACGGATATTTACCAGCAAGTAGTGTGGCGACGATCACCCGTCGAGTAGTTGTTGCACCAGCGGCGCGTACATCGCCATGACCTCGTCCTGAGTGCCCGTCGCATGACCGGCCAGCATCCGTCGACGCATGATGGCCACCCCCGCCACCATCGACATCGCCAACTCGGCACGGAGCCGCGCATCCGGCCCTGGCAGCCGCGCCGCCAAGGTGTCGATCATCTGCGTCGAATAGTTCTCGCGCAGTTTGCGGTTGCTCTCCTCGCTGACGCCGCTCATGAACAACAAGCTCATGGACAGCGGCTTGTACGACTCGAGAGGCTTGGTGAACAGCGACACCATGCGCTCGCCGAGCTCCTCGTTGGGCGCGTCGAAAACCGTGATCGCCGCAGCCCGAAAGTCGACCAACTCGTCGTACAACTGCTCTTTCGAGCCGAAGTACTTGATGATCAACGGCGCGCTGACGCCGGCATCTTCGGCGATGTCCTTGAGCGTGATCTCGCGGTACGGGCGCGTGGCAAATGCCTTGCCGGCCGACTCGATAATCTGCGCCCGCGTCTGCTCCGAACTACGACGCCCAGCGTGCGCGCCACTCATCAGGCGTTCCTGGACAATTCACGACGCCCGGACAACGCCCTACCCAACGTCAACTCGTCCGCGAACTCGAGATCGCCGCCCATGGGAAGCCCGGAAGCCAAGCGCGACACCGTCAAGCCGGGAATATCTCGCATCATGCGGACAAGGTACGTTGCCGTCGCCTCGCCCTCGGTGTTGGGGTCGGTCGCGATGATCACCTCGGCAACGTCAACACCGTCCTCCTGATTTGCGATGCGAGCCAACAACTCCCGTATGCGGAGCTGATCGGGCCCGATGCCGGACAAGGGATTGAGTGCTCCACCGAGAACGTGATAGCGCCCCTTGAATTCCCTCGTACGCTCCACGGCCTGAACGTCTTTGGGCTCCTCGACGACGCAGATGATCGTTCGGTCCCGACGAGAATCAGCACAAATTCTGCACTTCTCCTGATCGGAGACAGTTCCGCACACCGTGCAGAACTGGACTCCGTCGCGGATGCGTGCCAGGGCGTTCGTCAAACGGTCGATCGCCGTCGGCTCGACCGAGAGAAGATGAAAAGCGATGCGCTGAGCACTCTTGGGCCCGACCCCGGGAAGTTTCCCGAGTTCGTCGATCAGATCCTGAACCGGACCTTCGTACACGTGGTCTCGTCTCTAGAAACCGGGGAGACCGGGGAGGCCTCCGCCGAGTCCGCCGGCCAGGGGGCCGAGCTTCTCCGCTGCCACTTCCTGAGCCTTGCGCGACGCGTCTTCAATGGCACCGATCACAAGATCCTGAAGGGTTTCGACGTCGTCAGGGTCCACGACCTTGGGATCGATCTGCAGACCGACTACCTCACCGGTGCCCTTGACTGTGGCAATGACGAGTCCGCCGCCGGCCTGGCCGGTCACCTCCGCCTGTGCCATTTCCTGCTGCGCAGCCATCAACTGCTGCTGCATCTGCTGGGCCTGAGCCAACAATGCGGACATATCTGGCATTTCACCTGGTTGCACTAGCGGTCCTTTCTACAGAGTTATCCACACCAGGGTAGTCGGTGCGCGCTACCGTGAGCGGGTGCGCCGGAACCAGTCAAATCACCGTGAACTCTCGTCAACGATATTGCGTTGCACTGCCGTCTCGATCGGCCTCGCTGCCGCACTCGCCACCGCGGGCTGCACGATCCCCACCGAGACCACTCAGGCCGGCCCGGTCAGCACTGCGGCCGCGACAGCAGCAGCGGTCGCTGTCAGCCTTTCCGAGACCACCGCCGTTCCCAGAGCCAACACCGTTCCCGAGACTCTCGTCGGCAAGGTCGTCTTCCTCGACCCCGGACACAGCGGCTCGAACGACGCATCCATCAACACCCAGGTTCCTACCGGGCGCGGCGGAACCAAGAACTGCCAAACCACCGGCACCAACACCGACGCCGGGTTCCCCGAGCACACCTTCAACTGGGAAGTCGCGAGCCTGGTCAAGAACGAACTCGAAGCCGAAGGTGCCACGGTCCTCCTGAGCCGACCCGATGACATCGGCGTCGGAGCGTGCGTCGACGCCCGGGCCAACTCGGCCAACGCGTCCGATGCCGACGTCGTGGTCAGCATCCACGCCGACGGAGCCACGGCGAGTGCCGAAGGCTTCCACGTCTGCTATTCCGCCCCGCCGCTCAACCCCGTCCAGGCCGGACCGGCGGTGGCATTCGCGGAGACCATGCGCGACTCCCTCACCGATGCCGGTCTCACGCCATCCACCTATATCGGTGAGTACGGCCTTGCACCGCGCGCCGATCTCACCGGACTCAATCTCTCGCAGCGGCCGTCCATCCTCGTAGAGCTCGGAAATATGCGCAACGCCGACGAAGCCGCCCGCATGAGTAGTCCCGCCGGACAGGCTGAATACGCGTCGGCAGTATCGAACGGTGTGCAGGCTTTTCTGACAAGCCCGTAGTGCGTCATCTGTGGATAACTCACGGTCATCCACAGGCTCGAATTCAGTCCGTTCGAATCGGGTGCGGCCCGATACCGTTCTGGCATGGCCCCGCTCCTTCAAGCAGATCTCGAAGCACTACAACGGCTTTCGGGCGATCTACACAGTCATTCCGATTCGATCGCGGCCGTCGGCGCCGTCGACGGCGTTGCTGATGCCTATCGGTTTCTGTCCGGACGGGTCAGCGCATTCGCGTCAGGTGTTGCCGATACTGCCCGGTTGCTCGATGCCGCGGAACGTGACCTCGCAGCCGTCTTGCACGGAATTCAGTTCTGATGCGTCCCAACATCTCCGACGTTCACATGTGGTCGCCGGAACCACTACGAAGGTTGAGTTCGCACCTGATCGAAGCGGACCGGCAGGTCGAAGACATCCTCGACGAGATCCGTCGGCGGGCCGATGCCGAATTCACTGTTTGGAAAGGTGTAGGCGCAACCGCTGCCGGCGCCCACCTGTCGGGTACTCTCCGCACGTCCAGCCGCATATCCATTGTCGTGCGATCGATCGCGGACCTCTATGCCGGAGCGGCAAATACACTCGGACGCGCATACCTCGAGGCCAGGACAATTGCCGACGAGGCCTCATTTTCCGGGATGACCGTCACCAATATCGGCGAAGTGTTCCCGCCTTCCCCACTATCGCCGATCAATCTGGCAGATATTCTTCAGAACAACCAGTATGCCGAGGCGGCAGCAACTTTCGGCCGGACGCTCTCGGCAGCCCTCGACACCGTGGAATGTGTCGAGCATGAATCCGACGAAGCCTTGGCAATTGCATTTCGTCAACTCGCTGCACTGCTGGAGGCGCCGCCCGCTTTGGTCAGTGGCCCGATCATATTGCCGGACAACCCCACTGAACTCAGCGCATACTGGAATTCCCTCTCCCCCATTGAAAAGGATTCCCTGGCGACGCGCTTTCCGACGATCGGGAACCGTGACGGACTCCCCGCCCTGGACCGCGACTACTACAACCGCCGCTACCTGGACTCATTGAGCACCTCCCCGGATCGCACGTACGCCGCCGTCGCGTCGGAACTTCGCCCGGACATGTTCCTGCTGTCCTTGAGCACGGACGGACACGCCGTGATCGCCCTCGGAAACCCGGATACCGCAGACAATGTTGCGACACTCGTTCCCGGAACCGGAACCAGCCTCTCCGGAATCGGCGGGGACCTTGCGCGGACCACCGCCATGTTCAACTCGGCCCGGGCGGCAGCGCCAGGATCTGCCAACTCGGTCATCCTCTGGTCCGGATACAACGCTCCCCCAAGCCTTCCCGACGCAGGATTCGACAGCTTCGCCGACGGCGCCGCACCCGCACTCGACAAATTCCAGGACGGATTACGTGCTTCGCACGACGGCCCGGCCTCCCACAACGTGGTAATCGGGCACTCCTACGGCAGTACCGTCATCGGTGCCGCCACGACCGACGGCGCCTCACTCGATGTCGACGATCTTGTCTTCGTCGCCAGCCCGGGCGTCGACGCGGATCGAGTCAGCGACTTGAGACTCGATTCGATATCCGCTGCCGATATGGGCGAACATGTCTACGCAACAACAGCATTCTGGGATCCCGTGCAACTGGTACCGAAGGTCCTCGGAACACACGGATTCGATCCGTCCGACCCGAAATTTGGCGCTCAGGTCTTCGAGAGCGCACCGGGTGCACCCGGGCTGTCCATCCACGGCGAGTACTGGAATGCAGAAAATCCGGCCCTGAATACTCTGGGCCGGATCATCAGCGGGACGTGAAGGGTGCTTATCCGAGTTCACGCTTGAGGTTGTCGAGCACCTTCTTCTGGATGCTCTGCAAGCCCTTGGGTGCAAACGTCCGCTCGAAGAAGCCGCCGATACCCGTCGCGCCCTTCCACTGCGTCAACGTCGTCACCGTGGTACCGGCTCCGTTGGGAGCAACCGTCCACGTCGTCACCAAACTTGAGTTGGCGTCCTTCTCGGTGATGACGTTGCCGTCGACCGTGACGGTCGACTCGACGTTGCGTGAACGCTTCTCAGTTGCCTTGAGCGTCCACCGGACGACTGTTCCGTCGCCCTGTCCGCCTTCCACGACCTTGTAGTCGAGGTACTGCTCCGACAGAATGCGTGGGCGAACCGTCTCGTAATCCGTCAGTGCCGCAAGCACCGTCTCCGGTGCCGTAGCGACGACGATCGAACTATGTGCGCTGACCTGACCCATTTACCCTGCGTCTCCTTTTATCAACTACCGCGACTCGATTACCGCGGAATACGTACAAGTGGATTACCTGCCGCTCCGCACAGACACTTCTGCCAATACTGCCTGCTGCGGCCCGGTATCTCGACTATCTGACCCAATCGTGTGAGCTGGTTCACCAATGGGTATGGGAAACCTGTGCCCGTTTGCAACAACTCGATCAAATTCACCCAATTCGACCCCTCCCGATGGCCTCTGCCGAACGCGCGGGATAGCGTCGGGGGTGTGACTCTCTCTCTTAATGGGGTAGTTCCGAAGTTTTCCAGAATCCGGACAGGTCAACGTCCGGGTTCCGACGGCGCGCGTGAAACAGGTTTTGCGCAGCACCGGGAAGGCGTTGCGCGACTTCTCGCGTCGTATCACGCGATACCCCCCGACGGTTCGGTGCGACTGGCGAAGAAAACCTCCAATCTCTTCCGCGCCCGCGCCAAGACATCAACGCCCGGACTCGATGTCAGCGGCCTCACCGGCGTTATCGCTGTCGATCCCGTGGCACGGACCGCGGACGTCGCCGGCATGTGCACGTACGAAGATCTTGTCGACGCCACCCTCCCGTACGGCCTGGCGCCGCTTGTCGTGCCCCAACTCAAGACCATCACGCTCGGCGGCGCCGTCACCGGCCTGGGAATCGAATCCACATCCTTCCGGAACGGTTTGCCCCACGAATCCGTCCTGGAAATCGACATCCTCACCGGAAACGGCGACATCATCACCGCCACCCCTGAAGGTGAACATGCCGAACTGTTTTTCGGTTTCCCCAACTCCTACGGCACTCTCGGCTACTCGACACGGCTGAAGATTTCCTTGGAGCCGGTGAAAAAGTATGTGGCGCTGCGCCATCTGCGTTTCGATTCACTGAAGATACTCGAAACAACGATGGACCGCATCGTCACGGACCGTGAATACGACGGCGTCGCAGTCGACTACCTCGACGGAGTTGTCTTTACCGATACCGAGAGCTACCTCACTCTTGGTGTACAAACTGACGACGAAGGCCCGGTCAGCGACTACACAAACGAGAACATCTTCTACCGCTCCATCCAGCACCCGTCGCTGATACATCCCAAGACCGATCGCCTCACCATCCGGGACTACCTGTGGCGCTGGGACACCGATTGGTTCTGGTGCTCACGAGCCTTCGGGGCCCAGAACCCCAAGATCAGGCGCTTCTGGCCCAAGCAGTACCTCCGCAGTAGCTTCTATTGGAAGCTGATCGCCCTCGACCACAAGTACGACGTCGGCGATCGCCTCGAAAAGCGCAAGGGCAACCCCCCTCGTGAACGCGTCGTCCAGGACGTCGAGGTCCCGATCGAACGGACAGCAGATTTTGTTTCCTGGTTTCTCCAGGAAATTCCGATCGAGCCATTGTGGTTGTGTCCGTTACGCCTTCGCGAACCCAGCCCGGCCGCGGCCTCGGCTTCTCGACCTTGGCCCCTCTATCCGTTGGAACCCAAGCGCACCTACGTCAACATCGGCTTCTGGTCCTCGGTACCCATCGTTCCGGGCGAACGCGACGGCGCAGCCAATCGACTGATCGAAGAAAAGGTCAGCGACTTCGACGGGCACAAGTCGCTGTACTCCGACTCGTACTACTCGAGAGAAGATTTCGAAGCCCAGTACTACGGCGGCGACCGATACACCCATCTCAAGGAACGCTTCGACCCGAATTCCCGTTTATTGGATCTATTTTCTAAGGCGGTGCAACGTAAATGACCACGTTCAAGGATTCCAAAAACCAAGAAAAGCTCTCCATCGCGGAGATACTAGAGACACTTTCCGACGGCATGTTGCCGCTACGATTTACCGCGTACGACGGATCCGTCGCCGGACCGGAAGATGCCGACTACGGGCTGCACCTCAAGTCGACACGCGGAACCACTTATCTTGCAACAGCTCCCGGCGATCTCGGCATGGCCCGGGCCTATGTCTCCGGAGACCTCGAAGCCGAGGGGGTTCATCCCGGCGACCCCTACCAGATCCTGCGCGTCATGGGCGACGAACTGCACCTCAAAAGGCCGTCCGCATTGACGCTGGCCAGCATCACGCGCTCTCTCGGATGGGATTTACTGCGCCCCATCGCTCCGCCGCCGCAGGAACACCTCCCGCGCTGGCGCCGCGTCGCAGAAGGATTACGCCACTCCAAAACTCGTGACGCCGAAGTCATTCACCATCACTACGATGTCTCGAACACCTTCTACGAGTATGTCCTCGGCCCGTCCATGACGTACACGTGCGCTACCTACGAGAACACCGAACAGTCTCTCGAATCGGCCCAGGAAAACAAGTACCGCTTGGTGTTCGAAAAGCTCGGGCTGAAAGAGGGTGACCGCCTCCTCGACATCGGCTGCGGCTGGGGGTCGATGGTCCGCTACGCGGCACGTCGGGGCGTCAAGGTTATCGGCGTGACCCTCTCACGCGAACAGGCCGACTGGGCACAGAAAGCCATCGAAGACGAGGGGCTCGCGGACCTCGCCCAGGTCCACTTCTCCGACTATCGCGATGTAGCCGAAACAGGTTTTGACGCAATATCTTCCATCGGGCTGACCGAGCACATCGGCGTCGGAAACTACCCGGCGTACTTCGAATTCCTCAAGGACAAACTGCGCGAAGGTGGGCGCCTGCTCAACCACTGCATCACGCGTCCGGACAACCGCGGCAGCGCCAAGGCCGGCGGTTTCATCGACCGGTACGTCTTCCCCGACGGGGAGCTCACCGGATCGGGCCGCATCATCTCCGAGATCCAGAACGTGGGACTCGAAGTGCGACACGAGGAGAACTTGCGCGAGCACTATGCATTGACCCTCGCCGGCTGGTGCCAGAACCTCGTCGACAATTGGGACGCCTGCGTCGCAGAGGTCGGCGAAGGCACCGCTCGCGTCTGGGGCCTCTACATGGCCGGCTCCCGCTTGGGCTTCGAGCGCAATGTGGTTCAGCTGCACCAGGTTTTGGCCGTCAAACTCGGCGCCAAGGGCGAAGCGCATGTGCCACTGCGCCCGTGGTGGAAGGGGTAGGGAGCTCCGCCCCCTGTACGCCTTTTTGGTAGTAACCGCTACCAAAAAGGCGCACAGGGGCTACGCCCCTACTTCAGCGACTCCGGCGGGGTGAACCGCTCGCCGTACTTGACAGCCAATTCCTGCGCGCGAGCGACGAATCCAGCCTTGCCACCCTCGTAGCCGGTGACGAACTGGCTGACGCCACCCGTCCAGGCCGGGTAGCCGATACCCATGATGGAGCCGATGTTGGCGTCGGCGGTGGTCATGAGAACACCCTCGTCGAAGCACTTCTGTGTCTCGATTGCCTCGATGAACAGCATGCGATCGATGAGATCCTGGATCGGAGCATCCGAGGTTCCGGACTTGAAGTTCTCTCGCAGTCCGGACCAGAGGCCAGTGCGCTTGCCTTCGGCGTAGTCGTAGAATCCAGCGCCTCCGAGACGGCCGGTGCGGCCCGCGTCGACGATGAAGTTGATGACTCCGCCGGCCGGATCTGCCGGGAGCTCCCGACCTTCGGCCTTGGCTGCGTCCGCGTTTTCCTTGCGAATCTTCTGCATCAGGGTGAGGTTGAGCTCATCCGAAAGCTGAAGCGGTGCAGCCGGGTAACCGGCCTGCATACCGGCCTGCTCGACGGTGGCCGGGTCGATGCCCTCGGCAACCATGCCGATGGCCTCGTTGATAAACGTGCCGATGACGCGCGAGGTGAAGAAGCCACGCGAATCGTTGACGACGATCGGCGTCTTGCGAATTGCCTGGACGTAGTCGAATACGCGAGCCAGAGCCTCGTCGGACGTCTTCTCACCGCGAATGATCTCCACCAGCGGCATCTTGTCGACGGGAGAGAAGAAGTGGATTCCGATGAAATCTTCCGGACGCTTCACGCCGGTGGCGAGGCCCGTGATGGGCAGCGTCGAGGTGTTGGAGCCGAGCAGTGCGTTGGGTGAGGTGATGTCCTCGATCTCCTGGAAGACCTTGTGCTTGAGCTCCTGGCTCTCGAAAACTGCCTCGATGACGAAGTCGACGCCGGCAAAATCTGCCGGGTCAGCCGTCGGGGTGATCTTGGCGAGCAGTGCGTCGGACTTCTCCTGCGTGGTCTTGCCGCGCGAGAGTGCCTTGGCCTCAATGGCTTCGGAGTACGCCTTACCCTTGTTTGCAGCCTCGATGGTGACGTCCTTGAGGACGACCTCGTAGCCTGCCTTCGCGGAAACGTACGCGATGCCGGCGCCCATCATGCCGGCGCCGAGGACACCGATCTTGGTGATCGGGGTCTTGGCGATGTCCTTCGGACGCGAGGCGCCGGAGCCGATCGCCTGCAGGTCGAAGAAGAACGCCTGAATCATGTTCTTCGCAGTACGCCCGGTAACGAGGGACGTGAAGTACCGTGCCTCGATGATCAGTGCGTTGTCGATGTCGACCTGCGAACCCTCGACAGCTGCGGCCATGATGGCGCGCGGAGCCGGCATGGGAGCACCCTTGAGGGTCTTACGCAGGTTCGCCGGGAATGCCGGAAGGTTGGCTGCAAACGCCGGAGTGGCCGGAGTTCCGCCCGGGATCTTGTAACCCTTCTTGTCCCAAGGCTGTACGCCGCCTTCGGGATTCGCCTTGATCCATGCCTTCGCAGCGGGAACCAGTTCTTCGATCGAACCGACAACCTCGTCGACGAGGCCGACTTCCTTGGCCTCGACCGGTCCGCGCTGCTGGCCCTGAAGCAGGACGCCCATGAGCGCGTTCTGCAGGCCGAGCATACGAACAGTGCGGACAATGCCACCGCCACCGGGGAGCAGACCGAGGGTGACCTCGGGCAGGCCGATCTTGACGCCCTTGACGTCGGCTGCGATGCGGTAGTGGGTTGCCAGAGCGATTTCGAGCCCGCCGCCCAGTGCCGCGCCGTTGATGGCCGTGACAACCGGCTTGCCGAGGGTCTCGAGGCGACGCAGAGCCGCCCGGATGACACCGACCTCTTCGAAGATTTCGGGAGCCTGGTCGGGGCCCACCTTGATCATGTTCTTGAGGTCACCACCGGCGAAGAAGGTCTTCTTGGCAGAAGTGAGGACAACTCCGGTGATGGAGTCCTTCTCGGCGTACAGGCGATCGACGGTAGCGCCCATCGACTGCTTGTACAGGTTGTTCATGGTGTTGGCGCCCTGGTTGGGGTCGTCCATGGTGAGCACGACGATGCCGGCGGAGTCCTGCTCCCAGTTGATCATGTTGTTCTCGGTCACGCTGATTCGTCTCCTGGTAAGTCCGAGTGAAGAAGGGGGCAGGTCTCTTAGACGCGTTCGATGATGGTGGCAACGCCCATGCCGCCACCGATGCACAGCGTGATGAGTGCGCGCTTGCCGCCGCGACGCTCGAGTTCGTCGACCATCGTGCCGAGAATCATTGCGCCGGTTGCACCGAGCGGGTGACCCATGGCGATAGCGCCGCCGTTGACGTTGAGCTTCTCGTCCGGGATGTTCATGTCCTTCTGGAACTTCAGGACGACGGAGGCGAAGGCCTCGTTGATCTCGAAGAGGTCGATGTCGTCGACCGTCAGGCCGGCCGCGGCCAGAACCTTCTTCGATGCCGGGGTGGGGCCGGTCAGCATGATCGTGGAGTCGGCACCGCTGGTGGCGGTAGCAACGACGCGGGCGCGCGGGGTCAGACCCATGTCCTTACCGGCTTGCTCGCTGCCGACGAGCACGAGTGCCGCACCGTCGACGATTCCCGAACTGTTTCCACCGTGGTGAATGTGGTTGATCTTTTCGATCCAGTGGTACTTCTGCAGCGCTACGGCGTCGAAGCCGCCGATTTCACCGACAACACCGAACGCCGATGCCAGGCCGGCGAGGCCTTCGACCGTGGTTCCGGGACGCATGTGCTCGTCGTTGTCGAGGACGGTGATCCCGTTCATGTCCTTGACCGGAACAACGGACTTGGCGAAGTATCCGCCGGTCCACGCCTTCGCAGCAAGATCCTGCGAACGCACTGCGTACGCGTCGACGTCGTCACGCGAGAAGCCCTCGATGGTGGCGATAAGGTCTGCGCCGACGCCCTGAGGAACGAAGTAGTTGTCGTAGTTGGTCGCGGGATCCAGCGCCCAGGCGCCGCCGTCGCTGCCCATCGGAACGCGGGACATCGACTCGACGCCACCGGCGATCACCATCTCGTCCCAGCCCGAGCGGATCTTCTGAGCAGCCATGTTGACTGCCTCGAGACCCGATGCGCAGAAACGGTTGAGCTGCACGCCACCGACGGTGTCCGGCAACTTGGCGTCGTTGACCGCGATGCGCGCAATATCCATGCCCTGATCGCCCACCGGAGTGACGACGCCCAGGATGAGGTCGGAGATCCGATCCTCGTCGAGATCAGGGAAGCGCACGCGCAGTTCCTGGATCAGACCCGTGACCAGCGAGATCGGCTTGACCGAGTGCAACGAACCGGTCTTCTTGCCGCGGCCTCGCGGGGTACGGATGGCTTCATAAATGAATGCCTCTGTGGTCACTGTGAGGTGTTCCTTCCATGTATGCGTCGACCCTGTTTGCGTCGAACCGGTCTGCCTCGGCCGAGCCCGTGTGTACGGCGCTCAGCCCACTGCAAACCTCAGCCCTCCCACTCTAGAACGCGTTACAGAAATATGGGAAGGACTGAAGCGATCCTGCTCCGTGACCGAGGTGATCACGACGTCGGCCGTCGGTGGCCACCACCGGTTCCGACCTGCCCGATCCTGCCCCACAAACGCGGCCAGCGACACCCCCACACCGATGCGTCGAGAGTGTCGCCGGTACGTCGGACAGCAGTTGCCTGCTGTTCACGAAAAGCGATTATCTGTTGCTTTTCAGCCTGCGCACACCACATCGACCTGGTAGGCACCGGCAGCGGTTACCGGTACGGAAACCCGATAGCCCCCGTCGACCGAGCGAACCGCGGCAGCTCCGACGTTGGTTCCGGACACCGCCGGACTTCCACAACGCTCCGGCACCCACAGATCTGCTGAAACCCCAGTCCGGTCCGCGACACCCTCGACCTCGAGTGCCCCGGTCGGCACATCCGCCCGGATAGCTGTCAGCTCACCGGGAACTGCACGCGGGTACGCCCGGGCCAGGATTGGCAGCAGCGGATCGTTCGCCGGGAAGCTTGCCAGGCCGCCGAAAGTTCCGGGTTGGCAATCGGGACGGTTGCCGCGCAACTGAACGTTGTGCGGATCCCCGCAGGCCTGCTTCCACTGCCACCACGTACCGCCGATGAGGTAGGAATCCTCCGCCGCGGCGTATCGGACCAACTTGGGCGCGTCGTCGGCGGGATCGTCGGAGAAGAATCCCCATTCACCGGAGAAGAACGGAGTCCCGTAGTTGTCGGCTGCCTTCTGCGCGTTGGCAAAGCCTTCCTCGATGGTGCCCATCGCCAACGGCAGCGACTCGTTGTAGATGTGCGGCGCGTAGACGAGGTTGGAATCCGACGTGAATCCGGACGGACCCGAAGACGCCGAACCCGTAGAACCACCGCTGCCCGAAGAACCTGCGCTACCCGTCGACGGACCCGGCGTCGGCAGGATGCTCGACATCACCCCTGGCTCGAAGTACACCGTATGGCTGAATCCGCCCGGAACCGATGCTTCGGCCGCTCGGATAGCCGGAACCAGTCGGTCGTACATCTGGCCCAAGCGAACGTAATCGTTAAAACCGATAGCCAGACCGGGATTGGGCTCGTTGAGCAGGTCATATCCGACGACGGCCGGATCAGTGGCGAACCGGCGGGCCACGAACTCCCAGGATTTGATGAACTCGCCTTGGATCCCGTTCAGGTCGTTGTAGAAATTCTCGAACGACGTCTGAACCGCTACCGATACCTCACGGGAGTCCTCCAGCCGACACGTATATATCGGGTCCGTGATCGCCGTCGCCCACGCCGGGGCGCCGTCCCAACCGACTGCGGGCTTCATGAAACTCGGGCACACAGTTCCATCGGGCGAGTTGACCGCCGGACCCCAGGCATCCTGGTGCATGTCCAGAATGACACCGATATCGTGGATCTTCGCCCAGTTCACGGCCTCAGCGATCCGGTCGAGGTACGTGTCGTCGAAAACCCCGCGCTGCGGCTCGATCAGTGACCACGTGATGATCAGCCGAACCACGTTGAAGCCCTTGGCCGCGATTCCGGCAAAATCGGCTTCCGTCAGAGGCATCGTCGAGTCGAGGTCGGGAAACTCTTGGTAGTACTCACCGAGACCGTTGACGTTGACGCCTCGCAGGATGACCGTCCGCCCCTGATCATCGACGATTCGCGACGAGCCATCCGTGCTCGTGGACAATGTGGCCGGCGCCGGAACCGGCGGGGCCGCACCGGCGGATCCAACACCCACCACTCCTGCGCAGACAGCCGCGACGCACGCGGTCGCCAGCACTGTAGTCGTCTTCTTTCGCAGCCTGGACAGCATCTGCAGAACACCCACCTCACCTCGACACAAAGGGTCGACGGCAAAGCCATCGCCGCAATGATCGTATTGGTCAGATGTCCAACTTGTGGCCTTTTGCAAAAATTAGGGAAACTCTTGACTATTCGAGTTTGCGGGCTCCCAGAACATCCTTGAGAAGCTCTTTTGCTACTTCCTCCGGATCGCGTCGGGTACTCGGATCGCCAGGCTGCGCAGCCTCGGCAACCATCTGCTTCTCTTCCTCCGGCGTGGCCGCAGCAGGTGTCGCCTCGTAGTCGACCTCCGGTTCGGGGTCATCCGGATAGTCCGGGGCCTCGGGCGGCGGAATGTCGTCGGAACCGCGATCCGGTCCCCGCTGCGTGGACGTCGACGCCGGTGTCTGCGCCGCCCGCTCCTGGCTGGGTCGCGAAAAACGCGGCGCTGCCGCAGCACGAACGGGAGCCTCGGCAGGCTTCGCCGACGCAGCGGAAGCATGAACCGTCGGAGCGCCCTCCTGATACTCCACTTGCCAAGTGCCTCCGAACATTTCGGAAAGCACTTCACAAATGACCGCAGCATTGTGCGGCGAGGTGACACGGGCACCGAGCACCGGAGTGACATGCGCGATCACCAGCACCTGCCCCCTCACGTCATGAACTGTTGCGGCTGAGAGCATCGCGGGTAGAACCTTGTTTCGCTCACCCACCTTGTTGCGCAACGTGTTCCAGGCATCGCGCAAAACGTCAACGGTAGGACCGGCCGAAACTGGGGCTTCAGGTTCAGGTTCGACAGCAGGCTCGGGTTCGACTGCGGGTGCAGCTTCGACTACGGCCTCAGATTCGGCCACGACAACAGGCTCGTGAACTGGCTCAGGCTCGACAACGGGAGCCGGCGCGACTGGTTCAGGCGCGACAGACGCCGGTTCAGGCGCAGCCACAGGTACCGGCGCGACAACAGGCTCAGGCGCGACAGGCTCCGGTGCCGGCGTCACAACCTCTGCTTCCGGCTTACGCTGCGAGGGACGCTGGAACTTGGACTCGACCTCCGGAGCCGAGCCAGGTGCCTGAGCAACCGGTGCCACGTGTGCAGGTTGCGCGGGCTGCACAGATTGCGCCGGCGCCGCACCGGAACCCACTGCGGGAATACCTCTTTCGATTCGCTCCAACCGCTGAAGCACAGCCGATTCGGCATCCGATGCCGAAGGCAGCAGCATTCTGGCGCAGATCACTTCGAGGAGCAACCGCGGTGCAGTAGCGCCTCGCATCTCACCCAGACCAGCGTGGACTGTTTCGGCGAAACGCGTTAACGCAGCCGGTCCGACGCGCTGAATCTGCTCTCGCATCGTTACCAGTTCAGCCTCGGGAGCATCGACCAATCCGGTTTCGCTGGCATCGGGAACGGCCTGCATCAGGATGAGATCACGTAGACGCTCGAGCAGATCGAGGGCAAACCGACGCGGATCGTGACCAGCGTCCATGACACGTTCGATGGTTCCGAACAGTGCCGCACCGTCGCTGGCCGACAACGCATTTACTGCCTCGTCGATGAGCGCGACGTCGGTGACACCGAGAAGTGAGAGCGCGCGCGGGTACGTAACGCCTTCATCGCCGGCGCCGGCAAGAAGCTGATCGAGAATACTCAGGGAGTCACGCGGCGATCCGCCGCCGGCCTTGATGACCAACGGATAGACCGTCGGCTCAACGGGCACGCCCTCTTGCCCGCAGACTTTCTCCAGAAGCCCACGCATCGTGGACGGCGCCAGGAGACGGAAAGGGTAGTGGTGCGTACGCGAACGGATAGTCGGAAGAACCTTCTCCGGTTCCGTGGTCGCGAAGATGAAGATGAGGTGCTCCGGCGGCTCTTCCACGATCTTGAGCAGAGCGTTGAAGCCCGCCACCGTAACCATGTGAGCCTCGTCGATGATGAAGATGCGGTACTTCGACTCGACGGGGGCGTAAGAAGCTTTGTCGCGAAGCTCACGAGTGTCGTCGACACCACCGTGGCTGGCAGCGTCGAGCTCGGTGACGTCGACGTTTCCCGGCCCACCCGGACCGAGCGCGATGCAGGAATTACACACCCCACAGGGCGTCGACGTGGGGCCTTCCTTGCAGTTCAGCGACCGCGCCAAAATACGCGCCGACGACGTCTTTCCACAGCCGCGAGGGCCGGAAAACAGGTAGGCATGGTTAATGCGCTTTGCGTCGAGGGCGGTGCTCAGTGGTGCGGTGACATGTTCCTGCCCCACCACCTCGGCGAAAGTCGCCGGTCGATACTTCCGGTACAGGGCCACGCGCAAAGACTACCGGCGACGTACGACAGGTAAAAACCACTGGCTTTTGCGTCGAAACATGTTCGCAACACAATGGCAGTGCAGCGGAAACCACACACACGCATCGTGGGTTTCGTGCACGCGGACAGGTCCGTGTGTGGGAGGAGAAAACTGTGCCCGCCACCATCGACGCCGGAGCAACCGCCTGGCTGCTCGTCAGTACCGCCCTCGTTCTTCTGATGACACCGGGACTTGCCCTGTTCTACGGCGGCATGGTCCGTTCGACCGGCGTGCTGAACATGATCATGATGAGCTTCGTCTCCATCGCGCTCGTCACCGTGGCCTGGCTGTTCGTCGGGTACAGCCTGGTATTCGGCGACGATCACGGCGGCATCATCGGCGGACTCGAACACCTCGGCATGGCAGGCATCGACCCGTCGACCGTGCACGGGAACGTTCCGGAAGTGCTGTTCGCAACCTTCCAACTGACCTTCGCGATCCTGACCGCAGCACTCATCAGCGGGGCGATCGCGGATCGTGCGAAGTTCTCCGCCTGGATGATCTTCGTCCCGATCTGGTCGCTGCTCGTCTACGCACCCGTCGCCCATTGGGTGTGGAATCCGCAGGGCTGGCTCGCCCGGATGGGAGCACTCGACTACGCGGGTGGCCTCGTCGTCGAGATCGTCTCCGGCGCGTCGGGACTCGCGCTTGCCCTGGTCCTCGGCCAGCGAATGGGCTTCAAGGCCGAGTCGATGCGTCCGCACAACCTCCCGTTCGTCCTGCTCGGCGTCGGACTGCTCTGGTTCGGTTGGTTCGGTTTCAATGCCGGCTCCGCGCTCGCCGCCGACGGCATGGCCGCACAGATCTTCCTCAACACCTTGGTCGCGGGTTGCACCGGCCTACTCGGCTGGTTGTTCGTCGAACAGAATCGCGACGGCCACCCCACCACCTTCGGCGCCGCGTCGGGCGTCGTCGCCGGTCTGGTCGCCATCACGCCCTCTTGCGGAACCGTCAACATGTTCGGTGCCACGATCATCGGTTTGGTTGCCGGAATCGTCTGCTCGTACGCGGTGAGCTGGAAGCACAAACTCGGCTACGACGATTCCCTCGACGTTGTCGGCGTCCACCTCGTCGGCGGCATCATCGGATCGCTGATGATCGGTTTGCTTGCGACGGCTGTCATGACCGGTGGACCGGAAGGCCTGTTCCTCGGCGGCGGTTTCGCACAACTGGGCAAGCAGTTCGTCGGGGTCGTCGTGGTCGCACTCTACGCCTTCGGCGTCACCTACGGCCTCGGGAAACTCATCGACAAAACTTTCGGTTTCCGCATTTCGCGGGAAGACGAAGCCCGAGGCATCGACGTCGCCCTACACGCGGAGTCCGCCTACGAGCACGGTGTCCTCGGCCACGGTCCCATCGGTGGCCAGAACCCCAGCCCGTTCCTGCAGCGCGCCAAGGACGACCGCGAACGCGAACGCGACTGACGCACTCAGCCTGTCGCGCTCAGGTTCTCGAAGATGGTTGCGTTCGCCATACCGCCGCCCTCACACATGGTCTGGAGTCCGTAGCGAACTCCCTCGTCACGCAGGTGATGCACCAGCGTCGTGGCGATCCGAGCACCCGAACCTCCGAGCGGGTGGCCGATCGCGATTGCGCCGCCGTTGACATTCACACGGTCGGCCCGGGCGCCGGTCGCACGCATCCACGCCCCGACAACACTGGCGAACGCTTCGTTGACTTCGAAGGCACCGATGTCGTCCAGTTGCAGACCTGCCCGTTCGAGGACCCGGGCAGTGGCCGGAATCGGGCCGGCCAGCATGGTGACCGGGTCGTCGCCGATCACCGTGGCGGTATGCACCCGCGCCAACGGCACGAGTCCGAGTTCTTTCGCACGTTCGCTCGTCATCACCAGCAGCGCAGCGGCACCGTCCGAAATTTGCGACGAGTTTCCGGCAGTGATCCGGCCGTCTTCGACGAACGAGGGCTTGATTTGCCCCAGCTTCTCCGCCGTCGATTCCCGGCGGATTCCTTCGTCTGTCGAGAATTTTGTTCCGTCGGGTAGTGGAATCGACGCAATCTGGCGGTCGAAGCGCCCCTCATCGATCGCCCGAGCAGCACGCCTGTGCGATTCAAGGCTGTACTCGTCCAGCCAGGATCTGCTGAGATCGTATCGGGCAGCGAGAGTTTCAGCCCCCAGCCCTTGATTGAACTCCACTCCGTGGTACCGCTTCAGGATCGCGTCGGTGTAGGCGCTGCCAAGGCCAACTCTGCGCGCAGACCCCATCGGAATACGAGTCATGGACTCGACACCGCCGGCAACGGCAATGTCGTACTGACCCGAAATCACCCCGGCCGCAGCAAAATGTAGCGCTTGCTGACTCGATCCACACTGCCTTTCGATCGTGGTTCCAGCCACGTGTTCGGGCCATCCCGCAGCCAGAACTGCGTTACGCGCGATGTTCCCCGCCTGTTCCCCGACCTGCCCGACGCAACCCCACAGGACGTCATCGACTGCGTCGGCACTGATCCCGACTCGTTCGATCAACGCGTTCAGTACCGTCGCCGACAGGTCCACGGGATGGACCTCCGCGAGTTGCCCCTTCCGACGCCCCACCGGACTCCGAACAGCCTCTACCACTACAGCATCACGCATTGTCTTCTCCTAGTCTTTCTGTTTTCGCGGTCACGTCGCGGTCCAGATCGGCGCGCGTCCCGCAGCAAAAGCCGAAGCACCTTCACGGGCATCGTTCGAATCGAAAACGGGCATCACGATCTCGCGTGTCCGGGCAAACGCCTCGGCCGGCGCCCACGCCGGCGACTCGTCGATCACGCGCTTGCTGGCTCGTACGGCAAGTGGGCCGTTGGCGGCAATCTCCTCGGCGAGTTCGATGGCCGCCTGAAGTACTGTGCCTTCCGGCGCGAGGCGATTAACCAGTCCGAAAGGTTGCAATTCGACTGCAGTCATTGCCTTTCCGGTGAGTGCCATCTCGATCGCCACGGCCCGCGGAATCCGTCCGGGAAGCCTGGTCAATCCACCAGCCGCAGCCACCAGCCCACGCCGAACTTCCGGAAGCCCGAAGGTCGACGTCGGCGAAGCGACTATCAAATCGGCGGCCAGAGCTATCTCGAATCCACCGGCCAATGCAGGGCCATCTACCGCCGCGATCAACGGCTTGGTGGGCGGAGCCTCCACCAGCCCCGCAAAACCGCGACCCTCGACACGTGGGCTCTCCCCACGTAGAAATGCCTTCAAATCCATTCCAGCGGAGAAGAAACCGCCGGATCCGGCAATCACTCCAACTCTCAGAGAAGGGTCTGATTCCAGCCGGTCGACAGCTTGAGCAATCGCATGGGCAACCACACTGTCGACCGCATTACGGGCCTTCGGACGATTCAGAGTGATCACGAGCACCGAGCCGACAGCTTCGGTCAGTACCGATGCCTCCGTCATAGCAACCGCGGCACTCATCGCGGAGCCATTCGGATGGCACCGTCCAAGCGGATAGTTTCGCCGTTGAGCATTCCGTTCTCGATAATGTGCTCCGCCAGTGCCGCAAATTCTGCGGGGTCGCCGAGCCTACGCGGATGTGGGACCGACGACGCCAAGGCTTCACGAATATCGTCCCTCGCATTGAGGAGCAGCGGTGTGGCGAACACCCCTGGGGCAATTGTGCAGACTCGAATAGCCACGCCGGCAAGATCTCTGGCTGCCGGCAACGTCATGCCGACGATACCCGCTTTGGACGTAGCATAGTTGATCTGCCCGATCTGACCTTCGAACGCCGCAACGGATGCCGTCAAGACGCACACGCCGCGGTCACCTTCGAGTAGTTCGTTGGTGGCCATCGTCTCGGCCGCATACCGCAACACGTTGAATGTGCCGATCACGTTCAGGTTCACGACGGATTCGAAGGGTTCCAGCGGGGCGGCCTTTCCTTCCTTGGTGAGGATCCGCATCGGACGTCCACGGCCGGCGCAATGTACTACTGCCCGGACCGGTCCCCGTTCGGCCGCACTCGCGAAAGCCGCTGCGACAGCCTCTGAATCGGTCACATCGGTGGCCACAAAGTTTGCCGCCGGGCCGAGGGCCTGCGCTTGCTCGGCACCGGGCGACTGGGGAAGGTCGAGAAGGGTTACGGTAGCCCCGGATTCGACCAACCGAGTGGCCGTGGCCAGGCCGAGCCCGGAGGCCCCACCGGTGACGACTGCATTGATTTCTTTGATGTGCATGTCAGTTACAGTCCCATCGACTTCGAGATAACACTCTTCATTACTTCGCTTGTGCCACCGAAGATTCGGGTGACGCGGGCGTCGGTGTACAGACGCGCGATTGGGTATTCGCTCATGTAGCCGTAACCACCGTGGATCTGCAGACACTTGTCGATGACCCGGGCCTGCACCTCGGTGCAGAACAGCTTCGTCTTCGCTGCGTCGGCGGGACTGAGAGTTCCGGCATCGAGCGCGACAAGAGCCTGGTCGATCAATGCCTGACCAGCGGCAAGTTCTGTCGCACAGTCCGCGAGAACAAATTTCGTGTTCTGGAAGTCTGTGAGCGGCTTACCGAAAACAACGCGTTCCCTCGCATAATCGATGGCAAGGTCGACCGCTGCGGTCGCGGTCGCCTGAGCGGTGATGGCGATCGAGAGGCGTTCCTGCGGCAGGTTGTGCGCCAGCATGGAGAACGCGTTTCCCTCCTCCCCGAGGATGTTTCGAGCCGGGACTCGAACATTCTCGAAGAGCAGTTCAGCGGTGTCACTGGACTTCATGCCGATCTTGTGGAGGTTGCGTCCCCGGCTGAATCCCTCCATGCCCGCCTCGACCACGATCAACGACAGCCCACTACGCCGATTCTCGGTATTGCGTGAGGTACGTGCAACCACAATCACCAGATCTGCATTGATGCCGCCGGTAATGAACGTCTTACTGCCGTTGAGGATGTAGTCGTCACCCTCCCTTACTGCGGTAGTTGTCACGCCGGCCAGATCCGAACCGATTCCCGGTTCGGTCATCGCGATGGCACTGACCAGGCCGCCGTCCGCGAAACCCGGGAACCAGCGGTTGCGCTGCTCGTCGTTCGCATATTCCAGGAAGTACGGAAGTACGGTGTTGAGGTGTACCTGGAAGCCTCCGAGTGATGCAGCAGCGTAACCGATCTCCTCGTAGACAACCGTATTGAACAAGAAGCTGTCGATTCCTCCACCACCGAATTCTTCGGGCACCTGAAGACCGTTGATACCGATCTCCGCCGTCTTCCGGTAGAAGTCACGGGGGATGCAACCGGCTTCCTCCCAATCGGGAAGGTTGGGCACGATCTCCTTGGCGATGAACTGGCGCACCGAGTCTCGGAACGCGTCGTGGTCTTCGTTGAAAATGTTGCGTTGCATAGTAAATACCTTCGTTCTGGCAACGGGTCGATCCAGCTACAGGAACGACAGCAGTTGGGTTGCGGCCTTCAGTTGAGTGCGATCACGCCGTCAGCAGCGAGTGCGGAAATGGTCTCCGCCGCGTAGCCGAGTTCGAGAAGAAGTTCGCCGGTGTGCTGACCGAGATTGGGGGTTCCGGCAGTGGGAGGCTTCGGAATACTGGCAAGGTGCCACGGAGTGCCGAGAGTGGTAACCGATACGCCGTCCGGTTGACTCACCTCGATGAAGATCCCCGACGCCTCGACGTCCGGACTCCGCATCGCTTCGGCGTAAGTATTGATCTTGCCGGCGACAACACCGTTGGGCGTGAGCAAACCCATCGCCTCGTCGCTTGTCATCGTCGCGAACACGGAATGCAGTTCCGCGAGCATCGCCGTACGGTTCTCCACGCGCGCTTTGTTATTGGCAAATCGCGGATCGTCTGCAAGTTCCGATCGCCCCAACAATTCACACAGTCGCCGGAAGTGAATCTCGGAGTATGCGGAGAGGACAAGACTTCCGTCCGTGGTCGGCATGATGTCCGCGGCCGGCGCGACGGTCGGTTGCCCGTTGCCCCGACGCTTCGGCTCCTGCCCCGTCGCCAGGTAGGCACCCCAGTTCGGAGCCTGGAGGTGGATGGCCACTTCGAGCAGCGACACCTCCACGGTGTCACCCTCACCGGTACGCAATCGCCGGATGTATGCACCGAGAATCGCCTGAGCACACACGTAAGCAGTTGCCGCATCTACGATTTGGGATCCAACCTTCTGCGGTTCCCCGTCGGATTCTCCGGTCACCCACATCAGACCACTCTCGGCCTGCGCGGCGATATCGAGCCCGGCACGGAATTTCGAAGGGCCGTGCAGTCCGAAGCCACTGACTGTCGCGTAGACGATCTCCGGATTCCTCGATCGCACGTCGTCGGCTCCGAGTCCGAACGAATCCATCACACCGGGCCGGAGATTCTGCAGGACAATATCGGCACCCGCGATCAACTGCCGCGCAATCTCTTGTCCACGGGGGTCTTTCAGATCGACTGCGATGTCACGCTTGTTGCGGTTGTACGTCTGCAACATCGCGTCGCCGTGAGGTCCGATGCCTCGAGCTGCCTCGCCGTGAATGGGCTCGACCTTGATGACATCGGCCCCCAGGTCTACGAGCACCTGCGCGGCTGCCGGAGCTGCGATGAACTGACCGAAGTCGATGACGCGGACTCCGTCCAAAGGCTGGTCTGTCATGCTGACTCCTCGACTCGACTGCGAATGAGATTGATGTCGCGCTCCGGATTGACCATGAAGACCGCGATGGCACTGCCGACGATCATCAGGATTCCGCTCATGAGGAATCCGGTTCCGTAGCCGGTGATCTTGTCGACGGAGTTGCCGACCGAGAACCCGAGCACCAGTGGTGCTGCCATACCGGAGATGCTCGAAACAGCGCCCAGCCCACCAAGAACCATGCCGCGCTTCTTCGACTGCACAACATCGGCGATGGCCGCCAGTGCCACACCGAAGGCTGCGGTGTTGAGCGAGAATGCCAACGAGATCAAAATGATCTGCAGGACGCCTTGCTGGAGCAGGGTAAATCCGACCATCGCGATACCGGCACTGGAAATGAGGCCGGCCGAAAGGTAGCCGCGGGCAACACGACGGCTGACACCGCGGGAGATCAAACGGTTCGACAGCCAACCGGCGCCGATCGCACCACCGGCGGCAAGTGCGTAAGGCAGCATCACGAGCCGGCCCGTGGTCAGAGTGTCGTAGCCCAAACCGTCGGTCAGGTAGACCGGGAGCCACGACACTTTGAGAGTGGTGGACCAGTACGAGCAGAACATCAGAAGTGCGATGCCGGCGACCGTGCCGGTCTTGAGAATGACGCGGTACGGCGCATCCACGGTATCCACGACAATGGCGGATTGCTGCTCCGAAGACGGCTGGGCCGCAGTGAGTTCCGCGGGCGCAGCCCGGCCCAGAATCAGCCAGCCCACGACCCAGGCCAACCCCATGGCAATGAGCACGTAGAAGGCGGCATGCCAACTCCAGGCAACGATGATCCACGTCAGCACCGGGGCTGCGATCAGAGTGCCGATCGAGGCACCAGCTGTTACGAAACCTCCGGGCATAGCTCGCTTTTCCGGAGGAAACCACGAATGGACTGCGTGGTTCGCAAGAGCAAACGCCGGACCTTCGGCAAAGCCGAGGACAACCCGGCAGGCAATCAGTACACCGAAACTGACCGGACTGAGTAGCGGAACCATCGTGGCAACCCAGATCAGCACCAACCCGGCCAGTAGCCACCGGATGTTCACCCGGGAAGACAACGCGCCGAAGATCAAAGCGCCGGCAGCGAAGAGCCAGAAGAAGCTGCTTTGAACGAGGCCGAACTGCTGAGGCGACAACCCCAGGTCCTTCTGAATTTGTACGCCGGCAAAGGCGATAACCGATTTGTCGGCATGGTTGATGAGCATGAAGATGACGAGCATTCCGGTGATCACCCAGGCACGGCGCATCGTCGATGGCGGCGACTTCGAGAGGGTGGTCGCAAGCGTTTGTGTCATGAGGTCCCTTCGAGAACGGAACGGATCACCTCACAAGTGGACAGCAGCGGTGTGCTCTGAACTTTCCTGGCAGGGACCGTCCGGCTGGAAGATGCGACCTGCGCCCACATTGGGTGTGACTTGGTACACACCATTCAAGGCCGCGGGACCGATACGGTCAAAGACGAAAGAACTGGGAAGTCACTGCAATTACCTATATATCGAGAGCGGTCCGGGCGTTCTCGTCCCGCATGCGACTGTCCGTCGCATCTCGGATAAATTTCGCCGAATCAACAAGCGACCGTCCAGTTTTCATCTGTTCGGCGATGGCCTCGGCAAATCCCGCGATCGAGTCTCGCGAGCAAGTCAAGAATTGATCGGCGGCCTCACTCATCCGGCCCGGCCGGGAAATGACCCCCATCCGGCGTGTCATCGCCGGAGACAGTTCCCGCACGACGCCGCCACGCAACAACGCGTCGAGGCCGCTACGCAACGGAACAATGGCTGACCCGCCGCCGGAGAGAACGATGGGGAGCACTGCGCCGCGGTGCCGGACCTCGACAGCCACATCGGGCTCCACCCCGTTGAGCCGCAACGAGTGATCGATGAAGTCGCGGTCCGGCGTACCCCGCTCGCTCATCACGAACGAAACACCGGAAAGTTTGCCTACCGGAACCGGATCCGGCCAGCGAGCCTCAGTACCCGGCGGGGAAACGAGGACCAACTGCTGATCGATCAACTCCTCGCTCTCCAGATTCTCCGTAGGCATTGGTAGGGACAGAAAGCCCAGTTCACATGCGCCGGATCGAACCAGCGCAACAACATCGGCAGTGGAATCGCGCTCCTCGACATGAAAGCGGACTTCCGGATGCCGGCGACGAAACTTCGAAACCCACACAGACAAGGGATCGGAGCAGAGATCCGACAGTGACGCAATGTCGATACGACCGCCACGCATTGCTCCGACATCCCGCACCGCAGTTTCCGCGGAAGCAACTTCCCGGAGGATCATTCGCGCCGGACCCACCAACGCCTCCCCTGCCGGCGACAGCACCAATCCTCGTCCGACACGATGAAACAACTCTGTGCCGAGATCACTCTCCAGCTTTCGCACTGCCTGGGAGAGCGAGGGCTGCGCGACTCGGAGTTCGCTAGCCGCTCGCGTCACGCCGCCGCAGTCGACAACTGCAAGGAAGTACTCCATTTGACGAAGATCCATGTGCTGAATCTACGTCTTCGGCAACAGTGCACAGATCTCGATTTCGCAATATCCGCTACGGCTATTGACGGATCGGGTCACGATGCTTGACGGTATGAGACATGCTGAAGTTACGTAGCGCGGTTCTGAACGGATACGTCGAGGTCGCAGAGTCGGTGGGACTGAACCCCTACCCACTGATGCGAGTCTCGGGGATCGACCCGGCAACGTTTGCGGCAACCCAGGGATGGATTGCCGCGAAGTCGGTGAGCGAACTGCTCGAACTCTCCGCATCCCAGTCCGGCCGCGACGATTTCGGCATCAGGATGTCCGGCGATCGCGGTGTATCAAATCTCGGACCCGTGGGACTGATTGCCCGCGAAGAGCCGGACGTTCGCAGCGCCCTGGGAATTGTCTTGCGCCACATGAACTTACATAACGAGGCAATTCGTCTGAGCTTGACCGAATCGCGGGGGCTGGCCACGATTCAAGTCTTGTCGGCAGAAGGGATAACCCTCGGGCAGCAGTCGATCGAGCTGGTCGTCGCATCAATCGTCCGGATCCTGTCCGACTTCTTGCCCGATGGATGGCTTCCGGTATCAACCTGCTTCACCCATGCGATGCCGGCCGATAACACCAGGCACATTCAGGCCCTTGGCCCGTCCATCTCCTTCAATCACGAGATTGACGGGATCATCATTGCTACAAGCGATTTGGACGCACCAAACCGACTGTCCAACCCAGTTCTACGGCCATACGCCCAGGAATACCTCGGACTACTCGCGCCACCCGAGAACCCCTCCACCGTCGGACAGGTCCGAGATCTAATTGCGACCCTCCTACCCACTGAGCATTGCTCGGCCACCCGAATCTCCCACAGCCTGGGAATAGACCGACGCACGCTACACCGACGATTGGCCCAGGCCGGGGAAAGCTACTCCTCGATCCTGGACTCGGTTCGCAAAGAGCACGCACGCGCATCAATCGAACGTGGGGATCACTCACTCACCGAGATTTCCACGGAACTCGGATTCTCGGAGCTGAGCGCATTCTCCCGATGGTTCCGTCAACAATTCGGATCGAGCCCGAAGGCCTGGTCGGAACTTCAACTCGAGTAAACGAAAAATTTACGACGCCCCAAACCGTCAATATTTTCGTCCCAATCCGTCAAGTATGACGCCCTCAACCCCGCTATCGTGATCTGCATCACCTCGAAGTTCCAGTGCCGGTCACATCACAGGCATTCGGTTCTCGCAGCCCTCACGATTGGAGTCACGTTATGCATTTCCACGACGACGCACTGTTCCCCGAGACCCAGGAAAAGCTGGTCATCACCGTCGCACCGTACGGCCCTGAATGGGAACCGGACGACTTCGCCGAAGACCTGCCC
>NZ_JALGQH010000038.1 GCF_022810305.1 Rhodococcus sp. ARC_M6
GGAGGCGGGCAGGTCCAAGCCGAAGACGGTGGCTCCGGCCTCGGCCAGGCGTTTGGCGGTAGCTGCGCCGAGGCCCGACGCTGCGCCGGTGACCAATGCTGCGGTTCCCTTGATTTCCACTTCGTTTACTCCTCGAGTTAGCGATCGGTAGGGCGGTGGTGCGTGGTGAGAACCATAACGCGGACGGCGATGCGAGGGCGAACGTGTGAGGCTCTTTGGCGGTCCATCGGGCGCCGAACGTCATTTCGCTCAGTTAGTGCCCATCTGTCTCATCGACCCCGGTTGTCCGATTAACCCATGCGGCAAAACGTTTCGCCCAGCTGGCCGTTGTTTGGGTTGATTCTGGCTGAAAGTCGCGCAGTTTCTGCAGTTCGTTCGAGATGCTGCGGAACATGACGACCCGCAGAGTCGAGCCGGGCAACGATCGAGAGTTTTGCGGGCGCAGCCCTCGGCAAACCAACACGGCTGGGAGGAGTAGCGCTACTGATCCGCACGCGAGTCGCATCACGCTGGCGCTGTGATCGGGCCAGATCGTCGTCGCTGAGAGCACGATGCTTAGTGCCGCGATGGCGTACGCCATCATTCCGATAGCGAGAGTGCAGACGGCGAAGGCGAAGTTTCGGCTGAGGAACTGTCGGGTCGTGTAGCCAAATGTGTACAGCGCGAGTGCGGTGGTGAAGCCTGATAAAAGCACGATTTGCCCAATAGTGAGTGGCCAGTTGATATTTTTGGTCTCAACGACTGCTTCAAAGATGACGTACGCAGCAATTGACAGGCCCGCCGTTGCCGCGATGGCCGTCATATCCATGAAGACGCGGATGGGAGTACCTGCCGCTGCCAATTGAGTATCCGGCCGCAATCTGTTCGTGACTGCAGTGAGGTTTCTGATTGCTCGTTCACGCTGTGCGTCGGGTAAGCGTCTCTGAACTGGTGCGTCCTTGCCCAAGAGATGGCTCAGATCTGCCGAGATGACGACGACCGCAACTGACCACGCCGCGATGATAATTGCACCGAGTTCGAGACGGTCAGGTGCTCCACTGAAAAGAACTGCGACACCGACGATCGCAGAGAGTAGCCCAACGGACATGCCAGAGAGGGCGAAGTATCGTTTACGTGTTTGAGCTACCACATCGTCGTCATTCAGCTGAGCCGTCGACCAAGCGGCTACATGCAGGAAGCCTGCGGCTGCACTGAGCCCGGCAAGTATTCCAACGCCGAATCCGGGATCGATTGTGAGAACGACTTCGATCGCAGGTCCCGCCGGGTGGATCGGCGATTGCATCCAGACGTAAAGTTGGGCAATTATGGCAATCAGTGCGTATATTGCGAACCCGACGAGATATTGCCCTGCGACGTATCTCCAGAACGCTGTGGAGACAGTTTCGACTTCGTCGGCCGCGGCCGTTTCATCTTCAATGTTGTTGGTACTCATCTGTTCTCCTGAAAGTCGAGAACAGGGTACGACAGCTACGTGAACCATCCCCCCGGCTCTCGAAATTTTCGAGAGCCGAATAGATTCGCATAGCCCACCGACAGATTCTGGTCGACGCCGGGTTTGCCCAAAATCCCGCGGGTGCGGCTAATCAGGACGAGCGGGCGCCGGCCGTGATGGAGGGGAGATGCGAGTATCGAATCGGGTGCTGGCGAGTCGCCGTTCCGCGAGACCTACGAGGTCGAGAACTTCGCGCGCCAAATATCCGGTGGTGCCCTTTTCCACACTTTTCCGAGCAAGGATGTGAGCATCCGCGAGCTCTTCGAGCGCCGCGCGAGCTGGTGGAAAGGAGACTCCGAGGATCCGTTGCACGGTTTTTGCCGTCATCACCGGAGCCTCCGGTAGGTAGTGCAGAATCTTCGACGTTGCCGAGCCTGCACGCGGTTCGCCGCGGAGCCCAAGGGCTGATCGATGCGCGCGGAGTCGAGTGCTCCATTCCGCATGGAGCTCTTCGAGATCCGTAGCAAGGCGACCCGCGTGCTCAGCGGCGATGGAGGCGGCATCGACAAACGTTTCGAGCCACGTCGTGATGCCGACGGTGGCGTCGTCGGAAAGTGGGTCCCCGATGTATCGATACGCGGTCAGCCCGTCGACGTAGCGGTCGCTGAGCGTCGAAAGAACAAGGCTGATGGGCAAGACTGTCCCGGGTGCGAGCCCTCTGCGGGCAAGAACGGTGTGGATGAGGCTTCTACCGACGCGACCGTTTCCGTCGGTGAAGGGGTGGATTGTCTCGAACTGGGCGTGCAGAATCCCGGCTTGGATGAGTGGGCCGTGGGCGGATCCGTTCAAGTATGAGACGAGATCGGCCATTAAGGGATGGACCTGGTCAGATGCAGGCGGCACGAATTCTGCGTCCAGTGGGTTCCAGTTGGACCCGCCGATCCAGTTCTGGACATCACGGAGACCGTGATGGCGATCATCGGGTAGCAGTGCACTGTGCAGTGTGACGACGTCGTCGACGGTGACTAGATCGGCATCGACGAGGTCTTGAGAGGCGCGTCGTAGGACGGTGATGTTGTTGGCGACCAGGCGCGCCTGGTCACTGAACCCACGCACATCCTCGTCCTGTGCCAATTCGGCTAGCGCGACTTGACCGGGTGACGGCGCGATTCCCTCGATCATGGAACTGGCGATAGCTTCGGACCGAAGAAGGAATCGTGCGATGCCGCCCAGTCGCTGAGCACCTGGACCTGAGCTGAGGTTGCGAATCGCCCGCTCTGCTCGACTGGCTTTCTCTGACAGTTCCTGAGGTAGCGCTAGAGGCCGAGTGCACAGGAGATCGGGCGTATACGCGTGGTAGCGGCCACCGCGGCGGTCGCGGACGACCAATCCGTCGGCGGGTTCCCACCACAGCGGAACTGTTTCAGCCATCGCGGTATCCCTTAATCTGAGTGCCCAGTGTTAATGGATAAGGTATCAACCATTGATGGATGCTGTCTCCGGTAACGGTTGTCGGTGGCTCGCTCTATACAGTTCATGGGTCCGCAAGGTGTGGCAGAACAAGGTGGTAGCAGCGCACGTGATTACCGGTGAGCGTCGTAGGTAGGCAGCCGGATCATCGAAGGCACAGCCGAGGACGCTTGCAGGAACCGCACATTGCGATTTCGGTCGATATGCTCGACACCGGAATCGATGTCCCAGACGTCGTGAATCTTGTTTTCTTCAAACCGGTTCGGTCCAAATCGAAGTTCTGGCAAATGGTAGGACGAGGCACCAGGCTGCGGGAAGATTTATTCGGTCCAGGCCAGGACAAGGAGAACTTCTTCATCTTCGATGTCTGCGGGAACTTCGACTATTTCAATGCTCACCAGGATGCTGCGGAAGCCTCGGCGACACGTTCATTATCGAGTCGACTGTTCACGACCCGAACCGATCTTGTTCTCGCCCTGGGCAAGAACGGAACCGATGCAGTCCTTCGGGTTGAGGTTGCAGACACGCTGCACAAGTCTGTAGTGGGGATGAGTCTGGACAACTTCATCGTTCGCAACAAGCGTCGGCACGTCGAAAAGTATGTAAACCGTACGGAATGGGAATCGCTGACTGAACACAAGGCGACCGAGATCGTCGAGAACCTGGCGGATCTGCCGACGGCGGTCCGTGACAGCGACGAAATGGCGAAGCGATTCGATCTGATGATCTTGCGCGGCCAGTTGGCAGTCGTGTACGACGACGGGACTTTGCCGAAGTTCGAATCACCCATTCGCAGTGTCGCTGACGGACTATTGGACCAAGGGTTGAGCATTCCGCAGGTCAAGGCGAAGGAAGAGCTTCTCCGCGAGGTTGCAAGCGATGAATGGTGGGAAGACGTCACGTTGCCGATGCTCGAGGAAGCGCGCCGGGAACTTCGGTCGTTGGTGCGTCTACTCGAGAAGAAGAAAGCAGCCATCGTTTACACCGATTTCGCTGACACCCTCGGCGATATTGTTGAAATCGACATGCCCACACTGCATTCCGGCACGGATGTCGAACGCTTCAAGGCGAAGGTGAAGGACTACCTGCGTCGTCAACCTGAGAACTTGGCCCTGCGGAAGTTGCGCACCAACAAGGCATTGACCCCCGCGGACCTGGAATCGCTCGAAGAACTGTTGGCCCGCAGCGGAGCCGGTGCACCCGAAGATATTGAACGCGCAGTCGAAAACGCCAAGGGGTTAGGAAGATTCATCCGCTCTTTGGTTGGACTTGACCAGCAGGCCGCAACTGAGGCATTTTCCGAATTCCTGGATGGGCGCACGGCCTCGGCCAATCAGATCGACTTCGTCAATTTGGTGATTGCACACGTCACCAAACATGGGGCTATGGATCCCGGTCTGTTGTTCGAGGCTCCCTTCACGGACAGTGCGCCGCAAGGTCCGGGGCAGGTTTTCGAATCGGGTCAATCGCTGCGACTCGTCGAAGTAATCCGCAGCATCAATGATTCCGCTGATGCGATGACGGGGTAGGCGATCGGATTTCTGGTGCGCTCGCGCTGTGTTCGTTCGAGGTTGGGGAACCGGACGGCTATACGTTGCTTTCAAGCGTAAGTCCGTTGCGCTGCAACAGAATTCACACCTGCCGAATCGGGGTATCGGGGCATTTAAGCTAGGTTGGCAGAGTCCGTCAAAGTCTTGGTTCAGTCGGTACGGCCAGGGTTCTCGAGTGAGCCGAACCGGTGTAGTCCTGAGGTCACGGTGACCGGAATGTTTCGTTCTCATTGAGAAATATGACGGGACATTTACCTTCTGGGGAAACAGGAAAAGTGACCTCTACTCTCAGAGAGCCCCAACAGCCCCAATTTTCGAGGTGTCGAGTGAAGTCTGTTCAACGCAGGGTTTTGGTACCTGCACTGTCCGCAGTATTTTCGATCGCAGTGACGCTGTCCAGTGGGGCAGTTGCATACGCACAACCGTCGAGTTTTCCTAGCACAGGCTCGATACTCCCGTTTGCAGGTTCACTAGGGAATGGCACAGATGCCGCTGTGTCCCAACGTCTTAGCGCCATCTTTGCCGAGCACGGCGTTCCTGGGGCGCAGGTGATATACGCGGATGACAACAGCGAGAAAGAGTTCAACTACGGTCTCGCCAATGCGACGACCGGAGATCCGGTGACCTCCCTCACCACCTTCGAGGCAGCTTCCCTGACCAAAGTCGTGGGCACGTACGTCATTCTCCAACTGGTGGACGAGGGCGTCCTCGACCTTGATACTCCGCTGTCGGAATATTTCGAATACCCCCGTATCGCAGGCAATCCGACCGCAGCCAAGATCACCGCACGAATGGCGTTGACGCACACCTCCGGCATGGAGGGCTGGGCGGCAGCACCCTCGGGTCCCGATCTGGACACCACCCCCGTCAGTACCATATTTGAGCCGGGAACCCAGTGGTCCTACTCGGGCGAGGGCTTCTACTACCTGCAGAAGACCGTCGAGTCGCTGACCGGGACACCGTTCACGGAGCTTGCCAAAAAACGCGTATTTGACCGATTCGGGATGACGAGCAGCAATCTGGCCTACAACCCGGACTTCGCGGCAGTCAGTGCTGTCGGGCACGCTGCCGACGGCACACCGAAAGCGCTCCGCATTCTCACCAACCCGAACATCGCCTTCACCCTGCGCACAACTGCCACCGATTACTCGAATTTCCTCCGAGGCGCACTTCTCGAGGGAGAGGGACTCACGCCGGCTACCCGCGACATGATGTTCACCGCAGCCGGAAGCGCTGACCACGGCGGCAGTGACCAAGAATCGATCGACCACATCAAGTGGGGCCTCGGCATCGGCCTGCAGAACAACGAACTCGGAAACGCGATCTGGCATTGGGGTGACAACGGCTCGTTCAAGGCCTTCTTCATCGCCTACCCCGAGACAGGTAAGAGTGTTGTGATCATGACGAACAGCCAAAACGGACTGGATACGATCGACGAGATCGTCCACGAATCTTCGGCCCGAACACTGTCTATGCCTCACGATGGGTCAAGGAAGCCGAGTAGCAGACAGATCGGATTTCCCAGCCATTTACAAGGCGCACAACTTGGTTCAGCCCAACCGTCAGCCGGGCTGAACCAAGTTGTCTGTCGAACCTCTATCGCCTCAAGCTCTGTGGTCTGATCGAACGGTTCTCCGAGGACATCGATGCTCGCTTGAGTCACTCGCCCGTGCGGCAGCCGTACTATTCCACAGACGTAGATCTGCCTAATGCACTCCAGTGGGTCGACGGATTCGGAATCCTCCCTCCCGGTCAGGCGCTTCGTGACAAGTTCTCGAAGAAGGGGATGCGCTTATCGATGTCATTGCCAGTGATATTGCGGTGATCGATGAGCTGCGTGCTTTGTGTGCGAAATATATTGCAGCTGTGCCGAATCAAGATTCGGAAAATTTCGGCCTGCTGAGGAACCTTGATGTGCCGCGGTAGGTGAGATTCGAAAAACGTGTCGGTGTGTTGGTTTAGAGTCGAAACATGTTCGAAGGGGCGAGCGTGGGGGAACGATTCGATGACAGTGGCAAGGCTGTCATCGACCCCGCCATGCTCCCCGACTTACTGTGCGCCACCGTGCAATCGGAGAACATGCTCGCCTGCCAAAAAGTGTTGAACGCGTCTATGTTGTCGATGTCCCGGTTCAACACCGAGTTGGATGCTTCCGGGGATGTGGACGAGCCTGGCGCATCGCATGCAACGAAATCTCCGTCATGCTCACCTGCTCACGCCGCACCGCGGAAGTGCACATCGAAATCGGCGACGCCCTCCGTGAATTCCTCCCCGCCACCCTCGCCGCGTTCACAGCCGGTGAACTCGACTACGCCCGAGTCCGCAAAATTGTCGACGGACTTACCGGCGCGACCCTCGAGGCGATTGCGGCGTTGGAACGCTCGATCCTCGCCTCCGCGCACCGGCTGCCGCCCGGGCAACTCGAACGCGACATCGACCGTCAACTCATCGCCTTCGACCCCGGCGCAGCAGCTGTGCGGCGAGAAAAGATGTTGGCGCACCGCGACGTTCGTACTCGCGCCGACCGCCATGGCCTCGCGCAACTCCAGGCCACACTCAGTGCCCACGAGGCTGTCGAAGCTGCTGCGCTCATCACCGAAGTTGCGAACAGTGTCTGCAACCATGATCCGCGGGACGCGTCCACCCGCCGCGCCGACGCCCTGGTGGCGCTGGTGCACGGCGAGCAGCGCCTGAGCTGTCAATGTGGGCGACCCGAGTGCTCGGTAGCAGGGTCGGCGATACCGACGCGCCGGAAGCCGTTGCTGCACATTGTGTGTGACCTCGCGATGTTGTTGGCGATGTCATCAGATCCGGCCACCGTCGCCGGGTACGGTCCCATCGACTCGGAGTACCTGCGGGAACTTGCCTGGGATGCGAGTTGGCAGGTGATCTTTGCGGACCTGCACGCCCAAGTCGCCGCTTCGCGAACACAAAAACCGGTGCCGCCCCGACGGTTCCACCGCCCGGCCCGACTCCGGAGTGCCGGAGAGCGGATCCGGAGAACGCAACAGAATGTCAAGGACGATCCGGGAATCAACGAAAGACCTGACGGGCATGGCGGATTCGAAGATCCCCCGCCCGGAGCCTTGGTTTACACGCCGGGTGCGGCGTTGGCCGCGTATGTGCGGGCGGTGGATGGGCATTGCCGGTATCCGGGTTGCTCGGTGCCCGCTCAGCGCTGCCAACTCGATCATGTTGTCGAGTTCGATCATGACGATCCTGTTAGGGGTGGTTGGACCGTCGAGGCGAATCTCCAAGCCGTGTGTAGTCACCACCATCAGCTCAAGACGTACAGGTTGTGGACGCCGGTGCTGCTCGATGGTCGGGCAGTGCATTGGACCGACAACACCAGGGGGTTGACGGCTGTCACGGTTCCGGGTGGCCATAGTGCGCCGCCGCCCGACAGTGTCGAAGTCGCCAACCCGCCATCGGGGAAGACGCGCACCGCGTGGATAAAGCACACCGAGGATGCAGATGCGCTGTTCGAAGAAACGTGGTGGGAGCGGCATATGCGGCCGGGTGATCGTGCGGCATCGGAGCGGGCGTTCGGGACGGTGGAAGATCCTGTGCTGCGGCATTATTGCCGGGAAATGCTCGGGCACTACCGAGCGCATCAGGCAATCATCGCGAGTCGCAGATTTACAACTCCGAAATGGGGGTCTCCAGGGTGATATCGATACCCATCCGGCGGAGATTGCCGTCGAGGACCTGCCAGATGGAAAGCTCGAGAAAGTCAGCCAGTTCGGTGCTCGAGACGTCGGATCCCGGTTGGCTGAGCCATCGATTTACGCTGACGTCGACCAGTCCGATGAGCCCGAAAGCTAAAGGATCAGCTATCTTTGACGGTTTTCCACGGCTCGCCAGAATTGCGCCCAACAGATTTCCCAACTGAACGGCGATGGCGGTCTTCGTCCCGGTGACAACTTTGGAGCCGACTACCTTCGAGCCCGTTGTCCGTGTGCTCGGTGAACCCTTCCCCAAGAAGTGATGCAGCCGTGGATATTTCACGATCCATTGAAGGTAGGTGTGGACTGCCCGTGAAATCGTGTCCCCGACTGTTCCGGCCGGGGTGAGGGTGGGCGTCAGATCACTCATCATCATGTCGAGAATGCGGACCCGCAACTGTTCGTCGAGGTCGGCACGATCCTTGAAGATTCGATACACGACCGAACGGGGTACGTCGGCGCGCTCCGCAATCTGTTGAACGCCGATGTCGGCGCCGCCCTCATTCACGGCGTCGAGGGCCGCGTCGAGGATCCGCGCTCTACGTTGCTCCTTGTGATCATTCCAGCGAGTGCTGCGCCCGTCGGGCTGCGCCGACTCAGCTGTATTCGTCATTTGTCGAACGATACCTACCGAGCCCCGATACCTACCAACCATTGACTGGACACGATGTCTCACATACTTTGGTGAGACAACGTGTCACACACAGATACCGTCTCTTCAGGAGTGGCAATGAGCAACAGGGTTTTTGTCGTCGGCGTCGGCATGACGAAATTCGAGAAGCCGGGAGCCCGTGACTGGGACTACCCCGACATGGCACGGGAGTCCGGAACCAAGGCGCTCGAAGACGCGGGTATCGAGTACAGCCAGGTCGAGCAGGCGTTTGTCGGCTATGTGTACGGCGAGTCCACGGCAGGTCAGCGCGCTGTCTACGAGCTCGGTATGACGGGCATTCCCATAGTCAACGTCAACAACAACTGTTCGACGGGTTCGACCGCTCTGTACCTCGCCGCGCAGGCCGTCAAGAGTGGGCAGGCAGACTGCGCGTTGGCTCTGGGATTCGAGAAGATGCTCCCCGGCTCGCTGGGCACCATGTACGACGACCGTGAACAGCCGCTGATGCGTCACCTACTCGCGCTGGCTGAGCTTCAGGAATTTGCGATGCCTCCCGCCCCGTACATGTTCGGCGCCGCGGGCCTCGAGCACATGGAACGCTTCGGCACCACAGCCGAGCAGTTCGCGAAGATCGCAGTCAAGAACCACAAGCACTCGATGAACAACCCGTACGCTCAGTTCCAGGACGAGTACACGCTCGAGCAGATCCTCGAAGCGAAGAAGATCCACGGACCGCTGACCAAACTTCAGTGCTCACCTACCTCCGACGGATCCGGCGCTGCGATTCTGGCCAGCGAAGCATTTGTCGAGAAGCACGGACTGGCTGCCCGCGCCATCGAGATTGTCGGCCAGGCAATGGTCACCGACATGAACAGCACTTTCGAGGACAAGAGCGCGATCAGCCTTGTGGGTTCCGATATGACCCGTAAGGCCGCCGAAAAGGTCTATGCGCAAGCCGGAATCACGGCAGCCGACGTCGACGTCATCGAACTGCACGACTGCTTCTCCACCAACGAGTTGCTCACCTACGAAGCGCTCGGACTCTGCGCCGAAGGCGACGGCGGCAAGCTCATCGACGCCGACGACACCACCTATGGCGGACGCTGGGTAGTCAACCCGTCCGGCGGCTTGATCTCCAAGGGGCACCCGCTGGGCGCGACCGGTCTCGCGCAGTGCGCCGAACTCACCTGGCAGCTCCGGGGAACTGCGGACAAGCGTCAGGTCGACGGCGCGAAAGTGGCTCTGCAGCACAATATCGGGCTCGGCGGCGCAGTTGTCGTCACGGCCTACAAGCCTTACTCGCGCTGAATCGAAAACCCACTACCTTCAAGGAGTTTCATCATGGCTTCCGTTTCCGTCTCCGCCGTCCTGCCCGCGTCTCCCGAAAAGACTTGGGACACACTCTCTGATCTCTCACGTTGGGAAGAATGGCTCACCATTCACCAGGGCTGGAAGAGTGAACTCCCCACCACGGTTTCGTTGGGCGCCAAGTTCACAGAGGTCGTTTCCGTGATGGGTATGGCCAACAAGATCGAGTGGACCGTCGAAGAGGTCGAGGTTCCCAAGATGGTCAAGATCGGGGGAACCGGAATGGCCGGTGTCACCGTTGAATTCGTTCTCTCAGTGGAAGCTGACGGCGCCGGATCCAAAGCAACTGTCGATGCCAGTTTCAAGGGCGCCATGATTGTCGGGCCGATCGGCAAGGCAGTGGCCAAGAACGCCAAGGCAGATCTCGAGGCTTCGCTGGCGAAGTTCGCCGAGTTGGTCGGATAACTTCATGACAACACCCACCGTCCAATTCGATACTTCCGGTCTGGATGTCTGGACTGATCCAGAACACTTCGAGGTAACAGTCGAGCGTATCGCCGAATATGCCGCTGCCACCAACGATCCCATCGAACGACACTTGCGGGGCGAAATCGCCCCGCCCGTGTTCGCGGTGGTGCCGGTCTTCATGTCGATGGCACCCGCAGCACTGTCGGTGGCGCCGGTGGAACTGCTGATGAAGCTGGTGCACGGCGAGCAGGACTTCCTGTTCCACCGTCCCATCTATCCCGGCGATCACCTGGTGGCGCGGGCAAAGCCCATCGGATTCGAGGGCCGCGACAACGGCTCGACTGTAGTCATCTACGTCGAAACCACAACCGACAAGGGCGAATTGGTTAATGAGCAGTGGATGACGGCATTCTTCCGCAAGGTCGACGCCGGCGCCGGTCAGGGTGAGAAGGCGCCGAATCACCGCTTCGACGAAGCACTTCGGGGCGCGGCCTCCGCCGCAGTCGTGAATCAGCATGTCGACGAGGATCAGACGTTCCGGTACTCACCGGCCTCCGGGGATCCGATGCCGATTCACCTCGACGACGAAATCGCCCGCATGTCCGGCCTTCCCGGAATCATCAACCACGGACTGTGCACGATGGCATTCACGTCGTGGGGCGCTCTCACGGAACTGGCCGACGGCAAGACCGAGCGTTTGCGCCGTCTCGCAGTACGATTCGCGAAGCCCGTGCTCCCGACACAGGACATGGAGACCACCTTCTACAAGTCCGGATCGGCCGACGGAACGACCTCGTATTCGTATGAAACCAGCGCTGCCGGTGACCTCGTCATCAAAGACGGCCTTGCGGTCATCGCCGACAAATGAGCCGTCATATCCGATAGATAATCTGATGGGAGAACTGAACTGATGGGAAGTCTCGACGGTCGCGTAGCGATCATCACCGGAGCCGGACGCGGCATCGGCCGTGAACATGCACTGCTCTTTGCCCGCGAAGGCGCCAGCGTCGTAGTCAACGACCTCGGCGGCGCAAACGACGGTTCCGGCGCGGATGCCGGCCCGGCCCAGCAGGTAGTCGACGAAATCATTACCGGCGGCGGTAAAGCTGTTGCCAACACAGACAACGTCGCGACGTGGGCCGGCGCGGAAGGTCTGGTCAACCAAGCCGTCGGCGAGTTCGGTCGACTCGACATCCTCGTCAACAATGCCGGAATCCTTCGCGACGCCTTTATCGCGGGCATGGACGAAAGCCAGTGGGACTCGGTCATCGCCGTTCACCTCAAAGGTCATGCTGCGACGCTGCATCACGCTGCCGCATACTGGAAAGCGCAGAGCAAGGCGGGGGAGACCGTCAATGCGTCGGTCATCAATACTGCTTCGGCCTCAGGCACGTTCATGCCCAATGCCGGTCAGGGTAACTACGGCGCAGCGAAGGCCGGCATTGCGGCCCTGACCCTGGTTGCTGCCGACGAACTCGACCGGTACGGCGTGCGCGTCAACGCAATTGCCCCGATCGCGCGTACCCGACTGACCTTGGCAACCCCCGGAATGGGTGCGCTTTTTGCAGCCGAAGTTCCCGAGGGTGAGTTCGACGCTTTTGCTCCGTCCAACATCTCGCCGTTGGTGGCGTATCTCGCGGGGCCGGACTGTAAGCTCACCGGCAAGGTCTATGCCGTTCAGGGCGGGGCTATCACCGAGTTGGCCGGTTGGCATGACGTTAACACCATCGAGAGCGAAGGTCCCTGGACTGTCGCAGACCTCGCAGAGCGTCTGTAAAGCCATGGCACGCAATGCGTACGAACTCGGTCTCGGGCTCAGTGAAGAACACACAGCACTCGCGGATTCGGTGCGGGCGTTCGCCGAGCGCACCATCACTGCCGAACAGGTTCGGGCGGCAGTAGAGTCCCGGTCCGAGGAAAAGTTCCCCGAATTCTGGCCGGCGCTGGTCAGTCAGGATCTGCTGGGGCTCGCTGTTCCCGAGGCTCAGGGTGGCCATGGCGCGGGTCTGCTTACCCTCGCTGTGGCTCTGGAAGCCTTGGGCCGCACTGTCTCTCCCGGACCATTTGTTTCGACTGTTCTGGCAAGTGCAGTTCTCGGTGCCGCAGACTCGAAGGCGGGACTGGAGTTTTTGCCGGGCCTACTCGACGGAACACGCACGGCAGCCGTTGCTTTGGGTACACCCTTGGTGGCGGAAGCTGCTGACGGCGGCTACCGGATAACCGGTGTACTCGACGCTGTTCTTGGCGGCGAACATGCCGACGTGCTGCTGGTACCAGCAGCGTTGCCCGAGGGCGTTCGGTACGTCGTACTTGACAGCAGTGCAGTCTCGATTACGGTGCAGGACAGTATCGACGTGCTGCGCGGCAGTGCGCGCATCGAAGCCGACAGCGTGCAGATAAGCACCGAGCGAGTGCTCGATGGCCTGACCGCAACTCGCGTACGATCCATCGCCGCAGTGGTTTTGGGTGCCGAGGACGTCGGCGTCATGTCCTGGTGTGTTTCCTCGGCGTCGGAGTATGCCAAGACCCGCGTGCAGTTCGGACGCCCCATCGGGCAGTTCCAGGGTGTCAAACACACATGTGCTCAGATGGGCATTGCGCTCGAGCAGGCCCGTGCCGTGGTGTGGGATGCGGCAAGTGCTCTCGACAAGGGTGACGACACAGCAGATTTTGCTGCTGACATATCCGCCGTCATCGTCCCCGACGCAGCGGTGCAGGTGGCGCAAGATTGCATCCAGGTCCACGGGGGTATTGGTTTCACGTGGGAGCACGACGTACACCTGTACTACCGTCGCGCGCTGTCGATTCGTGGCATTCTCGGGACTCGCGAGGATCGTGCCAATCGTGTTGCGCAGCAGGCCATCGATGGCATCGGACGGGCATCGGTTCTCGAATTGCCGCCTGAGGCTGAGGGTATCCGCGGCCAGATCGCAAGCGAACTCGCGAAACTGGTCGATCTCGACGAAGACGATCAGCTGATCGCTCTCGGTGACGGTGGTTGGGTCCAGCCGCATCTACCGAAGCCGTACGGGCGCAGCGCCGCTCCGCTCGAGCAGATTGTGATCTCGCAGGAGATCAAGGCGGCCGGCATCGCAATGCCGCAACTCCTGATGGGCGGCTGGGCAGTTCAGGCGGTTGTTGCTCACGGCACGGACAAGCAGAAGCAGGACCTGGCAGTACCCACATTGCAGGGCGAGTTGGTATGGTGCCAGCTGTTCAGTGAGCCTGGCGCCGGATCCGACCTCGCCTCGTTGTCGACCAAAGCCGAAAAGGTTGACGGCGGTTGGAAGGTCACCGGTCAGAAGATCTGGACCACGGTGGCACAGTTCTCCGACTGGGCGATGCTCATTGCCCGCACGGATGCCACCAAGCCGAAACATCAAGGCATCACCTACTTCGTGCTGGACATGTCGACGCCAGGAATTACCGTCCGGCCGTTGCGTGAAATGACAGGCTCGGCACTGTTCAACGAAGTGTTCCTCGACGACGTCTTCATTCCCGACGAGAATGTGGTCGGAGAAGTGAACGACGGCTGGAACGTCGCGCGTACAACGCTGGCCGGTGAGCGCGTCGCACTGAGTCAGAAGATGGAGGCTTATGCGTCGGATACGGATCTGCTGAAGTTTGCGAAGTCTGCAGACCTCAGCCCGATCGCGCACTACCGCGTCGGCGAGCTTGTTGCCGAAAGTCAGTCCATCGATCTCATCGGTTCCCGTGTTGTGCTCAAACAACTTTCGGGAATCGATGTAAGCACCACATCGAGCGTCGGCAAGCTCCTGGCCATGAAAATCAGCCAGTCGATTGCCGAGTTCGTCGTCGCGGAACTGGGTGCTGCCGGAGCGGTCAGCATCCCGGGTAAGCCCAGCGACAAGGCGATGGAGCAGCTTATCTCAGGCCGTGCCACCACCATCTACGGCGGCACCACCGAGGTGCAGCTCAACGTGATCGGTGAGCGCATGCTCGGGTTGCCCCGAGACTGACGGCAACTTTTGAAGAGGCTCAGTCCTGGATTCGACTCCAGGGCTGGGCCTCTTCCAGTTCGAAGGCCAGCTCGAGCAGAGTGCGCTCATCGCCGAGATCTGCCGAGAAATGGGAAGCCAGCGGCAGGCCGTTGCTGGTTTGGTGCAGCGGCAACGAGATTGCGGGGCCACCGGAGATGTTGTTGAGCGGTGTGAACGACGTGTAGGCGATCAGCTTGTCGAACAGTTCCTCGAAAGACTGCGCCGGGGAAAGGTATCCAAGTTCCGGCGTGGTGTGGGCGAGTGTCGGGGAGAGCACGACGTCGTACTTCTGGAACATTGCCGAATACTGCTGCTGGACGCGTCGTAGGCGGTAGAACGCCCGCGGAGTCTTCGCGAGATTCTTCCGGTACAGCGAGTACAGACCGCGCGAGAGATTGTCGGTAGCGGACTTGTCGAAGTCGGAGCCCAACATCTGCTTACCGCCGGTAGATATTGCGAAAGACAGGAATCCCCAGTAGATCCCGAAATCCTCGACGAACTCTTGCCCCACGGGATGCACTGCGTCTTCGACATGATGGCCGAGTTCGGCGAGCAGTTCCGCTGTGGCTGCAACAGATTTACGGGTTTCGTCATCGGTCTTGGTGACCGTTATGGAATCAGTGATCACGCCGACGCGTAGACGAGTGGAACTGGGTCCTTCGATCAGGCGAACCGGGGTGAGTCGTGGATTGCGGTAGTAACTTTCGGCCGCCGACATCCAACGCGCGGTATCGCGAACGGTTCTGGTGAGAGCGCCCTGCGAGATGATCCGAATCGGCAAGGATCTATCCGATGGATCGGCGACAGTACGGCCCCGGGTGGTTTTGAGGCCGACCAGTCCGCAGGCTGCGGCAGGGATGCGGATGGAACCGCCGCCGTCGTTGGCATGGGCAAAGGGGAGGACGCCCGACGCGACCAGTGCTGCGGAGCCACCCGAAGACGCACCCGACGAGTAGGCCGGGTTCCAGGGATTGCGGACCGGCTCTTCGGTCATGAACTCGGTGGACGCGTTGAACCCGAACTCGGGCAGCCGGGACTTTCCGATGGAAATGGCGCCGGTGGACAGGAACTGTTTCGCGAAGTCACTGTCTGCCGTGGCGGGGAGCGCGGTGAAGGCTTTGCTTCCCTGCTGGGTGGGGAGACCGGCGCTGTCTGTGTTGTCTTTGATTGCGGTGGGGACACCCGCAAAAATTCCCGTGGTCGGCCTGTTGCTCCGAACCAGAGCACGGTCGAAATCTGTGCACGCAAGGCCGTTGAGTTGCCCTTGCATCGCTTCGGCGCGCGCGATCGAGGCCTCCATGACCTCCCGAGCAGTCACCTCGCCTGATGCGATTCGGGCAGCAACACCCGTGGCGTCGAGATCGCCCAAAGCATCGTCGGTGAATGCGTGAACAGGCAAATTCGTAGACATCGGATTCCTTGATCAACGGCGGCAGGGTCGTCCGTCCAGGGTATTGGACGGACGACCCGAGGGTGCCGGTATGCGAGTATCAGCTACCGAAAATGTTCGTTGCTTGCGGTGCGTGCTGGGCAATGCCCTGAGAGATGAACTGCTGGGGATGGAACTGCTGGAAGTTGGCGACGATCGGGTGAATGACGTTATTGAAGGCATCATTGAACCTGTGTTGAATCCTTTGGTAATTGCGCTTCTTCGCTTCGGACTCCACCGACACTAGGTGCGGTTTCGGCGAGTTTCAACGAAAAATGCTGATACACAGTCATGTTCAAGATCATTGCCAGCCGGCGGCCAGGTTCACAGGTTCGATGTGGCGCCGTGCAAGTTCTTTGCAGTGGGAGAGGTTTCCACAGATTTCGGGTCGGGGTAGGTGCCCAGCATTCGGTCGGCTGTCCCCGCAGTGGTGACGGTGAACCAGTAGTGCTCGTTCTTGAAATGATGGTTGCGGTGATTTCGCCAAACCGATTTGTAGAGATCAGTTTTCGGCTTGTAATCGCTGTGGATCAGGAAGTGAGTCCACTCGTAGATCAGTCCGATTACGGAAATGCAGGTCAGGAACGTCAGGGCGAGTTCGATGCGAGGAAATACGAGTAGGGCGATGGCCGCCAGAACCGGGATCACGATCAGGAGGGTCTGCCACGGAATGAAGATCAAGGGAACCGTGCGTGGTGACGCGTGGTGTTCACGATGGCTGCGTGCCAGTCGCGAATCGATGGTGATGCCCGCAACCTTCCGAGGCTTCCAATGCAGGATGAAGACGTGAATGGTCCACTCCACAAACGGGAATACGACAATCATCACGAGGGGGACCAGGGCATCGGTGATCTGCCAGTTGCCCAACGCAATTCGTGACGCTGTCGCAGCGACCAACATTGCCGCGATCATCCACGGGGTCGGTGACTTGCGGAAGGTTCGAGCGGCATCGGTGAGTTTCAGTGGTGTGCTCATGGATTCAGTCCTTCCAGGAACGTGAGGGCCTCACCGATCGCCGTGGTACCCGAGCGCAGAAGCTCCCCGGCTAGAGCCGCAGAGGTGAGCTCGTCGTGTGAGGTGATGGCAGTAGCCAGTTTTCGATACAGGTCGGTCTGGCCGACCTCGGCAACCATGACCGCGGCCAGGGCCGTCATCGCCGGTTCGTAAGCGGTGCGGAGACTGTTGAAGATCAGACGGAAAGCGATGGAATCGGCACCATCCACGATGATTTCCCAGAATGCCAGTGCGCGGTTCTGCTGCTCCACGGGATCATCGGTGGCGGCAAGATGGTCGACCGCAGCGTGGAGTTCAATGCCGTGTTCCGGTGAAACGCGTCGAGCAGCCAAGGCAGCGATCTGCGGTCCCATCAACTCCCGGGCCTCGAGGACGCTGCGGACAACCGACAGATCCGGGACGCCGCCCCGAACAAGAAGTTGTGGCAGAAGTTCCGGCCCGGCCTGCCGGCGGAAATCGCGCACCGACGTCGACTCTCCCTGCCGGACTTCTACCAATCCGGCCTGGGCGAGCTTCTGCATTGCTTCTCGCACTGCGGGCCGGGAAACGCCGAACGCCTCGGCCAGCTTTCGTTCGCTGGGCAGGGCCTCGCCGGCCGCCAACTCGCCGGCCAGGACTTTTACCGAAATCTGGTCGAAGACCGCGCCGGAGGCGGAGGTACGGGTAACAGGATGGAACATGCATCGACGGTAGACCCGTCAACCGCTAGTGGTCAAGTGGTCTTACCAGTTTGTTCAACGGCTTCAGGAGTGGGTTTCGGCAGCTGTTCCGGGTGGGCGCGCTTCCACATCAGGCGGATCATTGCGCCCGTTACTGCGGTGCCGAGGACAATCGCGCCGCCGATGATGCCGGCGGAAGAACCTGGGAAAATGCCCTCGAGAAGCAGCCAGACGCCGAAGACGAAGAACAGTACAGCCGCACCGATCTTGATGAAGCCTTCCGGAAGATGCTTGCCGAGAACCGAACCCACGATGATTGCCAGTGCGTCGGCAGCCACCATGCCGATGGTAGATCCGATCCAGATGCCCACCCAGTCGTTATCGGTGGCGAGAGTGATGGTGGCCAGCATGGTCTTGTCGCCGAGTTCGGCGAGGAAGAATGCGGATGCGACGGCAATGAAGGCGGATCGGGTGACGCGCCCGGCCTTGTTCTGCTCGTCTTCGGTGAGGTCGTCACCGCGTAGAGTCCAGAGGCCGAAGATGAGGAAGGCGATACCGCCGACGATGCTGATGGCAGCGGTGGGCATTGCAACGCCCAGATAGTGGCCGACGCCAACGGAAACCAAGTGAACAAGAGTGGTGGCGATGGTAATGCCACCGAGAACTACCCACCAGCGATAACGCAACGCGAAGGTCATTGCCATCAGTTGCGACTTGTCGCCGAGTTCGGCGACAAAGATGACGCCGAAGCTCAAAAGTATTGCAGCAAGCAAGGTTTACTCCTCCGGTCCTGGGCAGGCGCAGATAGCGCGTGTCCGGCCGAAGGTCTCGCCCACCGACAACCATGAGATTTCTGATCATGGACCTTCGGTTCGCCAGGCCGGGTCCGTCGTGTTCGGCGAGGCGCACGAACAATCGGGACCAGTATGTCGACCTGACGATTGGGGGCTACTCCCCTTCGTCGTTACCGAGGCTAGCCTGCGTTTCTCGAATTCGCAAAGCGCACAGTAAGTTTGGTACTCCGAACTTTTGCATTACCGTTGCCGTCAGCAGGCGAGGAGCATCGCCAAAACGGCAGTGTCGGGATCACTGATCGGATCGATGCCGACCCGGCTGATCATCGATACGACCGTCCCGTCGGCCTCCGCTTCGACCCAGGCTGCGCGGTGATCCAAACCGAGGTACGGCAGGCCCGGAAGCAGGACGCAACCCGAGGCGCTGCCCTCGCATTCCGGCAGGCTGGACATCGTTTCCGACGGAGGATGCAACATGATCAACGCGGGTGGTTGGTGCTCGGAGAACCGTCCGGGAGGTAGTGCAAAGTCGCCGAGCACGGGTCCTTCGGCAACAACCAGTCCGATGGTTCCCGGTTGTGGATCGTCCGGGACGTCTTCACGGACGCCGAAGACCGTCGTCGTCGGCAAGAGACCCGGCAAGGTGGCCACCCGGACCGCCAGAGCGAGTAGTTGAGCCCACTCTTTTGTAGTGTCCGGCCAACGGCCGGAAATGACGAAACCCTGCAGCGCCCCGGCCGACTGGAACGGAGAGATTCCAATCGCTTCATTTCTTTTCATCTCGGTCCCTCCCGGAGGGTGTTGGCTTGGATCCGGTATTGGCATGTAGGTCCGGCACACTCCGTTGGGTATGAAGAAATATGCGCCTTCCGGGTGCTGGCACACAAGGCCATCGGAGTGCCAGCCTAGGTTTGTCCAGGTGAGCGTGGTGGTAACCGCAGGTCATGGCTGCCTCGAAGCGCTCTCGGTTGGATGATCTGGCAACACAAGCCTGGATATTCGGATACCCACTGATGATTGCGGCGGTTTCACGGGACGTGATGACGGCGGTGTCGTCACCAATCGGCATGAAGGCCCCGGTCAATCAGTTCGCTTATGCGCGCACAACTCCCGACCCGTCGTTCACGGACGTCGTCTCGCCCAACGCCGACACGTTGTATTCGTCCGGGTGGCTGGATTTGACGACGGAGCCGCAGGTCCTGACCTTGCCGGATTTCGGAACGAGGTACTGGCTGGTGCCCATCCTCGATGCGTGGAGCGACGTATTCACCGTGCCGGGTTCGCGGACGGTGGGACGTACCGGCGGACCCTATGTCGTGGCCGGGCCGACGTGGAAAGGTGAAGTGCCCAAGGGCATGACGCTGCTCCGCTCGCCGACGATGATGAACTGGATCGTGGCGCGTTATGCAACCTCGGGAGGTACAGATCTCGCCGAAGTCCACACATTGCAAGATCAGACTCGGTTGACGCCGTTGTCGAAGTGGACGGGCAATCCGAAGGACTATTTGCCGCCGGAAGGTTCTGTCGATCCGACGATCGATTCCCGTACGCCCCCCGTCGACCAGGTTGCCGCAATGGACGGGCGAGCGTTTTTCACCGCGCTCGACGCTCTGCTCGACGTCAACCCGCCGCGGCCCGAGGACACCGAGATCATGCATCAGTTGGGCGATATCGGAATCGGTTCGGGGCTTGCCTGGGATGTGCGGCCGGCAGAAGTTCGTGACGCTCTCGACCGAGCTGCGCGGTCAGGGATGAACGTCCTGCACACTATCGCCGCAGAATCCGAAAGCACCCCGAAAAACGGGTGGACGATGCACCGCGGCCTCGGGCATTACGGCACGCACTACGAGCAGCGCGCCTTGATCGTGTGGCTGGGATTCGGTGCGAATCTCGATGCGGATGCCGTGTACCCGCATGCGACCACCGACATCGACGGCAATGCACTGACCGGGGTCAAGAACTATGTACTGCACTTCGAGGAGGACGAACTCCCGCCGGTCGAGGGTTTCTGGTCACTGACGATGATGAACGAGCGACAGTTCTTCGTAGACAATCCGATTGATCGCTACGCAATCGGTGACCGAAGCGACCTCGTGTATGAAGCCGACGGTTCCCTCAACATCTACATTCAGCACGAGTCCCCGGGCGGGGAGAAGGAGAATAATTGGTTACCCTGCCCCGCAGCCGGATTCAACGTATTCTTACGCCTGTATTGGCCCAAGGCTTCGGTGCTCTCGGGATCGTGGATCGCACCGGGTATTCGTCCGACGAACTGATGCTCGGAGGCAATTGATGGTCACACAGAGCCCGTTCCTCGTGTACGGCAAAGAGATCTGGTGGATGATCCTGATCCGCGGAATCTTCGGGATCGTTTTCGGAGTCATGGCGTTGGTATGGCCGGGAATCACGGTCGTGGCCTTGGTCTACCTGTTCGGTATTTACTCCATCATCGACGGACTGGTCACCGTCATCAGGGCGGTCCGTGACCGGACCCATCTCAGTTCCTGGGGATGGTGGGTATTCAGCGGTGTCGTCTCGGTGGGAGCCGGTGTTGTCGCGTTGGTCTGGCCGGGGATCACGGCCCTGGTTCTCCTGTACATCATCGCGTTCTATGCCATTCTTTTCGGAATAGTGGGTGTAGTAGGAGCTTTCAAACTCAAGGGACTGCCAGGTTCAAGCTGGGGATGGCTGATGGCTGCCTCGGTGCTCGCCGTGATCCTGGGAATCATCCTCCTGATCGTGCCGGGGGAAGGCATTCTCGGATTGATCTGGCTGGTGGGCTGGTACGCGATATTGTTCGGCATCTTCTTGATCGTGGGCGCAGTCCAGATTCGGAGCCGGGCAAAGGAAGCCGGTGTTCTCTAAGCGCCCGGCCGACCCCGTCCTCGTTCCGACTGTTTCCGACAGTGGCCATTGGTCGATTCCTCGCGGCCTGATCGTGCTCCTCGGCGCAGCTGCGACCGTTGTTGCCGTAGCCGGAATGAAGTCTTTCAGTGGAATTCTGGGCCCGGTATTTCTGGCATTGATGCTGACCATCGCCGTTCAGCCGATACAAGATTGGGCGCAGAAGCGCGGCTGGCCCAAATGGATCGGCATGCTCGGGGCCTTGGTCACGGTGTATCTGATCCTGATCGGACTGGTTGCGTCGTTGGTCGTCTCGACGGCTCAGTTGGCGACAATTTTGCCCGAGTACTCCGACAAGATGGGCGAGTTGCTGAACCAAGGTCGAACCAGTCTGGCCGACTTCGGAGTTGATACGCAGCAGATCCAAAACACAGTCAGCAGTGTTGATCTCACCAAGGTCCTGACAGTTGTCGAGACCGCACTGCAGAGCTTGCTCGGTGTGCTCTCCGACCTCGTGTTCATTCTTGCGCTGCTGCTCTTCATGGCCTTCGACGGTATGAGCATTCGCTCCCGGTTGGGCATACTGGCCGAGGTACGACCCGAAATCTCCTACGCTCTTTCTACTTTCGCGTCGGGAACTCGCAAATACCTGGTGGTATCCACGGTCTTCGGGCTCGTCGTCGCGGTACTGGACGGCGGGGCACTGTGGTTGATGGGGATCCCGCTACCTGTCCTGTGGGCGCTGCTCTCGTTCATCACCAACTACATTCCCAACATCGGGTTTGTCATCGGGGTCATTCCGCCGGCGCTGCTCGGACTGCTCCAAGGCGGTCCCTGGCTGATGTTGTGGGTGATCGTCGTCTACTCCGTCATCAACTTCGTCATCCAATCCATCATCCAACCCAAATTTGTCGGTGACGCCGTCGGAATCTCCGTGACTATGACGTTCCTGTCGTTGGTCTTCTGGTCTTGGGTGCTGGGCGCATTGGGCGCGCTCCTGGCCATACCATTGTCGCTGCTGGTCAAGGCGGTGCTGCTCGACATCGACCCGGCAACACGATGGGCCGACATCTTGATCAGCGGTCCCAAGGAAGTTCCCAAGGAAGTTCCCGAGGAACTCCCCGAGGAGAGCGACAAGGAAGGCCTTCCGGCAAGTCTCGAGAAGGATCCCCCGTAGCTCTCTCAGTATTTCTACAAGTTGTGCATCTACCGTCTCGGCCATGAGCGCCGAGCACAGCACTGAACCCGCACACAGCCAGCCGTCGTCGATGGGACGGAGACTGGCCGTGGGCGGGTTGGCTGCTGTGGTGTTGGGTGCCGTCGCCGGAACCGGTTGGGTGTGGTTCACCGGCGGCGAGAACAGTTCGCGGACAGTCGCGATCGTGAATGCCGACGCCGGAACCAAGCTCGACGGCAAAGAACTGCGTGCCGGTGACACACTGGTCGAAACATTGGGCAAGAGCGAAGATTTCGACTTCCAGGTCGTGGACGGTCCCGGTGGTAACTACTTTGCGACATTGACTGTGCCGGAAGACTTCAGCGAGTCGGTGGCCTCGATGTTCGGCGCCGATCCGAGGCAGGCGAGCGTCGATCTCGAAGTTCAGGGATCGGACAGTGCGAAATCGGCTGAACTTTCACGTGCGGTATCCACCCAGGTCGGGGCGGACGGCATCAAAGGGCTGATGGCACAGACGTCGGCAGCGCGCCGCGCATTCGATCAAAACCTGACCACCGCACAGATGTTGGTGGCCGGAACAAGTGGGGCCGAGAAGTCGATCGACCAGGTCAAGGCCAGTGCAGACACGTTGCTGCCGTACTTGGAAACGGCGCGATCGGGAGCATTGGAGCTCAGTAGTGTTGCCAGTCAAGTCTCCGGGGTGGTGAATGAGGCGTCGGGCGCAGCGGAGGAATTGGCTACGCGCGCAGACTCGCTCGGCATGACCTTGGGGGAGGCGACGTCGTCGACCGCAGATCTGAAGGCTCGTATCGACTCGTTGCAGAATGCATTGAACGGGCTGCCGGTTCCGCCCGACGTTGCGACGCAACTCGCAGGTGTGAGTGCGGATCTCGGTGCGCTCAATGCGCAATTGAGTGCTGTCCCGGGCATGTTGGGTGGATCGGTCGGGCCGGATACGGCGCTGGGTGATCTGGTTCGCAATGCCGTCGGCCAATTGCAGGGCGCCAGCGACCAATTGAGCAGTGCTGCCGGGCAATTGAACGACGGACTGATCCCGATCGCGGATCAGGCGCCGCAGATGCTCGCCGGCGTGACGGATCAGATCACGCAGGGCTTCGGGACGCTGAAAAGTGTTGCCACTTCGTTGGTGACCGGACTCGACACCGCAAAGGCCGGGTTGCCGGCAATGACAACTCCGCAGCAGATCAAACTGACGTCGGTCCTGTCGGATCCGGTGGCGGTCAATCAGACGGCAACGGCAACCGGTGGAACGGATTCCCGCACAATCGCTTTGATCTTCGGCACCATGACTGCACTCCTGGGCGGCGCACTACTGATACAAACAGCGGCGCCCCTGGTTCAGGAGCGCCGCCGCGTAAAGCAGGACGAACTAGAGCATGAAGATCGTGATTAGACGATCAGACCTGCGGTCTGGGTACGAGCGCGCTCGAAGCGTGCCGTGACGTCGTTCCAGTTCACGATGTTCCAGAATGCCTTGACATAGTCGCCCTTGACGTTCTGGTAGTCGAGGTAGAAAGCGTGCTCCCACATGTCCAGCATCAGCAGAGGTGTGAGGCCCATGGAGATGTTGCCCTGCTGATCGTAGAGCTGGACGATGACGAGGCGTGCGCCGATGGAATCCCACGCGAGGATGGACCAGCCGGAGCCCTGGATGGCGTTGGCGTTAGCGGAGAAGTGAGCGCGGAAGAGATCGAACGAACCGAAGTTGTCCGCGATCGCTGCGGCGAGTTCGCCTTCGGGCTTGTCGCCACCGTCAGCGCTGAGGTTGTTCCAGAAAACGGTGTGGTTGGTGTGGCCACCGAGGTGGAACGCCAGGTTCTTCTCGAGCAGGTTGGCCTGCGCGGCGATGGTGTCGTTCTCACGAGCCTCGGCCAGCTTCTCGAGTGCAGCGTTGGCGCCGGCGACGTAAGCCGCGTGGTGCTTGTCGTGGTGCAGCTCCATGATCTTGCCCGAGATGTGCGGCTCGAGGGCTGCATAGTCGTAGGGGAGTTCCGGCAGCGTGTAAACAGACACGAGGGTCCCTTCTTTGTGGGCTTGTGAGCCCGGCTTCTTTCGCGAATGCGGATGGATCATTCTTCGGGTATCCACCCAATAACATTCGTACACGGTCTGCAACAGTTCAGCGCAGGTAGTGTTCACCTTAAAATAAAGTTCGGGTAAACGAAAACTGTGTGATCTGCAGCAATCCGACACGCGGAAATTCGTCTAACCGGTGAACGGAACCTTAAACTTGCTCGATGCCTGCACCAGTTTTTCTCCCGGAGTCATCGGAGGCGCCCCCGCCTCGGGTGAATCTTCCGGGCGCTGACCTGCTGCGCGCACTCGCTGTGGCGGCCGTTATCTACTCCCACATCTCGTTCTACGTCATCGACGACCTCGGGTCCGGCTGGTGGCTGATCGACGTCGTCTACGGCGCTTTGATCGAACCGGCCCAGCTCAATCAGCACCTGTCGTTTGTCGGCGTCGCCACGTTCATGATGTTGACCGGTGCTCTGGTGACACGATCCGCGATCCGCGATCGCCCCGGAAAGTTTCTGACCAACAGACTGAGTCGACTCCTACCCGCTTTCTGGGTTGCCATCGCGATCGCCATTCTGCTGGTCCGCCTCGGCATCAACGGGATGTTCAGCGGACAGGACGGAATTTCCAATACCGAAGCGCTGATGAGCTTCTTTCTCGGCGGATTCTTTCTCAAACCCGAAGTGGCCGTACTGGGCGTGACCTGGACGTTAACCGTCCAATTTCTCTTCTACCTCGCCTGTGTTGCGGCTCGGCCGATTCTGCGGATGCGGCCGATCATCATGCCGCTCGGCGGAGCCGCGCTGTGTTCGCTGGTTCTGCTGTACAACATCTACGCACCGATGCCGTACACGATCCCGATGCTGTCGAAGATCGCCGCGACACTACCGGCGGTGTTCCTCGGCCAGATCATGTACCTCGCGTGGGCGCGGTTGGCGCCGGGCCGGTGGCTGATCGTCGCGGTTCTGGCGCAGATTCAGGTGATTCTCGTGGCCACCGAGTTCCGCGTCTACTGGGCGGGCGAGCATTACCTGTGGACTATCACCGTGGTGGCCGCCGCCGTTGTCCTCATCGGCCGCTACGACGGCGCCCCGACGCGCTGGGCTGCCGTGAAATGGCTGGCGACGCGTAGTTACCTCATCTACCTCGTCCACACGTTGATTTTGTATCGCGTCGTCGAGAACACTGCCCCCACGGTGGGTCCGACGCTCGCGGTCGGCCTCTTCCTCGTTGTCACCGGTGTTGTCGCCGAATTCGGATACCGATGGGTGGAACTGCCGGGAGCCCGAGCTGTGACAGCGTGGCGAGAGAACCGATCACGCGTAGAATCCAAGAATGAGCTGGTACGACGACATCCTCGGGCGAGCGTCCGCAAAATCCACACTGATCAGCCCGGAGGACGCACTACCCGGGCGTGAGACGGCGATGCCGGTGCCGGCCGCCCACTACGTCAACGGGCATCCGCTCGTACCGCCGTTTCCGGAAGGCATGCAGTCCGTCGTCGTCGGTATGGGGTGTTTCTGGGGCGCGGAGAAGGAGTTCTGGCAGCTACCGGGCGTCTACAGCACCGCCGCCGGTTATGCGGGTGGATTCACCCCCAATCCCACGTACGAGGAAACCTGCTCCGGGCGAACCGGACACACCGAAGTAGTGCTGGTGGTTTTTGATCCGGCAGTCATCTCGTACGAGCAGATTCTGGCCCATTTCTGGGAGAACCACGATCCGACGCAGGGAATGCGTCAGGGCAACGACCAGGGCTCGCAATACCGATCCGCGCTCTTCACGACGTCGGAGCAGCAGGAAAAGATTGCGCACGCGTCGGCCGTCGCTTTCGGTGAACGCTTGAAGGACGCCGGATATGGCGCGATTACGACCGAAATAGGCCCGCTGGGTGAATTCTTCTACGCCGAGGACTATCACCAGCAATATCTTGCAAAAAACCCCGGCGGATATTGCCCCGTACATGCCACCGGCGTCAGTTGCCCCGTCGGACTTCTGCGACAGGATCAGGTTCCAGCGCAGACCGATATTCTTCCACCTCAGAAATAGCCGGTGCCGGAGGACACATGTGATTTAGATCGTTAATACTTGCAACTAGGTCGAAACAAAGGGAATCTCGATACCAGAGTGTGTCGTCGAGAGAACTGAGCAATCATGTCCGGTAGTACGCGAGCAACGGCGTCGCTGCTCCGACGCACCATTCATGTGGGTCACGATCCGATGGTCAGGCGAAGTGACCGCATCGAAGGATTCATGTCCTTCGGTCTGATCATTTTTGCAATCCTGCTGCTCCCGCTCGCTATCTGGGCGGGTAGTGCAACGGGGGCCAGCCAGAATGCGCTGCTCGCCGAGCAAGCAGTTCACATCCACGCCGTTACTGCCACAACGACGGGCGACTCGGCGGCATCAGACGTGGTCACTGCTGATTACGTACCGTCTGCTGTAGAAAATGCGCCGGCGCAGTGGAACTGGAACGGCAGTGTCCACCGCGGCGACGTTACCGTCGACTCGTCCACTCCCGCCGGTTCACTCGTTGACATCTACGTCGATGACAACGGCGACAAAACTATTGCGCCGCTGACCCAGACTGCGGTCGATGTCGCTGCTGTCGTGACGGGGATATTCACCTGGCTCAGTGCGATGGCACTGCTGACCATCGGTTTCATGCTTGTACGAGTGTGGTTGGACCGCATACGGGTGGCGCAATGGGACCGGGATCTTCGTACGTTCCTCGACGAGAACGCACTGTAGACACCGGCCCCGATCGCCTCTGTCAGGCGACGTGCGGCATGACCTCGGCGGCCACCAGTTCGAGATGATCAAGATCGCTGAGATCCAGAGTCTGCAGGTACACGCGCTCTGAACCGGCTTCGGCAAAAGTGCCGAGCTTGTCTACCAACTCGGACGGCGTTCCCGCCAAACCGTTTTCACGCAACTCGCCGACGTCCCGTCCGATAGCAGCGGCGCGTTTGGCAATTTCTGCCTCGTTGCGGCCACAGCACAGAACAAGAGCGTTGGAATACACCAGTTCATCGGGATCGCGTTCGATATCGACACAAGCCTGACGGACGCGCGCAAACACCTCTTTTGTCCCGTCGAGAGACATGAACGGAATATTGAACTCATTCGCGAATCGAGCCGCCAAAGCCGGCGTCTTCTTCTTGCCGGTGCCGCCGATCAGAATGGGTGGGCCACCCGCTTGGCGTGGCTTCGGTAGTGCCGGAGAGTTCTTGATCTGTACGTGCTTACCGTCGTAATCGAATGTGTCACCGATGGGCGTGCGCCACAATCCGGTCACCACGTCGAGGGTTTCCTCGAGGAGTTCGAAACGATCGCGCAGCGAAGGGAACGGGATGCCGTACGCCTGATGCTCTTCCTCGTACCAGCCCGCGCCGATGCCGAGGTCGACGCGGCCACCGCTCATCTCGTCCACCTGAGCGACGGAGATGGCGAGCGGGCCGGCATGACGGAACGTGGCCGACGTGACCAAGGTGCCGAGCCTGATCGTCGACGTCTCGCGGGCGATGCCGGCGAGAGTGATCCACGCGTCGGTCGGTCCGGGGAGGCCGTCGGAATTCATTGCCAGGTAGTGGTCGGAACGGAAAAACGCTCCGTACCCGAGTCGCTCGGCGCTCTGGGCGACTGTAAGAAGTTGTTCGTAGGTTGCACCTTGTTGGGGTTCGGTGAATATGCGCAGGTCCATGCGCCCTATTTTGTCACGGGAACGACGACGCCGACCTGTCCAGCGGCAAAACAGAGTGACAACCCGGGCGTCCTCGGGACGACCTTGACCGTCGTTCCGTTGCCGACAACCTGCACGAATGTCGAATGCAAGCCCTGCTTCACGGGAACGGAGACGGCATCGCCGGTGGTCAAGGACACGTCGATCGTTCCGTCGGCGCTCGCAAGGTAATTGAGCCGGACAGTCCATCCCCAGCCGGTCAACGGTCCGTCGAGTGGCAATTCGGTGGGCTGCTCGACGCGCGTTCCGCACTGCGGATCCGTGCCTTCGGGGATCCTGCGAGTGAAGGTCACCTCGGCGTCGACGACGCGTCCGCTGTCGTCGATCACCCGGAGAATTGGTGTGCTGGATGAAAATTCGGGTCGATCCGGCAGTGGCGCAAGGAGATTGCTTGCCATGTTGTTGGGATACGCGATGGGAAGCAGAACCCAGATCGAGACCGGTTGATCCAGTAGCGGCGCATCGGTGTTGTCCGCCAACGAAACACGTGCGTTGTCGATGTAGACACGCGTCGGGCTTTCACGCCAGATATTGACGAAGGTTGCGGTCGAGAACAGGGAACTGGCAATGAACAGAACTGAAAACGCAATGGTTGCTGCCCTTGCGGTCACGCGCATTGGGCGTTGTGGGATTGCGAGATACAGGGCGATCGCGAGGGCGAATACCGTCGCCGAATCCGTGAAGTACCGCAACGTCTGTGCCAATTCGTACGTGGTGCCTTCGGCGGTGCGAGTAGCTGTCATCGCAACAACCGAAGCCAGGAAATATGCTGTGGCGCAGGTCCAGATCCAGGCAGCGCCCCGGCGCGAGCGCACGGTCCACACGAAGACCGCCGCCACTGCGACCCACGCGAGAATCACCAGAAAAGTGGGGGGATCAGCCCACGCCGGCCCCGGAATCCACCGCTCCCACTGCCACGGCCCGCCCAGCAACGTCGGGAGCGTCCCGAGTGAGGTGCCATGGTGGAGAAGCGCGGCGGACATGCTGCGGCCGTTACCGGTGACCGGAGATTCGACGGCGATCAGGTACACCGGAATCCATACGGCAAGGACAACCGCGCTCGGTATCCACAGGGCCTTGGCCTTGTTCAAGGCGCTGCGAATCGGGGATTCCTCGGATTGGGTGCGCAAGTACAGAATCACGAACGCCAGAGCGACAAACGGTACGAGCACCGATTTCTCGAAGAACAGCAGCGACACGACAAAAACGGCCGTACCCGAGACGGCATAGCGTCGGCGGCCCGTCCGTACGAGTTGGATGGCGTCACCGCACACCCATGCGAGAGCGATCTGCAGCGGAATCGCATTGAGCGCTGCGGACCACCACGCGAAGGCCGGCAGGGTGAGCGGAATGAACAGGTACAAGACGAGTGGAATCAACAGTGCGGGGCGCCATCCGAGTACCAATCGGAGCGTGCGCAACAACGCGAGTGATGCCAGCGCCTGTCCGAGAATCAGCAGCGCGGCGGGCAGTGCCCAGTGATAGGGGGCGATACGCGTGACGAGTCCGGTGACAAAAAATGCGGCGGGCATGAAATGTCCGTCATGGTCGTAGAGCAGTAGCTCACTCGAGAAGAGTGGGAATCGTGCTCCCCGGCCGATCAGAATGAGATCGTCCCAGTAGAAGTAGTTCTGCGACGCGACCCACGCCCGCACACCGAGCGCAACAACGATCAGCGTGAGCGCCGACGGTAGAACGAACCGTGAAGTGGCTTCAGACGTGATCTGTGCGGGTCTCATCGGGCGCAAATCCACACGGAATTTGAACGTTTGTCAAATTCATCCTCGAGCCTGTGCATGGTTCGCTAACACCTGTCAGTAACCTCCCGTTCGCCTAGCTCTGACCTGTGGATAAAGGTCTCGAGATTCATCCCAAGCTGTGGATGAACCTGTGGATAATGTGGATAACTCGAGTTTTACGGTGGCGCAGGTCACATTATTGGAACAATCTGGGCGTCGATAACGGAAATTCGGTCACAGAACATCACGAAACCATTTGCTGCCGTTACCGATACGGCGTGACAGAATCGAACTCGTGAACCAGATCCAGGTCTGCGCACGGTGCGCCGCACGATGGCCCGTCATCGGACCGCCCGCGCAATGGTGCCCGCGCTGCAGCGGCGTCCTGCTCGTCCCGGTTCGCTCCGACGCCTATCTCCCGCCCAGCCGTCGAGGCTTCCGATGGATTGCGCGCACGCCCAACGCGCCGCGCGGTGTCGGTGATCCACGCCCCCCGCGTCAGAACTTGTCGACGCCCCACTACGACGCCGTCCCGCAATGGGGACTCACAGATGTCGTCGACACCACGCCGGCCTTTCAGTCACGGGCTGAACGAATGGCCGATCGCCTCGGCTCACTGCTCACGATTGCCACAGTTCTGTACGGTCTGGCCGTATTTGCGGAGATCGGCCGATACGCAATCCTGGTTCGCAACCAGACCCGTCTGATCCCCCAAGTGCTGTTGACGGTGTCCGATGCGGCTGTGTACTTCACACAACTCGGCGGACTGCTCTGCGCTGTTCTCGCTGCCGTCGCGGCGGTGTGCTGGTTGCTACGCCAACGCCGAGAGCAGTACGCCCGTGAAAAACGCACGGACCCACGCTCGCGCGGCGAGATCATCCTCGGCTGCGCGCTGCCCGTGCTCAACCTCGTGATGCCGGCGATGTATCTGCTGGAACTCGTTCGCCGAGATCCTCGTGGGGTCAGGCTGGTCAAGATCTGGTGGGGGTTCTGGGCGTTCAGTGGCCTCCTGCTGGTCGTTAATGCGTACTGGCGCTCGCGGCCGGGGCTGCAGGCAATGGCCGACGGTGTACTCCTGTCAGCCTTCATTGCATTGATCGCCGCGCTCACTGCCGCTCTGACACTTCTGGTGGTCAGGCGTATCGAGCACAAGGATTGGCGCGGTGAACCGGAATCTGCGACCCGGTGGGTGCCGGTACCGCGCTCGGTGTTGGAACAGTCGAAAGAGAAAGAGACTGCGGCGCTGTGAGCCCTGATCGTCGAGGTCCGCTCGTTGTTGCCCACCGCGGGGCGTCGGCCGCCCGGCCGGAACACACGCTCGCCGCGTACGAACTCGCCCTCGAGGAAGGCGCTGACGGGCTCGAATGCGACGTCCGGCTCACCCGCGACGGTCACCTCGTCTGCGTCCACGACCGCAAGGTAGACCGCACGTCCAGTGGCACCGGAATCGTCAGCGAAATGACTCTCGATTCCCTGAACGAGCTGGACTTCGGTTCCACCGGCGAACCGGCTGAACTTCTGACGCTGGCAGACCTCATCACCTTGGCGTTGGACTTCTCGCGTCCGGTGAAACTGTTCATCGAGACCAAGCATCCCGTGCGATTCGGCGGACTGGTCGAAGCAAAACTTCTTGCTGAGCTGCACCGTTTCGGAATTGCGTCGCCGCCGTCCGCCGATCACTCCCGGGCTGTCGTGATGTCTTTTTCGGCAAGTGCGGTGTGGCGAGTGCGCCGGGCGGCACCGCTGCTGCCGACGGTTCTCCTCGGCGACGCGTCGCGGTACCTGGGAGGCGGAGCGTCGACGGCCGTCGGCGCCACCGCGATCGGACCGTCCATCAAATCCTTGCGAGAGCACCCCGATCTGGTGGACCGTGCTGCGGCCGCCGGACGTGCCACGTACTGCTGGACCGTCGACGGCAAAGCTGATGTGGACCTGTGCCGCGAACTCGGAGTCAGCTGGGTGGCCACCAATCACCCCGGTCGGACAAAAGAATGGCTAGGTAGCGTGTAGATTTTGCCCTCGTGGCTAAGAAGAGCAAAAGAAACAGTGGACCGAAGGTAGACAGTGGGCGCGCCGAGAAGCTCGCCGCCCGCCAGGCAGAGCGTGAGGCAGCAACCAGCACGGTGAGCCGCCCGTTCGCAGGCCTCGCAGCCGAGTGCGACCTGGTCGCGATGCGTGAGTTCGTTCCTTCGGCTACGGCTCCGCTGCCCGTCATCGGAACCGACCGTCCCATCACCATCGCAACAGTGCTTCCGGGCGCAGTTGCCGCGCTCGTGCGCGACGAAGGCGACACCGCGACCGGCTTTGTCGGCGTGCAGGTGCAGGCGTACTCCGATGATCTGGGTGCAGACCTCGCCGCTGCGGCAACCTGGGTCAAGGATGCTGCTCCCGGCGACGCCCTCCCCGCTGCCGATCCCGGCACGGACACCCCGGCCGTCACCGCCGTCGTTGATCCCACGGCGCTCCTGGACATCACCGTCTACCAGGACTTCAACTGGTGGATCCCTGAAGGAACCGAAACCGACGCTCAGGTCAAGGCGACTGTCGAGCAGGCAAACGCTGCGATCATGCCGTCGGCCCGCCTCGAAGGCGACGGCCTTGTTGCTGCCTGGTGGGTTGACGCCGGAGAAAAGGCTCACCTGCGCTGGGTGCGCCCCGAGAGCGAAGACGATCTGATGCTGGCACTGGCCCGCATCCACGCTGCCGGTGGACTGAACCTGGGTGAAGGCTCGCGTTTCGCAGGCTCCTTCCGTACCCACGGACTGCTGGTTCCGGTCTTCGATCTGGACCGCGAGAAGCACGCCAACGAGTGGGTGGCAGCAACCGTCGAATTCGGCGATCGCTTGGCTCAGGCACTGGCTGTCGACGCGCCGTTGACGGCCGCCGAACTGCGTTCGCGTGACGGACTGCGTGGCCGTCAGGTCACGTTGCGCTGATTCTCTAGACGTTACGCAAGGTCACGTATAAAATTTTCGAATGACCTTGTCGCACGACATCTCCGGTAGCGGTCCCACGCTTGTTCTTGTTCATGGCATAGTCCATCGGCGCCAGGCGTGGGATTCGCTTTTGGATCAGCTGACGCCGTATCGGCGCGTCGTCACCGTCGACCTTCCCGGGCACGGTGAATCTCCGCTTCCCGAACTCGGTTCGGACGTCATGGGACAGTTGATCGACGACGTCAGCGAGTTTATTGCCGAGGTCACGCCGCAAGGAGAGCGCGCCCATGTCGCCGGAAACTCTCTCGGCGGATGGATCGCACTCTCCCTCGCGGCGCGCGGTGATGTTGCTTCCGCAACGGCGCTCTCGCCGGCCGGATTTTTTGTCAATCACCTGGATCAGGTCCGTGCCATCAACATGTTTCGCGGCCTCCGGGCAACTGCCCGCCTCATGGGCGACGGAATGCCACAGGCAATGCGGTACAAGATGATTCGTTATCCAGCTCTCGGCGCATTCTTTGCCCACCCGAGTCACGTCGACTATGCGGCGGCTTTGGCCGACTGCCGCTCGCTCGTGTCCAACGAACTGGTGGACCTCGGTGTCGACCTGAAATTCACGCTGCCCCCGATCGTGGATCCCACTGTGCCAGTGACAGTTGCGTGGGGTCGACGCGATCTGATCTTGCCCGTCTACCAGGCGAAGCGCGTGAAAAAGCCCTTCCCGCAAGCGAAACTCATGATCTTGCCCGGGCTGGGGCATGTTCCGATGACAGACGCCCCCGAACTGATCAGCTCGATCCTGCTGGCGGGAAGTGAACCGCTGGGTTAGACGGATCCACCGGCTACAGCGGGTGCGCCCGTGGTGTCACTGACCGTGCTCATCTCGCGGGAAACAAAATCTTCGAGATCGAACAGGTTGGCACCCGCACGATCCGCGATGGTGAGAAGCGTCGACATGCTGGCAACTTCCTCGACCTGCTCCTTGAGGAACCACTGCATGAACTGCTCGCCCAGGTAGTCGCCCTCTTCACGGGCGGTGCTGGCAAGCTGAACGATCTGCTCTGTGACGGTCTTTTCTTGGACGACAGCAAGCGCAATCGGCTCGCGCACATCCTTGAAATCGGACTTGGCAGCGTCGACGCCCGTGAGTTCGACATTGATGTCGCGATCGAGGAAATACTGCACGATCATCATTGCGTGATTGCGCTCTTCCACAGCCTGCTTGTAGAAGTGCTTGGCAAGCTGGGGAAGATCGGCATTGTCGAAATAAACAGCCGTCGCGATGTACTGGTGCGAGGCGTTGAACTCGTTACGAATCTGGTCTCGCAGCAGGGCATGGAATTTGGTCGTGTGAGAATCGCCAGAAGTCATGAATACCAAAATAGGGCAGGTCAGAGGCTATGTCATCCAAGTCCAGCCTTATTGTGGTAAGCGTTTCCAAACTAAAGCGCCCCTAATAAATCAGGCTCCGGCGCCCGCGATTTTCGGGGCCGTAGCGTCCGCGACAACCGGATTGTTCATCTCACGCGCAACGAAGTTTTCGAGATGGAACAGATTGTCTCCCGCCCGATCCACGATGGACAGCAGAGTTGTCATACTGGCAACTTCTTCGACCTGTTCCTTGAGGAACCACTGCATGAACTGCTCGCCCAAGTAGTCTCCGGTGTCGCGGGCAGTGCGAGCCAGACGAGTCACCTGCTCGGTGACCGTCTTTTCCTGCTTCAACGCCAATTCGACAGGCTCACGGACGTTTTCGAACTTGGTGACAACCCCGTCGATGCCGGGGACATCGACGTCGAGGTCATTGTCCAGCAGGTACTGGATCATCATCATGGCGTGGCCGCGTTCTTCGTCGGCCTGACTGTAGAAACGCGTCGCCATCTGCGGAAGATCATGCGAGTCGAAGTACACCGCAACCGCGATGTACTGCTGCGACGCCGTGAACTCGTTGCGGATCTGCTCACGCAGAAGGATGGTGAATTCGCTCGAGTTCTTCGCCTGTGTCATCCCATCAGGTTACTGGTTGGAGGCCCGATCACGGGAGTTACGTGGCTCAGCCGACTGTGATCAGATCGGCCGGGATCTGCTGGTCGTTGGCAAGGGCATCGAAGAATGCGGACGCACGAGTCTTGTCCCACAACAGGACATCGCCCGCACCGTCGACGTAATCGAAGCCGCCGACGGGAACCGTCGTTGTTGTCATTCCGCCGCGCAATGCCCACGCCAGTGAAGCCAGATTCCAGATGTGATCGCTCTTGTCGACTTGCAATGATTTTGCCGCATCGGTGACGAGGGACCAGAGCCTGAACGGATTGAGGAAGGTCGTCGGACTGGTGGCCTTCGACAACAACGCCGACATGAACTGGCGCTGATTGTTCATCCGGTCCAGATCGGCCATGGCAGTGGCGCGGGTACGCACGAATCCGAGCGCATCCTTGCCCGCCAGATCCTGACAGCCGGCCGGCAAATTGATGCCGGCCAACGGATCGTCGATCGGAGATTGCAGACAGACGTTGACCCCGCCGACAGCGTCGACGATGCCCGCGAAACCGCTGAATCCGATCTCGGCGTAATGGTCGATCCGCAAACCCGTCGCCTGCTCGACGGTTTGCACCAGCAAAGGTGCACCGCCCCAGGCAAATGCAGCATTGATCTTGTTGGAACCCTCACCCGGAATCGGCACGTACGAATCGCGCGGAATGCTGACCATCGTGGTCTTCCCGCTCTTGGGGACGTGAACCAACATGATCGTGTCCGTGCGCTTGGGCCCGGTATCGCCGCCGGTCGCGAGCTCTTGCTCCTGCTCCGGAGTGAGGCCGTCGCGACTGTCGGAACCGACGATCAACCAGTTGGTTCCCGGAGTATCTGCCACTCGGCCCGAGTAGTCGGGCAGGGCGTCGATCCGATTCAGCGAATTGTCGACGTAGAAGATCGCTCCGACAAACGCCAGCAACAACACCAATGCGGTGATGCCGATGCGTCGGCCCCAATGGCGTCGTCGACGCGGTTTGGGTGGTTGCGGACGGGCTTGTTGCGGACGAGGCGGGGGCTGGTTGGGTGGAGTTCTCCGCGGCGGCGGCGGGGGCGCCTGCCGACGTTGCTGCGGGGGAGGTGTCCCTCGAAACTGCTGTGGCTGCTGCGTGGGAGCCCACTCGTTACGGTTCGGCTGAGCCGGGGCTTGTGACCACGCTTGGTTCTGGGGTGGGGTGTTCTGAGGTGGCCGGTTTTGGTTTTGGGGCGGGCGGCCGTCACGCCGGATGACCTGCGTTGGTTCAGGCCGACGCGGCGGCACCTGACCGCGGGGCGGCATCTGCCCACGAGGAGGCGGGCCCTGACGCGGCCGACCCTGGTTCGGTGGGACGGGCCGCGGCGGGCGCTGAGGATTTTCGGAGTCGCCGGTCACCTGTTCACGGTACCGGTCACGGCAGCCAGCCCACGTGATCGCGCAGTAGGGCGTAGCCGATGAACGCGACCATGTCGATGAGAGCGTGCGCGATGATCAACGGCCACAGCCGACCAGTTCGCTGCCAGTATCGGCCGAAAACGAGGCCCATGATCACGTTGCCGACACCCCCGCCGAAACCTTGGTACAGGTGGTAGCTGCCCCGCAGAAGTGACGACGCGAGGAGTGAGGAGTTCTCGCTCCAGCCGAGGGCACGCAACCGGCTGATCAGATACGCGACAACAAGAACTTCCTCGGCGCTGGAGTTCGCGATCGCCGACAGAATCAGGATCGGGACGCGCCACCAGTGGTCGTCGAGTGCACTCGCTTGAACAGTGAGATTGATGTTCAGCGCTTGTGCGACGAGGTAGAAGACGAGGCCGGGAAGCCCGATCAGTGCGGCCAGTCCGAAACCGGGGGCGATGTCGCGTCGTAGTTTCGGTTTGGGCGTGAGGCCCGCTGCGGTGGGGCCGATTCCAGCGCGCCACAGTAAGTAGAGGCCAAGGGCCGCCCAGGCGAAAAGTCTTGCAACGCTCAGTAATTGGCGTGCCAGGTCGATCCAGTCGATGGCCGCTCGCGACGGATTGAGAGCCACCGTCTGATCGGACATTGCCACCGGCGTCGCCAAAGATTCGAGAAGCGACAAGATGCCGGACAAACCGCTGAGGCCGAACGTGACCAGCAGGACGATCGTGATTTCGATCCAGACACCGCGGCGCGCCGACGCATCGAGCGTCGGCCCGGCAGGAGCGGGCGGAGCCAACCACGAGCGGACAGTTTCGCGGGCATTCACCCGCGCAACGCTAGCCGTTGCGCAGACCGTTCAGGAACGGGCAGCCGACGAGGATGCGGATTGCGCGACTCAACGAGATTTCATCGTCGACGGGTTGGGCGAACGGCATCGCGAAATCGCGATCGCCCGTGTGGTCTTCGACGCGCAATCGCAGTCCGTAGCGATCGACGCTCAGCGGACGTACCCGTCCGGTGCGCAGGTACGCGGGCAGCTTTCGTGTGAGCAGGTCCACAAGGTCGCTGTGATCGTCGTCAAGGTGCTGCAGCCAGGCTGTTTCCATTTCGCAGAACGGATCCGGCTGGGCGCCGAGAAGATCGTCCACGGCGACGGGTTCGGCGCCCGAGGAATCTGCGACGACCGCCGACTCGAGAGTGAGGCGAAGGAGAACCGACGTGTGGCCGAGGTCGAGGAGCGCGGGGTGCGGATGCTCGGAGGCGACGTCGTCGGCGAGAACTCGCGATTCGTAGTCGGGCACGGCGTGCAGCGTGCCGCGCAACCAGACGAGTGAGCGGACGGGTTCCCGTAGAGCTAGTGGTGCGTGGTCGGTGAGTTCGAGTACTGCGGGCAGGCCGCCGTTGCCGGCGCTCCACGCCAGAGCCGTGGCGGTGGACGTCGCGGGCACTGCAACAACGATGTCGCCGTTGGACCGGAGGTGGTGCACCGACGTGACTGTCGGCTCGCTGCCTTCGATCGCAAGAACCGCGTCCTGTGCTCGTACGCAGGCGCTACGCACACGTTCGGCGGTGGACGGACCGGTTTTGGTTCGTGTTTCCATGCTGCCCCCTCGGCGGGTGAATCTCCGGAACCCATCTGTTGATGAGGTAAACCTAACCTAAGCTGTGGTGAGGTGAATCGCAAGACTTCGGCAAAATCCACCTGAACTACGGTGGAGGGGTGGCCATACCTCTCACTCTCGGGTTGCCCCCGAAACAATCCCGCGGACTCCTCGACGGACTCCTGCTCGACGCGTCACGCGTCGTACCGGCGTCGACGCTGTTCGAGGCCGAATCCGTCGGACGCGTCGTAGTGCTTCTCGACATCGATCCCGCGCAACTGCCGGCCGAGCTTGAAGCTGTTCGGTTCGATCTGGAATGCACCGCCGAGCAGATCGACGACGCCATCGCCTTGAACTTGTCCGCGCCGCTCGCGGTGTATGTCGACGGCGGCGACGAGATTGTGTCCCCCGCCGAATCAGCGGCGCTCCTGTGCGCCGGCGGACGGATTCCGGGTCTCGCGTCGGGGCGCTCGCCGGCCGAGATCGCCGATTTCCTCGCGGTAGTGGCCCACGAATCGGTGGGATTTGTAGCCCGAGCAGCGGATACGGCCGAGGTCATCGCCCTGCTGTGCGGAACCATGGCAGCTCTACGCGGCGACGACGCCCGCGCGGCGATCCTCGATCCGAAGCCGGAAAAATTGGCCGGCTTGATCCCTGAAGCAGCGACGGCATTGCGCGAAGTTCTGCTCACGATCGAAGTTGCCGATCCGGAGTCCGTCGAAAATGCACTTCGGGCGGCGGGTTTGAGCTGAGCAGTGGCACCGGAGTGCGTAATCTTTGAGACGTGCCAAAAATCGCGTATTTCGGTCCGTCGGGAACCTTCACGGAGATAGCGCTCGCCCAGTTCGAGGCCGAGGGCACGTTCGACGGACCCGTCGAACGAGTGCCCGCCGGCAGTCCACCGGCGACGCTTGATCTGGTTCGCGACGGTGTTGTGGACGGTGCCGTCGTACCGTTCGAGAATTCGGTGGAGGGCGGAGTCGCGCCGACGCTCGATTCCCTCGCGCTGGGTTCGCCCCTGCAGATTGTCGCGGAGACCGAGATCGAGGTGAGCTTCTCGATCCTGACTCGGCCCGGTGTCACCGCAGATCAGGTGCGCACCATCGGCGCCTACCCTCATGCGAGCGCCCAGGTCCGAGGTTGGATCGCAGCTAATCTCCCGAACGCGGAGGTCGTGCTCGCGTCCTCCAATGCCGGTGCGGCCCTGGACGTACAGGCCGGAACCGTCGACGCTGGGGTGTCCACCGCGCTGGCCGGCCGGATGCTCGATCTTGCCAGTCTGGCCGACAACGTCGCCGACGTGGGCGGCGCGGTGACGCGCTTCGTTCTGGTCACCAAGGCTGCCCCCGTGCCGGCCCGGACCGGGGCCGACCGCACGGCGTTGGTCTTGCATCTCGACAACGCTCCCGGATCGCTGGTTACGGCACTTTCCGAATTTGCCGCTCGCGGAATCGATCTGACACGAATCGAATCCCGGCCGATGCGTACAGAGCTGGGGACCTACCGATTCTTCGTCGACTGCGTCGGGCACGTCGAGGACTCGCTGGTCGCCGAGGCGATGCGTGCCTTGCATCGAAAGTCCGGCGTCCGTTTCCTGGGATCCTGGGCAACTGCGAATTCAACAGGCCCGCAACCTCCCTCGGACGAAGAAGCTATTTCGTGGATCGAAGACCTCAAGCGCGGAGAGGGGGAGCGATGACCGGCAGGCTCATCCTCGTTCGGCACGGCCAGACGGAAGCCAATGTCGCCAAGCGTCTCGATACTGCATTGCCCGGTGCCAAGTTGACCCCGGCGGGGTTGGCTCAGGCCGAAGCCCTGGGCGTCGGCCTGGCTGCGACGCCGCCACTGGCTTTGGTGTCATCGTTGGCGCTGCGGGCAAGGCAGACAGCGGGAGCCGTAGAACAAGCGGCTGGTGTTTCGCTGGACGTGCGTGACGGTCTGCATGAAGTGCAAGCCGGCGACCTCGAAGATCGCACCGACGAAGAGGCGCACCGTCTGTTTGTCGAGACCTTTCATCATTGGCATACCGGCAACCTCGGGGAGCGTATCCCCGGCGGTGAGACCGCCTATGACGTCCTGGAACGGTATGTCCCCGTGATTAACTCGCTGCGCGAGGAGTTCCTGGACGATCCGTCCGGCAACGGCGACATCGTCGTAGTCAGTCACGGCGCCGCCATCCGGCTGGTTGCCGCTCAGCTTTCGGGCATCCCCGGACTGTTTGCGGCCAACAATCATCTGGCGAACACCGAAAGTGTCGAACTGATTCCGCGCGCCGACGGCGGCTGGGATTGCTTGCGGTGGGGAACGGTGAACCCGCCGTTCGAGCACAGACTGATACCGGGCGCCGACGACGTGATGGGCTGAACCGGTTCACCACCAGTCGGTAGCCGACCCCAACTGCCGTTCCAATTCCGGCACCAAGGTTCGGACGTAACTTGCCGTGAGGTGATGGGAATCGTGGTACACCAACACATTTCCCTCGACCACGCGGCACAGTTCCGGGCCACAGACGCCATCGCTCACGTCCAGTAGGCGCACGTTCGAGAGGTCTGAAATTGCCGCCGACGCGGGATTGACGGCGCTGAGCATGTCCGGCCGCGCAAGTGCGCAATGATCCGACGACGTAGCTGTGGCCAGGCAGTCCACAGCCCGGTACGGCACTCCGTCGTGGTGCAGCCAGGGTGTGTCACGAATCGCAAGAACCTGGGTTCCGTTCTGCTCCAGTTCCCGCCACACGTTGACATAGCTTTCGGGCGTCACATCGCCCGGGCCGTCCGGACTGGGCCTGGTGGCTGTGGTGAATACGAAGTGCGGTGTTGTTGCTGCCAGTTCGTCGATGACGCTGTTCGACCAGTCGACACAATCCGGATAGTCGCTCGGTCCATCGCCGGCGGTTACGGGACACCCCATCTTCAAGTAGGTGTCGACACGAAATCCGTGGCTCTGTCCCAGTTCGTCGAGTGCGGTGATCCAATGCTCGGAATGGGATCCGCCCACCAAGGCGATAGTGCGGTTTGCATTCTCGTCGCCGTACGTGCAGGTAACGATCTCGCTCTGCTGGAAATCTGCGATGCATCCATCGAGGGTGGTGGCCGGAAGGTCCAGTGGTGCATCAAAAATGGACGGAACCATGGACGCGCGCGGAGTTTTAGCACCATCGGTCAGAGTGAGGGCACCAGGGTGACTTTGGATGTTGAGGGTATCTGCTGCACGCGCTCCCGTGCTGTGACTTCCCACGTACCACTGCCAGCCGAACATTGAGGCGACGATGAGGAACCCGCTGATCACTGACGTGAGAAGGATCGGTCGACGCGCCCGATAATTGCGTTCAATAGGCACTTCGACCGCCTGGCGCAGTGCATAAGCTGCGGCAATCGATGCCGCGATGATCAATGCCCCGCTGAAGAAGCCTGCCTCGGGGCGCCCGGTTACGGCCAGGGTGAAGATCAGGATCGGCCAATGGACCAGATACAGTGCAAAGGCGAACGAGCCCAGCCAGCCCAAGACGGGTTGCGCGAGAGCCGCTGCGGTCCAAGGTTTGTCACCCTTGCCAGCCCCGCTGACGATCAGTGCGATGGCAGCAAGCGTGGGAACCAGCGCCCACGGGCCGGGGAATTGTTGTGCGCCATCGAGGAAGAATCCGCCCAGAAGGATGGAGAAGAGGCCGGCAGTGCCGAGAATTGTTCGCAGAACCGGAGGCCACGCCCCGACCCTTGTGACGTTCCAGCGCGTAAGCATCAATGCAGCGAGAGCGCCCACCGATGGTTCCCACAAGCGGGCCGCGGAATCGTAGTAGTTCCAGGCTTGATCGTGTGACGACATCGCCATGGCGTAGAAAAACGAACCGACGGCAAATGCGGCGAAGACAAGCGTGAGAGTGGCGCGTAGAAGTTCTGGCCTGGTGCGTGAAACAACTGAAGCAGTAGTGAGAACTACGGCGATGGCAAGCAGATAGAACTGACCTTGAACGGCCATCGACCACAAATGCTGGAGAGGTGATACCGAACCGTCGGCGGCAAGATAGTCACTTGCGGTGAGTGCAAGCTGCCAGTTCTGGAAGAAGCCCAGTACCGCTGTCAGTTGGTCGGCGAGATCTGCCCATCGAGTGCGCGGCAAAAGCAACAGGCCGGCAATTGCCGTCAGTAGCGCAACGGCCGCGATCGGCGGGAACAGCCTCACGAAGACTCGGCGCAGTACGGGCAGGGGATGGGGCGGTTGGGAACTGCGCTCTGCCCGGCGTACCAGCGAACCGACAAAGAAATAGCCGGACAGCACCAAGAAGACGTCGACTCCGCCGGACACTTTGCCGAACCACACGTGGAAGACGACCACCAAAGCGATGGCGAGGCCCCTTAGGCCGTTCAGGTCCTGACGGTATTGGGTTATTCGTGTGTTGTGCGGGGGCTCGACGGTACTGCTGATGAGGTTGGGTGAAAGCATGCTGCGGTAGAACTCCGGGCGTTGAGGGGACTACCCGAGGTTACCTGGGGGAGGTCGCTAAGCAGCTTTCCAGATTCGCTACCAGCATGTTTACTGCTTGGCGAAGTCGAGTTGGCGTTCCGGAACTGATCGAACTCCAGTCAGTGCCGTCGGCCGAAGTGCTCAACGACGAGACCAGGCGGCCAGACGCGGTGTCGTAGACCGTCACGATTCCTACCGGGCTGTGCGCGGAATCGAGTACATGTGGAATGCCGGCAATCTCGTAAAATGCCGTGCACGTGGTGATGGCGCTGCCGAGTTGACCGGCCTCGGTCGCCGGAACACCAGCCTGAAGAAGTGCTGAGACGACTGCTTCTGTACCGGGACCGATATCGAATGCGACGGCCAGTGCCTGCGTCGGTGCGTTGATGACGGCGATTGGCATGGCATTGGACGGGCCCACCGTCCGCGCGATCGCATCGGTGGGGCCGGTGTCGATGCTGCCGAGCGTAAATATTCCTTCTACTGCGTTGTAAGTTGCTTCTACGCACAATGATTCATCTGCTGCGATGCATACTCGGGCGATCGCTCCAGGGCCCTGACCGCGTACTGCGAGTTCCCACGACGGTCGCGTCAGCACTTGCAGTCTAGAGCCGAGGTCATGATGGATCTCCCCGCCGGGAAGTAGGCCGCGTTCGCTCAATGACATTGCAGCACTGCGCATTGACGACTCACGTTCGGATGTGGAACGAACGCGGGCGGTCCCGCCGAGCACGATCGGTAGCACATCGAGTCCGAGTCGTTCGCGGGTGTATTCGATCTCGGCTGCCGTCACGCTGATAGGCGGTAAAGCGTCAGTGCTGGTTGATATCCCGAGGTCAATCATGGTTGAACGTCTTCATCGGCAGCGCCGATTACCGATGGGATGATCGTCCGGCCGTCGGCGAAATGCTCGAAGTGTTTGAGGTAGTCCGGGGTGTCGTGATCTTCGGAATCGTCGTCCGTTTTTGCAGCATGACGGCCGCCGCCCATCGGGGCGGACCCGGATCCCGACAAGGCGCGTGCGGGATCGGCGCGGACGGTATCGGTGCGGAGAGCGTCGGCAGAGCCCGCGTTCATGACTGCGCCTGGAGGGGTTGCTGACGCGGCACGCGGCGTGATCTGGCTCGCGGCGCCATCGACTCGTGGGGAGCTGCCGGCGCCCACTCCGCCGTTGGCGGCAGAGCTTGTACCGAAGGGGCTGGTCGCAGCAGCCGCGGCGGTAGTAGCCGCTGCATGCCTGCCGGTGGTACCGCCGGCCAGTCCGGTGAGGGCAGTCAGTGGTGAGCTCAGCGGTGAGGCCGCGCCGGTGCCCAGCCCAGTCCCGAGTCCCGCGCCGGCTGATACGGCGCCGACGGCGGTAATGGCGGTAGTCCCAGCGGCGGCGGCAGCGTTGGTGGCAGCTGCGACGCCGCCGAGAGCCGTGCCACCGAGAGCCGTACCGACCTGAGAGACGGCAGCGCCGAATGCCGGATTGGACACAACTGATGCGATTGCCGCCGCGGCGGTGCGAACCGGCTCGATGAAGGCACTGATCGGCGGCGGGCCCACCATGGCAATTTGCCGGGTATCTTGCGCGGCGATATCGGAGGTGGCGATGGACGGCGGAGGGTTGAATTCTTGCCGAACCGCAAGATGCGCTGAAGCGGAATCGTAGGTTTCCATAGCCGCCGCAGCTTGTATCTTGAGTAGTTCCGCGGCAGTCTCGGCAGCCGCAGCTGCACCGGTCAACGCGCCACCCAGGGAATACGCGGCTATTTTGGCTGTGTCTACTGCCATGATTTCCGGCAATGGCGGCATCATGACGGCTGCGACGGTGTACGCCGTCGCCTGAACCTGCGCTTTACCGCCGGTTGTCAGGGCGAGCGCTGCAGATTGTGCGGCCCACTCCTGAAAAGGGCCGAACTTGGTCAACGCGGCGTCAGCAGCATCACCGGACCAGCCGGTTCGTAGATTCGCCATCACCCGCGTGACCGTCGACGCCGTGTCTCCGAGTCCGGCTGCCACAGCAGCCCAGGCGTCGCCGGCAACTGTCAGTGGTACCGGACCAGCACCGGCGATCAGGGCAGCCGAATTGGGCGCTGCGCCGCGTGGATACCAGATGACACCGGTGATGCCGACCATTTTTCTTCCCCCCAGGAAGTTGACTGCAAATGCAAAATTGTTGCCGAAGCGCGGTGTGCTCAGACTGGTGCCGAAGCCAGATCCGCTTGTGTCCGCTGGTCCTCGAGCTGGTAGGCGGCGGCATGTCTACGAAGAGTTGCGGCCGCATTCTCGAGTTCGATGACAGCACGACTCGCTGACGACGTGAGGCTTTCGGACGTCGAATTGAAGTAGTTGGCGGCATTGGCGGACACCTCTTCAGAGCCGGCCGGCAGAACCTGACGGGCGGGACGCGTCGTAGAAACGACTCCGCGCAAGCGTTCCGACGCCGCTTCGAGTTCTGCGGCAGCTGCCAAGAGGGCGTGAGGATCGACGTGCATAGTGCCGAACTCCTAGTTGACGGGTCCAATAATGTGCGAGACAGTCCAATGTGCGAGACAAGGGCCCCGCATCAGATTAGATGCGTCCGGGCACGTATCGGTTCCCTTGAAAACGGACGAGTTTTTTCCTAGCCCCAGCCGAGTTCGTGCAGACGATCCTCTTCGATTCCGAAATAGTGGGCGATCTCGTGAATGACCGTCACCGCCACCTCGTGCACCACTTCTTCTTCGGACTCGCACATGTCGAGAATCGCGTCGCGATAGATGGTGACCGTGTCGGGCAGGTAGCCGCCGTACTGAGAATCGCGCTCGGTGAGAGCAATGCCCTGGTACAGCCCGAGCAGTCCCGGTTCCTCTTCGTCACGCGGTTCGACCAGCACAACGACGTTGTCGATGGCCTTCGCCAATTCCGGCGGAATGAGATCGAGAGCTTCGCCGACCAAGTCCTCGAACCGGTCGGCTGTCATGGTTACCGTCATGATTTACGACGGAGGAGCTGCGCCGGGCAACGGCGTCGGCAAGGACCGACCTTCCGGTGCTGCGGGAGGCGGGACCGGAGCCACGCCATTGATGAGAATCTCGCCCTTGGCGCTGCCGGTGATGGCAGCGAACCCGCCGGTTTCGACTTCCTTGCCGATGGAGCAGTTGACGCGTCGGCTGCCGGCAAGCCAGCTTTCCAACGCGATGTTGTCCCAGAACAAGGTCAGTGTCTTGTTGCGCAAAGCTTCGGCAGAACCCAAGTACTCGTTGGCGGCCTGAGTGCAGACGCCTTCGAGGTACCGGTCCTGATCTTCGACCGACGGCATGGTGCCGGGAAACTGCGTGCCGAGGTCGATGACCGAGATGACCTCGTAGGCGTGTGGGCTCGTGCAGTCGACGGGATCGGTCGGCAGATTCAGATTGATTCCGATGCAGGTGCCGACGTCCCAGACATTCGACTGGTCCTGGTCGGCGACACGGCCCGCGAACGGCAGCAGCTCACCCGTCGTCGTCGAGAATTGGAGACCACATCGCAGCGAACGGTCACCCGACGACCACGCGGATTCGCTCGGGAACATCAGGCCGACGCTGAACTTGCCCTTGGGGTCGAACCGCGAGCCGAGGTACGAGTTGACGATCGGTGTGCAGTGCTCGTCGCGTAGTTCCGCGAACCGCAGTGCCCCGGGGTATCGCGATCCGGGACCGAATTCGGCGCCCGGGAAGACCGACAGATCGAGAGGGCCGGCAACTTCGAAACGGTGCACGCTGTCGCAAGCGACCTTGGCCATGTCGGTGCGGTCGCCGCCTGACTCCGTCGCGGGAGTCCAATTCAGGCAATCGCCCGCTCCCGCCGAGGTGAAGGCGTTTTCGTTGGCCGAACCCGTGGCCGGAGCGCCACCCCCGCCGATGGTGACGGCGGGCTTGTCGTTCTGGCTCATCCCGCCGGAAATGGCGATTGTCGCAATGGCAGCAACAACCGCACCCACGGCGACCGCAGCCAGAACGCGCCTGGTTCGGTTGGCGGAGACAGTTTTCTTCTCCGGCAAGCCCGAAGGGCCTGCGGGATCGGACGGCATCTCGAACTTGTCTTCAGACATCGATTCCATCATGCCTGCTTCCGCGGCGATTCCGAACCTTCATCGCAAAACGCTCGTGTCGGTGATCTGTACTTTCGTAGTCATGGATGACAACACCCCGCTGGATCCCGACGCAATCGAACTCGCCGGACGAGTTTTCGACATGGCCCGCACCGGTGACGCAGCCACCTTGGCGTCGTACGTCGATGCCGGGATTCCGGTCGATCTGACCAACGAGAGTGGCGACACGCTGGTGATGTTGGCCGCATATCACGGACACGCCGACGCCGTCGTCGCTCTCATCGAGCGCGGTGCGGACGTGAATCGTGCCAACGACAAGAACCAGACACCACTCGCCGGTGCCGTCTTCAAAGGTGAGGATGCGGTGGTGAAAGCGCTGGTGAGCGGGGGAGCGGACCCACGCGGTGGACATCCGACGGCGATCGACGCAGCGCGCATGTTTGGCCGCGAGGACTATCTGAGCCTGCTGGAATCCTGACTTTCCCTGGCGCCGGCGTGGACGTGACCGTCGGCGACCTGGGGAGAGTGGGTAAAGTTCCTAGTCGTGATTGACCTCAAGTTCCTCCGCGAGAATCCCGAAATTGTCCGCGAGTCGCAGCGCACCCGTGGAGAAGATCCCGGACTGGTCGATGCCCTCCTGGAAGCCGACGCGTCCCGACGCGCTGCTGTGTTGACCGGAGACAATCTCCGCGCCGAGCAGAAGGCCTTCGGTAAGAAGGTCGGGCAGGCAACTCCGGAGGAGCGTCCGGCGCTGCTCGAGGGTTCCAAAGAGCTCGCCGCCAAGGTCAAGGAAGCAGAAGCCACGCAGCATGCCGCGCAGGCTGCACTCGACGCCGCGCATCGCGCGATCTCGAACATCGTCCAGGACGGTGCCCCGGCCGGTGGCGAAGACGATTACATAGTTCTCGAACATGTCGGTGAGATCCCCACGTTCGACTTCGAGCCCAAAGATCATCTCGAACTCGGTGAATCGCTGAAACTCATCGACATGGAGCGAGGCGCGAAGGTTTCCGGTTCGCGTTTCTACTTCATGACCGGCTACGGAGCTCTCCTCCAACTCGGATTGCTGCAGCTCGCTGCGCAGAAGGCCGTCGCCAACGGTTTCACGATGATGATTCCGCCGGTGCTCGTGCGCCCCGAGATCATGGCCGGTACCGGCTTCCTCGGCGCTCACGCGGACGAGATCTACCACCTCGAGGAAGACGACCTTTACCTCGTCGGCACCTCTGAGGTTCCAATGGCCGGCTACCACTCGGGTGAGATTCTCGAACTGAACGAAGGCCCGAAGCGTTACGCCGGTTGGTCCTCGTGCTTCCGCCGCGAAGCCGGCAGCTACGGCAAGGACACGCGTGGCATCATCCGCGTCCACCAGTTCGACAAGGTCGAAATGTTCACCTACTGCCGACCGGAGGATGCCGACGCCGAGCATCAGCGTCTCCTCGGTTGGGAGCGGGACATGTTGGACGCCATGGAAATTCCGTACCGCGTCATCGACGTCGCCGGCGGAGATCTCGGTTCCTCGGCTGCCCGTAAGTTCGACTGCGAAGCGTGGGTTCCGACGCAGCAGGCTTACCGCGAGCTGACTTCGACGTCCAACTGCACCACCTTCCAGGCCCGGAGGCTCGGCGTTCGGTACCGCGACGAGAACGGCAAGCCTCAGACGGCCGCAACTCTCAACGGCACTTTGGCTACGACGCGGTGGATCGTGTCGATCCTCGAAAATCACCAGCAGGCTGACGGCACCGTTCGAGTGCCTGCGGCGTTGGTGCCCTTCGTGGGCACGGACGTTCTTTGCTGACACATACTCGACACTAATTACAGCGACATGCGGCCGGGGCCGTGGCAGGAATTTCTGTCACGGCCCCGGCCTCTTTGTCACGGCCCCGGCCAGGTGTGAATTTCTGGGTCGATCCTGAAGAAGTCTCAAAGTTTGTTTCGAACCAAAGTGAATCCGGTTACCGATGTCCTGGCTGCGCCTCAACGTTTGTGAGGATTGCCCTCACCAGTCCGAGTGCCGGTGTTCTTCCCGTGTAAGGCGTCTTTTGGTGGTGAACATCCGGTTCAACTTAACCTTTCCCGAAGTTTTCGGTGCGACAAGGAGTTACAGGCAACAGGTGAGTTGCACACGATTTGCGGGCGGCATTTCGCCGAAACTGAAAGTTAGCAGGACGAACGTCCTGGTCGTGTGTTCAATTTTTTTCTAAAACTGATACCAGTTCCAGTAATCGTGATTATGGTGTGACCATCGCGCGATCGATAAGGACCCACGGCTACCCCCTGCCACCCCTTTCGAAGGAATTGCTCATGCCAACTCCGTTACTCCGCCGCTACATGGTGCCCATATCGGGTACCGCGCTGGTAGCCGGAATGCTCCTGGTCGGAACCCCTGCCTCCGCAGTCCAAAGCCAATTCAACTTCTCGACGTCATGCCAAGCAAAGGCTCTGGTCACCGTCGACAAAGTGACGACAAGTTCTGTCACCGTCGATGCTCCGGCATCGGTTGCACCCGGTGAAACCTTCACCATCCGAATGCAATCCAACGGTCAGTCTTATCCGAACTCGGATTCGGGCGCCACGACTACCAACCTGTCGCGCTTGAAAAACGACTTCGACGTGCCGACCAATGCCACCTTCGTCAGTGCAGCGATCGTGCCAGGAAGCGCATTCAATCTGGAAAATGTTGCGCCAAGCGTGATCCGCATTAACGATGCCGGAGTCGAAGATGCTGCGGGTCCGTTCCTTCGAATCTCGGGTGGCAACCAGGTGATCGGAAATGGTGCCTCGAACAGTACAAACTCTGAAGGTGGAATCCGCGCGCCTAAGACGAAGAAGAATCTCGATGGAACGACAAATGCCAACGGCGACAGCTGGTTTCGGATGCCGGCCATCGACGTCACAATGGTCGCGGGCACATCCGGTGTGATTCAGCCGAAGATCCGAACTGCCGGTGATGCCGCTACCTACGGTAACGATAAGAACTACAGTACCCAGCTCGCAAAGGCGAGCCTTTTGGGTACGCAGTGGGCCCCGACCCGGTGCACGCCTCGTGATGCAAAGGGCACGGCCGCGCTGAATGCTGGTGCCGGTCCACTCGCGACCATCAATATCGCTTCAGCTCCGGTTGATGTGGAAACGTCTTTGGCGCTGGCTGTTCCGGCTGCTGCGACGACGGATGTGGCTGTTGATCTGACGGCGACGGTGACTCCGGCTGATGCTGTGGGCACTGTGCAGTTCCGTGATG
>NZ_JALGQH010000039.1 GCF_022810305.1 Rhodococcus sp. ARC_M6
CCGGACGGCCAATCCCCTTCGGCCATCAACAACAGCGACGAAATGCCAGCCATATCCGGCATCCCTGGGCGATCTAAGCCTAGAACTCGAAACCTCGTAGATCACCCTTCTTAAAACGTAAGGACTGGAATACGAACGTGCTTCGACGCTGCTTGCGCCGCAGTTGATGTAGCACCGACTGTTGCGCTCGAGGCCAGTAATCTGGGGATTATCGTCTCGCTCGCCGCACAGGGGTTGGGATGGCTGTTCTTCCCGAATCTGCGGTGGGGCAACTGCATCGAATTGATCTCGAGCCCGAGGCGCGCTCACGACTGGAGTTGGTGTGGCGCGTCGTCGGCGGTAAGAACCCCGCGGCGTCGGCACTTATCGATCTGGCGCGAGTTGCTCCCGCCGAGTGACTTCGGCCTGAGCGCGGTCGAGACCGCCATGTTCGAGCGCAGCCAGGTGAGAAGTGTCGGTCCAGACCAGGGTGCCGCGTTTACGTACCGTCACCGTCATGGTTCCGCCGAGATGCTCGAGTGCTCCGGGAACATTTCGGCGTTCTGCGGGTAGTGGAACCGGAAGGATATGGGCGTCTGAGAGTGGGGCGCTGCCTTCGATCTCGACGCTCCAGGTGCGGTTGCGCCCACGCAATGACCAACGGTCGTCGGAGACAACGGTTTCGACCGGTGACGTAACCGGGTTGCCGAGCCGGAACACAGTTCCGTCGGGTAGTGCCACAACAACTGCTGTGACTTCGGTATGGAATGGTCCGGCACTGATCTGGCCGCCGGCAAACGCGACGCAGGCAGTGGGATCCGTGAATCCCTGAGCCTGGCCCCACCACCAGGATTCGGGGAAACCGCCTTTGCCCCAGTTCTTCTCGCCGTACACGTGTGCTCCGGTGAGATCCCACTCCTGACCGTCCAAGACGGCACTGCCCTCGGCGCGGCCACCGAGAAGCCACGGGTGCCAATACTGATTGAGGGCAGGAACGGACTGGAAGTAGCTCGAACCACCGAAGCGTCGGCGCGGCCAGAATCGTGGCTCGGTAATCCGCACATCCAATTGCGCGTTCCCGAAGTCTGCTTGGACATGATCCGCGCTTCCGCGAAAAGCGTTGTCCGCGTAAGCGCCCAGCGTGTCGGGATCCGTTTCTCCGCTGGGATGCTCGACTGCGCACAGGAATCCGCCGGGATGCGCTCCGACTCCGAGTGTCGACCAGTGGTCGTCGGAGGCCCGATTGATCCCGGCAAGCGCGATCACGACTCGGTTGCTCTCGGGCAGGGTGAATCGCCAGAAGTAGCCCTCCATCGCAACGTCATGCGAAGCAAGGAGATTGCCGTACGGCACGGTGGCGCCGGAGGATCGGTACCCGGGAAGGTTCACGGCCTCAACACAGCCTGCGATGCCGTGACCTGAGCGACCAGACGGCCCTCGTCGTCGCGCAGTTCCGTCACAATCGCGATGGTGCTGCGGCCTGCATGGAGTGGCCGGGCAGTCGCGGTGACAGTGCCCTTGCGGACGCCGCGGGTGAAGACAGTCGAAGAACTGGTGGTGGACGTACCGGCGCCGGCCGGCAGGTTCAGGAATGCACAGACGGCGCCGACGCTGTCTGCCAGCGTCATCAGTGCGCCGCCGTGCATTCCATTGCCCGCGGTGGTGCGGTGGTCATCCCAATCCAGATGCCCGACAACCTGTTCGGGAGCCGCGCTGTCCAGCTCGATTCCGGTATGTACTGCAAACGGCATTGTTGCTACAAGCTGTTCGAGATCCATACCTACCGATGCTAACCAGATACCGAAGCCGATGTGAGGTTTACAAGGGCAACGTCTTACAAAGGCAGTGCAGACTCCGCCAGCCCGGCCGGCGCATTGCGTCGTCGGAACCACTCGGTGCCGAATGCTGCTGTGAGCATTTCCGTGGGCATTTCGAGGAACGGGCCGAAATCACCGACCTGTGTGGCGTGCGCGTACATGGCGGCCCGCTTGGAGCCGATCACCGAACTGACGTCGACAGCCGTCGTGAGCTGTTCGGCCGGTAGCCCGAAGGATTCGATGTCCGGCGGCTGCGCCTCGTCCGTCCATTCCGGGTTGGCCTGCATCAGCATCTTCATGTGATCTCGGTTGGTGGACGCTTCGTAGACGTACGGGGTGCCCGCGAGTTCCGCGGCGCGGATACCGACATAGTGGACCTGAATGTGGTCCGGGTGACCGTAACCGCCGTTGGAGTCGTAAATCGTCAAGATGTCGGCATTTTCTTCGCGAAGCACCTCGGCCAGACGCTCGGCAGCCTCGTCGACGTCGGCATTGCAGAAAGCGTCGGGGTTTTCGTTTTCGGGCGTGCCGACCATCCCGGAATCGGGGTAGTGCAGCGATACGACGCGGCTGGCACCCAGAACGTCGGTAGACGCCTCGAGTTCACGGCTACGACGCTGAGCCAACGTTTCGTGCTCATCGAGCAGTCCGTCGGGATATTCACCCAAGGCGCCGTCGGTGGCAGTGACAACTACGACGCGATGGCCTGCGTCGGCAGCCATTCTCATAACGCCACCGGTAATGAATACTTCGTCATCGGGATGGGCGTGGAACAACACCAGGACACTCATTCGCGCAATCGTAAGGCAAGTTACCGACAGTTCAACCTGAGCGCACACGAAAATCGATTTGTCGAGACGGCCTCGGCTCTGTGAACCTTGATCGGTGTACGAGAAGCAGTCATGACCGAATCCGCTGACAAAAGCCTGATGGGCGCCTATCGCGAGATCTTTGCCGCTCCCGGATCGGTGGCCTTCTCGGCCGCCGGATTCATCGCGCGACTGCCGATCGCGATGATCGGCATCGGCATCGTGACGATGATCTCGCAATTACGTGGCGACTACGCCCTTGCCGGCGCACTGGCTGCGGTGTTCGCGCTCTCGTGCGCCGTGATCGCGCCCGCTGTCTCCCGTGCCGTTGATCGCTTCGGTCAGCGGGCAGTACTGCCGTTGGCCGCTGCGGTCAGTGCCATTTCGATCGGAACCCTGTTGCTCGCCGTCCGATTCGAAGCGCCGGTCTGGCTGCTGTTCGCACTGGTCGTTCCGGCCGGTGCGACCCCGACCATCGGTGCCATGGTCCGAGCGAGGTGGGTGGCAATCTACGCCGGAAAGCCTCAGATGCGCACGGCTTTTGCCTTCGAATCCGTGGTCGACGAACTCTGCTTCGTGGTCGGCCCCGTCGTCTCGGTCGGATTGAGTATCGGCCTCTTTCCCGAGGCCGGACCCTTGGTGGGGCTGATCCTGCTGGTCGTCGGCACGCTCCTGCTGGTGGCGCAACGATCGACGGAACCCAAGATTCATCCGCGTCGACCGGGCCGTGGCCGTTCGGTACTCGCGAACCCGGCAATGTGGATTCTCATCACCGTGATGGTGATGCTGGGGACCATCTTCGGCGTCATCGACGTGGGTGCCATCGCATTCACCAAGGAACAGAACTCGCCGGGCTCCGCGACAGTCCTCCTCGCGCTGTTTGCCGGTGGATCGGGACTCGTGGGCCTGATTTTCGGCTCCATGCACCCGCGGAGATCCCTGCGCGGACAACTGATGATCGCTTCGGCGGCCGTCACGATTCTGAGCGTCCCACTCTTGCTCGTCGGCAATGTTGCGGCCCTGGCCGGTGCCTACGTACTGGCCGGCGCCACCATCGCGCCGACGCTCATCATCGCCACGGCCCTCGTCGAGCAGATCGTTCCACCCGAGAAACTCACCGAAGGTATGACGCTCACCGTCACCGGACTCGGTGTGGGCGTGGCGTTCGGATCGGCCCTGGCCGGGCAGTTGATCGACCGGTACGGCGTCCATTCCGCGTACCTGCTTGCCGTCGGTGCCGCTGTCACAGCCTCTATCGTGACGGCATGTCTATTCGTGAAGCCGTCAGCGTCGACGGCACGTCCATCGTCTATCGAGTAACCGGAAATCCTGATGCGTCGCCTCTCGTGTTGCTACACGGCTGGGCGCAGTCCTCGCAGTGCTGGGGCGAGCAGGTCCTGAGCGATCTGGCGTCGAGGTACCGGCTGATCGCCGTCGATCTCCGTGGACACGGCTACTCCGACGCCCCGGAAGCCGGCTACGACGAGTCCGCGAACTGGGCCGGCGACGTTGCCGCAATCCTGGAGGCCGAGGGCATCACCGAGAACGCCGTACTTCTCGGTTGGTCGTACGGCGGACTGGTGATCTGCGACTACCTGGCCGCGCATGGCACCGGCGCGGTTGCCGGAGCCGTTCTGGTCGGCGCGATCACCAGCATCGGACGCGGCGAGAAGGGCGGCAAGGTCGGATCGGCGATGCGCAGCGCAGTCCCCGGCGCGATGTCCGAAGATCCCCGCGAGGCGATCCGCGCGCTCGGTGCTTTCGGCAATGCGCTCACCGGACCCCCGGAAGGTAAGGGAGCTCAATCGCAGGCTCTGTTCGGTGCGAGTCTCGAGACACGCCCGCGCGTGCGCGCCGCACTGTTCAACCGTGCCGTCGGTCACGACGACCTGCTCCGCGACCTCGACATCCCGGTCCTCGTCCTGCACGGCACCGAGGACTCCGTCGTCGACGTGAGCGCAGGTAAGCACGCCGAGGAACTCATTCCGAAGGCCCAGGCGTCGTACTGGGAAGGGTGCAATCACGGGCCGTTCGTCGAAGATCCCAGTCGATTCGTGTCGGAAGTGAGCGACTTCATCACCGGCCTCGGTTAGAACTAGAACCCGGTGAGGGGGCACTATGGAACCGTGACTCCCACGCACACTTCGCGCCCTCGCCGGGTGGCCGTTCTCTCGGTCCACACCTCGCCCTTGGCGCAACCAGGCACCGGTGATGCCGGTGGGATGAACGTCTACGTCCTGCAAACCGCGATTCAGCTCGCAAAACGTGGCGTCGAGGTCGAGATTTTCACTCGCGCGACGTCGTCCGCCGACGCCCCCGTCGTCGACGCTGCACCGGGGGTTCGGGTGCGCAACATCGCCGCTGGGCCGTTCGAAGGCCTCGACAAAGCGGATCTGCCGACGCAACTCTGCGCATTCGTCGCCGGTGTTCTGCGTGAGGAAGCGCGTCACGAACCCGGCTATTACAGCCTGATCCATTCGCATTACTGGTTGTCCGGTCAGGTCGGCTGGCTGGCTCGCGACCGTTGGGGTGTGCCACTCGTCCACACCGCGCACACACTCGCCGCGGTCAAGAACCTGTCGATGGCCGAGGGTGATACTCCCGAACCGGCGGCTCGTCAGATCGGTGAGCAACAGGTGGTTGCCGAGTCCGATCGACTGGTCGCGAACACCACCGACGAAGCCAAGGCGCTCCACGAGTACTACGGAGCCGACCCGACGCGTATCGACGTCGTCGCCCCGGGAGCGGACCTGACTCGCTATCGACCGGGTAACCGCGATCAGGCTCGTGCGTCGTTGGGATTGAACCCGAACGAAGTGATCGTGACATTTGTCGGACGCATCCAACCGCTCAAGGCCCCCGACGTACTGCTGCGTGCAGCGGCCGAGGTCATTGGTCGTCAGCCGGGACTGCCGCTGCGCATCCTGGTGGTGGGCGGACCCTCCGGAACCGGGATGGCTCGACCGGACGTGTTGATCGAACTCGCGCGTAGCCTCGGCATCACGGCGCAGGTGACCTTCATGCCGCCGCAGGCGCCGGAGCGGCTGGTCGACGTGTACCGGGCGTCGGATCTTGTTGCAGTGCCTAGCTATTCGGAGTCCTTCGGCCTGGTCGCCATCGAGGCGCAAGCGTGTGGAACGCCGGTGATCGCAGCCGACGTCGGAGGTTTGGGTGTTGCCGTGCGCAACGGTGAGACCGGGTTGTTGGTGCAAGGGCACAAGACCGAGGACTGGGCCGGCGCCCTCGAATCCTTGGTCACCGAGCCGGCTCGACTGGCGGCCCTTGCGCAGCAAGCGCCCCGTCACGCCGAGGATTTCTCGTGGGAACACACCGCCGACGGATTGCTCGAGAGCTACCGCAAAGCCGGCATCAACTACAACAACGGAACCGGTCCCAGTGACTTCTCGCCTCGCCGTGCGCGGGGCCTGTGGCGCTTGCGACGGACCGGGGGAGTGCGTACATGAGCAGCATTTCGGACACGATCGAGCAGGCACTCACCGAGCGCGAACTCGAATTCACCAAGCGCGACGACGCCCATTTCATCGTCGAACTTCCCGGTGAGCACAAGCTCAAGACGTCGACGCTGCTGACCGTCGGCAACCACGGTGTCCGCGTCGAGGCGTTTGTCTGCCGCAAGGTCGACGAGAACTTCGAGGGCGTCTACAAGTTCCTGCTCAAGCGGAACCGTCGCCTGTACGGGGTGGCGTACACCCTCGACAAGGTCGGGGACATCTATCTCGTCGGCAAGATCTCCGAGCATGCCGTGACCGCCGACGAACTCGATCGCGTCCTGGGCCAGGTTCTCGAGGCAGCCGACGGCGATTTCAATGTCATTCTCGAACTCGGCTTCTTCTCGTCCATCAAGCGTGAGTGGGCGTGGCGCGTGTCGCGTGGCGAGTCACTGGCGAACCTGCAGCCGTTCAAGCACCTCATCGAATAGTTCACCCGAGCCTGAGCGCACACAAGGTGTACGCGAATGCGTTTTCCCGCGAATCGCGCGGACTTGTGTGCAGAAATACCCACGTGCGTACCGCAGAGCCAAGGTGGTCGGCGCTCTCGGATGCGCTCGTGCCAGGATTGACGGCATGACTATCGGAACCCTGGTCCTGCTCCGCCACGGCGAGAGCGAATGGAATGCACTCAATCTGTTCACCGGCTGGGTGGACGTCCACCTGACCGACAAGGGCATGGCCGAAGGTAAGCGCGCCGGCGAACTGCTCGCCGAGCACGATCTCCTTCCCGACGTTCTCTACACCTCGCTGCTGCGCCGTGCGATCAGCACCGCCAACATCGCGCTCGACGCCGCTGATCGCCACTGGATTCCCGTCGTCCGCGACTGGCGCCTCAACGAGCGCCACTACGGCGCTCTGCAGGGCAAGGACAAGGCGCAGACCAAAGAGGAATACGGCAACGAGCAGTTCATGCTGTGGCGTCGTAGCTACGACACCCCGCCGCCCGCTATCGAAGCCGGCAGCGAATACAGCCAGGACGCAGATCCTCGCTACGCGGACATCGGTGAGGTCCCGCTGACCGAATGCCTGCTCGACGTCGTCAAGCGACTCATCCCGTACTGGGAAGACACGATCTCGAAGGACCTGCTCGCCGGCAAGAACGTGCTCGTCACCGCGCACGGCAACTCGCTGCGCGCTTTGGTCAAGCACCTTGACGGAATTTCCGACGAGGACATTGCCGGTCTCAACATCCCGACGGGGATTCCGCTGCGATACGACCTGGACGAGAACCTGAAGCCGCTCAACCGCGGTGGCACGTACCTCGATCCTGCCGCCGCCGCAGCAGGCGCTGCCGCAGTCGCGAATCAGGGCGCGAAGTAGTCCTGACATGGTGACCTCCGAAACCCCTCGAACAGTGAGTTCGGGGGGTTTCGGCCAACAGAAGATGAACAGCACGCCAACGCAGTCCACCGGGCGGATTACGTGGGTGGAAATGCCCGAACCCGCCGTAACCAACCCGTCGCTCGAACGTACGATTGCGCCGTGAGTGTCGCAACGGGAGTGCTGCTGGTCGTGATCGGCGGCTTGGTCGGTTACCTCGTCGGGGGTGTGCTGATTCCGCGGTTGAACTCACGCCACAAACAACGAGTTGCCGAGCAGACCGGGTTGACCATGTCGCAGGTCCTGGACTTGATCGTGTTGGCTTCGGAGAGCGGCATCGCCGTTGTCGACGGTTTCCACGACGTGGTGCTGTTCAACCCCCGAGCCGAAGAACTTGGCCTCGTCAAGAATCGCCTGGTCGAGGAGCGGGCCTGGCAGGCCGCGCAGAAGGTGCTCGAGACCGGTCAACCCGTCGAGTTGGATCTGACCGCAAAAACCGTTCAACGTGGCCGCGAACGGATCGCAGTGCGCGGCACAGCGCGTTTGCTCAGCAAGGACGACCGCAATTTTGTGGTCCTTTTTGCCGACGACGACTCCGAGCAGGTCCGGATGGAAGCGACCCGACGCGATTTTGTCGCCAACGTCAGTCACGAACTCAAGACTCCGGTCGGCGCCATGAGCCTGCTGGCCGAGGCGTTGCTGGAATCGGCAGACGATCCGGAATCGGTGCGGCACTTCGGCGAACGAGTGCACAGTGAATCGATTCGGCTGGGCAAGATGGTCACCGAACTGATCGCTCTCTCGCGTCTGCAGGGAGCAGAAAAGCTTCCCGATCTCGATGTCGTCGATGTGGATACCGTTGTGTCCGAAGCGCTGTCGCGATCGAGGCTCTCGGCGGAGGCGGCCGGAATTACCGTCACCACCGACCATCCCAGTGGACTCGAAGTGCTCGGCGATCAGACGCTGCTCGTGACAGCACTGTCCAATCTCATCGAGAATGCGATTGCATACTCGCCCAAGGGTTCTCCAGTCTCCGTGAGTAGGTCGGTGCGCGGCGACAACGTCGCCGTTGCCGTCACCGACCGCGGGGAAGGAATCGCGAAAGCCGACCAGGAACGCGTATTCGAGCGATTCTTTCGCGTCGACAAAGCGCGTTCACGCCAGACCGGCGGTACCGGTCTCGGGCTCGCGATCGTCAAACACGTTGCAGCCAACCACAACGGCTCCATCGATTTATGGAGCAAACCAGGAACCGGATCTACCTTCACGATGCAGATTCCAGCGCATGTGGAAGAAGACGACATCGACTCTGACGATTCGGGAACCACTGGTTCCGTGCGGATCGGCAGACGAGACCCAGGCAGTAAAGATCAAGGCATGGAGGCCAAACGATGACGAGTGTGCTGATCGTGGAAGACGAGGAGTCGTTGGCGGATCCGCTGGCGTTCCTGCTCCGCAAGGAAGGCTTCGAGACGACCATCGTCACCGACGGACCGTCGGCGCTGGCGGAATTCGACCGCAGTGGCGCGGATATCGTCCTGCTGGACCTCATGCTGCCCGGCATGAGCGGCACCGACGTGTGCAAGGCGCTGCGCACCCGTTCGGGTGTCCCGGTCATCATGGTGACCGCACGCGACAGTGAGATCGACAAGGTTGTCGGCCTGGAACTCGGCGCGGACGACTATGTGACCAAACCGTATTCGGCTCGCGAACTGATCGCCCGTATCCGCGCGGTGCTGCGACGCGGCGCCGAGAACGAGGCTGATCTGGCGTCGGACAACGGTGTACTCGAAGCCGGACCGGTCCGGATGGATGTCGAGCGTCATGTGGTCCAGGTGAGTGGAAATCCGGTCACGTTGCCGCTCAAGGAATTCGACCTGCTCGAATACCTGCTCCGCAATTCCGGTCGGGTGCTCACCCGCGGTCAGTTGATCGACCGAGTCTGGGGAGCGGACTACGTCGGGGACACGAAAACCCTTGACGTACATGTGAAGCGGTTGCGATCGAAGATCGAATCCGATCCGGCCAAGCCGGAACACCTCGTCACCGTTCGCGGCTTGGGATACAAGCTCGAAGGCTGACCCGCATTACAAAATTCGGCCGCCCACGCAACTGCGTGGGCGGCCGAATTATTTTTTGAACTTGTCGATCAGTGCTGAGCGTTGTTCTGAGCGATTGTCGTCGCCGGATGGACTGCGATAAGCCCCAACCCCGCACGACGCCTACAGAGGCGCGACAGCTCGTCGTAAACGGCCTTGCCGAGCATCTCCGTCAACTCGGGACCGTACGACTGCCACACCTGCTTCTGGCCGACATGGGCGTCGGGCGAGCCTGAGCAGTACCAGGAAAGCTCGTCGCCGCCCTCACCCCAACCCCGACGGTCGTATTCGGTGATGGTGGTTTTGAGGATCTGGACTCCGTCCGCGCGGTCCACCCAGTCCTGGGTACGACGGATCGGGAGTTGCCAGCACACGTCCGGCTTCACTTCGAGGGGCTCGATGCCCTTCTTCAGCGCCATCGAGTGCAACGCGCAACCGGGACCGCCCGCAAAATCCGGTCGGTTCAGGAAAATGCACGCACCCTTGTAGCGGCGAGTTCGGAGCGCCGGCTCGTCCTCGAGATCGTCTTCCTCGACGTATCCCTTCTTGCCGAGACCCTTCTCCATGAACTGCCAGTCGTCAGCTGTGAGCATTTTCACTGACGCATCTAGCTTGTCCTGATCCTCCTGATCGGAGAGGAAGGCGCCGTGCGAGCAGCATCCGTCGTCCGGGCGGTCGCTGAGAATGCCCTGGCACGCCGGCGTGCCGAACACGCAGGTCCAATGCGAGAGAAGCCAGGTCATATCTGCGGAAATGAGGTGCTCGGAGTTGTCGGGGTCGACAAATTCGACCCACTCGCGAGGGAAGTCGAGGTCGACCTCGGGGCTAGGAGTCATCTTGTGGGACCGGTCTGGGTTACCTGCTGTCACAAGGGCAGACCGTAGACCCAGTACCGTGGCGATGTGCGACTAGGGGTACTCGACGTCGGAAGCAATACCGTCCATCTATTGGTTGTGGACGCCCATCGCGGCGGCCACCCCACACCCATGAGCTCCACCAAGTCCACCTTGCGGCTGGCGGAGAACACGGACGACCGCGGAGACATCACGGTTTCCGGAGCTGATCGCCTCGTCTCGACGGTGGCGGAATTTGCTGGAATCGCCAAGATGTCCGGGTGCGAGGAGATGATGGCGTTTGCGACCTCCGCCGTGCGTGACGCCAACAACTCCGAAGCCGTCCTCGCCCGGGTCCGCGAAGAAACCGGCGTCCGGCTCGAGGTTCTCTCCGGCGTCGACGAAGCCCGATTGACCTTCCTCGCGGTTCGCCGTTGGTACGGCTGGAGCGCCGGACGCATCCTCAATCTGGACATCGGTGGAGGTTCTCTCGAACTCACAGCCGGCGGCGACGAAGATCCGGATGTTGCGTTCTCACTGCAGCTCGGTGCCGGACGGTTGACCCGCGACTGGCTCCAAGCCGACCCGCCCGGCAAGCGTCGCGTCGCCGTACTGCGCGACTGGCTGGATGCAGAACTTCTCGGACCAGCAAAGGAGCTCCGCGCAGCGGGGGATTGGGACCGGACCGTCGGCACTTCGAAGACCTTCCGCTCACTCGCGCGACTCACCGGAGCAGCGCCGTCGGCAGCCGGGCCGCGCGCCAAACGGACCCTGACGGCCAGCGGACTCAGGCAACTCATAGCCTTCATATCCAGGATGACGGCGTCGGACCGTGCAGAATTGGAAGGAGTGAGTGCGGATCGGTCACAGCAGATTGTGGCCGGCGCGCTCATCGCGGAAGCAACCATGCGGGCGCTCGGAGTGGACGAACTCGAAATTTGTCCGTGGGCATTACGCGAAGGTCTGATTCTGCGAAAGCTCGACACAGAAATGGGCGGTGAATTGGTGGTGAGTGCTTGATGACCGAGGACAGTCAGCAGATTTCCGTAGCGGAACTGCTCAAGCGGAACGGTCAGACGGTCGAATCCCGAGGTGGGCGTCGACGCCGCGGTGTTGCCGGCGGCATCTCCGTAGCTGAACTGACCGGTGAGATACCGATCGTTCGGCCAGCCGCTTCCCGTTCGGCCGCTGAGCCCGACGCTGTTGAGGAACCGAAAGCTGTCACGGAACCGGAAGCCGCCGTCGAGACGAAGCCTGTCGAGGCTAAGCCCGCTGCGGCTAAGCCTGTCGAGACCAAGCCGGTCGAGACCAAGCCGGTCGAGACCAAGCCTGATGTGGCCAAGCCCGTCGAGCAGTCCGTCGACGAGACCCAGATCGATCTCCACAAGCCCGTCTCCAAGAGCGTGCCGGGTCAGTGGGTGAGCCGGACGCCGGCGAAGCAACCGGCCGCGCCGGCCAAGTCGATACCGGCCGCGCCGGCCAAGTCGATACCGGCCGGGCCGGCCAAATCGATACCCGTCGCTCCTGCCCGGGTGACGCAGGAGCCCGCATTGCTGTCGGGCCAGACGTTGGCCGGTGACCTCATGCGTCAAGAGCGTGAGGTCGCTCAGAACGCGCAGAGTCCGGCTATGCGAGCGCCTATCCTGCCTCCCCGAGTGGCTCCGGCTGCCCCGACTGCTCCATCCGTGGACGTCAGCACGGAGTTGATGGACAAGGTGACGGACAAGGTCGATGCGGATCCCGCAGAGACTGCCGCCGTTGATATGACGGGTGTGCTGGGTTCTTCGACGGAGAACCGGGTGGCGGACGCGGCGGCTGCACTGGTGGATGCACCAACCGAGGACGCGGAAACAGCAGAATCCGATAATCGCAGTTCCATCCGCGAATGGGCGATGCTGGGCGGGCAGGTTGTTGTTGCTCTCATCATCGGCGGCGCGATGTTCAAGGGCTTCGAGAAGCTGTGGGACATGCTCCCGTGGGTTGCGTTGGTGCTTGCGCTGATCGTGATCGTCGGCCTGGTTGCCGTTGTTCGCGTTCTGCGGAAAACCGATGACATCACCAGCTTCGTGATCGCGGTGGTTGTCGGCATGATCGTGACGTTGGGTCCGCTGGCGTTCTTGCTGACTTCAGGTTGATTTGCCGATGATTGCTGTGGGCTTGTCGACGGCTTCGGTGTATCCCGAGAACACCGAAGCTGCGTTTCGCTATGCGGCTGAATTGGGTTACGACGGTATCGAGTTGATGGTGTGGGCGGAGTCCGTCAGCCAGGACATCGGTGCCGTTGCAGCATTGGTACGTAAGTACCAGATTCCGGTGCAGGCGATTCACGCACCGTGCCTGCTGATTTCGCAGCGGGTGTGGGGCGCCGATCCGATCGAAAAACTCGAGCGTTCGGTACGCACCGCGGAATCGTTGGGCGCTGCCACAGTGGTCGTGCATCCGCCGTTCCGTTGGCAGCGGAAGTACGCCGACGGTTTTCCGGATCAGGTGGCAGAACTCGAATCACGAAGCAGCATCGTCGTGGCAGTCGAGAACATGTTTCCGATGCGCGCCGACAGCTTCTTCGGCGGCAAGGACAAATCGGCAGAGCGGCTTCGTAAGCGCGGCGGCCCGGGTGCCGCGTTGTCGGCTTTCAGCCCGTCGTACGATCCCACCGATTCCGATCATGCGCACTACACACTGGATTTGTCCCACACCGCAACTGCGGGAATGGATGCTTTTGCGCTTGCGGCAAGAATGGGTTCCGGACTTCAGCATCTGCACCTGGCGGACGGTCGGGGAGCCTCGATGGACGAGCACTTGATTCCGGGGCACGGTTCGCAGCCGTGCGCCGAACTGTGCCAACATCTTGTCGCCACCGGGTTTACCGGTCAAGCAGTCATCGAGATCAATACGCAGAACGCTCGGACCCGACGCGAGAGGTCGTCGATGTTGGCGCAGGCCCTCGCGTTTGCACGCGAGCATCTTGCACACTGACCAAGCATAAGCATGTCTGACTTGATCGGGTAGAGGAATTCGCGACCACGCACGATTATCGCGCGCAGTGCCCGCTAACTGATCGTGAAAAGGGTTTCACCACAGCCTCTTCCGGCTGTGGTGAAACCACCGACTCAGCGGTGTCCGGCGGCTAACGTAGCCTCGAACTTCGCTCGGACTTCCTCGATGCGAGTATCGAGATCCTCGAGCTTCCAGTCCGCGGTGGAGATGGGATCGAGAACCGAGACGTAGACCGGACCCGGATGTGCGACAAGAGAATTGCGCCACATACGCTCGCCGGCATTGTGAATTACGACCGGCACGATGGGAACACCGGCTTGCATCGCCATATGGAAGGCACCCTTCTTGAAAGCCCCCAGTTTGGGTGTGGGGGAGCGGGTTCCCTCCGGTGCGATGACTATGGAGACGCCGCTCTTGAGCTTGTCGACGACGGGCTGCAGTGCGGCCTTTGCCTTGTCCGTGTTGGTTCGATCGATGTACGCCACGTCCAGCAACGCCCCGATCGGTATGAACCGTGGGTCGTTTGCTGCTTCCTTCTTGGCTACTCCGGTCACGTCGCGTTTGATGACGGTGCCCAGAACCAGCATGTCCAACGAGCTTTGATGGTTGAACATGAAGACTGCGGGACGCTGATCCCACACGTTGTGCTCACCGTCGATTTCGACGTCGATGCCGAGCAGTGACAGCGAGATGTCCGGGCCGTAGGTGCCGACGAGGTTGGCTCCCAGTTGCCGGTTACCCGTGACCAATCCGGCCGACGCTCCTACCACGGCGGTAGCGGCGAGGGCGCCCATCGCGGTGGCGGTACGGATCGTGGAGATCGGGGTCGCGCCGCGCTGCGGTTTACGCAACGTAACGCTGGGCCAACCATTGAGCCGGGCAGTTTTGGCCAGTGACCGATCGGGATTGAGCGCAACCGGCCGGCCGACGGCTTCGAGCATCGGAACATCTTCGGCGCCATTGGAATAGGCAAAAGCATCTCTCAAGGCTGCGCCACGTTTTTCGGCATACTCGGCGAGTGCGTTTGCCTTGGCCGGACCCCACAGCGCCGGCGTCGTCAGTTCTCCGGTGAGCATCCCGTCAATCACTTCGGGTTGGGTGCACAGGACATCTTCGATATCGAGATCTTCGGCGACGTTGCGTGCCTGGAACGGTGTGGCGGACGTTGCCATCACGATGGTGTGACCGGCCTTGCGATGCGCTGCTAGTAGTCCGCGCGCATCGGGGTAGATCATTGCCGCAATTTCCTGCTTGAAGAGCCGATTTCCCCAATCGTTCAATTCTTCTTCGGTGCGGCCGGCCAGCGCGCGGACGCCGATGTCCATCAGGGCGCCGACGTCGGCACCCCGGAACTGGGTGTCGATGGCGGCACCGGTGGTGCGCAGCAGCTCGCCGACGCTGATGTCCAAGCGTCGCAGTCGATCCCGGTAGACAACGCTGGCGGAGTACCCGCTGATGAGGGTGCCGTCCAGGTCGAATGCCGCGATGGTGTCAGGTCCGGGTGGCGCCGCGGCAATCGCGGCGTGCAGACGTTCGAGTCCGGTCACAGTCCTGCTTCCTCGTCAAGATTGATGTTCTCGGCCGCATCGGGTTTTTCGAATGCCTCGAGTCGAGCGTGGGCGAGGCGTCGGATATGGCGCAATCGCTCGACCTGTACCCGAATTTCCTCGGCAAAGGCTGCCCGGCGCGCCGTCACATCGTTGTCGTCGGCTTCGACGAGATTGCGATTGCGTGCCAAATTCAGTGCAGTGGCAAACAATTCACCGGATACGGATTCACTACTGGCGATTTGCTGGCGCAACCGTCGTTCGTGGGCAACGTCGATGCAGGTTCGGGTGAAACTTTTTTCGTCGAAAGACTTCGAGACCGGCGTCAGGACCAACTGATCGGCCACCACCTGGTATGCCTCGAGGAACGGTTGGAGTACCCGCGGCGCGAGGTACGGCCGAATCTCTTTCACGATCTGCGAGGTACGGTCCGGGTCTGCGGTGATCGAATCCCAATTTGGGTCGATCAAGTGCAGTTCGGTGCGCATCTCTTGTTCGAAGGTATCCCGGTCGCTGAAGAAGAACTCGAACTTCATCAAGTCGCGAATTCGTTTGGCCTCGTTCCAGCCGTCGAGGATGGGGTCGGCGGACTTCTTCTCCGCCATCGCCTGCAGGACCAGTTCTGCGATTGCCCGGACAACAAGAAAGTGAATGGTGTTGTTGCGGTAGAACGCCGCGACCAGACCCTGATCTTTGCCCAGGTAGAAGACCTTCTCGCCGCCCTTGTCGAAGTGCATCAGCACTCCGGAGTCGACATGCGTCTGCAGTGCCTTTTCGATGACGTGCGGATCGTCGAGTTCGACGTCGCCGGCCAGCGGAAGGTTGCGCGCTGTGATGTATCGGAAGAGCGGTTCGAGAATGGCGGTGAGTTCGGCGACGGTGAGCGCGCGGTCCTCGATGCCGAGGAACGCGAGCATCGCGAGGGAGGAGACCGTCACCGGAGTCACCTCGTTGATGCGGTGGCACACCTCGATCGCGGCCTTCTGAATTGCCAGGCGCTGGTCCGGTTCCTGACTGAGTGCATCAGCGAGGGAGAGTGGGCGTCCGATCGACACGTGTGCGACGCCGTTTCTTTTGCCCTGCGCGCGCACGTAGCCGACCATCCAGCGCAAACCTTCGGGCTTCTTCTCGGCCCCGAGCGCTTCGGCGGCCATTGCTCCGACTTCGTAGAGTTGGTCGTAGCTCAGTGCGACAGGTACGAGGTAGACATCGGAAGCACCACTGACCTGAAATGCCTTGGCCAGGTAGGTCATCAGCCCGAAGCGTGGCGGACGAAGTTTCCCGGTACGCCCGCGGCCACCTTCGATGTACCACTCGAGATTGAAGCGTTTGGTGAGCAGGTAGCGCATATACTCGTGCATCGACCACTTGTAGACTTCGTCGTCCCCGATGGTACGACGGATGAAGACCGTGCCGCTGCGCTTGAGGATCGAACCCATCGGCCAGAAGCTGATGTTGAGACCACCCAGGACATGGTTGAGTGGAAGTCCGTTCTTGATGAGTGCCGGGCGTAGCACCAGAGGATCGAGGTAGGAGCGGTGGCTGGGGAGGAACACGAGTGAATGTTCCTTGTTGAGTTCGCGCAGTTCTTCGAATCTACTGGTGTCGACGTCGATGGTGTAGGCGCGAGAGAAGTAGCGACCCAAGCGATCCCACACGGCGATGGCCTCGCGAGTCTGGGTCGCGACCATTTCGTGCAGCGATTCGCGGGCACGCCGATCCACCTCGGAGACGGCGATTCCGAGGCGGTCGGCCAAAGCCATTGTCTCAGTGGTGAACCGGCGGGTATCGGTGATTTCGTCGACGACGAACCGCGACACCTTGTACTGGTTGCCGATCAATCCGAGTTCGGTTCGTTCGAGAGCCAAGGCGGCCTGGCGGCGAATGAACTCGGGCAGTGATCCACTGCCGCTCTCGTCGAGGCGTCGAGCCAGGTCGCTGAGCGGTGCCGGTTCTCCTTCGATGACCTGGCACCGCGAAGGATCGGTGCGCAGCGTGCGGCGTTGCGCACTGCGGCCGGGATGTAGCGGGTCACGTGGTGCCAGCGCATTCCGAACGCGTCGGACGACGTTCTGTTCGGTCTGAGTGTCCGGCAACCACACGACTCGGAGGGGTGTGAGCATCGGATCGTCGGTTCGACGGGCGAGATCGGCGAGGGTGCGGTCCGTGATGGCGACGGTTGTCGCCGGCTTCGTGGTTCCCTGGGCCTTGTCAGCGAGCCATTTTCGAAGCACACCGGCTTCCGCTTCGGTCATGGTTTCCGTCAGGTAGACCTGTGGGCGGATTGCACTGGTAGCCATGGCTCACACACCTTCCGTAACGGTTCCGAGTGCCACTATCTCGTCGAGGCTTTCCTGCACACATTCCATGAACAGTGCGGGTTTCGTGACGGCTGCGGTGTCGAGGTTGATTCCGATGCAGCACACTCCGACGTGCGAGACGAGTGTTGCCATGACGGCGCAACCCGGGGCAGGACCGAACGGGAACATCCGCTCGATCTTCGCTCCGGCCAGGTAGACCGGAACCGGAACGCCGGCAACGTTGCTCGCCTGCAGGTCGAGTCCGGTCGACTGGGACAGGTACCAGCTGGCGAGGAGTTGATTCGGGAGACGTGCCAGGATCGGCGCCGCCACGTCGAGGGCGTCGAGGGCAGGTTCTTCACGAAGGTTCAGGACGATTTCGCGGACTTGCCGGATCCGCTTGGCCGGGTCGGTTTCGGAGATCGGCCCGCTGAAGCGCACGGCGGCAAACCTGTTGCCGCCGGACGGATCCGAACCGCTGCGCATACTTACCGGCATGCCCATCGGGATGCTGTTCACCGACTGCCCGAATGCGTCGTGGTACCGACGGAATCCGCCGAGTAGCGCAGCGACATAGGCGTCGTTGAGGGAACCTCCGGCCGCCTTGGCGCCCGCTTTGAGTTCGGGCACACCAACTTCCAATGTCCCGAACCAGCGGCCGAGTCCGCGTTCGCGGAGCAGTGGTGACCCGGACCGGGCCGGCGGTGTGACAATTCTGCGGAGCGAATTGGCGTAACCCAGGACCTCGGTGGCGGTGTCGATCGGTTGAGTGATGGCGGTGGCCGCGACGCTCGCGGCGCCGCGAACGAGCTTGGCCACTCGGGACGGGGCGCGTCGGATGTCGCCCGCCACCTCTTCGCCGAAAGCACCGAATGAGGACAATCGCTCTGCGGGCGGCGGAGTGCGGTCCGGCTTGTCGGGGGTGTGGTCGCGGCGTCGACTGTGCAGAAGCGTCATCATCTGGATGCCGCCCATGCCGTCGGTGATGGAGTGGTGGGTCTTGACGACGAAGACTGCGCGACCGTCGTCGAGACCTTCGATGAGTAGCGCACTCCACGGCGGACGAGCCTTGTCGAAAGGCTCGGTGGCCAGGTGCCGGCACATCCGCAGCGCGTGATCGAAATCTGCGGGTGCGGGCAGGCGCACGCGTCGAAGGTGGTACCCGATGTCGAACTCGGGATCCACCGACCAGACCGGATTGCCGAGCTGCAGGGCAGGTTCGACAGCGCGCATGCGGATGCGCGGGACGATGTGCGACGCCCATTCGAGTGCTTCGGTCAGGCGGTCCCAGTCGGGAGCGTGGTCGAGGACTTCAACTGCGACGATCGGCGAACGCAACTGCGGCTGCGCTTCTTCCATCCGCCACATCCCGGTCTCGAAATCGGACATCGTCCGGTTCGCGCCCCACGCGACCGCGGAGAGGTCGACGTCGACCGCACTAGGAGGAACAAATGGATTGTTGTCGGCCATGCTTCAAGAACTCCCTCGGTCTTCGGGTCCACCCCGTCGTTCTGTGTCTAAGTGTGGACCCGCGACCCGGGGTGCGTCCCGGTTTCGGTGTCAGCGAAGCGCTGTGACATTCACCTAAACGGTCAAATGGGATGGTTGCCCGTTACATCGAGGTGCTAATTGGAAAGTGCGACAGCCTTCAAGGCGATCTCGCGATAGAGAACACTGACTTCGGTGGGCGTCTGGGGTCCGTCGGGTCGGAACCAGAGGACCACTGACTGGCACATGCCCAAGAGAGCTCGGACGGTGCCGGCGATGTCGGTCGCGACGAACTCACCTCGGGTTACACCCGCGGTCAACACGTCGGCGAGAAGATTCTCGAGGTGTTTCCGCTTGGCGGCGTAGACTTTTCGCTCCTCGTCCTCGAGGTAGCGCAGTTCGGAATCCAAGAATGCGATGTCCGCCCGACTGGTCATGTGGAGCACGCACGCTTCGACGAGGTTGCCGAACTGATCGGTCGGGGACGGGCCTGCTGCGTCGACCGCTGCGCGGGCTCGGGTGGTGACTTCTTCGATTCCGGTCATCATCAATGCCACGAGGATGCCCTGTTTGTTTCCGTGGTGGTAGTACAACGTGGGAACCGTGACACCGGCGCGTTTGGCAATGTCGCGGACGGAGGCGCCGTGGTATCCGAACTCGTGGAAGACCTCCAGGGCAGCGCTGAGCAGGGGCGTCAACGTCAGGGGTTCGACAGTGCGCCAGGTGTCCGACGGTGAATTTACTTCTGTTGCCATGTTGCCCGTGAACTCCGCTCGACTTCTCTTCATAGTGTTCGCTAGAACGTCCGAGCGTAGTGCACCCCAGGGTGTGGATTCGGCACAGCACAGTAGTTGGATAGTATCGGTATCTAATTTGTGATGGGAGCGCGATGAAAATTTCCGAACTGTCGGCACGATCCGGCGTCGCACTGCCCACCGTGAAGTACTACCTGCGTGAGGGCTTGTTGATGCCCGGCGAGCCCACCAGTGCAACAGGTGCTCGGTACGGTAGCGAGCACATCCGTCGGCTCGGACTGATCAGGGCGCTCTCCGGGGCCGGACTGGCCATTCCACGGATTCGGGCGGTATTACGACTGATCGAGGCGACCGAGTACTCGGAGTTCGAGACGTTCGGTCGGGCGATTGCGCAACTGCCTCCGTATGTCGACGTTGCTCCGGACGCCGAATTCCCCCGAGCGAAGAAGGTTCTGGATTTTCTGGGTCAGGTGTACGAGCCGAGGTACGTCGGCGTCGCCCACCTGGAACAAGCGCTGATCGGACTCGAGGATGCGGGACTGACTCTGTCGGAAACTCGCTTGCGGGCGTACGGCGAACACATCCGGGCGATCGCCGAGGTGGAAATCGAGTTGATGCCGACCGCGTCGACAGAAGAAGGAACATCGACCGAAGAAGCAATTAGATATGCCGTTCTCGGCACCGCGATGTACGAGCCGGTCCTGATGGCTCTGCGGCGGTTGGCTCACCAAGATCTTGCAGCAGTTAAACACTCTCACCACATCGAATGAGGAAAATTGATGAGCACCAGCCCTTTTCGTGACCTGAACCGTCTGACATCACTTGGCGACGGCCGCTTCGGCGCCACCATCGATCCCATCTGGACTATCGGTCCGAAGGTTCACGGTGGGTCGATGATGGCCGTCTGTGCAGCCGCAGCCCGGCAAGCCTTGCGAGACGCCTCCGGCGAGAGTGAGGGCGTTCTTGCAATGCAGCCCCTCGCAGTCAGCGCGAACTACCTCGCGGCGCCCGACCCCGGCGACGTCGACTTGGTCGTGACAATCCAGAAGCTGGGGCGTCAGGTTGCCTTGGTGGACGTCGAATTGAGTCAAGTGGGGCGCGTAGCTGTTCGTGCCGCCGTCACACTTGGATTGCCCGACGGCAACGATCCGACTTTCGTGACCTCCTCGTCGATCGACGACATGCCCGCGGAACCGTCGGAGGCCGCCGTTGCCGTCGTCGGCGAGCATCCGATGGCACAGATCGTGCACGTCGGTCAGGGTTGTGACATGCGCATCGATACGACATCCGCGCACTTCCTCACCGGCAGCCAAGGTGAGCCCGAGGTGCGGATGTGGGTGCGGCCACGGCCCGCGGACGAAGCAGACGTCGACACCGCTGTGTTGTTCGCGATCATGACCGGAGACATCAGTGCCCCGGTGACGATGAACCGCGGACTGTTCGGGTGGGCACCGACCGTGCAGTTGACCACCTACCTGCGGCGACTGCCCGCTCCCGGTTGGCTGCGTGTGCGCGCACGTTCGGATGTTCTGGGAAGCACGTGGTTCGAGGAGGACCACGACGTCCTCGATTCCACCGGCGCAGTCGTCGTACAGAGTCGGCAACTCGCCATGATGCCCCGGTAGGGACGTCCGTTTCAGGCGTGGCAGGCTTGTCGACCATGACAAGAATTGCGATTATCGGTGGCGGCAAGATCGGCGAGGCGCTGATCTCCGGGCTCTTGCAGGCCGGCCACGCGATCAGGGATCTGGTTGTCGCCGAGCAGTATCAGCCGCGTGCCGAAGAATTGATCGCCGAGTACTCCATCCGGGTCAGCACCATCGCGGATGCCGCGGAAGGTGCCGACGTCATCGTCGTTGCGGTCAAGCCGAACGACGTCGAGTCGGCACTGACCGAACTCGCCAAGATCGATCTCGACGGTGACCTCGAGCAGTTGATCGTCTCGCTCGCGGCGGGAATCCCGACCGGGTTCTACGAAACGCGCCTGCCCGCAGGTTTTCCGGTGGTTCGTGTCATGCCGAACACGCCGATGTTGGTCGGTGAGGGCGTGAGCGTCTTGGCGCCGGGTCGCCATGTCAAGGCCGAGCACCTGGAATTGGTGCGGGGAATTCTGGGTAGCGTCGGCAAGGTCGTCACTGTTCCCGAATCCCAGATCGATGCTGTGACGGCGGTGTCGGGTTCCGGCCCCGCATACTTCTTCCTCGTTGCCGAAGCGATGATCGACGCCGGTGTCGGCCTCGGACTCACGCGCGCAGTGGCGACGGAATTGGTGGTCCAGACCATGGTCGGCTCGGCTGCGATGCTCGATCGCACCGGGGATAGTGCTGCAGAGCTTCGTGCTGCCGTCACATCGCCTGGTGGAACGACGGCTGCTGCTGTCCGGCAGCTGGAAGCCGGTGGTCTCCGAACCGCGTTCTTCGAGGCACTCGACGCCGCGAAGACACGTTCCGCAGCGATGGGTGTAACTGCCGAATAGTCGCCCGTTACGCCACACCCGTCGCTTTAACCCCACTAGTACAGCTAAGCTCGGGTTAGTACGTACGTGTCTGTTCCGCCGGAGGGGAAGCCGGCGGCGCGAGTCGTACTGGAGGTATGTGGATTTATGGTGTCTACAAACAAGTCGTCCATGGGTTCGTCCCACGACGGAAAGCCGGCTGTGGCCGGCACACAATTCCTCACTGTTGCCGAAGTGGCAACTTTGATGAGGGTGTCGAAAATGACCGTGTACCGGTTGGTGCACAGTGGCGAGTTGCCTGCTGTTCGAGTGGGCCGTTCGTTCCGTGTGCATGCGAAAGCGGTACACGACTATCTCGAAACCTCGTACTTCGATGCCGGCTGACCAGGCGGTTCGAAGAGGATGAGCTCGGCGTAGGCCGAGTCACGGGCACAGCGGTAGCTGTGCCGGAGGCTCGGTTTATGTCGGGTGACCCCACACCGGTACGATGAGCAACTGTCGTACCAGCAAGCTGGTGTCGTAAGGCGCTGAGCTAGTTAAAACGAGGGCCAGGCGCCAGTTGCTTGGCGCAGGCGTACGTGACCGGCGTGCGCAGGAACGCTATAGAAGAACGTGAGGGACACCCGCTATGGGTTCAGTGATCAAGAAGCGTCGCAAGCGCATGTCCAAGAAGAAGCACCGCAAGTTGCTTCGTCGTACCCGAGTGCAGCGCAGGAAACTCGGTAAATAAGCAGTATTTTTCAGTACGCATCGATGCCCGTCACCCCATTTTCGGGGTGGCGGGCATTGATGTATTGGGGGGATTTTCGCGAACCGTCTCACTAGGTGGACGGTATGTCTTGAATGCGCGCGATGCGGGTAATCAGCGCAAGTCCTCGACTGGCCGTAAAGTGGGGACCACTTGTCGCGAAGGTGTTTCGGGAATGCGTGTTTGTCCTGGATATGGGGGTACTTGGTGGTAGATCGTGACATAACAACAAGCGACAATGTGGCCGAAAAAACGGCCGATGAAACGAAGTCGAACAGCACTGTTCCCCGGGTTGTTCTTGTGACGGGGGCAAGCCGATTCCTCGGCGGCTACCTGGTGCGCCGGCTGGCGCAGAATCCCGAAATCGAGCGTGTGATCGCCGTCGACTCGGTCAGCCCGAGCAAGGACATGCTCCGCCGAATGGGCCGCGCCGAATTTGTGCGCGCCGACATCCGCAACCCCCTCATCGGCAAGGTCGTCCGCGGCGCCGAAGTCGACACTGTCGTGCATGCGTCGACGCTGCAGAAGGCCCCCAAATCAGGCTCTCGCGCCGCGATGAAAGACATGAACGTCATCGGAGCGATGCAGCTGTTCGCGGTCTGCCAGAAAGCTCCCAGCGTCCGTAAAGTCGTGCTCCGATCTGCATCGGTTGTCTACGGCTGCAGCGCCAAGGACCCGGTCAAGTTCACCGAGGAGATGAGCGCGCGTCGTCGTCCGCCGGGTGGATATGCACGCGACAGCCTCGAAATCGAGGGATATCTGCGAGGCATGGGGCGCCGTCGACCCGATATCGACGTGGGAATTCTGCGGCTCGCTCCGCTGATCGGCCCCCAACTCACGGCCACGGTCGGACACTACGTGAGTGCGCCGGTGGTGCCGACGATTGTCGGGCGCGATGCCAGACTGCAGTTGCTTCACGTGGAAGACGCGTTGGCCGCACTCGAATGCGCCACGGTCTCGGCGGTGGCCGGGACATACAACATCGCCGCTGACGGCGTCGTGATGATGTCGCAGGCCATTCGGCGGGCCGGACGCATTCAAGTCCCCATGCCGCTGGCGCTGTTCCGTAGTGCCGGCAGCGCGCTGGTGGGTTCGGCGATGCGGTTGTACACGGACGAACAACTCGAATACTTCCGATTCGGCTGTGGTCTCGACACCACGCGAATGCGGACCGAGATGGGTTTCTCGCCCAGATGGACAACGATGCAGGCTTTGGACGACTTTGTCCGGGCCACGCAGACGCGGCGGATCATCGGTTCCGGCTGGATCGATCGCGCCGAGCAGACGTTGACTGCAATCGTCGGCGGCAACGCGGTATCTTCCCCGGGATCGCAGAACGCCGACGTCCTGTCGATGCCGGATACCGGCACTGGTGTGGTGGAGCGATGAGCGACGTGGCCAAGGTAATTCCGCTGCGACCGCACGGCGGTCGAAGCGATTCAGCGCGTACGCGAACACGTGAATCCGTCACCGGCACCGAACGAATGGTGCGGGAGCAGAGTGAACGTCGACATCCGTCCAGTTCGTCGTTGCCTCCGCACACCTCTGCCGAGGGCTCCTTCATCGACTCCGCACGATCGAGCTTGGTCGATCAGATCGCTTCGGCGGCAGAGTTCTTACGGCGTCGAGTAGCCGGTGACTACGAGGTCGACGAGTTCGGATTCGATCCGCATTTTGCGGACAATATCGTGATGCCGATGCTGAGGCCGCTGTTCGAGAAGTGGTTCCGCGTCGAGGTGAGCGGTATCGAGAACATCCCACTCACGGGTGGCGCCCTGGTAGTTGCGAATCATGCGGGCGTGATCCCACTCGACGGATTGATGACGTCGGTTGCCGTGCACGATCATCATCCGGCGCACCGACCGCTGCGAATGTTGGCTGCGGACATGGCATTCGAGATGCCGGTGGTCGGTGGGCTTGCACGCAAGGCCGGGCACACACTGGCCTGCAACCCCGATGCCGAGCGGCTATTGAGCGAGGGCGAAGTGGCGGCAGTGTTCCCCGAAGGATTCAAGGGAATCGGTAAACCGTTCAGCGAGCGGTACAAGTTGCAGAGGTTCGGACGCGGTGGCTTCGTCTCGGCTGCCATGCGCTCCGGAGCGCCGATCATTCCGTGCTCGATTGTCGGATCCGAAGAGATCTACCCCAAGATCGGTGACCTGACGACACTCGCGCGAGTGCTGGGCCTTCCGTATTTTCCGGTCACCCCATTGTTTCCACATCTGGGACCGCTCGGCCTGGTTCCGTTGCCGTCGAAGTGGCACATCGAGTTCGGAACCCCGATCGTCACCGACACGTACGGCCCAGGCGCAGAAGAGGATCCGATGGTTCTCTTCGAAGTGACCGACCACGTACGAGAGACAATCCAGCAGACGCTCTACCGGTTGTTGGCCAAGCGTCGCAACATCTTCCTCGGCTGAAGTTGACGTCCGGATCGGCAGTCGCCGATCCGGACGTCAACTACTTACGCGCTCTGTTCTTTTCTTCGCGCCAGGATGACGGCGAGTGCCCCGCCGATCGCCCCGAGAATCAAGGCCGTGGGAACGCCGATCTTGGCAGCTTTGCGGGCGGTGCGGAAATCACGCACCTCCCAGCCGCGGTTCTTCGCGAGTTCACGAAGATCGGCGTCGGGATTGATCGCGACAGGCGTACCGACCAGGGACAGCATCGGAACGTCGTTGTGGCTGTCGGAATATGCAGAGCATCGTTTGAGATTGAGACCCTCACGGACCGCCAGTGTGCGGACGGCGTGCGCCTTTCCCATGCCGTGCAGGATGTCGCCGACGAGACGGCCGGTGAAGACACCGTCCTCGCTCTCGGCGACGGTGCCCAGCGCGCCGGTCAGACCCAGACGCTCGGCAATGACCTGCGCCAGTTCGACGGGGGTGGCCGTCACCAGCCAGACCTGTTGGCCGGCGTCCAAATGCATCTGCGCCAATGCGCGGGTACCCGGCCAGATCTTGTCCGCGATCACTTCGTCGTAGATCTCCTCACCGAGGCGAGCGAGTTCGGCAGTGGACCGACCGGCGACAAACGAGAGGGCTTTCTCGCGGCCCTCGGCGACGTCGTCACTGCTTTCGCGCCCGGTGACCCGGAATTTGACCTGCTTCCAGGCAAAATCCATGAGATCAGACGTCTTGAGGTACTTGCGGGCATGAAGGCCACGCGCAAAGTGAACAATCGACGCACCCTGAACCATGGTGTTGTCGACGTCGAAGAATGCTGCGGCCGTGAGGTCGCGCGGAACCGTCGGCGACTCGTCGTCCGCGGTGGGCTCGACCGGGGTGGCAGCGGCGGTGAGCGCAAGCGCTGCATCCACACTGGCCTCGCCGGCGAGGTTGGCTCGAACTTCCGATTCGCTCGGGCCAAGCGGATTCTTGACGCGGCGACGCCCGGGGAGAATGACCCCGGCCAGCCCCGATCCGAATCCGGAGCCGTTCGGTAGTGATCGCGCAGGCACCCGCACCTCCTGTGTTGCACCGTTGAGCAGAAAACTCTTCGAGTCAGCCTATCCTCCACAACGCGGCACCAAGGGTTGGATGGCGATGAGCGCGGCGAGTGTGTGACCTTCCTCTCCGCCGATTTGGTATCGAGGGGGCGGCAGACGGCAGACTCGGGGGATAAGTAGATGAGCATCCAGCCCCGGAAAGGTACTTACTCGATGACTGCGGAGAGACATGTTGTGACCCTGTTGACACGCGCAGGATGCGCTTCCTGCGTCGGCGCGGCGGAGGCGGCGCGAAGGGTCTGCAGTGAGTTCGAGCTTGAAGTGACGTGCATCGACGTGGATGAAGCTGCTGTGAGCGACCCTGAATTGCGGGCCGAGTACGGCGACCGATTACCGGTCATTCTTCTCGACGGGCGTGAGCACGGTTACTGGGAAGTCGACGAAGAGCGCCTTCGAGACGATTTACGCAAGTAAGGCAACCCTCAATCGGGAGAAATCGATGGCTTTGCAGGTTAAAGGCACATCGAACCCGTTCCAAGCAACTTTGTGCATGGGTTCACAAGCGGTTACCGTGGTGTGAACATTCCCCCGGAGCATCGTGGAGGTCGACAGTTGTGTCGGTCGGACGAGGAGCCAACGACGTGACCGAACCGCACCAGACGCCTGAGCCGCTGGCTCAGCGCGTCACCGGCGCTGCGGACACTTCTGTCACTACAGTCAGTGCCGCTGCTGCGGATTCCTCGGCTACTACACAGGATCGCGTCATCCCCCAGGCTACGGTGACCCGGTTGGCCGCGTACCTGCGGGTCCTCGGAGTGATGTCAGACCGCGGCACTTCCATCGTCTCCAGTGAAGAACTCGCGCAGGCCTCAGGCGTCGGATCAGCGAAGTTGCGCAAAGATCTGTCGTTCCTCGGCCCCAACGGTGTTCGCGGAGTCGGATACGACGTCACCAAGCTGCGCATCCGCATCGAGCGAGCTCTCGGGCTTGATCGTGGGCACAAAGTTGTCCTCGTGGGTGTCGGTAACCTCGGCAAAGCTCTGGTCGGATACGGCGGATTCAGCCGACGAGGCTTCGAGATGGTCGGACTGTTCGACAGTGATTCCGGCCGGGTCGGAACCCAGGTGGGGGAGTTGGCCGTTCGCGATACCGCCGAACTCGAATCCGCCTGCCGGGAACTGAAGGCCACCATCGGTGTCATCTCCACTCCCGACGAGGCCGCTCAAGACGTCTGCGATCAGTTCGTCCGGGCCGGCCTTCGGTGCATCATGAGCTTTTCGCCCATCGCCCTCGATGTACCGGACCACGTGGAACTTCGCCGCGTCGACCTGGCCGTCGAAATGCAGGTCCTATCCTTCAACAGCGCACGCAACGCAGATCAGGCGTCCAACGGGCCCCGAGTACGCGTCGCACATGCGGCATCCGCTTCGTCTATCCCATCCACAAGTTCACCCGCTCCCGTCGGGGCAGGTTCGACCAGAAACGGATCAGTGATCGCGCCGTGAGTGTTCTGCTTGTCGGGGTCTCGCATCAAACCGCACCCGTGCCGGTTCTCGAGCGAGTGGCTGTTACCGACACCGATCGTCCGAAGTTGATCGACAAGCTTCTGGCGTCGTCACACATCACCGAGGCGATGATCGTCTCCACCTGCAACCGGGTGGAGGTCTACGCAGTAGTGGATGCGTTCCACGGTGCGCTCGCAGAGGTTGGCGAGATTCTGTCCGACCATTCGGGCTTGGATCTCACAGCTCTGCATATGCACGCCTACGTGCGCTACAGCGAAGCCGCCGTCGAACATCTCTTCGCCGTAGCCAGTGGGCTCGACTCGATGGTGATCGGCGAGCAGCAGATCATCGGTCAGATCCGCACTGCTTACGCGTCTTCCGATGCACAGCACGCCGCCGGACGGGTCATTCACGAGTTGGCGCAGCAGGCACTGCGTGTCGGCAAGCGAGTCCACACCGAAACCGGAATCGACTCTGCCGGAGCATCAGTGGTGTCGGTAGCGCTCGACCGTGCCGCCCGAATCATCGGTGACGGCGGGTTGGCCGGACGTACCGCAGTGGTCGTCGGCGCCGGAGCGATGGGCGGGCTCTCCGTTGCGCACCTGACCCGGGCCGGTATCGACCGCATCATCGTCGTCAACCGCACCCGCGAGCGTGCCGAGCACCTTGCTGACACTGCGCGATCCAATGGCGTCGTCGCAGAAGGCGTTGCCTTCGAAGAGCTTTCGTCCGCTATGGCGCAGGCCGACGTTCTGGTGACCTGTACCGGGGCAGTCGGAGCCGTTATCACGCTGGCCGACGCTCACCGGGCGCTTGCTCATCCGGGCCGCGACGCCACCAAGCATCTCGTGATCTGCGACCTGGGCCTGCCCCGTGACATCGACCCGGCCGTCGCCGGCCTTCCCGGCGTCACGGTGCTCGATATGGAAGCGCTGCAACGTGATCCGGCCGCCGGTGCCGCAGCATCCGACGCCGAGGCTGCCCGCGCAATCGTTGCCGGTGAACTGGCCACCTACCTGGCCGGTCAGCGACTCGCCGAGGTCACCCCGACTGTCACCGCGCTGCGACAGCGCGCCGCCGACGTCGTCGAAGCCGAACTGATGCGACTCGACTCGCGTCTGCCCGGACTCGACGATCCGCAACGAGACGAGGTAGCACGCACCGTGCGTCGCGTCGTGGACAAACTGCTGCACGCGCCCACAGTGCGCGTCAAACAACTGGCGTCCGCGCCAGGCGGCGACTCGTATGCAGCGGCGCTCCGTGAGCTCTTCGAGCTCAGCCCCGGATCGCCCGCTGCAGTTGCCGCGCCCACCGATCTGGTGGACGAACGCTTCGGAAAGGAACCGCGGGCATGAGCAGTAATATCTTGCGGATCGGTACTCGCGGAAGTCTTCTCGCCACTACCCAGGCCGGAACCGTGCGCGACGCACTGATTGCGGCCGGGCATCCGGCAGAGCTGGTCATCATCAAGACCAAAGGCGATCAGTCCACTGATCCGGTGCAGACCATCGGTGTCGGTGTCTTCACCGCCGAGCTCCGAGAAGCTTTGGCGGACAATCGCGTCGATGTTGCCGTGCATTCGTACAAGGACCTTCCGACCGCTCAGGATTCTCGCTTCGTGATCGCGGCAATCCCGGTTCGTGAAGATCCTCGCGACGCGCTGGTTGCCCGTGACGGACTGGTGCTCGGTGAACTGCCGGTCGGCTCAAAGGTCGGAACGTCTGCGCCGCGACGAGTTTCGCAGTTGCGCGCACTCGGCCTCGGACTCGACATCGTGCCGCTGCGCGGAAACCTGCAACGCCGGTTGGGCAAGGTCGAATCCGGTGAACTCGACGCCGTGATTCTCGCGCGTGCCGGCCTGTCCCGGATCGGTCTGCTCGATCTCATCACCGAGAACATCGAACCGGTTCAGATGCTGCCCGCGCCCGCGCAGGGCGCGCTGGCAGTCGAATGCCTCTCCGCCAATGAAGAATTGGTGGCGATACTCGCGCAGCTCGACGACGCGAGTACTCGGGCTGCGGTTACCGCCGAGCGGTCACTGCTCGCAGAACTCGAAGCGGGATGCACAGCGCCCGTCGGGGCAATCGCCGAAATCGTCGAATCGATCGACGAAGACGGCAACATTTTCGACGAACTGTCGATCCGCGGCTGCGCAGCCGCACTCGACGGTTCGGACGTCATCCGTACCGGTGCCGTCGGTGCACCGGACAAGGCCGAGGAACTCGGCCGAGCGGTGGCGCGTGAGTTACTCGAACTCGGCGCCCGAGAGTTGATGAACGTGACCACAGGCGAGGCCGCCGATGTTTGACACAACCAATTGCACTTGCACCAAGTTCCCATTTCGATACAGCGCACTGGAGAATCACCGATGACCCGAGTCCGAAAGAACACTCCCGGACGGATCCTGTTCGTGGGATCGGGACCGGGCGACCCCGCCCTGCTCACCGTTCGCGCCCGCGACGTCCTCACCGGCGCAGCTTTGGCGTTCACCGATCCTGATGTGGACAAGGGCGTTGTCGCTCTTGTGGGCATCGACATGGGTCGGGACGAAGAAACCGGTGAACTGATCGCCGACGTGCGACCCGCTCTCGGGGAGCCCGCCGAGGTTGCCAAAACTCTTGTGCACGAAGCGAAGAACGGCCACGACGTGGTCCGTCTCGTCGCGGGTGATCCGCTTACCACGGATTCCGTGATCGCCGAGGTCACCGCCGTAGCCCGCACCCAAGTTCAGTTCGAGGTTCTACCCGGACTTCCGTCAGGTTCGGCCGTGCCGAGCTACGCCGGTATGGCACTGGGTTCGGGTCACACCGAAGCCGACGTCCGCGGCGAGGTCGATTGGGCTGCTCTGGCGGCAGCACCGGGACCGTTGGTTCTGCACGCTACCTCCGGGCACCTCGCCGAGACGGCGAGTGCACTGGTGGAAAACGGTATGGCACCACAGACGCCCGCCGCTATCACCGTGCGCGGCACCACGCGTCAGCAGCGCACCGTCGAAGCAACATTGGCAACGCTCAACGAAGCCGGATCTGAACTCGTCGGCTCGCTCATCGTGACTGTCGGCAAGGTAGTCAGCCAGCGCAACAAGATGTCCTGGTGGGAATCACGCGCGCTGTACGGCTGGACTGTCCTCGTGCCGCGTACCAAGGATCAGGCCGGCGAAATGAGTGACCGTCTGGTCACCCACGGCGCCATCCCGATCGAGGTTCCGACCATCGCCGTCGAACCGCCGCGTAGCCCGGCTCAGATGGAGCGCTCCGTCAAGGGTCTCGTCGACGGTCGTTACCAGTGGGTCGTCTTCACTTCCACCAATGCTGTTCGCGCAGTGTGGGAGAAGTTCGAAGAATTCGGTCTTGATGCCCGCGCATTCTCGGGTGTGAAGATCGCCTGCATCGGTGAAGCCACCGCAGCCAAGGTTCGCTCGTTCGGCATCAACCCCGAGCTGGTACCCAAGGGTGATCAGTCCAGCGAAGGTCTGCTGGCCGAATTCGCGCCCTACGACGACGTTTTCGACCCGGTCAACCGAGTTCTGTTGCCCCGCGCCGACATCGCAACCGAAACCCTCGCCGAGGGTCTGCGTGAACGCGGTTGGGAAATCGACGACGTCACCGCTTACCGCACCGTGCGCGCTGCACCGCCGGCCGCCGAGACCCGCGAGATGATCAAGACCGGCGGGTTCGACGCCGTCTGCTTCACCTCCTCCTCGACGGTTCGTAACCTCGTCGGTATCGCCGGCAAGCCGCACGCTCGCACCCTGGTTGCGTGCATCGGACCGAAGACCGCCGAGACTGCCATCGAGTTCGGCCTGCGCGTTGACGTGCAGCCCGAAACTTCGCAGGTCGGCCCCTTGGTCGAGGCACTTGCGGAGCACGCTGCTCGACTTCGTGCCGAGGGCGCACTGCCGCCCCCGCGGAAGAAGTCTCGTAGGCGCTAGTTTTTCCTCTGCTGTGCGCCTTTATTAAACCGCCCGCGGTTAATAAAGGCGCACAGCAGTCCCGACGTAGGAGGGCCTCCTGTGTTTCCGACCCATCGTCCTCGCCGACTCCGGCGCACTCCGGCGCTTCGGCGCCTGGTAGCGGAGACCACGCTCGAGCCGCGGCATCTCGTGTTGCCGATGTTCGTCGCGGATGGGATCAGCGCCCCGCATGAGATCAGTTCCATGCCAGGCGTTTATCAGCACACGCTCGATTCACTACGCGTCGCGGCTACCGAGGCCGTGGCAGCCGGCGTCGGCGGATTGATGTTGTTCGGTGTCCCCAAACCTGAAGACAAGGATCCGCAGGGTTCGGGAGCCACCGACCCCGACGGAATTCTCAACGTCGGATTGCGTGCTCTCGCAGAAGAGCTCGGCGATTCGACGGTCATCATGGCCGACACGTGCTTGGACGAGTTCACCGATCACGGTCACTGCGGAGTCCTTAGCCCTAGCGGTGCCGTCGACAATGATGCGACTCTGATTCGATACATCGAAATGGCTCTCGCGCAAGCAGATTCAGGGGCTCATCTCCTCGGTCCGAGTGGAATGATGGACGGCCAGGTTGCAGCTATCCGCGGTGCGCTCGACGCTTCCGGTTACACCGAGGTCGGACAGTTGGCCTACGCAGCGAAGTACGCGTCGGCGTTCTACGGACCTTTCCGCGAAGCTGTCGGATCCTCGTTGGAAGGTGACCGTCGTACCTACCAGCAGGACGCGGCCAACCGTCGTGAGTCGATGCGCGAGGTCGACCTCGACATCGCCGAAGGCGCAGACATGGTGATGGTGAAGCCGGCCATGTCCTACCTCGACATCCTGCGTGAGACCGCCGACCGCTCGCCGGTTCCGGTGGCTGCCTACCAGATCTCGGGGGAGTACTCGATGATCACGGCGGCAGCGCAGAACGGCTGGATCGACCGGGATGCGGCAATTCTCGAATCGTTGACCAGTATCCGGCGGGCCGGAGCAGATGTTGTGCTTACTTATTGGGCTGCCGAAGTTGCCGGCTGGTTGTGAAGTGACGCGAGCATTGGTGAGTATGGCTGCTCCGACGGATACGCTGTCTTCATGACCGAGCAGTGGCCGCCTCCTCGCCAGGAACCCCCGTACGACAACGAGCAGTACCAACACCAGCAGTACCAAAACCAGTTCCACCCCCTCGGTCCGATGCCGACCAATCCGTCGCCGCATTCGTCGGGAAACAAGGCTGAACCGCCGACCGACGTGGTGACGGCGATTCAGTTGTGGTGGGCGGTGACCGTGCTGGGTGTCGTGCAGGGCGGCGCGATGATCGCGATAATGCTCGGCCAGAAGTCCACGTTTGTCGACGAGATGCTCCGCAACCCCGCTGCAGTTGACGCGGGCCTCACGCGTGCCGACATCGAGAACGTCTTCCCGATGGCAGTTGTGATGGCAGCAGTCATGATCCTGATATTCACGGCCTTGTTCCTACTAGTCGTGCGATCGATGAGTCGTGGCAAGAACTGGGCACGCATGCTGTTGACGTTCGGCGGAGTCTTCATGGTGGTCTCCGCAGTACCGGTGATTCTGGGCCTCGGCGTCGGCGGCGGTACGACGCTCTTGCTCGGTGGCGCACAGATCCTGCAGGCGGTTGCCGCGGTTTTTGCGATTGTGATGATGCACCGCAAGGACTCGAATCCATATTTCCTCAGATTTCCCCCGCAAGCGCGGTGAACATGATGGCGGATAGCCCAGGCGGGGCGCTGTGAGATCGTCGAGTAAAGTCCGGCCGCCGACTACGGTCGACGCGGCCTTCTGGTTGTGGATTGCGAGCGCATTCCTGCTGATCCTGTTCGGCTTGATCAATCTGTCGAGCGCCTCGTACTCACTGCGAGAACAGTTCTCCGGTCAGGGCATTTCTCCCGGCAATATCGATACCTATGTCACTTTTGTGCGCGTCTTCGGTGTGGTGTTGCTGCTCAGCGGACTGATTGTCGGCGGTCTGGCCACTCCGACGCGGATGGGCCGGAGTCTGTATCGACGAATTCTTGTCATTTATTCGGGTGTGTTCTCGGTACTGCAGATCGCTTTGGTGGTTGCCGGGATCAGCACGCTCCTGGCGCTCGTCGTTCCCGTCATGCTAATTGGTGCCGGTGTGTCGATCTATCGTGATTCGACGCGGAGTTGGTTTGCCCATGGTTGAAGATTCGCCAGAGGTCCTCTTCTACGAGCCGGGCTCACGGATGGTTGCCATCGCATTCGGCCCGATTTTCTGTGTGATTGCGCTGATCATCGAACTGTTCACCGGTCCTGTTGTGCACTGGTTCGGGTTGGCGATGTTCGCGGTAATCCTGACCGGGTTGGTATACGTGCAGGTGATTGCTGCGCGTCGGCATGCCAGCGTCCAATTGACCACCACGACGCTGCGCCAGGGCACCGAGGAGGTGCCGCTCCAGGAAATCGCGGAGATGTTTCCCGAATCGGATGACGCCGCCTACGAAGAGGACATGGAACCGTGGGAGACCGCTCGGGCACTGGGCGAACTCTCGGGTGTACCGCGCCGGCGGCACGGCATTGGTTTACGGCTGACAACCGGTGGTTTGGTTCGGGCCTGGGCGAAGGATGACAAGGCATTGCGCGAGGCCTTGAACCAGGTGATGGGCGCTGAAAAGGAAAGCGTGAACGATGAATGAGCGACGCGGTGGCGTCAAAGAGGGTGCCAAAACTTGGGTGGGTGTCGTCGGTGCTGTGGCCGCTCTGGCGCTGGCGGTGATGTGCTGGAATGCCGGCCGAACCACCTCGACCTTCGCTCCGCTGATCGAGGGTGCACCGCCGTTCGAAGGGACCCACTACGACGGCCTGTGGATTTCGGGTGCAGGATTGTCTGTTCTGCTGGCAGGTCTGATGATGATCGATGTGATTCGACGAATACGTATGGGGTCTGTCGCACTTCACTGACCCGCACTTCAACCACCCGGATACGGGTAGGGGGTATGCTTGCGGTATGAGTAGTTACAGCCCGGAGCAGGAAGACCTGCTCAAACGTCTTCGTCGCATCGAAGGTCAGGTCGCCGGTATCTCGCGCATGGTTGCGGACGACCGGTACTGCATCGATGTCCTCACGCAGGTATCTGCGGCTACCAGTGCATTGCAGTCCGTGTCTCTGAAACTTCTCGACGCCCACCTTGCCGGGTGCGTCGTCGAAGCAGCCAAGCAGGGCGGTCCCGAAGCGGACGTCAAGATCAAGGAAGCTCAGGCCGCAATCGCACGTCTCGTAAAATCCTGAGCAATGGTTCGATTTATGCTGTGATGGCCCGCGCGAGTGCGCGGGCCGAGACGTTCATCAGGTGCTCCGGGGAGAGTTCCTTGGCGATGTTGTTGACGATGGTGTCCGCCAGGCCTTTGAGTCCGGAGAGTACGACGTGGATCAGCGCGGGGTCATCCAGCAGGGAACTTCCCTCGGCTGCGGCAGCTTCGATGAGGGCGCGAATCAGCGCCGCGTTGTAGACCGCCACGGAGGCATGAAGTTCGAGCATGCTCTCCCTCTCGGATCCGGCCATGCCCTCGATATCGCGCCAGGTGGTGGTGAGTCGACCCACCCTGGCCCAGTGCCGTGCAAATTCCGGAATTATCGAAGCCAGTAGTGTCGTGAGCCCTTGGTCGCGGGGGAGCGAGTTCACGAAATCGGCCATCTCGAGTTGGCTTTCGCTGAGTAGCGCCGCAAAGATGTCCTGCTTGTCGACGAAGTACTGATAGATCAATCCTGTGCTGGTACCCGCACGTTTCGCGACGGCGCGGATGGTCAGTGCCGAGTACCCGCCTTCGTCCAGGAGCGAGATCGCCGCATCCAGTGTTCGGCGTCGACGTACTTCGGCGTCACCGTAGATCGAGTTACTGCTGGTACTGCTCATTCGATCACCGTAGCCGGGACTGCGTCCAACCTCAATTGCGGATGAACACTGTTCGTTCTCGAGCACTCAAGGGTCGGTAAGGTAATACGCATCACAGAAAAAACATTGTTCAAAATAGAATGAACATCGTTCATTCTTCTGCTACTGTGTGCTTCAGGCCACAGTCGAGGTGCTCCGACAAACCGAACCCTCGCCGGTCTAGAAGATTCGGGCTACCGGCTCGATCGCAGACATTTAGTTCCTCCCCGGCGCGAAAAGCGCGGGAGGTCTACACAGTTGTGGAGTACAAATGACACGAACCACGGACGAGCAGGCGGCCAGCGACGTCGCTACTGCGGCCGGTGTGCTCTTGCTCGAACATCGGAAAACTCTCGGTGACGCTGGATTGGACCCGGCACAGTTCAAGAACGCTGCGGATCAGCTCAGCCACGAGTTCATCGTCGCCGAACTTGCCCGACGCTTTCCCGGTGATGCGGTGCTTTCAGAAGAGGGCGCCGACGACACTGCCCGTCTGAGTGCCGATCGTGTGTGGATCGTCGACCCGCTCGACGGCACCCGCGAGTACGGCGAAGCCGGCCGATCGGATTGGGCCGTGCATGTTGCTCTGGTCGAAAAGGGTTCTCTCACCGTAGGAGCCGTCGCGATGCCTGCTCTCGGGGTTACCTACTCGAGCGCCGATGGCGACGGTGGACACAGTTCGGCCACACCGGTTCGAGTTGTGGTGTCGCGGACGCGGCGCCCAGAACCGGTCATGCGGATGGCGGATTCGATGGATGCTCAGTTGATCGAGATGGGCTCCGCCGGAGCCAAGGCCATGGCGGTGGTGTGCGGGGACGCAGATGTCTACGCCCACGCCGGTGGCCAGTACGAGTGGGATTCGGCGGCACCGGTTGCCGTTGCACGCGCTGCCGGACTGCATGTTTCACGTATCGACGGCAGCGAGCTGCGCTACAACCAAGAGAATCCGTGGTTGCCGGATCTGCTGATCTGCCGACCTGAACTCGCCGCCACAGCACTGGAGGAATTGGGACGATGACCGTTACACTGACCCATCTCGAACGGCTCGAAGCCGAGAGCATTCACATCATGCGTGAAGCTGTGGCGCAGAGTGAGAACCCGGTGATGCTGTATTCGGTGGGTAAGGACTCCGCCGTGATGCTGCATCTCGCGCGAAAGGCCTTCTACCCGTCGAAGCTCCCGTTTCCGTTGCTCCATGTCGACACGACCTGGAAGTTCCGCGAAATGTACGACCTTCGTGACGAGACCGCAGCCTCAGCGGACCTCGATCTGATCGTGCACACCAATCCGGAATGTGTGGAGAAGGGGATCAACCCGTTCACCCACGGCAGTGCCGTCCACACTGATATGTGGAAGACCGAGGGCCTCAAACAAGCCCTGGATCACTACAAGTTCGATGCGGCCTTCGGTGGCGCTCGCCGCGACGAGGAAAAGTCACGGGCCAAGGAACGGATCTTCTCGATTCGATCGGCTGCGCACCGCTGGGATCCGAAGCAGCAGCGACCGGAATTGTGGCGGATGTACAACGTCCGCAAATCGCCGGGGGAGAGCCTGCGCGTGTTCCCGCTCTCGAACTGGACCGAGCTGGATGTGTGGGAATACATACGCCAGGAACAGATTCCGATTGTCCCGCTGTATTTTGCGGCGAAGCGGCCCGTCGTCGAACGTGACGGTGCGTTGATCATGGTCGACGACGACCGGATGCCGTTGCTGCCGGGTGAAACACCGGAACTCAAGAGCGTTCGTTTCCGGACCCTCGGGTGCTACCCGTTGACCGGGGCCGTCGAATCGACTGCCACCAGCTTGACCGAGATCATCTCGGAAATGTTGCTCACCACCACTTCCGAACGCCAGGGCCGGGTCATCGACCACGATTCCAGCGCGTCGATGGAGAAGAAGAAGCAAGAGGGGTACTTCTGATGACTGTTTCCTCGGATCTGATCGCCGACGACATCGAGGCTTACCTCGAACGGCACGCCAACAAGAGCATGCTGCGCTTCATTACCTGCGGCAGCGTCGACGACGGCAAGAGCACCTTGATCGGCCGTTTGCTCTACGAGTCGAAACTTGTTTTCGACGACCAACTTTCGGCACTCGAAGCGGATTCGCGCAAGAGCGGAACACAGGGCGAAGGGCTCGATTTTGCGCTCCTCGTCGACGGGCTCGCAGCCGAACGTGAGCAGGGCATCACCATCGATGTCGCCTACCGTTACTTCACGACCGAACGTCGTAAGTTCGTTGTCGCGGACACACCGGGACATGAGCAGTACACCCGCAACATGGTGACCGGCGCTTCGACCGCTGATCTCGCGGTGATCCTGGTCGACTCGCGCAAGGGCATCCTGACGCAGACCCGCCGACACTCGTATCTCGTGTCGTTGCTCGGCATCAAGCACGTAGTGCTCGCGGTCAACAAGCTCGATCTCGTCGACTACTCGCAGGAGGTGTTCGACACTATCGTGGCGGACTACACGTCCTTCGCTTCCGAGATCGGACTCGACGGGTTCGTGGCCATTCCGATGTCGGCGTACAAGGGTGACAATCTCACCGAGCGCAGTGCTCTCACGCCCTGGTACACGGGTCCCAGTCTGATCGAGCACCTCGAGAGCGTCGATATCGACGACTCCACCCAGCGCAGTCCGTTCCGGATGCCGGTGCAGTGGGTTAACCGACCGGATCTCGATTTCCGCGGATTCTCCGGCCAGATCGTCTCCGGGACAGTGCAACCCGGCGACTCGGTACGGGTACTGCCCAGTGGGAAATCGTCGACAGTGGCTCGCATCGTCACCATGGGCGGTGACCTCACCGAGGCGGGTGCCGGGCAATCCGTCACGATCACCCTCAACGACGAGATCGACATCAGCCGAGGTGACGTTCTCGCAGTCGCGGACGTTCCGCCGGCAGTCTCCGATCAGTTCGAAGCGCACATCGTCTGGATGGGTGAAGGCGAGATGCTGCCCGAACGGCCGTATCTCTGCCAGATCGGCAGCATCACCGTTCAGGCACGTATCACCAAGCCGAAGTACAAGATCAACGTCAACACACTCGACAAGAACGCCACCACCACACTGGCGCTCAACGAAATCGGTGTCTGCAACATCAGTTTCGACCGCGCCGTGCCGTTCGACCCGTACACGGACAACCGTGACATGGGTGGCTTCATCCTCATCGACCGCCTCACCAACGGCACGGTCGGTGCCGGGCTGATCAAGCATTCCTTGCGTCGGTCGGACAACATCCATTGGCAGGCAGTCGATGTGGATGCCAATGCCCACACCCGACTCAAGGGACACAAGCCGGCGGTTCTGTGGTTCACCGGACTCTCGGGATCGGGAAAGTCGACGATCGCGAACGATGTGGAGCGTCGACTGCACGCCCTCGGTGCCCATACTTATCTCCTTGACGGCGACAACGTTCGTCATCGTCTCAATCGGGATCTCGGGTTCACCGAGGCTGATCGTGTCGAGAACATCCGCCGCGTCACCGAAGTCGCCCGGTTGATGGCCGACGCCGGCCTGATCGTTCTCGTCTCCTTCATCTCGCCGTTCGACGCTGAACGGCAGGCTGCGCGAGAATTGATCGGTCCGGAACAGTTCTCCGAGATCTACGTTGACACCGACATTTCCGTCGCAGAGCAGCGTGACCCGAAGGGCTTGTACAAGAAGGCTCGCCGCGGTGAGCTCAGTAACTTCACCGGCATCGATTCGCCTTACGAGCCGCCGCAGCACCCGGACCTTCGGATCGAGACGGCAACTACGTCTCCGGCCGTCGCCGGTGCTGCTGTCATCGAACACCTCCGCACCCGCGGAATCATTTCCTGACACGAAAGAAATATGAGGAGTAGCTGTGCCAAATCGATCTGAAATCGTCTCTGCTGTCGAAGATTACGTCAATCACCTCGGGAACCATGACGTCGACAAACTGGTTGCGTTGTTTGCGGACGAGGCTCTTCAACACGAACCTCTGGGCGTCAAGACATACAGCGGGATCGACGAAATCCGAGCCTTCGATACGGCGAACGCTCAGGTCGACTTCACTGTGAGTCTCCTCGGTCCGATCACGGTGACGGGAAAGTACGCAGCGATGCAGTTGCGGGTGCAACGCGCGGGTATGGCGGATTTTGCGACCACGGATCTCTTCGAGTTCGACGAGAACTGCAAGATCGTTTCTCTGAGTGTGGTTCTCGATTCGCAGGCCCTGTGTTGAGCGCTTCGGGCCTACTGGCCGGGAAGGTTGTTGTGGTCTCGGGAGTGGGGCCGGCGTTGGGGCGTTCGATTGCCCTGCAGAGCGCGGCGGCCGGGGCGAGCGTCGTCCTGGCTGCCCGCACGCGGGAGCGCTTGGAATCAGTGGCAACGGAGATCCGTGATCGCGGCGGAATCGCGCTGGCAGTTCCCACCGATCTCACCGACGTCGATTCGATTGAGGCGTTGGCGCAGAAGGCACTCGACGAGTTCGGGGCCGTGGACGCCCTGGTGAACAATGCCTTTGTTCAACCGGCACAGGTCCCGCTCCTGGATGCGGACTTGACGTCCATCCAGTCGGGGATCGACATCAACCTGATTGCGGCGCTCAACGTCACCCGCGCATTGGTGCCGGCACTGACTGCGTCACAGGGGTCCATCGTGATGGTCACGTCCATGGTGCTGCGTAATCAGCTTCCCGGGTTCGGGGCGTACCGGATAATGAAAGCCGGACTTCTGGCAATGGCGCGCAGCCTGTCGATCGATCTCGGTCCCAAAGGGATTCGAGTCAACTCCGTTGCCCCCGGCTATATCTGGGCGGATTCGGTCAAGAACTTCTTCGACAAGAAGGCGGCGGCCGCCGGGGTCGACCCCAAGGTCATCTACGACGAGATCGCAGCCGGCACCGATCTACGCCGGCTACCGGAGCCGGACGACATCGCCAATGCTGTCGTGTTTCTCCTGTCCGACTCGGCCAGAGCCATCGCCGGGCAGTGTCTCGACGTCAACTGCGGCCACACCCACCACTGAACTAGAAGGACTGATCGATGACACACGATTACGACGGGATTGGTTCCATCGAGGACCTGCACCAGGCCGCGCGTGAGACAGCCGGGTACGACGATTTCGGCAGTGACGGCTATCTCGAAGGGCTTGGGGTTCTGCTCGAGTCGTTCGAGCGGGAGGCCGACCTCACGCCCCAGGGGAAGGTGATCGCTCGCAAGATGATCACCGGAGCGCTTGCGGGGCGCCTGACCAGCGAGGCCGGCTTCGCGAAATACCCCGAGCACGTCGACGTTCCGATCGAGCGTCCGATCTTCGTGGTCGGGTTGACGCGGACTGGCAGCACTGCCCTCCACCGGTTGCTCGGTGCGGACCCGGCGCATCAGGGTGCCGAGATGTGGCTCGCCGAGACACCGCAGCCACGCCCCGATCGCGACAAGTGGTCGGAGAATGAAGATTACATTCGCTCCGATGCCTTCTACCGAGCACGCCAGCGCAACGAGGCAGACTTGATGAAGGTGCATTTCATGGGTGCCGAGGAGGTTGAGGAATGTTGGCGTCTGCTGCAGCAGACGATGCTCTCGACCGCGTTCGAGACCATCGCGCACGTACCGAGCTACTCGCAGTGGCTGGAGAAGCAGGACTGGACCGAAACGTACGCGCGGCACAAGAAGAACCTGCAGCTGATCGGGCTCAATGACCAGGATCGGCGGTGGGTCCTCAAGAGCCCTAGCCATGTCTTCGCGATCGACGAAATCATGCGGGTCTACCCGGATGCGTTGTTCGTTCGCACCTTCCGCGATCCGCAGACGTCGATGGCGTCCACCTTCAGCCTTGCGGAGCAGGGTGGGCACGACATGTCGAAGGCGTTCGACCGCCCGACCATCGGACGCACCCAACTCGACCTGTGGGCGCGCGGTAACGCGAACTTCAACAGTGCGCGTGCCCGTTACAATCCGGAGCAGTTCATCGACGTTGACTTCAAGGACTTCCTCGCCGACGCGGTCGGTACGACCTCGAAGATCTACACGCAGTTCGCACTGCCCTTCACTGACGAGGCTCGCGCCGCCGTGGAGGTGTCGCATCAGGCGAGCCTCGCGGAACATCGCCGTCCGTCGCACCAGTATTCGCTCGAGGACTTCGGCGTGACAACCGCCGACGTCGAAGCAAAGTTCGCCGCGACAACCCCCGTCGCTCCGATCGCCCCCACCACCGTCTAGATGCTCGAAATATCAACTAGAACAAGGAGATTCAGATGAACGCTACTTGGGAAAAGTTCTGCGCAGAGTTGCTCGACGTCGGAAAGATCCTGGAGGACGAGATCGTCCCTCAGGATCCGCTGACCCAGGCCGAGGGCGTCCGCTACTTGAGTCGGTTGCTCCGGTACGGAACGATCAACTGCGTCGAGTACACCGATCCGCGGTGGCCGCAGTTCTCGTCGGCTCCCAACCCCAACATGATGACGAAGATCGGTGCCGATAACCCGGACAACGTCTACATGCGTGCCAATATTTCCGGCAAGTTCAGCTACCGGATTATCGGCACCCGGGGCACCGTCCCGCTGATCACCTTCGGTTCACGCGTCAATCGATACCACATTGACGGCACCATGTTGCAGACCGGCGACCTGCACATTCACGACCTCGAGGTTGACGAGAACGGTCGTTTCGAGTTCATCGCGAGCGTGGACAAGCCCGCCGAGGGTGCCTGGCTGCCGTTGGCACCCGACAGCAACCTCATCTCCGTCCGGCAGACCTACAAGGACCGTCGCAACGAGGTTATCGGTGAATTGACTATCGAGTGCCTGAACCCCGAGGGGGAGTTCGTACCGCTTAGCCCGGAGGAGATCGGCGAGCGTCTGAGCAAGTCGGTCGGGATCGTGAAGGGTATGGCGGAGACGTTCCTCGAGTGGTCCCGCAAGTTCCAGCCGCACACCAACGAGATCTTCGACTGGGGGCAGGATTACTTCCAGAACGCGGGCGGCGACCCGACGATCTTCTACTTCCACGGGTATTGGAAGCTCGCCGAGGACGAGGCGTGGGTCATCGAGACCGAGATTCCGAACTGCGAGTACTTCAACTTCGTGCTGCAGAACTTCTGGGTGGAGTCGCTCGACTACAACCGGACGAACATCTACATCAACAACCACACCGCGAAGCTGAACGACGATGGAACCATGACAATCGTTGTGGCGGCGAAGGATCCGGGCTACGGAAACTGGATCAACACCGATTCCCACGCGGAGGGGACTTGGGCGATGCGCTGGATCAAGGCGGACTCGCACCCGATCCCGACCGCGAAGGTAATCAAGCTCTAAGCAGGCAGGCTCACCCGGTCTTGTGTGAACAGTCGTACTACGCGGCCGTATCGGCCGTGTAGTACGTCGCCTCGTTGGGCGGAAAGTTCACCGGCCCGTCTCAGCAGGGGAATCGTATGCACACCAAGATAATTCGATCCTGTACCAGCCTGATTGCACTCGCAATTTCAGGTGCAATGTTGTTGACCGGCTGTGCGTCGAGTAGTGGTGACGCCCCAGCCGCAGACTCCCTCGCCGGTAGTAGTGTGGCAGGCTTCGTGGGCGCACCGGATGCCGGAGCACCGATCGACGGAGGCAATCTCACCTTCGGGTCGTATTCATTCCCGGCAGTGCTGGATCCAACCAAAACTCAAACCGCCGGCTCAACTGGCGGAACCGAAATGGCTGCAATCTACGACACGCTCATACGCAGCAACTCGGCAACCGAGAGCTTCGTGCCCCAGCTTGTGAAGACGCTGACGAGCAATGACGACTTCACGGTATTTACGGTGACGTTGCCGGAAGGTCTGACCTTCAGCGATGGAAGCACTCTCGATGCTGAAGCCGTGAAGTGGAGCATCGACAGATTCGTGGTCGGCAAGGGCGACGTGTCGCAGTCCTGGCTGAATATCGTCGAGCGAGTCGATACTCCGAACGCAACCACAGTCGACTTCGTGCTCAAACGGCCGTGGAAGCAGTTCCCGGCGTTGTTGTCGATGGGCCCCGGAATGATCGTCGCACGAAGTTCAGAGGCGGGCGGAACGTTCACCCCGATCGGGGCGGGGCCGTTCACCTTGGCCAAGTTCGCGCCGCACGAGGAGTTGGTACTCGCTGCGCGCAAGGACTATCAGGGTGGTAAGCCTCCGTTGGACACAGTGCGGTTCGTTCCCACCTCGGGTGCCCAGTCCCAATACGAGTCGCTGAAGAGCGGCCAGATCGACATGACATACATCCTCCGTGACGAAGGCGTCATCAAGCAGGTTCTCGCCGACGGATACTCCGGCTACCTCAGTCCTACCGGTCAGAACGGAATCGGCACGATCAACAACCGAGCCGGCAGGCCGGGTGCTGATGTTCGCGTTCGACAGGCGATCGCCTACGGGGTAGACCCGGAAGCGATCAATACTCGTGCGAACAACGGGTTAGGTACCGCCAGTTCCGAACTGGTCCCGGAGTCGTCGCGTTGGTACAGCAACACCGAAGGCATTCCCTTCGATCCGGAGAAGGCGAAAACTCTGCTCGATCAAGCGAAAGCCGAGGGGTACGACGGCAAACTCCGCTACCTCGCAACGTCCGAACCCAACCAACAGGCCACCGCGTTGGCCGTGCAAGCGTCGCTGAACGCAATCGGCTTCGACGTGGCTATTGACTACGCAACCGACGTGACGGACCTGGTCCGGCGGGTGTACAAAGATCATGATTTCGATATGACCCGCGGTGGCGCGCCGGTCGGGGAAGAAGCGCCCTACATGAATTTGTACAACAGCATGGCCAGCGATTCGAAGAACAATCCTTCCGGGTTCGCTGACCCGGAGATGGACACCCTGATCACAGCGGTCCAGACCGCACCGACTGACGATGCTGTCAGTGACGCAATCAGCAAAGTGCAGAAATATGCCAATGTGACTGTGCCTTATGCGATCTGGGGTCCAGCTTCGGTATTGACCGCGTGGGATGAAAACATTCACGGCGTCAAGCGCAATATCACGGACATCATGTTCTTCGACGAGGCTTGGATCTCGCCGAACTGATCTGCCGCGGGGACGACCGGGGCGGAATTTCTTCGTCCCGGCCATCAGGACGAGGTGTTTTGTTCTGTACTGCAAGACAATACGGTCGTGGATGTAATACCGGTCGAAGAGCGATGAAATGGTGGAGCGATGAAGTGGTCGTTGGCGGGCGCGATGATCGATGCCCTGGATTTGTGCGAGTTGGCTCAGGTTGCAGAAGAAGCAGGATTCGACGGTCTGTCGATGTCCGATTCGGTGTTCTATCCGGAACATGTCTCGGCGCCTTACCCGTACTCGCCTGACGGTAAGCGGATGTGGGCACCGGAGACTCCGATGCCGGATCCCTTCATCGCCATGGCAGCGATGGCCGCCGTGACACAGCGAATCCGGTTCTATACCAACGTACTCAAGCTCCCGTTGCGAGATCCGCTGTTGACGGCCAAGCAGGTGTCGACCATGGCCGTGATGTCCCGAAATCGGGTGGCTATCGGCATTGGACTCTCGTGGATTCCGGAGGAATTCACGTACACGCGCACAGAAATGCGTACTCGAGGTGCCCGCACCGATGAGGCAATCGAGATTTTGAAGGCGGTGTGCGCAGGTCGCGGCCCGGAATGGGTCGAATACCACGGCAAACACTACGATTTTGATGCATTGATGATCAGCCCCGCACCCGATGCGCCTGTTCCGATCTTCATCGGCGGACACAGCGAACCCGGTCTGCGACGCGCCGCCAGGTTGGCCGACGGTTGGATCTCGGTGAATGTGACCAAAGACGAATTGGCCTCTGCTATTGAGCGTCTCGCACAGTTGCGGGCCGAATACGGTCGATCCGACATCCCGTTCGAGATCAACGTTTCGCCGACCGATGTCCGCGACATCGACGGGTATCGGGAACTCGAGGCTCTCGGCGTCACAGAGATCCGGGTGTCTCCGTGGCATCGGTACGGTATTGCTGCCGACGATCGCCGGGGACGCCTTGATTCGATTCGTCGTTTTGCCGACGAGGTCATCGCGCAGTACTGAACGATCAACGTCTGGACTTCCGCTTGTGAGTGCTCGGACGACCCACTGTCGGTCGACGACATGGTGAAGCATGAGGCTCGATCCCGACCGCGGAGGTAGTGAAGATCTAGAGACCGTCACAGGGTGACGGCTGCCGGTTTCCGCCGCACCGACCCCATGACTCTGAACCTCAACTTGAGAGTTGACCTGGGGTTATTGTCGTTTTTTATATACCGTCCAGTAACTTGCGCAAAACTGTAACGAGTTCCGCTTTTCAGTGAGAAAGTGTGTTGGATTTCACTCAACCACGATGCCTGTGACGGTTACCACCTGGTCGGGCGCAAGGAGTTTCAATGTCGAAATCCTCGGTACAGCGCGTTGCTGTACCGATCACCAGCGTGGCAGTTGTCGCTGGAATGATGCTGATCGGTAGTCCGGCCAACGCCGAGACGACGTCCACCCCGTTCAACAGTTCTTGCCAGGCCAAGTCTCTCGTCACCGTCGACAAGACCGTCGCCGCCTCGATGACCGTCGACGCGCCGGCGACAGTTGCGCCGGGTGAGATCTTCACCTACCGCATCAAGCCGAACGCGTCCTCCTATCCCAACTCGGACTCGGGTGCGACGACGACCAACCTTTCACGACTGAAGTACGACTACGCGATCCCCGCCAATGCCGAGTTCCAGAGCGCCGCAGTCGTGGGCGCCGGGATCAACATCGGCGGCGTGACTCCCAATGTCCTGCGCGTCAGTGAGGCCGGCGCCGTCGACAATGTCGCCGGCCCCATCGTCCGGCTCTCGGGCAATAACGAGGTCATCGGCAACGGTGCGAACAACAACCTCAAGGCCGAGGGCGGCATCCTCGTCCCCAAGAACAAGAAGAATATCGACGGCTCGGCGAACGCAGGTGGCGACAGCTGGTACCAGCTTCCGGCGGTCGACATCACGGTCAAGGCCCTTGCGCCCGGCGTGATCACTCCGAAGGTACGCACCGCCGGCAGCGCCGCCAACTACGGCGCTGACCAGAACTTCAGCACCTCGCTGGCGAAAGCCTCGGTCCCGGTTCTCGGAACCCAATGGGCGCCCACCCGTTGCATCCCCAGTGACAACAAGAGCGCTCTCAACGCCGGCGCCGGCGCCCTGGCCACCATCACGGTCGCCGAGGCAGGTCCCGTCGTCGTCGACACTGCCACCACGCTGAATGCTCCGGCGACTGCCAAGACGGGTACGGCTGTGGATCTCACGGCTACCGTCGCTCCGGCGGGTGCTACCGGTACCGTCGATTTCAAGGACGGTGCAACAGTTTTGGGTACCGCACCGGTTAATGCTGGTGTTGCGACGCTGAACCACACGTTCACCACCGACGGCAGCCATTCGATCACGGCTGTGTACTCCGGTGACGCCACGAACCGTACGTCTACGTCGGCGGCTTCGACGGTCGAGGTTTCCACGGATCCGGTCATCGTCGATTCCACGACCACGTTGAACGTTCCGGCGACAGCGAAGACGGGTACGGCTGTGGATCTCACGGCTACCGTCGCTCCGGCGGGTGCTACCGGTACCGTCGATTTCAAGGACGGTGCAACAGTTTTGGGTACCGCACCGGTTAATGCTGGTGTTGCGACGCTGAACCACACGTTCACCACCGACGGCAGCCATTCGATCA
>NZ_JALGQH010000003.1 GCF_022810305.1 Rhodococcus sp. ARC_M6
CCGGACGGCCAATCCCCTTCGGCCATCAACAACAGCGACGAAATGCCAGCCATATCCGGCATCCCTGGGCGATCTAAGCCTAGAACTCGAAACCTCGTAGATCACCCTTCTTAAAACGTAAGGACTGAAATGAATGCTTTTGACAGTCGTGACATCGTCGTCGTGGACCTCGGTTTCGGCGACGCCGGCAAGGGTGCCACGGTTGACTGGTTGTGTTCGCCGCAGGCGGGCCTGGGCGTAGCTGCGGTAGTTCGATTCAACGGCGGGGCGCAGGCTGCCCACAATGTTGTGAACGGAGAACACCACCACACCTTTTCGCAGTTCGGGGCCGGCACGTTGTCGGGCGTGCCGACCTTTCTCTCGAAGTTCATGTTGGTCGAACCGATTGCTCTCGCGACGGAAGCGCGGGCATTGGAAGCGATCGGAGTGAACAATCCGTTCGACCTGTTGACCATCGACGGGCGAGCCCTGCTGACCACGCCGATTCACGTCGCCGCCAACAGGGCTCGCGAAGATGCCCGCGGCGGCAACCGGCACGGTTCGTGTGGCAAAGGGATCGGCGAGACGGCAGCGTATGCACTCGAGTATGCTGATGCGCCAACCGTAGGCGACTGCCTACGTCCGGACGTTCTCCGTCGAAAGTTGGTGGAGATGACGAGGTACTACGGCCGGTTGATCACCGACAGTCGACATGGCTTCCCGTCGATCAACGACATGACCGAGATGTACGGGGAATTTGCTGCAGCAGTGAACATAGTCGGACCCGGTGCGTTGCAAGCGATCGGTGCCGGCGGGCGACTGATTTTCGAAGGCGCCCAGGGAGTTCTACTCGACGAGTGGCGCGGATTTCACCCGCACACCACGTGGTCGACAGTCGAACCGTCCAACGCACGAGCAATGATCGGCCAGATGGGTAGGGAGAGTTACGTACTCGGCGTTACCCGGACGTACATGACACGCCACGGCGCCGGACCTTTCCCGATGGAAGACGGCCCTCTCGGGCTGGCTCTTCCGGAACCACACAACGGCGTCGGCGAGTATCAGGGTTCGTTTCGGGTCGGACACCTCGACGAGTTGCTGCTGCGGTACGCGATCGAGGTCAGCAACGGCGTCGACGGGGTGGCGCTGACGCACCTCGATGCCCTTGGCCGCGCTGCGGCAGCAAACACCCCGATCCACGGGGTGGAGAGGTACGAAGAGTGGGCGTCGATACCCGTCGGGAAGTGGAAGGACCTTGATCATCAACAAGCGTTGACGGACACTCTTCGGACGGTAGAAGTTGCGGCGAAACAAGTTCCGCCTGAACCCGAGGCGTTTGTCGACTATCTGAGCAGTGCGCTCGGAGTGCCGGTGGTGCTGACCGCCGGCGGACCGGATCGGGCCGATCGTCGGCTACGCAGCACTGTGCCTGCATGATGGAGAACGTGGAACAGTCACTTGTCTCGATCGACGTCATCGCTCTGCGATTCGGCAATCCGGAACCGGGGCACTTGAGGTTTGCCGTCGCGCAGCGTCAAACCGAGCCGTACACCGGGCAGCGTGCGCTGCCCGGTGTACTCCTCGGCGCTGGTGAGCGGTTGCAGGACGCGGCCCGGCGCGCAGTGACCACCAAGCTCGGATTTCCCGATGAGGCGATTCTTGCAACCGGGCAGTTGGCCGTATTCGACGAACCCAACCGCGACCCGCGTGGTCCGACATTGTCGGTTGCCATGTGGGCCGTGATCTCTCCGGCTGAGGTGCCCACCGGCGACATCACGCCGGAGTGGGTGAGTTGGGACAAGCCGGGTCACCTTGCCTTCGACCACAACCGGATTGTCGCGGACACGCGGCCGATCCTTGCAGACACCTTGTTGTGGCGGGACGAGTCCTTCACGCGGGCGCTGTCCGGGCCGTCGTTTCCGGCGTCGTACGCACTGGCTGTCGCCGCAGAACTGTCCGGCGAGCGGCCCGACGCCGGCAACCTCAATCGCACTCTCAAAGCCCTACCGGGCCTCGAACGCACCGACGAACGAGTGCGAGTCAGTGCGACGGGTCGTCCGTCGGTTGTGTGGCGGTGGACCGAAAACGACTGAGCTGCATCAGAAGTTTCCGCGCGCTTCCTGTTCCCGCTCGATTGCCTCGAACAGTGCCTTGAAGTTGCCCAGTCCGAAACCGAGTGAGCCGTGGCGTTCGATGAGTTCGAAGAACACGGTGGGCCGGTCGCCGATCGGTTTGGTGAAGATTTGCAGAAGGTAGCCGTCCTCGTCGCGGTCGACGAGGATTCCACGCTTCTGCAAGTCCTCGATCGGGACTCGCACGTTTCCGATCCGTGCGCGCAGTTCGGGATCTTCGTAGTATGACGCCGGGGTGGACAGAAACTCGATGCCCTCGGCAACCAAAGCGTCGACCGCGCCCAAGATATCGGCGGTGGCAAGTGCCAGATGCTGGGCGCCGGGCCCCTGATAGAACTCCAGATACTCGTCGATCTGGGAACGCTTTTTGGCGATCGCCGGTTCGTTGAGCGGGAACTTGACCCGATGGTCGCCGCTCGAGACGACCTTGCTCATCAGTGCGGAGTAGTCGGTGGCGATGTCGCCGCCGACAAATTCGGCCATGTTCGTGAACCCCATGACTCGGTGGTAGAAGTCGACCCACTGATCCATTTTTCCGAGTTCGACATTGCCGACCACATGGTCGAGGGCTTGGAAGATGGTGGGCTTGCTGCATGACGACGTGCGAGTGACGTATCCCGGTAGATAGGGACCCGTGTACCGCGACCTGTCGACCAGGGTGTGCCGAGTTTCTCCGTAGGTGGCGATGGTGGCGATACGAACCGTGCCGTGCTCGTCGCTGATGTCGCGTGGCTCTGCAATGACCTTCGCGCCCTGAGAGATTGCCTGCGCAATGCACTTGTCGACGTCGGGAACATTCAAGGTGATGTCGCGGATTCCGTCACCGTGCTTGCCGTGGTGCTCGATCAGCGGGCTCGCCGGATCTACTGCACCTTTGACGATGAAACGCACTGCACCGCTTTCGAGTACGTACGCATGATGGTCGCGGTTACCGGTGGACGGTCCCGAATACGCAATCAGCGTCATGCCGAAGGCGGACTGGAAGAAATGGGCACTCTGCGTGGCATTTCCGACGATCCATTCGAGTCCGTCCCAGCCGTGGACCGGGAACGGGTCGGCGCTGTCGTCGTACTCGATCAGTCCGACCAGTTGGCGTAACTGTTCGAGATCGAGTCCGGCCAGTCGTTCTTCGTCGGTAAGAGTCTGATCGATGGTCATGCTCGGCACCCTTCCGTGAGCGAGTACGAAGAAGCGCACTGCGCGATACAAAGAGCTAAGTCCGCCGCGATACTGCTAGTCAACGAGCGTGCATTCAGCTAGGCAATTCGACGGAATGGCGCAGGAATCAGGGGACTATTCCAGTCATTGTGTATAGGTTGAGGGGCATGGCGGAATCGGTGCGGAATTCGGTGTCACTCGACGGTCTGGATTTGGCCTTGCTCGAAGCGATGCACGCGCATCCGCGTGCCGGGGCGTTGGAACTGTCGAGATTGACCAAGGTTGCCCGCGCGACAGTGCAGGCCCGACTACGCAGGCTCGAAGATGGCGGAATCATCTCAGGATATGCGCCGCACATCGACTTGGCCGCAGCAGGTTTCGGTGTCCAAGCGTTTGTAACCTTGGAGATCGCCCAAGGTGCCCTCGATACCGTCACGATCAAACTCGAGGCCATCCCCGGTGTGATCGAAGCATTCGCGACAACCGGCACCGGCGACGTTTTGTGTCGAGTGGCGGCAGCGTCGCATCAAGGTTTGCAGCAGACGTTGCTCGATCTGAACCGATCCGGCGTAGCCACTCGCTCCACGAGTGTGATGGTTCTGTCGGTGGTGGTGCCCTTCCGGGCGTTGCCGTTGCTCGAGACACTCGACACTCGCGGCGCGGTCAAAGCGCCGGCCTACCGGGAGCATCGAAGCTGATTCAGCCCTTGCGTCCGGGAGCCCAGAACCCGAGAGCAATAGCGGATACCCACATGATCGCCGCCAATGTCCACGCGCCTTGATCCATGCCGCGGATGAAGGCTTCCTTGGCGAAGTCCGCCAGTTGATCACCTTGCGGGCCGGCGATTTCCGCGACGTGGAGAGCCGCTGCCAGCGAGCCGGATACAGCGTCCTTCGCTGATTCCGGCAGCATGTCGACTGCCGGTTGCACGTGCAGTCCGTAGCCCGCAGCGAGGATGCTTCCGGCCAAGGCAACGCCGATCGCAGAACCGATTTCGCGGGTGGCGTCGTTGACTGCCGACGCGACCCCCTGCTTGGCGTCGGGCGCATTGGAAACTATGGCGGCGGTGGCGGGGGTTGTCGAGAGCCCGAGTCCGATGGCAGCCACGATCAGTGGGATGGACACTTCCGCATAGGTTGAACCGGAGTCCAGTGTGATCATCAGTGCGATGCCCGTCCCCAGCAGTGCAACGCCCGAAGCGGTGAGAATGCGTAGTCCGACAAGCGGAATCAGGAGAGGGGAAACTACCGAAAGCAGCATGACGGGCACCGCGATCGGGAATAGTGCGAGCGCCGATTGCAGGGGTGAATAGTCGAGGACTAGTTGCAGGTACTGCACGATCAGGAAGAACAGGCCGAAGGTGGCCAGGAACTGCAGTGTGAGTGATGCTGCACCGCTTCCGAATGCGCGGTTTGCAAACAGTCTGACGTCGAGAAGTGGATGGGCGGTACGTAATTCCACAACACTGAATATGGCTGCCAGGGCGATTCCACTGATCAGAAGAGCGAGGACCACGGGGTCCAGCCAACCCCTGGCCGGGGCCTCGATCATGCCGAGAACAAACAGTCCGATAGAAGCGGCAATGAGCGCGGTGCCGGGCAGATCGAGCGGAGTTGTCTCCGCGTCCTTCGAGGACGAGATCGTGAACGAGAGCACGAGGATCACAGCGGACACCATAGCCAGGCTGATGAAAATCGAATGCCAGGACCACTTTTCGAGCAACAGTCCCGAAATGATGAGTCCGGCGATGGCTCCGGAACCTGCCACACCGGACCAGATGCCGACGGCGCGGCCGCGTTGAGCGGTGGGAAATCCGGCGGTCAACAGCGACAGGGTTGCGGGCATGACAAACGCGGCACCCACGCCGGCAACTACTCGGGACGCGATGATCCAGGCGGGTTCGTCGGCAAAGGCCGGAATGGCGCAACCGGCGGCGAACACGAGCAGACCGAACATGAGCAGTTCGCGTCGGCCGTAGCGATCACCGAGCGCGCCGGCCGGAAGTAGCAGGCAGGCGAGAACGAGGGTGTACCCGTCGACGATCCATGTCAGTTGGGATTGGGTGGCACCGGTGTCTCGGGCGAGGTCGGGGAGTGCGGTGTTCAAGGACGCCATCGCGGCGACGACCAGTGCCACAGCGCAGCACGAGACCGTCAGCATCCAGATCTGCCGGGCGGTCCAGGTCGACTGTTCGATGTCCGTATCGGCGCTCATCTAATCCCTCTCGATAGAAAAGAGACCATCAGTATCGTTACAAGAACGTCAGTTCCACAAGACCGGGGTGGGTATAGCTTGAACTTGTGACGACGGTGAGAACGGATCAGCAGCCCATCGACGAGGATCCGCGCAAACAGCGATCCCGAACCAGATTGCTCGACGCAGCGACAACGCTCCTCTCCAAGGGCGGCGTCGACGCCGTGACGATCGACGCCGTCACCAAGCTCGCCAACGTGGCCCGCGCGACCCTGTATCGGCACTTCGACAGCGGTACCGAACTGTTGGCCGCAGCATTTGCACGGCTACTGCCGTCAGTTCCGGCGATTTCGGGAGAGGGCGACCTCCGGACTCAGTTGCTCGAACTGTTGACCAGCCAGGCCAAGGTCATCGAGAGTGCGCCGGTGCAGGTCACCGCGATGTGCTGGCTCGGCTTGGGCCCGGACCTGGCCGGTTATTCGAGCACCGAAGCCCTCTCGGCCGACAAACCGGAGATGCGGTCACTGCGGCAAACAATCATGGAGCAGTACCGGGAGGCGTTCGATCGCGTCTTACGGACACCGGAGGCGATCGAGGAGTTGGGGGAGTACGACTACGACGTCGCCCTGGCGCAGTTGGTCGGTCCGTTGGTGCTCACCAGGTTGGCCACACTCACCCCACTCGGCGAATCGGCCTGTGAGCAGATCGTCGACGATTTCCTGGCGGCGCGCCGAGCCTGACTTACGACTCGATATTCCGTCGTAGGACGTACTGCTCGAGACGGTCGATGCCGCGCACCCGTCGTGGCCTCAGGTGGCGGAGCTTGAAATTGGCGTCCAGGCCTACCGCGCCGGCTAATTCCGAATCGATCAGTACTGTGCCGGGGCGAGCAGAACTGGTGAGCCGCGCTGCCTTGTTGACCACGGAACCGTAGAGATCGCCGAATCGAACCAAGGTCGGCCCCATTGCCAGGCCCACCCGCAATTGGGGGTCGTCATGGTCGGCTAGAACCGATTCCTGGATCTGCATCGCGATTTCAGCGGCATGATGCGGACTCTCGGCGGCGAACATCACCTCGTCGCCGACGGTTTTGACGATCCAGCCGAAATTTCGGCCGACGATTTCGGCAGAGGCGGATTCGAAACGTTCCAGCAGATCGCTCAGCTCGGCGGGATCGAGGCCGCGGGTCAACGATGTGTACCCGACGATGTCGGCGAACCCCACGATCAAAATTCGGCTGGCAACTTCTTCACCGGGATTGCCGACATTGCGGCCGGTTGACGACGCAACATGCCTCTTCCACACGTAGGTCTGGAGCGATTCGACGGCCGGGATGATCTCGGCGCCCAGACGTAAGATCAGTTTCCGGATCGACTCCGGGTCCTGATCGCCGGACTCGGTCAACTGATCGACGATGTGTGTTCCGATGAGCGAAACCTGCCACTCGGCGAGCCTTGACATCGACTGTCCCAGTGAACGTGCCGCGGCGACTTCGCTACTGCGCGAAATGATTCCGCGATCAACCATGCTGGTGAGGCTCTTCAGGGCGTCGGCATCTTGCTGGGTGAACATGACGGCATCCGGATCTTCGTCGACGGCAAATCCCATGGCTACCCACAGGCGATCCGCACGATCTCGCGAGACTCCGGCGAACTCGGCGATCTGGGTTTGAGTGAAGCATCGGGAACCGCCGAGGAGATATTCTTCGATGTCGGCCTGAATGCTGCTGAGCATATTCGCGTCGAACGGGTTTTGCGGTTGAGTAGCACCTGGTTCGGTGCCCTCGTTCATGCCCGACGGCTCCGAACTGCTCACTGTGCTCCTCGGTACTTCTACGTTGTTGTTGTCATCATCTTCCAGGTTGCGCTCGCCGAACAGTACTTAATTCGACGAACATCGGGGCGGTGTGCGGGAACACGTCGGTGGCTTGTGCAAGAGTTGCCCCGAGAAAAGCACCACCGAAACTCTCGAAAGGATTTGCGAATGCCACCCCGTAGACGTTCCGGCGCTACCGCATCAACGCCGGATCACCTCACTGCGGAAAACTTGGCGACTCTCGCCTCGGCAGTCGCCGAAGGTAAACGCGCCACCGTATACCTGCGCGAGGCAACCCCCAGCCTCGGTATCGAGGCAGGCACTTCCGCCAAAGTGGTATCGGTGGACGGAACTACCGTGCTGATCCGACCCAAGGGCGTCAATGACGAATTGCCTTTCGAGGCAGAGGAATTGCGCATCAACCGCGTGGCATCGGCGCCGCCGAAACCGGCGCCGCGCCCGAAACCAGTTGTGGAGTCCGAACCCCTCATGGAACCACTCGTCGAAACGCGACCCAAGCCGCGGCCTGCACCGGCAGCAGCCCCCGTCCCGGCAGTCATTGCGCCGACGCCGGCGCCTCGCCCAGCCGTCAAGCGTGCCAAGAAACTCCCGGCCGGAGTCAGCGTCACCATTCACGCCGGCGCCGACAACGACTGGAGTGTCACCGTCACTCTAGGCGCCAAGCGTCCGGGCAAAGCGGTTCCGGTAGCTCCCGACGCAGTTGAGCGCGCCATCCGCGAATTGGGTGAGCCGACGGCCATCGAGGCAGTCGAATCGATCATCGTGGAGGCCCGTGACGCGGCGGTTGCGCGCGTCGACGAGCTGAGCCGCCAACTCGAAGAGGCACGCAAGATGCTGGAGGCACTCGGCACCACCGAGTAATTCCGCACCCACCGCGTAACTCTCTTGCGTAGCTGCAAACTTTCCGGGGTATGCGTTTTGTGCAGCGGGGGTCTACCAGCGGAGAAAATATGATGTTACGAAAAATCGTATCTGTACTGGCAGCGTGGATTCTTGCATTGGGGCTCGGGTTCGTCGCCAGTGGAACGGCGATTGCTGCGGCCACGCCGATGGGTGGCGGCTCGGGCATCATCGTCAACGACGAAGTCATTTGCACTTTGACAACGATTGGACATGACAGCGGAGGCCGGCTGGTTGGTATCACCGCAGGTCACTGCGGTGAACCAGGCTCGACCGTGGTGCCCGAGGACGATCAAGGTGCCGGAGTTGTCGGTAAATTCGTCACCTCCAACCCTGACCTCGACTACGCGGTCATTGCGTTCGATCCCGGCAAAGTCACGCCCGTCCGGACCATCCGCGGTGCCACCATCACTGCAATCGGCACGCCGGCCAGTTTCCCGGCAGTTGCATGCAAGGAAGGCCGGACCACGGGCAATACCTGCGGAATTGTGTGGGGAGATCTGAGTGCCGACGCACAAACGTGGACGCAAGTGTGTGTCGACCACGGTGATTCCGGAGCGCCCGTCACTGTCGGAACCACACTGGTCGCGATGGTGAATGCGTACGTTTTCGTTCCTTGCTTGGGGCCGGAACTCGGCACCAACATGTCATCGATCCTCGCGAGTATGAACTCGCAGGGCGGTGTCGGTGCCGGGTACCAGCCTATCTAGCTCAATTCAGGTGGGTTCGGCCTCAGCCGCAGACTGCTCCGCCTGAGGCTGAACCCACAAGCTTGGTGTACTTGGCCAGCACACCGCGGGTGTACCGCGGGGGCAACGGCTCCCAACCTTGTTTGCGCGCAGCCAGTTCAGAGTCGTCGACCAGCAATTCGAGCAATCCGGTACTGACGTCGAGCCGGATCTGATCACCGTCACGAACAAATGCGATGGGTCCGCCGTCTACAGCTTCCGGCGCCACGTGCCCGACACAGAGACCAGTGGTGCCGCCGGAGAACCGTCCGTCGGTCAGCAACAAGACGTCCTTGCCCAGCCCGGCTCCCTTGATTGCGCCGGTGATGGCGAGCATCTCACGCATTCCGGGGCCGCCCTTGGGGCCTTCGTAGCGGATCACCACGACGTCGCCGCTGGTGATGGTTCCGTCTTCGAGAGCGTCCATGGCGGCACGTTCACGTTCGAATACCCGTGCCGTGCCGGTGAATATGTCGGACTCGAATCCGGCAGACTTCACGACAGCGCCGCCGGGTGCCAGTGAGCCCTTGAGAATCGTGATGCCGCCGGTGGGATGGATCGGCTCGCTCATCGCCCGCAGAACCTTGCCGTCCGGATCGGGCGGGGTGATATCTGCGAGATTCTCGGCGATGGTTCGACCGGTGACTGTCATGCAGTCACCGTGTAGGAGTCCGGCGTCGAGCAATGCCTTCATGATGACGGGAACGCCGCCGATCCGGTCGACGTCGGTCATGACGTGACGACCGAAAGGCTTGACGTCCGCGAGGTGCGGAACCTTGGCGCCGACGCGAGCAAAATCGTCGAGAGTCAGAGGTACGTACGCCTCATGCGCGATGGCGAGGAGGTGGAGCACCGCATTGGTGGAACCGCCGAAAGCCATGACGACGGCGATGGCATTTTCGAAGGCTTCCTTGGTGAGGATGTCGCGGGTGGTGATGCCCCGACGCAGGAGTTCGACGACGGCTTTGCCGCTCTCCCGAGCGAATCCGTCGCGTCGACGGTCCGGTGCCGGCGGGGACGCACTGCCGGGGAGCGACATACCCATTGCCTCGGCCGCGCTGGCCATGGTGTTTGCCGTGTACATGCCGCCGCAGGCACCTTCGCCCGGGCAGATTGCGCGTTCGATGATGTCGACGTCCGCGCGGCTCATCAGCCCCCGTGAGCACGCGCCCACAGCCTCGAAAGCATCGATGACGGTGACTTCGCGTTCACTGCCGTCGGACAGTTTTGCCACTCCCGGCAAGGTGGAACCGGCGTAGAGGAACACGCTGGCGAGATCGAGGCGGGCAGCAGCCATCAACATTCCGGGGAGCGACTTGTCGCAGCCGGCGAGCAGGACCGAACCGTCGAGGCGCTCGGCCTGCATGACGGTTTCGACGCTGTCCGCGATCACCTCACGGGAGACGAGGGAGAAGTGCATGCCCTCATGGCCCATCGAAATGCCGTCGGAGACGGAGATGGTGCCGAATTCGAGGGGGAATCCGCCACCTTCCCGGACACCTTCCTTGACAGCCTTGGCAAGGCGGTCGAGGGACAGGTTGCAGGGGGTGATCTCGTTCCAGGACGAGGCGACGCCGATCTGCGACTTGACCCAGTCGTCGTCGCCCATTCCTACTGCGCGCAACATGCCTCGCGCTGCGGTCTTTTCGAGTCCGTCGGTGACGTCACGACTTCTAGGTTTGATGTCGGGTTCGGTCATTGCCTCAGCATAGGCGGAGCCTTTGTAGCCGGCCGCGGTTTCTGCGGCCCGCGTGGCAAGTTCGTCCCGGATCAGCCGTGGGGCGAGGACGACGACGCCCGGTCCGACGGCCCACAGTGCGCGGACGGCGTGGGAGTCTTCTGCGAATTCCAACTCGGCACGTGACCAGCCGTCAGGCCCGTCATCGCGGTTGTGGATGCGGAGTGACTTGCCGGATAGTGCTTCCCAGACGTCGTCGTGGACCATGCAGTGAACGGTGACGTTAGGTAGTGAATTTCGAAAGGACTTCCAGTGCAACAGGAATGACGCTTCCAGATCGACCGTCGGGGGCCGGTTGGCAGTCGCGGCGAGAACCGTCAACTCCGCGATTCGGGAGACTCGATAGGTCCGTTCGGTACCTTCACGCTGGGCCAGCAGGTACCAGTGGGTGCCCGCGTAGACGAGACCGATCGGATCGAGTATTCGTTCGGCAGTGTCGCCATTGCGATTGCCGTAAAGCACCTGCACTCGCCATCCGTCGATCACCGCCCGCTGCAATTCGACGAGGTGAGGTTCGGGTGGGGTCGGCCAGGCGAATCCGTCAGGGCGGAAGAGGATCCGCTGTGATGCTCGGGTGGCTTCCGCGCGGTGCGATTCAGGTAGTGCAGCGGTGACCTTGCGCATTGCGCTCGCGAAATTCGGGGAGGCTACGCGGCCGTCGCCGGAGGAGAGAAGCGCCTTGGCTTCCTCGAGAGTGAGACCGGTCAGGTCTGTGCGATATCCGGGAATCAAACTGATGCCACCGCCACGTCCCCGGTCGGTGTAGACGGGGACCCCGGATGTGGACAGCGCTTCGATATCGCGGAGCACGGTTCGTTTGGACACCTCCAGTTCCGTCGCGATCTCCGCGGCGGTCAACCGATTGCGATGTTGCAGAAGCATGAGGATGGATAGAAGTCGGTCGGCGCGCATGTTGGGAAATCTTGCCAGCAGAACATGACAGAAGATGACATCTTTGGCCGGTTTACTCGACTTCAGTGCCGATCACATCCGGCGGCACCGACGAGAGGATTCAGTCATTTCCATCATCACCGCTCCCGAGTTGATCGATCCGCGCCCCATCTACCTCGGCGCGACGGCCTGGGTGGCAACCTTGCTCCGGACAGTCCGCGCAGATCAGCTCACCTTGCCCACTCCATGCGACGAGTTTGACGTGCTGACATTGTCGGCGCACCTGATCGGTACCGTCGGCCGGATCATCGCCATTGCGGAGCTGGGGAGCCCCGATTCCGTATCGCCGATCGCTTCCGAGCACGATGCGGATACCTTTGCGCGGCTCGCCGAGCATGCCCAGCGCGTTTGGGCTGACGACGCCCTGCTGGACCAACCCGTCAAAGCTCCGTGGGGCGAGTCTTCGGGCCGCTTTGCGCTGTGGGGCTATACGAACGAAGTCCTCGTGCATGGCTGGGACCTCGCCGTAGCGATCGGTCAGCCCGCCGAGGCGGACCCGACGTTGGTCGAGTCGACGGCTGAAGTGGTGCGCCAGCTCATTCCTCCGGCCTCCCGCGTGCCCGGGGTGCCATTCTCTGCGGTCGTGGAGCCTCGCGCCGAGGCCGGCCTTACGGAACGTCTCGCCAATTGGTCAGGGCGATCCTCGCGCGCCTGGGTCTGAAGGCTCCGCCTGTGTGTACTTCTGGTAGTTGGCGCTACCAAAAGGCGCACAGGCGAAGCCTGGGTGAACATCACGAAACTCTCTTGTACGGCCGTCCAATTGCCGGTTCACTCCTAGCGTGCATCCGAATGCCTTTGAACGAATAACCAGACGTGGACTCCTGCAGAGTTCGGCCGTACTTGCCGGTGCGGCAACCCTTGGTGTGGTCGGAGCGAACCGCGCTGGTGCCGAGGTGGCCGCGAGTTTTTCGCACGGCGTTGCCTCCGGAGATCCGTTGCCGCACTCCGTGATCATTTGGACGCGCGTCACGCCGGTTGCGGCGGCGACACCGGGTTCCGGAGTCGGACCGGCTGTGACGTTGAACTGGCAGGTTGCAACCGACGAAGGCTTTGCAAACGTCGCAGCGTCGGGAAGTATTGTCGCTTCGGTTAATTCCGATCACACTGCCAAAATTGATGTCACCGGACTCGATTCGTCTACCGCGTACTGGTACCGATTTACAGCAGGCTCGGCAGTCTCGCCGGTGGGTCGTACCCGTACTGCACCGTCGAATTCTGCGGACCTCGAGCGCCTACGCTTCGGAGTGGTGTCCTGCTCCAACTGGGAGGCAGGCTATTTCAGTGCCTACCGCCACCTCGGACTCCGCGATGACCTCGACGCGATCATCCACCTCGGTGACTACATCTACGAGTACGGCCAGGGGGAGTACGGCGCCAAGGACGGTTCGGTGCGGTTGCATGAGCCCGCGCACGAGATCATCTCACTGGCCGACTATCAAATCAGGCACGCGCAGTATAAGACTGATCCTGACCTCGCTGCCCTGCACCGGAAGTTGCCGTTCATCACCACCTGGGATGATCACGAATCGGCCGACAATGCGTACAACGGTGGAGCTGAAAACCACACCCCCGGAGCCGAAGGCGATTGGGCTGATCGAAAGGCCAACTCGGCCAAGGCCTATTTCGAGTGGATGCCGGTCCGGCCGTCGGGCAGTGGCTCGGCAACACAACTCTATCGCCGGTTCCGTTTCGGTAATCTTGCCGAAATCTCGATGCTCGACCTGCGCACCTACCGCGACGAGCAGCCCACGATGCGTCAGGTAGACGATCCGACGCGCAGCATAACCGGACGCGCACAAATGGATTGGCTCACCAACGGGATTGTCAGCTCGCCCACCCAGTGGAAGATCGTCGGAAATCCGGTGATGATCACTCCGTGTGTGTTTCCGCCTCTGGAGCCGGCGACCACTGCGGCGATCACCGAGTTGGTCGGAATCCCGCAGGGCGGATACCCGTACAACACCGATCAGTGGGACGGTTACACCGCTGACCGGGCAAGGCTCTTCGATGCCATCACCTCGAACAACATCGACAACACGGTTTTCATCACGGGTGACATCCACACGTCCTGGGCGTGCGATCTGCCGACCAACGCCGCGAACTATCCCGGCGGCCCGACCGTCGGCGCGGAGTTCGTGGTCCCTTCGGTGACGTCTCCCAACATCGACGACTCGCTGAAAGTGCCGCCGCGCACGGTATCCGTTGCCGCAGAAGAAGCATTCAAGGTGGTCAATCGGCACGTTCGATACGTCGAGTTGGACTCACACGGCTACGGGGTATTCGAGATCTCGCGCGGCAGTACCCAGATGGACTGGCACTACGTCGACAGTCTCACCGATCCTCAGAGCAACGCGCACTATGCGGCCGGCTACAGGCTACCGGCCGGAGCCGGTGCCAGAGTTTCACATTCGTCGATTCCGCTTGATCCAGCTTCGTACCGACCAGGAGTATCTCAGTGAGTTCGGACGTTTCACGTCGTCAGGTTCTGATCGGCGGAAGTATTGCTGCGGGAACAGCTTTGCTCGGTTCTCCGGCATTTGCCGGTGTGCCGACAAACAAGGGTATTCCTGACGTCGACGTGTACGTCATGGTTGTCGACGGTATGCGCCCCGACGAGTTGCGCGCCGACCTCACTCCCATGCTCACGGGTCTGGCTGCTGGTGGCGTTCACTACCCGAATGCCAGCGCGATCAACATCGCCGAGACGCTCCCTAATCACACGGCGATGATGACCGGCGTCTACCCCGCTCGTTCGGGGGTGCCGGCCAATTCCGTCTACGACCCTGCCGTCGGCAAGGCCCGTGATCTTGATCGTGCATCTGATCTGCAGACGTCGACCGTCCTCGAACGGGCACGTACCGAACTCGGATTGACCACTGCGAGTGTGTTGTCCAAGCATTACCTGCACGGACTGTTCGGCGATCGTGCGTCCGTCGTGTGGGATCCGCAGCCGCTGCTTCCCGGCACGGCGCACGCTCCGGACAACTTCACAATTGATGCCCTGATCCGTATCGTCGGCGAGAGCTCGCCGCGATTGTCGTTCACCAACCTCGGTGACGTCGATCGCGTTGGACACCTTGATCTTTCGGGACCTTCTATTCGGATCGCTCGCGCGGCCGCGTTGCAGAACACCGACAATCAGGTACGACGCTTTGTCGATTTCCTCCACGCCACCCGTCGCTGGAACCGCAGCATCGTCATGGTGTTGGCCGATCATTCCATGGACTGGTCGGAGCCGACGCGGCTTGTCGGGCTGGATCGTCCGCTCAATGCGGATCCGTTGTTGGCCGGGAAGATTCGGATCGCACAGAACGGCGGCGCAGATCTGATTTACTTCGTGGGGCCGGATGAGGACCGAAGCGAGGCCAGCGCGCGCATTCAGAAGATCGTCGCTTCAGTTGCTGGTGTCGAATCAAGCCATCTGCCGGCCGAATTCAACCTCGGCGCCAATGCGGGTGACGTGGTCGCATTCTGCTCGCAGGGTTGGCGGTTCAGCGATCCGACGCCACTGTCCAATCCGATCCCCGGAAACCACGGGCACTCCGTGACCTTGCCCATCCCGTTCTTCCTCAGCGGCGGGCATCCCGCACTCGACGGTGGACGAGCTGTGGCTGAGCCGGCGCGCACCATCGACGTGGCCCCGACAGTTGCTGCGTTGTTGGGACTGGGTGCACCGGTCGGTGGTTGGGACGGAGTCGCCCGCACGGCCGGGGTTGCCCTGCCGGCTTAGTGGCGTGGTGGATGACCCGCTGGGCGGGAGACTTGGTTCTCATCGGTGGTCGGGCGACTTATCGTAGCGACACACGATGTGCCGGGCGGCGGGCATCGGCGACGATCAGGAGACCGGCCATGACACTGCTTCCAGAAGTAACCGAAATGCTTGCTGTCCTGGAAGCAGGTTTCCCTGATGTGTCGAGTGTTCCGCCGGTTGAATTACGGGCGTTGATTCGTGGCCGTCGTGCACCACTGCAACGACTTCCGGATATGCGTGAGGTCCACGACCTCACGATAGAGGGTCCGGGTGGCGATCTGTCGCTGCGAGTCTTCCGGCCGCACGGTGGTGACGATCCTAGGCCTGTGGTGGTATTCGCCCACGGCGGCGGGTTTGTGTTCTGCGACCTCGACAGTCACGACGAATTCTGCCGGTCGATGGCGGAAGGCGTTGGCGCCGTTGTAGTTTCCGTCGAATATCGACTGGCTCCGGAACATCAAGCTCCGGCAGCCCACGACGACGTGTATGCAGCTTTGGAGTGGACCGCGAAGAATGCGGGCGAGTTCGGCGGAGATCCGACGAGAATTGCCCTGGCCGGAGATAGTGCCGGTGGAAACCTGGCCGCAACGGTATCCATAGCCGCCCGGGATCGAGGAGGCCCGGATGTGGTTGCGCAGGTTCTCATCTACCCGGTGATCGATGATGATTTCGACACGCAGTCGTATCGGCTGTACGGCTCGGGCTACTACAACACCGCCTCGGCAATGAAGTGGTACTGGCAGCAGTACGCCCCCGGCGGCACTGATGACGTTCGTTTGGTTCCGACACGAGCGGAATCACTGGTAGGCCTGCCGTCCGCGGTGGTTGTCACCGCAGAGTTGGATCCGCCCTGCTCGTCGGGTGATACGTATGCGCAGATGCTCGGTGCGGCGGGTGTACCCGTCCGGCATCGCCGATTCGACGGGCTCTTCCACGGATTCCTGACTATTCCCTCACTCTCGTTCACTGAGCCTGCTCGACGAGAGGTCTGGGACATGATGCGAGCCGCGCTCGACGTGGGATAACGGCCATTCGCGACCCGGAATCGATAGTCAGTCGATTCCGGGTTTCGGGCTTGTGGAACCTTGTGGTGAATTCTCTAGCTGCCGAGCAAGATTGGTGTATCGAGTGCACAGAAGGTGTGGCAGACCCGATCACGAATGATGACCTCGGTGCATTCCGGATCGAACCAACGGTCCACGACGCCCCAATGAATCGGATGATCGAGGTACTGTCCCGATAACGATTCGTGGTCAGTGAATTCTTGCTCCCACACGTGTGTCCACTGCGTCGGACCAATCGACGCACTGACACGGCTGAGCCGCCACGCTCCGATCGACGACACGAGTGCAGGCATCCGAAGTAGATCGCGTTCGAAGTGCTCGATGGCTGTCAGCGGAGTGCCGGGCGTGACGCGGACGAGTAGTGCCCGGTAGATGCCGGTTCGGGTATCGATAGTCGATCGCCCGCTGGTTCCGTTCTGGTACTCGACACCATGAAAACCTGCGACGGCCGGGTGGTCGAGGCTTCCGTCGAATGCAGTACCGGCGCGCTGCCACGAAGATTCGTCGGTGAACTCTGCGTGGACTATCAGATCTCCGCCGTTGATTACTCCCGGCAGTGTTTCGGAAACGATGTGTCGTGCAGCGCCGCACGATTCGGCGGCTGACGTGACGGCGATGACGGCGGCGGCCCACTCGTCGGGTGCGCAGCCCTCGGCAGCCTGGACGATCCGTATGACGCTATACATTGCTCAGTCCTTCGATATCGGCGGCGTCTGCAGCCATGGTGCGACTGCGTTCCATGATCAAGGGAGCGTTGCGTTCCCACCACTGGCCGATAGTGGGATCACCTCGCCCTTGGCGTGTCATCGCCCACCAACCGGCCGTGCCCTCCACTGTCCAGGTAATCGTCACTTCGTTGGATTCGTTGTCGGTCCAGAGTGGGGGACTGACGAGAACACTTGCGAGAGTCATGCTTCGGCGCTGTGCGTCCGGCACGTACTCGGCCAGGTATGCATCGACGAACTCCTTCCCACATCCTGGTTTCGTGATGATCCGGTCGATCACGTACACCTTGTCGCCTGCCATACCCGTAACCTACTGCGATCCGAATCCTGCAGAACTGGTCCGTTCCGCGCAGTGGGAGACGGGGGCAATGTGCCGGTACGATTCTGTGGTGACGATCAACCGCAGTCGCAAAGCCACCTACGCGCGCCGACGCAAACGTCGGATGGATAGCGTCGAACATGACCTCAGCAGCGAGCAGTGGTCTGCGCTCACATCAGCGTGGGACGGCTGCGCGTACTGCGGTGTGCAAGACAAACCGCTACAGCGTGATTGCGTCCTGGCGATCTCGCGCGGTGGCCGCTACACCCTCGACAATATTGCGCCGGCCTGCGCGTCGTGCAATGCCAGCAAGTGCAACAGCGAAGTCACACTCTGGTTGCGTCGCAAAGGTTATGACGAGAAAGCGTTCCTACTTCGTCATGCCGAGGTCGGCATGACGTTGCGAGCCCACTTCTCGGAGATCGATCCGGCTTAGCGGGGATCGCGGCCCGTCAGTGCAATCAGCTTGTCCTGCAACGTGGAATCATCAGGAATCTCGACTGGCTCTGCAAACAAACCGCTTTCGGCAAGCATGTCGCGCTGACCATCCAGGTCGGACCAGACGGCTTCGACGAGCGTCGGGTCCAGAGGGTCTTTTGCCCCGACGGCTCGGCCGAGATCCCAGCTGTGGATGGTGACATCGGAGGTTTGCTGGCGCAGGTACGGTTCCATGTCCACAGTGCCGTAGGACAGGTGAACTCGGGCCGAGAGGTCGGTGGATTTCCAAGCAGCAATGGCGGCTTCGGAATATTTCTGCCACTCGGTCCACAGATCGTCACCGACCGGAACGATGTCGGGCGTTGCCTCACCAACTGTGAGACCGGCCAGCAACGGAGGTACCCACTGCTGTTCTTCGATCACATGGCGAACCAGATGCTCCACATGCCAGTCGGAATCCGGCGTCGGTGCATTCCAGTCGTCGACCAAGGTGAGTCGCGAACCGAATTCACGGTGGGCTGTGAGCACGAGTTCGAGCCAATCGAAAGCCATCAATCGAGGGTAACCCGGCGACACCGTGCTCGACCAGAGTGGAGGCTCCTGGTGTGCGCCTGCGAATGTTCCGGGAGAGACTGTCATCAGTCGCTGTTGATTCGAACCCGAGGAGATTTCATGCCCGTTTCCACCGTCACCCTGGCCGAAGGCCTCACCGTCAGCGCACAGGGGTACGGCGCGATGTCCGTGGCACCGGTGTACGGGCCGGTAGATCCGGCGGAAGCACTGGCGACGCTTCATCACGCCGTGGATATCGGGATCACCTTCATCGACACCGCGAACATCTACGGCGAGGGTGCCAGCGAACTGGCAGTGGGCAAGCTTCTCGAAACCCGTCGGGACGAGGTGCAGTTGGCCACCAAATTCGGTTTGGTCACCAATCCCGCGACCGGTCGGCGGGGAATCAACGGTGATCCGGCGTACATGTCGCAGGCTCTCGATGCGTCCCTCGGACGGTTGGGTGTCGATCATGTCGACCTGTACTACCTGCATCGGGTTGATCCGAACGTTCCGATCGAGGACTCCGTCGGCGCGATGGCCGAGCAGGTGAAGGCCGGCAAGATCCGCCACATCGGATTGTCGGAAGCAACCGGCGACGAATTGCGTCGGGCCTACGCGGTCCATCCCATCGCCGCGATCCAATCCGAATGGAGTGTGTGGAGCCGCGATGTGGAGAACAAGGTTGTGCCCGCAGCTGCCGAACTCGGCGTGGGGTTCGTTCCGTTCTCACCGGTCGGACGAGGGTTCCTGGCCGGTTCGTTCGACGCCGATTCACTGGGCGAAAACGATCTGCGTCGACGCTTCCCCCGATACACCGATGCGGCGATGGTCGCCAACCGGAAGGTTCTCGACGTCGTGCGCGAGGTGGGCGCCGAACTTGGTGCGACGCCGGCTCAGGTATCACTCGCGTGGCTCGACGCCAAGGGCCGGCACTACGGACTCCCGTCGGTATCCATTCCGGGCACTCGCTTCGCGAAGCGTGTCACGGAGAATGCCGGTGCTCTGGATATCGAGCTCACCGAAGATCAGATTTCGCGCCTCGACGCGCTGGCCGCGATCACCGACGGCTACCGCTCGGACGACCTCAACTGGATCTCGCAGGGGCGCGAATAGTCACGTCCTGAGGCCCCCGAACGAGAGGCGTAGCATTACATCCCGATGAAAAAAGTATGGTTGGTCTGGGGTATCGGTGTTTTCGCCTACATGATCGCCGTGCTTCATCGTACCTCGTTCGGAGTCTCGGGCCTCGTTGCAACAGAACGGTTCTCGATCAGTCCGAGTGTCCTTTCGAGCTTTGTCGTCTTGCAGATCGTGGTCTATGCCGGCATGCAGATCCCAGCCGGAGTGCTCCTGGACCGCTTCGGTTCGCGCATCATGATTGCGGTCGGTGCCGCAATCATGATGTCGGCTCAATTCACCCTTGCACTCACCGAATCGCTGCCGATTGCGATCGGTGCGCGCATTGCGGTCGGTGCGGGCGATGCGCTCACGTTCATCTCGGTTCTGCGACTCGTTCCGCAGTGGTTCCCCGCACGTCAGGTGCCACTGGTTTCGCAATTCACCGGCATTCTCGGGCAGATCGGCCAGGTTCTCTCGGCCTTGCCGTTCATGTTGTTGCTCAATGGTTTCGGGTGGACGATCGCGTACGGTAGCGCAGCATCCCTGGGACTGCTCGCCTTTGTCCTCGCGCTGTCGATCATCCGTGACTCCCCGCCGGGCGCGGACGTCAAAACAGTTCCGGCGGGTGCTCGCGACGTCGTCCGACAGATTCGGGTGGTGTGGATGCGTCCCGGCACGCGTCTCGGTTTCTTCACTCACATGGGCACTCAGTTCTCGATCACCACGTTCGCCTTGCTCTGGGGTGTGCCGTACCTGTCGTCGGCGCAAGGTCTTGACGACGCAACGGTGGGTTCGTTGCTCACACTTTCGGTGATCTCGGCGATTGTTGCCGGCCCGATCTTCGGCATTCTCAGCGGTCGTTTCCCGATGCGCCGATCGTGGTTGGTGCTGTCCATCATGATCAGCAATGCCGCAATGTGGACCATCGTGTTGTCGCTTGATCATCCGGCACCGTTGTGGCTTCTGGTGATTCTGATTGTCGTGATCTCCATCGGCGGACCCGGTTCGATGATCGGATTCGACTACGCCCGCGCATTCAACCCCAGCTCCAACATGGGTACCGCTCAGGGCATGGTCAATATCGGCGGCTTCCTGGCGTCCCTGATCGTCATCCAGATCATGGGCGTGATCCTCGGAAACATGGGCGGCTACACCTTCGACGGCTTCCGGGTGGCGTGGATGGTTCAATATCCGGTCTGGATCATCGGCATCATCGGGGTACTGGTCACGCGAGGAAAGGCTCGACGTGAACTCGCCGCCGACGGAGTTCACGTGCGTTCGATGCGTGAGGTTCTACGCCGTCGCTGACAATTTCATCCTCTGCGGGTGAGGATCCGCGACGGCGACGATGCCACGCTGAACACATGAACGAAGCACGCAACGTCGGTCCAGTCGAGTTGGTGGTGGTGGCGTTCCCCGGTTCGAGAGTGGACCCGGACACCGTCGCGGCCTTGCAGAACATTGTCGAGCGGGGGTTTGTGACGCTGCTTGATCTCGTCTACATCGCCAAAGACACCGAAGGCAACATCCGGCAGGTCGATGTCGATGAAGACCTCACCGACATCGGACTCGAAATACTGTCGATCGAGGCAAAAGCGTTGATCAGCGACGAGGATCTCGATGTGGTCCGTGAGTCTCTCGAACCGGGAACGTCGGCCGCGATCATCGTCTACGAGCAGACGTGGGCACGTGACTTTGCGTCGAAGGCTCGGGCCGGCGGCGGAGAAGTGGTCCTGCACGTTCAGATCCCGCACGACGTCGTAGTGGCCGCTGTCGACGCGGCGCTTCAGTAGATTCAGTAGAGGAGATCGGCATGGTTTTTCGAGGTGGACGTAGAGGACGGCCCGGTTTACTGGGCACCGTAGCGCGAACCGCGGTGGTCGCGGGAACAGCAAAAGCGACGTCCAATGCGATGGATCGACGCGGCCAGCAGAAGGCTGCCGAGCAACAGGCCTATCAGCAACAGCAGCAGGCAGCTGAGCAGCAGGCCTATCAGCAACAGCAGCCGGCGGCACAGTCGCCAGCCCCGTCGACTGGGGGCGATCTGGTGTCGAAACTGCAAGAACTCGGGAAACTGCACGAGTCCGGGGTTCTCTCGGACCAGGAATTCACGGCGGCGAAAGCGCAATTACTCGGTTAAATTTACTGCTGGAAGGCAATATTCATGATCGATCCGCGAGACGCGTCAGCTTCGATTGCTTCGGCAAATGCGAAAGTTATTGAATCCCTACCCTTCTCCGATACATCTGACATGGATGATGCAGACCGTGGGCTCATCGCCGCGCTCGATCCGGGAACGGTGATCGACGGCAACGGGAAAACCATCTGGGACAACGATTCTTACGCTTTTCTCGGTGAGGAGTGCCCTCCGACAGTCAACCCGAGCCTGTGGCGTCAGTCCGGTCTGGTAGCGAGGCAAGGACTGTACGAGGTTTCGGAGACGATCTATCAGGTACGCGGGCTCGACTTGTCGAATATGACGCTGATCGAGGGTGAGACCGGTGTCATCGTCATCGATCCATTGATCAGTCAGGAGACCGGCGCCGCAGCGCTTGCTCTCTATCGGAAGCATCGCGGGGATCGCCCGGTGAAAGCGGTGATCTACACCCATTCGCACATCGACCATTTTGGTGGCGTCAAAGGCGTTACGACTGCGGAGGATGTTGCGGCGGGGCGTTGTGTCGTGTTGGCTCCCACCGGTTTCGTCGAACATGCCGTCGAGGAAAACGTGTATGCGGGAACGGCAATGGCTCGGCGGGCAGCATACATGTACGGCGCAGCGCTACCGCGTGGGCCGCGCGGAGCGGTAGGCGCAGGATTAGGGCAGACGACGTCGAAAGGAACGCCGACGCTCATTGCGCCGACCCATTCGATTTCGACGACCGGCCACACCGAAACTCTCGACGGCGTTCGTATCGAGTTCCAGATGACTCCCGGCACGGAAGCGCCGTCCGAGATGAATTTCTACTTCCCGGACTTGCGTGCACTGTGCATGGCGGAGAACGCAACTCACAACTTGCACAATCTGCTCACGCTGCGCGGCGCCTTGGTCAGGGATCCGCACGTCTGGTCGTCTTATCTCACCGAAGCGATCAATCGCTATGCTGCGCGTTCCGACGTGTTGTTCGCGTCGCACCATTGGCCCACTTGGGGAACCGGACGTCTCACCGAATTTTTGTCGCTGCAACGCGATCTCTACGGATACCTCCACGATCAAACGCTGCGTCGAATCAACCAAGGCTGGACTGGTATCGAGATTGCCGAGGCTATCGAACTGCCCCCGGCGTTGGAGCAGGCGTGGCACACCCACGGGTACTACGGGTCGGTCAGCCACAATGTCAAAGCCATCTATCAGCGGTACATGGGGTGGTTCGACGGCAATCCGGCGCACCTGTGGGAGCACCCACCCGTCGAGTCCGCGACGCGCCACGTCGAATTCATGGGCGGCTCTGCCGAAGTTCTCCGCAAGGCACGCGAATCATTCGATCAAGGCGACTTCCGTTGGGTTGCACAGGTAGTCAATTACGTAGTTTTTGCGGAACCCGAGAATGTCGAGGCCAGGAATCTGCAAGCCGATACGCTGGAACAACTCGGATACGGCGCCGAGAACGGAACCTGGCGCAACTTCTATCTCACCGGGGCGTACGAACTGCGCAACGGATCGGTCGGGACGCCGACACAGGCGTCGGCTCCCGATATCGTGATGGCACTGTCGGTGAGCCAGGTGTTCGACGCGATCTCGCTGCGGGTCGACGGTCCACGAGCCTGGGGTGCGCACATCGTCATCGATTGGAACATCACCGACGAAGAACTGTTGTATCGAACGGAATTGAACAACGGTGTACTGGTCCACTTCGACAGGCCGGCCGATGCAGGCCCAGCGGATGCGACGTTCACTCTGGCTCGGCCCATGTTGCTGGGTGTGCTGCTGGGCGGCGCAGATCTAGCCGCTGCTATCGGCGACGGAAGTGTTGTCGTGGAAGGTGATCCAGCCAAGCTCGCAGAACTTGCCGGCTACCTGGATGAACCGGACCCGGACTTTGCGATAGTCACGCCAACGTGATGTCGGCAATCAGTCCGTGATGGTCGGATCCCTCGATATCGATACGTTCGAGAGATGTGGCCACTGCACCTTTGGTGATGATGTGATCGATGCCCACGATCGCGGGGTACGACTTGTCCGTGGGGTAGGTGGGTATGAGTCCGGTGCCCACCTGGTCCGCGGCGCTCGAGTAGCCGTTGGTGAGTAGATCGCGAAACTGCTTGTGCGAGTAAGTCGCATTGAAGTCGCCGCTGACAATCACATTGTCGTGGCCGGCCACCTCCGACATGTAGCTGCCGAGCTTGCGTTGTTCCGCAGCCCATACCGTAGCGGGTGAGATGTACGGCGCGGCAGTATGCACGGCAAACAACGTGACTGGTTGCGGCAAGCCGACATTCAGCTCAGCGGCCAAGGTTTCGGGTGAGAAGCCGTCTAGGCTGCGTGAATTCGACATCGGGAATCGGCTGTAAATCCCGCCGCCACCGCCGCCGCCTGCGTAGGGGACCAAGAACTGGAACGGTAGGAGTGTCTCCAGCCCTGCGGCTTTCAAAGCGTCGGCCTCGCGTGACGTCAACTCGTCAATGGTCACCACATCTACGTTTCGATCGCGGACCGTGGCGACGAGTGATTCCGGGTTCGCCGAACCGACCATCAGATTAGCTTGCATGACGCGAATCGACGGACCATCTGCCACCGCGGTCGGACCACCCACGTACAGCGGGCCGACAAACCATCCGAAGGCGCTCAAGACGGCTACCGAAGCTGCGCACACGATCCACTGGCGACCGATTCCGGCGACCAAGCCGCCGATCAAAGGGGCGATCATCAACAGCGGGGCGAACGACGCAAGGATGATCACCACGTTGTGGTCGACATCGAGCCTCGTGGCGATCAAAGCGACCAGGCCAACCACGACTCCCGTAACTCCGACAACGCCTGCAAGCCGACGCAAGAGGACTCGGCGGGGGCTCACGGCGTCGGAAGGCATGATCTCCATAGAAGCAGACTGGTTGACGGGCACAGTCGAAAATATACTGGTGTCTTTCGTTTGATCGACAGTCAGAACCTTTCAGTCCGTTCCTGAGCGAATCACTCCTGGCGGTTGGCGGCCAGCGCGGCGTACCGGGCTTCGAGCCCATCGAGGAGTGCGTCGAGTGCGAGTTCAAAACTGGCGCCGTCGATTTCAGCGGCACGCTCGCGAAGGAGATGGGCCCGGGTGAGGTGGGGATAGCGTTCGTCGTAGATATCGGGATCGTCGGCAAAACCGCCGGAGAAGGTCGACATCGCGGCGCCGACAACCAGATATTTCACTGACGCGCCGATCAGGGTGGCGGTGCGCTGCGGCCAACCGGCGCGGACAAGCCCGCCGTGGATGGCGTTCGCCCGTTCCAATGCGATAGGTCGCAGGCTGGGCCCGTACGCGAGAAACGGCACGATGTTGGGGTGTTGGGCGAGGGCGGCACGGTAGGAACGCCCCCAGGTTTGTAGCGCCGAACGCCAATCGCCGGAAGCGAATCCGCTGACATCGACGGATTCCATGATCGTATTGGCGACGTCGTCGAGAAGTTCGTCTTTGTTGGCGTAATGGCTGTACAGAGACGGGGCTTGGACGCTCAGGGCGGTGGCCAACTTGCGCATCGAGAAGTCGTTGAGGCCCTTCTCGTCGACCAACTTGAGGGCTGCATCTCTGATGATTTGCCTGCTCAACAGCGGAATGCGCGGTCGCGCCATTGTGATCAGCCTCCTTGGACGTACTGGACAACCTTACACTGTGAGTTTATGATCGCAATTACCTAACAGTGTTCGGAAATTGTACCGAGTGGAGAATTTGATGACACGTGTGTTCGAGAGCAAGAGCGACCTTCTGGGCGCGGTCGGTGAGACGCTGGGAACAAGTGAGTGGCTCGAGATCACGCGCGAGATGGTGCACCAGTTCGCCGACGCGACCGGTGATCATCAGTGGATTCACGTCGACGACGAACGGGCGAAGCGTGAATCACCGTTTGGTGGCCCGATTGCGCACGGCTATCTGACGCTCTCACTCATTCCGGTTCTCTCCAAGAGCGTGTACCGGATCGAGGGACCGAAACTCCTGGTCAACTACGGTTCCGACAAAGTGCGATTCCCCAGTCCCGTTCCGGTGGGTTCCCGGGTTCGCAACACCGTCGTTCTGACTTCGGTCGAAGAATTGCCCAACGGTTCTCTGCAGAGTCAAGTCACCAACACGGTCGAGATCGAAGGCTCGGACAAGCCTGCTGTTGTGGCGCAAACCGTGACACGAATCTTCTTCTGACTCTCCTGTACAAGAAAGTAGTCTCCTGTGAATCTTGAACTCACCAGCGAGGAAGTAGCGTTCCGCGATGAGCTGCGAACCTTCTTCACCACTGAAATCTCGGCCGAACTCCGCGAGCGCGCAGCAGGTTTCGGAAAGCTGAGCCGCGAAGACCTCGTTGCGAGCCAGAAAGTCCTTAACGCACACGGCCTTGCGGTTCCGCATTGGCCAGTCGAGTGGGGCGGTAAGGACTGGACTCCGGTTCAGCGCCACATCTACACCGACGAAATGCAGTTGGCGTCGGTACCCAACCCGCTGCCGTTCAATGTCGCAATGGTCGGCCCGGTTATCGCGGCTTTCGGTTCGCAGGAGCAGAAGGAGAAGTTCCTTCCCGCGACGGCCAACCTGGATATCTGGTGGTGCCAAGGGTTTTCGGAGCCCGAATCGGGTTCCGACCTGGCGTCCCTGAAGACGACCGCTGTTCGTGACGGTGACGATTACATCGTCAACGGACAGAAGACATGGACAACCCTGGCGCAGCACGCTGATTGGATCTTCTGCCTCGTCCGCACGGACTCGGGTGCGGCGAAGCGTCAGGCCGGAATTTCTTTCCTGCTGATCGACCTGGCAACCCCCGGTATTACCGTTCGTCCCATCAAATTGATCGACGGTAGCGTCGAGGTCAACGAAGTGTTCTTCGACAACGTACGAGTACCGGCGGAGAACCGCGTCGGCGAGGAGAACAAGGGTTGGGACTACGCCAAGTTCCTTCTCGGAAACGAGCGCACCGGCGTCACCCGCGTCGGATACTCCAAAACCCTTGTCGCCAAGGCAAAAGAGAAGGCTCGTAAGGTCCGCGTCGGAGCTGGAACGCTGCTCGAGGATCCGCTGTTCGCGGCCAGGTTAGCGGAGTTGGAAAATGAACTCCTGGCTCTGGACCTGACGCAACTTCGCGTCGTCGCGAGTTCGGCAGACGGCAAGCCGAATCCGGCGTCGTCGCTGCTCAAGCTCCGGGGCTCCGAATTGCAGCAGGCCGCAACCGAACTGTTGGCCGATGTCGCCGGACCGGATTCGTTGCCGGTGGACGCTACTGACATCAGCTCGCCCGAGTGGGCGCAGCAGTCGGTACCGCGCTACCTGAACTACCGAAAGGTTTCCATCTACAGCGGATCAAGTGAGGTGCAGCGCTCCATCATTGCCTCTTCGATTCTCGGATTGTGAGTATCTGACATGGATTTCGAACTCAACGACGAACAGACGATGCTGCGCGACACCACACGTGAGGTGCTCAGTCGCAGTTACGACGCAGAGAAGCGCAACGCCGTGTCGGCCACCGAGGCGGGGTGGAGTGCCGATGTGTGGAAGCAGTTGGCGGAGTTGGGTCTGCTCGGTCTGCCGTTCGCCGAGGCTGACGGGGGCATGGGGGCCGGCCCGGTCGAGACCATGGTCGTGATGACCGAACTCGGCCGCGCACTCGCGCCGGAGCCGTATTTGGGTGGCGTTCTGACGCCCGGCGGTGTGATTGCCGCAGTCGGTTCCGCTGAGCAGCGGTCGCGTTACCTGCCGTTGCTCAGTGAGGGGACTGCACTGGCTGCCTTTGCCCATGCAGAACCCGGTACACGCTGGCCGGTTGCAGCCGTATCGACCACGGCAACAGCCTCCGCAGCGGGATGGACAATCAACGGCGTCAAAAACCCAGTCCTGCAGGGCGACAGCGCCGATGTCGTAATCGTGACTGCGACTCTGCCTGACGGTGGCACCGGACTCTTCCTGGTGGATGCCGAGGGTGCCGGTGTTTCACGCACCACATTCACCACACATGACGGCCGACGCGGCGCGCAGTTCGCATTCACCGATGCCGCCGCAGAACCGCTCGGCGAAGGCGGCGACGCCAGTTCAGCGATCGTCGAGGCAGAAGTGCGGGCGCAGGCAGCACTGTGTGCCGAGGCAATCGGTGTTATGACCGAGGCATTGCGTCTGACGACGGAATACCTCAAGCAGCGTAAGCAGTTCGGTGTTTCGCTCTCGAAGTTCCAGGCGCTGACGCACCGCGCCGCGGACATGTACGTGACGCTCGAACTTGCGAGCAGCATGAGCCTGTACGCAACGATGTCGATCGCTGACGGCGTCATCGATCCGGTTGTGGCGTCGCGGGCAAAACTGGCTGTCGGGCGCGCTGCGCATCAGATCGGTCAGGAATCCATTCAGATGCACGGCGGTATCGGTATGACTGCCGAATATCCAGTCGGACATTATGTCTCGCGTCTGGTTGCCATCGAGCACACACTGGGTGCATCCGACGATCACCTGCGGGTGCTCGCCGGCAATGTTTCCAACTACTCGATGGTCAACGTCGGCGAGTAGTACGGATTCCCCCGGAGAAGGCCACGCAGGTTTCTGCGTGGCCTTCTCTTGTGTCCACAGGGCCGGGTCCGTAGCTTTTGCAGTGGCGTAAAATGCCGGTGACCAGTCCGAGAAGAGAAAGGGATCGAAGTGACCGCGCATACCGAGCAGCTCGAGTTCCAAGCAGAAACACGTCAGCTGCTGGATCTGATGGTTCATTCAATCTATACGAACAAGGACAGTTTCCTTCGCGAGTTGATCTCCAACGCTTCGGACGCGCTGGACAAACTCCGTCTCGAGTCGTACCACGACAAGGACCTCAACGTTGACGTCTCCGACCTCCACATCGAGGTCGACATCGACAAGGAAGCACGCACTCTCACTATCCGCGACAACGGAATTGGCATGTCGCGTGACGAGGTCATCGACCTGATCGGCACGCTCGCCAAGTCCGGTACCGCCGAGGTGCGTCGTAAACTCAAGGAAGCCAAGGACGCTGCGGCATCCGAGGAACTGATCGGTCAGTTCGGTATCGGCTTCTACTCCACCTTCATGGTTGCCGAGAAGGTCACACTGCTGACTCGTCGCGCCGGCGAAGACCATGCGACGCGCTGGGAGTCCACCGGCGCGGGCACGTACACCCTCGAGCATGTCAACGAGGCGCCGCAGGGTAGTTCCGTGACGCTCCACCTGATGTCCGAGGATTCCGAGAACGGCCTGCACGACTACACGTCGGAATGGAAGATCAAGGAACTGGTCAAGAAGTACTCCGACTTCATCGCGTGGCCTATCCGTATGGATGTCGTGCGCACGTCGACGCCGGCCGAGGGTGAAGAGCCTGAGGTTACTGTCGAGACCGAGACGATCAACTCGATGAAGGCTCTGTGGACTCGATCCAAGGACGAGGTGTCCGAGGAAGAGTACAAGGAGTTCTACAAGCACGTCAGCCACGCCTGGGATGAGCCTCTCGAGGTCATCCCGATGAAGGCGGAAGGCACTTTCGAATATCAAGCGCTGCTGTTCATTCCGTCGACGGCGCCGTTCGATCTCTTCATGCGTGAGCGCAACGCCGGCATCCACCTGTACGTCAAGCGTGTCTTCATCATGGATGACTGTGAAGAGTTGGTGCCCGACTACCTGCGCTTCGTCAAGGGTGTCGTCGACGCACAAGACCTCTCGCTCAACGTCTCTCGTGAGATTCTGCAGCAGGACCGTCAGATCGCGGCCATCCGTCGCCGTCTGACCAAGAAGGTCCTCTCGACGATCAAGGACATGAAGGCGAACGCGCCCGAGAAGTACTCGACCTTCTGGGCCGAGTTCGGGCGTGCGCTCAAGGAAGGCCTGATGGCCGATGCCGACAACCGTAAGACGTTGCTGGACATCTCTTCCTTCGCCTCCACCAATAGCGAAGAGGGCGTCACCACTCTCGCCGAGTACGTCGAGCGGATGAAGGACGGTCAGGAACAGATCTACTTCATGACCGGCGAATCTCGCCACCTCATCGAAAGCTCTCCGCACATGGAGGCTTTCAAAGCCAAGGGCCTCGAGGTTCTCGTTCTCACCGATCCCGTCGACGAGATGTGGGTCGACGCGGTTTCCGACTTCGACGGCAAGACCTTCCAGTCGATTGCCAAGGGTGAGGTCGACCTCGACACCGAGGACGAGAAGAAGGCGGCCGAGGCCGAGCGTGAAGAGAAGGAAAAGGAATTCGGTGCACTACTGACGTGGCTCACCGAAACTCTCTCTGACGACATCAAGGAAACGCGACTGTCGACGCGCCTCACCACGTCGGCTGCTTGCATCGTCGGCGACGCGTTCAGCATGTCGCCGACGCTCGAGAAGATGTACCGGGCGTCGGGACAGCCGGTTCCGCACAGCAAACGGATTCTCGAACTCAATCCGTCGCATCCGCTCGTGACAGGTCTGCGTGAAGCCCAGGCTGCGGAAGGTAGTGCCGAGAACCTCACCGAGACAGCTCAGTTGCTGTATGGCATGGCGCTACTTGCCGAGGGCGGCGAGTTGAGCGACCCCGCTCACTTCACGCGTCTGCTCGCTGATCGTTTGGCTCGCACCGTCTGATTTCAGTTTCAGCCCGAAGAACTCCCGGTATCCACGAGATGCCGGGAGTTTTTTATTCAGAGTTTTTATTGAGGACCGTTTCTGTCCGCAATTGCTTCTAGCGTGGGTTGTACGAGCAAGGCCCGACCAGGAAAAGGACACAATGATGAATGCACCGACCAGTACCGTCACCGGCGAGCGCGCAGACTTTCTCGAGAGCTTGCGCCGGCATCGCGAATTCCTTCTGTTCACGGTCAAGGACCTCACCGACGAACAAGCCGCGTCACATCCGACTGTGAGCGAACTGTGCCTGGGCGGATTGATCAAGCATGTGGGGGAGATGGAGCGAGGATGGGTCAATTTCATCCTGGAAGGGCCGGCCGGACTGGGTGGGGATTTTGATCCGTCTGCGTGGTCGGAAGAAATGCAGAAAGAGCGCGCGAACGAGTTCGCGATGGTCGGCGACGACACAGTGGAATCCATCGTGTCCGAGTACGGGCGGATTGCAGCCCGGACCGACGAGTTGGTGATTTCGTTGGACAGCCTTGATATCGCACACCCGCTACCGGCGGCGCCGTGGTTCGAGCCCGGAGCGCAGTGGTCGGCGCGACGTGTCCTGCTCCACCTGGTTGCGGAGACTTCGCAGCATGCGGGACACGCAGACATGCTGAGGGAAGCAATCGACGGTTCCAAGACAATGGGTTAGTGTCCGAAATCCCGTTACACATTGACTAAATGTGTAACACTAGTAGGTATGAGCACTGAAAAATCTTCGCTTCAGCCGCCGATGCAGTGGGACGCCTGGGGCGACTCGTCCAAGAAACGCCCACTGTCGGAGGCTGTTCAGTCTCTCCTGACGCAATTCCTAGGTGTCTCAGCACCGACGGAACCACGGAAGGGCCTCGGCGACGTCCTGGTGGTGCCGTCAGCGCTCGCGAAAGGGCATGTCGATGCACTGGTAGCGATTGTCGGTGCGGAGTTCGTCAGGGTCGACGACGTTTCGCGGATCTTGCGAGCGGGCGGCAAGAGCACTCCAGATCTGCTCCGCCGACGCAGTAAGGGGCCGCAAGAGGCTCCCGACGCGGTGGTCACCCCAGGGACCGATGCCGAGGTCGAGCAGATTCTGCGGTACTGCTCGGCAAACGCCATCGCCGTTGTTCCCTTCGGCGGTGGCACCAGCGTTGTCGGTGGGCTCGATCCCATCCGCGACGGATTCGACGCGGTGCTTTCGCTGGATCTGCGCCGGTTCGATGACCTGACCGATCTGGACGAAGAATCCGGCATCGCGACGTTCGGCGGCGGCACAACCGGACCCCGCGCTGAGGAATTGCTCCGTGAACACGGATTCTCGGTGGGGCATTTCCCCCAGAGTTTCCTCTTCGCGACACTCGGCGGATTTGCCGCGACGCGTTCTTCCGGACAGGCCTCGGCCGGGTACGGACGATTCGAGGACATGGTTCAGGGCCTCACGGTCGTCACGCCGAGTGGTGTGCTCGAAACAGGCCGGGCACCGGCATCAGCTGCCGGCCCTGATCTCGGCGAATTGTTTGTCGGTTCCGAGGGAACATTCGGGGTCATCACGCACGTGCGCGTTCGAGTTCACGCGTTGCCCGAGACCACAGTTCGTGAAGGTTGGAGTTTCCCCGACTTCGCTACCGGCGCCGCGGCATTGCGTGAGTTGGTCCAGGAAGGTTCAGCGCCGACGGTATTGAGGTTGTCCGACGAAGCCGAGAGTGGCGTCAACCTGGCGACCACCGACAAAATCGGTGAAAACGCTTTCACCGGTGGATGTCTCGGTATCACCACCTACGAAGGTACGGCGTCGCACACGGCTGAGCGTATGGCAGAGGCCCGCGCAATCCTGACGGCGCAGGGAGGCACCTCTCTCGGTGAGGAGCCCGGAAACAGTTGGGAACACGGACGATTCAATGCGCCGTATCTGCGCGATGCACTACTCGATGCCGGCGCGCTGTGTGAAACTCTTGAAACTGCGGCGACCTGGGGCAACCTCACCAATCTGCGCTCGGCAGTTACCGCGGCCCTGACAACGGCATTGGTCGAGCAGGGAACTCAACCGCTCGTGATGTGCCATATTTCGCACACCTACAAGACTGGTGCGTCGCTGTACTTCACCGTTGTCTGCGCACAGACCGCCGATCCCCTCGAACAGTGGAAGAAGGCGAAGACCGCTGCCGGTGACGCCATCATCGCGGCCGGTGGCACGATTACCCACCACCATGCCGTCGGCGCGGACCATCGTCCGTGGATGAAAGACGAAATCGGCGAATTGGGCGCGAATATTCTTCGTGCAGTAAAGAATGCAGTTGACCCTGCTGGAATCCTCAACCCTGGGAAGCTCATTCCATGACCGAAAGCCGCTGTCAGATCGAGAAGGTTACCGTCCTCATCAATCCGATGGCGGGACATGGGCACGCGCCCGAAGCCGGTCGTAAAGGTGTTGCGCAACTGCGTTCTCGCGGAATTGCCGTCACCGAGATCATCGGCACCGATGCCGACGACGCCAAGAAACTCGCGAAGCGAGCGATCGCGGAGGGTACCGACGCCCTGGTCGTGGTCGGCGGTGACGGTGCCATCAGCATCGGATTGCAGGCGGCCGCATTGACCGACACCCCGATCGGACTCATTCCGGCCGGCACGGGCAACGACCATGCCCGTGAATTCGGTATTCCCACAGGCAATCCGGAGGCGGCGGCCGACGTCATCGCCGATGGAATCGTTCAGCAGTCGGATCTCGCGAAGATCACCTTGAGCGATGGAAGCATCGTGTGGTCGGGAACGATCATCGCCAGCGGCTTCGACTCGATTGTCACCGAACGGGCCAACCAGATGTCCTGGCCCAAGGGGCCGATGCGGTACAACTTGGCCATGGTGGCGGAACTGGCCAGGTTGCGTCCGCTGAAGTACCGAATCGAACTCGACGACGAGGTTGTCACCGTCGACGCGACTCTCGTCGCGGTCGGCAACGGGCGCTCCTACGGCGGTGGCATGCTCATTACCCCTGACGCATCCAAGTCCGACGGTCTACTTGATGTCACGGTAGTTTCGCACACCTCCAGATTGCGTCTGATGCGGCTGTTTCCCAAGGTATACAAGGGAACTCACATTGACCTCGACGCCGTGCAGACCTACCGATCGAAAAAGATTCGGCTTATCTCCGAAGGCATCATCGCTTACGCCGACGGTGATCGGGTGGGCCCCCTGCCCGTCACGATCGAAGCAGTTCCGGCGGCATTGAAGATTCTGACTGCTGTACCGGTGTGAGCTCAGTAGCGCCCCTGCCGGGAGTAGTGCTGCTAGCCAACGTGTAGTTGACGACGCACGCGGATCTCCGAAGGTGCGGAGGACTGTTGACACTGCCAGCAGAGCGCACCGGTAGCCCGGCAGTTGCATACAGCGGCCTTACGGAAACTGCGGAAGGCAATGGGTGCACAACATCGAACTGCGCCCACCAGCCGCTTTCATGTCGGTTTCGCCGGATACCTCGGGCAACCAACCGAGGCGAGCGTCGAGAGGCAGTCCATCGCACGATGCGGCCGCGTGAATGGTGCCGGTCCGATCGACGAAGGTGCGTGGCCATGGATGCTCGTAGTAGGGGCCTTCGATTCGCGAGAACGTTTCGTCGAGGTCGAAGAGGTCGGCCCTGAGTTGCAGGAGATGACGGAGAATCTCGGAGCACTCCGACACACGGGGGCTGGACGCCGTGTCGATAAGCTGCGAGATGAGGGCTGCCTCAGCAGCCGAATCCGACAGGGCCCAACGAGTGGACGAAATCATCCGGTCCTCGATTGCGTTGTGAATCATGTTGTAGGTGAACGCAATTTGGTCGACGAGCTCCCAGCGTTGAATGCTGAGTTGGGAGAGTTGGCGGTCGATACGCTTCGGGTCGACGAAGGTAATCATCTGGGGCCCTTCCGGGGGACGTGGGGTTGGCCGTGCGTGGCCGTGCGTGGCCGAAGCTGAGTGGGCGAGGCTTCGACCGGCAAATATGTATTGGTCACTAACGGGAACGGCAGCCCCACCCAGACCTGCCAGAACTTTCTTGCTTGCAAGGATCGAGTCTTCGGGCGCTAACTCGAAACCCTTGCTGCCACCAGTTGGTCGGACTCCTCGGAGATTTCGGACCGCAACAGATGCTCGAAAGCTTGATACAGCAGATCCAGCGATTCGTCGGAGAGACCCTCGGCTGCCTGTACTAGCGATACAGGCTGAGGGCTCGAAAAGCCGACTCCTGCCACACTCGTTGGCGCACTGATCTCAGGTTTCACGGTCTCGCGCTGGGGATCGGACAGAACTTCCGCAAGGCGTCGAGGAGTCACCAGTTCTCCCGAAGTAGTCGCTTCTCGAAACAGGCCGCTCAGCCGCTCGACTAATCCCTTATCGGTTGAGGGTTGGATATCGTTGTTGCGCAATTTATTTGAAGCATGGATAGCAAACAAGCCGTAGATCGAGGTGTTGTCGTTCACAGTATGTTCTCCGCAGGTTAGTGGGAAGCTGTGCCTGGAACACCGTTGCCCGTCCGGCACCCGTGATCGAGTTTTCTCAACCACTCACAACCTTCGAGTTCAGCGAACCTGCCACGCCGAATCCTTGACGGATTCGACTGCGGTAGACATTCGGTTCGCTGTTCCTATCCGGCTGGCAGTTACAGATTATCGCCCTATGTAACTACAAGCAAGCATTTTGTTACTATTGCCCTAAATATACCTATAGTACGAATATTGGCCTTTTAGCCACGGACCGGTCCGTATTAGTCCCCTTTTCCGTTGCCGTGATTGGACACCCGACGTTCTCTCGGTGTGGTTTTTGTGATGCGAAGAATCGTCGCAGTCACGCAGGGTTCGAGTGCAGCGAGTGTGGGTGGACCTGGCATGCGGACCATAATGCTGCCCGCAACATTGCTGCGCCGGGCGTGAAAAATATTGGTCCGCCCTGTCAACCGTGCCTATAGCAGCCCACTTCTCTGGCATCGGTGAGCAGCAACCTGGTCCTTGAGGGCGGGTAGTTGATCGAGTCTGCAAGGTGAACGAGGACCGAACGTATCGAGTCCACTATCCAACTGAATGCCGGACCATCAGGACGAGAATGCAGATGCGAAACTTCTGCGATGGTGATCGATAACTCGAAGTCGGCTGAGCGCGCACTTGGTCAGCGCGCGTGGACCAGCGAACGATGGCAGGGCGCCACCGACATGCCACTGATCGCGACGGCACTGTTCTATCTGTTCGCGTATGCATTTCAGGTGCTGGCCCAGCCGTCCGGTTTGCTGGGTTCCCTTGTCCGGTGGTCGCTCATCGCGGCGTGGGTAGTGTTTACCGTCGATTATCTCGTCCGCTTGTCACTGGCGACGGACCGCTGGAACTGGTTTGCGCGGCACCTTCTGGATTTGGCGATGGTGGTGCTTCCGATGTTCCGGCCGTTGCGATTGCTCAGGCTGGTTACGCTCCTCACCGTGATGCACCGATCCAGCGGCGCGACACTTCGCGGGCGGGTTGTGTTCTATGCAATTTCGGGCACAGCACTGCTGATCAGTGTTGCGGCACTTGCCATGTTGGACGCCGAGCGCCATGCCGACGGTTCCGAGATCAGAACCTACGGTCAGGCGCTGTGGTGGGCGATCGTGACCGTGACAACCGTTGGATACGGCGATATTTCACCGGTCACCGCGACGGGACGGGTGATAGCGGCAACTCTGATGATCAGTGGAATTGCCTTGTTGGGTATCGTGACTGCCACCCTGGCATCGTGGTTGCTCGAGCAGATAGCCGAGCAAGACGACGCAGCACAGAGTGCTACACGTAAACAGGTCGCGGATCTTGCCGCGCAGGTTCAACTCCTGGCACAGCGGTCTGATCACGACTCTCTCGAGCATGTGGGTACCGAAGAATTGCGTCGCGAATTGGAGCGACGTGAACTGGCTAAGCGGAACGCAGTGTCAGCACAGTGATTTCGCTGGGCGCGAAGATGCGTATCGGCGGACCCCAGAACCCTGAACCGCGGCTTGTGTACAACTGGGTGCGTTCGCCGTGGTGACTGAGTCCGTGGACGTTAGGCTGATCGAGGCGGACCAGGAAGTTGAACGGCCAGATCTGCCCGCCGTGTGTGTGACCTGCGATCTGTAGGTCGACGCCCGCGGCTTCGGACTGGAAAACCTGCTTGGGTTGGTGCGCCAACATCAATACCGGCAGGTCGGGATCGGTTCCGGCAAGAGCCATTTCGAAGTTTGCGCCGTGACCGGCCATCTTTGACGACTCGGCGGTGGCGTCGTCGACGCCCGCGATAATCAAGCTGTCACCGCCACGTTCGACGGCAATGTGCCTGTTGTGCAGCGGTTCCCAGCCAATGGAGTCCATGTAGTCGAGCCAGCCTTGAGCCTCGCGGGGGTATTCGTGGTTTCCGGTCACGTAGACGCTGGCGAGTTCGGCTCGGATGGTGGCAAGTGGGGCCGCCTGTCCGCGTCGTTGCTCGACGGTACCGTTGGCGATATCACCGACGTGGGCGACGATGTCGGGGCGCAGTTCGTTCACGGCGGCAGCGACGCCTTCAGACCACTTGGTGCGGTTGATCGGACCGAAATGTGTATCGGTGACGGCAACAACTCGGGTGCCGTCGAATCCCTTGCCGAGCCGGGGAATCGTAACGTCCACATGTTTGATCTTCCGTTTCGCGGACTTCGTGCCGACCTTCTGCAACGCCGTCCGCATCACCTGGTTCTTCTTGCGGCGGGCGGTGACGGCGCCGCCGGACCACCGCACATCAAGCTCGTCCGGATCGTCGTCGGTGGTGACCGCAAGGTTCACGATCCCCAGATCCACGCTCAACCAACCCGCCACCTTCCGCCGATACGGCACGTAAATTTGTGTGGCTGGATCTCAAACGATCACGGCAGCTGCCCCAACGCTGTAGCGTCGACCGATATGTCGGTTCCCACATATCGTGACTACGCTTGGACCAGAGATCGTCCCGACCTCTTCGAGGCATTCTGTCTGAGCATCATCCCGAACGTCACTGCGGAACAGGTTCTTGCTGCGCTCCCGACCCCAGCGAGCACACTGATCGGCACATACTCGGACCTGGACGAGCGGGCGTTCGACAACGTCGGCCGGGGAGCGCCCGACGTAGTGGGACTGCTCGAGTACAAATCTTCGGTTGTGATGTTCGAACCCAACGGAGTGCTTGGTATCAATCCGACGATCATGCAGCCGCTGTCCTCCGGACGAGAGATTGTCTGCAACTATTCTGGCGGACACGGTGTCTCCCATTTTTACTGGTTCGTCGACGGGGACGTGAGAACATCGTTCGAGCCACTGTTCGCGCACTCCCGCGAAGGCACGGAACCGGACGCGTTGTTGCCGCTGATGTCAGAGATCGGTGGCTTCCATCTCGATTCGCCGGAGACGGAGCCGGACGAATACCTTGATGACGAAGCAACTTTCGCGCTGTGTGAAGCCGTTACCGGCATCCGTGTCACGGATACGCTACTGCTGGAATCGACGTACGTGCTGGCCGATATACCGACGTCAGAGATCTAGACCGCGAAGCTTCTCGAGATCTCGCCGTTCCCGCTTGGTGGGGCGGCCCGCGCCACGATCGCGTGTCGGTATGGACGCCAGGAGTTCCGGCGGTGGGGGCGGCGGCGAATTGTCTTTCAAACAGTCGGCAACCAGGACCGCGCCGACGCGTTTGGTGATCGGTTTGACTACGAGAACGATGCGTTCGACGCCGGACACCCGCACCCGAACCTCGTCGCCGGCTTTGACCTGCTGAGCAGCCTTGGCAGAGGTTCCGTTCACGCGGACGTGCCCGGAGCGGCATGCGGCCGCAGCCTGCGAACGGGTCTTGAACAGGCGGACAGCCCAGGTCCAACTGTCCACTCGGACACTGATCGCGTCGGAAGGTAGTTGGGCCATGGCAACGACGATACCGTCCGCGCAATGTTTGCCTGAGTGGCTAGGACACCTTGACGGCAGTGCGAGCTTCTACGGACTCGTCTAGTTCGATGTCGGCGAGCTGCTCGATACCTGATTTGTTGCCGAGAGCTGCGTTCGGGATGAAGATGACGCAGATCAGGGCGATCACGGCGAACGGAACGGCGATGAGGAAGACTTCTCCGATGCCCTGTCCGTACGCGGATTCGACTATGTTGCGCACTTCGTCGGGCAAGGTATGCAAGTCGGGGAGCGTTCCGTCCGTCAGCCCACTCGCCGATTTTGCTATGTCTGATTCTTGAAGGCCGTTGTCGATCTCGGTATCGACTCGTGTGGAGAGTACTGCTCCGAGCACTGCTACGGCGAGGGCGCCGCCAAGGCTGCGGAAGAATGCGGCGGCAGAGCTGGCCGCGCCGATCTCGAGGACGCTCGCGGCATTCTGTACGACCAGGACAAGGTTTTGCGCCATGATGCCGAGGCCGAGTCCGATGATCGGTGTGGCAAGGAAGATTACGGCATACGGGCTGTCCACCCGCAGAGTCGAGAGCAGGATGGTGCCGACGACGAGTAGCGACGCTCCGGTGATCAGTGCAGGCTTCCATTTGCCGGTACGACTGATGAGGGCGCCGACGACGGTAGAGGCGATGAGGTTGCCGGCGACCTGCGGGAGTGTCATCAGGCCGGCGCCGCTGGCGGTGGCGCCGCGGCTGAGCTGCATGTACTGGCTGAAGAAGACGGAGACGCTGTAGAGGACGATGCCAACGGACAGACTGGCGATGATCGCCAAGGTGAAGGTTCTTTCCCGGAACATGTGTAAGGGGAGGACAGGGTCCTTCACTTTGCTCTCGACGATCAACGTCACTGCGATCAGCACCGCTGTGCCGACGCCCAGTCCCCACGACAATGTGGAGTCCCACGCGAATTCGTTGCCGCCGAGCGAGAGCCAGATGAGAAGCGTCGAAATTGCGGCGGTGAGTAGGACCGACCCGATGTAGTCGATGCGAGCGGCACCCTTGGGTGTGGCCACGATGAGCTTGAGTTGGATGACGATCATCGCGATGACGGCAACGGGAATGACGATATAGAAGTTCCAGCGCCAGCCGAACGTATCGGTGACGAAGCCGCCGAGGAGTGGTCCGCCGGCCGTGCCGGCCACGACGACAGCACCGAGGACGCCCATGTACTTTCCGCGTTCGCGAGGGCTGATGATGTCAGCGATCGCGACCTGGGAGAGGGCAAGGAGTCCGCCGGTTCCAATTCCCTGTGCCACGCGCGCGGCGATCATCATCATGGGCGTTGGCGCGAGTCCGGCAGTGAGTGAGCCGGCCATGAAGATCGCCAGCGAGATTTGCAGAAGACGTTTTCGGTTGAAGAGATCGGCGAGCTTGCCCCAAATCGGGGTGCTCACGGTGACCGCGAGCAACGATCCGGTGACGACCCAGGTGAGCGTCGATTGATTGCCATCGAGATCGGTGACGATGCGAGGGAGGGAGGTGTTGATGACGGAAGTCGACAAGATGGCGACGAGCATGCCCATGAGAATTCCGCCGAAGGCTTCGTTTACCTGGCGTCGAGACATTGTCGTGTTCGGACTGTTATCGACTGTCGTTACCTTCATGAGGTTCCTTGCTTGGCTGGCAAAAAGTATGTGACTATAGTCAATCATATTTAGTTACATCATGCAACTATATTTATGGGGTGAGACTCAGGACGCGCGGCGTCTCTATGCTGATCAGGTGAGTTCGACAAAATCTGAGACGGATATCCGGGCGATTCAAGAGGCAATCAGCAAGCTTGTGCGGAGTTCTCGGAAGGCTGTGTTGACCAGTGCGGGTGCGGTTGCGCCAGGGATGGCGCCCGCTGCGTTTGTCATTATGGCGCGAATTGCGGACGTGGCTCCAATGTCACCAGCGGCGATTATTGCTGCCACGGGATTAGCCAGAAGTGTGGTGAGTCGACAGTTGGCTGCTCTGGTCAAGGAGGGCTATCTGGTCTCCGAACCTGACCCTCATGACGGCAGGGTGGCGCTGTTTTCGCCGACGCCGGAAGCGGCTGCGAAGTTCGGGGACGTGAGCAAGGCCAGGCGTGACGGGATCGCCGACATGCTCGAGGGGTGGAAGCAAGAGGACGTGTCGACTTTCGTCACGTTGTTGGAGAGATTCGCTCAATCTGCATAGAGCATTGAGCTGGGTCGGCCAAAACATCTCCGCGCGTGACGCTTTCGGCTTTGCCGGATAACTTGATTCAGGTGGTGGAGAACTCTTGTCGAAGACAAAAATCTGGTGGTCGATCGGGGCGGTGCTGTGGGGCAGGTTCGGACCGGTCCCCGACGGCGTTGTTATATCGACGCTTCACCTGCCGCCCGATACGAGTGTGCATTTCACCTCGGAGGGCGAACCGGTTTTCGGCACTCGAAGTTGGCGAGCTCCGAGTGCTGGTTAGTGCAGGTGCGTACCGAAGGCGGGGAAATCGTCAAGGTGTGTACCAGTGAGGAGCGTTGGGACGAACTGACTTCCGGTGCAGAGTTCACCGCAGCAGATGGGGACCGCAAGCACTGAGGTGACTTACCGGCCCTGCTTGCGCATTCCGGCGTAGGCGCGCGGAGCGTATCGCAGGCGTGGCGGTAGGAGGTGCCAGAACCGATCTGTCGTGGTCATGGCGCGGGTGAACCACGTGTAGATCCTTTGGTCGCGCGCAGTCCATTCCCATTCGAGTGTCTCGCGTGCCTTTTCGGGCATCAATGCCTTGGCGAGCCAGTTTCCAGCGACGGTCGTGGGACGGCCGATGATCTTCCACAACCACGGCGGTACCCCCGGCGCGGGTGCGATGCGATGCTCCGAAATGCGGCTCGACCACTGGGTGGTGTACGTGTTGATCAACTGGTTGTCGAGCATGTTTTCCCAGTACGTGCGGAAGCTTGCATAGTCGTCGAAGGCCGGCCGGTCGGTGAGACCGTAACAGCGCCACCAGGTTACGGCCTCGCGGACAACTTGGTCCTTTTGGGCGGACGTGAACTTCTTGTACGCGAACCTTTCGTTGAAATCGAGAATCACCTCGAAGAACGTGACGTGTGTCCACCAGAAAATATCGGGTGCGAGTGCGTGGTAGCGCTGGCCGGTTTCGTCGATTCCCTTGAGATCCTTGTGGAAATCGCGGACTACGGTTCCGGTGCGCCGATCATGCTGGTCGTAGATAACGCCGTAGATGGGTGGCAGCGATCGGAACAGTCGGTCGAGTGGATCCTCGAAGAAGTTCGAATGGTCTTGCAATGCTCCGCTTACCGCTGGGTGCATATTCTGCAGGGATCCCGCGCGTCCGAGATAGAGCAGGCCGCGAATGTCGCCGAAGTGCTTCCACGTCAGTGAGCCGGGTCCGATCGGAGCGGCTCGGAGTTCATGTGACTCTGGGCGTTGCGAACGAGTATCGGCGTCACTGGTCATGTCGGCGGACCTTTCTGCATGTTATGACAACGCCTGTTGTCATAACATGCACTTTCGCGGCACCGCGTGAAAATGTCAATAGATGCAGCACTCACTCGGATACAAATCCGGCCCCATACCGTCGAAAGGTATGGGGCCGAAACTGAAAGGTGAAGTGATTACGCGTAGTCGTAGAACCCGCGACCGGTCTTCTTGCCGAGGCGGCCGGCGTCGACCATGCGACGAAGCAATGCCGGGGGAGCGTAGTGAGGCTCGGCAAATTCTGCGTACAGCGATTCGGATGCTGCGAGTGCAACATCGAGGCCGACGGTGTCGAGGAGCGTCAGCGGGCCCATCGGGTAGCCGCAGCCGCCCTTCATGGCCTCGTCGATGTCTTCTGCTGTGGCGTAGCCGGAATCGAGCATCCGGACGGCCTGGCACAGGTACGGGATGAGCAGTGCATTGACGATGAAGCCCGAACGGTCACCCGCGCGAACTGTCTTCTTGCGCAACGTGTTCTTGGCGTAATCGGTGACAGCGAGGACGGTCTCCTCGGACGTCGTCAGGCTGACCACGATCTCCACGAGCGGCATGACCGGCACGGGGTTGAAGAAGTGAACACCGACAACCTGGCCGGGGCGCGAAGTGGCCTTGGCGATCTTGATGACGGGGATCGACGACGTGTTGGTCGCCAGAATGCCGGACGGCTTGACGATCTTGTCGAGCTTGCCGAAAATCTCGTACTTGAGGGCTTCGATCTCGGGAGCAGCTTCGATCACCAGATCACGATCGGCGAACTCTTCCATGTCCAGGGTGACGCGGACGCGAGCGACAGCCGCATCTGCATCTTCCTGAGTGATCTTGCCTTTGGCGACGCCGCGGTTGATCGACTTCGAAATTCGTTCGCGCGCAGCGGCAGCGAATTCTTCCTTGGTTTCGAGCACCAGCACCGAGCTGCCGGCTTTTGCGCAAATCTCAGCGATGCCTGCACCCATGGTGCCGCCGCCGATAACGCCTACGAGTTCCACAATTCTCCTTCGATTGATGGGCAAAGCCCCCGTGCGCCCTTTTGGCAGTCGTAACTACCAAAAAGGCGCACAGGGTCGTAGACCCTACTTAAGCAGTGCGCGCGACATCACGACACGCTGGATCTGGTTGGTGCCCTCGTAGATCTGCGTGATCTTGGCGTCGCGCATCATGCGCTCGACCGGGAAATCGGTGGTGTAGCCGGCGCCGCCGAACAGCTGAACTGCGTCGGTGGTGACCTCCATGGCCACGTCGGAAGCGAAGCACTTGGCTGCTGCGGAGATGAAGCCGAGGTTCTTCTCGCCGCGCTCTGCGCGAGCAGCGGAGGTGTAGACCATCAGGCGTGCGGCCTCGATCTTCATTGCCATGTCGGCGAGCATGAACTGCACGGACTGGAAGTCGCTGATGGACGTTCCGAACTGCTTGCGGTCCTTGGTGTATGCCAGTGCGGCGTCGAATGCGCCCTGGGCCAGGCCGACGGCCTGCGCGCCGATGGTGGGGCGGGTGTGATCGAGGGTCTCGAGTGCCGTCTTGAAGCCGGTGCCCGGTGCGCCGATCATGCGGTCGCCGGGGATGCGGCAGTTCTCGAAGTACAGCTCAGCGGTGGGGGAGCCCTTGATGCCGAGCTTCTTTTCCTTGGGGCCTACGACGAAGCCTTCGTCGTCCTTGTGAACCATGAAGGAGGAGATGCCGTTGGCGCCCTTGTCGGGGTCGGTGACAGCCATGACGGTGTACCAGGTTGACTTGCCGCCGTTGGTGATCCAGCACTTGGAGCCGTTGAGGATCCAGTCGTCGCCGTCGGCCTTTGCGCGGGTACGCATGGCAGCGGCGTCGGAGCCGGCCTCACGCTCGGAGAGGGCGTACGACGCCATTCCGCCGTTCACGAGATCCGGGAGAACCTTGGCCTTGAGCTCTTCGGAACCCTTGAGGATCAGGCCCATGGTGCCGAGCTTGTTGACGGCGGGGATCAGGGAGGACGAGCCACACACGCGGGCAACTTCTTCGATGACGATGCAGGTGGCGACGGAGTCTGCGCCCTGGCCGTCGTACGCCTCGGGGACGTGAATGGCGTTGAAGCCCGACGCGTTGAGCGCGGTCAGTGCTTCTTCGGGGAAACGTGCGTTCTCGTCGACGTCCTTGGCGTAGGGCGCAATTTCCTTCTCGGAGAGTCCGCGGATAGCAGCCCGCAGCTCGTCGTGCTCTTCGTTGAGCTTGAAGAGATTGAAGTCCGGGTTTCCGGCCATGGGAACACTCCTTGTTAGAAGGGGGTCGTGCGGCGCCGACAAGACCAGCATGGCTCGTCAGCAGACTAGTGCCAATGCACTCAGTCAAACACGGCACTCAGTGCCAGGTCAAGGAGTGGGCGTCAGTACGATGCATCTCAGCCGAGTTGTTCGTGGATCTTTCTGCTGATTTCCTCGGCGGAAGTTCCCGGAGAAAATGCCACTACCAGGACGGACTTCTCCATAGTGGTGATTTCCTTGGATCCTGGTACCACCCCGTACGTACGACGCACATCAAGCAGCGCCTGACGCAATGCGTCGGCGGTGGCATCGGAATCGCCTTTGATCATGCTTCGCAAAAGGTAGTTGTGGCACGCAGTGACAGCGGCGGCAAAGCCGACGACTTTGAGTACCGGTTCGCGAGGCACAGAGCTACGTAGGTAATCGACGAAGAGTCGTTCGTAGCGGAACCCGGTGACCAGTTCGCGGTCACGCAGCGCGGGAACATGCTGGACGACGCGGTACCGCCGCATCGACAGGTCACGGTTCTGCTGGAAGAAGTCGAAGACCAATCCGGCTGCTTCGCACACCGACGCCCACGGATCGGTGGAATCGGCTGACAGGAATTCCGCTACGTGCTGGAGTAGCGACTCGTGATCTGCGAAGATCACGTCTTCCTTGGACCGGAACTGTCGGAAGAACGTGCGACGCGATACTCCGGCAGCAGCGGCGATCTGTTCGACGGTGGTGGCGTCGTAGCCGTTTTCGGAGAACAGTCGAATTGCCTGGGACGCGACATGGACCCGGAACTGTGCCGGGTCGGTTCCGGGGATGTCTGCGCGTTCACTCATACGGACAAGTATTGCGCCTGCAGCCGGTGTGACGGACCATGGCAGATTAACGACCGCTCAACGATGTGCGGTGGACGTGAATTGGAATGTTGCCGCCTCGACGATTTCCCCAGGCGTAATAGCGATCTCCTCGTTCAGCCATGCGGTGACCAGCTCGGCCAAGCCGCCCACGAACAGCAGTCCGTTGATCTCACCCTGATGTGGTGGCCACGCTCGGTCTCCGTACATACGTGTGGCTTCATCCGCCACCATCTGGGCAAAGCCCCGCAGTGCTGCGCGTCGATGAGTGCGGAGGGGTTCGAACGCGGCGGATTCGATCATCGCGACCCGCCCCTTGCGCGGATCGTCCGTAAGGATGGTGACAAATGACGCGATGGCATTTTGTACGCGCTGCTCGAGCGTTCCGGTGCTCGCTCGAAGCGCGGACAGTCCGGCGTCACGGATCTCGTCGGCGATTCCGTCCAGGACTTTGTGCAGTAATTCGTCTCTGCTGGTGAAGCTTTCGTAAAAGTATCGCTCCGTCAACTTGGCGTGCGCGCAGATGGCGGTCATCGTGGCGCCGCGATTTCCTGCGACCGCAAATACTTCCAGTCCAGCCTCGAGCAAGCTTTCGCGACGCAGTGCTGCGCGCTGGTCGCCGCTCAGGCCGGCATACCGACGCGGCGTAGGAGAAGTCATAGTTCGATATTGACAGACGCAATCGCTGTGACGCAGACTGCAGGTATCTGACAGGATGCACTGTCAGATTGAAACGGGAGTTGAGGTTCATCATGTCCAAGATCCTGGCCAGCCCACCCGCACGCTCACAGTTGCACCCGATCTCGGGCCGAGCAGGGCTGCCCGTCGTCGGGCACGCACTCGAGTACATCCGCAATCCACTCGCTTTGATGCAAAAGCATTGGGATCGTTACGGCGAGGTCTCGTGGTTCTCGATGGTCGGTCGGCGTTGGATCGCTGTTCTCGGACCTGACGCTTGCCAAGAAGTGCTGCAGAACAAGGATCGAGCTTTTGTCAACAGCGATGGTTGGTCAGTCCTGATCGGCCCCTTCTTTCACGGTGGCTTAATGCTTCTCGATTCGGAAGAGCACCTACGGCACCGTCGAATCATGCAGCAGGCGTTCACCCGATCGCGACTCGAGAAGACGGTCGAAGTTCTCAACCCGGCGATCGACGCGGCACTTGACGCCTGGATCCCCACTGACGGATTTCGTGCATACACGGAAGTCAAAACGCTCACCCTCGATCTCGCCACCACCATCTTCATGGGCGGCGCGGAAGGAACCACCGAAAGCGAGATTTCCTCGGTGAAGGAGGCCTTCGTCGATTGCGTCCAGGCGGCAACCTCGGTGATCCGCTATCCCGTCCCGGGGACCCGATGGAAGCGAGGACTCGACGGACGCCGAGTCCTGGAAGACTTCTTTCGTCGCTACCTACCGGCGCGACGAACTCGTGAAACCGACGACCTGTTCTCCGTGCTCTGTCACATCGAATCCGAAGCAGGGCAACGCTTCAGCGACGACGAGGTGATCAATCATATGATCTTCCTACTGATGGCCGCGCACGACACCTCTACGATCACCATCTCCACGATGATGCAGTACCTGGGGCAACACCCACAGTGGCAGGACAGGTGTCGGGCAGAGTCCCTCGCATTAGAGACCTCGACGCCGAGTTATGCAGATCTCGACGGACTGGGCAGCCTCGATCTGGTTATGAAGGAATGTCTCCGAATCGTCTCTCCCGTACCGGTCATGGCGCGCCGAGCGGTACGCGATACCGAAGTGCAGGGGCACTTCGTGCCGGCGGGGACCTATGCTGCAGTTGCTCCTCACTTCACCCACCACATGTCGCAATACTGGCCTGAACCAGAGCGTTTCGATCCCGAGCGCTTCGCGGAGCATCGACGCGAAGACAAAGTGCATCGATACGCCTGGGAACCGTTCGGCGGTGGTGTACACAAATGCCTCGGAATGCACTTCGCCGGTGCCGAGATCAAAGCAATCATGCATCACGTCCTCCTGCGCTTCGACTGGCACGTCGACGCAGGTTATGTCGCCCCGCTCAACTTCACGTCCTTGCCGTTCCCTTCCGACGGGCAACCTGTCGATCTGCGTCTACGCCCACTTCTTCCCGCTGATTCCTTACAGCCGGACACGTAAGAAGCTGCTGGACTGAACTACGTGGCAGTGGCCCGGAGTTCGAACTTGAGGACCTTGCCAGTCGGGGTGCGAGGAAGTTCCAGCGGGAAGACGATGTCGCGAGGCACCTTGTAGCCGGCCAGCAAGGAGCGGGTGTGCTCGACAAGTTCTTCAGCGGTAGCGGTCAAACCCTTGCCCAGAACCACAAATGCCTTGGGACGCTCACCCCACTTCTCGTCAGGGACACCGATCACGGCGACGTCGACCACTGCAGGATGGCTCATGATCGCCTGCTCCACCTCGACGGTAGAGATGTTCTCGCCGCCGGAGATGATGATGTCCTTCGCGCGGTCCTTGAGTTGGATGTATCCGTCGGGATGCATGACACCGAGATCGCCGGTGTGGAACCAGCCACCGGCAAAGGCCTGCGCAGTGGCGGCTTCGTCGCGGTAGTACCCGAGCATCACATTGTTGCCGCGCAGCATGATCTCGCCCATGGCGACGCCGTCGGCGGGGACGTCGTTCATATCGGGATCGACGACGCGGGCGTTCTCGGCCTGCACCATCCCGACGCCCTGACGAGAGAGCAATGCGGCGCGCTCGGCGGGCGACTTCTCGTCCCAGGACTCTTGGTACTCACAGATCGTGTACGGCCCGTACACCTCTGTGAGTCCGTAGACATGGACGACGGTGATGCCGATTTCTTCGAGTTGACCGATGACTGTCGGCGACGGGGGAGCGCCCGCGGTGGTGATGCGCAGGGTGTTGACCTTGTGGGCCTGTTCCGCGCCGGCGATCGTGGAGCAGACCGTCGGAGCCCCGCACAGATGTGTCACGCCGAGGTTGTCGATGGCGTCCCAGATGGCGTCGGCGCGGACAGCGCGCAAGCAGATGTGGGTACCGGCGGCCTGAGTGACGGCCCAGGGTGTGCACCAGCCGTTGCAGTGGAACATCGGCAGCGTCCACAGGTACTTCGTGGATCCGTCGAAGCCGTTGTGGAAGGTCTCGCCGAGGGAGTTGAGGTATGCCCCGCGGTGGGAGTACATGACGCCCTTGGGTTTTCCAGTGGTACCGGAGGTGTAATTGATGGCGATGCACTGCTGTTCGTCGTCGACGCCCCAGTGCAGCGGCTGATCGCCGAGTGCTTCGCCCTCGGCCAACAGGTCTTCGTATTGTGCGGTGACGATTCCGGCAGGAACTTCGGGGGCGGGCACCGTCGAATCGGGGATCTCGATGATTTCGCGCAAGCTCGATACGTTTGTCTTGGAGGAGGCGACGGAACCGACAAATTCGGAGTCGACAAACAGGATCGTGGTGCCCGAGTGATCGAGGATGTATTCGAGTTCGGGGCCCGCCAGACGCGAATTGAGAGCGATGAGTACGCCGCCGGCCAGAGGGACGGCGAAGTGGGCAAACAGCATCTCGGGGATGTTCGGCGCCAGGTAGGCGATGCGATCACCGGGTTGGATGCGCCCACGCAGTACTCGCGCGAGCGTGGCTACCTCTTCGCCGAATTCGCGGTACGTGTACGTCCGGTCGCCATGGATGACGGCGGTGCGATCGGGGAACACCGATGCACTGCGTTCGAGAAAACGCAGCGGGCTGAGCGGGGTGTTATTGGCTGTCGGTGCAGACACGGGTTCCTCCGAAGGTGACGTGGTCGGACGCTGTCGCCCACGCACCACTCTAAGTGTGATCGGGACAACAAATGCTCGGGTTGCACGCTATTGTGCGGCCGACGAAGCCGCTACCCTCTGAAGTGGGTATGTGCCATCAACCCCCGACCAGGAGGGCACGTGAACAGGGTTTTGAGGCCGAGCGACGACGACGCATTACGCGCAGCGCTGCGTCGCTTGCATCCGCAAACCGAGTTGCCGGTCCTGTTCGGCGGCTGCGTGAGCGGGAACTCGTTGATCATCACCGGCTACGTCGGAACGCGCACCAACATCCTGCGAAACCTCGAGATCAACGCCGAGTGCGGACTTGGTGGGCGTGCGATCGCGGAACAGCGACCCGGCGCGGTGCAGGACTATGCCAACTCGTCGCACATCACGCACGACTACGACCACGAGGTCGGTACCGAGCGAATTGAGTCGTTGATGGCGGTTCCCATCGTCGTTCGGGGCAAGACGCGCGGCGCGCTCTACGGCGGCTTGCGGGCCAATCTGCCGATCGGGGATGTGATCGCAGACAAGATGATGCGCGCGTCGTATTCGCTCGCTCGTGAGATCGAGATTCGAGACGAAGTGGATCGGCGCGTCGCGATGCTTGATGCCGCTGCAGTGGAGCAGGTTTCGATTCGCGAAGCCGAGGTGTCCGTGGCGTTGACCGAGAGCTTTCTGGCATTGAGTGAGATCGCAGCCGGACTCGAGGACAAGGGCGTCAGCGCGCAGATGCAGGCGATTGAAGCAAAACTTAGGGCATTGGCATCGCCGAATCGAGTGGAGGGCGAGGTTGTTCTCTCGCCGCGTGAAACCGAAGTGATGCGCTATGTCGCGCTTGGTCTGCGCAATGCGGAAATCGCGGAGCGACTCTCCTTGAGCGTCGAAACGGTGAAGACGTACATGCGCAACCTCATGGGCAAGCTCGACGTGCGGAGCCGTCACGCGGCGGTTGTGGAGGCCAAGCGGCAGGGACTGATTTTGTAGGCAAGTCCCGGTAAGCGGAATCGGGCGGCCGCTGCGACTGAACAGCTTGATATGACGGACCTCACAATCGTACGAGCCGTACACGAGTGATGAGGGCATCGATGCAGGATTTGTTCGACAACAGCGACATGACCGGCCTGGCCGAGGCGATCCGCAAGGGAGACGTATCGGCAAAGGAAGTGTTGGAGTTCAGTCTGAGCCGACTCGACGAGCGCAATCCTGCGGTCAACGCTGTGATCAGTGAATGCCGTGACGAAGCGCGCAACGAAGTGGCTGCAGGCCTGCCCGACGGGCCACTCCACGGCATCCCGTTCGTGATCAAGGACCTCGGCATGGACGTCGCGGGCCTGCCCAGCACGAACGGATCTCGATTGTTTGCTGACGCTGTGGCAGAAGAGGATTCCACGCTCGTCGAGAGGTACCGTCGCGCCGGGCTCGTCATTATCGGTAAGACCAACACTCCTGAGTTCGGTAAGAACGCAAGCACCGAACCGGCGCTGTTCGGCCCCACTCGTAACCCTTATGCACTTGATCGATCGCCTGGAGGATCCTCGGGTGGTACGGCAGCGGCCGTTGCGGTGGGTATCGTGCCTGCCGGCCATGGCAGCGATGGCGGCGGATCGATCCGCATTCCGGCATCGGCCTGCGGCTTGGTCGGGCTCAAGCCCAGTCGCGGTCGAACGCCGACGGCGCCGGCACGAACTTTGTTCGCGTCGCCGATGGGCGTTCATCACGCGCTCACCCGAAGTGTGCGGGACACCGCGTTGCTCCTCGATCTTTCCGCCGGACCGACCGTGGGCGATCCGTACGTGATCCTGGCGCCGAAGCGGCCGTACGTCGAGGAAGTGGGCGCGGATCCCGGACGGTTGCGGATCGCTCTGAGTAACGCGTTGCCGGATGGCACCCCGGTGGACCCGGAGTGCGCGGCCGTCACCACGACCGTTGCCGGTCTGCTCGAAGAACTCGGTCACCATGTCACCGAAGGTGCCCCGGACTTTCCGCTCGATGCGCTCACTGCCGGGCTTTCCGTGTTGATGGGTATTCCCATGACCATTGAGGTTGACGCACGACTCGAGGTCGTGAACCGCGCAATCCGCGACGACGACCTCGAGCCGATGGCTCGGATGATCTACGACCGCGCGAAGACCGAGAGTGCGACCAACGTCGTCAAAGCACTGCAGGAACTCGAGCGGGCGGCCCAGGTGATCGGCGCGTTCTTTGTCGATCACGATCTGTTGCTTACCCCGACGATGGCTCGGCCGGCCGCACCGCTGGGTCTACTCGATACGGCGAATCCCATGTCGATCTGGGAGCACTCGGCCGGATACAGCGGCTTGACCAGTCCGTTCAACAGCTCTGGTCAGCCGGCGATTTCCTTGCCGATGGGTCATGACTCGGCCGGTGTTCCTATCGGCGTGCAGTTGGTTGCCGCGTTCGGGCGCGAAGATTTGCTGATTCAGGTTGCGTCGCAACTCGAAACGGCACGTCCGTGGTCCATCGCCCCGGTATGGCCGCCGACCCAGGGATAACAGCGCGACAATAGCGGTTCGGCGGTGTGTTCTTTACACACTGCCGGGCCGTTTTGTCGTGCGTCGAGCGGGGTCGACGGGGCTCCAGGAACTCAAAAGTATTTCTAATCGAAATATCCCATGTTGAACGACTCTTCTGCGTAGTATCCACAATGAGCGGTAGTGAGTAGTCGCCTCGAGTAGAACAAGTAGGCGTCGATCCGCATCGAGTTTTCGCCCAGCGCGACCGAACTGCGTTGTCACAGAAATGGATCAAGGATGGTCGTTCAACCGGACATGGCACACCGGCGTTCTCTGGCCGTGGAAGAACTAACAGGCCCGGGGCAGTTGTTCGAGGTGGCTGACGAATCCGTGCGCGGCCATGTCATGCCGGTGTTCACTAACCGGGCGCACACGCTTCGTGAGATTCTGGCCGCATCGGTCCGGTACGGCGATGCCGAGTATCTGGTGTGTGACGAACTGCGGATCACGTTCGCCGATCATTTCTCTCGTGTGGCGTCACTAGCGGAGGAGTTGCGACGCACGTACTCGATCGGCAAGGGCGACCGCGTGGCGATTCTGTCTGCGAACAACGCCCAGTGGATCATCACATTCTGGGCGGCGACGTCACTCGGGGCAATCGTGGTCGGAATGAACGCGATGTGGTCCGCTCCCGAGATCGATTACGGCATGAAGCATTCCACTCCGAAACTTCTTGTCGCCGATGCAAAACGACGAGAACTGCTCGGTGATGTGAACGTGCCGGTGCTGTCCGTCGAATCCGACGTACCGCGGTTGTCCACGGTGCACGTGGCCGCAGAACTGTCGACCGGCGCTATTGACGAGGACGATCCCGCCGTCATCTTGTATACCAGCGGCACAACCGGGAGACCGAAGGGTGCAACACACTCGCATCGGAACATCATCACGGCAAACGACTTTCACCGATTCAACGACGCGTTGGCAACGCATCTCGGAAGTCCACCCGCGGACCGGCGGTTTCTCCTGTCGAATCCGCTGTTCCACATCGCGTCACTGCACAATCTCGCCGTTCCACGGTTGTCGATCGGTGACACCGCAGTCATCTATAGCGGGCGCTTCGAGATCGAACGTGTGCTGCGATTGATCGAGCGTGAGCAGGTCACCAACTGGGGAGCTGTGCCGACGATGGCGAATCGCCTTGTTTCGCATGGTGATCTGTCCCGATACGATCTGTCCTCACTCAAGACGATGTCACTGGGATCGGCGCCGTCGTCGACGGCGCTGAAGGAGAAGGTCCGCGAACTGTTACCGGTGGCAGGGCGTTCGTTGGGGACGACGTACGGGCTCACCGAGTCGTCCACAGGAGCCACCTTGGCGACAGCAGCCGATCTCGAGGACTACCCCGATTCCGTGGGTCGCCCCGTCGTCACGATGAGTGTCGAGATCCGGGACGACAACGGTCATCGGCTCCCGGACGGTTACGAGGGCGAGATATGCCTGCGCGGGCCGCACGTGATGGTGGGCTACTGGAACAACGAATCCGCGACGTCGGCGGCACTCGACGCGGAAGGATGGCTGCGCACCGGAGATCTGGGGTTCATGGCAGACGGTCACCTTCGCGTCAGCAGCCGTCGTTCCGATCTGATTCTGCGTGGTGGGGAGAACATCTACCCGGTCGAGGTCGAGAACGTTCTCAGTGAGCACCCGGCAGTGCAGGAATGCGCGGTAATCGGAATTCCCCAAGCGGACTACGGCGAAGAAGTGGCAGCAATTGTTGTTGTCGAGGAGCCGGGATCCGTCACGGAGGTAGAGCTGCTCGGGTATCTGCGGGAACGCCTCGCCAAGTACAAGGTTCCGTCGCGATGGCGACTGACAACAGAACCGTTACCGCGCAATGCAACCGGAAAAGTGGTACGCAAACAACTCGATGTCGACGCGGAACCGGCGATCGTCTCGGAGAATCGTCACGCCTGGACTCCCTTGTTGGCTGCACTCGATGAGCGCCGCCTGGCGGCTCGGGCAATGGGTGGGCCGGACAAGCTGCTGCGTTACCGACGATTCGGCCGGGTGGATTCCCGAGAGCGCATAACAAAGCTGTTGGATCACGGCACTTTCCAGGAAATCGGCGTTCTCGCCGGCGACACATCGATACCGTCGGATGGATTTGTTGCCGGATCCGGTCTTCTCGACGGTCGACCGGTTCTGGTCGGTTCGGAGGACTTCACGGTTGCCGGCGGATCGATCGGGACTGCGGCCGCAACCAAACGTGCCCGCATCGCGGAACTTGCCAAGCGGGAGCGTATTCCGTTGATCATGTTGTTGGAAGGCGCGGGGCATCGGGCCACCAATGCACTGCACCCGCATCGGCCGGCACCCAACGATCTTCAAGCGATGGCGGAACTTTCAGGACTTGTTCCAACGGTCTCGGTAGTCTGTGGTCCGTCCGCCGGCCACGGTGCACTCACTGCACCTATGTCTGATTTTGTGGTGATGATCGAAGGTCACGGCGCACTGTTTACTGCGGGCCCACCATTGGTGGAGGCGTCGCTGGGCGAAAAGGTGACCAAGGAAGATCTTGGTGGGCCGCACGTGCACGCCGTGCAGAGTGGTGTCGCAGACAATGTGGCCGCAGACGTCGACTCTGCGCTCGCGATGGCTCGGCGCTACCTGTCGTATTTTCCGTCGAATGCGTGGAGTCGCACGGAACACTCGGATGCCGAAGCCCCCATTGCGGCACCACGGTCACTCGAAACTCTTCTCGACATCGTTCCGCCGAATCCTCGTATCCCGTATGACATGCGAGATGTGTTGTCAGTGATGGTGGACGAGGACAGTCTTTTCGAACTGCAGCCACACCACGGTTCTTCCGTGATCACTGCACTGGCCAGGATGGGTGGTCGAGCAGTCGCCGTCGTAGCAAATCAGCCACTGGTACTAGCTGGTGCGCTCGACGTTGCAGCGGCGGAGAAGGCAACGCGGTTCATCGAGATGACCGGCGCTTTTCATCTGCCGTTGATCTTCCTGGCCGATAACCCGGGTGTTCTGGCGGGAAGTAAGTCCGAACGAGACGGGATACTTCGGGCGAGTGCTCGAATGTTTGCGGCTCAGCATCGGTCAACGGTGCCGAAAATGCATGTGACAGTGCGGAAAGCGTTCGGCTTCGGTGGATCCGTGATGGGGCAAAATGCTTTTGACCGTCAGACGATTTCACTCTCCTTTCCTGGCGGCATGTTGGGTGGAATTCCGGCCGCCGTGGGTGGGCGAACCGCGAAAGCCGACGAGCGCACACAGCGCGCACTGATCGAGAACGAGGCCGCAGGTCCGTGGCGTCTGGCAAGTTCGGTGACCTATGACGATGTGATTGACCCGCGCGAATTGCGCAATGCGCTTCTCGGTGCCCTGCGACTCTCAGGTGGCCGTGATTCGGAGCCCGCCAGCCCGGTCATGCGTACTGGATATTTGCCCTGAACGTTTGTATTGCAGGAGAATTGGAGCAGTTTTGTGAGCCAGAGTTCAGTCGGTGTTGAAGAGTCCGATCCGGTGCAAACCTTTCGGAATATGTTCGGCAGCCGTCTGCGGATCCCGGTCATTGCAGCTCCGATGCTCAGGGTGAGCGGGATTGAACTTGTCTCGGCCGCCTGTGCCGCGGGAGTAGTCGGCGCCTTTCCGACGGCGAACGCTCGCACAGTGGAGGAACTCGATGCCTGGCTAACGATCTTCGACCGCGAGCAGGAGGAGAGCGGCGGAACAATCGCCCCGTATTGCCCCAACCTGATCATCAGGCAACCTCGACTGGCAGACGATGTTGCGTGTCTACTCCGACACCGGGTGGAATTGGTTATTGCGAGTGTGGGGTCTCCCGCGCCGATCATCGGTCCGCTTCACGATATCGGTGCCAAGGTCCTTGCCGACGTGGGGACTCTTCGTCATGCGGAGAAAGCAGTTGCGGCCGGAGCAGACGGACTGGTGTTGTTGTCTGCGGGGGCCGGTGGTCAGACGGGTTGGATGAACCCGTTTGTCTTTGTTCGTACTGTTCGCGAATTATTCGATGGCACAGTAATTCTCGCCGGCGGCATCTCGGACGGGCACGCATTGTGGGCTGCGGAGGTGGCGGGATACGATGCGGCCTACATGGGCACTCGGTTCATTGCCACGGACGAGAGCGCCGGTGCCCCGGCGTACAAGGATATGTTGGTCGCCAGCACTATGGACGATGTACTTCTGACCAACGCGTTCACCGGGTTGCGCACGAACATGCTCGAGCCGTCCATCCGAGCGCAGGGACTCGATCCTGGAAAATTGAACGAGCAGATCTCCGTGAAGGATTCGGCCGAACTGTTCGGGGCAAAGGCGCCGGCAGCGGGTCCGGTGCGATGGATCGATGTCTGGAGTGCCGGACATACGGTGTCGGGTGTGAAGCGGCGAGGGCCGGTATCGGACCTCGTCCGAGATACGCGGAACGAGTACCACAGTGCCCGTGCGAGAACCCGATCGATGCTCGAGACGCAGTCCAACGTGACTGTGTTGGAGGAACTTCAGTGATAACTGGAGGAAATCGAAATGCGGGGATCTTCGGTCCCGGACAGACGATGGGTTCACTGACGATTCGAGCGCTACGTCGATATCCGGAACGGCCGGCATTCTCCTGGGACGGCGGGACGCTCTCGTATGCCGGTGCGGAAGACCTGATCGGACGCTATCAACATATACTGCAGCGCAGGGGATTAGGTCGAGGATCTACGCTCGCAATATTGGCCGGCAATCGCGCCGAAGCCTGGTGCATCGGTGCAGCCGCGCACGCTTCAGGAATCGCGACGTCATGGTTGCATCCGATGGGCTCGTTCGGCGATCAGATGTTCCAGATACGCGACGCCGAGGTAGACGGCTTGGTGGTCGACGAACGCCATCATGGTGAGCGTGCAGGGCAGCTGGCCGCCGTGTGCGTAGACGATGTCACCGCTGTTTTCAGTTTCAGCCCGTGCGACTTTGCCTGTGACCTGCAAGATTTGGCGAGTTCGGTAGGAAGTTCGCGGGCAGTCGACCTTGCCTCGCGATCGGACATCGCAGTGATCGCATACACCGGCGGAACTACTGGCAAACCGAAAGGCGTGATGCGTCGTCATGCGTCTGCTGTCCGTGCGACGGCCGGCATATTGAGCGACTTCGAGATTCCGGACAACCCCCGTTACCTTTCGGTAGCGCCGTTGAGTCATGTCGGTGGGTCGAAAGTGTTGTCCACCTTCATTCGTGGTGGCAGCGTGCATCTGATCAACGGATTCACCCCGGAGCGTGTCTTCGCGGCGATAGAGCGTGAGCGATCGAACTTCACGCTCCTTGTGCCGTCAATGATTTACTCGATGCTCGACGACCCTGCGATCGCCGGCGCGGATCTTTCTTCACTGGAGTTGATCTTGTACGGTGCATCGCCGATGTCACCGTCCCGGTTGATCGAGGGGCTGGATCGAGTGGGCCCGGTATTTTCGCAACTGTACGGACAGACCGAGTGTTATCCGATTGCACTACTGAAGAAGTCCGACCACGATCCGAGCGATCCGGATCTGCTCTCGTCCTGCGGATTTCCGCTCAGTCCGTTCACGGTTTCGGTGCGGGACACCGAGGGGCGGGAGGTCCCCACGGGTGAACTCGGAGAAGTGTGTGTGCGCGACGGTGCGACCATGGATGGCTATTGGAAGAACGACGAGTTGACGGCAGAGACGCTCGTGGACGGTTGGTTGCACACCGGCGATATCGCCCGCGTCGATGATCGGGGATACCTGTACATCGTTGATCGCAAGAAGGACATGATCATCAGCGGTGGGTTCAATGTCTATCCCAAGGAAGTCGAGGATGCGTTGACTTCCCACCACGGCGTCTCCAGTGCGGCGGTGTACGGAACTCCGGACGACAAATGGGGTGAGGCTGTGACGGCGTCGGTAGTCCTACGGCCCGGCGTAATCGTGGATGAGTCCGAACTGGTGGCGTTGGTCAAGCAACGCAAAGGGTCGGTCCAAGCCCCGAAGCGGATTCACATTGTGGACAGCCTCCCGTTGACCGCGTTGGGCAAGGTGGATAAGAGGGCATTGCGAGATCAGTCAGGGTGCTGACTAGGCCCTTCGTCCCGAATTTCCGTCTCGTTGACCGGGATTCGAGGTTGGTGAATCGCCGTTCTGGATCGAAACTCAAACTTAGTTCCACGAAACGTATACCTAATAGGCATATACGCGTTAGTCTGCCAAATAGACCTGAGCGGCTCTGTGCGTACGGGGTTTCTGATCCGTAGAGATCCACTTCGAGAGGAATTCGATGACCGGAAAATGGAACGGTAGAGGCAAAGTTGCCGCCGTGGCGTTGGTGACTGCGCTGGCGGTTGCCGGCTGCGGCGGTGGTGGCGGAACAACCACGGCCGGCGGCTCGACTGCATCGGCCGCAGACATCGATCGCAGTGCCGTCCTTCGGGTGACGGCGGCGGCGCCGACTCGAAATCTGGACCCGTACCTGCAAGCAAGCTACGGCGGATGGGGTTATCTGACTCCGATGTTCGATCGTTTGACGATGGTCGACAAGGACGGCAACCTCGTTCCCGGACTTGCCAAGTCATGGGAGTTCGCCCCCGATGGCGCGTATCTCGAATTGAAACTGCGGGACGACGTCACGTTCCATGACGGATCCAAGTTCGATGCCGCAGCTGTCGCCGCGAACTTCCAACGTGGAAAGACAATGGCCGGCAGCACAGTCGTGGCGGCTCTCGACGACATTGCGTCCGTCGACGTTGTCGATCCGACCACCGCACGCTTGAACCTGGTGCCGGGGTCCGGTGTGGAATTACCCGGATTGTTCAGTACCAACGTCGGTATGATGGTCAGTCCTAAGACTATCGAGGCAGGAACGGACATTCGAAATGACCCGGGCCAGAGTGGATCCGGACCGTATACCGTTAGCAAGTACGTACCGGAGGAGTCGCTCGAGGTTACTCGGGCGCAGGGCGATTACTGGGATCCTGCAGCTGGATTGCTCGGCGGAATCAGCTTCAAAACGATGCCTGACGCGACGACGCGTCTCAACGGTATGCAGACCGATGCAACCGACCTAAGTTGGGTGAGTTCTGCCAATGAGATCGTCCAAGCGCAGACCCTCGCGGACCGCAACGTCCTGGGTATCGACAAGGTGAAGTTCCGCAACGTGCTCGGTGTTTTCATGCGTTCGCGCGATGACCTCGCGAAACCTGAAGTGCGTCAAGCTGTTGCGCACGCCATCGATCCCGAGGCGATCAGTGCGCTGTTCTCGGGCACGTGTACTCCGTACCGTCAGATGTACCCCGAATCGAGTTGGGCAGCGGACCCGTCGTACAAGTACCCCTACACCTTTGACGTGAACAAGGCCAAGAGCTTGGTCGAAGCGGCTGGGGGAGCCAAGATCAAGTTGACCTTCGGTGCAGGAACCAATACGGAGAAGCCTGCCAATGTGATTCAGTCATCCTTGACTGCAGCGGGATTCGATGCCGAGTTGGATCCGGTGCCGAACACGCAGAACGAGCCCGGCTACATTGCCGGAGCGTTCCAGTCGATGGTATCGAACAGTTTCAGCCCGAAGGTCGACCCGGCCGAGACCGTCAACACGTTCGTCGTGGGTCCGTACGACTTCGCCAACGGCAATCCCGAGATCGCTGCACTTGCCAAGAAGGCAGCCAACCCGACGTTGTCCCAGGACGAGCGGGGCACCATGTACCACGAGATCTGGTCGAAGACACTGGCTGAGGCCATGTTCGTGCCCATCTGCAACCAGACGAATGCCACGATCTTCAGTGGCAAGGTTGTCAATGCCGACAACATCCCGTGGGTAGACACCGGAATCTTCGACCTTCGATACGTCGGATTGACCAAGTAGAACTGTTGAATTCAGATCGTTCTCGATGAAGACCGGTTCGCTTCCGGGTACGTGCAATCTGCACGTACCCGGAAGCGGAACCGCCGACACGGACCGGCTGTAAGCGCCGGTGAGGGGTGCTTATGTTGCGTTATGCCGGGCGACGGCTGCTGGCGGCTGTGCCGCTTCTGTTGATCGTGCCCTTGATGATCTTCTTGTTGATCGATCTGTCGCCCGGAGATCCGGCGGTAATTCTCGCCGGAGAGAATCCGACGCCCGAGCGGCTGGCTGAGATCCGTACGTCACTTCATTTGGACGACAACATCTTCCTGCGTTATCTCCGATGGGTCGGGGGTGTGCTGCAAGGAGATTTGGGAACGTCGTTCCTCTCCGACCAGTCGGTTACGGATCTGATACTCCGGAGGATGGCGACAACGCTGTCGCTGGTCATCTTCACAATGGTGCTTGCGGTGACGGTCGGCGTGGTCCTCGGCGTTGTCGCATCGCTGCATCCCGGCGGAATCGTCGACCGTATGGTCAACGTCGTGGCATCCATCGCGATTGCCATTCCGGCCTTCTGGTTCGGCTTGGTATTGGTATCCGTCTTTGCCGTAACGAATCAGATCTTTCCGGCCTTCGGTTACGCACCGCTGTCCGATGGCTTTGTTCCTTGGATTCAGCACCTGATTTTGCCCGGTACTGCCCTGGCCTTGCTGCCTGCCGCGGAAGTGACACTTCAATTACGCTCGTCGCTGGGACAAGTCCTGAAGAGCGACTACATTCTCAACGCGGAGGCGAAGGGCCTTAGTCGCCCCAGCGTCGTCTTCAAACATGGACTCAAGAACGCGTGTATCCCGGTGGTCACCGTGCTTGGTTTCCGCGTCTCCGAAGTGCTGGGTGGAGCAGTGACCATCGAAATCATCTATGGCATGCCAGGTCTCGGAAGTCTAGCGGTGGACAGCGTCCAGAACCGAGATATTCCGGTGCTACTCGGATTCGTGCTCTTCACGACCGTGGTGGTCGTGGTCGTGAATCTGCTTGTCGACATTTCCTATGGCTACTTCAACCCTAAGGTTCGCGCATGACTGACCCTGAGGCACTTACGGAGAGCGCTACGACGAAGCGTTCCAGTCGCAATCGCGGGCTGAAACTTCTACTGAAGAAGCCGGTTACGCTGGTGGCAGGTGTCTTTATTCTGCTGCTGGTGCTCATGGCTGTTTTTGCCCCGATCCTGGCTCCGCACGATCCGTACTTGCAGGAAGTTGTCAACCGACTGCAGCCGCCGAGCGCCGATCATCTCTTGGGAACCGACGACTACGGGCGAGATGTGCTGAGCAGATTGATCTATGGTGCTCGGATCTCCCTGACAGCATCCCTCCAAGCTGTGAGTGTCGCACTGATTCTGGGGCTTCCGCTGGGCGTTATGGCGGGCTATCGAGGTGGCTGGGTTGATTCCGTGATCACTCGAGTGATGGACGCGTTGATGAGTGCCCCGTCGCTCGTACTCGCAATTACGATCGTTGCGGTTCTCGGATCCGGAATCACCAATGCGATGCTCGCCATCGGATTGGTGATGGCGCCAAGATTCTTCCGTGTCGCAAGAGCTTCCACCATGGATGTGCGCCAAGAGACCTATATCGAGGCCGCAATCGCACTGGGGTGTTTGCCGATCAGGACAATTGTCCGCCATATCCTCCCGAATGTCTTGCCGCCTGTCGTGCTGGTCATCTCGGTGTCGCTCGGCGCAGCCGTAGCGGCTGAAGCGAGCTTGAGTTTCCTCGGTCTCGGGGCAAAGGCCCCGGCCGCGAGTTGGGGTTCGATGCTCAGTACCGCGGCGTCGAATATGCAGATTGCGCCATACCTGGTCTGGCCGCCCGGCGTGATGATCTTTCTGACCGTCCTGTCCTTCACCTACCTGGGCGACGGTGTTCGTCGATCCCTTCTACGGAGTCGCAATGGTGACAATTAGTGATGACACCCGCACATCAGCAGGGCTCGGAACGAAAAGTGAACCGCTTCTACGGGTTCGAGATCTGACGATCGAGTTTCCGAGTGCAGGCGGATGGCAAACTACGGTCGACGGCGTCTCGTTCGACGTCGGCGCCGGAGAATCCGTGGCGCTGGTGGGTGAATCCGGATCCGGGAAGACTGTTTCGTCGCTGGCGGTGATGGGATTGACCGCGGCAACCGGCGGCCGGATTGCGAGAGGGTCCATAGAATTCGACGGACGAGATCTGACCAAGGTTCACGAGCGTGAGTGGCGAAAGCTGCGCGGTAGGGGAATGGGCATGATCTTCCAGCAGCCCATTCGTAGTCTCAATCCTGCCTATACGGTCGGCGATCAGATCGCGGAATCCGTTCGCAAGCATCTGGGTTTGGATCGCAAGGCTGCTATGGCGAGGGCAGTGGAGATGCTCGAACTGGTACAGATTCCCCGAGCCAAGGAGCGGGTGACCGAGTACCCGCATGCGTTCAGTGGTGGCATGTGCCAGCGAGTGATGATCGCAATGGTGATGGCATGCAATCCGCGGTTGCTGATTGCCGACGAACCCACCACCGCGCTCGATGTGACCGTACAAGCGAAAATCCTCGATCTGCTGCGAGATCTGCAGGAGCAGACGGGAGTGGCGTTACTCTTCGTCAGTCACGATCTTGCTGTGGTTGCGGAGCTGTGCGAGCGTGTTGTGGTCATGTATGCCGGCGAGATCGCGGAAAATGCGGCTGCAGAAGAAGTTTTCTTCCGGCCACAGCATCCCTACACTTCTGGGCTCCTTGCGTCGATACCCCAGCCTGGACTGAACGCGGATCGCAGACTGGTTGCGATTCCCGGAGGAATCCCCGCAGCCGCAGATTGGCCGACGGGTTGCCGTTTCGCGCCGAGATGCGGACATGTCACTCCGGGAGTCTGCGACGTGGGGCATCCACCGATGGCGAGTGTTCCCACCGGAGAAGCACGATGCCTGCGTGTCCAGGATCTCGATCTGCAAGGAGTGAGTGTGCGATGAGTCTTCTCGAAGTTTCGAATGTCTCGAAATCGTTCTCGTCCGGACGCGACTTCCTTGGGCGTCGCACGAAGTGGTCCCATGCGGTCAAGGATGTCAGCTTCACCCTCGAGGCCGGCGAATGTCTTGCAGTCGTGGGGGAGTCGGGCGCAGGTAAATCGACGGTCGGCCGCATTGCACTCCGGTTGATCGAACCCGATACCGGCTCGATTACGTTTGACGGCGTCGACGTTCGGGCGGCCAAGCCGGCTGAACTACGCAAGATGCGTCGTGGGATGCAGATGATTTTCCAGGATCCGCACAGTTCACTCAATCCACGAATGACAGTGGTGGATGCAGTAATCGAACCGCTTGTCGTCCATACCGACATGGACCGGGCTGCGCGCGAGAAGCTGGCGACGCAGATGTTGGGCAAAGTCGGTATCGGCTCACGCTATTTCGGTAGATATCCAGCGGAATTGTCGGGTGGGCAGCTTCAGCGCGTGGCTATTGCGCGTGCATTGACGTTGAATCCCAAGATGATCGTCTGCGATGAGCCCGTTGCAGCACTAGATGTTTCGGTTCGTGCCCAGGTGCTCAATCTCCTGCGAGACCTTCAGGAGGAACTAGGACTTGCCTATCTCTTCGTGTGCCACGACTTGGCATTGATCGAAGTCATCGCGGACCGTGTACTGGTGATGGCGCGCGGCGAGGTGGTCGAGAGTGGGCCGGTGGCAGACATCTTCCGGAATCCGCAGCAGGAGTACACCCGGTCCCTGCTCGAAGCGATCCCCGTACCGGTGCCACGTTCGGCGCGCGAACGGGACTTCGGCGTGGTTCCTGTGGAAACCGTGGGATGACGGGGATCTGATGAACTCGGCACCTAATGCAGTCACGCCAGAGCAGTCCCGAACGGTCCTGAGGGCCACGGATGCTGGTGATTTCTTGATGAGCGACTACCTGGGAGGGCATTCGGACGGCTCGGACGACGGTGGCTTTCAGGCCTATCTCGTCGGGCAGAAAGCGCCGGTACTTCGGCCGCACTACCACGAGGTCGATCAATTTCAGGTTGTATTGGACGGTGACGGCCGCTTGGGTAGACACGCAATAGGCTCGGGCACGGTGCATTACAGCGATGCGTACACGGTGTACGGCCCGATCTTCGCCGACGGCCCGGATGGTCTGTCGTACTTCACCCTGCGACTCGATCCTGCCGTCGGACTGAACTACATGCCCGAGTCGCGAGTTAAGGGTGAGACTCGTGCCGGTGAGCATTTCACCTGCAGCGTTGAGGAGAAGTTCAGTGGTACAGGTGAGTTGAATCTACTGGCCCGCACTCGTCGTGGTGCTTCGGCATTCGGTGTCGCGCTTGTCCCGGGCGTGGCGCTAGCGGCCGAGGCGTTGCGTCCGTGTGAGGGCCGAGGATACGTTGTGGTGCTCTCCGGTACAGCCGACCTGGGTGGTCGATCACTGCCGACCGGAAGCCTGATCCCGTTCGAGACCGCGCTGGATGTGAAAGGCGTTACCGCACAATCCGAACAGGTCCGTCTGGCGATAGTCGCATTTTCGACGCAAGTCGACTGACGACTGCTCAAGGCGTCCCACCGAGCTGGTCTGCGGCAGTTCGGAGTAACTGGCCGTAATGAGCGAAGTAGTCTTCCGTGACTCGTGTTTCGGGCCCGCTGATCACTACCGCGCCGATCGGAGAGCCTGATACATCGAGGATCGCTGAAGCGAGACTGGTTGATCCCTGCTGTACTGCACCGGCGCTGACGGACCATCCGCGAGAGCGAATCTCTTGGTATTCCTGAGGACTCAGCAACAAATGTGGTTCGCTCGAACCGTTTTCGCGTTCTTGCTGTGTGAGATAGGCGTGGATCACGCGTCCGGAAGCGCTGGTCTCGGGCGCGTGTACCTGTCCTACCTTCAGCGCTGTACGGACCATCTGGTTGCCGTCGACTACGCCGAGCACGATCATGTGTTCGTTCTCTGCAACGGCGAGATGAACGCTCTCTCCGGTTGCATTGCGGAGCTCTGTCATGACCGGTTGTGCGCGTGCTGTAAGTGACGAGCCGTTGTAGACCTGGCCGGCGACGACGACGCAGCGAGTGGAGAGTTCCCACCGGGGTGGGGCGTCGCCGGCGGGGCGAATCCATTGGGCTTCATGAAGAGTCGCCAGGGTGCGCTGCATGGCGCTCTTGTCGATGTCGAGTAGGCGGGCGAGCGCTGTCAACCCGATAGGTTGATGGGCTGCGATGGCCTCGATGACGTGAAGACCACGCGTGAGACCACCGATTGTCTTGACTGAGATCTGGCTCACCCCTATTGTTGATACAGAATTGATACACAGTATCGCATAGAGATACTTATAATGCAACAGATCTCGTGAAATTACCTTCGACGTGCAATTTTCCGAACCTGCGAAGTATCGAGAGGTCGATGTGAAGAAGTTCAAGCCGTCTGTGGCGCAACTGATCCCGGATCTGACGCCGGCGGAACAGATTGTCGTTCTTGCCCGTGCACTGTGGAATGAGGGTTATCGGGATCATCTCGCCGGACACATCACATACAACCTCGGAGACGGCACCATGTTGTGCAATCCGTGGCTTCTGACCTGGGAGGAGATTCTCCCGGCCGACATCATCCGCATCGATCTGGACGGCAAGGTCCTTGAAGGTGATTGGCCTGTTCCCTTGGGGATTCCGCTGCATCTTGCACTGCACCGAGCGCGGCCGGATGTGGGTATCGCGTTGCACAATCATTCCGAATTCGGCACGGTCTGGGCAGATTTGGGCGAGGTTCCACCAGCCTACGATCAGAGTTCGAGCCTCGGTGGCGGTGAAGTGGTCCTCGTCGACGAATACGAAGGTGCCGTCGACAGCATGGCTGCGGCTGAATCCGCGATACGGTCGATCGGTCAGGCTGATCGGGCACTTCTCGCCGGGCATGGCGTCTTCGTAACCGGGAGCACTGCCGCGGCTGTCTACCTCCGAGCGGTCGCACTCGAACAGCGTTGCAAGAACGCCTGGATGATTCGAGTAGCCGACGGGCCGTCGAAGACATCGTTGCCCAATTGGTGGCTCGATCGTATGGCCGGAAGTGACGGCAACAGCTACTACGGGTTCTGGGAATCGGCAGTGCGGGCCGTCCTGCGTTCCGACCCTGAGCTTTTCGAAAGCATCGAATCGTGCAACTGAGGGCAAGGCGCTCTGCCATCAACAGTGGAATCGGAACGGATGATCATGGACTTTGAACTCGACGCGAGCCAACGAGCCTGGCGTGAAGAGGTACGCGCATTTCTCGCTGAGAACGTCACGTCGGAACTACGTGCGGAGATGGTCGAACACGATCTCGAGTTCATTGGCGGAGAACTCACTGCATTCCGCCGAAAGATCGGAGCCAAGGGATGGTTCGGACTGAACTGGCCTGAGGAATTCGGCGGACTCGGGCTGGGAGCGGTTTACCAGCATCTGTTGGTCAGCGAATTCGAGTACTGGGGTGTGCCGGGCCCTGATCTGACGGTCACCTCCGTGGCTCCGATGATCATGCGTCACGGCACTCGGCAGAATCGGGAGGAGTTCCTTCCACCTATCGCTCGAGGCGAGTTGACCTGCGCAGTCGGGTATTCCGAACCGAATGCGGGTACCGACCTGGCGAGTTTGAAGACACGGGCAGTACGTGAGGGTGACGAGTGGGTGATCAACGGTTCCAAGATCTGGAACAGTATGGCGCAGCGCGTCACTCACGAATGGCTGTGTGTCCGTACCAATACCGAAGTGCCCAAGCACAAGGGAATTTCGGTGATCATCGTACCGATCGATGCGCCGGGCATCGTGATTCGTCCGATCACGGCATGGTCCGGATATCGAACCAACGAGACGTTTTTCGACAACGTCCGTGTCCCCGTGACGAACTTGATCGGTGAGGTCGACAAGGGCTGGAAGTACATCACCGGCGCATTGGACCTGGAGCGAGGTGCACTCACCAATGCGGGCGACCTCCGACGAGCGGTCGACGATCTGTTGATTCTCTCCCGCGAGATCCGTGAGGACGGAACGCGACCCGTCGACAGCGCAGACATACGACGCAAACTTGCGCAGTTGGACGCCGATGTCGAACTCGCACAGCTCATGGGTTTCGAAGCTTCGTCACTGTTGGAAAGCGGAACTATTCCGTCGGTGCTCGTGAGCACGGAGAAGGTGTTCTCCAGTGAGCTCAGACAAAGGATCGCTGACATCGGAACGTCGATGCTCGGTTCAGCCGGGTTGATTGCGGGTTCCGATTCGAATGCCGTGATGGCGGGTAAGTTCGAGCGTTTGTACCGCGCTGCCCCATTGCTTCGATTCGGCGCCGGCGCAAACGAGGTTCTGCGAGACGTCATAGCGCAGCGCGGACACGGCCTGCCGAGTTACGGACGCTGACATGACCTTGACATTCCTCGACCGCGTAGGAGATCGCTGATGAAACTTGTTGCTACCCAAGACGAACTCGATCTGCAGACGATGGTGAGCGCGGTACTGGCAAAACAATGTCCGATCAGCCTGGTGCGTGAATTGGCCAAACCGGCGTCGGATGGGATTCCCGACAAGTTGATGGCGGCGCTGGCAGAGGTCGGTGTACTCGGTGTGGCGGTTGACGAAGAGTACGGCGGTGGCGGTGCGGGGTTGTACGAGCTCGGCGTGTTCTTCCGCGAAGGCGGCCGGGTTCTGTGCCCGTCAATCGTCTACAGCACATTGCAATTCGGTGTAGCCGTCGGCCGTCTGGCCTCACCGGAGCAACGCAGCCGGTATCTGTCCGGTGTGGCCGGCGGCGAACTTCGGGCCACCGTCGCGGCCTGGAATCCGTCCGATGCAGCGGATATCCGTCCCACCGTAACGGCAACGCCGGCTCCGGGTGGATGGCTACTCAACGGCGCTATCGCCTTTGCCTTGAATACCTCGATCGCGGACGTGGTTCTGTTGACCGCTCGTACGACGGTGTTTGCCGAACCCGAGCGACTGATCGGCGCCTTCGTAAACCCGGCCGACGCGGGCTGGAACAGTGTCATGCTCTCGACAATGTCCGGCGAGAAGGTCAGTCGTGTTGAACTGGTCGATGTCTTTGTACCGGACGACGCGGTTTCTCTCGGCGAGAGTGGGAATGGGCTGAGCCGCGACGACGTCCGGTGGGTTGCGGATGCGGCGGTTGCTCTGCAATGCATGGAGATGGTGGGGGGTGCCGCCGCAGTCTTGGAACGGACGGTGAACTACGTCGCCCAGCGCGAGCAGTTCGGGCGATCAATCGGCAGTTTTCAAGCCGCGCAACACATTATCGCGGATATACACATTCTGATAGAAGGCGCCCGGTTGGCGGCTACGCAGGCGGTCTGGTGGACTGCCCGCGGAGAATCGGCCACACGTGCAGTTGCAATCGCAAAAATGCACTGCAACGAAGCGTACAAGCGTGCGACGCTCGACGGTCATCAGTTGCACGGCGGAATGGGGTATGTCCTCGAGACTGACCTGCATCTGTGGTCCGAGCGAGCAAAGGTTACGGAAATACGTTTCGGCACAGCTGATATCGCTGCCACCTGGTTGCAGAAGGAGCTTGGTCTTGTCCCATGAATCGCACGCGGAATCACGTCAGGCTCTCCAAGACCTGCGAATCCTGGATCTTTCTCGGTGGGTAGCTGGTGAGTACGCCACAAAGATGTTTGCCGACTTCGGTGCGGACGTGGTGAAGATCGAAAAGCCTGGCACCGGAAGCCTGACACGGTCGTGGGGGCCTTTCCCTGGAGATGTCCCCGATCCGGAACGAAGCGCTCTCTTCCTTCATCTGAACACCAACAAGAAGTCTCTGGCTCTGGATCTGGAATCGGACTCGGACCGCGAGGTACTGCTGGGCCTCGTCGAAACTGCCGACGCAGTTGTGGAGTCCTTTCGGCCGGGTCACCTGGAGATGCTGGGCCTGGGCCCGGATGTGTTGCAGGCGAGAAACCCTCGTTTGGTGATCACACGAATCAGTGCATTCGGTCAGACTGGGCCGTACCGGGATCGTGAAGCGACAGGATTGGTTCTTCAAGCTGCCGGTGGGCCGATGAACGCGACCGGCGGAGCGGATCGTGCCCCGTTGCGAAAGCCTGGTCTGCTCGAGCACTACACGATCGGCCGTACCGCCGGAGAGGCCACGATGGCAGGGCTGTTCAGTGCGCGGCGTACTGGCGGGGGATCGGTGATCGACGTATCCGGTCAGGAGGTTCTGCTCGCGGGAGCGGATCGTCGAGCGTCGTATCTGGTGTCTGCGGCCTATTCCGGCATGAATGCCCCGCGCGGAGTCCGTAGTCCGCATCGGCACGGCGTGACTTTCACCGGACCGTTCCGGGCCAGTGACGGTTTCGTGATGCTGTACGTGACCAATCAGGCCTTCTGGAATCGGCTGGTCGACATCGTGGGCGAGCATGATCGTGAATTTCATTCGCGCTATCACGGGCGCGAAACGATTGTCGGTACCGATCGTGAGGAGTTCATGGACTACGTCATCGAGTGGTTTGCGGTGCGCCCGAAGGTGGCGATCATGGAGCGGTGTGAAGCGGCGCGTATCCCCGTCACTGCGTATCTCGACGTCTCGGAACTGCTTCGCCACGAGCATTTTCGTAGCCGGGATGCATTCGTTCGTGGTTCGCATCCTGTTGCCGGCACGTTGGACTACACCGGAGCGCCGTGGCGGATGGCCAACGGGTTCCGGTTGCGCCACACCGCGCCGACACTCGACCAACATGGGCCAGAGATCCGTGAGTCTCTCACGACTGCAGGAGGATCCGAATGAACTACCCACTCGAAGGTATCCGCGTCGTGGACTTGACCGTCGTATGGTCGGGTCCGGGGGCGACCGCGTTGTTGGGCGACCTGGGTGCGGAAGTGATTCGCCTCGAAGGGAACAATCGGGTCAGCAGGCAGGTCTCGGCGAAGACTACGAAGGAGTCGATCGCGCAGACCGGCTACCACGGTGGCACATATCCGGACAAAGATCCCGGCGAGCGGCCTTACGACCGTACTGCGCTGTTCAACTGGCATTCCCGGAACAAACTGTCGGCGTGTATGAACCTCGACACCGAGGGAGGTCACGCTGCGGCGATCGAGCTGATCAAAGTCAGTGACGTTCTGGTGGAGAATAATTCGAACGGCACGTTGGAGAAGTTGGGGCTGGGACACGAGCGCCTGCTCGAGATCAATCCACGGTTGATCGTCGCTCGAATGCCTCCGCTCGGTATGACCGGTCCGATGAGTGATTACCTCGGTTACGGGCCCAACTTCAACTCGCTGGTAGGCATAGCGGCGATGGACGGTTACGAGGGTGAGGAGCCGGATTCGGCCGGAGAGAACTACCACATGGACGAGGCGGCGCCGGCGGGGCTGGCCTTCGCCGTGATGGCGGCGCTCTGGGATCGGGAGCACACGGGCGTCGGTGGTCTTGTCGAGTTCGCACAAGCTGAAAATGTCATGGCGGAGATCGGTGAGTTCGTACTCGACGCACAGGTCAACGACAGAATTCCGGAGATACTCGGAAATACGGATCCCCATGTGCTGCAGGATGTTTTCCTCAGTGCGGACGACGATGTCTGGGTTGCGATCTCCGTACGAGACGATCGGGACTGGGCGGCGTTGGCAGGAGTGATCGGTGGCGACGGTTTCGCCGCGTCCGGTTCGGATGCTTCCGTCCGACATTCGAATTCAGTGAGTATCCGGGATCGCATTTCTCGATGGACTCGCGAGTTGAGCGCGGACAGTATCGTTCGTGATCTGCAAGAGTTGGGAATCCCTTCGGGCATGGTCATGAACGAGTGCGCCGTACTTGCAGATCCTCACCTCCGCGAACGTGAGTGGTTCCAGGAACGATCACATCCCGCGGTGGGAACCCATCGTTATCCGGGACATCCCTGGCGGGCTGAGGGATTCGATGTGGCTTTCGGCCGAGTGCTTCCGGGATTCGGTGAGGACAACGAGTACGTCTACAAGGAGATTCTCGGATACTCCGACGAGAAGTATGCCGAACTCGAGGATTCCGGACTGGTAACCGATCATCAAATAGCTTGAGAGAGAACGACTATGACTGAAAATATGATCTTGATTCCCGACTCGGAATCTCTGGTTCCCGATGAAGTCGCAGCGCGAATCGGGGATGTTGTCTCCGAGGTCACCGGTGCCGTCGTCGCCCGGGATTGGCAACGGTGGGCTGTGTCCGTCGGTGAGACCAACCTGTTGTACTTCGACGGTGGCTATGCTCGCGCCCACGGGTATCGCGATATCGTCTGTCCTCCACTGTATCTGCAGTACGCGATCCTCGGGGTGACTCCGATTTCGGAGCTCAGAGTGGATGGATCTTCCGGTGCAGCCTCCGGAAATCTGGTTTTCCCATTGTGCCCCAAACGTATGGCAGGAGGAGAGAACACCACGTTCTTCGGACCAGGCTATGACGGCGACGTGGTCACCAGCGTGCGCGTCGTGGACTCGGTGGAGGAGAAGCGTGGACGGTCCGGCCGGTTCGTGCTGGTGACCTGGAAAACCATCTATACAAATCAGAACGACGAGGTGCTGGCCGAGGCCACCACCTCGATGATCGCGCGTCCGTAGCGAGGGAGAGATGGCAGTCATGTCACCGCAGGTGTATTTCGACGACGTAGCGACCGGCGATTCGATCCCGGTTCTACACGTGAGCGTCAACCAATTGCAGATGTTCCTCTTCAGTGCAGCCACATACAACGGGCACCGAATCCACTACGACCGTAGCTGGGCTGTAGACGTCGAGGGGTATCGGGACGTTGTTGTGCAGGGGCCGCTCCAAGCGGCGCTGCTTGCCCGGGTCGTCACAGACTGGATCGGTGGCGCTGGATCGTTGGTGAACTTCTCGGCATCCAACCGGGCCGTTGCTTTCCCCGGGGAACCGTTGGAGTTCACGGGTACCGTGACCGGCAAGCGCAACGAGAACGGAAGGGCGCTGGTCGATCTGGAGCTCGCGGGTGTACGTGAAGGCTCGGTCCTGATGCCGGGAACGGCGACTGTGTGTTTGCCTCGTAGACCCGAATTTCCGTCGATGGGAGTTTCCTGATGGCCGGTCTGCGCGGTGAGGCTGCGATCGTCGGATTCTGTGAATTGCCGGCGCAACGTAAGCAGACTCGACCGGAACAGTTCACGATCGAGCAGTGGGCGATGCTTTCCAAAATGGCGATCGACGATGCCGGGCTCGAGGCATCGCAGATCAACGGTCTTGTCACACACGGGATTGCGGAATCCGAGATGTTTGCTCCGGCCACGCTCTCCGAGTATCTCGGAATTCCGCTGAATTTCGGTGAACGCGTCGACCTCGGTGGTGCCACGGCCGCCGGAATGGTGTGGCGCGCTGCAGCTGCCGTCGAATTGGGTATCTGCGACGCGGTGTTGGTCATCGTTCCAGGCTCGTTCATGACCCCGAAATCTCGAATTCAGCCTGCTGTGGATCCGGGGTACCTCGGCGCCTCGAGCGGCAAGTTCGGTTCTCCTCAAGCGGAATTCGAGATTCCGTACGGCAATCTCGGTCAGAACGCGCCATACGCGCAGATTGCTCAGCGGTATGCCGCGGAATTCGGGTATGACGAGCGAGCTACCGCAAAGATCGCGGTGGACCAGCGGACCAATGCCTGCGCTACCCCCGGCGCCGCGTTCCACGGAAAGCCGATCACCATCGAAGACGTGTTGGCGAGTCCGATGATTGCAGACCCCATTCGGATGCTCGAAGTGGTCATGCGCGTCCAGGGCGGGGCAGGTGTCGTTGTCGCCAATGCGGATATTGCACGCCGTGGTCGCAATCGGCCGGTCTGGATCAAGGGATTCGGTGAGCACGTGTCCTTCAAGACGCCGACTTACGCAGAAGACATGGTGCGGACGCCCATTGCGAAGGCCGCAAATACTGCGTTCGACATGGCCGGTATCTCACGTTCGGCAGTGGATATGGCGTCGATCTACGACTGCTACACGATCACGGTAGTGATGAGCCTCGAGGACGCGGGCTTCTGTGAGAAGGGGAAGGGTATGGAGTGGGTGTCTTCGCGGGACCTGACCTTCCGTGGTGACTTCCCGCTGAATACGGCCGGCGGCCAATTGTCCTTCGGGCAAGCCGGAATGGCTGGTGGAATGCATCATGTGTGCGACGGTGTCCGTCAGTTGATGGGTAGGTCCGGTGACGCACAGGTCGACGACTGCAATACCGCTTTCGTCACCGGCAACGGCGGCATCATGAGTGAACAAGTTGCGTTGATCCTCCAAGGAGATTAGTGATGTCGATCGAAAAGCCGTTTCCGGAACCGACGCCCGTTTCTGCTCCGTTCTGGGATGCGTTGCGAGAGAGAAAGATCAAAATTCAGTATTCGCCGTCTTCGGAAGAGTTTGTGTTCTACCCGCGTGTTTTGGCCCCCCGTACGCTGGCTGACGACCTCGAATGGAGTGAAATCAGCGGGATGGGCACGCTGTATACCTACACGGTTACAGACCGTCCGACAGCGCCGCCGTGGTCGGATTCGTTGCCACAATTCCTGGCGGTTGTGCAGTGGGACGAGGGTCCACGGTTCAGTACCGAATTGGTGGATGTCGGTGACGTGGAACTGAGCGTAGGTATGCGCGTGGAACCCGTATTTTGTGACTATCCGGAGCGGGACATCACGCTGCTTCGATATCGGCCGGTTGCGGCGGCGTGAGTGTCGATTCAGTTGTCGTGCTTGCGAAGCTCGTTCGGTGTCAGTGGTTTCGGCTTCTTCCGTCGTGCGCGCCCCGCTGAGGACTTATCCATGGCGAGTCGGGACATGTTCTCCAACATCCAGTTTGCGCGATCTCGCTCGGATTCGTAGTACATTTCCGACCAACGCAATACGAGTTCTGGATAGGCCCAGCCGGGCTCTTCGGAAGCGCCTTCAGCATCAGCGATGGCGCGTATTCGCATCTTCTCCGCTTGGTCTCGATGCTCGGTGAGAGCGGATTGCAACTTGTCCGGGTCTGCTAGATGACCGAGCCACATTCGAAGCATGACACCGTGTTTGAGTACAGCGGGTTCGACGGGGGATTCGTTCGCCCACAGCGCCGCAGCATCGGTTCCAGCCGGTGTGATTTTGTAGAGTCGCTTACTTTTGACGTCGTTGGTACTCACGACGCGCGATGTTGCAAAGCCGTGCGCTTCGAGGCTTTTGAGTTCGCTGTAGATCTGACTGTACGACGGAGCCCAGTAGAAGAATCGAAGGCTCCAGTCTGCCCACTTCTTGAGGTCGTATCCCGAAAGTTCGGATCCGAAGGACAACAGACCGAGAACAGCCCAACTCGTGGGTCTCAGGGAGGGCACATCCGTGGGCGTTTCGTCCTTGGCCATGATCGAAGAATACCCGTCGGTAGGCTATTGCAAGTAGTTCTGTTAGAAATATTTTGAAAAGGACTATTAGTGCAGATGCGGGGAAACCGCTCACCGGGAGGTCCATCGAATCCTGCACCGAGTGAATGCTTGAATGCAGACATGCAGCGTGATTTTCCCGCGCGGACGCTCGACGAGCTCTGCTTGGTCTTGGCGGAGCGGTACCGAGACCGGGTGGCTTTGCTCGACGGCCACCGGGAAATCACTTACGGCGAACTTGCAGACCACGCCTTACGAGTTGCGTCCGTGCTCGCGAATTCAGGTGTGCAACCGGGAGATCGTGTGGTTCTCACCGGCCGGAACTCCATGGATTGGGTCTGCATAGCCCTGGGGATCCTCTGCGCCGGTGCAACAGTCGTTCCCATCGGGCATGGTGTCAGCGGCATGGAGTCCTCCCGAATTCTGGATGTCACAGTTCCGGCGTTGGTCATCGACGACTCCCGGATCGTGGACATCATGCGCTCTGCGAAAATCACACCGCCTCGAGTCGGCCGGCCGTTTGCCGAGCACGACGATGTGGCTCTGATTCTGTCCACGTCTGGTTCGACGGGTGCGTCCAAACAGGTTCCCATGACCCACGGACAGTTGACACGGTTGTACTCCGCAGTCGCAGACAGGCTCGGGTTGACGAGTGCGGATCGTGTGATCGGTGCCGTCCCGTTTGCCCATTCGTTCGGATTCAACGGAGTGCTGTTGACTGCAATGGCTGCTGGAGCATCAGTCCGGGTGGTCGAGCAGTACGACCGATCAGACCTCGCCGATGTCATAGTCCGCGACAGAGTCAGTGTGATGATGGGTCCGCCGACCATTCTGTTCGATCTCGTGAACAGTGGAAGGGAGGACATCGGAACGGTATGCCGGATGGCAGTGAGCGGGGGTTCCGAGGTTCCGCTCGATCGCATGCGAGCAGCCTGCCGGGAGCTCGGTATCGCAAGCATGTTTGTCGGCTACGGACTTACCGAAGCATGCGGAACCGTCGCTATCGGCAGCATTGTCGAGGGTGGGTCGGGTTCGCTCGCGATGCTGACTCCCATTGACGGCCTTGATATCCGGATTGTCGACGATTACGGCTACCCACTCCCGCCGGATGTCGACGGTCACGTTCTCTGCTCCGGCTACAACGTCATGCCCGGCTACCTCGAAGCGGGCGAAGTCGCGGAATCGACGATCGACAACACTGTGGACGGCGACGGATGGTTACGGACCGGAGACATCGGCTGGACGGATGACGACGGACATCTCTATGTCGTTTCGCGTGCCAAAGACATGGTGATCGTCAGCGGGTTCAACGTGTACCCACAAGAAGTCGAGACGGTCTTGTTGCAGCATCCCCTGATCCTCGAAGCTGTCGTGATCGGAGTGGCCGACGAACGTCAGGGCCAACGACTTGTCGCGTGCGTGATTCCGATTCCCCGCCGCCGCGTCGATTCCGATGATCTGATCGATTTTTGCCGTGAACGATTGAACGCGTACAAGGTGCCGCGTGTCTACGTCGAATTGGAAATGCTGCCGAGAACGCACACCGGGAAACAGTCTCGAGAAGAGCTTCGGAAGCAGATTTCGGAACGGCTCTGAGGCGCGATTCGCATCACGCGATGATGCGAATAGGCCACTGGTCGTCGACGTCTGACGCGTCTTTGCCCTGATCCTTCAGGTACTGCGCAAAATCGCGCTGGCGTTCGCCGTGCCAATCCGCTTGATCGACCATGAGATCCAGCTCGGCGAGTTCGGGAAAACGAACCGCCAGTGCGTGCGCGAGGTGAGCTGCGGCCATTGCGTCAGCCTCCGCCTCATGCGCGGATTCGAGTGCAATTCCGTAGAATTCGCATACCGCGGCCAAGCTCCGTTTTCCCTTGCGGAATTTATCCATCGCACGATCGATGACGTAAGGGTCGATAACCAGGCCGGGAACCAGAGCGGGCTTGCCGATTCGAAGACCCTCCGCGTGCATGACCGTGAGGTCGTAGGACGCATTGAACGCAACGACGGCGTGGTCGCGGGCCCAGGAATTGTGGAGGGCCTCTCGAATTTCTTCGTAGCCCTCGGCGTAGTTCTGCCCGTGCTCGGCCGCGTACTCGGTGGTGATGCCGTGAATTGCGATAGCACCGGCCGGGATGTCGACGCCGGGATCGAGGAGCCAGGTGCGTGTTTCGACCTGAGATCCGTCCACGACAGCAACGCAGGCGCTGACGATCCGGGCTGTGGATGGATCGCGCCCGGTGGTCTCGAGGTCGAACGCGCAGATCGGGCGATCTGACCAGCTACTCATCGTGGGCCTTTCGGTGCAAAGATCATGTCCGGATCACTATGCACCGAGGTACCGACACGGTGTCCGATCGCTCTCGTCGGACACCGCGCCGACTACATCAGACAGCAGATTTCTCGGCTACCGCCTTTTCGACGAAACGACGAGTCTGATCGAAGGCCGCATGCACCTGGACAGAATCGGTCATGTCACTGATCTCGGCCCAACGCTCTGCGACGACCTCGGGGGAGAGCGCATCCTGGGGGATGTAGACGCCCTGCGACTCCTCCATACGAGCGATAGCAAAGACACCCGCGCCGGCACTGAGGATCGTCTTGGTGGGGGCGTCGTCGGAGACCATGAACAGCGCGCCGGGTGAAATCGACTCGGGGGCGAGGAGAGCGAGAGTCGCCTCGTCGAGAAGATCCTCGGTCATGCGGGTCGCAGCCGTCGGCGCGAGGGAGTTGACGCGAATGCCCTTGCGCTCGCCTTCGATGGAAAGCACGTTCATCAAGCCGACGACGCCGGACTTGGCGGCGCCGTAGTTGGCCTGACCGAAGTTGCCGTAGATGCCCGAAGCGGACGTCGTCATGAGGATGCGGCCGTAGTTCTGCTCGACCATGTGCGGCCAGACTGCCTTGGAGCAGATGACGGAACCCATGAGGTGAACGTCGATGACCTTGCGGAAGTCGTCGAGCTCGGCCTTGATGAAGGACTTGTCGCGCAGGATTCCGGCGTTGTTGATCAGAATGTCGACGCGCCCCCACTTCTCGATTGCGGCGGCGACCATGGCGGCAACGGCGTCGGGGTTGGTGATGTCGCAGTGATCGGCAATCGCTTCGCCGCCCAGTTCGATGATTTCCGCGACGACCTTGGCTGCTGCGGTGTCGGCGCCGCCGCTGCCGTTGACGGAGCCTCCCATGTCATTGACGACGACGCGTGCGCCACGTGACGCGAGTGCCAGCGCGTGGGCGCGGCCGAGGCCACCGCCGGCGCCGGTGATGATTGCGACCTTGCCTGAGAAATCCAACGACATGGGAAAACCTCTCTGATCTGGGATACTACTGAGTATTACTATGCCAAAGGGTATCAACAGTCAAGGTAGGGAACGGTGAATGATGAGTGCTGATGTGCCGGATATGCGCTCCGTGATCATCAGGGCAGCGGCCGACGCTTTTGCTGCCGACGGCTACGCCTCGACCACGATCGACGATCTGGCAGACCGCATCGGCGCTACCAAAGGTCTTGTCTATTACCACTTTCGGTCGAAGTTCGACATCTACCTTGCAGTTTTCGAGCACGGTATGAACCGGCTCCGGGCCGAGATCGACGAGGAAGTGAGTGCGGGGGGAACCGGACTCGAGCGGCTTCAAGCTATGTCGCGGGCGCATCTGATCAATCTGATGACTCATCTCGGCCATCATCACGCGATCCATCAAGGCGTGCGCGGGCAGATGAGTTCGGCGCTCAAACCGCGGCAGCGGCAGGCGCTGGTGGAGTTGAATGCTCTCCGACTCGACTACGAGAACCTGTTCGAAGAGGTCATGGCTGAAGGTGTCGCGGACGGTTCAGTTCAGGTGTCGTCGCCGCGAATGGCCGCAAAAGTCCTGCTCAGCAGCCTCAATGGCGTCGACCTCTGGTATCGGCATCGCGAAGGTCAGGCGCTCGCAGAAACCGAGGCGCTGGCCGACGAGATCGTGGAGTTGTTGATCGGAGGCCTACGCGCCTGAAACCGACTGTTGTATTGGTCGGATGTTGCGCCCAGAGTGTGAGCCATGATGAAGACGGAGATGCCTGATCCCGAGCAGATGTTGCAGATCGCGATTGCTCAGGCAGAGTGGGGGAAACGGGAAGGCGGAATTCCGATCGGCGCGGCGCTCTTCGCCTCCGACGGGACCCTCCTCGGTAGCGGCCGTAATCGCCGCGTTCAACACGATGATCCTTCGGTGCACGGTGAGACCGATGCATTCCGGGCCGCAGGACGCCAACGTGATTATCGGTCGACCACCATGGTGACGACGCTCTCACCGTGTTGGTACTGCAGTGGGTTGGTGCGTCAGTTCAATATCGGTTCGCTGATCGTCGGGGAGAGCGTGACGTTCACCGGTGGACATGAGTGGCTTCGCGAAAACGGTGTGTCGGTCACGGTTCTCGCCGATCGGCGCTGCATCGAGCTGATGGCCGAATTTATCGAGGCCAAGCCAGACCTGTGGAACGAAGATATCGGCACCGCGCCCTGAAAGGTGTATTCACGGTTGGTGATTCCCGCGCTCGGTTTGTCCAATGCCTGAAGGCGGGGTAAAGTGTGGGCGTCGTGTGCGGTCAGGGCTCGGTGTTCGAGAGCTACTGACGTTCGAGCAAAACTCGGGGAAGAGGAGGTGTGGCTTGTAATGCGAGGCCAACCTCCGAGTACCAACTGAAGCTACCGCGCACCAGGTCACTGGATGTTTCGCCGTAGCTTCATCGTGCGTTCATTGGTTTCTGCTCCGTGGTCCATTGCGTCCCGGGAGCATTGCCGTTCACTTCCTTTGAAAGCTGTTGCAGCATGCCCGAATTCAAGTTTTCCCGGTCAGCTTTGCCTCGTCGTTCTGCCGGTTTCGGTGAATCGCGTTCCGGTCACAACCGCGGTGCTCGCGTCGTCGTGAAGCCGTCGTCGGTCGATGTCGTCGCGCCGGTTGAATCCACCATCGTCAACAGTGGTGTGTATCGCGACGGTGAGCGGATCGCCACGCCGTCGACGTTGGCCGAAGCGCTGTCGTGTCTTCCGGACTCGCAGTCAATGGCCTGGATCGGTATGTATCGGCCCGACGATGCTCAGTTATACGCCGCAGCAAAGCATTTCGATCTTCACGAGTTGGCAGTCGAGGACGCGATCGTTGCGCATCAGCGGCCCAAACTCGAGCGATACGGAGAAACGCTGTTCGTTGTCCTGCGCGCCGCTCGGTACCGCGACGAGACCGAGCGCGTCGAATTCGGTGAGCTGCATATCTTTTGCGGTCCCAACTTCATTCTCACAGTTCGCCACAGTGAGTCCCCGGATCTCTCCGCGGTGCGGACCAGGATGGAGAGCGATCCCGATCTGCTTCGACTCGGTACCGAGGCAGTTCTCTATGCAATCCTCGACGCCGTGGTCGACGGATACGCGCCCGTCGTCGCCGGTTTGCAGAACGACATCGACGAGATCGAAACCGAAGTTTTCAGTGGTGACCCCGGGGTATCGCGTCGTATCTACGAGTTGACCCGAGAAGTGATCGAATTTCAGCGGGCCACACGGCCACTGCTGGGCATGCTTCGAGGATTGTCGGCCGGATTCGACAAGTACCACACAGATGAAGAGTTGCAGCGCTATCTCCGCGACGTCACCGACCATGCGACGACGGTTGTGGAGCAGGCCGACGGATTCCGTCAGCTCCTCGGCAATATCTTGACCGTGAACGCAACGTTGGTGTCGCAGAACCAGAATGAAGAAATGCGAAACCTCACGCATGCGAGCTACGCGCAGAACGAGGAAATCAAGAAGGTCTCGGCGTGGGCAGCTATTCTCTTCGCCCCGACCTTGATCGGAACCGTGTACGGAATGAACTTCGACGACATGCCGGAACTGCACTGGCAGTTCGGGTATCCGTTTGCGCTTTCGATGATGGTGTTGACGTGCGGAACTCTGTATACGGTCTTCAAGCGCCGGGGCTGGCTCTAACCTGCTGTGCGCCTTTATTAACCGCCGGCGGTTAATAAAGGCGCACAGTGTTTTACAGTTCTGCGATACACACCGTGAAGTTTCGCTCCGGATACTGGAGTCCCGAATCGGCTTCGCCGCCGCAGTCCGTGTACGAGCTGGAATTCTGCAGAATCTCTACTACCCGAACCGGATTGGTTCCGCCGCTCGACGAGCAATCGATACGGACCGGCTGATCGTCATTCGAGTCGGTGCCCATGTCGATGCAGCCACCGACAACCCAGTCGACATCCAGGCACACAGCGCCTTGCTCGTCTCCGGCAAACGTTTCGTAGTACGCAGAATCGACATCACTGGCACAGTCGTCGGACGTCGGCGCTTTGGAGACCACCTTGTAGTTGGATTCCATGCTTCCGCACACTGCATTCTCGATATTGGCGTCGTGGGCGGTACCACTGAGCTCGACGCAGTCGCCGATCGCCACATCGATGTCGACGTCGCCGCCGTCGTCGACGCCTTCTTGACCGTTGATCTTGGAGGTGGTGGGGATCGTCGTCTCAGTCACTGCGGATGATGATTCCGCGATGGCCTTGGGCTCGATATCTGAACTGCAACCGACCGTGAAAGCTGCGATGGCTGATGTCGCGATCACCGCCGCACACAGTCGGCGCACGATTTCGGACATGGGGTCCCCCTACTGTTCGATCTTGGATTGTCGGGACCTATTCCAGTACATCGGTAGTCGAATTGCGAACCGGACTGTCAGGATGGGTGGGTGGACCTTCCTCTGATGCCGCCGCTCGCCCCCATGCTGGCCAAGGCTGCGGCCGCCGTGCCGGTTCAGCCCGAGTCCGGTGAACCGACATGGTCGTACGAACCGAAATGGGACGGCTTTCGGGCAATCATCTTTCGAGACGGCGACGACGTGGTCCTCGGATCGCGCGGAGGCAAAGACCTGGCTCGGTACTTTCCGGAAATGGTCGACGCCGTCCGGGCCGAACTACCTGAGCGCTGCGTCGTGGACGGCGAACTAGTAGTTCCCCGGGACGTCGACGGGGTGACACGTCTGAGCTGGGAAGCGTTGTCGGAGCGTATCCATCCGGCGGCAAGTCGAGTGGCCCTTCTCGCCGAGCAGACACCGGCACAATTTGTCGGGTTCGATCTCTTGGCGTTAGGTGATCGGGACACCTCGGTCGGGGACTTCGGGGAACGACGGAAGCTGTTGGTCGAAAGTATCGGCGGGGGTCCGAGTTGCCACGTCACGGCGGCGACATCCGACGCCGGCGAAGCGATGCGTTGGTTCGAGATGTTCGAAGGTGCCGGTCTGGACGGTGTGGTCGCCAAGAAGCTCGTCGGGCCTTACCTGCCGAACAAACGCGAGATGATCAAGGTCAAGCATGCCCGGACTGCGGATGTCGTACTGCTGGGCTACCGTCCGCACAAGAGTCAACCCGGTATCGGTTCCATGCTCCTGGGCTTGTTCGACGGTTCCGAATTGAAGATGGTCGGTGGCGCTTCCGCGTTCACCGCAGCAAGACGTATCGAGTTGCTGGCTGAACTCGAACCGCTGCGCGTCGGTGACGACGTCGTAGCGGAGGGCGAGGCCAGCAGATGGCGGTCGGCCGCTGATCGTTCCTGGATACCGCTCCGTCCCGAGCGGGTGCTGGAAGTGGCGTACGACCAGATGGAAGGGGCGCGTTTCCGGCATGCCGCGCGGTTCCTGCGTTGGCGTCCGGACCGGGTGCCTGACGAGTGCACATTCGATCAGTTGGAGGTTCCCGTGCGGTACGACTTCGCAGATGTCCTTGCAGGCGGTGTGTGATGGCGAGTCCGGCAGAAGAACTGGATGTCGACGGTATCGCGGTCCGTCTCTCCAGCCCCGACAAGATCTACTACCCCAAGCTCGGCACCGAGGGCGGCACCAAACGTCATCTGGTGGAGTACTACCGGACCGTTGCGCTTCAGGGTGCGGCGCTGCGAGCACTCAAGGATCGACCCACGCATCTCCAACGGTTCCCCGACGGAATCGAAGGCGAAGAGGTGTATCAAAAACGGTTGCCCGCCAAGCGTCCTGAGCACGTGGAATCGTGTGAGGTCACCTTCCCGTCCGGGCGAAAGGCCGACGTATTGCGGGTGCAGAGCGCCGCAAACATCGTGTGGGCGGCAAACCTCGGAACCATCACGTTCCACCCGTGGGCCGTCAAGTGTCCTGACACCGATCATCCGGATGAGCTTCGAATCGATCTTGATCCGCAACCCGGAACGGACTTCGCCGACGCCGTTGCGATCGCGGATGAGGTGTTGCGTCCGCTGCTCGAGGAACTCGGGTTGGAAGGCTTCGCCAAGACCTCTGGTGGGCGTGGGGTACACGTCTACATTCCGCTCGAACCGCGCTGGGATTTTGTCGAGGTTCGACATGCCGGCATCGCCCTGGCCCGAGAGATGGAGCGCCGCAGTGGCGATCGAGCGACGACGGCCTGGTGGAAAGAGGAGCGCGGTCAACGGATATTCGTTGACTTCAATCAGAATGCTCGGGACCGAACCATTGCCGCTGCGTATTCTGCGCGCAAAACTCCCATAGCGACGGTATCCACCCCGGTGACCTGGGAAGAATTACGCGACGTGCATCCCGACGATTGCACGATTGCCACGGTTCCGGGCCTACTGACCAAGCGCGGTGATCCGATGGCTGCCATGCACGACAAGGCATTTTCCCTCGAAATCCTGCTCGAAATGTACGAGAAGGACCTCGCTGCGGGGCTGGGTGATCTTCCGTATCCACCGAACTACCCCAAGATGCCGGGTGAACCGAAACGCGTGCAGCCGAGCCGAGACCGAGATAGACCGCACGAAGACGGGTAGCGTCTGAAACGGATATATCGGAACAGTCAGTGCATCGTGGGGGTTGGCATGGATCGCCGGATTTATCGAATAGTCGCGTCGGCCGCCGGTGGTGCGGCCGTCGCAGCCTCAGTAATGCTGATCGCAGGTTCCCCCGCATCGGCCGCCACGTTGGACTGTGCGGCCAGGGGTGGCGATCGCAACGGCCAGGATCAAACAATGGTGGACGGCCACTCCGCGTGCCGGGCGGTGGTCGATCCCACCAGTTCAGCGATCTCTCACGTCGAGCAAGACGGAATCGGAGCCGCTGACGCCAGAGACGGGGGTCTGGCTGCCGGTTTCGGACTGTTCGGCGGGGTAGGCGCGGCGGAGGCACGTGGCGGAATGCTTGCGGCATTTGCCTTCGGGCCGGACTCGCTTGCGCTCGGCCGCACCACGTCGTCGCCCTTCTCGGTGGTTCTGAGTGGTCCCGGTGGCCGAGCCGCCGTCGGAGACGCTGACGTGGGAGCGATCTGTGACGGCGGTCCCACTCTGGTTTTCAACGTTGCCACAGGTCAGGGGTGTTTCAGTGACGGAACATCGACCTGGACGCTGCCGTGACTGTGACCAGCGCTACAGTTCACATCGTGACACCGGTCACAAATATGTAAAGCTGTAGTGGTCGATCAGGCGGTTTGTCTTGATCTACGGGATCGGAGGACGCGATGACTGCCAATGCTCGACGCGGTTCACTCGCACACGCAGAGGTGCCCGCTCGAACCGAACTGCATGTGGATCGGCGATTCCTGCCGCTGGCCGACCGATTCTTTGCGATGTACCGGCAACCGCAGCAAGGCGGCGGCGCGCTGGTTGCGTACCAGGGCGGCGAGAAAGTACTCGACATCTGGGCCGGATACGCCGACCGAGATCGTCGTTGGGACCACGACACCGTCGCACTCTCGTTTTCCACCGGTAAAGGTGTGGCCAGTACCGTCGTACATCGGTTGGCCGAGCGTGGGCTCATCGACTACGACGCACCGGTAGCTCAGTACTGGCCGGAATTCGGAGCGGCCGGCAAAGAGAAGATCACCGTCCGTGAATTGATGTCGCACCGAGCCGGGCTACACAAAGTGCGTGGTCTGATGCCGCGTCCGCTCGATCTCATGAACTACGACGCCGTCGTAGCGGCGTTGGCGGCCAGCAAACCGGATCCGCGTCGGCTCAAGGGCCCCGGCTATCACGCTGTGACGTACGGCTGGCTGGTCGCCGAATTGGTTTCCCGGGTGACGGGTATGCCCTTCACGGATGTTGTCGATGCCGAAATCGCGAAGCCGCTCGGAATTGACGAGTTCTGGTATCGCGTACCTGAATCCGAGCGAACACGCATCGCAAAGCTGTTCCCGCACATCAATCCTGCCGGTCTCAACTGGGCGTTTGCTTCAACTGTGCTCTCTCACGTCGGACCGACCCGCGGACTGGCCGAGGCGGCGATGCCCGACGGATTCGACGTCATGGTGCGCAACCCGGCGGTACACGACGCGGTGATGCCGGGCTGGAACGGCGTGTTCAGCGCCCGGGCCCTGGCAAAGATGTACGGCGCCATCGCAAACGGCGGCATGATCGACGGGAAGCGGTTTCTGAAGGAATCGACCATCGAACAGATGGCAACGATCCAGACGCGTGATCGTGACTACGTGCTTGCGGTGCGGCCCAACTGGGCACTCGGGTATCACCCGCCGATCATTGCTGCGCGTCGACAACCGCGTAACGCCATCGGACACTACGGTGTTGGCGGTTCGGGAGCGTATGCAGATCTCGACAGCGGTCTCTCGTTGGGCTTTACTACCAACAGGCTGGGTAGTGCGGTGACAGCGCTGGGTGATCTTCGATTGGCACGATTGGGTGCTGAGGCGCAGGAGTTGGCACGGCGGTCCTGACAACTGAAGGGAACATCATGAGTAGCAACGTGTATCGCGTGACGGAGATTGTCGGTTCGTCCACGGAAAGCAGTGACGCGGCAATCCGCACGGCAATCGCCCGGGCCAACGAGACTGTGCGCAATCTCGAGTGGTTCGAGGTTGTGGAAACTCGCGGTCACATCGAGAACGGTGTGGTGGCCCATTTTCAGGTCACGTTGAAGGTCGGATTCCGAATCGACAGCGGCGAAATCTGAGTTTCGAGGTGATGTGTGGGTGTTGACCTTTCGGCCGCAATCCAATTCATGGCCGGCCATGCCCGGACCGTCGATCGGCATCGTCTGAATCTTGTGCTCGGGCAGGGAAATCGCGACGCGGCACTGGCAGCCGTCGACGGCTATCGGAACCTCGACGGTGGATACGGCTGGGGCCTCGAACCTGATCTGCGTTCGGTATCCAGTCAGCCGGGAGGTGCACTGCACGCCTTCGAGGTGTTTGCAGATGTCGGTGCGCCGACGCCGCAGGCGCACCAACTGTGCGCCTGGCTGCAGTCGGCCTCGCTCGCCGACGGTGGCCTGCCGTTTGCACTTCCGATTTCGGATCCGGCGGCGTGCGCTCCGTTCTGGGTGAGTGCCGATCCGAGCGCATCGTCGTTGCAGATCACCGCAATTGTGTGCGCTGCTGCGGCGAGGGTCGCCGAGTTCGATCCCGTGGTGGCGCAGCATCCATGGTTCGGTGCGGCAGTTCGATTCTGTCTCGATGCGATCAACAATGCCGAGGTCCGGGGCGCTCTCGAGTTGGCGTTCGCGCTGCAATTTCTCGATGCGATTCATCGGCAGTATCCCGAGGCCGAATCGTTGACAGAGAGGCTCGGTGCTCGGATTCCGCGGAACGGCGTGGTTCACGTCGAGGGCGGTGCGACGGGGGAGAACATGCGGCCACTCGATTTCTCTCCGTTTCCCGGTGGCCCCTCGCGTTCCCTTTTCGATGCGGCAGTGATGTCCGCTGAACTGTCGTCCCTGGCGTCCCGGCAGCAGGCCGATGGTGGGTGGAGCGTGGATTTCGACAGCTATTCACCGGCCGCGACGCTGGAATGGCGTGGTCATGCCACGGTGAAGGCCATTTTCGTGTTGAAATGCAATGGAGTCGTCTGACAACGATTCTCGCGCCGAATTGGAACACGTTATAGTCTGGACATAGATGTGCTCGTGTTTCAGGGATAGGGGAAAGCTATGGCGTATGTGATCACGCAGCCGTGCTGCAACGACGCCTCGTGTGTTGACGTGTGTCCGGTCAACTGCATTCATCCGACACCGGACGAAGCGCAATTCGCGACCACCGAAATGCTCTACATCGACCCCGACACCTGCATCGACTGCGGTGCGTGTGTGGACGAGTGCCCGGTCGAGGCCATTTTCCCCGACAACGAGCTCAGTGAAGCTGACGCGCCGTACCTCGCAATGAACGCGTCGTACTTCGAAAAGCATCCGATGGGTCCGGACTGGCCCGAGCCGATCAAGATGGCCAAGATCGATGCCGAACTGGGAACACTGAAGGTTGCTATCGTCGGCTCCGGTCCAGCAGCCTGTTACGCCGCAATGGAACTGACCGGCAAGCCTCGCGTCGAGGTCGACATCTTCGATCGCCTGCCCACTCCGTACGGATTGGTTCGCGCGGGCGTTGCCCCGGATCATCCGGGCACCAAGGGCGTCACCGACCAGTTCCGCGCCGTCGTCGCCAAGAAGACCGTGCATTGCCATTTCAATGTCGAGGTGGGAAACCACATCTCGCATGCCGAACTGCTCGAGCATCACCATGCAGTGATCTACGCGGTCGGTGCAGCCGGCGACCGCAAGCTCGATATCCCCGGTGAGGATCTGCCGGGAAGTCACGCCGCGACAGAGTTCGTGGCCTGGTACAACGGTCACCCGAGTTACGCCGACCGCACGTTCGATCTGTCCGGTGAGCGGGCCGTCATCGTCGGCAACGGAAATGTCGCCCTCGACGTCGCACGCATTCTGGTTACGGATCCCGACGTGCTTGCAAAGACGGACCTTGCCGACCACGCGCTGGAAGCGTTGCGTAAGAGCAATATTCGTGAGGTTGTCATCCTGGGTCGTCGCGGTCCGGCTCAGGCCGCTTACACCAACCCCGAGCTGTTGGCGCTTGGTCTGATGGCCGACGTCGACGTGGTGGTCGATCCGGCCGAGGCCGAACTCGACGACGCCAGTCGCGCATTTGTCGAGAGCGACGCAGCAGAACCGTCGGTGCTGCTCAAGGTCAAGCAAGCGCAGGAATTCGCGTCGCGCACCGCTGATCCCGCACGCAAGCGCATCGTGCTGCGGTTCCTCGCCTCGCCGGTGGAGATTCTCGGAGACGGTGCTGTGGAGCAGGTACGCATCGTGAAAAACGAGCTGGTAGCAACGCCGACGGGTCAGCTTTCGGCGCGAGCCACCTCGGAAACCGAAACCATCGACACCGGACTGGTCCTACGGTCCGTCGGCTACCGCGGAACTCCCGTCGCAGATCTGCCGTTCGACGAAGCGCGGGGTGTCATTCCCAACGAGAACGGCCGTGTCATCGATACGGAATCCGGAGCTCCGATACCGGGTGTCTACGTTGCAGGCTGGATCAAGCGCGGACCCAGCGGCGTGATCGGTACGAACAAGTACTGCTCGGCCGAGACCGTGTCGATGATCTTCGACGACTTTGCCAGTGGTCGACTTGCAGCTCCCGAAGCTGATTCCGAGAAGCTGACGGTCCTCCTCGCGGATCGCTCGCCGGATCAAGTGGATTATCAGGGGTGGCAGCGTATCGACAAGGCAGAACGCGCTTCCGGTGCTGCCGTGGGGCGCCCCCGAACCAAGTTCATCTCCATTGAATCGATGCTCGCAGCCTCTCGCGCCGAGAGCTGACGATTGCAGGTTCGGGACCGCCTCACTCCACCTGTTCGGTGAGTGACCACTGTCCCGAACCCTGCAGTTCGAGTTGGCGATTGTGAAAAACGTTCAGTGTGCTGCGATGACCCACGCTGACGACAATGCTGTCGGGCAACTCGTCGCGGAGCATTCTGTACAACGAGTATTCGAGCCCTTCGTCGATCGCGGACGTTGCCTCGTCGAGGAACACGGTCCGGGGGTGGACCAACACAACCCGCGCGAACGCCAGTCGCTGTTGTTCGCCGGGTGAAAGAATCCGGGTCCAATCGGCCACCTCGTCGAGTCGGCCGGCCAGATGAGCGAGTTGCACCTTGTCCAGGACCGCCCGGAGTGTGCCGTCGGCGGCGGCCTGCTGATCCGGATACGCCAACCCCGCGCGCAGCGAGCCGAGGGGCAGATACGGGCGTTGTGAGAGGAAAAGGGTTTCGCCGGTCGGTCGCTTCACGGATCCGTTCGCATACGGCCACAACTGCGCGAGACTGCGTAGCAGGGTGGTCTTGCCGCTGCCCGACGCACCTTTGACCAGTAGGGCGTCGCCGGAATCCAGAGTCAGGTCAAGTTCGGAGATCAGGGTTTCACCGGAAGGCACGCGCACGTCGAGACTTCGGATGACGAGTTGGTCGCCGGACTCGGAGACGTCGAGTACCGGTAGTGTGCGAGCACGCTGATTGGCGTCGGCGAGGCCGGTAAGGCGAATAAGGGTGGCCCGGAAACTCGCGAATTCTGCGTACGACTCACGGAAGAAGGACAGCGAATCATGTACTTGGCCAAAGGCTTGCGCGGTCTGCATGACGTCGCCGAAGGTCACCTGACCTTTGAACAACCGCGACCCCTGCACCAGGAAGGGGAAGATGACAGCGGTCTGATTCACCGCCAGATTGAAACCGCTGAATTTGAGCGTCCGAAAAACGATGGCCCACATGTTGCGGATAACGGCGGCGAAACGCGTTCCCAGCGTCCGGCGTTCGACGTTCTCGCCGCGATAGAAGGCGATGCTCTCACCGTATTCGCGCAGACGCACCAAGGCGTAGCGGAAGGTTGCCCCTAGCTTCTCGTTCATGAAGTTCAGCATGATCAGCGGACGGCCGATCCAGAACGCGAGCGCGGTGCTCACCAGCACATAGATGTAGACCAGGAAGATCATGGCCCGCGGGATCTCGGTACCGAAAATGGTCAGCGGTCCGGAGAGATCCCACAAGATTCTGGTGAAGCTCACGATCGACACCATCGCGGTGACCGCACCCATCGACAGCGTGTCCGAGGATGCCACGAAAGTTGTGATGTCCGTCTGGATGCGCTGATCAGGATTGTCGATCGGGTCCGCCAGAAAATTTCCTCGGTAGTACGCCCGGCCGTCGAGCCAATCGTCGGTCAGTTGATCGTTGAGCCAGGTACGCCACTTGATCTCGAGGGTTTGCCCCATCAGGTAGGTGACCAGAGAAGTTACGACGTGGATGACCGCCAGAATGGCGAATACTCCGAGGTAGTGCCAGAATCCGGCTTCGTCGAGGTTTTGGATGGTGTCGTAGAAATCCTTGTACCAGTAGGAGAACAACACGGTCACGCGGACACCGAAGACGGTGAGTAACAATAAAACTGCGAGGATCAGCATCGGGACCGGGGTGCGACGGGGATTGAAGTACGGCCACGCCATCCGTCGAAACTGGCGTCCCCAGCGGGTGAAACGCGCGAGCAGCACCACCACGATCGCAAAGACGACTGCCGAGATCACGTAGGCCTTGGCCAGCCACAGCGCGCTGTCCGGTACGGCGCTGCTCCAGTTCACCGTGCACCTCCGTCGTGAAAACGGAAAGCCGATCCCGTCAGATGCGGAAGCTAATTGCGGGTTCACCGAAATGCGTGCCGTCAAACGTGCGCACCCACGGTAGCTACGGTCCAGCGAACGCTCGTATTGCCCGATTTCCCGTTTTGTGTGTTAATAACAAGGGGAATGTGAGGTTTGCTCCCGATCGTGCCTGTTGGCCGTTAAGCGGAGAACAGGGACGTTGGCGTCGGCACCAGGCGGGTGCCGACGCCGCCTCGCATGCATGCGTGTGCACGTGAACGAACGAAAGAAGTGACATGGTCAGCAAACGAGTACGTCGGACGTCACGGATCGCTGTGGCAATTGTCGGGGCAGTGGCGGCCGGACTCGCTCTTGCCGGACCTGCCACGGCCTTCCCGCTTTATCCGGGCGGACCGGATGTTCCGGTACCCGTCGTTGTCGGCATTCCAGGCTTGGATCCGGCGATGCCCGGCTTCCTGGGTACTCCGGCGCAGATTCCGGTCCCGCCCATCGGTGTCCCCAACTTCTCGGCGCCGTCGGTCAACCCGTACAACGGTGAGCGCGTCGGAATTGCCCAGCCCGTCATCATTCGATTCAACGAAGCGATCGGTGACCGTGCTACCGCGGAACGCGCAATTCGCGTCACGACCAACCCAGCTGTCGACGGTAGCTTCTACTGGATCAACGACAGCCAGGTGCGCTGGAAGCCGGCGCAGTTCTGGCCGGCCAATATCTCCGTGACCGTCGACGCCGGAGATTCGCACTCCACGTTCAACATCGGTGATGCACTCGTCACCGTCGCCGACGACAACACCAAGCAGATCACCGTCACACGCAATGGTGAAGTGGTTCGCACCATGCCGACGTCTTTCGGTAAGCCCGGCCACGAAACCCCGAACGGCACCTACATCGTCGGCGAGCAGCTGCGCGATATGTACATGGACTCGTCCACTTACGGCGTTCCGATCGACTCGCCCGAGGGCTATCGCACCTACGTCGAGTACGCGTCACGAATCTCCTACAGCGGCATCTTCGTTCATGCGGCGCCCTGGTCGGTAGCGCAGCAGGGGTTCACCAACGTGAGCCACGGTTGCCTCAATGTCAGTACCGAGAACGCCAAATGGTTCTTCGACAATGCCGGCAAGGGTGATCCGGTGATCGTGCAGAACACAGCCGGCGGAGTCCTCAGCGGCACTGACGGATTGGGCGACTGGAACCGCTGACATCTTTCGACGAAGGCCCGGTGCGAGAAGTATTCGCACCGGGCCTTTTTCGTATCCGGACGAGGCGTACGTTTCGCGGCGGCGATGGGTGAGTGTGTGCGGACGCTAGTCTGTGCGGCATGACCGTCGCTCGCTCGCTACTGCTGTTCGTCCTTGCCGCCGTACTCGAAATCGGTGGGGCATGGTTGGTGTGGCAGGGGATTCGTGAGCACAAAGGCTGGATCTGGGTCGGCCTCGGCGTGATCTCGCTGGGTCTCTACGGTTTGGTTGCGACTATGCAACCCGACGCCAATTTCGGTCGAATCCTGGCTGCCTACGGTGGAATATTCGTTGCCGGTTCATTGCTCTGGGCGGTGGTGATGGACGGCTTCCGGCCGGACCGTTTCGATATCGCCGGTGCGGTGATCTGCCTCGTCGGAGTCGGAGTGATCATGTATGCCCGCTGAACTTGCTGTGCGCCTTTATTAACCGCGGGCGGTTAATAAAGGCGCACAGCAAGAGGGTTAAGCCTTTGCCCGAACCACCAGAACAGTGCCCGGGAACTCGGCAGCCAGCTCGCGGCGTGCATGCTTGATGCAGGCCGTGCCGTAGCCCTTCTTACGGGCCTGCGGAGCGATCCAGATCGCGACATTCACTTCCTGATCGGTGAGCTCACCGAAAACCAGGCCGACGCTCTCCGGAACACCGGCTGAAACATCTTCGGCGACAAACCAAGCTGCGCTTTCGTCTTCGATGCGGCCCAAGCCCGCTGTCCGCTCCGCTCCGATTCGATCCTCTGCCCACGGAGCGCCGTTCTCGTCGAGCTGTTCTGCCGAACGTGTAGCGAACAGCGCCGCGTCCTCCGGGCTGGTGCTGAACGGGCGCAGATTGAAGTGCGCGCCGCTGCTGGCCGGACGATCCACGGTGGTCCATTCCAGGGTGGCGTCGAGGTCCTCGAGTTCGCTCTGGATGCGGTCGCGTGCCGCTTTGGTCAGGGCACTGAACTTGAGGCCCAACACGGCCTCCGCGTTAGTGGCGGAGGTGCCGAGCAGTTCTGCAACCGTCGTCACGGCAGCCTGATGATCAGCGCTGTCGACGACGGCATCCAGAACCTCATGCCGTCGTTCCAACGCGCGAACGAGCGCGGCGGTGAGCTCTCGACGGTCCAGGATCTGATCTTGAATGTGCGTCGTCATAAAGACTCCTTGCTGTTCGAGGCTGCAAACGTAGTGTCGTGCGGACCGTTACGACTCAATACTGCGTCACTTCTCCGCAGATGGCACCCGTTGGTCTCACGACACGAGGTGGCACGCGTCTCAGGGCTGTTTCAGCGGCTCACACACGATCACCGGGATGACTCGATCCGTCCAGGCTTGGTAGTTGTCGAAGTCGGCGTACATCGCGGTCAGTTTCGGCCACAGCTGTGTGCGTTCCTCATCCGTCGCAACGCGGGCCTTCATCGACCGGGTCCGCGACTTGATCTGCACCGTCACCACGGGATCGGCCTTGATGTTGAGGTACCACATCGGGTTCTTGGGGAGCCCGCCTTGCGACGCCACCAGAATCACATTGTCGCTGTCCTCGAGAAACAGCAACGGACTGATGCGCTCCTCGCCGGACTTGCGGCCCGTTGTGGTGAGCAGACAGATCGGCAGTCCGCGTCGCAACGCACTGCCGACCCGCCAAGTGCTGCCCAGCTTTCCACCAGTCGCTCGATACATCGCGACGTTTGCTTTCGACATCCACTTGATGATGGTGACCGTCGCCGGTGCGTCGAGTCCCTTGGGTTTAGCTGGGGGAGTGCTCATTTCAGATGCGCTCGATGATCGTGCCGGTTGCCAGTGCGCCGCCGGCGCACATCGTGATCAACGCGGTGGAACCGTCACGACGCTCGAGTTCGTGCAGAGCGGTCGTGATCAGACGTGAGCCGGTGCTGCCGACGGGATGTCCGAGAGCGAGGGCGCCGCCGTTGACGTTGACCTTGTCGAAGTCCGGTCCGTGAACCTGAGCCCAGGACAGAGCGACCGCGGCAAATGCTTCATTGACCTCGAACAGATCGAGATCGCCGATCTTCATGCCGCTCTTCTCGAGGACCTTGGTCGTGGCCTGTACCGGGCCGTCGAGGTGGAACTCGGTTTCGGCACCGACGAGAGCTTGCGAGATGATGCGGGCACGGGGCTTGAGGCCGAGCGCGCGAGCCTTGTCCTCGTCCATCAGCAGGATGGCGGCTGCGCCGTCGGAAATCTGCGAAGACGTTCCGGCAGTGTGGATTGCGCCTTCCATGACCGGCTTCAAGCGAGCCAGTGCTTCTGCCGTCGTATCGCGCAGACCCTGATCGCGGTTGACCAGTTTGGTCTCGCCCGTCAGGTTTCCTTCCTTATCGATCTGGGGTGCGGAAAGTTCGAGCACCTCACGGTCGAAGCGGCCTTCGTCCCAAGCCTGCTTTGCCAGCGCCTGCGAGCGGACACCGAGGGCTTCGAGGTCGTCGCGAGTCAGTCCGCGTCGACGTGCGATGCGCTCGGCAGCTTCGAACTGGGCGGGCAGGTCGATGTCCCACGATGCCGGACGACGGGGGCCGGCCTTGTCGCCGACGTTTGCTCCGAGGGGAACCTGGCTCATCGCCTCGACGCCACAGGCGACGCCTGCGTCGATGGCGCCCGTGGCGATCAGGCCGGCGATCAAGTGGTTGGCCTGCTGCGCAGATCCGCACTGGCAGTCGACGGTGGTGGCGCCGGTCTGCCAGGGCAGTCCGGCATGCAGCCAGGCGGTGCGGGTGATGTTGTTGGACTGCGCGCCGGCCTGCGTGACACAGCCGCCGATGACCTGCTCGATCAGCATCGGGTCGATTCCCGAACGCTCGAGGACACCCTTCTGTGCTGCACCGAGGATCTCGGCCGCGTGAACGCCGGCGAGCCAACCTCCGCGCTTTCCGATGGGGGTGCGAACGGCCTCGACGATTACTGGTGTGCCCATGGTGGGGCTCCTTTCCTTGTTATGAAAAGTAGAACAAGTTCTCTGCTGGAAGCAAGACCTGACTACCTTTCCTTCCCTAGTAAGCAGGGTTGTGTTTCAATGTAAGTAGAACGTGTTACACATCACGGATACGCATCACCCCGGTGATGAAAAGGCTCAGGCTAGGAGAGACGTAGTGGCACAGCCCGCATTGCCCGAGGGATTCGACTTCACGGACCCTGATATCTACGCGGATCGGATGCCTTTCGAGGAATTCGCCGAACTGCGGAAGACCGCCCCGGTGTGGTGGAACCCGCAGCCGCCCGAGGTCGGTGGATTCCAGGACGAGGGTTACTGGGTCGTCAGCCGGAACGAAGACGTCCGCGACGTCTCGCAGCGCAACGACGTCTTCTCGACGCACGAGAACACGGCGATTCCGCGCTTCGCCGACGACATCCCGCGTGAGAACGTCGAGATGCAGCGCTTCATCCTCATCAACAAGGATGCTCCGGAGCACACCAAACTCCGCAAGCTGGTTTCCCGCGGCTTCACGCCTCGGGCCATCAACAGCCTGCGTGAAGAGCTGACCGAGCGCGCCGAGAAGATTGTGAAGGCAGCTGCCGAGAGCGGTGCCGGCGACTTCGTCACCCAGGTCGCGTCGGAGCTTCCGCTTCAGGCAATCGCCGAACTTCTCGGTGTGCCGCAAGAAGACCGCGTGAAGCTCTTCGACTGGTCCAACCAGATGACGTCGTACGACGACCCCGAGTTCGACATTGATCCGAATGTCGCATCCATGGAGATCCTCGGCTACGCCTACCAGATGGCCGACGCACGCAAGAAGTGCCCGGCTGACGACATCGTCACCAAGCTCATCGAAGCTGACATCGACGGAAATGAGCTCTCCCCAGAGGAATTCGGCTTCTTCGTGATCCTGCTTGCGGTCGCGGGCAACGAGACCACTCGCAATGCCATCACACACGGCATGGTCGCGTTCCTCGACAATCCCGACCAGTGGGAGCTGTACAAGAAGGAACGTCCGAGTACCGCTGCTGACGAGATCGTTCGTTGGGCAACCCCGGTTACGTCCTTCCAGCGCACCGCGCTCGAGGACACCGAGGTCGGTGGCCAGAAGATCAAGAAGGGCGACCGCGTAGTGATGATGTACGCATCGGCCAACTTTGACGAAGACGCCTTCGAGAACCCGACCAAGTTCGACATCATGCGCGATCCCAATCCGCATGTCGGCTTCGGTGGCACCGGTGCGCACTACTGCGTCGGAGCGAACCTTGCACGCCTCGAAATCGATCTGATTTTCAATGCGATTGCCGACCATCTTCCGGACATCACCAGGCTCGGCGACCCCCGTCGCCTGCGTTCCGGTTGGCTCAACGGCATCAAAGAGTTTCAGGTTGATTACAAGACTGCCGGTTGTCCGGTTAAGCACTGAAACTAGCTCTATACTGAGTTAGTAACCGGCGAGTAGGTTTGTGTAGGTTGCGGGAGCAAGGTTCATCGCTCCCGCCCACACAGAACTACAACTGAACGTTTCGGATGGCCCTTAATCGGGTAATTCGGAACTAGAGCGGCGTCTGTGGGATCCCTCATCTCCCGCAGGCGCCGCTTTGTAGTTTCAACCGACACTGGGAGTTTCAGCCGCCGTAGGGTTTGGTGATCGCTTCGAGGAAGTGGCCCGACGGGTCGAGGAAGTACACGCCGCGTCCACCGTCGTTGGTGTTGAAGCCCGTGCTCGACTGGCGTGGATCCGTCCAGTGATCAAGTTTCAAGTCTGTGATCCGCTGGTAGATGCCGTCGAAGTCCTTCTCGGAGACCAGGAATGCGTAGTGCTGAGGCGCTAGCTCGGCGTCCCTCTCAACTTGGACGAAATCCAAGGAAACTCCATGATCGAGCTCGACGGCAAGAAAGTGCCCAACCTCTACCGGTCCGGGCAGGCCGAACATGTGGGTGAAGAACCACGCCGACTCTTGACGGTCCAGCGCGGCGACAATGGTGTGGTTGAACGAAATGGTCATCTGTTGACCCCTTGCGATAGGACGCCTCCATGCCTGCGGTGAGTCAGGCTTCGCTAGATCAGCCTGGTGCAGTCCGCCATCGACACGCGACGCTGATACCCAGGAAACCATGTCAAACCATGCGGCGCAACCTCGTACGGCCCCGGTCGATGACCGGGGCCGTACGAGGTTGCGTGTTGATTCAGACCTTGCGAGCAGTCTTCACGTTGTCGATTCAGACCTTGCGAGCAGTCTTCACGTTGTCGATTCAGACCTTGCGAGCAGTCTTCATTGCACGATCAACTTCCCAGAACGCGCGCAACGATTGGATCTTTCCCTCGTCGTTGACGCGGTACACGAAGACGCCCTCAGCATCGATCATCATGCCGCCGACACTGGTCCGGATCTTCCCGATGTTGACGTTCTCATTGCCGCACACCAGAGAATCGTCGATGAGGAACTCGAGCGAATCGGCGGTGGCAATGGTCATGTCGTAAAACTTGGAGATGGCTTCGCGGCCGTGGTGACCCTTGCCTTCGGGATCGAAACCCGAAGGGCCGACGGGATCTTCGACCCAGCCGTCCTCGGCGAAGAGTGCAAGCCACTCGTCCTTGTTCTTGGCGATTGCTGCAGCGCGGGAGGCGTTGCCGGCGATGCGGGCGGGGTGCTCAGTGGTCATCGTGTCCCTTACTTGATGTACTGGTCGGCGAACTTGCGCAATGATTCCTGCTTGGCTTCGAGCGGAGCATCAAACGCGATGCCGTCGAAAGCCCAAGGAACCGTGATGATGTCGGTTACCCCGGCCTCTTCGAGTTCGGCGTAGCCGGACTTGCCGAAGCGGTCGATGCACACGGTCTGGATCTCGAACGGCTCGTTCTCGCGGCCGTATTCGGTGCGAAGCTCTTTCAGTCGTGCGATGACGCCGACCAGATCGTCGAACTTGATCATCGCCGACGTCCACCCGTCGCCGACGCGAGCGGCACGCTTGAGCGCCACCTCGGTGTGCCCGCCGACGTAGAAGGGAACCGGTTTGGTGGGTGTCGGACTCATCTGGAGACGATCGAAATCGAAGAACTCGCCATGGTATTCGACCATTCCGCCGCTGAGGATCAGCTTGATGACGTCGATCATTTCGTCGACACGCGCGCCGCGACGCTTGTACGGAGCCCCGCACCACTCGAACTCTTCCGGTGCCCAACCGATTCCGACACCGAAGCCGAATCGGTTGTTCGTCAGTGCCGCAACCGATCCGACCTGACGAGCCAGGAGGACGGGGTTGCGGCTACCGAGCTTGAGAACCTGCGTGTAGAACTCGATCTTCTCGGTGACAGCGCCCATGGCGGCAGCAGCGATGAGTGGATCAACCCAGGGGGTCTCGGCATTCCACATTCGAGACCCGTCCGCGGTGTACGGGTAGTCCGCCGTCTGGGTTTCCATGAAGAACAGTGAATCCGGCAGAGCAATCGACGAGTAGCCGCACTCCTCAGCGGTTTTGGCAATACCAGGCAACTGATCCAGGGGGATCATGGCAACCCCGACGGTGAACTTCATATTTACTACCCCTTAGTTGGTGGGGCGATCGGAACCGACCACCCACATCGAGAAGTACTGCGAACCTCCGCCGTACGCATGGCCGAGGGCCTTGCGTGCTCCGGCTACCTGGTGTGCGCCTGCACGGTTCATGACCTGGATGGCAGATTCCGCGAAACGGATCATGCCCGAAGCGCCGATCGGGTTCGACGAGAGAACGCCACCCGACGCGTTGACCGGCAGCTTGCCACCGATCGCAGTCTCGCCGGCTTCCGTCAGTTTCCAGCCCTCACCTTCGGCCGCGAAGCCGAGGTTTTCGAGCCACATCGGCTCGAACCAGGAGAACGGCACATAGATTTCGGCGCAGTCGATCTCGTTGATCGGATCGGTGATTCCGGCGGCTTTCCACAATGCTGCCGCTGCGTCGCGGCCGGCTTGCGGGTTCACCTGGTCGCGGCCGGCGAAGAACGTCGGCTCCGTGCGCATGGCTGTCGCATGAATCCAGGCCACGGTGCGGCCGTCAGCTTCGACCTCAGCGGCAGCCTCTTCGTTGCCGATCACCAGAGCGCAAGCGCCGTCCGAAGACGGGCAGGTCTCGTCGAAACGGATCGGATCCCACAACATCTGCGAAGCCTGCACCGAATCGAGTGTGATGTCCGGCTGCTGGAGATGTGCGTACGGGTTGAGGCTTCCGTTGAGCCTATCCTTCACGGCCACAATGGAACCGATGTGTGAAGGAGCGCCCGATCGGCGGATGTACGAACGGACGTGCGGTGCGAAGTAGCCGCCGGCTCCGGCGCCGACGGGCATCGTGAACGGAACGGGAGTGGACAATGCCCACATGGCGTTGGACTCGGACTGCTTTTCCCACGAGACAGTCAGAACCCGCTTGTGCACACCCGACTTCACCAAGCTAGAGGCGACGATGGCGGTCGAGCCACCGACCGACCCGGCCGTGTGAACGCGGAGCAACGGCTTTCCGTTGGCGCCCAGAGCATCCGCCATCGCGAGCTCCGGCATCATCGAGCCCTCGAACAGGTCGGGGGCCTTGCCGATAACGATGGCGTCGATGTCGTCCCAGCCGACCTGAGCGTCTTCCATGGCGCGGTCGACGGCCTCGCGGACCAGTCCGGCCATCGAGACGTCGTGCCGCTTCGCGACGTAGTGCGTTTGGCCGGTGCCGAGCACGGCTGCGAGTTGAGGCGATCCGGCCATCAGTTACGTCCCTCCAATACTGCTACCAGGTTCTGCTGCAGCGCAGGTCCACTGGTTGCATGAGCCAACGCGCGATTTGCGTTGCCGTCGATAATTGCCTTGGCTGCGTAGCCGATTCGTTCCAAGCCACCCGCGAACATTGCGTTGCCGCTCAGTGAGCCACCCGACGGATTGATCGTCGTGGCGTCGGTGAGACCGATCGCCTCACGCAGGATCAACTCCTGGTGGGTGAACGGTGCATGCAGTTCCGCGACGTCGATATCTGCGACATTTCCGCGGGTGGCAGCCTTGGCTGCTGACGCGGTGGACGCCGAAATCGTGAGGTCTCGGCCACCGAGATTGGCGGAGTCGATGCGGTGCTCGATACCGGTGATCCACGCCGGGCGTTCGCACAGGTCCCGGGCGCGGTTACCTGAGGCCAGGACGATGGCTGCGGCACCGTCAGTGATGGGCGCACAATCGTGCATACGCAACGGATCTGCCAAAAATGGGCTGGCGAGCAGAGATTCAGCGATTACATCGCCGGAGAGCTGTGCGTTGGGATTGTTCTTCGCGTTGCGACGGCTACGAACGGCGACGTCTGCCATTTCTTCCGCTGTCCACTTGCCCGCGTCGAGACCGAGACGAGCCTGGAGGCCGGCGATGGCGACAGAGTCCGGCCACAGCGGCGCAACGAGGTACGGATCAAGCTGCATTGCAAGGATTTTGCGTAGGTTGCCGGCCGATGACTTGCCGAAACCGTAAACCAATGCGGTCTCGACCTCACCGGTCATGATCTTGACCCAGGCTTCGTAGAGCGCCCAAGCCGCATCCATCTCGACGTGAGATTCGTTGATCGGGGGAACTGCGCCGATGGCGTCGATCGCCGAAATGAACGAGAACGCGCGACCAGCGAGGTAGTCGGACGAGCCGGAGCACCAGAAACCGATATCGGACTTGGTGATTCCCAGTTCCGAGTACAGCTGATCGAAGCAGGGGGTGAGCATTTCGACGCCATTAGTGGTGCCGGTTGTTTCACGAACGTGCGGGGCCTGCGCGAAGCCCACGACGGCGATGTCTGTCATGTGTCCGCCCTTTACAGGTGATGCTTGTAGGTGTCGTACTCGGCGTCGGGCTCACCCGTCGGCCGGAAGTACTCGATATTTTCGAGGCCGTAACCCCACTCCTCGCGAGGCTTCCACTTCGCTTCGACGCGCATACCCATCCGAATGTCTGCCGCATCGCATTCGAGGATCAGATGCAGGAATGCGATGTCTGCGCCGTCGAGAAGGACGTAGGCAGCGACATAGGGCGGCTTGATCTTCTGGCCGAGGAACGGGACGTTGACGATGCAGAACGTGGTGATGATGCCGCGGTCCGGCAACTCCACCTGCTCGACCATGGGGCGCCCGTTGGTCGGGTTGGTTCCGCGCGGCGGAATGTACACCTTGTCGTTCGGCCCGGAGCGGCCGCCGATCAGCTTGCCTTCTGCCAAGCCGCGCAGGTAGAAACTTTCGCCGAGCGATGCCGTATGCATGAAATCGAGCGAGATTGGGGTAGTAATCATCGTGACCGGATCCCCTTCGGAATCCAGTGTCGCGACACCATTTTCGGTTTCACCCGGTTCGAAGCACTCGATATCCTGGATCTGCCCGACACGCTCGGCTGCCCAGCGGGCGCGAACCCGCATACCGGTGCTGATCGCATCCGACGAATCGACGTCCACAGCATGGAGCATCGTGGAATCTGCGCCGTCGAGCTTGATGAGAGCCCACGCAAACGGCTTGGCGAGAGGCTGACCGTCGTAAGGTTCGGCATTCCACGTCCAGCTCACCACGGTGCCGCCGTCGGAAACTCCGACGAACTCCGTGAGAGGTTCTGCGGTAATCGGATCAAATTCCTGCGGTGGTACAAACACACGGCCGTCGGAGCCGAGAGCCCCGATCACCTTGCGATTACGTAGCGCACTCACGAACGCGCCAATGGTCGGACCCGTTGATCGGGTGTAGTTGAATTCCAGCTTTAGTGGTGCGCTCAGTGGCTTCTCTGCCACCCCGCTCTTTCCCATGGTCACAAGATCGAGTAGAACAGGTTCTAGTGAATGTGGCAAGAGTCACGACTGATCACCGGTGATACGGAGGCGCGAGATGAAGCTTGGGTTGCAACTCGGATACTGGGGTGCACAGCCGCCCACGAACGCCCCGGAGTTGATCGAGGCCGCCGAAGGCGCGGGTTTCGACGCCGTCTTCGCCGCCGAATCCTGGGGGTCGGACGCATTCACGCCGTTGGCGTGGTGGGGATCCCGGACCGAGAAAGTGAAACTGGGTACGTCCGTCGTGCAAATTTCCGCACGGACGCCAACGAGCTGCGCGATGCACGCACTCACGCTCGACCACCTCAGTGGCGGTCGAACAATCCTGGGGCTGGGCGTATCCGGACCCCAGGTCGTCGAAGGCTGGTATGGCCAACCCTTCGAGAAGCCACTCGCGCGCACTCGCGAATACGTGTCGATCGTCCGCCAGGTTCTCGCCCGTGAGGCGCCCGTGACCAGTGCGGGACAGCACTACCCTCTGCCCTACAACGGACCCGGCAGTTCGGGCCTCGGCAAGCCGCTCAAGCCCATTACGCACCCCGTGCGCGCAGACATCCCCATCTGGCTCGGCGCCGAAGGCCCGAAAAACGTTGCACTCGCGGGAGAAATCGCCGACGGTTGGCTCGCGATCTACTACACCCCGCGTCTCGCGCCCATGTACAACAAGTGGCTCGACGAAGGCTTCGCTCGGGAGGGCGCGCGTCGCACCCGCGAAAACTTCGAGGTAGCCGCCACCTGCCAGGTCGTCGTCACCGATGATCGCGCCGCCACCATTGATGCTCTCAAGCCGATGACCGCCCTGTACGTCGGCGGAATGGGCGCCCCGGAGTTGAACTTTCACGCCCAGGTCTACAAGCGCATGGGCTACGAGAAAGAGGTCGACGAGATCGGCCGCCTCTTCATGTCCGGCCGAAAGGAAGAAGCCGCTGCCGTCGTCCCCGACGAAATGGTCACGGAAACCATGATTATAGGCAACATCGACGAGGTACGTGCCGACGTCAAGCGTTGGGAGGATGCCGGCGTCACCATGCTGCTGGTGACCTGCCGCAGCGCCGATCATGTGCGCTCACTTGCGGACGCAGTGCTGGGCTGACGCCACCCCTTGGCCGCCCCTGCCCAGTCCCGGTCTGCACTCGACGGGACCTGCACTCGACGGGACCTGCACTCGACGGGACCTGCACTCGACGGGACCTGCACTCGACGGGACCTGCACTCGACCGCGTGAACGTATCGCTTCCCTTGCTGGACAGAGGGAGCGATACGTTCACGCGGCTGTGGATTGCCGGTAGGCCTGTGGATAACCCCCATGACGGACCGGTTCGAACTCAGCGATGCCTCATGATTCCTACTATGCGAAGGGGACGATGGGGCGACGATCCGAAATTGTTGGACGCCGCGAGTATGGATGGTGTCATCCGAGTTGCCGAACTGAGCCGATTGGGTGTTTCCGATTCTGCAATCGCGGGGCGATGCAGAAAAGGGGGAACCTGGCAGAGGTTGCTTCCCGGAATTGTGCTGTTGGGTAACGGTTACCCGAGCCCACGTCAACGAACAATTGCCGCGCTCATGTTCTGCGGCAGGGGGTCGATGGTCACCGGCAAAGCGGCGATGGCGCAATTCGGCTATCGAACGCACTCTGGCGACGTTCAGATCCTGATGCCCATGCATCGCCGCGTGCAATCCACTGATTTTGTCGTAGTCGAACGTACCGTCAGGCTTCCGACGCCATTGACTCGCAGTGGAATCGATTGTGCGCCATTGGTTCGCGCAGTGCTCGATGCAGCACGACGAACCAAGACGCTCGACACTGCTCGTGCACTGATTGCGGAAGTAGTTCAGCGAGGTGATGTCTCAGTTCGTGACCTGTCCAAAGAGCTCGAGGCTGGCAGTATCCGGGGGAGTGCTCTGCCACGAGAGGTCCTGCGCGAGGTCGACGCGAATGTCCATTCGGTTCCCGAAGCGGAGGCGCGCAAACTTTGGGAGCGTAGTGGGCTTCCCGAGATGGTCTTCAATCGTGAAATTTGCGATGCGGGTGGGAAGTTCATCGCTATGCCCGACGGTTGGATCGATTCGGTTGCTTTCGCGTGGGACATCGATTCGCTGGATTGGCATCTTTCGCCCGCTGACTACCGAGCGACGCTTGAGCGTCGGACGCGTATGCAGAACGCCGGAATCGTCGTCCTCCCGACGGTCCCGAGTGCATTGAGGGAATCGCCCGACCGCGTCATGGCCGATCTGTGCTCGCATTTCGCTCTGGCCGCCTCGCGTCCCCGCCCGAAGGTATCAATCAGTGCCCGGCCCGGCGGGTGAACGTATCGCTGCCACGGTCTGACAAGGGTAGCGATACGTTCACCCGACAGGGGGTGGGGGAAAGGAGGGGGAGGGGACTGCAGGAGCGCTCAGGCGCCCTTGAAGTTGGGTGCTCGCCTCTCACCGAAGGCTCGGGGGCCTTCCTTGGCGTCAGCACTCATGAAGACCGTCTGGCCCAACTTCGAGTCGATCTGGAATGCGGCTTCCTCATGCATTCCCTCGGTGTCGCGGATGGTCTTGAGGATGGCCTGGACGGCGAGAGGGCCGTTGGCGGCGACGAGTTCGGCAAGTTCGAGTGCCTTGTCCAGTGCCTGACCGTCCGGGACGACGTGACCGATGAGGCCCATTTCCTTGGCTTCCGGCGCCTCGATGTGGCGGCCGGTCAGCAGGATGTCGGCAGCAATCGTGTACGGAATCTGGCGGACCAGACGCACTGCTGAGCCGCCCATGGGGAAGAGGCCCCACTTGGCTTCGGAGACACCGAACTTGGCGCTCTCGCCGGCGACGCGAATGTCGGTCCCCTGAAGGATTTCGGTGCCGCCCGCGATGGCAGCGCCCTCGACGGCAGCGATGAGTGGCTTGGTGAGGCGACGGCCCTTGAGGAGGCCCTCGATCTTGGACATGTCGACTCCGCCCTCGGCGAAGGCGTCTCCGGGGGGCTTGGCGGCCATGTTCTTGAGATCGGCGCCGGCGCAGAAATCGCCGCCCGCTCCGGTGAGGACGGCGACGCGGATGTCGGGGTCGTTGTCGACCTGATTCCATGCGTCGACCATGATTGCCATCATCTCGCCAGTGATGGCGTTCTTGCGTTCGGGGCGGTTCATGGTGATGATCAGGACGTGACCGCGCTTCTCGACGAGGGCGTGCGGCGCTGTTTCCGAAGTGTCGGATTTTTCGGTCGTCGTTGAGGACACTGATGACTCCTGGGCGGTTTGTGAGCTGGCTCTCAAATTGGGTCTTGCCAGAAACGGTAACACGTTCTACTTTGAACGGTGTGGCCCTTAACATCGCAGACTTCGTAGAGCACTCGATCGACCTCAATCCGGACCGGGTGGCACTGGTCTCAGATGCCGGAGAGGTGACATACGCGCAACTGGAAGACCGTGCCAACAGGCTCGGTCACTACCTGCTCGAACATGGCGTCAAGCCAGGTGACAAGGTCGGCATCTACTGCCGCAACGTCAGCGAGGCCATTGAAGCCATGGTTGCAATCTTCAAGATCCGGGCGGTGATGGTCAACATCAACTACCGCTACGTCGAGAACGAGTTGCAATACATCTTCGACAATTCGGACATGGTTGCTCTGGTTGCAGAACGTCGCTATGCCGACAAGATCGCAAATGTCCTTCCGAACAGCCCCCTCGTCAAGTCTGTTGTCGTTGTCGAAGACGGCACCGACATCGACTACTCGTCGTTCGGTATCGAGTACGAAGCAGCTCTGGCGCAAAGTTCCGGCGAGCGTGATTTCGGGCCGCGTAGCAACGACGACATCTTCATGCTCTACACCGGTGGCACGACCGGTAACCCGAAGGGCGTCATGTGGCGTCACGAGGACTGGTGGCGCGTACTCGGCGGCGGAATCAACTTCGTCACCGGCGTTCCCGTCGAAGACGAGTACGAGATGGCGAAGGTCGGCGCTGCCAACCCGAGCATGATTCGTTACCCGATCCCGCCGATGATCCACGGTGGTTCTCAGTCGGCAGTTTTCCACAGCCTTTTCGGCGGCGGAACACTGCTGATGCACCCGGAGTTCGACGCACACGAGGTGTGGAAGAACATCGACAAGTACAAGATCAACCTGATCTTCATCACCGGCGACGCAATGGGTCGTCCGATGCTCGACGCTCTGATCGCCGGAAACCCCGAAACCGGTGAACCTTATGACCTTTCGACGCTCTACGTGATGGCCAGCAGCGCTGCTCTGTTCTCTCCGAGCATCCAGGAGCAGTTCCTCGAATTGCTTCCCAACCGTCTGCTCACCGACTCCATCGGCTCTTCCGAGACCGGTTTCGGTGGCCTGGCAGTACTCGCCAAGGGGCAGAAGCACACCGGCGGTCCGACGGTCAAGATCGATGCCTCCACAACGGTTCTCGACGACGAGGGCAACGAGGTCGAGCCCGGTTCCGGCAAGCGGGGAATGCTTGCACGCAAGGGCAACATCCCGCTCGGCTACTACAAGGACGAAGTCAAGACGGCAGAAACGTTCCGCACGATCAACGGTGTGCGGTACTCGATCCCGGGTGACTACGCACAGGTCGAAGCCGACGGCACGGTCACGATGCTCGGCCGCGGTTCGGTATCGATCAACAGTGGTGGCGAGAAGGTTTACCCGGAAGAGGTTGAAGGCGCACTGAAGTCGCACCCCGACATCTTCGACGTGCTTGTCGTCGGTGTTCCGGACGAGCGATTCGGTCAGCGCGTTGCCGCAGTTATCCAGGTACGTGAAGGTACGTCGCCGACACTGAGCGACATCGCCACCGCGGCTCGCAAAGAGATTGCCGGATACAAGATTCCGCGCAGCGTGTGGTTCGTGGACCAGGTCAAGCGCAACCCGGCCGGAAAGCCCGATTACCGTTGGGCCAAGGCCGAAACCGAGTCGCGTGAGGCCGATGACCACAATGGCAATGGTGCTCCCGAGGCAGCAGCAACAGAAAGTGTAGACGCCTGATGCGCTCTGATCTGGCCGACAAGTTCGGCGTCGAATATCCGATCGTCGGCTTTACGCCGTCGGAACATGTTGCGGCAGCTATCAGTCGCGCGGGCGGCTTGGGAGTGCTGGGGTGCGTTCGGTTCAACGATCCCGCAGAACTCGAAGCCGTACTGACTTGGATGGACGAGAACACCGACGGTAAGCCGTACGGCGTCGACATCGTCATGCCGGCAAAGGTTCCCACCGAGGGCGGCGCTGTCGATCTGGACAAGCTGATCCCGGCGGAGCACCGCGCCTTCGTCGATCGCACACTCGCAGACCTCGGCGTACCGCCGCTGTCCGATGATGTCGAGCACAACACCGGCACGTTGGGTTGGCTGCACTCGGTGGCACGTTCGCACGTCGATGTCGCTCTGGGCCACCGGATTGCCCTGATCGCGAACGCACTCGGCTCACCGCCGAAGGACGTCATCGATCAGGCCCACGCCAAGGGTGTTCCGGTCGCGGCTTTGGCGGGAACGGTCGAGCATGCTCGTCGCCACGTCGAGAACGGCGTAGACATCGTGATCGCTCAGGGCTACGAGGCGGGTGGGCACACCGGCGAGATCGCGTCGATGGTGTTGGTTCCCGAAATCGTCGACGCACTAGGCGACAGTGCGCCTGTGTTGGCTGCCGGCGGTATCGGCAGTGGGCGTCAGGTTGCGGCAGCGTTGGCCTTGGGTGCCCAGGGCGTCTGGATGGGGTCGTACTGGCTCACCACGTCGGAGTACAAGCTGGGCAGCGCTTCCGGTGAGGGCCCGTCGGCTATTCAGCGGGCACTGCTCAAGGCGACGTCGTCGGATACGGTGCGTTCACGGATCTACTCGGGCAAGCCGGCGCGGTTGCTCAAGACGAAGTGGACCGAGGCTTGGTCCCAGCCCGACGCCCCGGCGGCTCTGCCGATGCCGTTGCAGAATCTTCTGGTCAGTGATGCGCATCAACGTATTTCGGCGTCGGATAACCCTGACGTCGTGGCAATGCCCGTCGGTCAGATCGTGGGACGGATGAACGAGATCCGCCCGGTCGCCGAAGTCATGGCCGAGTTGGTTTCCGGATTCGAGGAAGCGCGAGCCCGCTTGGACTCTATGAAGTGACTGCTTCCATGAAGTAAGCAGCACTCTGAAGCGCATGAGAGGCCCTCGACCAGGAAATCGGTCGAGGGCCTCTCATGTGTAGTTTCAGCCGGCTAAATCGTCAGGTCCGACGCTGTCCGACAACCATTCCCCGCGACTGAGCACGCCGTCGTCGCGGCGACGTGCAATCACGAAGATAACCAGGGCTGCAGCAGCAACGAGCGCAAGGATGCGTGATGGTGTCAGGTTCGGATTCTTCATAGATGCAATTTTGCCTCGAGAACCGCCGGCGTGGGGGAGAGAGTGTCGTAAATCTATCCGGGCGAGCTCTACTGAGCCGACAGTGCGGCGTCCTCGCGGACACATTCCCCCTCGCTCCGCTCGACCGTGGTTTTTTCGAGGGTGAGGGCCCGCTCCGGCGTGAGTAATTGGAAGTCCTTTTCGCCCCGCTGACGGATCCACACCGGATCAGCGGTGTTCCACCGCTCGGCGCTCTGCGTTCGAGTGACTACCTTGAACGTCGCGGTTCGCGGGAATTCACTACAGACCCGAATGAGAGTCGGTTTCTGTTTCGGGCCGAGTTCGGGACGCGAATCTATGTAGGCGGCAACCGCTTCGGGGTCGAAGTTCGAGACATCGCCTACCGGGATCACGGACACCATGACGCGGTCTCCGACATCACTGTCTGGAACGGCGTAGACGGAGACATGCGCAAACCCGGGGAATCCGGTGAGCGCACGCTCGATGGGCGCCGCGCCGATGTTCTCACCGTCGACGCGCAACCAACCTGAACTGCGACCGGCGAAGTAGACGTAGCCGTCGGCGTCGGCGTAGGCGAGGTCGCCACTCCAGTACTGCCCGCCTCGCATGCGCTCGGCGTCGGCTTCGGGATTCTTGTAGTAGCCGGCGAAGGTGCCCGGTCCGGTGACGTTGACCATTTCGCCGGTTGCCTCGTCGGCGTTGGTGATTCGGCCGTCGGAGTCGAATTGTGCAGGCGGGCAGGGGACTCCGGTGTCGGGATGGAGAATCTTCACGCTGTCCGGCAACAGTCCGAGGGCGCCGGCGCGGGGGACCGGCGCCGCACCGATCGAAACGCCGCCTTCAGTGGAACCGAAGCCGTCGATGACACGCGCGCCGAAGCGTCGGACGAACGTGGCGACCGCCGGAGCGGAGCCTTCGTTGCCGTACATGATCTTGAGTGTGTTGTCGTGATCGTCAGGATGCTCGGGAGTCGACGCAATGAACGAGAGAGGTTTACCGACGTAGTTGGAAAACGTGATCCCGAACTTGCGGACGTCGGGCAGAAAACCTGAGGCAGAGAACTTGCGACGCATGCCAATTGCGCACTTGCGGTGAAGTGCGATCGCCCAGGCGGCCATGATCGCGTTGGAGTGGAACATGGGCATCGCCATGTAGACGACATCTTCCGGACCGAGCCCGAAACGATCACCGAGCATGATCGCGGGACCCGCGATCTTGTGGTGGGTGCAGCGGACAGCCTTGGGGTCGCCGCTCGTTCCGGAAGTGAAGATGAGCATCAGGAGGTCGTCGGGCGCCGCAGCAACCGGGAGTTGCGGCGAATCGACGAAGGGTGCCAGCAGTTCCTGCCACTGCGGTGAATCCACATTGAAGACACGAACATCACCGAGATCGACGCCGTCGAGCAGATGTGCCTGACTGTCTTCCGTGAAGATGATCTGGCAGTCGGAGAGTTCGACGTCGCGAGCCAACGCGGGGCCACGCCGCGTGGTGTTGAGTCCGGCTGCGACGGTGCCGGAAAATGCCGCGGCACCGAGCAGAAGGGAGAACTCGGGAATGTTGTCCATCAACAGCCCGAAGTGTCGGGGGCTGTCGTGATCGAGAAGTGAATCGAGCAAGGCGGCGCGGTCGAACGAGTACTGAATGTGCTCACGCCAACTGAGGACCTGATCCTCGAAGCTGATGCCGTACGTGTCGATCTCGCTGACTCCGAGGAGTAGATCGGAAACAGTGGGGCTCTCACTCATAACTGCATCATGGTCGTTTCGTCGAGGATCAGGTCGGTAGTTTCCACTCGGTGGGACGAATCAAGCGGGAACGCTTGCCAATTCCTTACCGAGAATGCGCAACTGGTCGGTGGCGCTTCCCAGGAAGAACTCTTGGCGCTTGGCCGCGAGGAAGTACCGGTGAACCGGGTGATCCTCGTCCAGTCCGACGCCGCCGTGAACGTGAACAGCAGTGTGTGCGACTCGATGCCCGGCGTCGGCTGCCCAGAACTTGGCGGTCTGGACTGCTTCAGCGGCCGGTAGGCCTTCACTCAGGCGCCAGGCAGCAGCCCACAGCGTCAGTCGAACGCCTTTGACGTCGATATATCCGTCGGCGAGGCGCTGCGCTACAGCCTGGAAACTGCCGATCGGACGGCCGAACTGAACTCGCTCGCGTGCGTACTCGGCGGTCAGTTTCAGCGCCTGATCAAGGACGCCGTATTGGTACGCACTGGAACCGAGTCGTGCGCGTTCGACGATCCAGTCTGTGATCTCGGCGCCCTGAGCCGGCGAGCCGAGGACTCGGGCGTCGGAAAGCTGGACCGAATCGAAGTCGACCTGGCCGACGCTGCCGAAATCGACCACGGACTCGCGTGTGATCGTGACACCGGAATCGCTGGGCTGCACCAGGAATACGACAACGCCGTCGTCGGTCAGAGCCGGTACCAGGAAGAGATCGGCGACCGGTGCGCTATCGACGATGATCTTGGATCCCTGGAGGGTCCAACCGTCGGCGGTCCGGGAGGCGTGGGTGGTCGGAAGGGCCGGATTGTCGTTGAACTCCTCGGCCAATGCTGCCGTGAGAATCTTTTCGCCGGAAGCCGCCGGTGCAGCCCACTCGACGCGTTGTGCGTCGTTGCCGAATTCTGCAATTGCGCTGGCAGACGTCATGATCGAGGTCAAGAACGGCACAGCGGCTACGCCGCGGCCCAATTCGACCAGAATGCTGCACTGCTCCAGAACGCCGAATCCGTCGCCGCCGACCGACTCCGGTAGCGCGGCGCTGAGCACGCCGGAGGAAGCGAGGGTGGTCCAGAGTGCCAGATCGGTCCGGTTTTCGGCTGCGTCGAGTACCCGCAGACGATCATTGGTGACCAGTTCGCTGACAATTCCGCGGGTGAGGCCAGCCAGATCGTTCTGGGCCTCTGTCAAGGTGAAATCCATGTCTCGAACAGTCCTTATCGCTTTGAGGGCGGCAAGCCCAGGGCCGTCATGCCGATGATGTCGCGCTGCACTTCGTTGGTTCCGCCACCGAAGGTCAGGATCAAAGCGGAGCGATGCATGCGTTCGATTCGTCCACGCAGAAGCGCGCCGGGGGAGTTCTGTCGGATCACCGCGGAAGATCCGAGGATTTCCATCAGCAAACGGTAAGCCTCGGTAGCGAATTCGGTGCCGAAGACCTTGTTGGCCGACGCCGCCTCAGGTCCGGGCGAATGGTCGGTCATCGACGCGATTTCCCAGTTCATGAGCTTGAGGTACTCGGCCTTGGCGTGGACGCGTGCCAGATTGATCTGCACCCATTCCTGATCGATCATCCGTCGGCCGTCGGGCAGCTTGGTGTTCTGTGCCCACTCCCGGACCTCACGCTGAGCAGTCAGAATCGGACCGGCAGAGGTGAGTGCGACGCGTTCGTGGTTGAGCTGATTGGTGATCAGGCCCCAGCCGCCGTGTTCCTGACCGACGATCGACGACGCCGGAACACGTACGTCCTGGTAGTAGGTGGCGCTAGTGTCGGGTCCGGCCATCGTGTGGACCGGGGTGTACGAGAAGCCTTCGGCGGTGGTCGGGACGATCAGCATGCTGATTCCCTTGTGCTTCTTGGCTTCCTGGTCCGTGCGGCACGCGAGCCAGATGTAATCCGCGTACTGGATGAGGCTGGTCCACATTTTCTGGCCGTTGATGATGTAGTCGTCGCCGTCCTTGACTGCGGACGTGCGCAGCGACGCCAGGTCTGTGCCGGCGCCGGGTTCGGAGTATCCGATCGCGAAATGCAGTTCGCCGCGCGAGATCTTGGGAAGGAAGAAATCCTTCTGCTCTTGTGTGCCGAAGTGCATGATTGTCGGTGCCACGGAGTTGATCGTCAGGAAGGGCACCGGAGCGCCGGCAATGGCCGCTTCGTCGGTGAAGATCAGCTGATCCATCGCGGAGCGTTCCTGCCCGCCGTATTCCTTGGGCCAGCCGAGCGTGAGCCAGCCGTCCTGCCCCATCTGTGCGACAACCTCGCGGTAGACGTTGCCTTCGCCGTACTCGCCGGTGGTTGCGGCGAGAGCCTCGCGGCGAGCCGGTGTCATCAGTTTGGCGAAGTAGGCACGTAACTCCTCCTGAAGCGCTTGTTGCTCAGGGGTGTAGGTGATGTGCATTGTTGCCTCTCCGGTCGAGATACAAATCGTTTGTTTTGACACAAGTTCTATCTACAAGGCCAGTGATGCAGTCTGTGACGTCGACTGATCGAAGGTGCCTGTTTTCACTACTTTTTCGAATCATTGCACAGGACTGGAACAGGTTCTAGTGTTACGGGAGGAACGGTGTGCATCGCAGCCCCGAAGCGGCTGTTCCGGACCTGTGTTCGTACATACGTATTTGAGTAGAGAAGAGGAACGTTCATGGAGGTCAGGGTTGATCTGGACCGTTGTGAGGCAAACGGGGTGTGCGTCGGTATCGCCCCCGATATTTTCGACCTCGACGACAACGAGGAGCTCGTGATCAGTTCCGCACGTCCGTCGGAGGATCGATGGGAAGATGTTCGGTCCGCCATCGCGCAGTGTCCGCGTGCGGCGCTGACCGAGCATCCCTGAAGGCTATTGCTCAAAACAGGAACACGTTCTAAAGTTGCGGATCTGTGGGTCACGGCAACTCGGCCGAACGGGATTCGACCCATGACCGCATAGAACCGGGAGAACGCGTCGATGAATGCTGTGAACAGCCCAGAAACCAGTCTCGAAGGCAAGGTCGCTATCGTGACCGGTGCCGGATCGGGACTCGGAAAGTTCGAGGCCATCGGCCTGGCCAAGGCCGGTGCATCGGTGGTTGTCAACGATCTGGCGCCCAGCGAGGCCGTCGAAGCAACGCTCGAAGAGATTCGGGGACTGGGCGCCAAGGTCGAGTTCGTCGCCGGAAACGTCGGTGAACGCTCCACTGCCGACGCTCTCATGGAGAGGGCCGAAGGCCAGTTCGGCAGCGTCGACATCATCGTCAACAACGCCGGCGTCGTCCGTGACCGGATGCTGTTCAACATGTCCGACGAGGACTGGGATCTGGTGCTCGAAGTTCACCTGCGCGGGCATTTCCTGTTGTGCCGCAACGCAGCTACGTACTGGCGCGGAAAGTCGAAGGCGGCCGGCGCTCCGGTATGCGGGCGGATCATCAATACGTCGTCCGAGGCTGGACTGCTCGGTCCGGAAGGGCAGCCGAACTACGGTGCGGCCAAGGCCGGAATCACCGCGCTGACGCTGTCAGCAGCTCGCGGACTGTCCCGCTACGGCGTTCGCGCCAACGCGATTTGCCCGCGGGCTCGTACGACGATGACCGAAGGCGTGTTCGGTGACGCACCGGTCGACGGTATCGATCCGCTCTCGCCTGAGCATGTGGCGTCGTTGGTCTCGTACCTGGCTTCACCGGCGGCGGACGCCGTCAACGGGCAGGTCTTTGTCGTTTACGGTCCGATGGTTGCCCTGATGGCAGCTCCGGTAGTGGAGCAGCGGTTCGATGCGGACGGCGACGCCTGGTCTCCGGAAGCGTTGTCCGCAGCGATGGGTGATTACTTTGTCGATCGAGACCCGGGCAAGATGTTTTCGGCTTCGGCCGCGCTTCGCGCGCTGGGCTGAGAGCTCTGCGCGCTGGGCTGAGCTTCTTTGCCGCCCCGTTGCCCGCGACACGAAACTCTTTGTCGCGGGCAACGGGGCGATTTGACTGATCCTTGGTAGAAATAGCGTGTTCGCGTGTCTCGCCGGCCGGGTTGTTTGCTGGGGATTCCAGTGAGACTCCCGGTCTCGAAAAAACTGGACCGTGTTCTATTTTTACCTTTCGATTTACTGTGCAATTGGGCTCGGTCGGCAGGATTACCAGTCGACCGTGGTGATTGTTCGACTGCGACGCGATTGCGTCGAGTCCTCCAAAAGTACTAATTTGCACAGTATTTCGAATAAATCTGCTGGCATCCCGGACACTGAGAGTCTTCGTTGCGGGGGCCGGGCCTTTCTGCGATTTTCAAAATTCACTCGCACCTGTCGCTTTTCTTTGACAGGTGAACACGTTCTAGTTAATATGACGTCAGTCACAAGCTGTCGGGGGCTGGACCAATGAGAACACACAGTACTGCGGCAATCATGGACGAGGAGGACGAATGGTAGACCTCGTCGAGGTACCGTTACGAGCGGTCGGTGGCTTCTTTCAGATGTCAGCCGAAACTTTGCGGGCAGTCTTCTCTCGTCCATTTCAGCGTCAAGAATTCATCGATCAAGCGTGGTTCGTAGCGCGCGTCTCGATGGTGCCGACCGTGCTGGTCGCCATCCCGTTCACGGTGCTCGTCAGCTTCACCATCAACATCCTGCTTCGCGAGATCGGTGCAGCCGACCTCAGTGGCGCCGGAGCAGCACTCGGCACCGTCACCCAGGTCGGACCGATCGTGACAGTGCTGATCGTGGCCGGCGCGGGTGCCACCGCGATCTGCGCAGACCTCTCGGCGCGCACCATTCGTGAAGAGATCGACGCCATGAAGGTGCTCGGTATCAACCCGATCCAGCGGTTGGTCGTTCCCCGAGTACTCGCGTCCACCGGAGTGGCACTGCTGCTCAACGGCTTGGTCTGCACCATCGGCATCCTCGGCGGGTTCGTGTTCTCGGTCTTCATCCAGGACGTGAACCCCGGCGCCTTCGTCAACGGCATCACACTTCTCACCGGTTTCGGAGAGCTGATGATCTCGATGGTCAAAGCCGGATTATTCGGCATGATCGCCGGCCTCGTCGCCTCCTACCTCGGACTCAACGTCAAGGGTGGCGCCAAGAGCGTCGGTGACGCCGTCAACCAGACCGTCGTGTTTGCGTTCATGGCACTGTTCGTCGTCAATGTGCTCATCACCACCATCGGCATCAAGTTGACGGCCGGATGACGCGCACAAGCAATACCGACACAGCAACTGACGACGGACGGGAGACGCACTGATGGCACTGGCAGCAGCAGGACGCTTCCCCCGCACCCGGCGGCAGATCCGATCCGTCTCCCGCGGCATCGACGGCATCGGTGATCAGGCACTGTTCTTCGCGAAAGCGCTCGGACATGCACCCAAGGCGCTGATGCGCTACCCGCGTGAGACTTTGCGGTTGATCGCCGAGATCAGCATGGGAACCGGCGCCCTGGCCGTCATCGGTGGCACCGTCGTGATCGTCGGCTTCCTGACACTCTTCACCGGCGGAACCATCGCCGTGCAGGGCTACAGTTCGCTCGGCAATATCGGCGTCGAAGCACTGACCGGTTTCTTCGCAGCTTTCATCAACGTGCGCATCGCCGCGCCTGTTATCGCGGGCATCGGCCTGGCAGCCACGATCGGTGCCGGCTCCACGGCGCAGCTCGGCGCTATGCGCGTCTCGGAAGAGATCGATGCACTCGAGACCATGGCGATTCCGTCCATCCCGTACCTGGTCAGCACTCGCGTGATGGCCGGCATGATCGCCATCATTCCGCTGTACTCGCTGGCAGTGATCGCGTCGTTCATAGCCAGCCGTTTTGCAACGGTGTTCCTCTACGACCAGTCCGGCGGCGTGTACGACCACTACTTCACGACGTTCCTGATACCCACGGACATATTGTGGTCATTCGCCCAAGCGATAGTCATGGCGCTAGCCGTCATGCTCATCCACACCTACTACGGTTTCAACGCAACCGGTGGTCCGGTGGGCGTCGGCATCGCTGTCGGTAACGCCGTGCGCGCCTCGCTGATCGCGGTAGTCACAGTTACTCTTCTCATCTCACTCGCCATTTACGGTGGGTCCGGCAACTTCAACCTGTCGGGATAGGGGGCGAGACAATGACTGTTCCCAGTTGGCACAAGAAACTTGCCGCAGCAGGCCTGATCCTCGGCCTCGTTGCCATCGTGGTCGTAGCACTGACCATGTTCTCGGGCGGCTTCACCAAAAGCACGCCCATCACGGTGACGTCGTCGCGAGCTGGTCTCGTCATGGAGCCGGATGCGAAGGTGAAACTGCGCGGCGTCCAGGTGGGCCGCGTCGAATCAATTTCGCTCGACGGCGACGAAGCAAACCTGAAGCTGGCGATGGACCCCGGGCAGATGGAGATGATTCCGTCCAATGCACGCGTGGAGATCAAGTCCACCACAGTGTTCGGAGCGAAGTACGTCAACATCGTGATTCCGGAGGATCCCTCGACCACGCCCATTCAAGAGGGTGCAGTCATTGCCTCGGACAGCGTCACTGTCGAGTTCAACAGTGTGTTCGAGCATCTTTCGGAATTGTTGGCCCAAATCGAGCCCGAAAAGCTGAACGCCACCCTCGGCGCAATTTCCACGGCACTGAACGGTCGCGGCGAATCGTTGGGCGAGGTACTCGAACTCGGTAACACGTATCTGACGAAGATGAATCCCAGCCTGCCGCAGCTGCAAGAGGATCTGGCGAAGGCATCCGATGTCACCAATCTTTACGCCGATGTAGCGCCCGATCTCATGCGGATCCTCGATAACGCAACCGCCACCAGCGGTTCGATCGTTGCCGAGCAGGCCAATCTCGACCTGTTGCTGCTCAACGTGACTGGCCTCGCCAACACGGGCAACAGCCTGCTGACCGACAACGAGAAGGATCTCACAACAGCGTTGAGTACCCTCACCGAAACCACGACGCTCCTCGCGGAGTACTCGCCCGGCATAACTTGCTTCCTCGTCGGATTGAACGACGGCCGAATCAAATTCGAACCGATGGCAGGTACCGGCGACAAGGCGGCGTTGATGCTCAGTGCGAGTTTCATGTGGGGTGCGCAGGCGTACACCAACCCGGAATCCCTTCCAAAGGTGGCCGCATCAGGTGGCCCCAACTGTTACGGGCTTCCGAGCTTCGATCCGAAGGTGGACGGGCAGGCGCCGTTCGCGGTCACCAACACCGGCAACGTCCCCTTCGTGCCCAATACCGAGCTCGAGGTGACCGTTCCGACGATCTTCCAGTTCCTCTTCGGGGACTCCTACGAACAGGACGGGGAGTGATGAGACCGACAACGGTAAAGCTCCTGATCTTTACAGTCGTCATGTCGGTGATCTTCGCCGGCCTGGCAATCGTTTTCAGTCAGGTGCGATTCAGTAGCAGCAACGGATTTCAGGCGACGTTCAGCGACGTCTCCGGACTCAAGTCCGGAGACAAGGTACGGATCGCCGGTGTTCCGGTCGGATCGGTGACCGGTGTTTCCATCGACGATTCCAACCAAGCCGAGATCGAATTCGATGTCGATACCAAGTATTCGTTGATGGAGAGCACCAAGGCGACGGTGCGCTACGAGAACCTGGTCGGCGATCGCTACATGGAACTTCTCGAAGGCACGGGCTCGACGGAAACACTATCGGCAGGCGGCTCGATCCCGGTCGATCAGACCTCGCCGGCACTTGATCTGGATCTGCTCCTGGGTGGGTTCAAGCCACTCCTGCGTGCGCTCGATCCGCAACAGGTCAACGATCTTTCGGGCGCACTGCTGCAGGTGCTGCAGGGTCAGGGCGGAACGTTGGTTTCCCTTCTGGGCAACACCAATTCGTTCACTAACACGTTGGCTGACCGAGATCAGTTGATCGGTGACGTGATCGGAAACCTCAACGATGTCCTCGGCACGATCAACGACAAGGGTGATCAGTTCTCCACCACGATCGATCAACTCCAGCAACTGGTCAGCGGGCTGGCAAAGGACAGCGGTCCGATCGGAAATTCCATTTCGTCGATCGCCGGGGCAACAGGCGACCTCGCGTCGTTGCTGCAGGGAACCCGACCCGACATCCAGACCTTGATCACCCAAACCAACCGGGTGTCGACGCAACTGGATTTGGGTGAGGAAGACATCAATACCGCTCTCGGGCGTCTGCCGTCGGACTACCAGAAGCTGATCCGAGTCGGAACTTACGGTTCGTTCTTCCAGTTTTACCTGTGTGCCAATACTTTCAAGTTCTCCGGGCCTGACGGCACCACGATCGTCCTGCCGACAGCAGTTCAGACCACGGGAAGGTGTGCGAAGGTCGAATGAGCCCTACCCGTGAACGTAATCCTGTCCAGATCGGTGTGATCGGTGTGGTGCTCGCCGTCGCTACGGTCGGCGCCACACTCCAATACGATCAGCTTCAATTCCTCTCCGGTGGCATCAGCTATTCGGCGCACTTCAAGGACGCCGGCGGTCTGGTGACCGGCGACAACGTGACCCTTGCGGGTGTGAACGTCGGCAAGGTCAGCAATGTCGAACTCGACGATCAGACCGTGCTGGTCACCTTCACCGTCAAGGACGGCATCGCACTCGGCGAGCAGACGGCAGCGGATATCAAGACCAATACCGTGCTGGGGCGGAAGTCTCTGGCAGTTCGGCCCGAGGGCTCGGGACTGCTGCGAACCAGCACCCCGATTCCTTTGGAACGCACAAACTCTCCGTACTCGCTCAACGACGCACTCGGCGATCTAGGATCCACCGCGTCCGAACTCGATACGGCGCAGATCAACGACTCACTCAACGCGATCTCGGACACTCTCGCGGACACACCTCCGGAACTACGCGGCGCACTCGACGGAATGACCAGGCTGTCGCAGAGCATCAACTCGCGGGACGAGAGCCTGCTTCAGTTGCTGTCGCGCGCCGAGGATGTCACGAAGATTCTCGCTGATCGCAGTGGGCAGATCGATTCACTGTTGGTCGATGGAAACAAGCTCTTTGCCGAACTCAGTCTGCGGCGTGATTCGATCAGTCAGTTGATCGTCAACACCTCAGCGGTGTCTCGTCAGCTCTCGGGTCTGGTGCAGGACAACGAGGCTCAGATGGGGCCCACTCTCGAAAAGCTGAATGCCGTGACCGCGAATCTGCAGAAGAACAAAGACAACATCGCTGGTGCTCTCGACGGTCTCGGCCCGTACATCACGGCGCTCGGTGAGACCGTTGCCAGCGGGCCGTTCTTCGATGCTTTCATCATCAACATTCTTCCCAGTAACTGGTGGAAGACACTGGTGGACACCAGCGTTGATCCTGCGCAAGTCCCCTCGGACCTCGAGGACTTCTTTCCCGGGATTCCGCCGACAATCAGGGGGCCAGGAGAATGACGGAGACAACAGCCTCCACCGATCCGCGTAAGAAGTGGATTCTGATCGGAGCCGGCGCCCTCGTGGCATTACTGGTCGCCGGCGTTGCGTACCTGTTTGTTCCAGGGTTGAGCAAGAACAAGATCTCGGCACACTTCGTCTCGACCACCGGTCTGTACGAGGGCGACGTCGTGCGGGTGCTCGGCGTCAACGTCGGCAAGGTGACAAAGATCGAACCGCGTGACCGTGACACCTACGTCGAGATGAAGGTCGACTCCGACGTCGCGATTCCGGCAGATGCCAAGGCGCTCATCGTGGCTCAGAGTTTGGTCTCGGCACGATTCGTCCAGCTGACACCGGTCTTCGCCGGTGGTGAAAAGATGCCCAACGGTGGCGACATTCCCATCGAACGGACCGCCGTACCCATCGAGTGGGACGAGATCAAGGCGGAACTCGCCAAACTGTCGGAAGCTCTCGGGCCGGAAGGCGTCGACGACGAAGGTTCACTGGGACGTTTCATCAACACCCTCGGCGACAATCTCGAAGGTAACGGCGAGTCAATCCGGTCGACACTGCGTGAACTCTCGGACACCATGCACACATTGTCGGAGGGGCGGACTGATCTCTTCTCGACCATCCGTAACTTGCAGGCGTTTGTGACCGCGTTGTCGTCGAGCAACGAACAGATCGTGCAGTTCAGCGGCAACCTGGCCTCCGTATCGAGTGTTCTTGCCAGCAGCTCCGACGAGTTGGGTACTGCGCTCAGCGATCTCGACCTGGCGGTGGGAGATGTCCAGCGGTTCGTGAACGACAATCGCGACGGCCTGAGCGAATCGGTTGCACGACTGGCCGACGCTACGCAGGTACTGACGGACAAGCGCCCGGAGATCGAACAGGTGCTGCATTCCGGTCCGACCTCGCTGGCCAACTTCTACCAGATTTACAAACCGGCACAGGGCAGCATGACCGGCGCGATCGCGCTCAGCAACGTCAAGAACCCGATTCAGTGGATTTGTGGTTCCATCCAGGCGATCGCCACTACTGAGGCGGAGCGCAGCGCCGACCTGTGTAAGGAATACCTCGGTCCGGTGCTGAGTTCGCTGGTCATGAATTACCCGGGATTCCTGTTCAATCCGGTGTCCGGTGTTCAAGCCTTCCCGGAGCAGATCGTCTACACAGAGCCAGGTTTGGAAGCGGTGGCCCAGCCGGCGCAGCGCACTGCGCCGCAGCCGACTGCTGGACCGTTGGACGGTGTGCCGATGACATCTGTTCCCAAGGACCTCACCGAGCTCTTCAACATGGGGGGAGGCAACTGATGCGCGCTACACGTAAAGCCGTCGTAGTGACAGTGGCAGTCGGCGTCGCTCTCGGCGCCAGCGGCTGTGAATGGAACGGGCTGAACTCTGTGCCAATGCCCGGCACACAAGGTCGGGGTGAGGGCGCCTACGAAATTCAGATCGAGATGCCCAATGTGACTACCCTGTCGCAGAATTCACCGGTCCGTGTCGACGACGTGGCGGTGGGCAGTGTGTCGGGCATCGAGGTCCAGGGCTGGCATGCCCTGGTGACTGTGTCGCTCAATCCCGATGTTCAATTGCCGGCTAACGCAACAGCCAAGATCGGTCAGACCAGCTTGCTGGGTTCCCAGCACATCGAGTTGGCGCCCCCGGTCGAGGAAGAACCGGAAGGACGTCTCGAGGCCGGAGACTTGATCCCCATCGAACGTGCCGGGGCATACCCGACCACCGAGCAGACGCTGTCCTCGCTGTCGGTCGTACTCAACGGCGGTGGACTCGCTCAGGTGCAGGACATCACAACAGAACTCAATGCGGCGTTGGTCGGACGTGAAGATTCGGTTCGCGATCTTCTTCCGCAGCTTGATCAGCTCGTGGGCAGCCTGGACAAGCAACGCGGAGAGATCATTTCGGCGATGGAAGGAATCGACCGGCTGGCGAGCACCGTCGAGGCGCAACGCGACACACTGAACAAGGCACTCGACGGTATCCCGCCGGCGCTCGACATCCTGGTGGCTCAACGCCAGGACATCACCAACGCGTTGACATCCCTGGGTGGACTCAGCGACGTAGCGAGTCGGGTCATCGACGAAAGCGGCGACGATTTTGCCACCAACGTCCGGGCATTGTCGCCGACGCTGAAGGCCCTGGCCGATTCCGGCAACGCACTCACCGAAGTTCTGGGAGTTCTGCTCACGTTCCCGTTCCCCCAGAACGGAATCAACAACGTCATCCGAGGCGACTATGCCAACTTGGCGATGACGATCGACGTGACATTGCCCAGGCTCGACGCCAACTTCCTCCTGGGTACCCCGTTGGCAGGATCTTTGGGTGGCCCGGAAGGTGTGCTCGGTAAGCAGGCCGGACTGGCCGGGCAGGCCGGCAATCCGCTGAGCGATCCACTTCGTCCGGCAGCGGCGCAGACGCCGGAAAAGCAGTCGGCAGAAACGCCGGCCGCAGAACCGAATACCTTGACGATCCCGGGTCTTCCACCGATCACCATTCCAGGACTTCCTCAGGGGGCACCAGCGCCATGATGCTCACAAAGTTCGTCCGCATCCAGCTTGTCATCTTCTCGGTGCTGACCGTCATCGGTCTGGTCGTGATGGCAACACAGTACGTTCGTGTTCCCGCAATGGTCGGGATCGGACGCTACGACGTCACCGTCGAATTGCCTTCTACCGGTGGGCTCTACAAGAACTCCAACGTCACCTTCCGTGGCCAGACGGTCGGCGTAGTGAAGGCTGTCGAGCTGTCGAGCACAGGGGTGAATGCGCAGTTGTCGTTGGACAGCAGCGTGAAAGTTCCCGACGACGTCGATGCAGCGGTCAAGAGCGTGTCTGCAATCGGTGAGCAGTTTGTCGATCTGATTCCGCATACCGACAGTTCGGGTGCGATAGCCTCATCCGGTCATTTGGAGAACGGATCGGTTATCCCGGTCGATCGAACCAGTATCCCCCAGGATGTCGGCGAGATGCTGAATCAGGCAGATCTGTTGCTGCAGAGCATCTCCGACACCAAGCTGCGGACTGTCATCGACGAGTCCTTCAAAGCCTTCAACGGTGCCGGGCCGGACTTGCAGAAGCTCATCGACTCCGCACGCTTGTTCGTCGAAGAAGCGAACAACAGTTCCGACGCAACCAAGACGCTGATCGAGCAGGCTGGTCCGCTTCTCGACACGCAGATCGTAAGCAGCGATGCCATCCGTTCGTGGACAAGCGACCTGGTGACATTCACGGATCAGCTTCGGGCCAGCGACCCGGATCTGCGGGCAGTTATCCAGAAGGGGCCGGCGGCGGCTTCCGAGGCCAACGCCCTGCTCCAGGATCTTCAGCCGACACTACCGATCCTCCTGGCAAATCTGGTTTCTGTCGGAGAAGTCGGTGTCATCTACAACAGTGCTATCGAGCAGATCCTGGTGATCTATCCGCCGCTCTCGGCGGCGCTCGTCACTATCGCCGGTTCGGGTAACCCCGCCGACGGCGCGCTCGTCGACTTCCACCTCGAAGTCAACGACCCACCGCCGTGCACCACTGGCTTCCTGCCGGCAGAGGAGTGGCGCAGTCCTGCCGACGAGTCGCCGATCGCCACGCCGTCGGATCTGTTCTGCCGTGTTGCCCAGGAGTCCCCGATCGCCGTTCGCGGAGCCCGGAACCTGCCGTGTGCAGAGTTTCCGGGTCGTCGCGGAGCGACGGTGGAACAGTGCAGAAACGGATATGTGCCCTTGGGTACCAATCCGCAGTCCGGGCCGCCCCAACCGGTCACCGCGACCCCTAGTTCCTACACGTCGGAACCGGGCGTGAGCGCACGTCGGTACGATCCGACTACAGGCACTTACATCGGACCCGATGGAAGGACGTACTCGCAGCCGAAAATGGGTGCCGGCGGAGACCTCAGTCTCGAAGAGTTCATGAAGGGTCAGCAAGGTTGATGAACGAAGAAGAATCCAAGGCCGGGCAGCGGATACGTCGCCGCGCGTCTCGGAGCGCCGGTCCGACCGGGACAGACGCCGCCGCAGCGTCGACGGTAGTTCCCGCAAGCAAGCCGGCGGACAAGGTGACAGAGAATCCTCCAACACCGGTTGGATTGAGTAAGACGGCTCCCGCAGCTGTATCGACACCCGCAGCTGTATCGACACCAGAACTGGTACCGACCGTCGAGCCGGGGACGCTGTCGGCAAAGGCGCCGGTCTCCCGAAAGCTAATTGGCGGGATCGCTCTTGCTTCGACTGTCGCGATCGCGTTCGGGGTGGTGTCGGTGATCCTGTTGGTAGACAGGAGCAAAGCCTCCAGTGCCGAAGAGGAGCGGGCCGCATACATAGCGGGTGCACGAACCACAGCGCTTAACCTGACCACGCTGCACTCCGAGACCGCAGGTGCGGATCTCGACAAATTCCTGGCCGGTACGACCAAGGAATTCCAATCGCAGCTCGACGGTCGCAAGGATTCGTTTGTCAGCGTTCTCGGGCAGGTCGGTGTCCAGACGGACGGCGAGATCCTCGAGGCCGGGTTGGAGACGGCTGAGGCAAATTGCGGGACATCGCTTGTCGCAGTGCGGGCGATGCAGAAGAACTCCGAGCAGCCTGAGCCCGAAGAACGCAACTATCGCCTGCGCATCACCATGTGCGATACCGATGGGCAACTCCTTGCCTCGAATGTGGAGTTTGTGCCGTGACCCAGTCAACGACAGAGGGTGCCCCAATTTCTTCGCCGCCCAAGCGAGTGTCACCACTGACAGTGGTCCTCTGCGTAATCAGTGCAGTAGCAATCGCTTTGGTCGCGGTATCGGCCTGGCTCTACTTTGGTCCGGGCGGTGCCCGGGACATCGCGGAGATCGATCAGACGAGAGCAGAAGTAGGGCAGGTTTCATCCGATCAGGCTGTTGCGATGTTCCAATACGACTACAGCAACGTCGACGACCAGTTGCATTCGGCCACAGAAGGGCTGACCGGAGATTTCCGCGGACAGTTCACCGAGCTGATCGAGTCGGTGATCATTCCGGGCGCTCAGGAGAAAGCACTGACAGTCCAGGTCGTGGTGCAGGGTACGTCCATACTCGATGCCGGACCGGACACGGCTACGACGATGCTCTTCCTCAACCAGATCACCACGTCGAAGGATTCACCCGAAGCAGTGGCGAGTGGCAGTCGCGTCAAGATGGGCTTGGAGAAGCACGACGGTCGCTGGCTTGTGAACAGCGTCGAACCGTTCTGACCGATAAACAAAAGAACCCGGCCGAGAAAGTTATCTCGGCCGGGTTTTCTCATGTGTACGACTCAGTTGTTCTCGTCGGGTTCGTTGGCCTCGTCCGGTGCGATCAGTGCCGGTCCGGCAGCGCCGCCGTGTGCAAGCGCGTCGAGGAACGAGCGGGCCCAGCGGTCCACGTCGTGGGTGAGCACCTGACGACGCAGCGCACGCATGTGGCGTCGACCGTCTTCCTTGGGCTGATTGAGAGCCTTCACCATGGAATCCTTGACGTCGTCAAGATCATGGGGATTGCAAAGGAACGCTTGGCGCAGTTCTGCTGCGGCACCGGTGAATTCACTCAGCAGTAGTGCCCCGCCCAGATCGCTGCGGCAGGCCACGTATTCTTTGGCAACCAGGTTCATGCCGTCGCGCAGAGGCGTGACGAGCATGAGGTCAGCGGCAACGAAGAATGCGATCAGCTCGTCGCGGTCGACGGGTCGGTGGATGTAGTGGACAACAGGGCGTCCGACTTCACTGAACTCACCGTTGATGCGCGAGACCATCTGTTCGATGTCACCACGCATCTGGACGTAGCTTTCGACGCGCTCACGACTGGGCGTCGCCAACTGGATCATGACGGTCTCGGCTGGGTCGACCCGGCCGTCGATCAAGAGTTCGTGGAGCGCATTCAAGCGGACGTCGATGCCCTTGGTGTAATCGAGGCGGTCGATGCCGAGCATGATGTTCTTGGGGTTGCCGATTTCCTTGCGAATCTGCTTGGCACGGTCGCGAATTGCCTTGGAGCGTGACCGTTCGTCGAGCTTGCCGGAGTCGATGGAGATGGGGAAGGCGCCGACGCGAACCGTGCGGAAACCCACCTGTACGACACCAAGTTTGGAGCGCACGCCGACGTTTCCGCGTGAAGTTTGTTGTCCGGCAAGGCGCCTGGCGAGGAACAGGAAGTTCTGGGCGCCGCCGGGGAGGTGGAAGCCGATGAGATCGGCACCCAGAAGGCCCTCGATGATCTCGGTGCGCCACGGCATCTGCATGAACAGCTCGACCGGCGGAAACGGAATGTGAAGGAAGAAGCCGATGGTGAGGTCGGGACGCAGCATTCGCAGCATCTTCGGGACCAGCTGGAGTTGGTAGTCCTGAATCCAGACGGTGGCGCCCTGGGCGGCAGCTTTGGACGTGGCTTCGGCGAAGCGTCGGTTGATCTCGACGTACGCGTTCCACCACTCGCGGTGATACTCGGGCTTGACGATGACGTCGTGGTAGAGCGGCCAGAGTGTGGCGTTGGAGAAGCCCTCGTAGTACTCGTTGATCTCGGTGGCGCTGAGCGGCACCGGGTAGAGCTCGAGGCCGTCTTCGACGATAGGGTCCATATCGGCGTCGGCAACGCCTGCCCAGCCCACCCAGGCGCCCTGATTGCTGCGCAGGATCGGTTCCAGTGCAGTCACCAAGCCGCCGGGACTGCGCTTCCACCGGGTAGTGCCGTCGGGGAGTCGCTCGAGGTCTACGGGCAGGCGGTTCGCAACAACGACGAACTCGGCCTGCCCGGACACGGTCTTCTTCGGAGAAGGTGCACTTACGCTGTCAGAAGGGGTGGGGTTGGCCGATTCCGGACTGACAGACACGTGGTTCCTTCTCGTTGGGGAATAGTGAAAGACTCGATCGAGACTCAGTCGACTTTGCTGACCGGGCTGATGCCGAGCATCGAGAGCAGCATCCTGCACTCGTCGGCGTCCTCCGCGTAGGCAGCAACAACACGCTGCGCCATGCGGGCGGTCTCTTCGGCCACGGTCTCGATTTCCTCGTCCGCGATCTCGACTTCGGTTTCGACGGTCGTGTTCTCAGACATCATGTTCCTCTCGGGGTTGCCTGCACGTCGCAGGCAATGGTTCTTACTTGCGACTCTATGAGAACTGGGCACGTCAACGCTAGTTGCTCATGTATTAGGGTCGACTTACTTGATTCGTCGCTCGACCCACTTGTTCCTGTCAATGCTTGGAGTTTCATGAGTTCGACCTCCGCCAGTACCTCCGCCGATTCGGGTGAATCCGACACCGGTAAACACAATGGTGCTGCGATCTTGCGACGAGTACTGGTGCGCAACCGGGGACCGTTGACTATCGGCACGGTGCTGGTTTGTGTGCATCAAATCGCTGAAACCGCGGTGCCGATCTCGATCGGTGTGATCATCGATCGAGCAATCGAGACTTCGGACACCACTGCTCTCATTGTCTCGATCTGCGTGCTCGGCGTGCTGTTTCTGGTGCTCACCGCGGCCTGGCGGCTCGGTGCGAGGTTCATCGTGAAGGCGATGGAAGAGGAGTCGCATCGGCTTCGGCTCGAAGTCGCCCACCGGATTCTCGATCCGCGAGGCGTGCGAACAGACCTCCGCGCCGGTGAACTGCTGACGGTGTCGACCTCCGACGCCGAGCACACGTCGTGGATCGCCGACATCGTCCCGCGGGCCGTTGCGGCATCGACCGCTGCGGTGGCGTCGGCAATCGCTTTGCTGTGGATCGACGTCCCCCTGGGGTTGGCCGTACTGATCGGCACTCCCGTCATTCTGGGTTTGCTACAACTGGCTGCGCCGTTGATCACGTCTCGGGCAAAAGGGCAGCAGGAGTCGATTGCACGCGCGTCGGCGACGGCGACGGATTTGGTGAGCGGATTGCGGCCACTTCGGGGAATCGGTGCGGAGGCATCCGCGTCGGAGCGGTATCGCAAAGTCAGTCGAGATGCCCTCGCCTCGACGATCGATACCGCGCGGGCAACCTCGATCTACACCGGGTTGTCGACGACGATCAGCGCGCTGCTCGCCGTCGCGATTGCCGGTCTTGCGGGCTACTTCGCGCTACAAGGCCGGATCACCGTCGGCGAGTTGATCACCGTCGTCGGGTTGGCGCAGTTCTTCATCGAACCGCTCGGACTCCTTGCTTCGCTACCCGGCTATTTTGCGGTGGCCCGGGCGTCGTCGGACCGGTTGGCTTTGGTCCTCGATGCCGAACCGATATTGAAGGTGGGCGCGGTGACGGACCTCGACGGTACTGATCTGATGCTCGACGGTATCGAGTTTCGCACGCTCGCCGGAGTCGATTTACACTGTGCGGCCGGTGAATTGCTGGGAATCGTCGCTTACCAGCCGCAGGATGGCGAAGCGTTGGCCGCGGTACTGTCCGGCCAATTGGCGTCGGACGAGTATCGAGGTTCGGTCAGCGTCGGCGGAGTGTCTCTGTCCGACATGGACTTGGCGCTTTCCCGGCGCACGGTTCTGGTGGAACCGCATATCTCCGATCTCTTCGGTGGCACTCTCGCATCCAATCTCAGGGCCGGCGGCGCACCTCCGGCAGATGTGGCGAAAGCGTTGTCCGCGTCCGCGGCCGCTGACGTCGTCGACGCTCATCCCGACGGACTGGAACTCGAGGTCACCGATCGCGGAGCCAGCTTGTCCGGTGGCCAACGCCAGCGAGTCGCATTGGCGCGGGCTCTGCTTACCCGGACGCCGGTGATGGTCCTGCACGATCCCACGACGGCAGTGGACGCGGTGACGGAGGCGTCGATCGCCGAAGGAATTGCGCGGCTGCGTCATGGACATCCGAGCAATGGGCAGAGCACCACGATCCTGATCACCAGCAGTCCCGCACTGCTGGCAGCGACGGACCGGGTGATCGTCCTGGACCGCGGAGTTGTGGCCGCGGTAGGCACTCACAACGAACTTGCCGCCACCGACGAGAACTACCGAGGAGCGGTGCTGCGATGACGACAATCGAACGCGAACTGCTACCGATTGCCAGTGGCCGTGAAACCTGGCGGTGGTTGCGCTCTGCACTCGCCGAACACCGAATCGCGGCCGTTCTTGCCGTCGCGGCCTCGACGGTGGCGTCGGCGATGGCACTGATCCCGCTCTACGTATTCGGTGTTCTCGTCGACCGGGTCCGTGAAAACGCGCCGACCTCGACCATCGTCGGAGTGGTGATCGTCATTGCTGCGGCCGCAATCCTCGGCGGAATTTTCACCGGCGTCGCGGCGTATCTGGTTAAACGACTCGGCGAGACGATCCTGGCAACGCTGCGTGAGCGGGCAGTCGGTCGGGCCCTTCGGCTTCCGGTGCAGACCGTCGAGAAGGTCGGGACCGGAGACCTGCTGTCGCGGGTCGGCGATGACGTGGCAGTGATAGCGAAGGCCGTCGGCGATGTGATCCCGAGCCTGGTTTCATCCCTTCTGCTCGTGACTCTGAGCATGCTCACCATGCTCGGGATCGACTGGCGGTTGGGGCTGGCCGGGCTGGTGGCACTACCGATGTACGTCCTCGCTCTGAAGTGGTACCTGCCGCGCTCCGCCCCGATCTACGCGGCTCAGCGAGTGGCGATGGGGACACGGGCGCAGGCTTTGATCAGCAGCGTGCACGGAGTTCGCACTGTCCGGGCGTACGGGCTCGAGAAGGAGCATCTGGGCCGGATCGACGACGCATCGAGGAAGGCTCGCGATCTGTCAGTCGGCGTCTTCGGCTTGTTCACCAGGTTTGCCGGCCGCGGCAATCGAGCGGAATTCGTGGGCTTGTCCGCCATCCTCGTCGTGGGATTTCTCCTGGTTCGCGGCGACATCGTGACCGTCGGCCAGACAACCACCGCGGCACTGCTGTTCCACCGCTTGTTCAACCCGATCGGTGCCCTGTTGTACACCTTCGACGAAGTGCAGTCCGCCGGTGCGAGCCTGGCGCGTCTGGTCGGTGTCGTCGAGATTCCGGACACCGATCGCACCTCCGGTACGGGCGCAGTGCCCGCCGACGGTTCACTGACATTGGTCGACGTCCGGCACAGCTACGACGGCCGCGAAGTACTCCACGGCGTCGGTCTCACCGTGGCCGCCGGGGAGCGGGTTGCTCTGGTCGGTTCGACCGGAGCCGGCAAGACGACGGTTGCGGCCATCGCCGCCGGTTCGATAACTCCGACCTCGGGGAGTGCGTCGATCGGTGGTGTTCCGCTGTCGGGCCTCGACGATGTACGACGTCACGTCGCCATCGTCAGCCAGGAAGTTCACGTATTCGCCGGACCGCTGATCGAGGACCTGCGCTTGGCCGCCCCCGGCGCTTCGGACGAGGACATGGCGTCGGCGTTGAAAACCGTCGGCGCGGAGCAATGGGTAGCGGCTCTGAGTGAGGGTATCGAGACCGTCGTCGGTGAAGGCGGCCACGAGATCACCGCCGCGCAAGCGCAGCAGTTGGCGTTGGCGCGGTTGGTGCTGGTGGATCCCGCCGTCGCAGTGCTGGACGAAGCCACTGCGGAAGCGGGCAGTGCCGGCGCTCGCGAATTGGAATCTGCGGCAGATGCGGCGACGGCCGGACGAACGACTCTGGTTGTTGCACATCGTCTTACGCAGGCAGCGGCAGCTGATCGTGTGATCGTCCTCGAACACGGCCGGATCGTGGAGGAAGGCCCGCACCGCGAACTGGTGTCCGCGGGCGGTCGATATTCACAGTTGTGGGCCGCCTGGAAAGGGCGCGAGACGCGCTAGGGTTGCGGCAAGCGGGGGCGCTTCGGTCAACCCACACCAGCATTGCGAATACGGTTTCAGAACATGAGGAGGAAGGCAGACATGACGGTCGCCACAATCAACGGAATCCCGATCAATTACCAGGTCAAAGGTGATGGGGATCTGGTGGTGCTCATCATGGGGACTGGCAGTCCAGGGCGTGTCTGGGACCTTCATCAGACCCCGGCACTGGTTGCAGCGGGCTACCGCGTCTGCACCTTCGACAACCGCGGAATCGCGCCTTCCGGTGAGAGCACAAGCGGCATCACGATGTCTGACATGGTTGCCGACACCGCGGCACTGATCGAGCATCTGGGGGGTGGACCCGCCTTTGTGATCGGTACGTCGATGGGTGCCCGAGTGGCGCAGGAACTTACGTTGGCTCGTCCTGATCTGGTGCGCAAAGCGGTTTTCCTCGCGGGCCATGCCCGGATGGATCATTTCCAGCAGACCCTGTCCCAGGGTGAACGTGAATTGACGGACAGTGGTGTCGAACTGCCCGCAAAGTATCGTGCGGCCGTGACTGCGGTGATGAATCTGTCGCCCGCCACTCTGGCCGATGAACATGCGGCGCGCGACTGGATGGATATCTTCGAATTCACCGGCGGCTCAACATCACCCGGTGTTCGAGCGCAGCTCGCGATGGACCGCGCCTTCGATCGCCGCCGGGACTACCGGGCAATTATGCGTCCGTGCTTGTCGGTTGCCTTCGCCGACGACCGGATGATTCCGCCCTACCTCTCGCGTGAGGTTGCGGACTGCATCGCCACCGCGACGTACGAGGAGATTCCGGATACCGGCCACTACGGGTACTTGGAGCGTCCGGACGCCGTGAACAAGGTGTTGATCGACTTCTTGGCTTCGTAAGTTTTTGTGCTGCAGGGCCGGGCCCGTGATTTGGGGGTCCGGCCCTGCAGCGTTCTCAGTTCAGATTCAGGCCAGCGCGAGGAACAGCTTCTCGAGTTCTGCCTCGGTCAGCGGCTCCTGTGCGTCTGCGCCGTCGCCGGACAGGCATTCGCGTAGGCCACTGGCAACGATCTTGAATCCGGCGCGGTCGAGCGCCTTGGACACAGCGGCCAATTGGGTGACTACAGCCTTGCAGTCTCGACCGTTCTCGATCATCGAGATCACTCCCGCGAGTTGGCCGTGAGCTCGGCGCAGTCTGTTCAATACGAGCGCTTGGCTCTCTTCGTCGCCGGTCATGATGGCCCTTTCTCGGATGTTTTGGCTCTGATCGTGAAGGATAGTGCTCGCTCAGCGAACGAAATCCTTCAGGATCAGAGCGCTTCGATGGCTGTGCGGAGTTTGACGGCCGCATCCGCTGCAACGGACTCCAAGCCCGCCTCGCCGGAAACCTGCACCATCAGGTCCGGGTTCATGGCTTCGACGAAAAACGAGTTCTCAGCCTCGGTGTCTTCTCGCACGACGACATTGCAGGGCAGCAGTAGCCCGATCTGTCGGTCGACTGTTACCGCGCGATGTGCGAGGGTCGGATTACAGGCGCCCAGGATGAGGTACTTCTCCATGTCCTCGCCCAGCTTGGCTTTGAGGGTGGCTTGCATGTCGATTTCAGTAAGGACACCGAAACCTTGTTCCGACAGAGCCTGACGCGTGCGTGCCACGACGTCGTCGAATGTTCCGCTGACCTTGGTGCCGATGGCGATGTCCATGGGAGTTCTCCTTTGTCGTCTTCAGTCCACCATACCCCCAGGGGTATGGTTCGTGCAGTGACTTCGGGTACACGACCTAGCCGTGCGAGAAGCTGATCTTCGGCAGGGCGCGTCGCAGCCATGCCGGTGACCAGCAGGCGGCCTTGCCAGTCAGGCGCAGCATCACGGGCAGCAGGATCAGTCGAACCAGGACAGCATCCAGCAGAACCGCTACACCCAGGATGATTCCCATTTCTTTGGGTGGCAAGGGATCTGCCAGGGCAAAGGTAAAGAAGACTGCCACCATCACGGCAGCTGCGGCTGCGATGACGCGTCCTGAATGTGCGAGGCCGTCGATGTGAGCGATCTTCGGATCGCCGGTTCGCTCATAGTGCTCCTTCGCGCTCGCGAGTAGGAAGACGGTGTAGTCCATCGCGATGGCAAAGATCATGGCGAAGAAGAACACCGGACCCCAGCCGTTCAAGAAGCCTTGTGGTTCGAAGCCGAGCAGGCCGGATCCGTGACCGTCCTGGAAAATCAGCTTTGCGACACCGAAAGCGGCGCCGGTGGACAGCAAGCTCACCAGCGTGCCGATAATCGCGATCAGTGGTGCCTGCAATGCAACCAGTAGCAACAGGAATCCGAGTGTCAGGATCACGGCGATCACGATCGGAAGATAGTCGTTCAACGCTTGCTGGAGATCGAGGTTCTCGGCCGGCGCGCCGCCGACCAGTGCGGATTCGGGCAGTTGTGCGCGTAGGTCGCCGACAATCTTCCCCATCGCATGATCCGAGGGATCAACACTCGGAACTGCTTGCAGCATGACCAGGTCGGATCCATCGGCGGCAGGCTGCGGGGGAGTGACCATCGCGACGCCGTTCACAGTTCCGGCGATGCGGGCAGTTTCGGGTGCGTCGTCGGGGGAGGTGATGATCTGCAACATGCCGGGTGCACCGTCGCCGAATTGCTCCTGTACCAGTTCGTAGCCCTGGCGGACCGGCGCGTCTTCGGGAACCACCGCGATGGACGGCATGGCGACCTTGAGGCCGAAGACCGGAATGATCAGCGCGATCAGGATGACCACAGCGCCGATTCCGAAAGGCCACGGGTGTCGGTGCAGTAGTGATGCCCACGACGCGAATAGTGGGGAACGGTGCTGCTGGCGTTTTGCGTACGGGAGGGATCCACCGTTGACCTTGGCGCCAATTTTTCCGAGGACAGCCGGTAGAAGCGTCAGAGTTGCGGCTAGGACGAAGATCACGGCGAGCATGATTCCCACGGCCATCGTGCGGACGGCCGGTGCGGGAACGATGAGAACTGCCGACAGGCTGACCAGGACTGTCAATCCGGAGAGAACGACGGCTTTGCCTGCAGTGTCCATTGTTTCGGCCACGGCGGCCCTTGGATCGGGGTTTTTGGCGAGTGCGTCACGGAATCTGGCGACGAGGAAGAGTGCATAGTCGATGCCGAGGGCGAGAGCGAACATCATCGCAAAGTTCATGGCCCACACCGAAATCGGCGTGATCTCGTTGAGGATCACCAGTCCGCCCGCTGAGGCAACCAGGCCCGCCAGGGTCAGGAGGAGGGGCAATCCGGCGGCGACAAGAGAGCCGAATGCCAAGACCATGATCGCGAGAGTGACTGGCCACGACATCATTTCGGCCTTGATCATGGCCTCGTGATTGGCCTTGTTGAAGTCACTCCACAACGCTGATGCGCCGGTCGGGTAGACCTCGATCGAATCGGTGGACAGTGCGGTGAGTTCCTTGCCGAGTTGGTCGACGGCGCTCACCATGTCGTCGGTGCTCGCATTGGCACCGGCGATCAGGATGCCGGTATGCCCGTCGGGACTGATCGTCATACCTGGTTGAGGGGCGACGACGGCACCGAAACGGCTGTCTTTCGTGAACAGGTCCGTGGCGTCAGCGAGTGTCTGTTGTATCGCGGGGTCGGTGACCTGATAGGTGTCCGAGTGCACGACGACCTGGACGGCCGCTGAGGAATTTCCGCCAAAATGCTGCTCGGCCAACTCGCGGACCTGTACGGATTCGGATCCGTCGGCCTGCCAGCCTGCGCCGGCGAGGGAAGTGAAAACACTCGGTGCCGCGGCGCCGAGCGCAACGAGTGCGATCAGCCAGACGCCGATCACCCAGCGCATGTGTGTGGCCATCGTGCGGCCGAGCCGGGCAAGTATTCCCTCGTCAGGTGGTGCGGCGGGTGGCGCGCTGCCGGTATTTCCGGTGATTGTCATCGTCATTCCTAATACGGGTGGGGGTATTATGGGCTCCATCCATGTATACCCATGGGGGTATAGTTTTGTCACGCTGACGAGTGTGGATGGTGCGATCGACAAGGTGGGCTCGGCAGCCGCCGGGATTCTCTACACTGTCGCCGGACGGTGGCCGGCAGAGACTGAAGGGCAAGAAATTGGACGCATCGGATTGGGACGAGCGGTACCGGGCTGTGACGGAGCCGTGGGGAATCGACCCGGCAGGAACCGTCGCCACGCGAGTGGCAGGCTTGAAACCCGGATCTGCGATCGACCTGGCTTGTGGCGACGGGCGACATGCTCGCTGGATGGCCCAGAACGGGTGGTCGGTCAGGGGCGTCGACTACTCGTCGGTGGCGATAGACCTTGCGCGGTCGAGCGATGCCGAGAAGAGCGTCGACTGGAGGGTTGGCGACGCGACGTCGTGGAAGCCGGAGAACAAAGTCGATCTGGTCCTGGTCAGTTTTCTGCACATGCCGCTGGCCGACCTCGTTGAGACTCTGGCTCGCGTCGGGGGATGGGTCGCTCCCGGCGGGCGAGTTGTGTACCTCGGCCATTCCATCGAGAACTATCACCGCGGTGTGGGCGGTCCGCCGGAACCGGAGATTCTGCCTGGCATTTCTGATCTGGCCCGCGCAGCCGAAGGCTCACGTGTGTACGCACTCGAACATGTTGTTCGCCCGCAAGACGGTAAATTGGCAATCGACATTCTGCTCGAATTCGGGCCGTGGCAGGACTGACCTACAGACACTGGCCAGTTTTGGGTGAAACTGGTGCCCGATCAGTCCGGTTCCGCGTACCGTAACTTGTGACTACCGATTGGCTGTAACGGACGACGTGACAGGCGGTATCTACTTGCAGAGTGGAATGAAACGGACACGCGGAATGACACCGTCGATTCGGACCCACCAAAAGTGACCGGTGCGCTTGCTAGTCTGAGCGCACAAGAAACGTACGTAAAAAGTGAGGCGAGATGAGCACTAATCCTTTCGATGACGAAGACGGACGCTTCTACGTGTTGGTGAACGACGAGGACCAGCATTCGCTGTGGCCCACGTTCTCCGAGGTCCCCGCGGGCTGGCGCGTCGTATTCGGCGAAGACAGCCGAGCAGCGTGCCTCGAGTACGTAGAAAAGAACTGGACCGATATGCGTCCGAAGAGTTTGCGCGAAGCAATGGAAGCAGATCAAGCTGCTGCCGGGCGCACAACGGAGAGCTGACCGCTCCACACAACGATCGAAGAGCTGGGCACCTACAGGTGCCCAGCTCTTCGTGTCTTACCGGAACTAATTGCCGTTTACCGGCAGGCGGCGTTTGCGCTTGAGGATCATCGGACGACGCAGTGAGTCCACTCGAAGCAGGATGCGCGGGCGGCGGAGGGTGCGGGCCACCCATTCGCCGAGCGTGACGCCCGCAGCCAACGCACAGCCGATGCCGAACGCGGACAACAGTGCCGTCAAGCCCACCACTACCTGATCGTCGAGTAGCGAGTACAGGCCTTTGTACAGTGCCAGACCGGGAAGCAGTGGAGTGATGCCGGCAACCGCTACGACGAGCGGCGGTGTCAACGCCCGGCGGGCCATCAGACCGCCGGCGAGTCCGACGACGGTAGCGGCGATTGCCGCTGCGATCACGGGGCCGACATTGAGCGTCTGCACGAACACGGACACACCACTGCCCGCTGCACCGCCGAGGAATGCGGCCGTCAGGGCCCTCTTCTCCGCGTAGCAGGCCAGGGCATAGAACACGGACGCGAAAGCGCCCGAGAACATCAGAACGGGCAGTTGGGTAATCGGGAGAGCTTCGACGTTGATCGGCGGCAGCGTCGAACCGAGCAATCCGGTGACTCGCAGCGAAATGGCAACACCGGCAATAATGCCGCCGGTCATCATCACGACCTCGAAGAAACGTGCAACCGCGGTGATGGGTGCGCCCATGATGGCGTCCTGCACCGAGCCCACCAACGACAGCCCTGAGAGCAGAACCACCACCCCAGCCGCGATGACCAACGACGGTCGGATGGTGATGCCTAACTGTTCTTGGAAGGTATAGAGGGTGGCGGCCGGCGCAGCGGCGATCAATCCGCCCATCACCTGTTGAAAGAAGAAGGGCAATCCGAAACGGTTCAGAACTCGATTGACCCGGTCGATCACCATCGTCGTCAGGAATGAGACCGTGGCAACCAGGAGTCCGCCGCCGAGGAGCACGGATACCGACGCCGCCATGGCCGCCCACGCCAGCGTCGCGGTCCAGCGACTGTACGGGTGCGGTGCGGTCGTGATCGCAGTCAGTGCGTCGTGCGCCTGGCCGGGTGTGATGGCTTCGCGTCGAATACGGCGGGTCAGACGATCCACCGCAGCCAGACGAGTGAAGTCCATCGAGCGGTAGTGCACGATTCTCATCGTGCTTGCCGGCGGCCGCGTCTGACCGCGATACGCGGACAGGACTATCGAGTTGTACGTGACATCGACATCGCATTGGGCCAGGCCATACGTCGCTGCAATGAACTGGACTTGCTCGGCGGTATCCATGGCCGCAGTTCCGGATGCGAGGAGTACCTCACCGACTCGCACCGCCAGATCGAGGACTTCTGCGACGACGGCGTCGTCGGTCAAGTCGATCGGTTGTAGCGGTGCGGGTGCTGAGGTGACAGTGTCGACAGTTGCCTGGCGGTGCCCGGTCAATCGGGTAAGGGCTTCGGTGAGTTTGGACATCAGGGGCGGCGGACTGCTCGCCGACTCCGGGGGGTACGCATGAGGGCAACGGTATCTAATGTGACCCGGGCGCGGCCACTGAGATGGCTTGGATATGATGGCTCCGCAAAGTTAGTTCGCGGCGACGCATCTAATTTTCGCCTCCTTAGCTCAGTGGTAGAGCACTCGCCTTGTAAGCGAAAGGTCGTCGGTTCAATCCCGACAGGAGGCTCCAATGAAGAGGGCATTCACCGGGCAGTGAGCCGGGTGGGTGCCCTCTTTTGTGTGCGAGAGCATCGGCTCGAAGGTCCGGATCGCATAGTGAAAGGCCGCCGGTTGCCTGAGCATCCGACGGCCTGTCTGAACCCTCTGGAAGGAATGATTCGGCTCCGACTCTAGTTGTCGGCCGATCGAGAGTCGAGGATTTCGGTCCCGGCGTGGCCCGCGCCGACAGTTGCGGCGATGTGCTGCTGTGCGATGACGCGAAGTTTGATGTTGCTCTTCTGTGACTCCTGAATGAGGATCGAGAAGGCATGATCGGCATCGACGTGTCGGGTACCCATGATGATGCCCTTGGCTTGTTCGATGATTCCGCGGGATTCGAGGGCGAGTTCGAGGTCTGCCGCGCGCTTTCCGATCAGAGCCAGGCACTGTGAATTGCGCAGGGCGTAGGCCGCGGTGATGGCGAAGAGTTGGACCAGTGCGACATCGGCTGCGGTGAATCCGCGGTTGTTGCGGCTGTAAAGGTTCAAAGTTCCGAGGGGGCCATCGTGGCCGGGCAGAGGTACTGACAGGAAGCTCGAGATTCCGAAAGTTCTTGCTGCACTGAAAAAATGGGGCCACCGACTGCTGGCTTCGTCAGAATGTGCATGTACGACAGATATCGAGTTTGCGGATGCCAGGGCGGGTCCCGTGCGGAGTTTGAATTGAATTGCGTCGACCGAATGGACGAGGCGATCGGTGGTGGCGATGGTGCGGTGAGTCGAATCGGATTCGGTGGCGGTGATGCCGGCCATGTGTGCGTCGTCGGCAAGGTTGACGGCGTGTTTGCAGAGTTGATCGAGGAAGTGTGTGGGCGGGTCGAGATGCGAATACAGTGACGACAATGCTTCGGATGTAGCATCCAACTTGGATGGAGAGGTGAAATATCTTGTGCTGGAAGCTATCCCGATGTTTCGATCGGGGTATTGAGGCATCATTGACTGGCTCACCCTTCCTTTCGTTCCGGCCTGTGTGTGGGCCATTTGTCTATTGTGCACTAAAATAGCTGCCGCGCGGTATGTTCTTCGCGGAAGAGGTGGATTGTGGCAGAATCGGTTTCTATTGTTGTAAATCGTCGGAGCTGTATCGCAATTGTTATGTTTGATTCTGAATCAAAATGGGTAAGCAGCTGGGCTGCGCTAAATCTGTTGGGCTGCAACATATGAAGGTAAAGATGTGACTGTGGTCCAAGATTTCTCGGCAACTGCACGAACGTCGCCGATATGGCCTATTCTCAGCGCCAGCGCACAATCTTGTACGTCTAACCCGAAGACAGTAAAGGGGATACGACAATGAACGGATTAATTGCCGCTCTGAACAGTGGTTTTACGCTCGGTCTGGCGAACACGATCCTGACTTTCGGTGGAATCATCATCAATCTCAATATCGTGATCAACAACTGATCGCACGGATCGGATCTGTTATGCAGACTCGATCGGCAGGTCGGTTCCCGGGCGTTCGCCCTTTCCCTTGAGCCACCGATTGGGGAGTTTGCCGGCGAGCTCGCCGAGGGGACCTACTGCCGCGCTGAGTATTTCGACGGTTTCCTGAAGTATTTCGATGCTTGCACTCATGCGTTCGAGGTTGGGTGCCAATGAGGTCAAGGTGTCGGAGAGTGCAACGATCTGGTCGAGGGGGCCGCCTTCGGCGATGAGTCGTTCGAATGCGCCGTTCTCGGCGAGTAGTGTCTCGAGGATTCCGTTTTCTGCGAGTGCGCGATCGATGACGCCGTTTTTGGCCGTCAATCGTTCGACTGCGCCGTCTTGCGCAGTCAGTCGCTCGAGCGGTCCATCTTCGGCCATCATTCGATCGAGGAGTCCGCCCGGTGCGAGAAGACGTTCCAACGCCCCGTCCTCGGCGAGTACTCGATCCAGTGGGCCGCCGGGGGCAAGAAGGCGTTCGAGTGTGCCGTCGGGAGCGGTTAACTTGTCGACCGGACCACCGGGTGCCAAGAGTCTGTCGAGCGGGCCACCGGAGGCGAGAGCCTGACCGATCGGCCGATCATCCGCAGTCAGGGAGGACAGCTGCTGAATCATCTGCAGGGGGCCGCGCGGACTCGCCAGGGACGCTGCGCCGACGGTGACCGCACCGGGGTTGGTGACGACCATCCGCAGCGTTGTCACCGTAAGTTCGGCAATACCCAGGCTAATTTTTGTAGCAGCGATACCCGCCCGTAACGGGAGCTTGAGTATCTCGGCCAGGTTCATAGATTAACTGTAATCGGTAACACACAAATACTGGAGCTAGTGCAGAACCTTCAGTCCGACCACTGCGCCGATGATGACGAGGATCAACAGAACCTTCATGATCGAGGACGACTCGGTGCCGGTCAGCATGGCGTAGCCGACGGTCAGTGAGGCACCGATGCCGACCCAGACGGCATACGCCGTGCCGATCGGCAGCGTGCGCATGGCATATGCGAGTCCGGCCATACTGACGATGAGGCCAAGGACAAACACCACAGTGGGTGCCAGCTTGCTGAATCCTTCGGACTTACCCAGCGCGGTCGCCCACACGGCTTCGAACAAACCGGAAATGACGAGAACGATCCAAGCCATGACAAAAACTCCTCAGCACCGTCTTGTCGCTGGCCGGGTACGGTGCGCTCGTCCGGATGTCATTCTCGACGTTCCTCCACGATAGCAACAGAGCTGGCCTTGTCAGTCAATGCAAGTGGTCAGATCGGTCACCCTGGGCTGGGCTCACAGGAACCTCCCAGGGAATGCACAGTGCGAATCCAGTGGGAGGGGAGAAGATGGGCCTGTGACCGACAAGACCGTTGAAGCCAGAATTCTCGTCGTCGACGACGAACCCACCATCGTGGAGTTGCTCTCCGTGAGCCTCCGCTTTCAAGGATTCGAGGTAGCCACCGCATCGGGTGGCGCCGAGGGGCTCGACGTGGCGCGGGGGTTCCGCCCCGACGCCGTCATCCTGGACGTGATGATGCCGGGAATGGACGGCTTCGGTCTGCTCCGCCGCCTACGCGCGGACGGAGTGGACGCTCCGGTTCTCTTTCTCACGGCGAAGGATGCCCTTGATGACAAGATCACCGGACTCACACTCGGCGCCGACGACTATGTGACCAAGCCTTTCAGTCTCGAAGAGGTAGTGACCAGACTGCGGGTAATCCTGCGGCGGGCGGGACGGGGCGTCGCGCCGCAGCAGTCGGCTCGGGTGAAATTTGCAGACATCGAACTCGACGACGATACGCGCGAGGTGTGGAAGGGCGGCGAACTTGTGTCGCTCTCACCGACCGAGTTCACGCTGCTGCGGTACTTCATGGTCAACGCCGGAACAGTGCTGAGTAAGCCGCGAATTCTCGATCACGTCTGGAATTACGACTTCGGTGGTGAGGTCGGTGTGGTCGAGTCTTATGTTTCCTACCTACGACGAAAAGTCGATACCGGTGAGACGCCGTTGATTCATACCTTGCGCGGTGTCGGTTACGTGATGCGTGAACCCAGACGATGACCACGAACTCGCAATCCGAAAAGTCCTCTTCGAGAAGGCTTTTCCGATTGCATGGGCTTCCGCTCCGTTTCACGCTCGTAGCCGCCCTGCTGGTGTTGGCTGGTCTCGGTTTGCTTGCCTCGGGAGTTGCGGTGACGTCCGCGCTCGAGAACTCGTTGACACAACGCACCGACAAGACGCTGTACGAGGCAATCGACGGTTGGGCGAAGCCGCGTTCGCGAGATGTCCAGCCCCCCAGCGATGTCGGGCCAAATACCAGACCGCCAAGTCCGTTTTTCGTCCGAACTGTGACTGCTGACGGACGCATCATCATTCTCAACGATCAACCGTCGACGCGGACTGAGCCCGACTTGTCCGTCGATTCGACAAACGGTCCGGTTACTACCGGGTCGAACGACGGTTCCGATGTGCAGTGGCGTGTGCTGACAACCGTGAGGGACGGAACGACCACAACAATTGCGGTACGCCTCACGGATATCGAGCAAACCGTCGACGATTTGATCAGGCTTCAATTCGGCATCGGCATCGTGGTGTTGCTCGTGCTCGGCGGGGGTGCCTACTTTGTCGTCGGTCGGAGTCTGCGACCGCTCGTGGAAGTCGAGGAAACCGCAGCAGCTATTGCCGCCGGCGATCTGCATCGGCGTGTCCCGGAATGGGACGATCGTACAGAAGTTGGACGATTGTCGGTGGCGCTCAACGGAATGCTGACTCAAATCCAGAGTGCATTCTCCTCGACAGAGGCTTCGGAGGAATCGGCGCGACGATCGGAAGAGAAGATGCGTCGGTTTGTCGGTGACGCCAGCCACGAGTTGCGAACCCCACTCACCACGATTCGCGGATTCGCCGAGTTGTATCGCCAAGGAGCTATGACGGACACGGCAACGCTGATGAATCGCATCGAAGGTGAGGCGTCGCGGATGGGTCTGCTGGTCGAAGACCTCTTGATGCTCGCCAGGCTCGACGAGCAGCGGCCTCTAGAGAAGGGGCAGGTGGATCTCCTTGCCGTTGCAGCAGATTCGGTTCAGGCTGCCCGGGCGATTGCCCCGGACAGAACGGTCACGTTGCAGATGGCCGGAGGCCCCGGCACCCCTGAAGTGATCGGTGACGAAGCGCGCCTTCGGCAGATCGTCGCAAATCTTGTCGGCAACGCAATCAAACACACGCCACCTGATGCCGAGATCACCATCCGATTGGGTACAACCGAAAGCAATGCCGTGATCGAAGTTTCGGATACCGGACATGGTTTGAGCGAGGAAGATGCTTCCCGAATCTTCGAGAGATTCTATCGGGCAGACACTTCTCGCACACGAGAGACCGGCGGAGCAGGTCTAGGGTTGTCCATCGTGTCGGCTTTGGTTGCGGCTCACCAAGGAACGGTAACCGTGACGAGTCGACCCGGAGAGGGAGCGACATTCCGCGTTGAACTGCCACGCGACGGGCATGACGATTGATCAGTTCATCGCCGGAAAGATCGTCGGTTACTTGTCGGTAGACGGCGAACTTCCGGCGACGAAACTTCAGGCTGCGTAGGAATCGAGTCGGGTTCGAACAATTGCGTCGATGTCGTTGCGGCGCTTGTCCGACACCACACCGGCAAGAAGTAACGCAAATAGTTCGTCGACGCGTTCGTCGAGGTCGGCTCGTCGGGTCAAGATATTCGAGATCAGTTGCACACCCATGAAAGTTGACGTGATGACGCGACCCATCGCTTCCGGAGTGATCTCGGCGCGGATGTCACCCTGGCGTTGAGCGATTTCCGACAGTCGTTGCAGTTCTCGAATCCAGCTGAGATACGGATCGAGTTGCCCGTCAGTCGCGTTGAGTTCCAGAGTGAGTCGAATGCCGGCGCGTACTACAGGATCGGAGGTCAACTGCCGAGCGATTTCGTTGCAGACCATGATGACCTGCTCCAGCGCCGGTGCTCCCGTGGCGGCCACGTCGGTGAACGACGCGAGAGATATCCGATGCTGCTCTTCGATGATGGCCTGGGCCAAGTCATCTTTGGAAGAGAAATGAAAGTAGACCGCGCCCTTGGTCATCCGCGATGCCGACACGATGTCATTCATGCTGGTACTGCCGTATCCAGTAATTTCGAACCGGTCAGCCGCACCACGGAGAATCTGTTGGCGACTGATTTTGGCACGTTCCTGCATTTGGTTCCGTTTCCTCCGAGTGATCCCCGACTGATGCCCGTTGGGCCTTTGGTCCTTCGACCAGTGCCCAACGGTAGCAGCGAAACTCGTTGTTGTGCGACTGCGGAAACGGACTGTTCGGAATGTGGATTGGCTGGTCATGGTCGGTGAGCGAGACAAAATGGACCGTCGCGACTTCGGAGAGATTACGCCGGGCGTTCTCAGCTAACCGTCAGCGCGTCGAGACTTTGCTCGCGTGACCGAGTTCCCCGAGTGCAGCCTTGAGTCGTGATTGTGCGTCTTCGAGAGACTCTGCAGACGGCGACGGATCCGCGCCACTGATGTCGAAATTGCCCATGTCATAAGCCGGAAAAACATGGACATGCAGATGTGGAACTTCCAGCCCGGCGATCAGAAGTCCCGCGCGGGGCGCGTTGAAGGCCTTGCGCACGGCCTGCCCCATCGTGCGGGCAACCGAGGTGACTTTGGCGAAGAGTCCAGGATCGACGTCCTGCCACTGATCGACCTCGGCGCGCGGAACCACCAGTACGTGGCCCTGCGTGACCGGAGCGATCGTGAGAAAGGCTACGACGTCATCGTCTTCCCATACGAAACGTCCTGGTATATCTCCGTTGATGATGGCGCTGAAGACTGAAGGCATACCTCGAAGGTTATCCCGCACAGTGGTTGCCAGGAAACTCCCAGTCTGTATCCAGAGTGGCCGAAGCCTGTCGGTCAATCCTGGGACGCATGACGACTGAAGCCATGCAGACTGCGGGCAGCACGGACGCCGACGCGGTCGCCGCGAAAACGGTAGTGCTGGACGTGGTCGTTCCGGTATACAACGAGGAAGCCGGGCTCGAAACATGCGTTCGGCGCCTGCGCCATCATCTCCGCACACAGGTTCCCTTTCCGGCCCGAATCACGGTCGCCGATAACGCCAGTGTCGACCGAACACTGGCGATTGCGCAGAAGTTGGCGGACGAATTCGACGACGTCCGCATCGTGCATCTCGAGGAAAAGGGGCGCGGCCGGGCGCTGCGCCAGGTCTGGAGTGCATCTGACGCGGACGTCGTCGCCTATATGGATGTGGATCTTTCCACCGACCTCAACGCACTGATGCCGTTGATCGCGCCCTTGGTGTCCGGCCATTCGGATATCGCGATCGGTTCTCGATTAGCACGTTCGTCTCGGGTGGTCCGTGGCCCCAAGCGTGAGTTCATCTCGCGCAGTTACAATCTCATCTTGCGCAGTGCGCTGCATGCGCGCTTCTCCGACGCGCAGTGTGGTTTCAAAGCGATGCGCGTCGACGTTGCGCGCCAACTACTTCCCTTGGTCGAAGATACCGGCTGGTTTTTCGACACCGAGTTGTTGGTGTTGGCGGAGCGGGCGGGGATGCGGATTCACGAAGTTCCGGTGGACTGGGTCGACGACCCGGACAGTCGCGTCGACATCGTGGCCACCGCCGTCGCAGACCTCAGAGGAGTAGTGCGCGTGGGGCGGGCATTGTCGACGGGCTCATTGCCACTGGCGGAGCTTCGGGTGAGCTTCGGACGTGAACCGTTGGTTCCCGGTGTACCTCGTGGGATGGTGGGGCAGCTGGCGCGGTTTGCCGTCGTCGGTGTCGTCTCGACAGTGGCTTATGCACTGCTGTACCTGGCGTTGCATTCGGTCATGGGCGCTCAGTGGGCCAACGCAATTTCACTGCTCATCACCGCAGTTTTCAATACGGCGGCCAACCGTGCTTTCACCTTCGGTGTTCGCGGCGTTGAAGGCTCTGCGCGGCATCAGATGCAGGGGCTGCTCGTCTTCGGATTCGGGCTTTTCCTCACCAGTGGATCGCTGTTCCTTTTGCATTCTCTTGCCCCGGGAGCGTCCAAGCACGTTGAACTTGCCGTTCTCGTGATCGCCAATCTTGTTGCCACAGTGAGTCGATTTATCGCACTGCGCTGGGTCTTCCGTTCCACCCAATCTGTAGGAGTCAATCGATGACAGTCATTGCCGAGCGGGCAAGCGTCGCCACGCCCGTGCCCGAACCGTCACATTCGGTACGTTGGGAACCCTGGGCACTAGGTGTACTTCTCCTCGGTACTGGTGTTGCCTACATCTGGGGCCTCGGAGCTTCCGGTTGGGCAAATTCCTTCTATGCCGCTGCCGTGCAGGCTGGTTCGGTGTCGTGGAAGGCCTTCTTCTTCGGCTCCTCCGATGCGGCGAATTCGATCACTGTCGACAAACCGCCGATGTCACTGTGGTTGATGTCGTTGTCCGTCCGCATCTTCGGGCTCAATTCCTGGGCGATGCTGGTGCCGCAGGCGCTGCTGGGTGTCGGTTCGGTGGCACTGCTGTGGACCACTGTCCGCCGGTACTTCGGTGCCGCCGCCGGGCTGCTGGCTGGTCTGGTATTGGCACTTACTCCTGTTGCCGCACTGATGTTCCGATTCAACAATCCGGATGCGATGCTGGTTCTCATCATGATCGCGGCGGTATGGGCGATGATGCGTGCCATTCAGGACGGACGTACCAGATGGCTCGTGGTGGTCGGGGTGTTCTGCGGCTTCGGATTTTTGACCAAACAGTTGCAGGTCATGCTCGTCGTGCCGCCGTTGGCGCTGACCTATCTGGTTGCGGGTCCACCGAAGCTGGGTAAGCGCGTGCTGCAATTGTTTGCCGCGCTCGGCGGCATGATCGTCTCAGCCGGCTGGTGGTTGGCGATCGTCGAATTGTGGCCGGCCGATTCACGTCCGTGGATCGGCGGTTCACAGAACAACTCGATCCTCGAATTGACCTTCGGTTACAACGGATTGGGTCGGTTGAGCGGCAACGAAACCGGCAGTGTCGGTGGCGGCGGAATGCGGTCCGCCGGTGATGCAGCGGGTGCTGCTGGCGGAGTGGCTCCGGGAGGTGCCGCAGGCGGCGGCATGTGGGGCTCCACCGGCATTACGCGATTGTTCGAATCCGCGCAGGGCGGACAGATTGCGTGGTTGATCCCTGCAGCTCTGATTCTCATGGTGGCAGGAATTACATTGCGAGGCAAAGCTCCTCGCGTCGACACGCAACGTGCGTCGTTCATGGTGTGGGGACTCTGGCTACTGGTCACCGGATTGACTTTCAGTTTCATGGCCGGCATCTTCCATGCTTATTACACGGTGGCGCTGGCACCGGCGATTGCGGCACTGATCGGGTCGGGCTCCGTACTACTGTGGCGTCACCGCGAAACATTTTGGGTCCGTATCATATTGGCTTTTTCGCTGGCCGCAACGGTGGCGATGGCGTGGGTGTTGCTGGGACGCACACCTTCGTTTGTTCCGTGGCTGAGGTGGACCATTCTGGTCGTAGGCATTGTGGCGGCAGTTGGAATGCTGATCCTGAAGGTGACCCGCGGGCGGGTCGGGGTAGCGGTGATACTCGCGGCATTGTTCGCCGGGTTGGCCGGTCCGGCCGCCTATGCGATCGACACGATCAATACTCCGCATACCGGTTCGATAGTCTCGGCCGGTCCGAGCGTCGAGGGTGGAATGGGTGGCCGTGGTGGATTCGGCGGTATGCCAGGCGGTATGGCAGACGGCAGTAATCGCCGCGGCGACGTAGCAGGTGCGGCGATAGTTCCGGGAACGGGTACGGTGCCCACTCGAATGGGCCAAGCGCCGGGAGTTGCCACTGAAGGTGCCGTCGGTGCAATGCGAGGCGGTGCTGGGGGAGGGCTGCTGCAGGGCAGTACGCCCAGCACAGAGTTGGTGGCGAAGCTCGAACAAAACTCCGACCAGTTCACTTGGGTAGCAGCAGCAATCGGTTCCAATAGCGCATCCGGCTATCAGCTTGCCACCCAGTCTCCGGTAATGGCGATCGGCGGATTCAACGGTAGCGATCCGTCGCCGACGCTCGAACAGTTCCAGCAGTACGTCGCAGACGGGAAGATTCACTTCTTCATCGGCGGCGGCGGAATGGGTGGCGGCATGAACGCCGAGGGAACTGCGACCGCGATATCGACCTGGGTGACCGAGAACTTCACGGCCACAACGGTAGACGGTGTGACTCTCTACGACCTTACTGCCTGACCCCCGCTACGTCCGGATGCTGGTGAGGTCGTGCACCTGCTCGCAGCAGGCGTCGAGCAGGTCACGATCATGACTGATGAGTAACGCTCCCAGGCCGGCTTCGGCGGCTCGACGCTCGATCAATCGCACGAGGGATGCGGTGGTCGCAGCGTCGAGCATCGCTGTCGCCTCGTCGCAGATGAGGTACTTGGGTTGCTGCGCCAATGATCTCGCGAGCGCTGCGCGCTGCAGCTGGCCGTCGCTCACCTGATGGGGGCGACGCGTCAGGAGATCGGGAGTGAGTCCAACTTCTGACGCCAGGGCTTCGATGTCGACGGTTCGCCGGGCAATGTCGGCAGGCTGGGCAATGATGCGTGCGAGCGTCTGGCGGGGATCCGTTGCGGCACGGGGAGACTGGAAGAGTATGGAGACGGCGCCCCTCAGTGTGCCTGGTACACCGAATTTGGTACCGGTGACGGGGGTGCCGTCGATCTGAACTTCGCCCGACCACGGGGCGTCCAAGGAGGCGAGAATCCTTGCCAATGTGGATTTTCCGGTACCGGACGGGCCGGTCAAGCCGATCAATCGTCCGGCCGGGATCTCGAGAGAGACGCTGTCGAGTACCGGCCGACCTCGCTCGTAGCCGAAAATGATGTTGCGCCCGTGCAAGCTCATCTCAGATCACCTTTTGCAGTGTGCGGTAGGTGCGTTCGCCGAACGTGACAAGTTCGGTCGGTCCGCCGGATTGGGTGGACTCCGGTCGACGCAGATAGTAGACGCAGTCGTCGGGGAGGTCGGTTAGTTGCGGTGGTGATCCAGGAATGGGGTTCAGTCCGCGAGAAGGCAAGGCGCCGAGCAGGTCTTGCGTGTACTCGTGGAGTGGATCCTGCAGTACCTGCGCGGCGGGCCCGATTTCCATGATGCGTGAGGCGTACATGACGGCCAGGCGATCCGCGATCTTGTTGTGGATCAAGGACGACAGGTCGTGAGTGATCAGTAGGACGGCGGCGCCTTCGTAGGCGCACTCGCGGAGCATCCCGAGGACGTGGTCTGTGAGGGTGCGATCGAGGTTGGCAGTCGGTTCGTCGGCCACGATCACCGACGGATCTCCGGCCAGGGCGCAGGCGATGGCAACTCGCTGCGCCATACCGCCCGAGAGTTCATGGGGGAAACAGTCGAGGGCTGAAGGTTCGAGTCCGACTCGCCTCGCCAATCCGTCGCAGGTGTGGTTGCTGCCGAGAGCGTTGATCGTCTCCTGCAGTTGTGATCGCGCGGTCCGCACCGGGGTGAGATAGGTTGCGGCAGATTGAGGAACGAGCGCGGCATGCCGGCCCCGGAACGGAGTACCGGAGAAGACGTCGATATCTCCGACCGTGATGCTGCCTGTTCTTAGTGCAGTCGGTGGCAGCATATTCATCACCGATGTCGCGATGATGGACTTGCCACAGCCGGACTGGCCGACAAGCGCAGTGATCGTCCCGGTGGGGACGTCGAGGTCGATATCGCTGGCGGCGTGGACAACCGAGCCGTCGGCCAGGGGGATTCGGACGGTGAGCGAGTTGATCTGTAGTCCGGTTGTCACAGTCTCAGCTCCGATGGTCGTGGGGGTGTGAGCATTGATCGCAGCGCCGAACCAGCGATTGCTACTGCGACGGTTGCGATCACGAGTACAGCTGCCGGAAACACCAGAGTCCACCACCCACCGAGCAATAGGGAGCCTCGAGCTTCTTCGAGAAGTGTCCCCAGACTCGGTTTATGGGGTGGTAAGCCGAATCCGAGGAACGACAGGGTGGACTCGTGCCACACCGCGTGGGGGAGGAGAAGAACTACTGCGATCAGCGCCTGGGGTGCAGCGGCCGGGACGAGGTGACGCATGATCACGTGCCGCCGACTCGCGCCCGCAAGGATGGCTGCATCGATGTACGGGCGCTCGCGCAGGCTCAAGATTTCGCCGCGAATGATGCGCGCCACCTGAGTCCAGTGGGTGAGCGCGATCGAGAGCACGATGGCCGCGATGCTTCCGCGGAACATTGCGACGATGACGATGCCGAGCAGGAGATGGGGGAGGGCGTTGACTGCGTCGGTGCCGCGCATGACAAACCGGTCTACCCAGCCGCCGATCAAACCCGCGGTAGTCCCGACGGCTACACCGATCACGGTGGCCAACAGAGCACAAGCAAGGGCTATGAGCAGCGATGTGCGAATGCCGGAGGCGATGCGTACAAACAGGTCTCGGCCAGCCGAGTCCGTGCCGAACGGGTGCGCGAGTGACGGCGCCAACCGTGCTTGGGCGAAGTCGGTGACACGGTCGTCGACATCCGCGATCCACGGCACCAATGCTGCATAGAGTGCGATGAGGATCAGGACACCGACGGCGATCTTGAAACGTCTCTCAGCCATCTGTGCTCACTCTCGGGTCCAGTACGGCAACAACGACGTCGGCAAGTAGCGAACCCAGCATGACGGTCAACGTTGTTCCGACGGTGAGGAATGCGAGCAGTGCCATGTCGAGATCGCGAGCCGACGAGACGATGGCACCGGCGATTCCCGGCCAACTGAACACTTCCTCGACCAATACTGCGCCGACGATCAGTTCGGGTAAACGCACCCCGATGATATTGACAAACGGAGCGAGCGACGTCGGAAGGATATGACGCTTCGTGATTGTCGGCGTGGGGATCCCACGTGCGACGGCGCCCGCGACAAAACCTTCCCCGGCTGCACTCACCACGGACTCGCGGACCGCCAGTAGCAGCCACGGCATCTGTGAGATCGCGAGCACTGCCACCGGAAGTATCAGGTGTCGAATGACCTGTCCCGCGGTGGGATCGGCACCGCCGTCGGTTAATCCGGCCACGGGCAACCAGCCGAGGGCTAATGCGAAGAGCGCAATTGCGCCGAGCGACATGACAAACGGAGGGAGTCCCTGTACGACGACGCATAGGCCGGACACGGTTTTGTCCAGGAACCCGCCCTTGCGAATTCCGGCGAGCACACCCAGCGCGAGTGAGACGAGAATCGCGATCACCAGGCTGATGCCGACCAGAAGGAGCGTCCAGGGTAGTCGCTCGGAAATGACCTGGGAAACAGGTTGATTGAACGATCGAGAGATCCCCAAATCCCCGGTGAGCGCCCCCTTGAGCCACGCCCAATACGTGCTGTACCAGGGGTTGTCGAAGCCCAACTGGGAGGCGATCAGAGCTTTGTCTGCCTCGCTGGTGGTCATGTAGCGCGAACCGAGATAGCCCACCAGCGGATCGAAAGGTGAAATCGCAGCGGCAGCAAACAATCCGGCGGACACAACCACGATTACGGGAACCACGAACAATATCCGGCGACCGGCCATCGTGAGGATGGCCCGGCGGCGAGAGCTGTTGGTTCGAGTCGGATGTGTTGCCGGGGCGCCGGTTCGGACGTCGACGGCTGTCACTGTTCTTGCGTCCAGCTCTGTAGGGACCACCACGGGCCCCACGTCACACCGTGTGCGTGAGGTTCGAGTACCGGTCCGGACATCTTCCAATCGGAATCTTTCGAGACATACGTGTGGTCGAGGAAGACCAGGTACACGTAGCCGGGATCATCGACGTACGCCTGCTGCACATCTCGGTACGCGGCGTCGCGAATGGCTGGGTCGAGGCTGCGTCGGCCGACGTCGAGTCCGGCATCGACAACGGGGTTCGAGTAGTCACTCGGATTGCTGTAGATGCTCCCCACCCCCGGCGCGATGTACTTCGAATCGAGCGCGTTGTAGGCCTGGGTATCGGGATCGAAGGGCTCGCCGCCGCCGCCGAGGAGTGTGGAGTCCCGGTTGATTCGTGGGTCGATGCGATCCCACGACAGTGCTTCCAGATCTACCTCGACGCCGATGTCGAGTGCGTCGGAAGCGAAGGCCTGCGCCAGATCTCGACGAACGGTATCCACGGAGTTGTACATGATCGTGAACTGCGCGCGCTGCCCATTTTTCGAACGGATGCCATCGCTGCCTTCGATCCAGCCGGCGTCGGTGAGGATCTGCTCGGCGCGGTCCGGGTCGTAGGCAAACGTGGCATTCGGGTTGTAGGACGAGCCGTAGACCTCGGGAATCGGAGTGGCGGCGACGCGGCCGCGCCCGCCGAGAACGTTGTCGATCATGGACTGGCGGTTGGCTGCGAGGTTCAGAGCCAGGCGCATCCCCTTGTCGCCGACCACAGGGTTGTTTGTCGGCAGGGAGACTCCACGCCAGTCTGCCGACTGATGAGCGGTGACCGACATGCCGTCACGATTGGCAAACGTATTGGCCAGGAGCGGAGGAAGGTTGGTTCCGTCGATCTCGCCGGACACCATGCGCTGGGCTCGGGTGTTGTCGTCGGGAACGTACAGCAGTGTGAGTTTCTTGATCCGGGGTTCGCCGCCCCAGTAGTTGTTGTTGGCCGCGAACACCGCACGATCCGGTGACAGGTCCACCAATGTATACGGGCCGGTGCCGATCGGTTGGGTGTTCAGCGTCGACTCGGCAGCAAGGCCGGGTGTCGCGACGGACTGCGAAGGAACTATGCCGATCAGCATCTTGGTGACCAGTGGAGCGTAGGAATACGCGAGACGGAACTCGACTGTGTGCTCGTCTACCGCCACGACATCGCTGATCATGTCGAACGACGACTTCGCTTCGGACGCCGATGCCGGATCGAGGATCGCTCGGTAGGTGGCGGCAACATCGGCGGCGTCGAAGGTAGAGCCGTCGGAGAAGGTGACACCGTCACGGAGTTCGACGGTCCAGATGGTGGCGTCCGTATTGGCCGTCGGAACTTTTGCCGCGAGGGCCGGCTCGAAACCTGGCATTCCAGCGCCGCCGGTGAGGCGGACCAGACCGTCGTACATCTTGGCTTCGCCAGCTGCCCCGAAGCCGGCGACGGGGTTGTATCCGCCAAGTTCGTAGCCGTCGGCAAGCACGAGTCCGTCGTCGGAGGGGGCCGACGGACTACTACAAGATGCGACCAGCAGTGCGCCCGCGAGTGTCAGGACGCTGGTTCGGGTCAGATTCACTGGTGTCCTTTCGTGACGGACAGACATCCATTACATCTGTTCACCTATTCAGATATTCATATGATGTCATCTCGATCCGGATATTTCGCCCGTCGTGGGAAGTCGGTTCAGGCTGGTGCAAGAAGGCCCAGGTGGAACACACTGACAGAGTGGGCGGTGCCGGGCCGTAGTCTGTTCACGTGCGCGTACTCGTAATCGGCTCCGGAGCCCGTGAACATGCCCTCCTTCTCTCTCTTGCTCGCGATCCAGGTGTCACGGCCCTGATCTGCGCACCTGGCAATGCCGGGATCGCAAAAATCGCCGAGCAACACCCGGTCGACGTCGCTTCAGGTGAAGCCGTCACTGCTTTGGCACAGAAAGTCGAAGCCGACCTCGTCGTGATCGGTCCTGAGGTTCCGCTGGTCCTCGGTGTCGCCGATGCAGTGCGCGCCGCTGGTATCGCCTGCTTCGGACCGTCAGCTGATGCAGCCCGCATCGAAGGATCCAAGGCATTTGCCAAGGACGTGATGGCTGTCGCTGGTGTGAAGACCGCTCACAGCGAGATCGTCGACAACCCGGCCAAACTCGACGAAGCTCTCGATCGTTTCGGACCCAACTGGGTCGTCAAGGACGACGGGCTCGCCGCAGGCAAGGGCGTTGTCGTCACCACGGACCGCGTCGCAGCCCGCGACCACGCTGCCGAACTGCTCGAACTCGGGCACCCCGTCCTACTCGAATCCTTCCTCGACGGCCCTGAAGTTTCCCTTTTCTGTCTCGTTGACGGCGAGACGGTTGTCCCGCTGCTGCCCGCGCAGGATCACAAGCGCGTCGGCGACGGCGACAGTGGCCCCAACACCGGCGGTATGGGCGCTTACACGCCTTTGCCGTGGTTGCCCGACGAGATGGTGACGCAGATCGTCGACGACGTTGTGAAGCCTGTCGCCGCAGAGTTGGTTGCGCGCGGAAGTGGCTTCTCCGGACTTCTCTACGCCGGCCTTGCCATGGGTGTCGGCGGCCCAGCTGTAGTCGAGTTCAACTGCCGATTCGGCGACCCGGAAACTCAGGCTGTTCTGGCGCTGCTCGAAACACCGCTGGGTGAACTCCTCAATGCGACGTCCACCGGCACTCTCGATTCAGTGGGTCCGCTTCAGTGGCGTGACGGTAGTGCCGTCACCGTCGTGATTGCTGCCGAGAACTACCCGGCAACTCCGCGAACGGGCGACGTGATCACCGGAGCGGACGCCGACGGTGTTCTGCACGCGGGTACCAAAAAGCGTGAAGACGGTGCCGTCGTCTCTGCCGGCGGGCGTGTGCTGAGTGTTGTCGGAGTAGGCAAAGATCTCACCGAAGCGCGTGACGACGCGTACGCCAAGATTGCGAACGTGAAGCTTCCCGGTGGGCACTTCCGCACCGATATCGGGCTCGGTGCAGTCGAGGGACGTATTGCTCTACCCTGATTCGTTTTCTCTTGCAATGGCCGGTGAACCTTGTGTTCGCCGGCCATTTCTTACGAAAAATTGACACTTGTTCTATATTACCGATCAGTAATGCTTCGCCGGTTCCGTTTCGGAAGGTATACCTCTGCAAGGGGCTACCGAACGAGAAGGAATCACTTGAGCATTCGCACTGGATCAAAGGATCGACACGGGCGTACCACTTCGGCGCTGTCGCGCAGAAACTTCCTTGCCGCAACAGGATTAGCTGTGGGTGCTGCTGCGCTGTCATCCACGTGGACAACTGCGGCAGCCGCACCGCGTCGGGCATTGGGTGACGGCGACCGGGTGCCCGCGCTTGTCATCGGCAGTGGCTACGGCGGTGCCGTCACAGCACTCCGATTGACACAAGCCGGTATCGACACCCACATGGTCGAGATGGGCAAGGCCTGGACCACACCGGGATCGGATGGAAAGATCTTCTGCCCGACGCTGTCCCCGGACGGTCGATCGACGTGGCTCAGAGATCGGACAGTGCAACCGGTTTCGCATTTCTCCGGTGGTTCGGTTGACAAGAACATCAGCAAATACGTCGGTGTTCTCGATGCCGAAGACTTTGGCGGCATCAAGGTCTACCAGGGCCGCGGGGTAGGCGGTGGATCGCTGGTCAACGGCGGTATGGCAGTGACACCGAAGCGCAACTACTTCGAGGAAATCTTGCCCGATGTCGACTCCGACGAGATGTACTCGACCTACTTCCCGAAGGCAAACGCTGCACTGGGAGTAAACAACATCGACCCGGCGTGGTTCGAGTCGACCGAGTACTACAAGTTTGCGAGAACGGGTCGCAAGACCGCTCAGAGATCCGGATTCTCAACGGTATTCGTGCCCAACGTGTACGACTTCAACTACATGAAGCAGGAAGCCGCCGGCCAGGTGACCAAGTCTGCGTTGGCATCCGAGGTCATCTACGGAAACAACGCCGGTAAGAAGTCCCTCGACAAGACGTACCTCGCGCAGGCATCGGCCACCGGTAGGCTCACGATCACCACCCTGCACGTCGTGACCGAGGTGAAGCCGGCAACCACGGGTGGTGGATACCAGGTGGTGATGAATCAGATCAATGAGCAGGGCAATGTCATCGGCACCAAGACCGTGACGGCAGACAAGGTCTTCTTCGCCGCCGGCAGTGTCGGAACGAGCAAGCTGCTGGTATCGATGAAAGCGCAAGGGCAACTGGCGAACCTGCCCGGAGCCGTCGGCCAGGAATGGGGCCACAACGGAAACGTCATGGTGGGCCGTGCCAACCACATGTGGGACGCAACCGGAGGGAAGCAAGCATCGATACCCGTGATGGGCATCGACAACTGGGCTGATTCCACGGCGCCGGTGTTCGCAGAAATCGCACCCTTCCCGGCCGGTACGGAACTCTGGGTGAGTCTGTACCTGGCAATTGCCAAGAACCCCGAACGTGCGCAGTTCCAGTACAACTCGACAACCGGCAAGGTTGGGCTGAACTGGCAACGCTCGCAGAATCAGCCGTCGATCAACATGGCGAAGAAGATGTTCGACAAGATCAACAAGAAGGAAGGCACCATCTATCGGACCGATCTCTTCGGCCCGGTGCAGACCTGGGGCGATCAGCTCACATACCACCCGCTCGGTGGCTGTGTTCTGGGTAAGGCGACCGACAACTACGGACGACTTCCCGAGTACCCCGGGCTCTATGTCATGGACGGCGCCCTCGTTCCGGGCAATGTCGGTGTCAATCCGTTTGTCACCATTACCGCACTGGCAGAACGGAATATCGAGAACATCATCGCGAACGACATGGACTAGCTTTTGAAACGCGACGTGCACACCGGTGGCATCGTTCTTCCCCGGTGTGCACGTCGCGTATTCGGTTGTTCAAGCTGCTGTCGGCGGACTGTTCCCCGGTATCGGAACCTGATACGGATCCGCCGACATCGGTGGATAGAACCGGATTTTCCGATCGTCCCCGATCTCGACACTCCACTCGGTGTGGTGCAGTAACCGATGATGGTGACCGCACAAAAGTATGAGATTATCGAAATCTGTTGGGCCACTGTCTGCCCAATGAACAATATGGTGGGCGTCGCACCATCCGGCCGGAGTGCCGCAGCCAGGGAATGCGCATCCGCCATCCCTGACGGCCAAAGCTCGCCGCTGCGGGACTGTCGCGGTTCGCTCGTCGAGTCCATGATTGAGCGGAACACCGTTCTGGTCGAGCAGGATTCGGGTGACCGTGCAGTCGCAGGCCAGCATGCGGGCACTGTCGAGGCTGATCGGGCCGGCCCAGTTGGTAATCGCATAGCCGAGTTCCTCGGTGGACGGCAAAAGGTCCTTGAGAGCTTGCAGGTCCGTGAGGTCTTTCGCGGTAGCCGTAATCGTCAGGTGCGGTTTGACGCCACCTTCGACGGGTCCGACGCCGGCCATCTCAAAGCGTCGCAGGAGTTCACAGAAACCGTCGGCGCGTCGAAGGGCCGGGGTGCGAAGATCTTTCACGCCGTCAATTTCGGGAGTCGGCTTTGAAAGTCCGGACAGTAGGGCGATCAACCGGGCGCCGTTCACGGCGTCGAGGTCACCTTTGACACTGACGCGACCGTACAAACCTTTGGACGCGTAAAACTCGTTGCGCTGAAGAATCCTCCCCGACCGGAACACCATCCGCGCGGTTGCCGTACTTCTTTTCGATACGCCGGATGGCCGCGCGGACTTCCGTCGCAGTCGGAAACCTTCTTCGAAGCGAGGTCCAGCAGGATGTCGCGGGCCTTCTCGATGTCCGCGGTATGCATGTTCTTGGGTGGGTGCTGGCAGAACTGGGCCACCTGCCGTGCCTTCTGCATATCGATATCACCGTCGTGAAAAGACTGTGCGACTACAGGTTCGAGCATGAACAACCGCGCGAGGCTGACCAGTTGGCTGCATTCACCGATCTCGAGATAGGTGGACCGGTGCAGCCACTGGGGATAGTGCGAAAGCCGGTGTAGGGGAGTGTGTCATGGGTGAACATTTCGACAACGAGGTGGATCATGCGGGATTGCATGTCGTGGCGGGTGCGGACCAGTTCGAGAACCTCGACTTTAAGTCCCTCGCCGTCCAGTTGCCATGCTTCCCGATTCCCCCTGCGCTAATTCTCATCGAACAGGATTTCGATTCCTAGGGACATTTCGGACAGATTTGCGAAATGTGAAGATGAGACTTATTGATATGCAGCAGTATTCGGTTCTGGCTATATGGGCACGTGTGGACTTCGGTAGGTGTTGATCAGTCGTCTCGCCCGGGTAGCCAGGGGCGTAGGTGAGTCGAATCCACAACGTTGGGAAACTGTTTCGGAGATCTCCGCAAAGAGTGCGACTGTGGCATCAAGTGAACGCCAACTTTCGTCGACACTCATTCCGCCGTAAGTCTGCTGCACTCGGTCCCAGATCTCTGCCGGCAACCATTCGCTCATGTGATGTCCGATGTGCCAGGTGTCGGGAGGGCTGTCGGGTTCGGTCGCGGCATGCCATTCGAGCATCGCCAACAGGCACTCCTTAGTTGTGCTGTCGCGGACCTTGACCACCCACAGGTCGGTGCGTTTTATGTAGACCGGAATTTGTGTTGCCTCGTACCAGAATTCCTCGACGGTTTCGTGAAACTGCGCCGCACTGGGCAACTTCGGCGTCGGTGCACCGGCCGGAGTTGGTAGCTTGTCGGTGATGCCGTCGCGATCGAACAGAACGGTATAGCCGCGGTTGTACAGTGCGTCGAGCCCGTCGTCGATCATGGATTTCACCCGCTCCGGGCCGGCAATCATGAAGTCGCACTTACGTCCCTGCTCGTACACAACCAGTTTCGGTGCAGGCCAAAGACTGTCGAGCTGGTCGAATGACATGCACAGGAGCACTTCGCCGAAATTGTGGACCCAGCTCGGATCGGCAGACAGTTCCTGCCAGTGTGGAGTGATGATTTCGAGATCGAAATCGGAGTAGTCGTCGACTCGCTCGCCGCGTCCGCGTGATCCGGTGGCGATTACGGCACTGATGCGCGGATCGCGTTCGGCCCATTCGAGGATCGACTGGGCCAGTACTTCGGGATCTTCCATACGATAACGATAAGCCGCCAGTGGCACGGTCGTTGCCTGCCGTAGGGGGCGGACAATCTCGCCCGCCTCGATCCGAATGGAGGGGGCTCAACGGAATTCTGAATCGAGCCACCAACCAATCGGCGGCTTCAGGTTCAGAGAACCGTGTCGCGGGGCGGCACATTGACGGTGATCGCCTCTCGGGCAGTTTGTAGCGCGTCCTTCGTGGGGACCTTCCGGGCGGTGGATTCGAGGAGTGTGCTCCCGGATTGTCGGCCTGGCAGGCATTGCATACAAACATTGAACCATGGTTCAATGTTTCCTTGTGAAGAGGAACACCTAATGGCGTATCGAGCGACTGAGCGCACACGCACCGCCGCGGAACAGCGCCGCCAGCGGTACCTGGACTCGGCCACCGGGCTCGTGGCCCGGCACGGGTTCGTCGGGGCCAAGGTCAAGGCCATCGCAGAGGAGTGCGACACCAGCGTGGGATCGGTCTACTCCTACTTCGACGGCCGGGCCGACCTGCTCGCCGAGGTCTTCCGAAGCGCCGCGAACCACGAGTTGCAGACGGTGGGTCGCGCCGTCGAGCAAGCGGGTCCGTCCGCGCCCGCCAAGATCGAAGCGCTCGTGGCCACGTTCGCCTCACGCGCCCTCGCCGGCCGCCAGTTGGCGTGGTCGCTGTTGTTCGAGCCGGTGGACCCCAGCGTCGAGGCGGAGCGGCTGAAATTCCGCGGTTCGTATGTGGAGATGGGCGAGGCGGTGCTGCGAGAAGGTATCGCATCCGGCGAGATTCCCGCCCAGCATCCCGGCATCACGGCGGCGGCCCTGGTCGGAGCGATCGCCGAGTCGCTGGTGGGGCGGCTGACGCCGACCGCTGCTGGGGTGGACCCGGACCTGTCGGATGACGCGATCGTCACCGAGATCCAGAATTTTTGTCGACGAGCGATCGGAGCGCAGCACCCATGATCAAGGCCCATGTCACCTGCGAAGTGTTCGACCAGTCGACGCCGCGCGTCTAACCAGGCACGCGAGCCCTCTTTTTCCTCTCCATCTGACAGAAGGTCACCATATGCTCCATCTGAATCGAAACCGTCGCACCATGCTGGGCGTCGCCGCCGCGGCCTGCACCACACTGCTCGTGTCGGGCTGCTCGAACTCCTCGTCCGGCTCCGAGCCGGCCACCGCGAGCCTCGAGGCAGGCCAGCTGCTGACACACAGCGCACTCACCACAGCCGCCGCACTGCCGAGCGCGGCCAGCACGCAGCTGATCACCTACGTCTCCGAGGGCGCAGACGGTGAGCCCATCGTCGTGTCCGGGACCGTGGCGATCCCGTCCACCCCCGAGCCTGCCGGCGGATACCCGGTGATCAGCTGGGCGCACGGCACCAGCGGTTTCGCCGACGCCTGCGCCCCCTCGCTGGACACCGTCGACGGCCCCGTGCACGGATACTTCTCCGTTGCCACCGACTACCTCGACACCTGGGTCGCGCAGGGATACGCCGTCGTGCAGACCGATTACGAGGGCCTCGGTACCCCCGGCGGCCACACGTATCTCAACGGGACCAGCGAGTCGAACACCGTCATCGACATCGTCCGAGCCGCGCGTCAGCTAGACGACTCGCTCGGCACGGACTGGCTTGTGATGGGCCACAGTCAGGGCGGGCAGGCCACCCTGTTCGCCGCCCAGAACGGTCCTGAGCGGGCTCCCGAGTTGAACCTCAAGGGCGCGGTGGCCATGGCCCCCGGCGGCGCGGCGATCCCCGGGCTGATCCAGGCCATCGCAGCCGGCGCCCAGGTTCCCGCGGTGGCGGGCGCGTTCCTGCCGGTCATCGTCCTCGGCGCGCAGGCTGCGGTCCCGTCTATCAACCCCGATGCGCTGCTCACCGATGCAGCCCAGCCGCTCCTGACCACCGCGCGGACCGGCTGCTTGGCGCAGCTCAGTGCGGCCGAGCCCGTGCCGTCGGATCAGCTCATCCGGCCTGGTGCTGACCTGGCGCCCATCGTTGACTATCTGAAGAAGCAGAACCCGGGCGCGGTTACCCCGCAGGTTCCGACGATGATCGCGCAGGGTGGTGAGGACACGGTCGTGTCCAAGCTCGAGGTCGACGGTGTGGCCGACGAACTGTGCAAGGTCGTGCCGGTCGACTACCGGGTGTACCCGGGGCAGGACCACCGCGGCGCCATCACGGCATCCGAGGCTGACACCGCCGCGTTCGTCGCCGCCGTCATGGCGGGCGACGAGGTCGCGAGCACCTGCTCCTAACGCAGGCGCGAGCCGGGTGAGTCGGGCAGCAGCTCGCAGCCCGGCTCGTATTGGCATCGCGTATACGATGATGTGTTCTACCTCAACATCGAACCCGCCGCGGGCGCTCTCTTTGGCGACTGTCTCAGTGAGAGAATGTAGTTCACGGCCATCGGTAGAATCGAGATCACGACTACTGCGATGAGGATGATCTCGATGTGGGCCCGGACGAAGTCGATTCCGCCGAGCAAGTATCCCAGAACCGGGACGGTAACACCCCATATCGCGCCGCCGATGACGTTGTACGTCAAGAAGTTTCGGTACGGCATTCCCGAGGCTCCGGCCAAGACAGGAGTGATCGTCCGTACAGCCGGGCGCGTACCTCGGCCGATAAGGTATCCGCACTGATCTCCGGCGATGGCGGCAATGGGAATGGTGAGTAGCAGGACCCACAGTGGGACGAATGGATGATCCAGGGCAACAAGAACTCCGGCTGTGAACAGCAGCGAGTCTCCGGGGAGGAAGAAGCCGACGAGAGTGCGCCGCGCTGCGCCGGCCAGCGGCTGTTCAGGAAGTGAAATACTGTGCCGCCGATGGTGATTGCGAGAGTCGCGAGCACTGCTCCGGCAATGACGTCGGTGAGCCAGTGGACGCCCAGATACAACCGGGTGAGGGCAACGATCGCCGTGACAGCAACTGCCAGGAGTATCAGAAGCCGTTTGACTGTCGGAGTGTGCTGCGTCGCCACAACGAGGACGACGATACCGATCAAAGCTGCTGTGCCCGTGACATGGCCGGAAGGAAAGGAGTGGTCGGTCTCGAGGAGAACCTGAGTGGCTGTCGGCGGACGTTCACGCCCGACAATCGCTTTCAATACAGTGCTCGCGACGGCGGCAGCACCGACGGTGCCGACGACGACGATTCCCGGAATCACGGACCGCGCGCGCCACGAGAGGTAAGTGCCGGCCGCGATGCCGAGGACTGTCGTCGCTACGGGGCTGCCGAGGTCGGTGACAGCAACGGCAACGTGGTTGAGTCCGCTGCTTCGATGGGCCACCATCCAATCGGTCACGGGGCCGTCGAACCTTGTCAGCCATCCCTCCTGAACTACCTGCACCGACAAGGTCACCAGAGCGATCGAAAGTCCGACAACTCGAAGGACCGTCGATCGGATGTCGACTGACCGATAAATCGATCCGAATCCGAAAAGTGCGGCAGCAACGAGGATTGCCGTAACGGCGATTTCCGCGGTGGTGCTCTTGGTCAACACTTCGGTGACCACGGCATGCGGGGACGTGACAGATGCAAGCATGGATCGAAGTCTGCCCAGCCAATGCTGAAGAAACGCTGAATGCGCGTTCGGTGACAGTGCGCAATCTGTTGTACTGAGTTCGGAAAGGCGGGGGCTACGGTGCGAGTGCTGGTAGTTGAGGACGAAGTACGACTGGCGGAGACAATTCGTCGGGGTTGGTCGCCGAAGGATTTGTAGTTGCCGTCGAACACAACGGTGACGACGGACTTGTCGCTGCCGGTAGCGACGAATTCGATGTGATCGTCCTCGACATCATGTTGCCGGGGAAAAGTGGCTACGAGATCGTTCGCGAACTGCGAGCCCGCCGGATCTGGACGCCGATCTTGATGCTGTCAGCGAAGGACGGGGAATACGACTTGGCTGATGCTTTCGACCTCGGTGCCGACGACTATCTGGTCAAACCCTTTTCCTTCGTAGTGCTTCTTGCGCGCCTGCGTGCATTGGTACGGCGGGGCGCACCGCAGCGGCCGACGGTATTGACCGTCGGCGATTTGGCGCTCGATCCTGCGAGGCATCAGGTGAGCCGGGGTGCGACGGAGTTGTCTTTGACTCCCCGTGAGTACAGCGTTCTCGAATTTCTGATGCGCAACAGTGGGGTTGTCGTGACCAAGAGCGAAATTGTTCGATCCGTCTGGGACACCAATTACGAGGGGGACGAGAACATCGTCGAGGTCTACATCGGCTACTTGAGAAAAAAGGTAGACGCACCGTTCGGGACACACAGCATCGAGACGGTGCGCGGTGTGGGCTACCGATGCACGTCCGATTCAAATTCTCAATCCTGATTTGTCGGGAAAGCGATGTCGAATCTGCTTCCACCGCCTGGTCTTTCGGTCACCGTGATGGTTCCGCCGTGCGTGGCAGCGATGTCCGACGCGATGGCCAGTCCGAGTCCGGATCCGCCACCCTCCCTTGACCGCGGGGAGTCGAGCCTTACGAAGCGTCCGAAGATTCTTTCTCTCTCGGATGCCGGGATGCCGGGTCCGTCGTCTTCGATCACGATGTGGGCCGTGTCCCCGGTCTCGGAACAGTTCAGCCACACTTGGGTTTCCGCATGACGAACGGCATTGTCGACGAGATTGCGCACCAACCGCGTCAGTGAACGCGGGTCCCCGTTGACACGAACCGGCACTATTGCTGCAGTCACGGCGATATCCGAGATTCCGGAGACTCTCTTCTTTTCGTTGAACAGGATGTCGTCGATGTCTACATCCACAGTGAGTTTCGTTTGTTTCACGTCGCTTTCGTCTACGCGTGCCAAGGTCAGGAGATCTTCGATCAGTTGCCGCATCCTCCTGGCCTCGGGGAGCAGTGCGCCCTCGATCAATGCGTCGTCGAGTAGTTCGGGGCGGCGGTGTGCCAGTTCGAGAGCAGTGGTGATGGTGGACAACGGGCTTCGCAGTTCATGGCTGGCATCACTGATAAAGCGCTGTTGAGCGTGCGCACCTTCGTCGAGGCGGGCCAACATGTCGTTCATAGTTGTTGCCGTTCGTGCTATTTCGTCGTTTCCCGACGGTACCGGCACTCGTTCGCCGTGGCTACCACTCGAAATCGATGCGACTCTGGTCCGGATACGTTCCACGGGCGCGAGGGCGGAACCCACGAGCCGGTACGTCGCGAAGGCCGCCAACGCGAGAACGAGGGGTCCGACTACCGCCAAAAGTATTGCCACGGTGGTCACTACGGTCTCGACAGGTTCACGATCAGCTCCCACGAAGATCGTGACCAGCCCGGTCGGGGTCGCGACACCGCGGCCGATCAACCAGTAGTCGCTGTTGTCGGACAATTTGACGCGGCCGAAGGATTCGGATTGATCAGGTTCGAGAATTCGCTGCGAGAGCAATCCGTTCTCGGTACCGGGTGATTGGGCGAGAACTTGGTGATCAGATCCCACGATCTGAACGATTCCGATCTGGCTGTCCGTCGAGAGGAGTGACGGGTCGAGATCGGTGGCACTTTCTCCACTGAGTTGTTGAGCGAGTTGCGTGGCTCGTGCATCGGAACTGTCTATTGCCGACAGTTGGAGCGAGTTCGCGAGAACGAATACGAGAGCCACCCCCGCGATTACGAGACAGAACGCGATGACCAGCGTCGACGCCACAGTCGAGCGGACACGGACGCTCCACTGGGATGGATGGAAAATCGTCGACGCGAAGTTCATGTGTTCAGTCTCTACTGCCTGGGCCGAGAGCGACGAGCGTTCTCAGTTTCCTTTCAACAAGTACCTGCAACTCTGACCAACATGACTCTCACACGTGAGCTGGCAAGCAAGGTCCCCGAGGTAACTCTGTATTTCTGGGTCATAAAGATTCTGGGTACGACGGTTGGTGAGACTGCGGCAGATTCACTCAATGCAGATCTCGGCATCGGATTGACCGGGACCGCCGTCTTGATGACCGGGCTGCTGGTGATCGCCCTGGGGATCCAGTTCACGCGGAAACAGTATGTGCCGTGGGCCTATTGGTTGGTCGTGGTGCTGATCAGTGTGGTGGGAACGTTTGATCACCGACATCCTCACCGACACCTTTGGAGTGCCATTGGAAGTGAGTGGCGGAATCTTCGCGGTTGCGTTGGCAGTGACATGTGCAGTGTGGTTTGCGAGTGAAAGAACTTTGTCCATTCACAGCATCCGGACGCCGAAGCGCGAAGCGTTCTACTGGCTCGCGATTCTCTTCACCTTTGCGCTCGGCACGGCGGCGGGTGACCTGATCGCAGAGCAGGTCAATCTGGGATATGCAAAGTCGGCAATCCTGTTCGGTGCCGTCAGTGCTGTGGTGACTGCGGCGCACTATTGGTTGAAACTTAATGCGGTGCTGGCATTCTGGATCGCGTACATCGTCACCAGACCGCTGCGCGCTTCGCTCGGCGACCTGCTGACGCAAGGCCGCGACGAAGGCGGGCTGGGATTGGGTCCGACCACCACGACAATGGTGTTCGCCGGTGTAATCGTTGCGCTGGTTGCATTCCTGACGGTCAGCAAGGTCGACGTTCTCCCGGCCGAGGACTCCGACCTCGAAACTACTGAACGAGAACCCACTGACGTTTGATTGGTGGTACCGACTACCGTCGAGGTGTGCGCTCAGAATCTCGTCGATCGAACATCCAGACCTTCCACGTCATGGACGTGTGGAAAGCCGCCACCGAACGTCAGCGGACGCATGGCGACGTCCTCACGTTGGCGGCCGGTCAACCCTCGACACCGGCGCCGGCACCGGTATTGCGTGCAACGCAGGAGATTCTGGGTACGGAACTCCTCGGGTACACCGAGACATTCGGAATCTTGGCGTTGCGTGAGGCCATCGCGGGCTACCACTCCGAGCGTTCGGGAATCACCGTCGACGCCGACGACGTGGTCGTCACGACAGGTTCGTCCGGCGCGTTCACGTTGCTCTTCCTGGCTGCATTCGACGAAGGCGATACCGTCGTCGTCGCACGTCCGGGATACCCGGCCTATCGCAATACCCTTGCGGCGTTGGGTTGCAACGTCGTCGAACTCGATTGTGGACCGGCGACGCGCTATCAGCCGACGGTCGAGATGCTCGATGCGCTGCCGTCGCCGCCGGCCGGTTTGATTGTCGCGAGCCCCGCCAACCCGACCGGAACGGTCATCGCACCCGACGAGCTGGCAGCACTCGCACATTGGTGTGAGGAGCACGGAACTCTCCTGATTTCCGACGAGATTTACCACGGCATCGAGTACGGCGATCAGCAGACGTCGAGCGCCTGGGAAACATCACGCGAATCGGTTGTCATCGGCTCGGTGTCCAAGTACTTCTCGATGACAGGCTGGCGACTCGGCTGGATGCTGGTGCCTACCTACTTGCGTCGACCGCTGCAGCGACTCGCGTCGAACATGACTGTGTGCCCGCCCGCGATTTCGCAGTACGCCGCGATCGAAGCTTTCTCGGCCGACGCGAAGGTCGAACTGGATGGCCACGTCGAGCGCTATGCGCGCAACCGTGAGCTTCTACTTACCGGGTTGCCGAGGCTCGGTATCACCGATCTCGCTCCTGCCGACGGCGCGTTCTACGTGTACGCCGATATCGGACATCTCTGCGGCGATGAAGGCGCGACCGCCTGGTGTTCAAGGTTGCTGACCGATACCGGAGTCGCGTTGGCGCCGGGAATCGACTTCGACACCGTGCACGGAAACCGGATGGTCCGGCTCTCGTTTGCCGGTGCCACAGCGGACATCGAAGAGGCGCTTCGACGCCTCGAATCGTGGCTCGGGTAACAAACAGCAGGGCGTTCGCGCTATTTTCCGATGCTGGTACCTATTCAACTGGCACGATGGAATGGTGTCAGGAGCAGCAACACCCAAGGGAGAAAAGCGTCGCCAAACGCTGGTGGCGTCTGCTGCTGAGCTTTTGCTGGAAGGCGGGTTCGACGCGGTCCGTCACCGCGCCGTCGCAACGCGGGCAGGCCTTCCGCTGGCATCGACCACTTATTACTTCGATTCGCTCGACGACCTCATTGCCTGCGCCGTCGAATTGAACGGCAAGGCGGATATGGAAGCCGCGCGTGCCCGTGTCGACGAAGTGACCATGCGTCGACGGGGCTCCGAATCTACCGTCGATCTGCTGGTGGAACTGCTGCTCGGTGTGGACGAAAGTCGGCCCGAGAGCCGCGAACGGTTGATTTCGCGGTACGAAAGATCAGTTGCCTGCGCTCGGCACCCGGCGTTACGTGACGTGCAGTTGAGGTTGCGCGCGCAATTGGACGAAGTGCTGACCGAGGCGTTGAGGCGCTCGGGCCGCTCAACTGCCGACGGCCAACTGCGCCGCCTGGTAGCGATGGTCGACGGCGCGATGATCGCGGCATTGGCGGAGTACGACCCCGACCCGCATGGTTTGGCCCGCGGGATGCTTCTCGAATCGATTGATGTGATGGCCCCACCTGTGCAGGGGTAACAGTTCCGTTTTTCCACCGTTAGACTGAGGCCTCGTGAGCCGCATCCCGAATGTCCTTGCCAACCGTTACGCCAGCCCGGAGCTTGCCGCTCTGTGGTCGCCTGAGTACAAGATCGTGCTCGAGCGCCAGCTGTGGGTGGCGGTGTTGCGAGCTCAGACCGAGCTGGGCATCGACATTCCGGCCGACGCCGTTGCCGACTACGAGCGGGTCATCGACAACGTCGACCTGCAGTCCATCGCCGATCGTGAGCGTGTAACCCGCCACGACGTGAAGGCTCGCATCGAAGAGTTTAACGCCCTCGCCGGCCACGAGCAGGTTCACAAGGGCATGACCAGCCGCGACCTCACCGAGAACGTCGAGCAGCTGCAGATCGTCCGCTCCCTCGAGCACGTCTACAACCACGGCATCGCCGTCGCCGCCCGTCTGGGTGAGCGCGCTGCCGAGTACTCGTCCATCGTGATGGCCGGCCGCTCGCACAACGTCGCAGCTCAGGCCACAACTTTGGGTAAGCGCTTCGCGTCGGCTGCCGACGAACTGCTGGTGGCATTGACTCGTCTGCGTCAGCTGATCGACCGCTACCCGCTCCGCGGAATCAAGGGCCCGATGGGCACCGCGCAGGACATGCTCGATCTCTTGGACGGTGACGCAGCCAAGCTGGATCAGCTCGAGACGAAGGTCGCCGAGCACCTCGGATTCACCAACGTTCTGACCAGCGTCGGCCAGATCTACCCGCGTTCCCTCGACCACGACGTCGTCTCCGCCCTCGTCCAGGTCGGTGCCGCGCCGTCGTCGTTCGCACACACCATCCGCCTTATGGCCGGCCACGAACTCGTCACCGAGGGCTTCCAGCCCGGCCAGGTCGGCAGCTCCGCGATGCCGCACAAGATGAACACCCGCTCCTGCGAGCGGGTCAACGGACTGCAGGTCATCCTGCGTGGCTACGGTTCCATGGCAGCCGAGATGGCCGGCGCTCAGTGGAACGAAGGCGACGTCTTCTGCTCGGTGATTCGCCGCGTTGCACTGCCTGACGCTTTCTTCGCGATCGATGGCATGTTCGAGACCTTCTTGACCGTGCTCACCGAAATGGGCGCCTACCCGGCCGTCATCGAGAAGGAACTGACGCGCTACCTGCCGTTCCTCGCCACCACTCGCGTACTCATGGCAGCTATTCGCGCCGGCGTCGGACGCGAGACCGCGCACGAGGCCATCAAGGAAAATGCTGTCGCCGTGGCACTTGCGATGCGTGAAGAGGGCAAGGAACCTGATCTTCTGGATCGCCTCGCCGCCGACGACCGTCTGCCGCTCGATCGCGCCGCGCTCGACGCTGCCCTCGAAGACAAGGCTGCTTTCATCGGCGCCGCGTCGGCGCAGGTCGAATCTGTTGTCGCCGAGGTACAGAAGCTTGTCGACGCCAACCCCGAAGCTGCGGCGTACGCGCCGTCGCCGATTCTGTAGCGATTTTGCTGTGCGCCTTTATTAACCGCCCGCGGTTAATAAAGGCGCACAGCAGGTGCACCATGAACTGCATCTTCTGCTCCATCATCGCCGGCGAGGCCGCCGCCAGCGTCGTCTACGACGACGCGAATGTCCTTGCCTTCATGGACATTCGGCCGTTCACGTCAGGTCATCTTCTCGTTGTGCCGAAACGTCATGCCAGTGGATTGTCGACGCTGGATCCCGAGGACGGCGCCAGGATCTTTGCTGTTGCGCAGAAAATCGCGACGGCCATGCGCGCCGGGCCACTTCCGATCGACGGCGTCAATCTTCATCTCTCCGACGGAGCTGTCGCGGGGCAGGAAGTTTTCCACGTCCACCTGCATGTCATCCCCCGGAATCGTGGCGACGGCTTCGGTCTGCGCGCTCAACCCCGCAGGCCTCATCGGGCGATACTCGACAGCACGGCAGCCGTGATCCGGGAAGCATTGAACTAATGATTCACCGGTGCGGGCGATTCTCGTAGGATTGCTCGGTAGCGACCATGACGGTTCGAGGTGCCGAAGGACTTCAGCTACGTTTGTACTTCGAACACCGGTCTGACAAAAGCTGCAGGTAATCGTTGCGGCTCGAGTATTCTACGGGTGCCGGGGGGAGCTTGATGTTGAACGGAGTCGGATGTTAGTGCACTTCCGCCAGTTTTTGCCGTCGGAGCAGATGTATTCGGTTCAGATTAATCGGTTGACCCCGAGTAATCCGGCAATCGCTGCGGTAGTGCTCGGCGTTTTGAGTGTGGTGTGGCTCTTCGGGATTGTGGCTGCAAAGTTGGCCGGTGACGTCGGAATGAGACTCTTGCATTCGCCGTCGCTGATTATTCAAGCGCTGATGTTCATCGTCATTCTTACGTTTGCCGCTTGTCTACGTCGCGCATTTCCGGTTGGTTCATTTCTGGTGGCGATGGTCTGCACAGCGGGCCTGACGTTGCTGCTGGACGACCGATCTATGGGTTTGACGCCGCTGTACTTTTTTGCGATCGTGACACTGGCGATTCGCACACAGGGAATGAAACTTGTGTTGCTGACTGTGCTGGCAATGGCGACGGACGTGGCCGTGACCGCAGTACGCGGATTGGAGCCGACCAATAATCTTGGCGAGGTACAAACGCCTCAGCATTTGATCATCGTGCAGATTGTCAATGTTCTGTTCACCTATGGAATGCTTGTTGCCTTTGGTCTGGTCATTGCGAAGTTCCGTACGTATTCATCGACCAGTAGTGCTGCCATCGAACAACTTCGGCAGGAACACGAGGCGAAGTTGAATGATGCAATCGCGTCTGAGCGGCAGAACATGGCACGTGAACTGCATGATGTTGCAGCCCATCACCTCACCGGAATGCTCATCCAGACAAAATCGGCGAACAAGGTCCTTGCGAGCCATCCGGACGATGTGCAAGCAATGCTCGACGGAGCAATCGACCAAGGGCAGCGAGCGCTCGACAGTTTGCGTCAGATCGTGGGAATCCTGCGGTTGGGTGAAGGGGATCCCGATTACCCGCAGCCGATGATCGCCGATATCCCGGAAATGGTCGACGGATGTCGGGCGGCGGGTTCGCCGTTGACTTTCGAACTGGAGGGCAGTTTTACCGAGCTCGACAGTGCGGTGCAGGTATCGTGCTATCGGATTGTTCAGGAGGCACTGTCGAATGCACTTCGGCATGCGCCGACCAGTCCGGTTCACGTGAGAGTTTGTCGTGATCATGCATCGGTAATCGTCACGATCGACAACGAATACGGAATCAGTACGGCTTCTATGCGAGGGCAGGGCTTCGGTATCCCGGGAATGAGGGAACGAATCACGCTCTTGGGCGGAGAATTCTCAGCCGGACCCGATGGGACCGGTGGATGGACAGTACGGGCGACGATGCCGACTAGTGGGAGGATCATCGCGTGATCTCAGTACTTATTGCCGACGATCAAGCGGTTGTCCGGGAAGGATTCGATCTTTTCCTTCGTGATCACCCTCGTATCGAGGTGATCGGTCATGCAAGCTCGGGAACTGAAGCGTTGAAACAAGTTCGGCTACTTCGTCCTGACGTGGTGCTGATGGATATCAGAATGCCGCGCGGTGACGGGCTGACGGCGACCCGCGAGGTTTTGAAGGAGTTCCCGAATACTCGCGTCGTTGTTGTCACGACTTTCGATCTCGACGAGTACGTGTTCGGCGCTCTCGACATGGGCGCGGCAGGGTTCTTGCTCAAGGATACGGATCCGAAAGACTTGGTAGCGGCAGTCATTGCTGCGGCAGAAGGCGGTTCGGTGCTGTCGCCGCGACTCACACGCAGGTTGATAGTGGAATTCGGCAAACGAAAGCAGTCGGTCGGAGTATTGCTTCCCAGTCACGATCTGAGCCTGCGTGAAATGGAAGTTGTCCAGCATCTTGCGAGAGGCTTGGGCAATGGCGAAGTGGCTGACGTGATGGAACTCGAATTGAGCACGGTGAAGTCACATATCAGCAATATCTGCCGAAAACTCGATGTGCGTACGAGGGTACAAATTGTCATCTGGGCGTATCAGAACGATGTTGTGCGCGAGTTTTCGACAGAATAGGCGTACCCGAGTTCGCGTCCGGTCGTGGACATGAACTCGGATACGCCTTGTATCTGATGCCTGTGTCGGAACTCAGCCGAGCAGTTTGGCCTTCAGCGCCGTGATGGTGTCCTGGCTCAGTCCCAGGCCGTCCGTCAGGTAGTTGTCAATGGTTCCGTAATCCGCCTTCACCTGGTCGAGGCCGGCTTGGAGGAAGCTGGCTTCCACTCCGAGTGCCGGTGCGGCTATTGCTGCTGCGCCGGCACCGTACGTCGCGGTGATGTATGCGGTGGCCGCTGCGATGCTTTTGACCGAGTACTCGTTGGTCAGAAGGTAGTCGTCCATGATGGTGGACTGGTCGACGCCGGCGATGCTGAGCAGCAGCATTGCGGTCCAACCCGTGCGGTCCTTACCGGAGGTGCAGTGAAAGACCTGCGGGCCATCGGTTTCCGCCATGTTGGTGAGGAGTGTCTTCAACCCGGCGCGCTCAACTGCGCCGGTAACAAATATCCGGTTCATTTCTTGCATGGCGCCGCGCATTTCGTCGGGCGTGCGGATTGTGGCCATCATCGCTGTTATGTCCACGTCGTGTGCCAGGATCGAGATGTGTTCGCTGTCGACGCCGGGCGGCAGAACATCCGGCACCTTGGCGATTTCGCCGTCGGTACGGAGGTCGTAAACCTTTGCCAAATCAAGCTTTACGAGCTCTGCCATATCGGCACCCTTCGGGGTGAACGCGTTGGCTCGGTAGAAGACGCCCTTGTTGAGATGCTGGCCGAGGGATCCCGTGTAGCCGGATCCCTCATATCCGGCTCCGGTGCCTGCGACATCGCGGAAGTTGTCGATTCCCTCGAGGCGCGGAGCGTCGGGGGTCTGCTGCGAACTGCCGAGGCCGAGCGAACCGAAGTCCAGAGAGCCGAAGCCGGCGGACCGAAGTGAATCGGCCTGGGCGAGCGCTGTGCCGCCGATGCCGGTAATCAGGAGGCTACCCGTGATTGCCAATGTTGCGGCGGCGCGGAAACCGGCGGTGCGTGAAGTTCGAGGCATCTGTAAACCCTTTCGTGAAGCGGGAATCTGATTGCGATGAATGAAGTGATACGAGTGTGTGCTGCAAAAATTCCGGATTTCGGGGCCTCTCCCGTCCAATGGGAAAACCGGTTCTCTGGCGCCGGGCGAGCACTGAAGGAACCCGTTGATTCGGAAGCGCCGCGGCGACTGTGACAGTGGCCTCTCACTTGTAGGTGAGAAGCAATCCGCATATCCAGGTCAGCGGGCCGGGAGCCTCTCCGAACGGCGAGTTTCGCTCACCACGGTTCTGTGTGAGTCGGTAACTCCCGATAGGGTGGCAACGTGCGTCCTACACTTGATTCCTACACTCATCTGGCCGGTGGCAAGGTCCGTGACCTTTACACAATCGACGACGAGCACCTGCTGCTTGTCGCGAGTGATCGGATCTCGGCCTACGACCACGTGCTCAGCACGCCGATTCCGGACAAGGGCCGCGTTCTCACCGCGATGAGCGTGTTCTTCTTCAACGTCCTCGGCGGCAACAATCACCTCGCCGGTGAGCCCGACGACGATCGCATCCCCGAAGAGGTTCTGGGGCGTGCGCTGGTGGTGAAGAAGCTGAACATGGTCCAGATCGAATGCGTCGTCCGCGGCTACCTCACCGGATCCGGGCTGGTCGACTACAACAACACCGGAGCCGTCTGCGGTGTGTCCCTGCCCGCTGGTCTGGTCGAGGCCAGTCAGTTGCCCGACCCCATCTTCACCCCCGCTTCCAAAGCTGCCATGGGTGATCACGACGAGAACATCAGTTTCGCTGAGGTCGTCGAGAAGGTTGGTCAGCCGCTCGCGATCCAACTCCGTGAAGACACGCTCGACGTGTACGCGCGCGCATCGAACTTCGCGGCAGACCGAGGAATCATCCTCGCGGATACCAAGCTCGAATTCGGTCTCGACCCGGCCGGCAACCTGGTGCTTGCCGACGAGGTTCTCACTCCGGACTCGTCGCGTTACTGGCCGGCCGACGGCTACGAGGCAGGCAAGGTTCAGCCCAGCTTCGACAAGCAGTTCGTCCGCAACTGGCTGACCAGTGCGGAATCCGGCTGGGATCGAGCATCGGACACCACGCCACCGCCGCTACCACAAGAGATTGTCGACGCGACCCGCGCGCGTTACATCGAAGCCTACGAACGTATTTCCGGATTGTCCTTCGCCGATTGGGTCGGTCCCAGCGCATGAGCCTCGTCCCGCCAGTCGCCAAGAAGGTTCCCGCTGAACGTACCCATCACGGACACACGTTCGTCGATGATTACGAGTGGCTGCGGGACAAGGAAAATGCCGAGGTGGTTGCCTACCTCGAGTCCGAGAATGCGTACACCGATCAGCAGACCGCTCATCTGGAGCCGTTGCGCGAGAAGATCTTCCAGGAGATCAAATCACGTACCCAGGAAACTGATATGTCGGTACCCACTCGCATGGGGAAGTGGTGGTACTACGCACGCAGCGTCGAGGGAAAATCGTACAACGTCCACTGCCGCTGTCCTATCTCCGACGAGAGTGACTGGACGCCACCCAATCTGACGCCTGGTGTCGAATTGGCCGGCGAACAGATTTTGATGGACGGCAATCTCGAGGCCGAAGGCCACGACTTCTTCTCGCTGGGCGCATTCTCGATCAGCGAAGACGGCACTCTGCTGGCGTACTCGGTGGACGTGCTCGGCGACGAGCGATACACCTTGCGGTTCAAGAACCTCGAGACCGGCGCGCTCCTCGCCGACGAGATTCCCGATACCGCCCCCGGTGCCACGTGGGCACTCGATCACAGTCACGTCTTCTACATGACTGTCGACGAGTCTTGGCGTCCGGACACCGTCTGGCGTCACAAGCTGGGAACACCCCAGAGTCAAGATGTTTCGGTGTTCCACGAGCCTGACGAGCGCTACTGGGTGTCGATAGGTTCGACTCGCAGTGAGAAGTACCTGATGATCTGGGTCGGTTCCAAGGTGACCAGCGAAGGCTGGATGCTGGAATCTGCAAACCCGGAAGGTGACTTCCGCGTGATCATCCCGCGCCGGGACGGTGTCGAGTACGGCGCCGAACACGCTGTGATCGGGGGAGAGGATCGCTTCCTCATTCTCCATAACGACGTCGTGGACGGCGTGAAGGCCGAGAACTTCGTGCTGGCCGAGGCTCCGGTTTCGGATCCGACAAACATGACGATGTTGATCGCACACAGCGAAGACGTGCGTCTGGAGGAGGCCGACACATTCGCCGGTCATATCGTGCTGAGCTACCGGCGCGAAGCTTTGACTCGGGTTGCAGTGTGGCCGTTGACAGCTGACGGCTACGGTGAGCGTCACGAGATCGATTTCGACGAAGAACTGTTCAGTATCGGAATGGGCTCCAACCCGGAATGGGCTCAGCCCACCATCCGGCTCGGCTTCACGTCCTTCATCACCCCGGGGCAGGTCTACGACTACTACGTCGACAGCGGTGAACTGGCATTACGTAAGTCGCAGCCCGTTCTCGGAGACTTCGATGCGAAGAACTACGAGCAGCGCCGCGATTGGGCAGTGGCGGAAGACGGTACTCGGATCCCATTGTCGATCGTTCGGCGCGTCGGAGCGCCCGAAGGCCCGGCGCCGTTGTTGTTGTACGGCTACGGTTCCTACGAGGCGAGCATCGATCCGTCGTTCTCGGTGGCGAGGTTGTCTCTACTCGATCGCGGTGTTGTCTTTGTCGTCGCCCACGTCCGCGGCGGCGGCGAAATGGGTCGGCACTGGTACGAAAACGGCAAGACGCTTACCAAGAAGAACACTTTTACCGACTTCGTCTCTTGCGCAAAGCATTTGATTGATACCGGTGTCACTGCTGCGGATCGGATGGTTGCCGACGGCGGCAGTGCCGGCGGCTTGCTGATGGGCGCAGTTGCCAACCTCGCGCCGGAACTCTTTGCGGGCATTCTCGCGAACGTTCCGTTTGTTGATCCGCTGACGTCGATCCTCGATCCGTCGTTGCCCCTCACGGTCATCGAGTGGGACGAATGGGGAGATCCCTTGCACAACAAGGACGTCTACGAGTACATGCACTCGTACAGTCCGTACGAGAATGTGGAAGCCAAGGACTACCCGGCGATTCTGGCGATCACCAGTATCAACGACACCCGCGTTCTCTACGTCGAACCGGCGAAGTGGGTTGCGAAACTCCGCGACACCAAGACCGGCGACGCTCCGCTACTTCTCAAGACCGAGATGAGTGCCGGACACGGCGGCGTCAGCGGTCGCTACGAAAAGTGGAAAGAAGTTGCCTTCGAGTTCGCGTGGGTGCTCGACACAGTTGGTGTCAACTAGGCTCTGCGGTACCGAACCTGGGGGCGTCCCGCACGTCCGTATTCGGTTTCCCGGGTGAGTAATCCGTCGTCTGCCAGTTTTTCGAGGTAGCGCCAGGCGGTCACCCGGGAAACACCCACAGATGCGGCCACCTCGGCGGCAGTCACCGGACTCTCCGACGCCCGTACGCACGCAGATACTAATCCGAGAGTCTGAGACGAAATGCCTTTCGGTGATGCTGCTCTGTCGTCGGAAGTTCGGAGTGCTGCCATCGCGCGGTCGATGTCGTGTTGGCTGACGGCTGATTCGCCGGCGGGCAGCGCAGTGCGGTACTCCCGGTACCTCTCGAGCTTGTCGCGGAAAGCGGCAAACGTGAACGGCTTGAGCAGGTAGAGGACGATTCCGCGCGCAACAGCGTTGCGTACTACGTCGAGGTCTCGGGCCGAGGTCACGGCAATGATGTCCGGGCTGGGGCGCAACCCGCCCAAAGCTGACGCAACGTCGAGACCGCTCGCGTCGGGGAGTCCGATGTCGAGTAGTACCAAGTCGATGGGTTGATCGGTGGCGTTGGCTTCGGTTACCGCGCGCAGTGCAGCCTGCCCGGTGTGAACAACACTGTGCACCAAGAACTCTGGAACCCGCTCCACGTAGGAGCGATGAGCTGCGGCAATCAATGGTTCGTCCTCGACGATAAGTACCCGGATCATTGTGAGGCCTTCTCGTGGTGAATCGGAATACGAACGACCAGCATGGACCCGAGACCCGGTTCGCTCACGAAAGTGCCACCGTGACGCTTCACGATCTGCGAGACCAGGGCGAGGCCGATTCCTCGAGAGCCTGACTTGGTGGAATATCCACGCTCCTTTGCCTTTTCGAGTGCATCGGGTGTCATTCCCGGACCGCTATCGGCGACGGCAACCACCATCATCGAATCCTCTTCCATTACTGTCACTTCCACCCACGGGTCTGTGCTCGAACGGGCAGCGTCTATTGCATTGTCCACCAGATTGCCGACCAGCGTGACCAGTTCACGGGCAGTGAGTGTGGAAACGGGGCCGAGTGCAGTGTCTTCGGTGACGGTCAACTCCACCCCGCGCTCGGTTGCCTCACTCAGTTTGCCGAGCAGCAGGGCGGCAAGTGCAGGCTCGTGGACCGCATTCACCAACCGATCGATCAGCTGCTGAGAGACGCGTAACTCGTTGGTGGCAAAGGTAACTGCGTCGTCGTATCGTCCCAACTCCACCATTGTGATGATGGTGTGAAGCCGGTTGGCGCTCTCGTGTGCCTGTGAGCGCAGTGATTCTGCGAACCCTCGAATCGAATCAAGTTCGCCCAGAACGGACTGCAACTCGGTGTGATCGCGAATTGTCAGAACTGTTCCAATTCTCTTGCCCTCCCACTCAACCGGATGCTGATTGACCACCAGTATGCGTACATCGGTCAGATGAACCTGATCCTTCGCCGAACCGGCGTCCACGTCACGCAGCGTGGAAGGAAGGGACGAAAGTTCAACGCGCCCATCCGATAGGTCGAGGAGGCGGCGGGCTTCGTCGTTGACCATGTCCACCTGAGCTTGCCCGCCTCGCCCGCGGCCGATGACGACCAACCCTTCGCCGATGCTGTGCAGAACGGCGTCGTGATGCTCGTACATCGTGAGTAGTTCGTCGGGTGCCAGGCCGAGGGTTTGGCGCCTGATCCGCCGACTCACGAGTAAAGAACTCAAGACTGCCGCAATTAATCCCGCCGCGGTTATGGCCAGAATGGTCGGGATGCTCTGGGCGAACTGCTTGCTGATCTCCTCGCGCGTGACACCGGCGGAGACCAGACCGACCAGCGTGCCGCTCGCGTCGTAGACCGGGGTGACCGCGCGAATCGACGGACCCAACGAGCCGGCGTACGTTTCGGTGAACGTCTCGCCGGCCAATGCGCGATCGATGTTGCCGGTGAATAATTCCCCGATCAGTTCAGGGTTGGTGTGGGTGTAGCGCGTGCGGTCCGGCGCCATCACCACGATGAAGTCGACGCCCGTGGCTTGGCGTATTTTCTCGGTCTGAGGCTGCAGGATCGCGGTGGGATCGGGGCTTGTCAGAGCCTGCGCGGTCGAGTCCGACAGCGCAAGAGTCTCCGCGATCGAACTCACCTGCCGACGGATGGCGTCGTCGCTGTCACCACGCTCGTCGACTACGGCCAAGGCGCCGCCGACGGCAATGACCAGCGTCAACAGTGCCAACTGCAGTAGCAGAATCTGCCGAGCGACGCTCATACGTCGGCGACTGTGTAGTTCGACCATCGGCCACTCCTGAACGTTATGAACACAAACTTCACGCTTCGAGCATTTGCAGCAAGAATTCTCCACGACTTGAAAGTGATCCCGATCACTTCACAGATTTCCCACCAAAGGACATCCCATGAGCATCACGGCAACAGGGACAGTAAACGCTTCCCCACAGCCCGAGGGCGCCCCGGCGAAGCGCGACAAGACGCATTGGCTTTACATGAGCGTTATCGTCGCGGTCATCGGCGGCATCCTCGTCGGTTGGCTCGCACCCGAATTCGGCAAGTCGGTCGGTGTGCTCGGCACGTTGTTCGTCAGCTTGATCAAGATGATGATCAGCCCGGTCATCTTCTGCACCATTGTGCTCGGAATCGGCTCGGTACGCGCTGCAGCGAAGGTCGGCAAGGTCGGCGGGCTCGCGCTGGCTTACTTCATCGGCATGTCGACCGTTGCTCTCGCGATCGGCTTGGGTGTCGGCAACCTGCTGAACCCCGGTAGCGGCTTGAACATCACGCCCAACTCGGCTTCCGTTGCCAAGCTCACCGATGCCGCCCACAGTGCGGGTGGGACGTGGGACTTTGTCGCGTCGATCATTCCGACGTCGATGCTGTCTTCTCTTACCGCCGGTAGCGTGCTGCAGACGCTGTTCGTGGCGATGCTCGTGGGTTTCGCGATCCAGTCGCTCGGTAAGTCCGGCGAGCCGATCCTCAAGGGAATCGGCCACATTCAGAAGCTCGTGTTCAAGATCCTCACGATGATTCTGTGGCTCGCCCCGATCGGTGCTTTCGGCGCCATCGCCAGCGTGGTGGGCCAGACCGGCCTGAGCGCCGTGGTTCAGCTCGGAACCTTGATGATCGGCTTCTACCTGACCTGCTTGATCTTCATCTTCGGTGTCCTCGGAACCCTGCTGCGCGCGGTGACGGGATTCAACATCTTCAAGCTGGTCAAGTACTTGGCCCGCGAATACCTGCTCATCTTCGCGACCTCGTCCTCCGAATCGGCCCTGCCGCGCCTGATCGCGAAGATGGAGCACGTCGGCGTCGAGCGCACCACCGTCGGCATCGTCGTTCCGACCGGCTACTCGTTCAACCTCGACGGCACCGCGATCTACCTGACCATGGCGTCGATCTTCATTGCCGACGCGATGGGTCAGCCCCTCGCCTTCGGTGAGCAGCTCTCTTTGCTGGTGTTCATGATCATCGCCTCGAAGGGTGCGGCAGGAGTCAGCGGCGCCGGATTGGCAACGCTTGCAGGCGGTTTGCAGAGTCACCGTCCGGAACTGCTCGACGGCGTCGGCCTGATTGTCGGTATCGACCGCTTCATGTCGGAAGCCCGAGCGATTACCAACTTCTCCGGTAACGCCGTCGCCACGCTCCTCATCGGAGTCTGGACCAAGACCATCGACAAGGAACGCGTCGTCGAGGTCCTGGACGGCAAGATCCCGTTCAACGAAGCCACAATGCTCGACGACGAGGACGAAGCCGAGCAGCACAAGCTCGAAACCGCGCCTGCCGGAACCAGTCAGTCATTTGTCAGTCACCACTAAAGGTTTGAGCACTTCCGTACCGCGGAACCCATTCTGCGATCAGTGATCCTGGTCGTATCTAGATGAACGAGGCCGTCGCACCCACCGTGCGGCGGTCTCATTCTGCTCTCCGGTCAGGATCTGCGCGCGACTACATCTGTTTGCTCGTGGAGATGCTCGATGACCCATTGATTCCACTCAACGGTGCCACCGGCGCCGCAGCCGTGATCAAACGAACCCTGTGGGAGCCCCGGGCGAAGAACGACGCGAAAGTCTCGCTCGGCCAGGCATATATCGACGGTTGTGCCGTTGTCGGTTGCAGACTCGGCAACGTGTTCGAGTACATCGGTCGCGCTGATTCCGGTTGCGCTACGGACGGCGTGCTCGGCAGCCTGCGCAGGTAAGGACAACGCTGCACGGCCGCGCAGGTGCGGCAATGCAAGTTAGCCTGCCAGATACGAATTCACTGCCTCCACTGCGGAATCCGCTCCGAGTCGGCTGAAATAGAGCGCTGAGGGCCACGCAATCATGTTGGCGGCGAACCGGTCTCCACCGATATGGCTGCATTCCCAGACATCCGCGTTCGGAATCGTCGTGAGTGCAGACACGATCGGACGGCCGAGTTCCGCACAACAGGCGTCTTTCTTTCCATGGGTGCAGACTGCGAAGAACGGAGTGCGGCGTGAACGCCCGAAGCTCGGTTCCAGCCCGGCCGCCATCGTCTCGAACGGTAGATCGACAAGGTCGTCGTAGCTCTCGGCAGCACCCTCACGCATCCAGTGGCGGATGCCGTCCGACCAGGCGAGTAGACACGTCGGTGCGGTGACTTGCCTGTTGTTGGGGCGGCGGATCAGGACCACTCGGATGAGCCCGGCCACCGAGTCGAGTCGATCGGAGAGCTCGCGGGGAAGGACATCGTCCGGGGCAGACGCCGGCCAGGGCCCGGGGTGTTCGATCAGTACCCACAGGTGGGTTCTTCCGGCTCTGGCGGCCATTGATTCGCCCGCGATCGACGATTGCCGGGTGCAGGCATCGGCGCGTCGGCTCATTTGTGGGTTCGCGACGACCGAAGTCGGCCAGGGGGTGGTCGTGTCACTGGCAGTGCAGCTGTGGCAGGAGGAAGGCATGACACCGCTCACTTTCAGTAGGTTAGGCTCACCATACTATTTGATGGAAGATTTTCGTCGCCGGGTGAATCGGCGACACAAGATTTTATGGGGAGTCTGAATGAAGCGATCACGGATGAATCTTGTGGTGGGTGGTTTTGTCATCGTGGCTCTGGCGGCGACAATGACCGCCTGCGGCGCAGACGATAAGACGGATGCATCCGGTGCGTCGGCAGACGCGGTGCACACAGTCGCACACGCTCGTGGAACGACGGATGTACCCGCGGATCCGCAGAGAGTGGTTGTCCTCGAACCGGTTCAGCTCGACACATCCGTGGCACTGGGTGTAACCCCGGTAGGCACAGCGGTACTCAGCGAGGCGACCGGTGTTCCGGCCTACCTCGGTGCCGAGGCGGCCCAGATCGAGACGGTGGGTACCGTCACAGCGCCGAACTTCGAGAAGATCGCCGCATTGCGTCCTGATCTGATCATCGGAACCCAAACCCGACACGGGGACCTGTACGAGCGGCTCAGCTCGCTGGCTCCGACGGTGTTCATGGCGACCCAGACCGATCCGTGGCAGGACAACGTCCGATTTGTCGCCGATGCGCTGGGCAAGTCCGATCAGGCAGACGTCGTGCTCGGCGATTACAACGCACGCTGCAAGGAAATTGCCACCGAGCGCGGCACCGGAAACAAGACAGCCCAGCTCATTCGTCCCCGAGACGACGTCCTGACTCTGTACGGACCGACGTCTTTCGCCGGCAGCACCCTCGAGTGCGCCGGTCTCACCATCCCGGCTCGTGACTGGGAGAACTCGATTTCGGTCGATCTGTCGCCCGAGTTCGTTTCCGGAGCCAACGCCGACATCATCATGGTGACCTCGGTGAACCCCAACGATCCCACCACCTTGCCGTCCACGATCGCCGACAACGTCGGATTCTTCCCGAATCCGCATCTCGTTGATATGTCGTACTGGATCACGGGAGTCGGACCGCTCGGTGGCCTCGCCGTTCTGGACGACATCGAACGCATTCTCGAAACCAATGGCTAGGTTGGAACCCATGACAACTCCAATACAGAACATCACGATCAACACTCTCGGTGGCGTACCCACCTCGTTGGGTGAATACGACGGCCGGGCAGTGCTTGTCGTCAACGTGGCATCCAAGTGCGGACTCACACCGCAGTACTCGGCGCTCGAGAAGCTGGCCAGCGGCTATGCAGACCGCGGACTCACCGTCATCGGCATCCCGTGCAACCAGTTCATGGGGCAGGAGCCGGGCACCGCGGAAGAGATCGAGACCTTCTGCTCCACCACCTATGGCGTCACCTTCCCCCTCATGGAGAAGATCGAGGTCAACGGTGAAAACCGGCACCCGCTGTACGCGGAACTGACCAAGACCGCTGATGCCGAAGGTAAAGCCGGCGACATCAGCTGGAACTTCGAGAAGTTCCTCATCGCACCCGACGGCACCGTCGTGAATCGCTTCGGCCCGCGCACCGAGCCCGATGCGCCGGAGGTTCTCGCCGCCATCGAAGCTGTTCTGCCGCACAACTGACCGCCCACTGCCGCCGAATGATCATTCGGCGGCAGTGTGTTGTTCATCTTTAGGCGGCATTATCGTCGGTATGTCCGCTGAACTGATCGTGTCGGTATCCGGAATCAGAGATGAGACATGCTATCTCGCTGCAGGATTCGCAGACGAGATGGATGCCCGGGGAGTGCACCTTTCCCTCCTCGTGGCCCCGAGACTCAAAGACAAATATCGACTGGCCGACGACGCCGTCACCGCAGCCTGGCTGCGTGAGCGTCGTGAGCGCGGCGACGCGATAGTGCTGCACGGCTACGACCAAGCTGCAACCAAGCGTCGACGCGCAGAGTTCGCCACACTCTCGAAGCACGAAGCGAAACTCCGTCTGTTGGCGGCAGATCGAGTTCTGGAACAGGCCGGCCTGCGAACGCGAGTGTTCGCCCCACCGCGGTGGATGGTCTCGCCGGGGGCGATGTCAGTGTTGCCGGAGACAGGTTTTCGGACGATGGCCGGACTCGGAGCGGTTCACGACCTTGCGCGGGGGACGTCGCAGCGAGGTCGTGTCCTGGGAATCGGTGAAGGATTCAAAGTCGAACCGTGGTGGTGCCGGGCGCTCATTCTCGGTGCCGGACGCACTGCAAGGCGTGGAGGTCTTGTCCGCCTGTCGATTTCGGCAAAGCAGCTGGGGAATGAAGGACCGCGTCGAGCAATGCTCGACGCGGTCGATCTCGCTCTCTTTCACGAGGCGACGCCCCAGGTGTACCGCTGGGTGACGCCTGCGTCGCAACTTGGTGCGGCCTGATCGCGGGATAGGCAACGTTCGAAGGCTGACTGTGTCGCACATTGGGCGCATGTCCGATTTTCCTGGTTTCTCTCCTCGTTTTGGTGGCTGAACTGTGGGTATTGACCGCAAGTCGGAGATGTCCGGGTAGTGCGAGTGTGTAGTTTGGGCATGTTCGTCTGCAATTTCTGGTGCTATTGTCCATCCAGTTAATTCTTCGCTACTAGTAGAATCTGGATGTCGCCATGCGAGTGCCCCCGAAACTGACCAATCGAATTCTTGCTGTCGCGGCGGGGGCAGTTGCGAGTGCTGTGATGGTTCCCGTTGTCGCGATTGCAGCACCTGTCGATTTTGGAGGCTCGTTGTCTACGGGCAGCCTGGACGGCGGTTCGAGCGGAACTAGTCAACCGACCGAACCGAACTCGGTGATCGTTACAGCCGCCATAGACAATCAAGGCGCTCCGCTCACGCTCCGTCTGAGCAAGGTTGACCTGCGGGGTGACAGCTTTGCGATGGTAGTGCAGGAAAGCGGTGGCGCCTTGGTTGATTCGACATTGCCGGCGCCGCGCTCGTACCTCGGGAGCGTCGACGGACATGGCGATGCAGTCGTATCCGCCATCGTCGATTCAACCGGAACTCTGCGTGGGCAGCTAACTTTCGATCGGGGTGCCTCGATCGAATTTGTAGGTTCGCGGGTTGTCAGTCGCAGTTCCGCCCCGATTGATCCACTACCCAAGTTGTCGACTCTTCCGACTGCGCCGAGTTCGGCAGCGAATGTCGGAAAAACGTTGAAGCAGTTCGAAGTCGGGTTGGATCTGAGCGGAGAATGGTATACGGCCCACGGCAGCGGAAGCCCGGCAGTTGCATTGGATCGGGCCGAGGAATCGATGGTTCGGATCGCAGCGATCTGGACCAGAGACCTCGGAATCCAGCCGACCCTCGGTCGAGTGGTCCTCCGCGCCGATGCGCTCAGCGATCCGTATGCGGGTTCGTGTGAAAACCTGCCTGTGTTGGAGGTGGAGTGGTCCGATCAGGTCGGCACTACCGTCGATCAAGCGACCGTTGTGTGCAAGTCGGGCGGTGGAAATGCATACTTCTCGCAGTTTTTGCTCGATGCCAGCTATGCGCAGGTCTCCGGTGAAGTAGACGGCAACTTCGACCTCACTCTCCGTCACGAACTCGGTCACAATTTCTATGCCGACGACAATGAGAATGCGGAAGGTGGCCCGGAGGGGCGCACCATCATGAGCGGCAATAATCTGTCCAGATTCGACGGCACCGAATTCGCGTCGATTGCCGAAACAGCGCAGATTGCATCCTCTCGACTGGACGACATCGGTCGCTACACCGCGACGGCGATACCTCCGTACGCCGCACTCGATACCGCAACGGTTCGACCCGGCGCCTCGGCAACCATCGACGCCGTTGCGAATGATCATGACAGTAATGGGGATTCGATCTCAGTGACCGGTGTCGAAGCGACGTCGCTGCTCGGTGGCGTGGTGAAGCTTGAAGGTGGCAAGGTTGTATACCGGGCCCCGGCGACTGCGGGCGTCGACCGAGTTCGGTACAGCCTCACCGACGCATCCGGCGGGACGAGCACCGGCTGGATCATCGTCGACGTGAAGGCGTAGCTAGTGAAGACGTAGCTAGGAGACCTCGACGCTCGACTCTTCGCCAAGTACTCGGAACTCCGTGCCGGCGGGAGCCATGTCCGTGTAACGACCATAGAAAATGCCTGTCGCTTCGTCACGAATGATGCCCTGATGAATCGGCACCGCGACGCGAGGTGCCACCGCCCGGAGATAGTCGACGGCTTCCGAGATCTTGAGCCACGGAGCGGCCGCGGGAAGGGCAAGGACGTCGACGGTCTGTTCGGGGACAAAAAGTGAATCACCGGGATGCATGAACTGGGCAGGATTGACTGCGTCGCCGAGCAGGAATGCGGTGTTGTCGATCATCGGGAGATCGGGGTGGATGATCGCGTGCTCGCCGCCCGCTCCGGTCACCTCGACATTGCCGATGGTGAACGTGTCACCGGCCCCGACACCGTTCCACCGACCACTCAACTTGGCTGCCGTCTGCGGATCGCAGTACAACGCTGCATCGGGATTGGCGTCGACCAGAGCGGGGAGTCGCGCCGGGTCCGCATGGTCAGGATGCTGATGCGTCACCAGAATGGCGTCGAGGCCGGTGATGCCCTCGAAACCGTGGGAGAAGTTGCCCGGATCGAAGAGAATCTTCGATCCGTTCAATTCGACAAGTACACAGGAATGGCCAAAATGTGTCAGTCGCATGATTTCGAGTATGCGCCATTCACGGGTGGTCGGCGTCACCTCTCGACTCACTCGATGCGAAGCTTCCCGGCTTCGCCCGGTAAACTCGTCACTACCCGGTGTTTCCCTCTGGGTTCGCGCACTAGTACCGAGGAGCAGCACGTGGCCCGTGTCGTCGTCGAAGTCATGCCCAAGGCCGAGATTCTCGACCCCCAGGGACAGGCCATTGTCGGGGCACTGTCTCGCCTGGGCTTTGCAGGAGTATCCGATGTCCGTCAGGGCAAGCGGTTCGAGTTGGAAATCGACGGTAGCGTCGAAGATGCCGAACTCGAGAAGATCGCCGAAGGCCTGCTGGCCAACACGGTGATCGAGGATTGGACCGTCAGGCGCGTCGAGGCATGAGCGCACGCATCGGAGTGATCACCTTTCCGGGCACACTCGACGACGTCGACGCTGCTCGAGCGGTGAATCTGGCCGGCGGTGAAGCCGTCGCACTCTGGCACGGCGATGCCGACCTCAAGGGTGTCGACGCAGTCATCGTCCCCGGCGGATTCTCCTACGGCGACTACCTTCGCTGTGGAGCCATCGCACGTTTCGCGCCTGCCATGGGCAAGGTCGTCGAAGCTGCCAAGGGCGGTATGCCCGTCCTCGGTATCTGCAACGGTTTCCAGATCCTCTGCGAAGCAGGCTTGCTCCCCGGAGCGTTGACCCGCAACCAGGGTCTGCACTTCATCTGCCGCGACGAGTGGCTCACTGTGGAGTCCAACAACTCCGCATGGTCCTCGCGCTACGAAAAGGGTGCCCAGATCTTGGTTCCCCTCAAGTCGGGCGAAGGTCGCTTCCAGGCTCCCGAGAACGTTCTCGACGAACTCGAGGGTGAAGGCCGCGTCGTCTTCCGTTACTCGGAGGAGAACCCCAACGGTTCGCAGCGTCGTATCGCCGGCATTTCTTCCGCCAACGGTCGCGTCGTCGGACTCATGCCGCACCCCGAGCACGCAACCGAGGCCCTTACCGGCCCCAGTGACGACGGACTCGGACTGTTCTACTCGGCTTTGGACTCCATCGTCAACGCCTGATTTCAGCTTTCAGCAGCGCCCATCGGCCGGTAACCCTGGTCGGTGGGCGCTGTTTCTTCTTCCACCCGTTCCGAGTGAACGTATCGCTCCCCTTGTTGAACAGGGGTAGCGATACGTTCACTCGACGTCGGGGCACAGGGACTCGGACATCCGGGCAGAATTCAGTGCAGATCGAGGCAGATCGAGGCAGATCGAGCGCAGATCAGGCACTGATCGGTAGGCGCAACTCCAGGATGGTACCCGTGCCGTCGCTGCCAACCCTCGCAGTCAATGTGCCACCATGTGCGACTGCGAGACTGCGGGCAATCGTCAACCCCAGCCCCGATCCGTCTGAGCTGTCGCCGCGATGGAACCTGTCGAAGACGGACTCGAGTTGATCTGCGGGAATTCCTTCACCGGTGTCGGTGACCGATACGGAAACATGGTCTGCCGATTCTTCGACAGTGACGCGGACGGTACCGCCACTTGGTGTGTGCCGCAGTGCATTTTCCAGCAGGTTGGCCAGAATCTGTTCGATTCGTTGACGGTCGACCTGCGAAGTGACCGTCGACGCGGGGACGTGGGTGGCCAGCGAAACCCCGCGATCCTCGAATCGCGGTGCGGCGGCAGCTGTTGCCGCGCAGACGATGTCGCTGAGATCCCCCGGCCGAATAATCAAGCCCAGGGCGTGCTCGTCGGCTGCGGAAACATCGGCCAAGTCATGGGCGAGGCGCCGCAATCTTTCGAGTTGATCGCGCATCACTGCCCACGATGCGACATCCGGTTCCATGATTCCATCCTCGATGCCGTCAACATATGCCGCTAAAGTTGATACAGGAGTGCGTAATTCGTGAGCAAGATCAGCCAGCAGGCGTTTGCGGACATTGTCGGAATGATCGAGCCGTTCGGCCATGTCGGAAAACGCAGACTCCAGTCGAGTGAAATCCGAGTCGACGTCGGACCTCTCGATCTGGACGTCGTAATCGCCTTCGGCGACACTCTGCGCAGCAATAGCAAGTCTGCTGATCGGCGCTGTGATTCGCCGAACCACAATTGCCGCAGCGATACTCGCGCCGACGAGGGCAACCGCCACACCGCTCAGCAGTGCCATGAAAATGGTCTGACTGAAGGCTTCTTCGGTGTGCAGGCGGACGTTGTCGTCCTCGATTCCTGCCATGGCGAGGTGATTGTGGAACAGCGGCGCCCCGATGGCAATTGCCACGGCAGCGATCGTTATGCAGGATGCCAGCAGAACAACGATCTGGGCGACGAGCAACTTTCCACGGAGTCCGAGTCGCTTCATGACGCCCTCAGTGCGTAGCCGACGCTGCGGACGGTGCGGATGAATCGGGGGTCGCTTGCGTCGTCTCCGAGTTTGCGCCGCAGTGCTCGGATGTGGACGTCGACGATGTGCTGATCTCCGTACCATGACGAACCCCACACCGCAGCAATGATGTCACTCCGGCTCAGCGCAGTGTCAGGTCTGGCAGCCAGCGCGGCCAGTAGTTCGAACTCGGTGGGGGTGAGGTCGACGAGTGATCCGTCGATGAGCACAGTGCGCGCGAGCACGTCGATGTCCAGGCCGGGTGGCGTCTGCAATGGTTCGGGCATCAGGCTCGACGCGCGAGGTCGGCGCAGAAGCGCCTTGACGCGGGCGACGAGTTCGCGAGGTCCGAAAGGTTTGACCACATAATCGTCGGCTCCAGCAGCGAGACCCATCACTTTGTCGGACTCGTCGCCGCGGGCCGAGAGCATCAGAATGTACGCGTCGGAGAAGCTGCGGATTCGACGACACACTTCCATGCCGTCGAATCCTGGAAGCATCAGATCCAGGACGACGAGGGAAGGTTCAAATTCGTGCGCCGCGGCCACTGCGGAGGGTCCATCGAGGGCAATTCGAACTTGAAATCCTTCGCGGGCAAGATAATTGGCGACAACCTTCGCCAAAGCCGGTTCGTCTTCCACCACCAAGACGCGAGATGCTCCTTCGGTGTGCCGTGGCGGTACCGATTCCGGATTCATGAATTCAGGTTAGCCGAGGTGGGTGCGCACGACAGGTGGTCTGGTCGGGACTATGAAGATTCGATGAAGGTGCATCGTTTCTGTCGATTATTTCGGGTTTTGCCTGACCGTCGTCGGTACTGTGGTGACTGCCTACTTCGGACTGGAACGATGATCCGAAGTTGTTGCACAGTAATAAGTTTCGTATGTAGTTAGATCTTTTTGGGAGTGGTGTCATGTTCTCGGTCAAGCGTAGTGCTGTTCGGTTTGTTCCTGTGTTGGCGGCGGGAGCGCTGTTGATCGCCGGTTGTTCGGATGTCGGAGATTCTGCGTCCCCGACCTCCGTCGAGACATCTGTGTCGGCCGGGCAGTTCGCGATTCCGGCGGGCGTCAATGCGACAGATATCGAGTTCCTGGAAGGTATGTACCCGCACCATTCGCAGGCTCTTGATATGGCGAAAATGGTTGAGGGGCGTACTGATAACGCCGAGCTCATTGCGTTGGCCGCAAAGATTGAGGCTGCCCAGGGGCCCGAGATGGCGCAGATGACGGAGACACTCACGAAGTGGGGCCGCCCCGATCCGTCGTCGATGTCGATGGACGGCATGGACCACTCGGGTCATGGCGTCGGGATGGCAGAGATGCAGGGCATGATGTCCGATGACGATATGACAGCCCTGACCAACGCAACGGATGCCGAGTTCGACAAGATGTGGTTGGCGATGATGATCGAACACCACACTGGAGCAATCGCAATGTCGGAGACAGAGATCGCCGACGGTCTCGATCCGGCCGCCGAGAAGATGGCGGAGGAAATTATCGCTGGTCAGCAAGCGGAAATCACACAGATGGAAGCGATGCTCGCAGCTAAATAGTCCTGCCGAGCTTGTCGGGGTATCCGAACAGGCACACGCTGTGCATCCATCCGTTGTCGCGGATCAGAGGAGGGTCCCTACGCGGCAGTCTTGAAAGGATCGTGTTCTGCGATCAGCTTGTCGAGACGCGCTTCGTCGACGCGAACACGAACAGTCGACGCCTCCTGCTGGTCGCGAATCACTTTTGCCAAGGTGAATGTGCTGGTGACCAGGAAGAGTAGGGACATTCCGAGGAATCCGCGCTGCCAGGCGTCGATGGGCAAGTATGCGATTCCGACGAGAGTGCCGACAAAACTGACGGCAAAAGCTATTCCGGCCTGCAAGAAGAACGCTGCCGTGGACTTCGAAGGTGCTGTCGGTGTGTTCATAACCTGAAGTCTGGTGCGGGATCGCATCGTGCGGATGCGTAGTCATACTCGAGTACGCAAGGTACTTACCCGGCGGGAACGGTGTCTCGGACTATCCGTTCCCGAACAGGGGTGGTGTTTGGTGCAAGATCTGCCGGCGCGGGGGTGGCACCGTTGTCGGGAATGACGTGTGGATCGGCGGGAACGTGAACGGTCATGCTTGGTGTACGGCTTGGGCACAGATCCATGAATTGCCTGGTGGAACTGGTCGATCGAGAAGATTGTCGAACACCTTCGGGTGATCTGGGACGGCAGCGTTGCGGACCTTGCAGCGATCACGGCTGGGATGCTGCCGGAGTAGGCCGTGCCGAGCGTGCCTTCTCCGCCAATTTGTGAACCAACCAGTCCTCTGTGAAATCGGGCAAATATAGACCCAAAGAACTTTTCAGACTAAAGTAACAAAACGCTTGCACTTTCTTTACAGATTTGGGTAACCTGTAACTACCAGCCCGATGGTAAGCAGACCGAATGTGTACGGCACCCGGAGTTCGGCAGTATCAGGTGCAGTTGGTGTGCTGGCCTCGATCGTTATGACCGAGGAGGCTTGGTTGATGAACGCTCTTCGAGTGAGGGCGATACAAATGTCACCGTTTGTGAAACCAATGGAGGTAGCACCATGGAGAGAATTCCCACGTCCTCTCGATCGATGAGTTTCGAGAGCTTGAATAGGCTGTCCGGCAATTGCATTCAATCATTCAGTAATGACGGTTTGGTTGAACGGCTCAATGTGATGTTTCGATCGGCGGCTGATTCGGGAGCTGTGCTGAACCATCGGCAGTTGTCGACAGCACTGTTGTCTGTCGATTCTCGGAGGGACAAGGGAAACGGAATGCGGACGGAATCCGTTGCAGTCCAGCGGTACTGCACTGCCTCGCCCGCAAATGTCGGACTCGAGTTGCTGACTGACGTAGATGGTTGTGACGACATCGAGTTGTCGGACCCGTGGACGATGAAGTTCATGCTTGCAGCCGAAGGACTTTCGGGCGAATCACTGGAACTGCTGTTTCAGGCCTGCGCTCATTTGATGCGATCAGAGCTCTCCGAATAGGTGCGGCTGGCTCTGAAGCCTGATGCGAGAAGCGGCAATGACAGAAGTAATCCGATCGTGAAACCTATTGCCGTGAAACTGATCAGAGTCGGATCAAGATCAAAGTGCACGATTGTCGAGTCTGGATACGGGTCCGCCGGGTCGCGCGGTTCCGGCAGGGCGATGGAGTAGAACGTAGGCGGAAAGACTAGTCCGGCAACTGAAGCCGCCAGACCGTAGAGTCCGCCGAATCCCGAAAGTGCAAGCGCGAGAAACCATTTGTTTCCCTCGTGATGGCGGGTCGCTCGCCATCCGGTAGCGAAGCATAGCGTGGACACCACAAGAGCGAGCGCCGTTCCGAGGGTCAAGAACCATCCCGTTGCCGGGAACCAGTGCGGGCCCCCGAAGTAGCTGTATCCATCGACAACCCACATGTATCCGGTCTTGCCATCTTCCATTGGCGGCGGTGGCGGAGGTTGGATACCGATGTGCTCGGTAAGCAGTGAAGACGTCGCAAAGCGCCAGCCCAGGACTCCAAGGCAGCTCAACAGTAGGCCGGCGACGGCGAATACCGCGACAAGTGGTTCTGCAGAACGGTCTTGCGCCGATCTCGGACTCATTCGAAGATGGTCTCATCTCGGCCGCTCGCAGCGCCGGTAGATCGCAAGCAATGCTTCGAGCATCATGTTCGTGTCGGTGTCATGGTTTAGCGTGAGCCCATGACACTGAATCTGGAAATGATCACGTTCGACAGCCTCGACCCGGGTCCACTTGCGCGATGGTGGGCAGAGCAGCTGGGTGGCACCATCAAGGAGGAGAACGACGGCTTTTTCTACATCGTCGACGTCCCCGGTAGTGCCAATTTTGCATTCCAGAAGGTGCCGGATCCCACTGCCGGCAAAAATCGAATCCATCTGGATCTGTCCAGCGCCGATCTCGACGCCGAAGTGACGCGCCTGATCGAAGCCGGAGCAACGGAACATCATCGCGAAAATATGGACGGCTTCCGCTGGGTGACTCTTGTCGATCCCGATGGCAACCAGTTTTGTGTTTCCGGTGCCCACGGCTGAGTAGAACGCGGTCGGGCATGATGAAGGGCATGACTTCCTTGACCGGGGCCGATGCCCAAGGACTGTGCAGCTTCGTCGACTCGTCACCGTCTCCTTTCCATGTCTGTGCAACGGTCGCAGCTCAACTGGCCGACAGCGGATTTGTGGAACTGCAGGAAACTGCTGCGTGGCCGGCAAAGCCCGGGCGGTACTACCTGATTCGCGGTGGATCGCTCATTGCCTGGAGCACTGAAGGTGTCGACCCCGCCGCACCGTTCCGGATCGTCGGCGGTCACACCGACAGTCCGAACCTGCGTGTCAAGCAGCATCCTGACCTGACGTCGGCCGGTTGGCAGATGGTTGGTCTCGAACCGTATGGCGGTGCACTTCTGAATTCGTGGCTCGATCGCGACCTCGGGATCTCCGGCCGGTTGAGTGTGCGCGTGGGAAACACAGTGGAGCAGAAGCTGGTTCGGATCGACGACCCGATTCTGCGTGTTCCACAGCTGGCGATCCACCTGTCCGAAGACCGCAAGGGAGTGACGCTCGATCCGCAGCGTCACGTCAACGGAATCTGGGGAGTGGGCAATAGGCCCAAGCCCTTCATCGGGTTTGTCGCGAACCAGGCGGGTGTGCCCGAATCTTCAGTGCTCGGTTGGGAATTGATGACCCATGATCTTGCGCCCAGCATGGTGGTGGGTGTCGATCAGGAGCTCGTCAGTGCGCCCCGGTTGGACAACCAGGGTACGTGTTATGCCGGGACGCAAGCGCTTCTGGCCGCTGCGAAATCCCCGGGGCGTCATGTTCCGGTGCTCGCACTCTTCGATCACGAAGAGGTTGGCAGCATGTCCGATCGCGGGGCCTTCTCCGATCTGCTGAACACCGTGCTCGAACGAATTGTGTTGGGGCGCGGCGGCGGACGCGAAGAATTCCTGCAGGCGATGGCTGGATCTGTGTGCGCGTCGGGTGATATGGCCCATGCCACGCACCCCAACTATCCCGACCGTCACGAGCCGGCCCACCGCATCGAGATCAACGGTGGTCCGGTACTCAAGGTCAACCAGAACCTGCGGTATGCCACCGACGCTGCCGGTGCCGGTGAGTTCGCGTTGGCCTGCGATCAGGCGGGGGTTCCCTTGCAGCGTTATGTGCATCGGGCCGACCTGCCGTGCGGGTCCACCATCGGACCCATCACGGCGTCGCGAACCGGCCTGTCCACAGTGGACGTGGGCGCGCCTCAGCTCGCGATGCATTCCGCTCGCGAGCTGATGGGCGCCGCAGACATACGTATGTATGCCGACGCTCTCGGTGCGTTCCTTACGCCGAGGGGCTAGCGGGAAGCGTCTCGAAGAAGTCGGTGGTCGGTGTGAAGAATATCGACCCCGTCACGGCTGTCGAGAAATCGAGCAGACGGTCGTAGTTGCCGCGAGGGAAACCGAGGAACATGTTCTCGAGCATGCGTTCGGTGATGGCGGGAGTGGCGCAGTAACCGATGAAGAAGGTGCCGATCTCGTCGTCGCCGAGGCGTCCGTAGGGCATGTTGGCGCGCAGGATTTCGAGTGCGTTGCCGTCGTCGTCCTTGATCGCGTTGAGGGCGACGTGTGAATTTGCAGGCTTCACGTCGGACGTCATCTCGATGTCCTCGAGCTTGCTGCGGCCGATCACGTTCTCCTGCTGCTCGATGCTGATTGCCTCCCAATCGCGCATCTTGTGGATGTAGCGCTGGATGTGGACGTAGCTGCCGCCGGCAAACTCGGGATCCTCGTCGCCGACCGTCACAGCGGCAATAGCGTCGCGGCCCGACGGATTCTCGGTGCCGTCCACGAAGCCGATGAGGTCGCGGTTCTCGAAGTACTGGAAGCCGTGCACCTCGTCGACGACGGTTGCCGCGCCGTGCAGTCGCTTCGTGATCTGGCGGGCCACCTCGAAGCAGGCATCCATGCTCATCGCGCGAATGTGAAATAGGAGGTCGCCGGGCGTCGACGGCGCGTGATGGACGTCTCCCTGCAATGCGGTGAACGGCCGCAGCAGCGCCGGACGAGGCCCCGAGAACAAGCGATCCCAGGCGTCCGAACCAATGCTGGTCACGACGTCCAAGCCTGACCCGGGAACACGCAGACCGACCGCTCGCTGCAGGCCCGCGACGTCGGCAAGAAGCTCGCGCGTGGTGCCTTCACCACCGGGATTTACCGTCGCCACCAGGAAAATTGCGGCCGGGGTCAGGGGAGTGGTGACTGACTGAGATTGTGCCGCGACATCAGACTGACGCACATCCTGAGGCATGAAGAACCTTCCATTCTGGGATCGGGCGGAACCGAACTTAGGGTAAAACCGACCGTATTACCGAAACCGTAAACGAGAGTGATCGGACCGGCTTCGCAGGCCTAGCGGTATGAAGGGTGCTGCCGTCTGCGGAAGTGATCCGATATCCCCGATAGACTGTCTTCCGGCACGTTCTTTCGTTGGGCACATTTGTGGTGTCCTGCGGCATTCCGGCTTGCCTCTTGACTCCCGTAGGGAAGGGACCCCTCTCCAGTGTCTGCTCATCAGGTCGATACCGTCACGCACGCATCGGCTGATCCCGATGCCGCTCAGCCGTTCAAGGAGCTTGGGCTCAAGGACGATGAATACGCCCGCATCAAGGAGATCCTGGGTCGCCGTCCCACGGACGCCGAACTGGCGATGTACTCGATCATGTGGAGCGAACACTGCTCCTACAAGTCTTCCAAGGTGCACCTCGGATACTTCGGCGAAACCACCACCGATGAGATGCGCGCCAACATGCTCGCCGGTATCGGCGAGAACGCCGGCGTCGTAGACATCGGCGACGGCTGGGCCGTCACATTCAAGGTCGAGAGCCACAACCACCCGTCGTACGTCGAGCCCTACCAGGGTGCGGCTACCGGAGTCGGCGGCATCGTCCGCGACATCATGGCTATGGGTGCTCGTCCCATCGCGGTCATGGATCAGCTGCGTTTCGGTGCTGCTGACGCCCCCGACACCCGTCGCGTCGTCGACGGTGTCGTGCGCGGCGTCGGTGGATACGGAAACTCCCTCGGTCTGCCCAACATCGGTGGCGAGACCGTTTTCGACGAGTCGTACGCCGGTAACCCACTGGTCAATGCACTTGCTGCAGGCGTCATGCGCGTCGAAGACATGCACTTGGCCTTCGCTTCCGGCGCCGGCAACAAGATCATCCTGTTCGGCGCTCGCACCGGCCTCGACGGCATCGGCGGCGTCTCGGTTCTCGCGTCGGCGACATTCGACGACGACGGTGGCGGACGCAAGAAGCTTCCCGCGGTTCAGGTGGGCGACCCCTTCACCGAGAAGGTGCTCATCGAGTGTTGCCTCGACCTCTACAAGGCCGGCCTCGTTGTCGGTATCCAGGACCTCGGCGGCGCCGGACTGTCCTGCGCCACCTCGGAGCTGGCAGCAGCCGGTGACGGCGGTATGCACATCAACCTCGAACGGGTTCCGATGCGCGCTACCGGCATGACCCCCGCCGAGGTGCTCTCCAGCGAATCGCAGGAGCGCATGTGTGCCGTGGTCACCCCCGAGAACGTCGAGAAGTTCATGGAGGTCTGCAAGAAGTGGGACGTCCTGGCCACCGACATCGGTGAGGTCACCGACGGTGAGCACCTCACCATCTCCTGGCACGGCGAGACAGTCGTCGACGTACCGCCGCGCACCGTTGCTCACGACGGACCGGTCTACCACCGTCCCGTCGAGCGTCCGGCAACCCAGGACTCGCTGATCGCGAACACCACGGCCGGACTGAAGCGCCCGGAGACGAGCGAAGAGCTCGAAGCGACGCTGATGAAGATGATTGCTTCACCGGCGCTGTGCAGCCGTAAGTGGATCACCGAGCAGTACGACCGCTACGTTCGCGGCAACACCGTTCTGGCCGAGAACGCCGACGGCGGCGTCATCCGCATCGACGAGAAGACGGGCCGCGGAATCGCGCTGTCCACCGACGCTTCGGGCCGCTACACCGCGCTCGATCCGTACACGGGCGCCCAGCTCGCTCTCGCCGAGGCTTTCCGCAACGTGGCAGTCACGGGTGCAACGCCGAAGGCTGTCAGTAACTGCCTCAACTTCGGTTCCCCCGAGGATCCGGGCGTCATGTGGCAGTTCCAGCAGGCTGTTCGCGGCCTGGCCGATGGTTGCGCCACGCTCGGCATCCCCGTCACCGGCGGCAACGTCAGCTTCTACAACCAGACCGGTTCCACGGCAATTCTGCCCACCCCGGTGGTTGCAGTGCTCGGCGTGATCGACGACGTTCATCGACGCATCCCGACGGGCCTCGGACTCGAGCCCGGCGAGACGCTGATCCTGCTCGGCGATACTCACGACGAGCTGGACGGTTCCATTTGGTCGCAGGTCGAGCACGGCCACCTCGGTGGCGTGCCGCCCAAGGTTGATCTGGCTCGTGAGCAGCTGCTCGCAGACATCCTGCTGTCGTCGTCGCGTGACGGCCTCGTCACCGCAGCCCACGACCTGTCCGAAGGTGGATTGGCTCAGGCTGTTGTCGAAGCTGCACTGGCCGGCGAAACCGGTTGCCGCATCCTGCTTCCCGAGGGCGCAGATCCGTTTGTCGCACTGTTCTCCGAGTCTTCGGGACGCGTCCTCGTGGCTGTTCCGCGTACCGAGGAAACCCGCTTCACGGGCATGTGCACCGCTCGCGGTTTGCCCTGGACGCGCATCGGCGTTGTCGATGAGGGTAGCGACTCCGTCGAGATCCAGGGTCACTTCTCGGTCACGATGGCCACGCTCCGTGAGGCATTCGAAGGAACGTTGCCGGCCCTTTTCGGGTGATCGATGGTCGATTCCGGAGAACTGACTTCCGCTGACAGCCAGCCGCAGGAATATCACCTGTGGCTGGCTGTTCCGGCATCTCTGGAGAGGTTCGACAATCGCTTCACCGAGTGGGCGTGGGGCCTACTCAAGCTCGATTTCACCGGCATCGCTTTTGCCGCGTTCTTCTTCTGCTGGTCGCTGACTCCGTCACTCCTGCCACGCGATTGGCTGTTCCAAGGCTTGATCGGTGGCATCAACTCGGCAATCGGTTACGGCGTCGGAACTGCCGTGGGCTGGGCCGTGGAGCGGTATCTGCTTCGCGGCCGACGATGGTGGCCGCTGCCTGAACCTGTCCCCACTGCCATCAAGGTGTTTGTTCCGGCCGCATCGATCGTTGCTGCGATCATCATGCTCGTGTACTCGGCCGGATGGCAGCGGGAGATAGCCGCACTGACCGGTGCCGAATCTACGACCACCAGCGGCTATATCCGAACTCTCGGGTTGAGCCTGCTCATCGGTGGCCTGCTCATCTCGATCTGGCGAGTGCTGCACGATCTAGTGAAACTGATTGCCCGCGTACTCATGCAGCGGTTCCGCTGGTCCCGCTCGGTGGCCAACGGGGTCGGCATCGTGGTCGTGACGGTTCTGTTCTTCATGCTTGTCGACGGCGTCCTCGTTCGCGGAATCTATGCCGCCACCAACTCGATCTTCAGTCTGCAGAACTCCACCACTCGCGACGGGGTCGTTGAGCCGCAGGACCCGATGAAATCCGGCAGTCCTGAATCTGTCGCTCCTTGGGACACATTGGGGTTCGAGGGACGCAATTTCGTTTCGCGCGGTCTCGACGCCACGGAACTGACAGCCGCCACGGGTGTTCCGGCACTGGATCCCATCCGTGTGTACGCGGGGCTGGAAAGCGCCGAGGATCCGAACGAACGTATGGATCTGGTGATCAAGGAACTCGAGCGGACCGGCGCTTTTCAGCGCAAGGTTCTGGTCGTCATTCCGACAACGGGCACCGGGTGGGTCAATCCCACAGCGGCACAGGCGATCGAGCTCGTGGGTAACGGTGACACCGCACTTGTCGCCAGCCAGTATTCGTATCTGCCTAGTTGGATCTCGTTTCTCGCGGACCAGGAGAAAGCGCAAGCTGCCGGCCGTCTGCTGATCGAGCGGGTTCACGAAAGATGGCTCCAGGAACCGGAAGTCACCAGGCCCAAGTTTATGGTCTACGGCGAAAGCCTCGGCGTACTGGCTGGTGCCGGCGCGTTCGACACTTTGCAAGCAGCACGCGAAACCGCCGATGGAATCCTGTGGGTCGGCCCGCCCAACGCGACACCGTTGTGGCGCTCGATAGTGGAGCGACGCGACCCTGGTAGTACCGAAGTTGCCCCCGTCTACGCCGACGGCCTGGCTGGAGTCCGGTTCGCGGATCGCCCCGAGGACATTCCGACGGCCGGCATGTCGTGGCCGGATCCTCGCGTGCTATTCATCCAACACCCCTCCGACCCCGTTGTGTGGTGGTCACCGAACCTGATGTTCAACAGGCCGCAATGGCTCACGGAGATACCGGGATTCGACCGATCGCCGTCGATGAAGTGGTTCCCGATCGTCACGTTCTGGCAGGTGTCCGCCGATCTCGGTAATGCTGCCGGAGTTCCCGACGGTCATGGTCACAACTACGGAACCTCCGTACTCGACGGCTGGATCAGTGTCGTTCAACCCGACGGATGGACGGCCGCCGATACCGAGCGCATACGCGATGCGTTGGTGATCGCCGTGAAGTCGGAAGGGCCCGAGAAGTGAAGCCGCTAGTGCTCTCCGCCGCAGCAATCGCGTGGAGCAACGTGGTGCTGCCGGCGTTCGGTTTGTCGCCCAGGGCGAGGGCGGCCGTCAATACTGCCGTGGGGTTGTCGGCTATCGGAATACTGCTTGCACGCGGCTACACCCGCGAAGAGTTGGGACTGGCTCACACCGGCATTCGGGGCGGTGCGCAGTTCGGTGCCAGTGCCGGTGGAGCAGTTGTCGCCGGTTACTCTGTGGCGCTTGCAGTTCCACAGTTGCGGGCAACGCTGGCGGCCGACGAGCGCGCCGACGGTCGTGAGGACTTCCTCGAATGGATCATTCTGCACATCCCGTTCGGCACCGTGCTCTCCGAAGAACTGTTGTTCCGCAGCGCGATGTCCGCAGTGTGGAACCGCGAACTCAGTCTCCCGGCCGCACAGGCGATCCATGCGTTCACCTTCGGAATGTGGCACATTGCTCCGGCCCGCAGCGCCGGCGACAACATCCCCGCAGCAGTGGCATTCACGGGGGCGTCGGCACTGTTGTTCGAGTGGCTGCATCGCCGAGGTGGCAGCGTTCTTGCCCCGGCGCTGCTGCATCTGGCAACCAACGCCGGTGGGGCACTTGCCGTTCGAATTGCAACAGCCAGGCATTCAGGAGTGAATCGATGACACCGCGCCGCAAAGTCGACCCTGCTGAACTGAGGGCTGCACTGCTTGCCGTCGGCCCGTGGCTGAAAGATCCTGAACTGCCGAAGCCGTCCCGAGCAGAACTCGGAGCTGCGGTGAAGATGAGCGCGCGCACCCTCGAGCAGGTTGTGCCGGGATCGAGCGTCGAGGTGCGGGTTCCGCCGTTTGTGGCGGTGCAGTGCATTGAAGGCCCTCGGCACACGCGAGGAACCCCGCCCAACGTCGTCGAAACCGATACTCGCACTTGGTTGCTGATGGTAACCGGACTACTCGAGTTCAACGTCGCGTCCGCTGATGGCCGTGTCGACGCCTCCGGCAGTCGGGCTCCCGAGATCGCGCATTGGCTGCCATTGCTGCGATTGTGAGTTCCGGCTACCAGAGGTTCACTCTCGCCGGGGAAGTGCTTGCTTGCAGCGTCGATGCCGTTGTTCGATCAGCATTGTCGTAGGTGTTCGCTGAAGCGGTCAGAGCTTCCAAAATGTTGGCGACGCTGCGCTGCAACGATTCTCGTTGTTGATCGAGGTAAGTCGAGAAGGAGTCGAAGGCGCCGACTGATCGCTGACGCCAAGCTTTTGTGCACCCCCTGGCAGTGTTGTCTGCCGTTGTCAGTGCGCTGGTTGCATCGTCGAAGCGCCATTTGCCCTCGTTCGAGGAGACGGAGGCGCAGATGACGGATCTGTTGGTGCGGATGGGGGAGGCTGTCGCGAAGATTGCTCCGCAGACCCGTTGGCGCTGGAACCGGGAGCGCAGTCAGGGGGGGATGCAGTATGCCGCATTTGGAAGCAACGGGTTCGTCGGTGGATACGCAGAGCAGGCTTTGGGATGTGCCGATTCCGGAGGAGTTGTGCGCAGTCGTTGGCGGCGGTACGGGAGCTTGCGTCGTCGGCGGGGATTGATCGGCTGGTGGTGCGGGTGGATCTACCGGGGCGTCATGATGTGCAGCTTGTCAGCGATGACGGTCGGCTCGTCCGGATAGGGTCGTTCAAAGCTGCGTCGTTCTCGGCGAATACGGGTTGTCGGTTGCGGGAGGCCGAGCTGGGCGGCGCCCACTGAGGTCGTGGGGAGACTGATCAGTTCGATTCAAGCAAGGTTGCCCTGCGGCGAGGCATCACAAAAAATGCCAGTAGACTGTGTATGCCCCCCAACCCCTGCCCACAAAGGGAGCGCCACGTGACTCGTGCCGATCTTTCGGTCAACAGTCCAAATCTCCTCGCTACGAGCCCGTCCGATGAGGACGAGAACGAGCCCCGCGAAGAATGCGGTGTATTCGGCGTTTGGGCGCCGGGAGAGGATGTGGCGAAGCTCACGTATTATGGTCTGTATGCACTGCAGCACCGTGGTCAGGAAGCTGCCGGCATTGCGGTAGCTGATGGCTCCCAGGTGCTGGTATTCAAGGATCTCGGCCTGGTCAGTCAGGTATTCGATGAGCAGACGCTGGCAGCAATGCCGGGACACGTAGCCATCGGGCATTGCCGTTACTCCACCACCGGGTCCACGACGTGGGAAAACGCGCAGCCGATTTTCCGCACCACGGTTGCGGGCACGGGCATTGCGCTCGGCCACAACGGCAACCTCGTCAACACAGCTGAGCTCGCGAGCCGTACCCGCGCAGCCGGCCTGGTCAACGACAAGCGTCCCAACGCGGCGACGTCGGACTCCGACCTCATCGGTGGACTACTGGCGCACGCTGCCGCAGACCGCACCATCGAGCAGGCTGCGATGGAGTTGCTCCCCACGTTGAAGGGCGCGTTCTGCCTCACCTTCATGGACGAGAACACCCTGTACGCAGCGCGTGATCCGCACGGTGTCCGCCCGCTCTGCCTCGGTCGCCTCGATCGCGGCTGGGTCGTCGCCAGCGAAACCGCAGCTCTCGACATCGTCGGCGCGTCCTTCGTTCGTGACATCGAGCCCGGTGAACTGCTCGCCATCGATGCCGATGGTGTCCGTTCCTCGCGCTTCTCCAATCCCACGCCTAAGGGTTGTGTATTCGAGTACGTCTACCTGGCTCGCCCCGACAGCGTTATCGGTGGACGTTCCGTTCACTCGACTCGCGTCGAGATCGGCCGTCTGCTCGCCACGGAACATCCCGCTGAGGGCGACCTGGTGATCCCCGTTCCCGAGTCAGGCACCCCGGCTGCTGTCGGTTATGCCCAAGGATCCGGCATTCCTTACGGCCAGGGTTTGATGAAGAACGCCTACGTCGGCCGTACCTTCATTCAGCCGTCGCAGACCATCCGTCAGCTCGGTATCCGGCTCAAGCTCAACCCGCTGAAGGAAGTTATTCGCGGGAAACGTCTTGTGGTGGTGGATGATTCGATCGTCCGCGGAAATACGCAGCGTGCTCTCATTCGGATGCTTCGGGAAGCCGGTGCACTCGAGATTCACGTCCGCATCGCGTCGCCGCCGGTCAAGTGGCCCTGCTTCTACGGCATCGACTTCGCCTCGCCGGCAGAGTTGATCGCAAACGGAGCGGGCGGGCAGACCAGCACGTTCGAGGAAATGCTCGAAGGCGTTCGTCGTTCGATCGGCGCGGACACCCTCGGATATATCTCCACCGAGGGCATGATCGCCGCCACCGAGCAGCCTGAGACGCGACTGTGCACGGCGTGTTTCACTGGCTCGTACCCCATCGAGCTTCCGCACGAATCCGCGATCGGCAAGAACGTCCTCGAAGGAATGCTCGAGAGCGCAGCGGGCTCGACCGCAACTCGTGAAAACGACAATGCGAGCGCACTCAGCCGTCCCTGATTTACTGATTTAAGACAATCTGCCGTCCGCCGGGTGTGGGCGGCAGATTTTGTCTTTCTCACTACAACGTCTGTCGCAGACATCTGGCATAGTGCCCTCGTGGCGCAATTGAGAATGGATGGGCATCGGGTCCTGGTCGCAGACCTGATGGGGGACACCATCAAAGCGATCAGCGGATCAATGGTGGCGTACGAGGGTGCAGTCACCTTCAAGAATGCCGGCATGGGCGGAGGTGGCGGGCTCCGAGCCGCGCTGAAGCAGAAGGCCGCCGGTGAATCGCTGTCTCTGATGGAAGTCAGTGGACAGGGCACCGTGTACTTCGCCGTCGATGCCCAGGACATCACGATCATCGAACTCAGCAACGACGCCTTGCACGTCGAATCGTCGCAACTGCTCGCTCTGGCGGGCCAACTGCGCACCGACGTGAAATTTGCAGGCTTGCGCGGCGCAGGCTCGGGACAGGGACTGTTCACGACGGTAGTCAGCGGCAGTGGGATGGTCGCGCTGCTGTCGAAGGGCGGACCGATTATCGCCCTCGAAGTGAGCCCGCAGTATCCGCTCGTCGCCGATCCCGACGCTTTTGTCGCGCATCGTGGCCAGCTGAATCAGAGCTTCGTCACCGACGTCACGTGGCGGTCCGCGATCGGCGGTGGCAGCGGTGAAGCGTTCTCACTGCGCTTCGACGGATCCGGCGTCGTCTACATCCAGCCCGAGGAGCGCTGACCCATGCCTTTGGACCAAGTGAACAGCAAGGTCGTGAAGTCGACGCTCAGCCCGGGACAGAACGTGCTGGCTCGAACCGGATCGATGCTCTACTACACCGGCGACGTCCGATTCATCCCGCACAGCATGGGCGGTGGCCCTGGTGCGATGCCCAACATGGGTGGCATGGCGGGAATGGCCGGACGGATGATGTCCGGGGAACGCGCACACATGATGGCCGCAGAGGGACAGGGCGAGGTCTTCTACGGACATGCCGGCCTCTACGTCGACGTCATCCACCTCGACGGTTCCTCGATGCTCACGGTCGAAGCCGATCGCCTCCTTGCACATGACGCCTACCTGCAAAGCTCCGTCGTCGCGCTGAGTTCGCAAGGTGGGGTGCGCGGCGTTGTCCGAGGAGCGATGACAGGTCAAGGACTCTTCACGACGCAACTGCACGGTCAAGGAAGCGTCGCGGTGCTCTCGCACGGTGGCGCGATCCCGTTGCAGGTCGGCCCCAACAACCCTCAGGTCGTCGTGGATCCTCAGGCTTACGTCTGCCACATCGGGCAGATCAACGTCGACATCTCGGCAAACGTCGGCTGGCGCGAAGCCGTCGGCAAGGGCTCGGGGGAGTCCATTCAGTTGAAGATGACCGGAACAGGCACGGTCTGGGTTCAGGCGTCCGAGAAGAAGTTCTGAGAGGGAGAAATCGAATGGGTATCGAAATTCACAATCCAGCGACTCTGCCTGCCAACGACAACGTCCCGGGCAACGATTACGCCTTCTGTGTCGAACTTGCGGGGCAGCCGTGGTTCACGTCAAAAGGCGCGATGATCGCGTACTACGGGAACATCAATTTCGAGCCGCTGGGACGCACCAGTATGGCCGCGATCGTGGCCGCCAGATTCTCCTCGCCGCTCTACGCCGACGACTGGGTGCTTGCGCAGGGGCAGGGAAAATTGATCCTCGGGGACCGCGGATTCAACATCAATTCCTACGACCTCGACGACGGAAATCTCACGATCCGCGCGGCGAATCTCCTTGCGTTCGAAACCGGCCTCGAACTCAAACAATCCATCGTGCCAGGCTTTTTGACGCTGTTGGGCACCGGAAAGTTCTTGGCGTCGTCCAACGGGCCAGTCATGTTCGCGGAGCCCCCGCTGCGTATTGATCCGCAAGCGCTAGTCGGTTGGGCCGACTGCCCGTCGCCGTCCCACCACTTCGATGCGGACTGGATGCAGAGCTTCCTGGGATCCGTCCGAGGGACCATGTTCGGTGCCAATACCGGTGAAGAGAAGCAGTTCGATTTCACCGGTTCCGGGACTGTGCTGATCCAGTCGAGTGAGAAGGTCGTCAACGACGGGCACCTCCTCAAACACATCCAATCGGAGACTGTCGCGCTCGGACAGAACAGTCTGCGGGCACTACATTCCTCGATCGGTGCGCAGCTCCAGAACTGAGGTCGATCGGCCGCGAGGTCTCGTCAGCGGCCTCAGTCCGGTAGCGTAAGGGCGTAATCGTCGGTATTTGTGTGCGCTGAGGACTCGAGTCGAGCCTCTTGGTGCGTCACGAGGGTTACACAACACATACCTGTGCACGAACAAAAAACGTGCTCGCGAGAAATACAAGGCTGGAGTAGTAATCCGATGACCGAGGACAGTCACCGCACAGCAGGCGCCTCCTATGCAGCAGCAGGAGTCGATATCGCCGCCGGAGACCGGGCGGTGGAACTCTTCGCCCCGATGGCCAAGAAGGCCAGCCGCCCCGAGGTCATGGGCGGCCTCGGCGGATTCGCCGGATTGTTCTCGCTCAAGGGTGACTACAAGGAGCCCTTGCTCGCAGCCTCCACCGACGGCGTCGGAACCAAGCTGGCCGTCGCGCAGGCGATGGACAAGCACGACACCGTCGGACTCGACCTCGTCGCCATGGTTGTCGACGACCTCGTCGTGTGTGGTGCCGAGCCGCTGTTCCTTCAGGACTACATCGCAGTCGGACGTGTTATCCCCGAGCGCGTTGCCGAAATCGTCGGCGGCATCGCTGAAGGTTGCATCCAGGCCGGCTGCGCACTCCTCGGTGGCGAGACTGCCGAGCATCCCGGCATCATGGCCGACGGTGACTACGACCTCTCCGCCACCGGCGTTGGCGTCGTAGAAGCAGAGAAGCTGCTCGGACCGGACCGCGTCCGTCCCGGTGACGTTGTTATCGCGATGGGATCGTCGGGACTGCACTCCAACGGTTATTCGCTGGCACGCAAGGTTCTCCTCGAGATCGACCGCATGAACCTGAACGCTCACGTCGACGAGTTCAGTCGCACCCTGGGTGAAGAACTTCTCGAGCCCACCAAGATCTACGCCAAGGATTGCCTCGCGCTCGCAGCCGAGACCGACGTGCGCACCTTCTGCCACGTCACCGGTGGCGGACTCGCGAACAACCTCGCGCGCGTCATGCCCAAGGGCCTCGTCGCAGAGCTCGATCGCGGCACCTGGAGCCCGGCTCCTATCTTCGCGATGATCGCGCAGCGCGGACGTGTCGAGCGCGCCGAGATGGAGCAGACCTTCAACATGGGCGTCGGCATGGTCGCCGTCGTGGCTCCGGAGGACGTCGATCGTGCACTGGCTGTGCTCACCGCACGCCACATCGACTGCTGGACGCTGGGAAGCATCAAGAAGGCTTCGGACGTCGCTGCAGAGCGCGCGTTCCTGGCCGGAGATCACCCGCGCTTCTAAGTCCTGCGCTTCTAAGCCGCAGAACATAACAAGCTGCCCCGCCGGATTCGATCCGGCGGGGCAGTTTTGTCTGTGAGCTAAAGCTGGTCCACCGCGCGTGAACAGGAACGCAAAAATGAGGAAGAGCGCTCAGCTCTTCCTCATTTTACAGTCTGCGCAATTGGCAGTGCGCGGTCAACGCCGCCAGTCGTCGTAGTCGTCCTCTCGCGAATGCCCTTCCCTATCGGAAGTCTGGTCCGATCGGACACTGCTCCGATGCGAGTTGGTCGATCCACCTGCGAGCTCTCGTTGCAGGCTATCGAAATCCGTGGTCGGTACGCTGTACTTCAATTCGCGTGCAACCTTGGTCTGCTTTGCCTTAGCCCGGCCGCGGCCCATGGCTGACCCCCTCGCGCTTTCGCGGGGCGGCCTGGGGAATTTGGCGGCCCCGTTTGAGTGTGTAAGTTTCCTGACACACACTCTAGCCTGGAAAAGGTTCTTCCGCTTCCACGAGGGGGCCGTCGACGTGTCTGTTTGCTCTCACTATGCCCGCGAGCTGCCAGGATGCTGAGAGAAGTGCCCAGAACTTTGTTAGAACTGCGCAAAAGTTTCCGAAAACTACTCAGAAGTTTCCTGAAATCGCTCGAATCGTGCCTACTCGGGCATCCCCGCCGAACACCGGAGCTGACGCGAGTGCGGCCAACTCCTCGGTCCAGTCGGTGTCCATCCGTTTGAGCAGAGCGGTCGCCAACGGTAGGAGCGCACGCTCGTGGCCGTCGTCGATCTTGAGGGCAAACGCAGAACCGTCGGGGAGTGCTCCCGCGTAGATCCCGTCGTATCCGGTTTTGCTGAAGAGCCCGGGGACTGCTGACATCAATCGCTGATCGTTGCGCCCGGTTCCGGAGACGAGAAACGGGTTGGCGCGAACGGCGTCGGCTACCGCGCGCTCCGGTGAGTCCGGTGCGGCGGAGGGCAGGCGTCCGAACGCCCGAGCCAGATTCGTGAGCGAGAGCGGCACGATCGGAAGACCGCACCCGTCGATTCCGAGTTCCTGTTCCTCTTCGCCGCTGAGATCGAAGATCGTTTCTGCGATCGCGAGCTGAAGGGGGTGGGTGGGCTCCATGTACGTCTCGAGGGGCCAGTCGTTCACGACGCACGTGGCGAGCATCGCCGAGTGCTTGCCCGAGCACGTCATGTAGATCTGGCTGGGGAGCTCTCCGGCCGCGATCATTTCCGCGCGAGCGAGTTCGTTTCCCGGAAGATCCGACGGGCACTGCAACTGATCGACGGTGAGTTCGTAGCGATCAAGGAGCGCCGCGACGAGTTCGATGTGATCGGCTTCGCCGGCGTGAGACGACGCCGCAACGGCCAGTTCTTCGGGACTGATGGGCTCGAATCCGTTGCGCAAGGCGGCGACGGCCTGCAGCGGTTTGTTCGCCGATCGCGGGTAAATGGGGGTGTGTACTTCGCCGACAGCGGCAATGACGTCGCCGCTACCGTCGAGGATGACGGCTGATCCACGGTGCACGCACTCACGGAATCCGGAGCGGACAACTTCCACCAGTTCGACGCTCACGAATGCACCTGTGTTTCCGCTCGTTCGATGTGTTTGACGATTCGTTCATGCACATTCGGCGCAAGATCTTGGTGATCGCCGAGCAGGCTGCGCAGCCTGTCCGGATGAGCTCCCGTGAAGACATCTCGGACCGTGGCTCGGTGGCTGGGCACGTGGACTCGGGTGACGGTGTCGCCGGCTGCGATGGTGCCCGTTCGGTTCACCCGCAGATAGGCACCCACGTCGGACTGCTCGGTGAACCGTTTCACGAAGCCCTTTTCGCCCGACCAGAGTCCGAAAGTGCCGCACGGCACCCGCGGCCCGGTGACCTCGAGCTCCAGCACATCCGACGAGTCGGGCCCACTGATCTGCCAGCGCTCACCGATGACGGCGTCGGAAACGTCCAGGCCGCTGATGTGGAGGTTCTCACCGAACCAGCCGGGGTCGAGGGGTCGGCCCAATTCCGTGGACCAGCGTTTCGCTTCGGCACTCGCGTAGGCGTACACAGCTTGATACGGGCCGCCGTGAAATTCGGTATCGCATACGTGGTCGCCGCCCAGGCCGAGTCGACCCACCGGGACGCGGCCGTCGACGGGACGTTTGTCGATGGCGGTTCGGGTGACGCGTTTGACGCCGCTGTCACGCTCGGCAAACACGACGCACACGGCGTCGACGGTGGCCGTCATTTCCCGCGCAATCGGTTGACGGCTTCACGACCTGCCTGCGGAGCGTTGTCGTCGACGATCGAATCCGGATCGATGGACGCTGCGCTGGGGCCGGCGACCAGTTCGGTGTCGGCGGGGACGTTGCGTTTGATCAGGGCCAGCGCGATCGGTCCGAGTTCGTGATGGTTGACGACGGTGCCGACGCGGCCCACTGTGCGGCCACCCGCGGTGATGGGATCGCCGGGTTCGGGCAGAGCCTCGGCGCTGCCGTCGAGGTGCAGGATGACGAGGTGCCGCGGAGGCTTGCCGAGGTTGTGTACGCGGGCGACGGTTTCCTGACCGCGGTAGCAACCCTTCTCGAGGTGCACGGCACCGTGTTCGTCGGGTCCGCCGATCCATCGGACCTCGTGCGGAATGGTCTTCTCGTCGGTGTCGAGTCCGATGCGGGGGCGTGCTGCTTCGACGCGGAGGGCTTCGAAGGCCCAGCTTCCGGCCGGCTTGGCACCGGCGTCGGTCAGCGTTTTCCACCACGTCGTCAACTGCTCGCGTGGAACGAGGAGATCGAAGGAGTCCTCGGTCGGCCACGGCATGCGGCGGATGAACCCTCCGCCGGGGAGGGCGACGGCGTCGTAGACATCCGCAGGAACCGATGCCGCGGCCTTCTCCAGGACTGATGTCGATTCGGGGCCGAGGAGGCTCAGTACCGACAATTCATTGCCGTCGCGAGGTTCGGCCTTGGACCAGAACACCATCTTCTTCAGGAAGGACAGGAAATCGGGGCCACGATCGGCTTCGGTGTCGATCCAGGTAACGCCGTCGAGGTCTGTCTGGACGAAGTGATGTTCGACGCGACCGTTGATGTCGAGGCTGAGATTTTCTGCGCTCTTCCCGTCGGGGAGGGCGGAGATGTGCTGGCTGGAGATGGTGTGCAGCCAGGTGAGGCGTTCTTCGCCGGAAATGGCGATGACAAATCGATGGCTGCGATCGACGATCACCGCGGCACGTCCCGCAGTTCTTTGTTCACCGAGTGGATCGCCGTGATGCCAGGCGACCCCGACGTCGACCGATCCGTCCGGGGCGGGCACCGCACCGGGGGAGGTCATGAGTGGACTGTTGGGCACAAGAGCGTTGTCGACCACGTCATCAGTCTAGGAGTGTGGGTGGCCTTGCGGTTCAATGCGGGCAGAGATAGCGGTTCCGGTCGTTAGTGTTGAGGTATGTCTGATCGCGTATTGGTAACTCTCGACCATGAGGTGCTCGATGCTGACGCACCTTTTCTACATGCCGACGACCTTGCCGTCGTGCGAGGCGACGGGGTCTTCGAGACGTTGTTGGTTCGTGGTGGGCGCGCACGGGTGGTCGAGGCGCACCTGAGCCGACTGGCGCTCAGTGCCGAGGCATTGGGCTTGCCGGCGCCGGTTCTGGACGACTGGCGTCTGGCGATCGAGATCGCAATCGAGGAGTGGGGGAGCGAGAAGGAAGGCGCGTTGCGTCTGGTTCTCACTCGGGGGCGTGAGAGCGGGGACAAGCCGACGGCCTTCGTGATGGTGGGCCCGGTGGCTGATCGAGTTCGGCAGGTCCGTGAGTCGGGTCTGTCGGTGATCACTCTCGAGCGCGGATACTCGGTCGATTTGTCGGCGCGGGCGCCGTGGCAACTGCTGGGGGCGAAGACCTTGTCCTACGCAACCAACATGGCTGCATTGCGCTACGCCGCCAATTTGGGTGCGGACGATGTGATTTTTGTCAGTTCGGAGGGAAATGTCCTGGAAGGCCCGCGCTCGACGGTGGTGGTCTTGCGGGACAGGACATTAATCACACCGCCGCCGGCTCAGGGCATCTTGATGGGTACGACGCAGCGTGCCCTGTTCGACGTGGCGGGTAGCGCGCGCTTCGATTGTCGCTACGAAACGCTGCGACCTGCAGATTTGATTGCGGCGGACGGGGTGTGGATGGTTTCGAGCGTCACCCTGGCTGCGCGCGTTCATACACTTGACGGCTTCACTTTGCCAGGGACCAAAGTCGCTGATGAGTTTGCAAAATTGGTTGAACGGGCAATCGGTTCCGATTTGACCGATTTGAGCGAATAGGAAACCGGACAGGTCTCTACTACGTTAGGTAGTAGCAAAGTCCTGCGGTCCAATCCGGACAGCAGTACCGTGTCCGCAGGGGCCGAGCGAATGCCCGCGTCTCGATCCCCGAAGCCTGTCCCAGGGCCCTACTCTCGGAGTAGCCAATGGATACTTTGGACGTCTCCCGGTGGCAGTTCGGTATCACTACCGTCTACCACTTCATCCTTGTTCCGCTGACCATCGGACTTGCTCCGATGATCGCGTTCATGCAGACCATGTGGGTCGTCACCAAGAAAGACCATTGGTACCGACTCACCAAGTTCTTCGGCAAACTTTTCCTCATCAACTTTGCACTCGGTGTTGCTACCGGCATCGTGCAGGAGTTCCAGTTCGGAATGAACTGGAGTGAGTACTCCCGATTCGTCGGCGATGTATTCGGTGCGCCCCTTGCTCTTGAAGGACTCGTCGCCTTCTTCCTCGAATCCGTCTTCATCGGGCTGTGGATTTTCGGTTGGGGGAAGCTACCCAAATTGGTTCACCTGGCAACGATTTGGCTCGTTGCGATCGGTGTCAACGCGTCGGCCTTCTTCATTATCGCGGCCAACTCGTTCATGCAGCACCCCGTCGGAGCTGAATACAACCCGGAGACGGGTCGCGCCGAGCTGACAAGCATCTGGGCGTTGTTGACCAACAACACTGCGCTCGCGGCATTCCCACACGCTGTAGCCGGCGCCTTTCTGACAGCAGGCACCTTCGTAGCGGGAATCTGTGGTTGGTGGATGGTGCGAAACATGCGCCGCGCCAAGACGGCAGGGCCCGCAGAGGCCACGAAACTCGAGTCCGACGCACGGACGATGTACCGTCCGGGCACTCGGTTCGCCTTGATCGTCATGATCTTCGCCGGTATCGGAGTCATTTATACCGGTGACGTGCAGGCCAAGCTGATGTTCCAGCAGCAACCGATGAAGATGGCGTCGGCAGAGTCGTTGTGCGACACCGAGATGGATCCGTCATTCTCGATTCTCACGATCGGTACTCACAACAACTGTGACGGCGTAACCCACGTCCTCAAGGTGCCTGGCGTGTTGTCGTATTTGGCTGAAGGCAAGTTCAGTGGTGTCGAACTCCAAGGCGTCAACCAGTTGCAGGAACAGGCCGAGCAGGACTTCGGCCCTGGCAACTACCGACCGAATCTCTTTGTCACGTACTGGTCTTTCCGTGCGATGATCGGCCTCGCCGCAGGTTCGGCAGCTTTGGCACTTGCCGGACTGTGGGTGACTCGCCGAGGTCGTGTCCCGGATCAGAAATGGTTCGGCATCCTCAGCATCGTCGCGATACCCACACCGTTCCTCGCGAACAGTGCCGGCTGGATTTTCACCGAAATGGGCCGCCAACCCTGGGTGGTGCATCCCAACCCGACCGGTGTGGACATGATCAGACTGACTGTCGATCAAGGTGTTTCGAACCATGCGTCGGCAACTGTCTGGGCCTCGCTGATCACCTTCACGCTTCTGTACGGCGCGTTGGGGGTCGTCTGGTTCAAGCTGATCGTGCGATACGCCAAGGAAGGCCCGCTGGAGCACGACATGCATCCGCCGGGAGATGCCGATCATGACGAGTCGGAAGATCCGGACAACCCCAAACAACTGTCGTTCGCGTACTAGGAGGCGATCATGGGACTTCAAGAAGTATGGTTCGTGCTCGTCGCAGTGCTGTTCGTCGGCTACTTCGTTCTCGAAGGATTCGACTTCGGTGTCGGAATGCTCATGCCGATTGTCGGCAAAGGCAGTGGAGTACCGGCAGATACACGTCGACGCGTAGCGCTCAACACCATCGGCCCCGTCTGGGACGGCAACGAAGTGTGGCTGATCACGGCGGGCGGTGCGATGTTCGCAGCCTTCCCCGAGTGGTACGCAACTTTGTTCTCCGGGTTCTATCTACCACTGCTGATCATCCTGGTGGCCTTGATCGTTCGTATCTGCGCTATCGAATGGCGAAGCAAGATCGACGACGACACATGGCGCCGACGCTGCGACTGGGGCATCATCATCGGCTCCTGGGTTCCCGCAGTCCTGTGGGGTGTGGCCTTCGCCAATATCGTTCGGGGCGTGGAGATCAACGCCGACAAGGAAGTTGTGTCGGGGTTCTTCGATCTGCTCAATCCGTACGCACTGCTGGGCGGCTTGACCACTGCTCTGGTGTTCGCACTGCACGGCGCTGTCTTCCTGGCTCTCAAGTCTGCTGACGAGGTCCGCGAAGATGCCGTGAAGATTGCCGCGCGGCTTGCCATTCCGGCAATTCCCGTAGCCGGTGGATTCGTCCTCTGGACACAGCTCGCCTACGGCAAGGGCTGGACCTGGATTCTGGTTGGCCTCGCAGCTGCCGCGCTGATCGGCGTGGTCTTCCTGACCCGCGCCGAGAGGGAAGGGTGGGCATTTGTTCTCACCACAGTGGCCGTCATCGCCACCGTCGTGTTGCTTTTTGCCTCACTGTTCCCGAACGTCATGCCGTCCACACTTGATCCGGCCTACAGCCTCACCATTGAGAATGCGTCGTCGAGTTCGTACACACTCAAGGTGATGACCTGGGCTGCAGCGTTCATGACACCTGTCGTGATCCTGTACCAGGGCTGGACGTACTGGGTGTTCCGAGCGCGAATCTCGTCCAAGCAGATTCCGCCGTCGATCGGGCTGAAGTTCAAAGCCAAGTCGTGGTAATTGTGACATTGAAACCTCGAAAGAATTGACGGTCGAATTCCAATGACAATCGAGGTAGGCGACGCTCCCACCACTCGGGAGCGTCGCCGGGGACCGATCGATCCACGGCTCTGGCAGCATTCCGCTTCTGCCCGTGGATATCTGATTCTGACAGTCGTCCTGTCGATGGTGAACGTCGTGATGGTTATCGTCACGGCGCTCATGATCGGCCGGGTGCTGGCCGGAGTCATCACCACCCGAACCGTCGATATTTCTTCGTGGACAACCGAACTGGTTGTGCTCGCCGGCGCTGTTGCGATTCGGGTACTGGGCACGTGGCTGCAAGCGCGGTTCGCCCACCGCGCATCCACCCGAGTGGTTGCGGAGATCAAGAACGGAGTACTCGCGTCGGCGACGGCGATGAGTCCTCGCGATCTCGACCCGCGCCGCGACGAGATTGCCACAGTTGTCACCCGTGGCGTCGACGGTCTCGCTCCCTATCTGACGGGCTATCTGCCCGCGCTGATCCTGTCGGTGACATTGACACCGATCACGCTGATAGTCATTGCCGTGCAAGACATGACCTCGGCCGTCATTATCTTCGTGACGCTGCCCCTGATTCCGATCTTCATGATCCTGATCGGGCTTCTGACAAAGGGAAAGTCCGAGAAAACTCTCGCGGCGATGACCACTCTGTCTTCACAATTGCTCGATCTTCTGGCTGGGTTGCCCACGTTGCGGGCGCTCGGCCGTCAAGAGGGTCCGGCCGAGCGAGTCCGGGAACTCGGGGAGTCGCATCATCGGACCACGATGTCTGCACTTCGTGTCGCATTCCTGTCATCGATGGTGCTGGAACTCCTTGCCACACTGTGCGTTGCATTGGTCGCAGTTAGTATCGGCCTTCGGCTCGTGTACGGAGACATGTCCCTCGAACCGGGCATCGTCGCGTTGATACTTGCTCCCGAGGTTTACCTGCCGCTCCGGATGGTGGGGACACAGTTCCATGCAGCAGAAGACGGAATGGCTGCTGCGGACAAGGCTTTCGAGATCATCGAGGCGGAATCGGCTGCGCCGGCGGGTGGCAGTGACATGGTTGTTGCACGCGGCGCTGTCATCGCTTTTGGCGCGTTGAGCGTAAATTCCCGTGGTGGTGTTGCGCCGTACCAGCTTTCGGGGACGGCAAGACCCGGCACAATCACCGTGCTTACCGGTCCGAACGGCTCTGGCAAGACAACGGCAGTGCAGGCACTTCTGGGGTTGATCGAACCGGACAGCGGATCGGTGACCGTGGATGGATCGGATGTCCGTAGCCTCGACGATTCGCAGTGGTGGGCGCAGGTAGCGTGGCTCCCACAGCATCCGGTTCTGCTTCCGGGAACGATCCGGGAGAACCTGTTTCTCTCGGGGCCGATCGATTCCGAAGCGTTGAAGAAGGCATCTGTTGCAACCGGATTCGACGTAGTTGTCGCGGAACTCTCCGCAGGTCTGGACAGCGTGGTGGGTGCCGGTGGTTCGGGGTTGTCCCTGGGGCAGCGTCAGCGACTCGCACTGACCAGAGTCCTCGCATCGGACAGGCCCGTGCTTGTCGTGGACGAACCCACCGCTCACTTGGACGAGGATTCGGAAAAGATGGTGTTGGCGTCCCTGCGAGCGCGAGCCGAACGTGGCGACACCGTCATCGTGATCGGACACCGACCGAGCGTGCTTGCTGCCGCAGATCAGATCATCGAGGTTCGTGCACATGAGAACTGACCGCCCAGACCCACTGCTCCGTGCACTTGGTCTCCTCGAATTACAACCGCGACGCGTTTTGCTGGCCATCGGGGCGGGCGTGGCAACCCTCGGAAGTGCGTTGGCGCTGGCCGCCTTGTCGGCGTGGTTGATCACCCGGGCTTGGGAAATGCCACCAGTGTTGGACCTCAGTGTGGCTGTGGTTGCCGTACGCGCCCTCGGTATTTCGCGAGGAGTGTTCCGCTATCTCGAACGCTTGACGACGCATGACGTTGCGTTGCGGGGTACCACGGCAGCGCGCGCACAAATGTATTCGCGACTGGCGTCCGGTGATCCGGCCGCAGCCGCCGGGTTGCGTCGAGGCGATTTACTGGCACGCACCGGCGCCGACGTCGACGCGGTCGGCGATGTGGTGGTGAAAGCGCTTGTTCCCATTGCAGTATCGGCAATTCTTGCGTTTGCGGCCGTCGGTATCCTGTTGTTCATCTCCGTTCCCGCGGCACTGATTCTGGCAGTCTCTCTGGCGGTCTCCGGAATTGCGGCGCCGTGGCTGTCGGCCCGGGCTGCACAGATGGCCGAATCCGATAGTTCAGCTGCTGCAGTGAGATTCAGCAAGTCTGCTGTTACGGCGCTGGATCATGCCAGTGAGCTCCGAGTGGCCGGACGGTTGGACAGTGCGGTGAGCGACGCCGTCGCCGCCGAACGTGATGTTGTCGACGCCACCGATCGGGCCGCGGCGCCGAGCGCTTTTGCCTCTGCCGCAACACCTCTCGCGATAGGCGTCAGCGTACTGGCATCGCTTCTGATCGGCATCCTGTTGTACGGCGAGACCGACATGTCACCGATGGCGCTCGGAATATTGGTGCTGCTCCCGCTGTCGGCATTCGAAGGTACTGCGGTTTTGCCCAGCGCCGCAGTGGCATTGACCAAGGCTAGGTTGGCCTCGGCACGAATCATGGCCGTGCTCGACCGCGCCGATGACGAAGTTGTCGAAGGCGATCACACGTGGCCGGACGCTGCGACTCTCCATGCAGCTGGACTCCGCGCTGGATGGCCCGGTGGAAACGTCACTGAACCGCTCACCTTCGACTTGCGACCGGGCGCTCGAATCGCACTGATCGGTGAAAGTGGCTCCGGAAAAACCACAGCACTGATGACTCTGGCCGGACTCCTTGCGCCAATCTCCGGGACCGTAGCCGTTGGCGACGAAGCGATCTCGGAGATCGAACCCGCCGAACTACGCCGCCACATCGGTTTCTTCGCAGAGGACGCCCATCTCTTCGAGACTTCCGTGCTCGAAAACCTGCGGGTGGCGCGTGGTGATCTCACACCCTCGGCTGCCGAAGCGGTTCTCCGGCGCGTCGGTCTCGGCGATTGGCTGGAGGACCTGCCCGACGGACTCGACACAGTCCTGGTCGGCGGCATGCGAGCAGTATCGGGCGGCGAGCGCCGGCGGTTGCTGTTGGCGCGGGCGCTCATCTCGCCTGCCGAGATTCTGCTTCTCGACGAACCGACCGAACACATGGATGCCGAAGCGGGTGCCCAATTGATCCGCGACCTACTCGATCACCAGGGAAATCTGCTCGAACCTTCGCGGACAGTCGTCGTCGTCACGCATCAACTTCCCGCTGACACCAGCGCTGACCAGGTGATACGCGTCGGAAAGGTTTCTGCGGAAAATACGTTGCCGTCTCGCTGAACTGGGCGTACTTTCTCCAGTACACAAGGAAGGAGGTGGTCTGAAATTGAATGACAGACGGACGCGTGAGGTGACTGTCAGCTAGCCGCAATCGCTGAAGGAATTCACCTACCGCGCGAGCGGCTAGCGAATCCCAGGCAGCCACCCGACCCCTGAGCCCCCGATCAGTCCGATCAGGACCTGCGCGAAATCGCAGGTAAGGCTCGGGGGTCGCTTCGTTAACTAGCCGATGTAGCGCGTCAGACGCGCCGAGAGGCGGGGCTCGAGAGCTCCGTCAGCAAGGATTCGTTCCTCGACGTAAGCGAGGTCGCCGCCTTCGACGATGCCGTACAGACGCTTCGCGCCGCCGTAGTGTGCGCCGGACTGGCTGCGGATCACGACGTCGGTGGCAAGTTCCCACGACGACTGTGTGAGCGCGGTGCCGTAGTACATTTCCACGACGCCGGAGCTGTGGGTGAGGAGTAGTTCGACTACTTCCTCGTTGACACTGCCCGGAATGCCGTCGCCGCCCATGCGCCAGTAACCGCTTTCGCGGGTGTCAGGCTTGGTGTATTTGCCCTCGGCGTCGAGAACCCAGGAGCGGGACTCCCAGCACAGGTAGGGGCCACCGTCGTGGGAGATGACGATTTGCTGTCCGAAGACGTAGTCGCCGGTTTCGGGGTCGTGACCTTCGCCTTCGCCGCGCCAGACGCCGACCAGCGGCAGAAGGGCGAGCAGGGCGGGGTTGATATCCGGGCCGAGCCGCAGATTTGCGGTGTCCTCAGGCAACGGAAGGTCCGGAAGGGTAGGAATGTTGAGAGAAGCTGTCGTCTTGGAGCGTTCGACAGCTATCGCGACTGCTTCATCCCCACTGCCGCGTTTGATGGCGCCTGCAGTGCTGGAATCGTCAGCGGTCGCGTCAGACCCTGAACCCGGAGCTTGGCTCACGACTCGTCAGTGACCAAGCGGTACACGACGTACACGGAGAACCAAGCGATCATGACGGATGCGAGTGCGAGAAGTACCTCGAAGAAGATGACCACAACGTCATCTTAGACCGCGTCGACCTACCGGAAAAATCGGGACGCCGAGGGATGGGAAAGGCCCCGTACCGAACTGGTACGGGGCCTCTTTTCGAGCTTGTGAATTACTTGCTGACTGTGACGTCCACGTTGTGGATGCCCGAGCCTTCGGGGCTCACTGTTGCAGTGCCGTTGCCCGAGCTGGAGAGTGCACGCACGGTCCAGGCGCCGGGGGCGGAGAAGAAGCGGAAATCTCCGGTAGCGGAAGCGACGACCTCGGCTGTGAATTCGCCGGTGCTGTCGAGGAGGCGGACGAATGCGCCGCCAATGGGCTGGCCGTCAGCTGCGAGGACGCGGCCGGTGATGACCGTTTCCTTCTCGACGTCGACGCCGGCAGGCAGGGTCTGGCCCTGAGTAGGTGCTCCGCACATATTCTTATGCTCCCAATTCGATCGGTGCGCCGACGAGTGAGCCGTATTCGACCCAGCTGCCGTCGTAGTTCTTGACGTTGTTCTTGCCGAGGATCTCCTGCAGGACGAACCAGGTGTGGCTCGAACGCTCGCCGATACGGCAGTAGGCGATGGTGTTCTTGGTGTCGTCGAAGCCCTTGTCGGCGTACAGCTTTGCAAGGTCGGTGTCGGACTTGAAGGTGCCGTCCTCGTTGGCGGTGGTGCTCCACGGGATGTTGATGGCCGTGGGGACATGGCCGCGCTGCTGCGCCTGCTCCTGCGGAAGGTGTGCGGGGGCGAGGATCTTGCCTGAGAACTCGTCGGGGCTACGGACGTCGACGAGGTTCACGGAGCCGATGGAGCTGATGACCTCGTCGCGGAATGCGCGGATCGAGAAGTCGGGTGCTTCGGCCTTGTACTGCGTTGCGGGACGGGTGACTTCGTCCTTCGACAGCTCACGTCCGTCGAGTTCCCACTTCTTACGGCCGCCGTCGATGAGCTTGATGTCCTGGTGGCCGTACAGCTTGAAGTACCAGTAGGCGTAGGCGGCGAACCAGTTGTTGTTGCCACCGTAGAGAACGACGGTGTCGTCGTTGGCGATTCCCTTGGCGGAGAGCAGGTCCGAGAACTGCTCCTGGTTGAGGAAGTCACGGCGGACGCTGTCCTGGAGATCCTTGCGCCAGTCGAGTCGGACTGCGCCTTCGATGTGGCCGCCGTCGTATGCACTGGTGTCCTCGTCAACCTCGACAAAAACGGTCTTGGGGGCATTGAGGTTCTGCTGCGCCCAGTCAGCGGAGACTAGGACGTCGGAGCGAGCCATGGTGTTCCTTCCGGTGTGTTCTTGCTTTGGTCGTTTTTGGTGGAGGTTGGGGGAGAAGCGTTCTCAGGCTGTCGATGCTCTTCCAGTGTTTCGGAGCCGAGCAACGAGAGGGTAGATCTGGCAGCCGAGGCAGATGCCGAATGCAGCATTGAGTAACGCGGCAAAGAGCGCGAAGCCGGTGGCGACTGTCCCGACGATCGTGGATCCGGCAAGGAATCCGACGGTTCCGGCCACTGCGAAGACGAAGCCGACGAACTGTGCAAAACGCAGTGGCGCAACAGGTTCACGTTCGGTGACGGGCGAAATTCTCGGTGCGACGAGCTTGCCGAAAATCTGTCCGTAGGGACTTCGCTTGGGGCCGGCTACCGAGCCGATCGCGAAGACGATTGCTTGCAGCGCAAGAAGGATGGCGGCTGCGGGTAGGGAGAACGTCGAGAGGATGAGCGTCAGAACCAGTACGGCGGTGGTGACCCAGGCAGCGAACCGCGGGCCACGAACGTCTACTTGCTGGATCTGGGTTGCGGTTGTTGACATCGGAAGTGCTCCTGCGCTGGATTGCATGGTGCTTGCCTGGACCGAGAATTGTGGACCGAAAAAAGTCCGATTCGGTGGAGTGATCACGTGAGCAGAAGCTCGAATGTCAGCGAGAGCCGACAGGTGTGGTGATCAACAACAGGTACAGCAACAACCACCGAGGCGGCACAGGTCAACTGCGCGGCGTCGGGTGAGCATCAGCTCGTGGCGGGTTTGCACGTTCGCGACTTTACCCCGTAATCGAGGAATTTGGATCGTCGGGCGTCGAAAAGGGTGTCAGCGCATTTCTCAGGTCCGTCGTGGACGGCACTCCGGGCACCCGGAATTTCTCGACGAGATTGCCGTCGAGAATGAAGGTGGTGGGCAAAGAGAGGACACTCATTTCCCGGGCCAGCGCTGGGTGTTTGTCGATGTCGAGTTCGATATCGGTGGGTGGTCGCGGCATGTCGGCCATCGACGTCACTACCTGGTCGACTACGCGGCGCACAGCGGCGCAGGGTCCGCACCAATCCGCGGAAAAATGCAGGACGACGGGCCCACCGGTGGACTGCACACCGGCCGCGACAAGGAGTTCGGTCCGGTCCGGGGTTGAGTTCGGGGATGTCGCTGCGGTGGCTCGGACCGTGCCGCTTCGCGATTTGAGAAACAGTCCGACGGCGACGACGGCAACAAGGACGACGAGCAGAATTGTGATCCCGGTCATGGGTTCTGGAGTTCCGCGAGGTCGATGACAGCGTTTTCGGTACTTCCTTCGATCACGATTCGACCGCCTTCTGCGTAGACGAGATTGGGCTTCACATTGAAGGGGAGTGACTGGGGGTCGATGGTGTAACTGAACATCCCCAGGATGACGGGTTCGAGTGCTGTGGGGATGGAGAAGTCAGCTTCGCCTTCGGGGCCGAAGTAGAGGTTGCTGGCAACGATCTTGACCTGACCTCCGTCGAGGACCAGGTTCGCTTGAACGCTGACCGGGGTTTCGACGGGACCAACGGCGACGGTTCCGGTCAGGACGACGGCCCCGGCTGTGGTGGCGCCCGTACCGCCGCTCCCGCCGGTGCCATCGGATTTATCGGCCGGAGGTGAAGAAACCTGCAGGTCAGGGATCCCGAGGAGTTTTCCGAGATCAGTTGCGTTGATTCCCATTCTGCCGTCGAGTTTGTCGACGGGAAGTTGGGTGACGTTTCCGTTGATCAGATCGGTGAAGGGCACGGAGACTCCGCGCAGATCCGCTTCGACGGTGACCTCTCCGATGATATTGCTCTGAACGCCCGTCGCTCGGATGTAGACGTCCTTGTATTTCCCGTTCAGCGCCTGCGTGATGAATGGGAAACCGTTGAACGTGACTTCGGGGTCGGCGTCGAGTGACGCACCTGCTCGGAGTTCGCGCGAGACGCGGTATTCGGCGTACGCGGCAGCGCCGAAATCGGCGACCAGTCCGAGGCCGAGGAGGAAGACGATGCCGATGATCAGTTTGCGCACGGCACCATTGTGACCGACTCGGCCCGAGGTTCGGTGCGACGGCCCCGGTACTGTGCGCGCTAATGTAGTGACCGACCAAAAGGGTCGAATTACTCGGGCGTCGCCCTGTCAGGGGTGCACGGGCTACTAGATAGGAGACAGTGTGGAGTTGCTTCTCCTCACCTCCGACCCCAACCCGGAGGCAGTTCTCCCGGCGTTGGCGCTGCTGGCGCACTCGGTTAGGCCCGCTCCCACTGAGGTTTCCTCACTGCTCGAAGCGAGTTCTGCCGATGTCGCACTGGTGGACGCACGCATAGATCTGGCTGCTGCGCGCGGCTTGTGTCGATTGCTCGGAAGCACAGGTTCTGCGGTACCCGTTGTGGCTGTTCTCACCGAAGGCGGGCTTGTTGCCGTCAATGCGGACTGGGGGTTGGACGACATTCTCCTGCCCGGAACCGGGCCTGCGGAGGTGGACGCCCGATTGCGATTGTTGGTTGCCCGCAGCGGCGGCGTGGCCAGTCCGGAAGCGTCGGGAAAGATCACGCTGGGCGAATTGGTTATCGACGAGGGGACGTACACGGCACGACTGCGTGGACGGCCCCTTGATTTGACTTACAAGGAATTCGAGCTGCTGAAGTACCTGGCGCAGCATGCGGGACGGGTGTTTACTCGGGCGCAGTTGTTGCAAGAGGTGTGGGGTTACGACTTCTTTGGTGGCACCCGCACGGTGGATGTCCACGTGCGACGTTTGCGCGCCAAACTTGGCACCGAATACGAATCCTTGATCGGTACAGTCCGAAATGTCGGATACAAGGCCGTTCGACCCACGCGGGCCAAGAACGGCACCGCTGCGCCGGTCCGGTTCGAGGACGACGAGGATGTCGACTATGAATCGGCGGACGGAACGGTGGTGTGACATGAGTTGGAGCGATGCACTGCAACCGGATCAGGCTCGGCAGGTGTCGGCGCTGCTCGACCGCGCCACGGAATTCGATGGTAAGGCGCCGGTGTCCGAGCAGGGCCGTCACGCGATAGCCGGTCGCGGCCAGGCTCGACATTTTGTCATTGTCGACGGCAGTGCGGTCACCGGATACGCACAGCTGCAAGCCGGTTCGGGTGAGCATCCGGACATGGCGGAGTTGGTAGTCGATCCCGCGCGTCGACGGCAGGGGATCGGAACCACCCTTGCCGCTGCGGTATTCGACGAAGGGCGCCCCGGCACCACCGTGTGGGCGCACGGAAACGTCGACGCAGCAAAGGCTTTTGCGCAGTCTCTGGGGCTTGTCGTGGCCCGCGAACTGCTGCAGCTGCGACGGCCACTCGACGTGCCCCGGCTTCCCGAAATCGTCGTGCCGGAAGGCATTGTCGTCAGGACCTACGGTGGCAGCGAAGACGATTCGGAGATTCTTCGCGTCAATAACGCCGCATTCTCCTGGCACCCTGAACAGGGCGGCTGGACGCAAGCGGAGATCGATGAGCGCACGGCCGAAGAGTGGTTCGATCCGGCGGGGCTGTTCCTGGCATTCGCAGACACCGATCCGGATACGCTCTTGGGCTTTCACTGGACCAAGGTTCACCCGCCGGAAGGCGACGAACCCGAACTCGGCGAGGTGTATGTCGTCGGTATCGATCCGGCAGCGCAAGGACGCGGTCTCGGTCGGGTGCTGACACTCGCCGGCATGCACTATCTGTGTGATCGCGGTCTCGGAACCGTCCTTCTGTACGTTGAAGGTGACAATGCGGCTGCCCTGAATACATACGAAAAATTGGGCTTCGGCAGGTTCCACATCGATGTGGCATATGCCCGAAATATCTAATTTTATTGGCGGACGCGCAGAAATCTCCGGTCTGTTCATCCTCCGTTAACCATGTGTGGTCCAGCCGGACACCGCGCCCCCCTACTTTTCTCTATGGGCAGCGCCGCGCTGCCTGATGCCGGGTTCTGTGCCTGCATCTCATGTCGCCGCCTGATCGTGGGCACGGCGGTAGCGATTTCCGGAGGATCTAGGTGAATCTCAAGCGCAGTGGTGCCTTGCTCGGCGTAGTAGCCGTAGGCGCCATGACCTTGGCCGCATGTGGCAGCGACAACAACGCGTCGTCGGGTGGTGTGGACACGTCCACCTCCACCGCTACATGCGAAGGTAAGGAAAAGATCTCCGCAGCAGGCTCGTCCGCGCAGAAGAACGCGATGGATCAGTTTGTCTCCACCTACATCGCTGTGTGCAACGACAAGGGCAAGTCGGTCAACGTCGCCTACAACCCCAGCGGTTCCGGCGACGGCCGTACTCAGTTCATTGCCGGCCAGATCGACTTCGCCGGTTCCGACTCGGCAATCAAGGACGAGCAGGCAGACAAGGCCAAGGCGCGTTGCGTCGGCGGCGAAGCCTGGAACCTTCCCCTCGTCTTCGGTCCGATCGCAGTCGCTTTCAACGTCGACGGCGTCGACAACCTCGTGCTCAACGCGGAGGTTCTCGCAAAGATCTTCAACGGCGGCATCACCAACTGGAACGATCCGGCCATCGCCGCACTCAACTCGGGCGCAAAGTTGCCCGATCTGAAGATCAACCCGGTGATCCGCTCCGATTCCTCGGGCACCACCGATAACTTCCAGAAGTACCTCGAGGCAGCGTCAGGCGGTGCCTGGACGTCGGGCGCCGGTTCCGACTTCACCGGTGGCGTCGGTGAGGGCGCCAAGGGTTCAGCCGGAGTTGCGCAGGCAGTCAAGTCCGCACCGGGCTCGATCACGTACGTCGAGAAGTCGTTTGCCGATCAGAACAAGCTGTCGATGGCCGAGATCAACACGGGCACCGCAGCAGTCGCACTGACCAACGAGACGGCGGCAAAGTCGATTGCCGGTGCCAAGTTCAAGTCCGACGCCACCGGCGACCTGACGCTCGATCTCGGGTCGATCTTCAAGACCAACGAAGCCGGCGCCTACCCGTTGGTGCTGGCCACGTACTCCATCGTCTGCTCCAAGGGCTACGACGCCGATACCTCGGCTGCCGTCAAGTCGTTCCTGACCAGCGCAGCCAATGAGGGCCAGGCCAATCTGGCAGAGCAGGGATACGTTCCGCTACCTGCGAATGTGAAGGACAAGCTGAACGCGTCCATCTCCGCGATCAGCTGAACCGACACTCGGACTAGTACGGACCGGCCCATGGATCTACATTCAAACGTGAAGGAATGTGAGCGCACATGAATGACGCGCCCATCACATCGACATCTCGTTCCTCCGGCCCCGCAACCAGCGGGGCCGGGGTGGGCGGTCCGAACGGCACCACGGAGGACACGATTACATCCACCAAAGCCCCTGAGATCGAGCCTTCGTCGAAAGGCGAAGGTTCAGGTTCCGGCAACGCGAAGATCGTGACGCGTCCGGGCGATCGGATCTTCAGTTCTCTGGCGTCGGGTTCGGCGATCTTCATCACCGTCGTGATCGCTGCGATCGGGGCCTTCCTGATCTGGCGGGCCGTACCCGCGCTGAGCCGCAACCAGGTCAACTTCCTGACGAGCCGCGAGTGGGTCACGCAGGACATCAACGCCATGGCGTTCGGTGTCCTCGACCTCTTCCAGGTCACTGTTCTCGTATCGCTGTTCGCTCTGGTGCTGGCGATGCCGATCGCACTGGGCATCGCAATCTTCTTGACGTCGTACTCGCCCAAATGGCTGACGCGTCCACTGTCCTACACGATCGACCTGCTCGCTGCGGTCCCGTCCATCGTCTACGGACTGTGGGGCTTGCTGGTGTTCGCTCCGGCAATCACCCCGGTTGCAGTGTGGCTCAACAAGACTTTCGGATGGTTCCCGCTCTTCGCCGACGGCAGTGGTTCCATCACCGGCGGCGGCACCATCTTCACTGCCGGCATCGTGTTGGCCGTCATGATTCTTCCCGTGATCACAGCAGTGACCCGCGAGGTATTCATCCAGACCCCGCGCTCGCAGATCGAAGCCGCACTCGCGCTCGGTGCGACGCGCTGGGAAGTTGTTCGTACCACGGTTATTCCGTTCGGTAAGTCCGGCTACATCAGCGGATCGATGCTCGGCCTCGGCCGCGCGCTCGGTGAAACGATGGCACTGTACCTGATCCTGCGCACCACGTCGCAGTCGTTCGGCTGGTCGTTGTTCGACGGCGGATCGACCATCGCTTCCAAGATCGCCCTCGGATATGCGGAGTTCAACAACGACATCCAGGCCGGCGCGTACATCGCAGCCGGACTGGTGCTGTTCGTGCTGACATTCGTGGTCAACGCTGCTGCCCGCGCTGTAATCGCCGGAAAGAAGGACTGACCAATGACTTCCACTCTGGATCGCCCCGTCAAGGCGCCCACATTCCAGGGCGTCGGAGCGGCTCGCCGCGCCAAGGACGTCACCGCCACGGTCCTGGTCAGCCTCGCAGTTCTCATCGCGCTGATTCCGCTCGTCTGGGTCCTGGCCACCGTCGTCGCAAAGGGCTTGCCCGCGTTGACGTCTGCAACGTGGTTCACCAATTCGATGAGTGGACTGACGGCGTCGGCGTCCGGCGGCGGTGTCTATCACGCCTTGATCGGGACTTTGATGCAAGGTCTCGTGTGTGCGGTCTTCTCCATCCCGCTCGGCATCTTCGTCGCCATCTATCTGGTGGAGTACGCAGACCGAAAGTCCAAGCTGGGCAAGCTCACTACCTTCATGGTCGACATCCTCAGCGGTGTCCCGTCCATCGTGGCCGCACTGTTCATCTACGCACTGTGGATCGCGACGTTCGGCTTCCCCAAGTCGGCTTTCGCAGTGTCCCTTGCTCTGGTGCTCCTGATGGTCCCGGTAGTTATCCGCTCCACCGAGGAAATGCTCCGCATCGTCCCCATGGATCTGCGTGAGGCGTCGTACGCCCTCGGTGTGCCGAAGTGGAAGACCATCTCGAAAATTGTTCTGCCGACAGCACTTCCCGGCATCATTACGGGCGTTATGCTCGCGCTGGCCCGTGTACTCGGTGAGACCGCGCCGCTGCTGATCCTCGTCGGCTACGCGCCGTTCATCAACTTCGATCTGTTCAACGGCGAAATGGGCACCTTGCCTTCGCTCATGGTCGCCGAGATGAACAACCCCACCGATGCCGGCACCAACCGAATTTGGGGCGCCGCACTGACCTTGATTCTGATGATCGCGATTCTCAATATCATCGCGAAGCTGATCGGTCACTTCTCTCAGGTTCGCAGCAAGTGACGCGGCCTCAGTTCATGTTCGTACTTACATTTTGTAACCACTCAGTAGGGAGCCGGTAATGGCCAAGCGTCTGGATCTCAAGGACGTCAACATCTACTACGGCAAGTTTCACGCCGTCGCAGATGTGGGCCTCTCGGTCCCACCCCGCAGCGTCACCGCATTCATCGGCCCGTCCGGTTGCGGTAAGTCCACCGTTCTTCGCTCGCTCAACCGCATGCACGAAGTGATTCCCGGTGCGCGCGTCGAGGGTTCGGTACTGCTCGACGGTGAGGACATCTACGGTTCCAACGTCGACCCGGTCGGTGTCCGCAAGACCATCGGCATGGTGTTCCAGCGACCGAACCCGTTCCCGACGATGTCGATCAAGGACAACGTCGTCGCCGGTTTGAAGTTGCAGGGTGAGCGCAACAAGAAGCGGCTCGACGAGGTTGCCGAGCGTTCCCTGCGCGGCGCGAACCTGTGGAACGAAGTGAAGGACCGCCTCGACAAGCCCGGCGGTGGCCTCTCCGGTGGTCAGCAGCAGCGTCTGTGCATCGCGCGCGCTATCGCGGTGTCTCCGGACGTCCTGCTCATGGATGAGCCCTGCTCGGCTCTGGACCCGATTTCTACTCTGGCGATCGAGGATCTGATCACGGAGTTGAAGAAGGATTTCACCATCGTCATCGTCACGCACAACATGCAGCAGGCTGCGCGTGTCAGTGACCAGACGGCGTTCTTCAACCTCGAGGCGACCGGCAAACCCGGTCAACTCGTCGAAATCGACGACACCGAGAAGATCTTCTCCAATCCGACGCAGAAGGCTACCGAGGATTACATCTCGGGCCGCTTCGGATAGGCCGCTGCACGTTCATGTTTCACCCCCGTTTCCTCCCGGATACGGGGGTGAAACTTTTGCGGTTGGTGATAGTTCCCACTCGGACGCCCCACCGCTGAGCGTCGTTGGGCGCGCGAATAATTCGATGAGCAGCACAAGCGTGATCTGTGGCGGTTCGAGTAGCCGTACTCGGTAAAGTGGACAATACTGACGACGCTTCGGGGAATGCTAATCTCGCCCCGACAGTGCGCTGTTGGACCCCGACGGCACTGCTCTACGACCGGAAGGGCCTCAATTCATGCACCTCACCCCTTCAGATACCGAAAAGCTGCTGCTGAGCGTCGCAGGCATGGTTGCGCGAGATCGGCGTGATCGCGGCGTGCTGCTGAATTATCCCGAGTCGATGGCACTGATTTCGTGTTGGATTCTCGAACGTGCGCGCGATGGGATGACGGTCGCGGAGTTGATGAACGCCGGTCGGCAGGTGCTCACCCGCAGCGACGTCATGGAAGGGGTTCCCGAGATGATCAACAACGTCCAGGTTGAAGCCACCTTCCCGGACGGACGCAAGCTGGTTACCGTCACGGAACCCATCCGATGATTCCCGGCGAGGTTCGCGTTTCGACACAGCCGCTCGAATTCGGTTCGGAGGCAGTGCGGATCACGGTGGTAGTCGTCAACGACGGCGACCGGCCGATTCAGATCGGTTCGCATTTGCACCTTCCGGCCGCCAATCCCGCGCTGACATTCGATCGTGACGAAGCAGAAGGTTTCCGGCTCGATATCCCGTCCGGGACATCGGTACGGTTCGAACCCGGTGTCTCGCGCACTGTGACGCTGATCGAACTCGGTGGACTCAAACGAGTCCCGGGTTTGCAGATTCTGCCTGAAAATATACTGCCCACGCACGCAAGGGAACCCAAGACGGTGATGCCCTTCGGTACACCGGGTGTCGAGGTGGAAGAACCACTGCGGGCGTCGCCGGTGAATGTGCGCATCAGTGATGTCGCGGTCGAGGACGACTCGACAGACGGTGATCTCGACAGCGTCGGCGATCTCGAATTCGACATTGATACCGATTTGGATGGGGTGACTACGTAGTGAGCAGGATCGATCGGCGTGGATACGCCTCCCTGTACGGACCGACAGCAGGCGACCAAATCCGTTTGGCAGATACCGATCTGTGGATCGAGATCGAACACGACTACACGGCGACCGGCGACGAAATGGTGTTCGGCGGCGGCAAGAGTATCCGCGAATCCATGGGTCAGGGCCTGACCACTCGTGATCAGGGCGCCCTCGACGTGGTCATCACCAATGCGGTGATTCTCGATCATTGGGGAATTGTCCGGGCAGACGTCGGAATTCGTGACGGCCGCATCGTGGCGATCGGAAAGTCGGGTAACCCCGACATCATGAACGGCGTCCACCCGAAGTTGCTCATCGGACCCAGTACCGATGTGATTGCCGGGGAGGGAAAGATTCTCACGGCCGGCGCGATCGACACGCACGTTCATTTCCTCAGCGAAATCGAGATGCTCGAGGCTCTGGCAACCGGCACGACCACGGTTGCCGGCGGCGGAACCGGCCCTACCGAGGCCAGCAAGGCAACGACGGTGACGCCCGGCGCCTGGTCGCTGACGATGATGCACCGCGCGCTCGACCACATTCCCCTCAACGTTCTTCTCCTCGGCAAAGGCAGCACCGTCAGCCATGAGGCGCTTCGTCAAGAGGCTCTCGCGGGTGCCGGTGGATTCAAGGTGCACGAGGACTGGGGTTCCACGCCCGCGGCCATCGACGCAGCGCTTCGAGCGGCGGACGAGTTCGGTCTCCAGGTTGCCCTGCATGCCGACAGTCTCAACGAAACTGGTTACGTTCAGCACACTTTGGACGCTATTGCCGGACGAGGTATCCACGTCTTCCACGCGGAAGGTGCCGGCGGCGGACACGCTCCCGATATTATCGTGACGGCCGGCGAGGCGAATGTCCTTCCGGCATCGACCAATCCGACGCTGCCGCATACCATCAACACGGTGGCTGAGCATCTGGACATGCTGATCGTGTGCCACGCGCTCAATCCTCGTGTGCCGGAAGACCTTGCGTTCGCCGAGTCGAGAATTCGGCCGACAACCATTGCTGCTGAGGACTTCTTGCACGATATCGGTGCAATCTCCATCACGTCGTCCGATGCCCAGGCAATGGGTCGCATCGGTGAGGTGACGTTGCGAACCTGGCAGGTAGCGCACGTGATGAAGGCGCAGCACGGCAAGCTGGGTACCAGCATGCCGGCCGACAACGAGCGTGCCTGTCGGTACGTCGCCAAGTACACGATCTGCCCGGCTGTGGCGCACGGTATCGACCATGAGGTCGGCTCGATCGAGGCCGGGAAGATGGCAGACCTGGTGCTGTGGGATCCGGCCTTCTTCGGAGTTCGTCCGGCCGCAGTGATCAAAGGTGGTGCGATTGTTGCTGCGCCACTGGGTGATCCCAATGCTGCGATTCCGACGCCGCAGCCGGTATTCATTCGGCCTGCCATCGCGGCGGCGCCGGGTTCGGCTCCGCATCTGTCCACGACCTTCGTTTCGCCGATGGCTATCGAGGACGGATTGGCCGATCGACTCGGTCTCAAGCGAACTCTCACCGGAGTCCGGCCCACCAGGCACCTCACCAAAGCCGACATGCCGAACAACACGGCACTGCCATCCATCGACGTCGATCCGGAGACGTTTGCCATCAAGGTCGACGGTGACCTGATCCGGCCCAATCCCGTCGACGTAGTGCCGATGGCTCAGCGCTACACGCTGTTCTGACGCCGGTGTCCGCCGAGATCGCGTCGATGCTGCTGGCAGACGGACGATTACCGACAGGCGGGCATGCACACTCGTCGGGGCTGGAACCGGCATTGGCCGCTGGTCTGCGTCAAAGCCAGGTTCCGGATTTCATCCGGGGTCGACTCGAAACGGTTGGTGTCGTCGAAGCTGCGGCAACAGTTGTCACGAGGCGCTGGGCAATCAGCGGCGGAAGCGCAAGCGAACTCGAAGCCATTTCGAACGAACTGCTTGCCCGCACGCCCAGCGCTCCATTGCGTGAGGCGTCGATCCAACTCGGCCGGGGACTCGCCAGGTTGGCGTCGAGGTTGTGGCCGCAGCATCATGCGGTGCAACTGCTGATGGCGCTGCCCGGTCATCCGATGCGGCCGTTGGCGCTGGGAGTTTTCACCGCCGTCGCCGGCATGGACGACACGGCGGCAGCCCGATCATGCCTGTACGACGACGCTCAAACCGTGGCGTCGGCGGCATTGAAGTTGCTGCCGGTGGATCCGGCAGAACCGGTCGAGTGGCTACTGCAGGTGGCCCCGACCATCGAAAGAATTGCGCGAGCCGCAGTCCAAGTGGGCTGCGCCGCAGACATACCTGCAACTACCGGACCGTTGGTCGAACAATGGTCACTTGAACACAACGCTCGATCCAGGAGGATTTTCCGTGCTTGACAATCTGAACACCCCCGCGCCGAACACCGTGACCGCTGCCCGAGGATTGCGACTCGGTGTTGCCGGTCCCGTCGGGACGGGCAAGAGCACGCTGATCGCCACCATCTGCCGTGAATTGGCAGCTGAATTCGAGATCGCGGTTGTCACCAACGACATCTACACGGACGAGGACGCGCGGTTGCTCCGTGCGGCCAACGTCCTACCCATCGAGCGCATTGTCGCTGTCGAGACCGGTGCCTGCCCGCACACTGCAATTCGAGATGATGTCACGCCCAATCTCATTGCGGTGGAAGATCTCGAGCGGGAGTTCAGCCCGCTCGACATGGTGATCGTGGAGAGCGGCGGCGACAATCTGACGGCTACGTTCAGCCCGGCTCTGGTCGACGCTCAGATCTTTGTCATCGATGTTGCCGGCGGCGGTGACGTCGCGCGCAAGGGCGGACCCGGTATCGAGCGTGCAGATCTCTTGGTGGTCAACAAGATCGACCTTGCTCCGTACGTTGATGTCGACGCAGTCTTGATGGTCGCAGATGCGACCGCCGCACGTGATGGACTGCCGGTCCTGGCGCTCAGTCAGAAGGATCACGCCACCATCGATCAGCTCAGCGCCTGGATTCGTCAGGTCATCGCCGCTCATCGCGCCGGTAGTCATGTTCCGCAGGATCCGGGTCCGATGGCGCCGCACTTCCACGCTGACGAAGACGATCATGGTCACGGGCACAGTCACTCTCACAGTCACTGATGAATACGTCTGCGCCGGTGTCGGGGGCAACCAGGATAGTCGTCGAACGAACCGGGGATACCGCCACCGCCGCGGAGTTGATCTCCGGAGACTTCCTGGCCCCACGGTTTGTGAGCTCCCGCGGGCTGCACGTGCGAATTGCCTTGGTAGGGCACAGTGCAACGCTGTTGGCTGGTGACGATCTCCGGATCGAATTCGACGTCGCACCGGGCACTTTCCTCGAGGTGATCGAACCGTCGGGCACCGTGGCATACAACGCGCGTGGTGGTCATGCGTCGTGGACTGCAACTGCCCGGGTGGGCGCAGGCGGCGCACTGGTGTGGCGGGCGGCGCCGTTCGTGGTGGCGGGCGGCGCGAATGTCAGTAGGCGCATTGATATTTCACTCGAAGCCGACGCCGTTGCTCTGCTCGACGAAATGGTTGTGCTGGGTCGTACGGGGGAGATCGGTGGGGCCTTGCGTTCGGATCAGCGGATCACTGTCGACGGGACTCCGTTGCTGGTGGAAACCCTGGATCTACGAAGTGTTTCCGGCCGCAGCCTCCCCGGTGTTCTCGGTGGGTGCCGGGTACTCGGCACCACCATGCTGCTGGGAATGAAGACCACGGACACCGTCGACGGGCACGTCACGCCTCTGGCCGGTCCGGGCATGTTGGCCCGCGCGCTTACAGATCATGCCCATCAGGCGACCGCTGCCTTGGAGGAGATCTGCGCGGATTGGTATGCAACGGTGGCCGGGCGCTACAGCGTGGTCTGAACAACGTGATCGGACCGCTGTCACATTCCGGGTAGTTGCCTCGTCTATCTCATGTCGCGACTGACGCGAACAGGGCAGAATGTGTCAACGGAGGCAATGATGCGGATTGCAGTTCTAGGCGGAACCGGCTTGATGGGCAAACTTGTTGTCACTGCGGCAAGGGACGCAGGCCACGACGTGGTGATTGCTGCCCGCTCGACCGGCGTCGACATCAGCACCGGGATGGGTATGGACGCGGCGTTCGATGGTGTCGACGCAGTAGTCGACGTCAGCGATCACGTCACCAACAACGCAAAGAAGGCTGTGGAGTTCTTCGAATCGGCGGCCGAGAATATTGCCGAGGCCGAACGCAAGGCCGGGGTGAAACACCATGTGCTGCTCTCGATCGTCAATTGCGACAATCCTCGACTGAAAGCATTCGGGTACTACCAAGGCAAGGCAGCGCAAGAACGCGCTGTGGAAGCGTCGGGAATCCCGTTCACGATTCTGCGATCGACACAATGGTTCGAGTTCGGTGAAAAGACCGTGTCTCTCATGGGTTTCGGTCCAGTGGCGTTGGTACCGCGGATGCTCTCGCGACCGGTCGCGGCCAAGACTGTCGCCCGGACGCTGCTGAATTGCGTCGAACAAGGTCCGTCGGGGCGAGCGGCAGATCTTGCCGGACCCGAGGATCTGGAAATTCCGGTGATGACACGCACGATCTTGCAGCACCGTGGTCAACGAAAATTGTTGATTCCGATATCGGTACCGGGTGCCGGAAAAGCCATGCGCGGTGGAGCTTTGCTTCCTGGACCGGGGTCGACGTCCGCCGGGCCCACGTTGGACGAGTGGTTGAACGCACGCTGATAGGAAAGGCGGCCGTGCACGGTGCACGGCCGCCTTCAACTCACGTTTGTGGAGTTTTTACAGATTCGGGTACGCGGTCAGCTTGTCGACCTTTTCGATCTTCTCGGGTTCTTCCGGCAGCTTCCCGGTCACGAGGAAGATCACTCGTCGGCCGACCTCGACTGCGTGGTCGGCAAAGCGCTCGTAGAAGCGGCCGAGCAACGTGATGTCGATGGCAGCGGCAACGCCGTGCTTCCATTCACGATCCATGAGGACGGTGAACAGGTGGCTGTGGAGATCGTCCATCGCCTCGTCGTCTTCGACGAGACGTGCAGCGCGCTCGGGGTCGCGAGACTCGAGAACTTCCTTGGCAGCTGCGCCGATGGACACGGCGATTCGCCCCATTTCGGCGAAGTAGCCGTTGACTTCTTCAGGAAGTACATGGTTGGGGTGACGACGGCGCGCGATTTTCGCGACGTGCAGGGCGAGGGCGCCCATGCGGTCGATGTCGGCGACGATCTGGATTCCGCTGACGACTGATCGAAGATCGCCGGCGACGGGAGCCTGCAAGGCGAGCAGCGCAAAGGCACGCTCCTCGCACAGGGTGCTGAGGTCGGTGATCTTGTCGTGCTCTCCGATCACCTGCTCGGCAAGGGTGAGGTCAGCTTGGAGCAGCGACTGGGTGGCGCGCTCCATGGCGGTCCCTGCCAGTCCTGCCATCTCGCCGAGCATGTCAGCAAGCTCGGTCATCTGTTCGTTGTAAGCCACGCGCATGAGGTCAGAGCCTACGTGCCGTGAAAGACCAAGTCACAAGCGACAGGTGAACGCAAGGTGAATGATCTGCTCTTCAGATACAGGCGGTGTCGCCGGCATTGACTGCGGCGATGTCGGGAGACAGCGATGTCGAGGCACTCGTGTCCACGGATTTCGGTTCGGCGGAGAGTGTTGTGCCAGGGTCGGCCGGAGCGACGACTGTTCCGGAGAAATCGCTTCCGATCACAAGTTCGACCATCTCGCCCATGCTCGGCGTGACCACGAGGACGGCACCGGGAACTGCGGAGGCCACGGTCGCGGCCTCGGCTTCATAGCCGGGCGCGTATCGCACGACAGTCTGAGTGGATTTGACGTTGGTCAGGCCGGTCGCCGCGGCGGCATTGCCGACATTGGCGACATGGAAGCCCCGAGTCTCGAGTTCGTCGGCGACGGTTGCAGCTCGGCCGGAAATTCCTGATGCATTCGAGACGTCGATGGAAACGTTGTAGGCACTCATTGCTTCGACCGTCGTTGCATCGGGCAGTGGTGCGCTCGACGTCGACGGCGCCGTGCTGCTCGACGTCGGTGCGTCGTCTTCGGGCCGCTCTTCACCGGGCAAGGGTTCGTCGTCGATAATTGCCTGGAACAGGGCTTTGATCTCTTCGGTCCGGGGGATCTCGTTGCCCCAGTCGTTGGTGCCGTCGGTGGGGACGGTCAGGAACGTGACCGATCCGGCGTCGACGTTCTGCAACGATCGTCCCAGCGTGACCAGTGACTTCGTATCGATGTTCTCGACAAACGTGTCGCTGGTGAAGGCGTTGATGAAACCGTTGAGCTTGCCGGGATTGAGGAGAACCTGGTTGGACAGCGCCGATCGGAGGAGCGCGGACAGGAACTTCTGCTGTCTCGTGATGCGTCCGTAGTCGCCGTTGCCCTCGGCTTCGACGTGGCGGGCGCGGACGTAGTTGAGTGCGGTCCGGCCGTCGAGCAATTGGTTGCCGCTGGTCGGCAGGACAGTGCCGAGAATGCCGTCTTCGATGGGGACCGGGGAGCAGATATTGACGCCGCCGACGGTGTCGACCATGCGCTCGAATCCGGCGAAGTCCATGCCGACGAAGTGGCCGATCTTGAGCCCGGACATTTTCTGGATGACCTTGACCAGGCAGTTGGGTCCGCCGAGTGCATACGTGGCATTCAGTTTTTCACCGCTCGCAGCGGGGAAGTATTCGCTGGTGTAGGTGCCGGTGTTGTTATCCCAGCCCTTGCACATCGGGCGGTCGACGTCGAGGTCGCGGGGGAACGAGACGGCGACAACGCGGCTTCGATCCGCTGGGATGTTGACCAGCATCACGGTGTCGGCGCGGGCGCCTTCGGCGTCGTCGACCGTTCCGGCGCCGATCGTGCCACTGGCTCCGGCGCGTGTGTCGGTACCGACGATCAAATAGGTTTCGTCGCCGAGTTGGCCCAGTGCGTCGACGATGTCGTCGGAGTTGGTATCGAGTGCTGCGATCTGTTCGAACTTGCCGTCGGTCGCGTGCTGGTAGCCCCAGACGACGCCTGTCAAGGTCAAGGACATCACGGCCATGAACGCGACGGCTGATCTGCTGATCACCTTGAGGCGCTGACGACGCTTGATCTTGTTCAGTGCGAGCCTGCTACCGCCGGTTGCGTTGACGACTCGAGGAGACGCGGACGTGGGCGGTTCGCTGGAGATCCATTCGGCTGCAGCCGGCGCTATCGGGGGTGTCGGAACGGGTCCGCTGTGCAGATTCGAATCGGTCGGTGCGTCACCTACTCGGGCGACGAGTTCCGCAACCGAAATGCTGTCTTCGGTGTTGGGGGAGTCGCGTCGACCGAACAGACCAGCGATTCGGCGTTCTGTTCCCGGCGCTTTCGGCTCGGATTCAGGTGTCGGTTTCGGGCGCTCCGAACGGCGGTTGCGGTATCGCTGATCTGCGAGTGGCCGTTCCCACGGTGCCCGGCTTTCGGGCGAAGGCGGGCCCGAGTCGTGATCATCACCCACCGATGCAACCTGTCCCGTCGTCGACTGCCGATTCGGACAGTTCGTTCTGTTTTTCGCTGTACCGCAACACCTTTTGGTGAAGCTGGAGCCATATTACTGGTGAATCCTGAGTTATCCACTCAGAAAGCCGACGAATCGACCGAATTCACATTGAAAGCTATCCGCCCGAGTGCATCATGTCGGCGCCGACCGGCACCACATCGTCCTCGGGATCGTCGAGCCAGCCGTCGGGCAAAGCCACCTGACCAGGGGAGCCCTGGCGCCCGCGGGGGCCTTCGGCGTCCTTCGGGAACGGCACGTCGTGATCGAGCTGACCGAGAAGATCGTCGAGTTCGGTCAATGTGCTGACCAATGCCATCGACACCCGCAGATCCGATCCGACCGGGAAGCCGCGCATGTACCAGGAAACGTGTTTACGAAGCTCACGCAGGCCCTTCATCTCGCCGTGGTGCGCGGCCAGAAGCTGCGCGTGACGGGCGATGATCTTGGTGACTTCACCGAGCGTCGGAGGCGTGGCGATGGTCTGGCCGTTGAGCGCCGCACTGAGTTCGGCGAACAACCAGGGGCGTCCGAGGCAGCCGCGGCCTACAACCACGCCGTCGCATCCGGTTTCGTCCATCATCCGGGCAGCGTCGGAGGCGTCGAAAATGTCGCCGTTGCCGAGGATCGGAACGTCGGTGACGTGCTCTTTGAGGCGTGCGATCTCGTTCCAGTCGGCAGTTCCGGAGTATCGCTGCGACGCGGTACGGGCGTGGAGAGCAATCGCGGCAGCACCTTCAGCTGCAGCGATACGTCCGGCGTCGAGGTGCGTGTGGTGGTCGGCGTCGATACCGACACGCATCTTCACGGTGACCGGGATTTTGGTGCCTTCGGTGGCGCGGACTGCAGCCGCGACGATCTGGCCGAACAGACGGCGCTTGTACGGCAGTGCCGAGCCGCCGCCCTTGCGTGTCACCTTGGGGACTGGGCAGCCGAAATTCATATCGATGTGATCGGCCATGTTCTCGTCGACGATCATCTTGGCCGCGGCATACGTCGTGTCCGGATCGACCGTGTACAGCTGCAGGGATCGTGGAGTTTCGGTGGGGCCGAAGGTGGTCATGTGCAAGGTGGCCGGCTGGCGCTCGACGAGAGCGCGTGCCGTGACCATCTCGCAGACGTAGAGGCCGGAGGTGCTGCCGGCCCGTTCGAGTTCGAGTTCACGGCAAAGCGTGCGGAAGGCGACGTTGGTGACGCCTGCCATGGGTGCGAGGACCACGGGGCTGTGCAGCTCGAGTGAACCGATACGAAGGGATGACATGACTACCTCTGAACAAATATTTCTGACAATTGAAAGTGCCCGGTACCGAATCCGGTACCGGGCACAGAATAGCTGGTGAAATTAAGAAGCCTGCTGTTCGCGCTTTGCTGCCTCGCGGGCGAGCATGCGATCGCGCTGCTCCTCGAACTTGGCTGCCTGACCATCGAGTTTCTCGAGGTATGCCGCCAACTCCTCGCGTGTGTTCTCACCTTCGGCGCTGAAATCGTTGCGTTCGAAGATGTTCCACTTGCGCAGAACGGGCCAGATTACTTCGTCGATGTGCTGGCGAAGGTCGTAGATTCCGTGCTTGGCCATGAGGACCCCGTTGCGACGGAAGTTCGGCATTCCGCTGCCGGGCATCTGGAAGTTCTGCACGATGTTCGACACGGACTTGAGCGTCTGGTCGGGCGCGAGGTCGAGTGCTGCGGAACAGATGTTGCGGTAGAAGATCATGTGCAGGTTCTCGTCGGCAGCGATGCGCTGAAGCATCTTGTCTGCGATCGGTTCGTTGCAGGCCTTACCGGTGTTGCGGTGGCTGACGCGCGTCGCGAGTTCCTGGAACGTCACGTAGGCGACAGAGTGAAGTACGCCGGCTCCGTCGTCCGGGACAGCCGGGTTGTAGCCGGTGACCATATGTTCCATGCGGAGGCGTTCGAGTTCGACGGGGTCGACGGCGCGGGTGACGACGAGGTAGTCGCGCATCACGATGCCGTGACGGTTCTCTTCGGCGGTCCAACGGCCGACCCAGGTACCCCAAGCGCCGTCCTGCGAAAAGTTCTCGGCGATCTCACGGTGGTACGACGGCAAGTTGTCCTCGGTGAGGAGGTTGGTGATCATCGCGGCGCGAGCAACTTCACCGAGCTGCGACTGTTCGAGGCTCCAATCTTCGCCGCCCATGGCTGCAAAATTGCGACCTTCGTCCCACGGGACGTAGTCGTGGGGATGCCATTCTTTTGCCATGGAGATGTGGCGGTTGACGTTCTCTTCCGCGACCGGCTGCAGTTCCTGTAGCAGCTCGAGCTGCGTCAGATTCCTCGTCATTGATTGCCTCCGTGTTGAGTGAATGCCCGACTTCGCCCCAGCCTACGGCACCGTAGGTTTGAAGAGAATGGCATGAATTTTCCCCCAGGATCGAATGTTACCGACCCGTAGCTAGATGCTGATTGATCAGTTTCGTTGATCGGCCGTATTGTCTGATCCGTTCGGATCACATGTGATCCAAATCATACCTACTGGTGCGGTTGTGTGTCTGAATTTCAGGACCAAATATTTTTGCGCACGAAGTCGCGGAATTCGAGCGCAGGCCGGGGCAATGCTCGATCGTCAACCCAGATGAGGCCGATCTTGCGCTCGGCGTCGGCGATCGGGACATAGACGATTCCCTCCGCCCAGATGGGCGGATCCTGGATCGGCATGACCGCGACTCCCAATGATGCCGAGACCAGACCGCCGACGGTGGCGAGTTCGCTGCTCTCGAACACGAATTCGGGAGTGAAACCCGCAGCGGCGCACATTTCGTCGAGAATTCTTCGCATACCGAAGTCGGATTGCATGCCTATGAACTGTTCGCCCGCTGCCTGTGAGAGTTCGACCTGCGGCAGTTGGGCAAATCGATGCCCGGCGGGTACGGCAAGTGCGAGTCTCTGCTGCGCAATCTGTGTCCACGCGAGCGCAGGGTTGTCCGGTTGTGGGGAGACGATGGCGAGGTCGGTCTCGCCGGACGAGACGCGATCGGTCAGGAATTGTGCGCGGTCCTGGTGAAGTTCGAACCGCACATCGGGATGTGCGACCCGATAGCTCCGCAGCATCCGCGGAACCAGCCAGGTGCCGAAGGAATGGAGAAAGTCGAGCCGAACTGTGCCGATGTCGGGACTGCGAAGCGTGTCGATCCGACGCTGCGCATCTTGGAGATTTTTCAGTGCGCTACCGGCGTGTTCGTAGAGAATTCGGCCGTAGCGGTTGAGGGTGAGCCGGCGCCCGTGCCGGTCGAAGAGTGGCACGCCGATCTGTTGTTCGAGTCGTGCGAGTTTGCGGGACAGCGTGGGCTGCGACAGATGGGTGAGGTCCGACGTGGCGGTCACCTGCTGGGTTTCGGCGAGTACGACAAACCATTCGAGATCTTCGGTCAGCATCACTCCCTGAATCTATATGTTCCTGAGGCATATAGAAGTCGACATTCATGCATTTTCTTTTGTTGCGGTGGGGCGGGAGGATTTGCGACGGAGGTAATTCGATGAGTGTTTCGACAGAAGTTGGGGCGAATGTCGTGCCGCATCGGCGCGGGTCGCTCGGATACCGGGCCGTCACCCTCGCGCTCTTCGCTGCGGGATTGACGACGTTCGTGTCGATGTACTCGGCTCAGGCACTACTCCCGGCGTTTGCGGAAGCGTTTACGGTCTCGCCGGCGGTGTCGGCGCTCTCCGTTTCGGTAACCACGGGAATGGTGGCATTGGCAATCATTCCGGCCAGTGCTCTGTCCGCGCGGTACGGCCGAACCCGAGTCATGATCGTCTCGGCCGTCGCCTCCTGTGTGATCGGCCTACTCTTGCCGCTCAGCCCGACGATCGAGGTTCTCCTGGTAGGCCGGGCGCTCCAAGGTGCTGCACTGGCCGGCATTCCCGCAGTTGCGATGGCCTACCTGGCAGAAGAGATCGACCCGAAGGATTTGGGCGCTGCGATGGGTCGATACGTCGCGGGCACCACGATCGGCGGATTGATCGGCAGACTGATCCCGTCGGCGGTGATCGATGTGAGTTCGTGGCACTTGGCCTTGTTTGCGGTCGCAATGGTCTCGACGGTGTTTGCGCTCATCATGATTCGCACCTTGCCGACATCGCAGTTCTTCCGGCCCCAGCCGGTCTCTCCGAGAAGGTTGGTCGCGAATCTTCGTGTTCACCTTGAAGATTCATCGTTGCGGACGCTCTTCATCTTGGGTTTCGTCGTGATGGGTGCATTTGTATCGGTCTACAATTTTCTCGGATTTCGTTTTGCCAGTGTACCTTTCGGACTTTCCGAGGCTGTGGTGGGCTTGGTGTTCCTGTTCTACCTCGCCGGGACATTCACTTCGACGATAGCCGGCATCGCTGCGGACAAGTTGGGGCGGAAGTGGGTACTGCTGGGCTCCGTGTCAGTGACGGCATTGGGTCTGGCACTAACCGTTCCCGACAATCTAGTTCTGGTTCTGGCGGGAATGTTGCTCTTCACCGGCGGATTCTTTGCGGCACACTCGGTGGCAAGCGGGTGGGTGGGACGGCTTGCCCAGCTTCATCGGGCGGAGGCGTCGGCGCTCTATCTTTTTGCCTACTACGGGGGCTCGTCGGTGGCCGGTGTCTTGGCGGGTGCCGCCTACGCCGCCGGCGGGTGGAATGGGGTCAGTACCTTTGTCGGTTGCTTGCTGCTCGTCGCAATGGTGTTGTCGCTGAAGATGTTCAGATCCGTGCCGGTGGGCTGAAGTCAGTGCGGCGACTCCGGTTCGGGAGCCGCCGCGCTGTGAGACTACTTCTTGCCGCCGCCGAGAAGCCCGCCCAGTAGATCGCCGATACCGCCTCCGCCGGAGCCTCCCAGGAGGCCTCCGAGTGCGTCGCCGATGCCGCCGCCGGAATTGCCGCCGCCGAGCAATCCGCCCAGTAGATCGCCGATGCCGCCGCCGGTTGAAGCCTGCGTCTGCGTTGTGTTGCCGCCGCCCGTGAACTGCTTGGCGAGGTAAGCCAGAACGATCGGTGCCAGGATCGGGAGAAGTTGCTTCACCAGATCGTTGCCACCGCCCACTCCGCCGAGTGTGCTGGCGACCTGATCAGTGTTGTTGCCGAAGATATTCGCGACAATTTTCTGCCCGTCTTCGGTGTCGACTTTGCTGATGTCGATGCCGTCGTCGAGAATTGTGGTGTCCGCATGCGCGTGCAATGCGCTCTCGAGTGAAGCCGCTCCGGCCTCGTCTTCTGCGTTGGCGCCGAGGCCGCCGACAAGCGTCGGAAGTGCTGATTTTACTGCGGTTTCCGCAGTTGCACGATCTACTCCCAGTTGCTGCGCAATCTGGTCGATCGGGATCTGTGACAGAAGGTCGTCGAGCGAAGCCATTGATGCCTACCTCTTCTGGGGTGTTTCCTTGGTCCACACCCGGTTGGTGCAGACACTAGTCAATGTTCAACTCTCGAGTAACCCTGAGGTTGCTCTGTGGTCAGGATCTTGCCTTCTCCCGAGGAACCAGGCAGGCGAGAAGCGCGAGAATCAGACCTCCGGCGGTCAAAATGAATCCTGTCTGATTTGTCAGGACTGTGGCGTAGTTTTCCCGGATGACGTTGCCGAATTGGTCGTTCACCCGGTAATAAAACGTGCCCAGCGTCCCCAAACCGACAACGATTCCCAGCCAGGCCGCGATGCGCGAGCCGAACAGTGCGGCAACGAGAATCAGCACTGCGGCAGCAAGGAGCAGGATCATCATCGATCGATAGAACATCACGGATTGTTCGCCGATCTGCTCGATCACCCAGCCCGCCGGAAACCCGTCTCTCAAATCCTCGAGGCGGACATTGATGGGTTTCACGCCGGCCAATATCGACATGAATGAGCCGACTGCAATGGCAATGCCGCAGATCAGCAGCACCACATGAACAAACGTACGCATGCCACTCTCCCGAAGGATTGGGGTCGTCTAACGTGGTCGAACGGAGCCTAACGCGATTACGGGTGGGATGCGCCGAGAACTAGGTGCACAATCTTCTGTCATGACGGACAACATGGTTCGGCTCGAGGAGATCTCGCTGAGTCTTCCCGAGGCTCAGCGCGTCGACATCGAGGTATGGGACGGGCATCCCACATTTCGGGTGCGGGGCAAGAACTTCGTGTTCTGCAATGTCGAAGCGACGTCTCTGACGGTGAAGCTGAGCAAGGAAGAGGCCGAAGCTGTTGTGGCTACGGAGTCTTTTGTCAGTCCGGCGAGCTACGGGCTGGGGAGGCACGGTTGGGTCGTTCTGGACATCGGTGCCGACGTCCCCGAAGAACTGTGGGATCAACTCGAAGAATGGATCTACACCTCCTACACGCTGGTGGCACCCAAGCGGCTTGCCCGAATTGTGCTCGATGCGGATACCCGCGGCGGCCACCAGTTAGATTCGTGACAACAACAGTGCCGAACCAAAACGAGGATTTGTCATGACGACACCGGAAACATCACCGGCTACAACTGCACCCGGCATGCCGCCGTGGGCGAAGAAGGCCATAACCATCGCGGTGGCGGCAGTAGTACTGGTCATCACGTATTTGATTCTCGCCGCGTACCTCCCGCGCTGGTGGTCTCAGCGGATTGCGTCGCTCGCCGACGGCAGTTTCAGTGGAGGCATTGCGTGGGGCGTGATGTTCGGGCTCGTGTGCACGTTGGTTCCGCTGCTATTCTTCCGTGCGATTTGGCAGGTGCGCAAGCGCAAGCATGCTCGTGTGATGCAGATCAGCGCTTTGGTGCTCGGCGTGATTTTTGCTTTGCCCAACCTGCTGACACTGAGCATTGTGCTCGGCAACAGTAGTGCTGCGCATGCCGGCGAACGTGTCCTCGACGTCGACGGCCCCGGCTTCCGCGGTGCTTCGGTGCTGGGCGCTGTAATCGGTGTGGCGTTGTTCATCGGAATCGTATTTCTGGGGTACATGTACAACAAGCGCGGCAAGGAACTCGCGAAGATGCGCGGCGACGGGAAGAAGGGCGACGGCAAGAAAACTGAGCCCGAGGCCAATGTCGAGAGTTCGCACCTCGAAAAGTGAACCGGCGCTTGGTTCACCACAACAGGACGGGTTTGATCACCTTTCCCGAGGTTTGATCGGCGACGGCTTGATTGATGTCGGAGAACGCATAGGGCGTTACCAGACGATCAATCGGGAAACTGCCGGCGTTGAAGAGTTCGACGAGTCGGGGAATGAAAGTTGTGACGTCCGAGTCGCCTTCGATGCATCCCCGAACGGTCTTCCCATTCAGCATGATGTCGGCGATGTTCAGGGGGACTTCGCGTGCGCCGAGTCCGACCACGGCCAGAGTTCCACGTGCACGCAGTGATGCGACACCTTGATTGATGACTGCGCCAATTCCGGTGGTGTCCAATGAATGCGCGGAACCGCCGTCGGTGGCAGCGCGCACGGCATCCACGATGTTGTCGGTTGCCGGGTCGATCGTGACCGCGCCGAACTCTTCGGCTAGTTTGCGACGTTCCGCCACCGGGTCGACTGCGACGATGGTGGTGACCCCTGCTGTTCTTGCGGCCAAGATGGCAGCGAACCCGACGCTGCCGGCTCCGAAGACGACAAACGTCGAGTCAGGTTCGGGCCGAAGCATATTGAGTACAGCGCCGGCACCTGTCTGGAACCCGCAACCCAGAGGCGCTACGACGGCCAGGTTGACGGCCGGATCGATGACAACGGTGTTGTCCACCGTCGTGATCGCGTATTGCGCGAAGCTGGATTGCCCGAAGTAGGCGGCTCTGATCGGTGCGCCGTTCTGATGGATCGGAGACGAACCGTCAGTGCGAACACCCGCACTGTTGAGTTGGTGGGAGCGTTCGCAATACGCTCGGTGCCCGTCGATGCATTGGCGGCATACACCGCAACTACGGACGCTCAGGAGTACGTGGTGACCGGGAACGATGTGTGTGATTTCGGAGCCCACGGCCTCGACGATTCCTGCACCTTCGTGTCCGAACAGACAGGCGCCAACCGTCTGCGGCAGTAGGGATTTTGTGAACAGGTCCGTATGACACAGTCCGGTCGCGACGATACGTACCAATATCTCGTCGGGGCGGGGATCATCGATCTGGACGGTTTCGAGCGTGAACGGCGATTCCGGACCGCGAGACAGTGCCGCTGTCATCTGCATGGCGAAGGTCGAGTTCTGTTCGGCGCGAATCAAGCTCGCTCGAGCAGGAAGTAGTAGTGCTGACCGTTGTCGAACACCAACTTCGACTTGCCGTTCATGATTCCCATCAGTGTCTGCTCGTCGACCTTCTTGAAATGGTCGAAGATCGATACTCCGTCGTAGACCATCGTTGCTGTCACTTCGCCGCGGAATTCGATGTTCCACAGGCTCGCTTCTCCGTTGCCACCCTTGACATCGGAGTAGAGGTTGCCGTCTTCGTCGCGGCAGATCAACGGCTTTGCGTCGTTCAGGGAGTTGAATGTCTTTCCGTACCAGCGGGTTGCGGCCAGTGCGTCGTGTAGCCGGTGGCCGGTAGCGAAGTCGTCGCCCTTCCATTCGCCGAGGATGTCTGCTGCTGCGACTGTGTCGAGTGCTGCCCAGATTTTGTCGAGTTCAGCCGGTGATACACCGCTCTCAGCCGCTCGGAGCAGTGTGAATGCAGTGCGGGCCTCGTCGAGATTCATAGGGATCCTTGCGGTCGTCGTTCAAGTTCGCGAACCAAACTGTTCGCCAACTCCGGACGCTACGCCGAACCGGATGGTTCGGCAATGGTCAATTCGTTCTAGGCTGTTCACATGCGTTCAGCCGGGGAAGCCACAAGAGACCGCATTCTTGCTGCCGCGAAGGAAGAATTTGCCCGGCATGGTCTGGCAGGAGCTCGGATCAATCGGATTGCCGCGGAGGCTCGGGCCAGCAAAGACCGTCTGTACGCGTACTTCGCGAGCAAGGAAGAACTGTTCGCTGCTGTTACGGCTCAGTGGACCCTCGAAACCACAACAGAAACGGCATTACGCGGCGACGACCTACCCGGATACGTGGGGCGGCTTTTCGACAATTATGTGGCTCATCCCGAGAATGCCCGTCTGCAGGAGTGGGCGGACCTCGAAGCGCCGGATGTGATGAGCGAGAACGACATACGCAGCAGAACTTTCCGCCCCAAAATCGAGGAGATTCGTCGAGGGCAGGCAGCTGGTCACATAGATCACAGTTGGAATGCGTCGGAATTGTTGTTGGTGATCACCGAGATCGCCAGGACTTTGTCTCGCCCCGGTGCTGGGAAGGTCTCTCGAACTTCAGCTCAGCGCCGGCTGACGGCAGTCGAATCAGTCCGGCGATTGATCGCGAGTTCCTGACTGTGATGCTGCACGTGTTTCGATAGATTCTTGTGCGCGCTGACAATGCTGTTTTCGGTAGAAACTGCAGCTAGCGCACCGGTTGAAACGCACATCGAGATGTACCCCCTAGTGACCCGGCGAGGTTCGCTGCGCCGGGCCAGCGCATCTACGTGCGGGATGGGGCCGAGTCATCGGCGGGCTGGGACGGTTCGATGGCGCGACGTTTGACGAGCAGAATGATTGCAAGGATCGGGTAGACAAGGATCGGAGCGATGGCCCCGACGTAGCTCTGTTGGTCCAGCAGGATCGCGGAACCGCTGAGCAGTGCAAAGTCGAAGAGCCCGTGCAGTACGGAGTTGAGCACGTTGCTACCCGAGACCCGGCGAGTGAGATAGAAGAAGTACCCGGCGAAACTGACCAGGATCGCCTGAGGGATCGCGGAAGCACCACTTCCGAAGGCGTTCGTCAGGTGGACAGCGCCGAAGATGAGGCTGGACCACAGAGCAACCTGGCCCTCGCGGAGGCCGTGGTTGCGCAACACCGTCACACCGATGCCGCGGAACATTCCTTCCTCGCCCCATCCGACGAACTGTGTGGCGATGAGAACGACGAGGATGAATATCCATCCCTTCTCGGCAAGCGCGCTGTAATCGATGCCCAACAGGATGCCGACAAGCAGAATGATGGGCACAACCCATACCCAGCGATTGACCGGGCGGTCATCCTTGATTACCGGTCGCCACCATCCCAAAGCTGTGATGACGCCGTAGGTAAAAATCAGCGCGAGCCCGAGTGGGATCGCCATCGTGAAGATGACCCCGCGGGTGGTCAGGGTGTTGTCCTCGTCGCCCCATCCAGCGATGAGGCGGCCGCCGAACTGGATTATCACCAAGTACGCAATGACCACAACGGCGAAGGCAAGGTAGGAAAGGTGGCGCCCGCTGATGCGCGGGGCAGCTTCATGCTTCTGTGTGTTCACTGCGGAAGATTAACGCAGCGATGCAGTAGAACCGCGCAGCACTCTGAAATATCGCAAATCGGATACTTTGCACTGATCCAATGCAAGGCTGAGCTAGAAGATGAGGGCTGGATCGCACACCGCTGCAGATGACCGACAAGGTCATCTGCGGCGGTTTCTGTTCGATACGGGTCAGGCTTCGACCGACGGGCGGCCGCTTCTGATCCGACTTACCTCGGATCGAGTGAATTCGACTCGACCGGAGTCGGTTCCGTGTGAATCTGCCAGAGCGTCGGCGAGATCTGCAGCGGCCTCGAGAACGTACCCGTTGCGCTTGCGGGCTGCCTGGGTTCCAGCAGATTTGCGGAAGGCCTTGCGGGCCTTACGGTCGCCGCACAGCGCAGTCAGTTCGTCATCGGTGATGACGCCGTGTTCGGCTTCGGTGATGACGCCGTGTTCGGCCTCAGGGCCAGGATGTCCCGAAGGAACTGACGCTCACGAGGAGCCGTCATCCGGAACGCTCGGACCACGAGGGTAAGCGCAGCCGCGATCATGATGATGAAGAGTGGGAAGATGAGTGCGTTCTTGCCCTGCACGAGTGCGCCGGCGGAATCCCAGAGTCCATGGAACAGCATGGCTGACGCCATCAGTGCGAGACCTCGACCCACCCGGCGTGGTTCGGCCGGGCGGCCCAGGAGATAGACGAGCCCGGCGCATGAGCCGCTACTCCGAAGACCATGCGCAGAACGATGGTCGACATTGCCGCGCCCACCGGATCGGCTCCGAACTGCGATGCGGCTGAGTTCAGTGCGTAGAGAATGTCTTCGAAGATCTGGAAGCCGAGTCCGATGAAGGCGCCGAGAATAAATCCGTCGAATGCGGTGCGCACAAAGCGGGACGCCAGTGCGATGAGTAGCAGCAGTCCGATGCCCTTCGCGATTTCTTCGGTAAACGGTGCCGTCAGACCGGGGCCCCAGTCAGACGCCCAGGCCTGCCCGAAGATCTTGGCGTAGAGGGAGATGATCGCGTCGTTGGCGTTGGCCGCCATCGCCCACGTTGCGGCGAAGCTGCCCCACAGGAAGGCCACCACGATCAGTTTGACGGGCTGGCGCGAGTATCGATCCATGTGATGTGTGAACCACCAGAAGATCGCGCCGTACACAGCGAACAGCACGACGGAGAGCGTGATGGCATCGGCGTAGGCCGGGGCGGACGCGGACAGCATCGAGAAGAGTTTGAAGGCTCCGCTGACGACCAACATCAGGTAGACCCAGAATGCGGCGCTACGTGGTTGGTAGAACGTGAACGACCGACCCCAGCCGGAGTTGTGAATCGCTGCGAGCTGGGCGGTGCTCAGATCGCCCGTCGAGTGCACGGTGGACGTGTTCATCACGAACCCTCTCCGGTTTGGTGGCTGATGCTCACGATCATGCGAGCGACGTCATCGGTGATCGTTGGGTCCACGTCGATCGGGCCAGTGGAGACCACTTCGATGCCCTTGCCGTTGGCGACAAATGCTGCGATCACGCCGTCGGCGTTCGAGTTCGAATAACTGGTCAGCATGCCGCGGAGGCCGCTAGCGGTAGTGATCGCAGAAGCATCACTGCTCACCCGCAATGATTTTTCGGTTGCGAGGGTGTCCGATGTCTTCTTGATCTGTTCGAGGAGGGCGTTCGCGTCCCCGGCAAACGGCGCGGTGTACACCGTGAACATCGCGCTGCCGTTCACCAAGGTTGCGCGAGGGGGGAACGAACCAGCAGTTGGAAGGTCGGTTGCGCGAACGCCAGCGGTGATTCCCCACCCGAGCGCCGGGATGAAAGTCACGCCACCTTCGATTTCGATGACGTCACCGGCCACGATTTGGTCGTCGTAGGAGACCGAGTCGTTGATCGCCGGGATGACAATGCTCATCACAATCGCGATGGCGAGCACTATTGCAGCTGGGACAAGCGTTGCGCGGTCGAGGCCGAACCATCGTCGATCCACCGGAACCCAGCGGTCGTCGGGTTCGTACGGTACCGGTGGTGGTGCCACTGGCACGCGAGTGTCCATGTCGGACATTGTTGCCTCTGGCCTTCGCGGCGTAATTCGTTACGGCGTTCGCGCACAAGAAGTTCCGTGAGGAATCACTGAACTGTGGTGCTGGGTCGAGAGCGAATCCAAGGGGCGACCCTCACGCGCATAAAAGTAGCAAACCGAACAATTCTGACACGATGCGAATCGCACCTAAGGGTAGAAATCGAGAGTCCGCGGCGTGCCGACGGCAACGCGGGTAGTGAAACAAAACAGCCCGACACCCTCCGAAGAGAGGTGCCGGACTGCTGTTGGTGCCCCCAGTAGGACTCGAACCTACGACCTGCGGATTAAAAGTCCGTAGCTCTACCAACTGAGCTATAGGGGCGCGGCGCAGAGTCTAACCATTCCGAAGAGAGCGTGAAAACACCACCCCCACCAGAAGGGTGATTCCGATGATCGTGATGACTCCTCCAGTGCGGTGTAAACCGGCGTCGTCGATGGTTCCGCGCATGGTCAGTTCGATGACAACGGCCGCGAGGTTGGCTCCGATGTACTGGATCGTCCGGTAGAGGCCGATAGCCATTCCGACGTCGGCTGAGGTGGTCACGGAGTTGACGAGATTTTGATTCCCCATGTTGTTGTAGCCGTTCGGGATGCCGAGGATCGCGGCGACCACAAGAAGGACAACGAGGGGTGTGCTGCTCGATTCCACGAAAGTGACGAGAAGTCCACCGATGGTCAGCGCTGCAGTCCCGATCAGCAAGGTGATTCGTGCGCCGTAGAGGCCGTAGGTCCGGGATGCGGTCATGGTGGAGATGATTCCCACGGCGGCGATGGGAAGCATGACCAGACCAGCGGTGGTGGGCGACATGCCACGCCCGACTTGCAGCCACTGGGGGAGTCCGAAGAATATGCAGTAGAAGGCGGTGTAGGTCAGGAGGGCGCGGCCGAGGGTCATGCTCAATGCGTGGTTGGCTGCGACCGCGCGGACGTTGATGAACGGTGTGGCAGTTCGACGTTCCCACAGTGTGAACAGAATTCCCGAGACGGCGATCGCCGGCAGCAGATACCAGGACGGGTCGTCGGAGAGAGATAGCAAGAAGAGCATTGTCGACGTGATGAGCGCCAGGAAGAGCATGATTCCGACTGGATCCAACGAGCGGACGAAGGTGGTAGTGCTCGATTTGTTCGGTCGTGGTGGATCGGCGGGGGTGGCGAACGAGACCCAGAGTCCGGTGACGACCACGATGGGCAGGTTGACCCACATGATGGACTGCCATCCGAGTGTTCCGACCAGTAGACCGCCCAGAGTTGGTCCCAGTGCGACGACGGATTGTGCACAGATCGTGAGTGTTGCTATTGCGGAACGTGTTTGAGCTTTGTGCTGATCGGCATACCGGCGGACGATGGTCATGGCGTTGGGATATTGAGTGGCCGTGCCGATTCCGAGGAGTATTCGTGCAGCGATGAGCCAACCCAGCGACGGGGCGAGTGATCCGAGGATCGCGCCCGCGGCGATCAGACCGAGGCCGGCGAGGTAGGTGCGCTTGGCTCCGAGGATTGAGCCCAGACGCCCGGCAGTCGGAGCGGTGACAGCCGTGGCGATGTAGAGCGCGGAGATCACCCACGCTGTGCCGGAACCCGAACCGAAATATATTGCGATGGGAACGATCGCCACTGCGATCATCGACGAGTTCAGTGGCTGGAGGATCGTGCCGGATCCCAGGGCGAGGCTCAGTCGAAGGGGGACGGACGCTCGTGGTGCTGATGCCCCGTCGGCGTCCGTCACGGTTTCGAGGCAGTTCGCGGATCGGCTGATGGGGATTGTGGGGGAGTGGAGTGGCCGAGTCTGCGCAGGATTCTTCCGGCGATCAGGAGAAGGTCGCGCTCGGCGTCGGTGCACTCGGCATCCATCGCGTCGGTAAGCCACCGCGTCATGTGCCCCCGGTCGTCGCGGTGTGTCGATGTTCCCAATTCGGTGAGGTCGATGAGGTTCGCGCGGCCGTCCGAAGGGTCTGATCGACGGGTCACCAGTCGCTGTTCCTCGAGGGCCATGATGGTTTTGGCGATCGATTGAGGCGTGACACGCTCAAGTTGCGCAAGACTTTTTGCGGTCATCGGTCCGCTCCGATTGAGATGTCCGAGGGCCTGGATGTGGGTGGGGCTGAGGCCGCGTTCACCGCGTTCGGTGCGTAGGCGTCGTGTGAACACGCCGAGGTCTTCCCACAGTCTGTCGATCTCGTCTTGGGTCATTTTCAACTCCTCGGCCGCCTCTTAATTAGACAGCCTAACTGAATAATTTTTTCGAAAATTCCTGATTTTGAGGTGTTCGACCGGAATAAATAGTACCTTTGGTTGTTCAAGTAGTTGGGCCAGCGTTGAGATCTCTGCAATGTGATTGACCCATTGCCCGCCTAGGGGAACACGAAAGCTCGGATGCGCACCCCCTGCGCCGCACCCGAGCGAGCAAAACAATACCACTCGGTGTGTTATGTGAACCGGCAGGCTTTTCGGTGTCATCTGACTGACTGACACTCACTAGTACTTTTGGTGGGTGTTACGCGATGCCTTACGGGACGTAAGCCGAGAAGATATTGTGAACTTTCGGGGGATTGTAGGTGCCGCAGGCGGCACCTTTCGGAGACCGACTCGTCGAGAGGTATGACACCGCCAATGGCACGTCAACAAGAGCGTGCGCGGCGTACCCGCGCCGCCCTGGTCGAAGCGGCTGCAAGTGAGTTTGCCAAGCGCGGCTACGCCGCCGCCTCGGTCAACGCGATTCTTGATGGCTCCCAAGCCACCAAGGGCGCCATGTACTTCCATTTTCAGTCGAAGGAAGAGTTGGCGAGGGCGATCCTTACCGGCGCAATCGAGTTATTCACCGACGTCACCGATCAGTGGGCAAAGCACACTGATCTCGACCCGTTCCAGCTTCTGCACGGTCTGGTGCGTGATGTCGCCACGCTGTTCCAGACCAATGTGATCGTGCGCGCGGAGTTCAGGCTGATCATCGAGCCTGAGTTCTATGCCGACGTTCAGGCGGGTGCAGGAGAGGTGTGGGGACGCTCGGCGCATCAGTTCGCGGCACTGGCCCAGGATGCCGGTCTGTTCCGTGAAGATGTGGATATCGAGAAGTTCACGCGCGTCCTCGCGGCAAGTCTTGCCGGCCAGCGCTACATGGCCGACCTGACTTCGCAGAGTGGTGACCTAGCGTCCTGGTTCGAAGAGTCTCTCGAGATAGTGCTCGAAGCGATGGCCAGCGCGGAATGGCTCGAGAAGTTTCATCGCGACGGGTGGGCTCCGGTTGAGTCCTACGTGCAGCAATAGTGCGATTTCCGCTGCCTGACCTGGCGATTTGGGTTTTTCCAGTTACGTGTCTTAAGCTATCCAAGCTCCCAACGGAATGCCGTTGGGGAACTAGTTCGGAGTGATCCGACGGGCCCCCTTCGTCTAGCGGCCTAGGACGCCGCCCTTTCAAGGCGGTAGCGCGGGTTCGAATCCCGTAGGGGGTACGTTTTGCGAAAGCGAAACGATGCAGTATGGTTTGACCGGCAAGACCCGCACGACAAGCTTTGAGTTGCAGAAATGCCCAGCTAGGACAGTGGTTTGGGAGCAGCGAGAAGATGTAGTACGGTTTCACAGCAAGGAAAAAGCAAGGCCCTGTGGCGCAGTTGGTTAGCGCGCCGCCCTGTCACGGCGGAGGTCGCGGGTTCGAGTCCCGTCAGGGTCGCAAAGCGTTGTTCTCAGTCATCTGACTGAGAACAACGCAATGCGTAGGCATTCGGTTCGGGTGCCGTCCGGCCAGGTAGCTCAGTTGGTACGAGCGTCCGCCTGAAAAGCGGAAGGTCGCCGGTTCGATCCCGGCCCTGGCCACCAAAACTCGATATTTCAAGCTTCAGTTTCGACGTTCTCAGAACGCGAATCTGGAGCTTTTTTTATTGCGTGGCATCGCCCCTTCTTCCGGTTGGCCGATCTGGTTCCTTTTCGGAAGATTCCGGTCAGCGGGAACGTGCCGTGCGTCACTTATCTTCGATCAGCAGTATTGGCCACTGCGCCCCATTCCATGGCGGCGCGTGGTCCGGTTGTCTCTCGACGGCCGGCCCTTTTTTACTGCACAAGAGGGAAGTGAAGGTCGACGTGTCGAACTCGAGACCCAGACGCATCGGGAAAATTAGCCGGGTGGCGGTTGCATTGTCAGCGGCGGGCGTATTGCTCGTGGGCTGCGCCAGCACCGACAACGACACCAGTTCTCCGGGCGGTGACTCCACGGCCTCGGCTGCATTGACCGGGATGGTCAATCCGCAGAGTGACCCCGGACCCGCCGTTGCCGGCGGAACACTGACTTACGGTGTGCAGGTCCTGGCAGCGACCCTGGATCCGACGAAGACAGCAGCACGTGGCGGCTCGGGCGGCGAGGCACTGGCTGCCGTGTACGACGTTCTGGTGAGCTACGACACGACGAGCGGCGATTTTCAGCCGAAGCTCGCCAAGTCACTCGAAACCAACGACGGTGGCACGACGTGGACCTTGAAGCTCCGCGACGGAGTGACGTTCAGCGACGGGACCCCGGTCGATGCAAATGCAGTAGTCGCGAGCATCCATCGGTACAACGCGGGTAAGGGCAACGGAGCGGAACTGTGGGTCGCTTCCGTCACATCGATGGACGCCGTCGACGCCTCCACTGCTGTTTTCCACCTCAATGCACCGTGGATGCGTTTCCCCTCGATGCTGGCTCTCGGCCACGGAATGATCGTCGCTCCGTCGTCGCAGCAGGGTGACAAGTTCACCGCTATCGGTGCCGGACCATTCACCGAAGATCTGTTCACTCCGAGCGTCGAGCGAGTTTTCAAGGCCAACCCCGCCTACTACGGTGGCGCTCCGAAGCTCGAGAAGTTGCGCATGGTGGCGCTCAACGGGCCGCAGGCCAACCTCGAATCTCTGAACAGCGGCCAGTTGGATGTTGCATACATTCGTGGTCTCACATCAGCTATCAATTCTGCGAAGTCTGCCGGATACCCCGGATACATGGACGTTCTCAACGCCGGTAGCGCCGAAATCATCAACAACCGCGAGGGCCGCCCGGGTTCGGATGTTCGGGTCCGCCAGGCGATCGGCTACGCACTGGATCCCGAGCTGATCGATCAGCGCGCCGAGAACGGTGAAGGACTGCCCGGATCCGAGCTCTTCGGTAAGACGTCGCAGTGGCACGTCGACACCCCGGGCATCGCCTACGATTCGGCCAAGGCCAAGGAACTTCTGACCCAGGCCAAAGCCGACGGATACAACGGAAAGCTCAATTACATCGTTCTCAGTGAGCCCAAGGACCACGCGATCGGCCTGGCCGTGCAGTCGCTTCTGCAGGCAGTCGGCTTCGAGGTCAACTTGATTCTGGCCAACAACGCCGGTGACATCGTTCAGAACGTCTACGTCAAGAACGATTTCGACCTCGCACATGCCGGCATCGGCCTCTACGAGTCGATTCCGGACCTCGGACTGTTCTCGACCACCAACAGCACCTCGAAGTCCAACACCGCGGGTTACGCCAATCCCGCGATGGACCAGTTGATCGCAGAACTGCAGCAGACCAAGGACAACGCTTCCGCTCTCGCCGTGATCAGCAAGATCCAGACCTTGTGGAACGAAACGGTGCCGTCGGCGCCGGTCGGTGGTCTGTCCTCATTCTGGGCATGGCAGAAGAACGTGCACGGTGTGGTTCCGACCGCAACCGGCATCATGCTGTTCGACCAGGCATGGATGGGCGCGAAGTAACTTCTCCGCCAACTCGACGAGCCCCGTCCGACGAGAGTCGGGCGGGGCTCGTGCTGTGCTGGGTGTGACACGTGAGACCAGTGTTACCCACGAGTTAGAAGTCGTGGCACGATACTAAAGTGGTGACGGATCGGAGCGACGACAAAGGCAAAGCGCGCGGGGGCGAGCCGATGACCTTCCGTGCCCGTGCAGCGATGTGGACCAATCGTCCGTTGTTCGACTTCAACATGATGGTCGGCTTGGTCATCCTGATCGTGGCCTTCGGTTTGTTGATGGTGCTCTCGTCGTCGAGCGTCGAATCGTATGTCCTCTCCGGCACGTCGTATGCCCGGTTCTGGCCGCAGTGCATGTTCGCGGCGATCGGGCTGGTGTTGTTCGTAGCTGTTGTGCGAGTGCCCACGGAACTGATGCGTAAATACTCGCCGTGGCTGTTGATCTTGTGTTTGGTCCTACTTGTGCTGGTCTTGATTCCGGGTATCGGATCGGAGCAGATGGGTGCCCGAAGCTGGTTCGTCGTTGCCGGAATCTCATTCCAGCCGTCGGAACTTGCCAAACTCGCGCTGGCCATTTGGTCGGCGGCGACGGTGGCGTCGTTCATGAATTCGAGACTCGACGTCAACCGAGCCCTGCCCGTCATCGGTGGCACCACACTTCTTGTTCTTGTTCTCGTCGTGCTGGAGAAGGACCTCGGCACCACCATCACGATCGGCATCATCTTCATGTCGGTGCTGTGGTTCGGATTGTTCCGGATCAAGACGTTCATTATTCTCACATTGGGTTCCGGCGTCGCCTTCCTCGTTCTCGGGCTTACCGCCGGTTACCGCTCGGATCGAATCAAGGCATATCTGAATCCCGATCTGGATCCGCAGGGCCTGAATTTCCAAAGCACTCAAGCCAAGTACGCCTTGGCAAACGGCGGAATTTTCGGACGCGGCCTCGGGCAGTCCGACGCCAAATGGAGCTATCTTCCGCAGGCACACAACGACTTCATCTTCGCGGTGATCGGTGAAGAGCTCGGACTGATCGGCGCGCTGATCGTGGTGGCACTTTTTGTCGCAGTCCTTCTGGTCGGTCTGAGAATCGCGAAGCGTTCGACCGATCCGTTCCTCAAAGTCATGACGGCGACCGCAACGACCTTGATCGTGATGCAGGCCTTCATCAATATCGCGTACGTGGTGGGTCTGATCCCGGTGACGGGTTTGCAGCTGCCACTCATCTCGGCCGGTGGAACGTCAATGATCACGACGCTGTTGATGTTCGGCTTGATCGCACACGCCGCGTTCCGTGAACCGGAGGCCGTAGCGTCGCTCGAAAGTAGTGGCCGCGGATGGATTCCGTTTGTCTTCGGAAAGCCGCGCTTCGGTGAGGCGAAGAAGCTGACGCCGAAGCCGCGGGAACGTCCGCAAGCTCGGCGGGCACCTGCCCGGGCACCTGCCCGGGCGCCTGCCCGGGCGCCGCAGCGGGATCGGCAGCGGACGCCGCAGCGAGCGCAACAGCCGGATCGACGGCGTTCCGTGCGACGTGACGGCGACGACGACCCGCGATATCGCAGCGGTGGAACCCGCCCTCGACGTGCTTCCTGATCTGTCCAGTACGCGTCGGGATCTCTGGTGGGCGGCTACATTGGACACTGAAATCGGCGTCAGAGAAGGTTGTGGGCATGTCAGGTGGCGATAAGCCGGATCAGTCTGTAGTGGAAAGAAGCTCGGTTACGGGGCGTCGTACGACGCCTTCACAGCGTGCGCGTTTCAGCAGAATTATCGACGCGGCAATGGAATCCGCATCCGAAGGCGGCTATGACGCAGTTCAGATGAGATCGGTTGCCGAGCGTGCGGGAGTCGCGATCGGGACGGTATACCGCTATTTCCCCTCCAAAAACCACATGCTCATTGTGGCGTTGCTATGGATGTTCGAGGGGTTGCGCGACAGATTTCAGGATTTCACGGTTCCGGGTGAGTCGCCTTCGGACCGAATTCTGTTTGTGTTGAGGAAGAACACCGAGATTCTCGAGACCAATCATCAACTCTATGAAGCTTTGGTCCGCGCGTACATGTTTGCGGATGCGTCGGCTACGCCGGAACTGAATGCACTGGGCAACGTGGTGACGGAGATGTTCGCGAAGGCGATCGGTGTCGAGGAAGTGTCGCAGCAGCAGTTGGACGCGGTCAAGGTGATCGACGACGTCTGGATGTCTTCTCTGGTCTCGTGGGTGGCGGGTCGGATGACCGCCGACCAGGTGATGGCGCACCTGGAATTTACGGTGCGTTTGGTGTTTCGCAGGCTGGGCGGCTAGTGCCTCACACTGTGTATCCGCCATCGACGTTCAGTTTCTGACCACTGATAAAACCTGCTGCGTCGCTGGCGAGGAAGCAGACGGCTTCGGCGATGTCGACGGCTGACCCAAATCGTTTGAGTGGGATCCGGCTCATGGTGACATCGAGGGCATGTGGGTCGAGATCGGCTGAGGCAATGAGTCTTTCGGCCATACCATCGGTGAGCATCCCGGGGCCGACTGCGTTGAAGCGCACGCCGTAGCGTCCTTCCTCGGCGGCAAATCCCCGGATCAGTTGTTCGACAGCACCTTTGGTGCCGGCGGAGAGTCCGTCACGGATCGGGAAGCGGTCGGTGGCCGCTGTGGTGACGGCAACTGCAGAGCCGGAGGATTCGCGCAGTGCTGGTAGTGCGGTGTGTACGAGGGTGAAAAACGCTGCGGCTTCTTGGTTTAACTGTTCACTGAAGACGGCCGGCGTCACGCGCGAGAGGTGTGTCATCGGGACGTGAGGACCCGCCGCGTGGACGAGCGTTGTCAGGGATTCGAGGTCGTTGATCGCGGCGCTCGCGGCGGCTGTGATGGAGCCTTCGCGATCGAGATTCATTTGGTACGAGTGTGCCGAGACCCCGAATGAGCGGATCTTCTCGCTCAACTGTGCTGCTGCGGCGGCATTGTTTCGGTAGGTGAAGGCCACGTCGTGTCCGCGTGCGGCAAGCATGAGGGCGATTGCGGAACCGATGCCGCCGGTTCCGCCGCTGATCAGTGCGGTGCGCGTTGCAGTCATGTCTACTCCTGGCTGTGCGTGGCTGAACCTTCTGACGGAACTAACCTAGCAAGTGCTTGGTTGGTATGGTGACGTGGGTCTCCTGAGGGCAGCCTCAGATTGCTATCGCAGACTGCGGCGGAACCCTAATCTGAGGGGTATGTCCGATAGCGTGCAGGTCACCGGTGAAGTTCCCAGCGAGGGATCGCGGCCGAGTACTCCCAGCTTGAACAATCGTTTGAACTGGCTCCGGGCGGGTGTTCTGGGCGCAAATGACGGCATCGTGTCCACCGCCGGCCTGGTGGTCGGTGTTGCGGCGGCAACAACGGAACGTTCGGCGATCTTCACCGCCGGATTTGCGGGATTAGTTGCGGGTGCGGTGTCCATGGCGCTCGGCGAGTACGTCTCGGTCAGCGCGCAACGCGATACCGAGCGTGCGCTGCTCAAGAAGGAAAAGCGAGAACTTCAAGAGACTCCCGAAGAGGAATTTGCCGAACTCGTCGGGATTTACGAGGACAAGGGATTGAGTCCGGAGACGGCTCGGAAAGTTGCCGAGGAACTTACCGAACACGACGCCTTCGCAGCACATGTCGAAGTCGAGTTGGGCATCGATCCGAATGACCTGACCAACCCCTGGCATGCTGCAATCTCGTCGGCGGTGTCGTTCACCATCGGTGCGGCAATTCCGTTGATCGCAATTCTCTTGCCGGCAACCGGAAGTCGGGTGCCGATTGCGTTCTTCGCTGTGCTGATCGCCCTGGCTTTGACCGGGACGATCAGCGCGACGCTCGGCGGTGCCCGTAAGTCCCGAGCGGTCATGCGAGTGGTTCTCGGCGGAGCCTTGGCGATGGCGGTGACGTACGGGGTCGGTCAGTTGGTCGGCACGGGCTTGGGCTGATGCCGCTTGGTCAGCCGCGAGCGATCATCACCGGACACGGTGCATGGTGCAGAAGGTTCTGACTCGTGGAACCCATTACGGCACCAGCCATAGCGCTCCGGCCGTGACTGCCGACAACCAGGAGTTGGGCGTCGTCGGCATATTTGAGCATTACGGGTGCGGCAGCACCGGGTTCGCTGATGCGAGTGACCGCAACATCCGGATACTGGTCCGACATGCCGGCAAGGTTTTCGGCCAACAATGCGGACTCTTCCTGTTCGACGGCTTCCCAATCGATGAGGATTCCTGCGCCTCCCTCACGGAAGGTCGACGCACCTTGCCACGTGTGAACGGCAAAAAGAGGTGCCTCGAACTGATCCGCATACTGGAATGCGTATTCGACGGCCTTCTCGCTCAATGTACTTCCGTCGACGCCGACAACCACCGGACGTTGGTCGGGCCCGGGATGCTGGGCAGTCCCGCGCCAGACCGTCACGGGGCAGGGGGCATGGTTGGCAACCTTCAGTGCAGTGGAGCCGAGCAGGCGTGAACGCAGGGCGCCGGAACCCGTCGAACCCATCACGATCAGACGTGCAGTCGCGGCGCATTCGAGGATGTGCGTCATCGGTGGCCCCGGTGCGATCTCGGATTCGATAACAAGGGAAGGGAACTCGTTCGCTAGTAGATCCGTGACGACGCCGGTGATGGCTTCGCCGTCTTCCCTGATCTGATTGAGGAATTGTGACTGCAGCATGACGGCGGCCGGGCTGTAAATCGGGCCCTCCTGCGGCAATGCGTGCGCCAGAATCAGTCGCGCGTTGACTGCCTGTGCAATTGACCCAGCCCATCTGGCGGCCGCGGTCGAGGCTTCGGATCCGTCGATACCGACAACGATGTCCTGGTGTCCGGCAAGTGTGGTCATGTCTACTCCCTCAATAAGTTCGAGATCCGTCGACTGTCGTGGTGGAGGCTACCGCCATAGCGCTTCTGATGACTTCGCAGCTTCCTTCCATGTCTTCTTCAACAATGTCGCCTGCTTGTCGGCGATGTCGAGTTCGTGTCGGTACACAATTCCGAGACTGAAACTGGTGAGCGAGGTGTGCTCGTGCTCCGACGCCATCTCCAGTAAATGGTGCTGTGCCACAACAGAATCCTGGTGTTCGCCGAGAACATCCTGAAAATGGGTGAAGTGCTTGAGTACACGTTTAGCGTGACGCTTACTCGACGGCTCCATCACTTCGATCGCATATTTCATTCTCTTGGCGCCCTTGCGTGCTCGGTGCATTCTCTCGTCGCGTTCCGCACGTGAGTGCGCCTTGGCCACGTCGTCGACACGTCCACCGACCTTGTGCGATAGGTGGCGCAACGTGCGAGCCAACTCTTTTGCCGAAACCTTCTTGTCCGCGCGGCGGCCGACGCTGTCGAATTCCAGATCGCCGATGTAGGCGTCTAATTGCTCGAGTAGAGACAGGTAACGCTCGGAGTTCAGTGCGCCGAGTGCATTGTCCAGTGCGGTTTCTCCTCGGGCTGAGAAGTATTCGTCGATCCGGGCGCGCACGGCTTCCTGCTCGGGAACGTCGATTTCATCGAGGCGGTCGACGAGACGTTGCCACTGCACCTCGACGTCACGGGCGTCGCCGAATTTGCCGCCCAACCATCGAAGATCGGCGATGAGGTTGTCGATGCGCGGTGAATCTCCGGCATACGATTGCAGGGCGCTGCGGATTCTGCGCGCCGCGACGCGGAAGTCGTGAACAGCTTCTTCATTGCGTCGGCGGGTTCCGAGATCGGCGTCGGTGAGAGCGCGAATCTGCTCGATAATGTAATTGCGCAGCAGGATTCGTGAGCTCGGCGACTTGGTTGCGATGCCTGCTGCTGCGGAGTACGGGGTGATGGAGGTGCCCAATGCTCGCTTGAGTTTGGACGGACTTGCCGACCGTTCGAGTCCGGCCTCGAACAGGACTGCTTCGATGGCGTCGGCCAGGGGCTGGCCGCCGGCGCCCTGCTCAACCTCCACCTCTTGCCAGCTTGATTCTTCGGAACCGTCGGCCTTGCAGGCGATTACGGTATCGGATACCACCTCGGCCAGCAGGGTGCCGTCGGCGTCGTTCAGCCGGGTGCGCTCGCGGTCGGTGATGATCAACGCGATGGGGGTCAGTTCGTTGCCGCGAGTGATTGCCCGAACCAGGCTCGACAGTGCCGCGGGCACTTCGGTTCCGTCGTCGGGAGGAAGTTGAATCTCGGTTCGAGCATCCCCTTCGCCGGGGAGTTTCATGTGCCAGCCCGCGTCGTCGCCACCTTCACGCTTGCGCAGCGTTATCTTCTCGGCGAGCAATCGATAGTCGACCGTGTCGTAGTACGTGGCGGAGAGCTGAATCGAGTCGTGGATCGGCGAGCCCACGACTCCCGGCAGGTTGTCGAGTGCCGGAACTTCCTGCTCTGCAGGTGCTTCGTACTTTCGCTCGACTTCCGACACGGCTCCGGGTACGGCAGCGGTCTTGCTCATCTGTTCTCCTTCTGCGGTGCAATGCGGTGCAATGCGGTGCGGCGTGTCTGCGCCTCCATCCTTCCGGTAACGGAGGCGAAGGGGAAGAGTTGCAGGTCTCAGGTCGGCCACGAGAGTGTCAGTTTGCTTTCGAATCGGCGATTCTCGCCACTGACCGGGTCCTTGAACTCGAGCACTTTCGACAGTAGTCGTAGCGGATTCGAATAGTCTTCTGCGGCAACATCGTAGAAAGTGGGATAGAAGTTGTCGCCGTGGATGGGTAGGCCCACAGACGTCATGTGTAGGCGCAACTGGTGCGTCTTGCCGGTGTGCGGAATGAGCCGGTAACGCGCGTATTCGCCGTGCGTTTCGACGAGTTCGATCCGGGATTCGCTGTTGGGATCGCCCTCGATTTCTTGGGCTTTCAGGACTCCGCGTTCTTTCACGATCCGGCTCCGAACAACGGCGGGTGTCACTACATCGGCGTCGTAACGCGCGATGGCTTCGTATTCCTTGGACACGAGACGGTCGGCGAACATCGTCTGGTATCCGCGTCTGGCCTGCTGATGGACGGTGAAAAGCAGGAGTCCGGCCGTCACGCGGTCGAGTCGGTGCGCCGGGCTGAGTTCGGGCAGATCGAGGTCTCGGCGAAGGCGTACCAGAGCGGATTCGGCGATGTAGCGTCCGCGAGGCGTGCTCGCCAGAAAATGAGGCTTGTCGATGACGAGGATGTTGTCGTCGCGGTGCAGGATGTCGATCTCGAAGGGCACCCGGGTTTCGACGGGCGGATCGCGATAGAGGTAGACGAAGCGGCGGGGTGCAAAGGCCGTCTGCTCGTCGATGCCGACGCCCTTTTCGTCCACGACCTCGCCGGCGGCGACCTTCTCACGTAGCCGCTCGGAGTCCTGGGGGAACCGCTCGAGCAGGTATTCCAGCGTGGTTTCCCACAGCCCGGAGTCGGGCTGACGGATGCGACTGGGGTTGAGGCCGTCGCGGACAGGTAGCGGAGATCGAGACACATCTTCGACGGTAGCCGCACGGGACGGGCAATCGGGCCAGTCGCGGCACTTCGGGCGCCGATTGTGGGTCGATACGCTTGTGAGGTCCACCACCGCGGGCGTTCTCCGGCAGGTTCGTGTAGTCGCCTCAGTTGGGTTATCTATAACGAACAGCGAGTTCGTATTGGTTCTGCGAGGATTGTCCTATGACAGCATCGCGCCTCCCCTCTGATGCCTTCGAAAAGTTGGCGCAGTTGCTCGACCCGGTCGATGCGAGACTCGAAAGCCAGTACCCGGGCAATCGAGACGAGATTCAACCCGTGCATACGGTGTATGTCAGTGCGGCCGACGCGAGCGCCGATACGCCTCGGTTGTGGGGTGAGCAGGCGATACGGCTGCTTGACGCCCATGCACACGTCATTGCCGGTCTTGATGCGGAGAATGCGCTCGGTGATGTTCGGGTTCTGTTGGGCTGCAATCCCGTCCAAGACCTGCGTATCGATTTCGAGGACGGCTACGGACGACGGGACGACGCGGAGGAGGATGCCGCAGCGAGCAATGCCGGTCGAACCTTGGCTACGATCAGTCAAGACCCGCAGGGTCCGAGCTGGTGCGGCATCAGGTTCAAGGGGTTGCCCGCCAGTGAGCGCCGACGCTCCATTCGCACTCTCGAACTTGTTCTCGACGCGGCCGGGGGAGTGCCGTCGGGATTTGTATTCACGGTACCCAAACTGCGTGCTGTAGAGCAGGTTACCGCGACAGTGCTGCTCTGTGAGGAGTTGGAGAAGGCGCACGGCTTGGCTGCTGGATCCCTTCGATTCGAGTTGCAGATCGAGAGCCCGCAGGCAGTGATCGCTGCCGACGGAGCCGTCGCGATTGCGCCGGCCATCCATCGCGCCGAGGGGAGACTTACCGGCTTGCATTACGGTACTTACGATTACAGCGCTGCCTGCGGGATTGCGTCGCAGTTTCAATCCCTCGAACATCCCGTCGCAGATCACGCGAAGGCTGTCATGCTCGCCGCGGCCGCACAGACGGGAGTGTGGGTGTGCGACGGTTCCACCCAAATCGCCCCGGTTGGAACCTCCGACGCAATTCACGACGCGATCCGGCGGCACCACCGCTTGGTCAGGCGTTCCCTCGAGCGTGGTTACTACCAAGGGTGGGACATGCACGCGGGCCATCTGGTCACTCGGTGGCTCGCGACATTCGGTTTCTATCGCTCGGCCTTGGCTGCTGCCGCGCCGCGAGTGCAGGCCTACCTCGACCGCCGCGGTGGGAGTGTGATGGACGAACCGGCAACGGCGCAGGCACTGGCCGCTGTGATCCTTCGAGGCGTGGAGGCGGGAGCCTTCGCCGAGTCCGACGTCCTTGCACTAGCACCTGCTGCAGACGTCGCGGTGCTACGAAACTTGGTGGGACGTACAACCGCGAACAATGGAGTGAACTGATGAGCGTTGCTGATTTCACTATCTTTCCGGACCTGGCCTTGCGCACGCTCGGCGGCGCTGTGATCTGGGCTAATGACGAAGCATTTGCCGAGCGTGAGGCACTGATCCGGTCAGGGAAGGCCGGGTACCAACCGGCTACGTTCGGACACAAGGGTCAGGTGTACGACGGTTGGGAAACCCGTCGACGTCGCGTCGCCGGTCACGACGAGGCAATTGTTCGACTCGGCGTTCCCGGTGTGGTTCGAGGTGTGGTGATCGATACAGCGTGGTTCAAGGGCAACTACCCGCCCGAGATATCGGTAGAAGGCCTTTCCGTCGACGGTTACCCGGACCCACAAGAACTGGCGACGTCCGGGGAGTGGCAGAGCATTGTCGAGCGTTCAGCAGTGTCCGGCGACTCGGAGAATCCGTTCGCGGTGAGGTCCGATCAGAGGTGGACACACGTCAAGCTCACCATTTACCCGGATGGTGGTGTGGCACGATTCCGCGTCCACGGTGAGGCGCGACCGGACGTACGCTTTCTCGACGCCGGTCCCCTCGATCTTGCCGCATTGGAGAACGGTGGACGAGTCACCGACTGTTCCAACATGTTCTACAGCTCGCCCCAGAACATCCTGTTCCCGGGTCGTGCCGCGTCGATGGGTGATGGCTGGGAGACAGCCCGTCGTCGAGATGACGGAAACGATTGGGTGCAGGTGCAACTTGCGGGTGAGGGGTCGTTGAGTTTTCTCGAGGTCGACACGTCGTACTTCCTCGGCAACGCACCGGGGGCAGGTTCGTTATCCGGGCGCACGTCGAGCGGCGAGTGGATCGAACTGTTGCCGCGCACTGTATTTCGCCCTGATACGCGTCATCGATTCCTGATCGAGCGAGATGTTTCGGTCACGGATGTGCGGTTGGATATCTTCCCGGATGGGGGGCTGGCGCGACTGCGTGTTTTCGGTACGTTGACGGCGGCAGCTCGCACTGCGATTTCCAGCCAGTGACTGTAAAGGTGTTGTCATGAACAGCTATCCGCGTGACATGGTGGGGTACGGCAAGAATCCTCCCCATCCACAGTGGCCGGGCGACGCGCGGATAGCCCTTCAGTTTGTCCTCAACTACGAAGAGGGTGGGGAGCGGAATGTTCTCGACGGGGATGACGGTTCGGAGACATTTCTATCGGAAATGACTCCGGCCGAGGCATTTCCGAACCGTCACATGAGTATGGAATCGATCTACGAGTACGGATCGCGGGCCGGGTTGTGGCGAGTCCTCCGCATTTTCGAGAAGCGCCGGCTACCGCTCACGATCTTTGCCGTCGCCCGAGCTCTGGAGCGTAATCCCGAAGCAGTCAGCGCTTTTCGCGAACTGGGCCATGAGATCGCGTGTCACGGACTGCGATGGACGTCGTATCAAACGGTCGGCGTCGAACGTGAGCGCGCGGACATGGCCGAGGCCGTCGCGATCCTGCGCGACCTCACAGGATCCGCGCCGCTCGGTTGGTATACCGGACGCGATTCACCGAACACCCGTCAGTTGGTGGTCGAGCACGGTGGGTTTGTCTACGACTCGGATTCCTATGCCGATGATCTCCCGTATTGGGTCGACGTGCCGCGTGGTGACGAGACGGTCAAGCATCTGGTTGTTCCGTACACCCTCGATACCAATGACATGCGATTCGCTTCTCCGGCAGGGTTTCCCAGTGGCGATCAATTCTTCGCCCATCTGCGGGACGCGTTTGACGTTCTGTATTCCGAAGGTGCTGCGGGCGCGCCGAAGATGCTTTCGGTCGGATTGCATTGCCGCATTATCGGACGGCCCGCCCGTGCGGCGGCTCTCGAACGGTTCCTCGATCACGTTCAAGCACACGAGAACGTGTGGATCACGCGACGGATCGACATTGCGCAGCACTGGAAGTCGGTGCATCCGGCTTAGCCGGCCTTTCGAGCCTCGATCAGGAACCGGCTCGAGTAGGCGACGAAGGGTCCGTCGCGTCGTATCTGTCGGTCGAGTTCGCGCAACTGGTCGAGGTACTGCTCAACTGTGAAGCCGGGAACCATCTAGATCACCTTGCGCAAGAAGTAGATGACAGCACCGATATCGAAGAATTCCAGGCGCAGTCGCTCGAACCGGAGGTCGACCACCTCGAGACCGGCATCGCGGGCATCGGCACTCTCGTCCTCGTAGTGCCGACCGCGTCGGGCCTCCGGTTGGGGGCCGAGAAAGTACTCGACTAGTTCGAAAACGCTTGCGTGACCGACATGCTGGGCGAGGTACGTCCCGCCGGGTTCGAGGACCCGAGAAATTTCGCTCCACCACACCGTCGCGGGATGACGGCATGTCACCAGATCAAAGGCGGCATCGGCAAAAGGTAGTGGCGGCTCATCCGGGTCCGAGACAACGACGACTCCGCGCGGGCGAAGTAGGGCAGTTGCCTTGGCAACATTGGGTGGCCAGGATTCGGTGGCAGCCATGACCGGCGGAAGCGTCGTGGCTGCGGAGAGCACTTCGCCGCCACCTGTTTGAATATCCAGCGCCGCAGCGGCTCGGCTCAGTCTTTCACTCATGAGTTGCTGGTATCCCCAGGACGGACGCTGCTCGGTGGCGCGTCCGTCGAGCCAAGAGAAATCCCAACCGTCGACGGAGACGGATTGTGCTTCTTCGACCAGCTCTTCGAAAGTTCGAGACGTCATCGGTTGATTGTCTCAGGCAGGTTTTGGCTCGTGAGCTGTGAACAACCGTGTATCTTCGATTTCATGAATCAGCAGGGAGCGAGCACGGTGACGCGGTCACTGTTGCTACTTCTGCTTCCGTTCATCGCATTGCTGGCCGCTCCACCGCTCAGTTCCTCGGGCAGTGCTGCCGTATTGGGAACCGCGATCGCGGTGTTTGTCGTCGCGGCGCTGTCGGCGTCGCCGATGTACGAAGCGCTCCAACTGCGCACGGTGTCGTCCCAGGGTCCGTCCGGCGATGAACGCTGCTTGCGTGGCGCCTTCCGCCGGCAGAGCAGTCCGGACGCACCAGGACGTCCGCAACCTCGAGCACCGGGAATTGGTCGCTAGATCGACGTAGCGCGGGGTTGAACCCGTCGTAGGTCGGTCTCTCTGGCTCAGTCCACGACCATTCCCGCGTTCGGATTCTCCGAACGTCCCTCTTGGCGAGGTTCATTCATCATGCTCGATTTTATCTATTACCCCGTGTCCGCAATTCTGTGGTTCTGGCACAAGGTCTTTTCTTTCGTTTCCGGATCGCCGGACAGCGGCGTCGTGTGGGCGCTGTCGGTCGTATTTCTGGTATTCACGCTCAGGGCGATTCTGTTCAAACCGTTTGTCAAGCAGGTTCGCACTCAACTGGTGATGCAGAAGCTGCAACCGCAGATCAAGGTTTTGCAGAAGAAGTACGCCGGCGACCGGCAGAAACTTGCCGTGGAGATGAGCAAGCTGCAGAAGGAGCACAACTACAGTCCGTTGCTCGGGTGTCTGCCGATGCTTGTTCAGGCACCGGTTTTCATCGGGCTCTATCACGTCCTCCGCTCGTTCAATCGGACCGGAGCGGCCTCCCACATCCCGTTTCTGAGCCCGACCGAGCCAATGTCGATCGCGGACAATGCGAATACGGCCAACTATTTCTTCAGTGCTTCCGACGTGCAGTCATTTCTCGACGCGAAGTTGTTCGGGGCGCCGCTGTCGGCCATGATTTCGAGCCCGGCCGCCCAGTTGGAGGCATTCGGTGACATCACCAGATTATCCATCATTCTGGTCGCCGTTCCGCTGATGGTCTTTGCGGCCGTGGCGACACATTTCACGTCGCGAGCATCGGTCGCGCGGCAGGTTGATTCCGGGATTGCCAACCCGCAAACGGCAATCATGAACAAGCTCGCACTGTGGGTGTTTCCGGTCGGCGTGATCGCGTTCGGTTCCTTCGCACCGGTCGCAATTCTGATCTACTTCGTCAGCAACAACTGTTGGACGTTGGCTCAACAGCATTTTGTGTACGGCAAAATTGCGGCGGAGAAGCGCGAAGCCGAGGTCGAACCCACGCCGAAGCCGGCACCCACCGCGCCGGCGCCGGGTGCTAAGCCGATCAAAACCAAACGGAAACCGTGATCAAAAGTTCAGCCATTCCTGCCGCTGAGTAACGCACGTACGCTGGATTTCATGACCAAGTGGACTGCAGATGACGTTGTCGATCAGACCGGACGAAAATTTGTCGTGACGGGCGCTAACAGTGGGTTGGGGGAGGTAGTCGCGCGGGCGCTGGGTAAGGCCGGCGCCGACGTCGTGCTTGCATGTCGGAACACATCGAAAGCGGATGTAGTCGCTGCCGAAATCGGCTCGAATGCTGTGGTGCGCAAACTTGATCTCTCGGATCTGTCGTCCGTACGCGAGTTTGCCGATGCCACCGATGCCGTTGACGTCCTGGTGAACAACGCCGGGGTGATGGCGGTGCCGTTCAACCGGACGGTCGACGGGTTCGAAATGCAGATCGGTACAAACCATCTCGGCCACTTCGCGTTGACCGGACTGCTGAAGGACAAGTTGACCGACCGCGTCGTCACGATGTCCAGCATGATGCATCAGTTGGGGACTATCGATCTCGACGATCTCAATTTCGAGCACCGCAAGTACAACCGGTGGCGCGCCTACGGGCAGTCCAAGCTCGCGAATCTTCTGTTCACGTACGAACTTCAACGTCGACTGGCGGCTTCGGGTTCGACTCTCAAGGCATTGGCATCGCACCCCGGTTACGCGGCGACGAACCTGCAGGGGCACACCGAGTCGATTCAGGACAAACTGATGGGCATCGGCAACCTGATCGCGCAGTCCGCGCAGATGGGGGCTTTGCCGGAGTTGTGGGCGGCTACGGCGCCCGACGCGTTCGGCGGCAGCTACATCGGTCCCGATGGTCCGTTCGAGCAGCGTGGTTATCCGAAAGTTGTTGGTTCGAACAAGAAGTCGCACGACAAGAAGACCGCAGCTGGGCTGTGGGCATTGTCCGAGAAGTTGACCGGAGTGTCGTTCGGGATCTGATCCACGACGACGATGGCCGAGAATCACAGTGATTCTCGGCCATCGTCGGTCGTGAAAAATCTAGTGGTGAAAGCTACAGCGTGACAACCATCTTGCCGGTGTTCGCGCCGCGCATCAGATCGATGAAGGCTTGCGGAGCGTTCTCCAGGCCTTCGACGATTGTCTCGTCCCACTCGATCTTGTTGTCGGCAAGCCAGCTTGCCATGTGGGTGCGGAATTCGGGTCCGAGGTGGCGGTAGCCGCCGACCAGGAAACCGCGCAGCGTGAGACCCTTGCCGATTACTGCAGCCAAGTTGTGGGGAGCCGTGGGCTTCTCGGTGGTGTTGTACTGAGAAATGGCTCCACACAGGGCAATTCGGCCACCCGGGTTCATGGAGTTGATCGCTGCCTCGAGGTGGTCGCCGCCGACGTTGTCGAAGTAGACGTCGATACCCTCCGGTGCGGCCGCTGCGAGGAGTTCAGTGACCGAGCCGTCGTGGTAGTTGAACGCTGCATCGAAGCCGAGTTCGAGCAGACGTGCAACCTTGGCCGGCGAACCTGCGCTTCCGATAACGCGCTTGGCGCCCAACAGCTTTGCGATCTGGCCCACGAGCGAACCGACAGCACCCGCTGCGCCGGAAACGAAGACGGTATCGCCTTCCTTGAACTCAGCGACAGCGGTGAGACCGGCATAGGCGGTCAGGCCGGTCATGCCGAGCGCACCCAGGTAGGCCGTGGCGGGAGCGATGGACGTATCAGCGGGTCCAGCCGTCGCAGCGTCGACAACGGCGTATTCGCGCCATCCGAGACCGTGGACTACGACGTCGCCGACAGCCCGATCAGGAGACTTGGATGCAATAACTTCGCCGACGGCGCCGCCGTCGAGCGGAGCTCCGATCTGGAACGGCGGGAGGTACGACTTCACGTCGTTCATGCGTCCACGCATGTACGGGTCAACCGAAATTGCGATGTTACGCACCAGGATCTGGCCGTCTTCGAGTTCGGGGAGCTGTGCCTCGACCAGCGAGAAGTTCTCGGCGGTGGGCCAACCGTCGGGGCGTGATGCGAGTCGGATCTCGCGGCTGACAGTGGGGTTGGTGGTGCTCATTAGTCGTCTTCCTTGGTTACTTCGAGGGTGACCTCGATATTGCCGCGAGTTGCATTGGAGTACGGGCACACCTGGTGTGCCTTCTCCGTCAGCTCGACGGCCTGGTCATGGGACAAGTGTGGGAGTGAAACTTCAAGCGTCACAGCGAGACCGAAGCCTCCGGCTCCGTTGGGGCCGATGCCGACGCGGGCGCCTACAGCAGAATCCGCGACGTTTGCCTTCTCGGCGCGGGCAACCATCTGCAGTGCGGAATGGAAGCAGGCCGCGTATCCGGCCGCAAAAAGCTGCTCGGGGTTGGTGCCGTCGCCGCTGCCACCCATTTCCTTGGGGATCGCCAAATCGAGATCGAGGCGTCCGTCGGAGGTGCGAGCATGACCGTTGCGGCCTTCGCCGGTGGCGAGCGCTTCTGCGGTGTACACGATGTTCATGGCTTCTTCTTTCCGTCGGAGTGAGCGTTCGATGATTGAAGTGTTTTGCCGAGCCGGACCAGAACCTCGCGGAGTTCGCCGAGCTCGTTCAGGCTCAGACCGGTAGCTTCGGCGAGCCTGGCCGGTATGTCCTCGGCCTTGGAGCGCAGCGTTGCGCCGGCCTCGGTCAGGTGGATTTCGACGCGGCGCTCGTCGGTGGAGAGGCGTCGACGCTCGATCAATCCCAAACCTTCGAGTCGCTTGAGAAGCGGTGAGAGGGTGCCGGTGTCGAGATCGAGTGCTTCGCAAATATCTCGGACTCCCCGGCCGTCGCGTTCCCAGAGCGTTAGCAGGACGAGGTACTGGGGGTAGGTGATCCCCAGGTCGTCGAGCATGGCTCGGTAAGCGGCGGTGGTGGCCCGCGACGCCGAGTAGAGGGCGAAGCACACCTGGTGGTCGAGGGCGAGCGGGTTGGTCACAAGAAGAACTGTAGCGCAAGGTTTAGTTGTGTGCAACCTAGTTGTACAAAATCGACTTGTAGGTTCTCGGGGAGTGTGCAGTGTTCAGACAAATTTCAGGGCAAGGTGCGGCAGAGTGGACATGATGACGGACGATGTCGGACCTCATCTTGGGTTATCGTGCTGATCGGCCTGATCGCGGCATTGGTTGCCTGCGTCGGCTACGGCGTCGCTTCGGTGATGCAGGCCTACGGTGCGCGGAAGTCTGCCGCCGCTGCGGAACTTCGCGGGGACGATCGCCATGTGACGGCGTCGGGTGGACCGACGATGCGTTCGACGTTTGCCGCCGTACTGACGGTGTCCTTCATTGTCGGAACGCTCCTCGACGTAGTGGGTTTTGCTGGCAGCGCCGTGTCTGCGCGACTCATTCCACTTTTCCTGTCGCAGACCGTGATCAGCGCTAACTTGGTCATCACTGCGGTCCTGGGCACCGTGGTACTCGGAATTCAACTTCACCGACGCGACTGGTTCGCTATCAGTGCCGTGATTCTCTCGCTGCTGCTTCTCGGGGTCTCGGCCGGTGACGCCGGCGGAGGTAGTTCGAATGCCGCAGTGCACTGGGGAGTTCTCGCCGGATCGGCTGCGGTTCTGCTGATCGGCGTGGGCCTGATCCGATGGCTCGGGTCCCGTGCTGCCGTCGTTTCCGGGTTGATCTCCGGAGTCCTGTTCGGTGGTCTGGCTATCGCAGTCCGAGTTGTCGACGGGGTCGACCCTTTCGATGTTGCTGTGCTGCTGCGAGATCCGGCGGCCTGGGCGATCGCGGTAACCGGTCTCGGCGGCTTCTATCTTCACACCGTTGCGTTGCAACTCGGTTCGGTGAACGGTGCGACGGCGGCACTTGTCGTCGGCGAAACCGTGGTGCCGGGGATCGTGGGTGTGATGATTCTCGGTGACGCGTCACGGCCCGGCCTGGAATGGTTGGCGGTCGTGGGATTTGTGGGTGCCATCGCCGGCGCCGTCGCGGTCGCGGTATTCGGCGCTGCCAGCCATGATCCGGAGGACAAGGCTTCCGTGGAGGTTTCTGTCTAGCGGTTTGGCGCGGTGCCAGCGTCGTAAGTTCTCGGGATCCGGGCATCATAAGGAAATTGCGCCAGGTCAGATGGTATTTCGACAAAATAGTGGCAATAGGTGACGGAGCGCACAGAATAAGACAAAGCGGGCACATTTTGGTGCGGCGCCGTCTCGCGATGCAATTCGGATATGTCTATTGTCGTTACCATGCGCGGATCTGTGGGGACTTGTTGCCTTGACCCGAGATCTGCTTCCGATCGGCACGAGGTGTCAGGTACATCGTGATATCCGGATCAAAATCGGCTCGCGTCGGACAGAGTTTTCGAAGTCACGTTTCCTTGCGACGCAGGCTCGTGGGAACGACATCGACGACGCTTCGTGCGCGACTCATCGAGCGCATGCAGACACCCGATGGGTTGACGGTGCTCGATGCGCCACAGGGTTTCGGAAAAACCGAACTTGCAGGATTGTGGTTGTCCGCGATGGGTACCATCCCGACCCGTCCGGTGGTGTGGGTGCCGGCGCCGACGGAGCGGATGGATCGGATCGACTACTGGAATAATGCGCTTGCTGTAATTCAGGATTCCTGCGTGGCGTTGGGGGGGTCGGCGGAGCATGAAGATCCCGAACGTGCAGTCCGCGAATACCTTGTCTCGTCGAGCATCCCGTTTGTTGTCGTGTTCAACCGAATCGATTTGGTGGACGGAGGCGGCCTCGGAAGCCGGCTCGCTTCCTTGCTGGCGGAAGTATCAGGCTTGAAAGTGATTGTGACGCTACAGGATCGATCGATCAGTGACATATTTGACTGCGTCGCTATCGACGAATATCTGTCCGTAGACGATTTGCGGTACACCCTCGAAGAGTCGGTTGCGTTGTTCTCGAGTGCCGGAATCGCACTGTCCTCCAATATTGTTCATTCGATCTGCGAGAAACTCGCAGGTGTACCGGCATTGATGAAGCTGGCATCGAACGTCGTGAACGCGCTGCCGGTGCGATTGCGTAGTCACGAGAAAATTCAGCAACGTCTTGATCAGGCGTTGTACGTGTACATGAAGCGGCGGGTCATCCGAGGATCGAAACCGACCGAGCTATCGGACTTTGCGTTGTCGCTGTCCGTTGCACGGATCGTGACCCCCGAGATAGCTCGGCTGGTCACCGGGAACGACGACGCGGCGACTCTGGTCGGCGGACTCGAATCGGTCGGGCTTCTCTTCCGGATGGCAGACGAGAGTCCGGCGCGGTGGTATTTTGCGCCGGCAATTCGAGAAGCACTGATGAGGATCGGCGACGAGATCGGCGGTGATTCTCCCGCTCGATTGGTCCGACTTTCCGAGCATTGCCGTGAATCGTCCGACTTTGCCGGTGCGGTGCGCTACGCACTCGATGCGCAAGCATGGTCGACGGTGGCCGAGATCCTCGCTAGGCATTGGGCAGAGCTCTTGGTAGATCATGGCGGGTTGGCCCGAAAAGCTTTGTGGTCCATGCCTGATCACATCGTGTCATCACATCCGGCCATGCAGATCGGGCGCGACCTGCTGGAGCGCCGATTGCGTACAGAGTCGACGGGCAACGGCACATTGCCGTCGGACGCGTCGAAATTGCAGGCTCTGGGCGGCGGTTCGGACGCACTCGCACTCCTGAACAGCGGAACCGTTCAGATCGTGATTCTGCGGGCCTCGGGTGAGTACCTACGCTCTGCCGGGATCGCTCGTAAGCTTTCTCACGTTGCCGCTGGATTGAGCGGCGAGCAGAAGAAGGATTTCGGGGTTCAGCTACCGGCACTGCAACTGATCTGGGGTGTTTCACACCAACTGATCGGCAATTTCGACGAGGCGCAGGAAGCGTTAGCGATTGCGTACCGCGGTGCGCTTGAATACGGCCCGTGCTTTGTGGCACGACATGCGGCCGGCAATTTAGCGCTCAACGCAGCTATGCGCGGTGACCTTTCGGAGACATCCCGCTGGCTCGACGAAGAATGCACCCATCCCGATGTTCAAGGATGGTTAGGGCCTGCGTCGCATATCGGCGCTGCAATCGCCCGGGTGTGGGTTGCCCTGGACGCGTTGGATTTTCGAGACGCCGCCTCGGCGATCGAGATTCTCGGGAGCATCTCGCCGGCGGGGGACCTCTGGGCCTTCGCAGCATATGCCCGGGCACGCTGGGCGTTGGCAACACGAGATGATTTCGGGGGGCTCGTCACTCTTCAGCGGGCTGTCGCTACCAACGAACCGCCCGTCATCTGCCCCGGTTCGATCAGTACTGCGATGCTCGCCGCAGCACGAGTCGACCTGTTGCTTGCAGCGGGTGAAGGGGAGAAGGCGCTTGACGAGGTCAGTGCCTTCGACAGCCCGCCGCCGATAGTCGCCGTATCGGCGGCACGAGCACAACTGCTGACCGGAAATCCTGACCAGGCGCTGCGCCTGTGCAGTGAAATCGACTGGAGTGAAAACCAATTCGCCAGGGTTCGGGTCGAAGCGTACTTGATCGAAGCAATGGCACATCACAGCTTGGGGAGGCAACCGGAGGCATCAGCTTCGTGGGCGTCGGCCCGCGCCGGGGTTGCTGCTTCCGGCGCATGGTCGGCGTTGGCCACGGTTCCGCGGGACCTGATCGTGCAACTCGAAGCCCCGGATCCTGAAGGTGGTGAGCGGGTTGCCCGATTTCTCGATTCCGAAGTGGCCGAGATCTATCCGTCCGCTATCGAACGTGTCACGCTCACCAGTCGAGAAGCGGATGTATTGCGGGAACTGGCCGATAACCTCTCCCGTGCGGACATCGCGCAAAAGCTGTTCGTTTCCCCGAATACGCTGAAGAGCCACATCCGAAGTCTCTATCGAAAGCTCGGTGTTCATTCTCGCGACGAAGCGATCGCCGCTGCCCACAGGCTTTCACTTCTGAGTTGAAGGTTGGTCGGGAAGTTTCAGCGTAGGTGGTTCTCGGCGTAGACCTCCATCGCATCGCGGATCAACTCCGCTGTCCCGCCGCCGTGAGCGTCGTAGTTCGCTCTGAACCGTGGATCCTCGACATACATCCGGCCTAGCCCGATGAGCGCGTCGGCGCGCGGTGTTCTTCCCTGCCAACCGATTTTGATCCAGTCGAATTGGCGTTGCGTGATCTCTTGAACGATGGGGTCGGTGGGTCCGAGCCCCCGGGCGGTGGCGTCGCCGAAGGCTGCGGCGATGTCTTGCTGTGCGCTGTGGTGCGATTTCTTGTCTTGCTCGGTCATCGAGCGCCACCATGTGTCGCCGCGGCTGTACGCGTCCTTTCCCCAGCGTTCGATCACCTCGTCCTTGTATTGGTTGTTGTCGAAACCGTCGAAAATTTCCTCGGGCATGAGTGCCTGACCTCCCTGTGTCTTTTTCAATGTCGTTGTCACGGATTCGATCTGGCGGTCGATGCGAGATCTCTCTTGCTCGAGCAGGTCCAGATGAGTGCGCAGCGCGCTTGTCGTATCTCTTTCGCCGGCAAGGATTTCCGCGATGGCCGGTAGTCCCAGTCCGAGTTCTCGCAGAAGCAGGATCCGTTGCAGGCGGATCAGTGCATGCTCGTTGTAGAAGCGGTACCCATTTGTGCCGGTTCGGCTGGGTTCGAGAAGTCCGCGTTCGCCGTAGTGGCGAAGGGTTCGGCTCGTGGTTCCCGCAGCCTTCGCGAGTTCTTGGATGGACCATTCGTTCACTTTGCTGCATTCCTTTCTTGTCGTGTGTTCTGAGTTCAGTATGTAAGTTGACGTTGCGTCAAGGTCAAGGCGAATTCAGGATCGATTTTCGTTGTGGCCACGAATGCGTCTCCAACTGACAGATTCGATGAACTAAGCGAGGTGATCCAGCTCACAGATGAGCGAAATGAATAGTTCTAGCCCTCACTGTTGACGCTTTTTCATACCTGGATAACGATCATCTGAACAGATCGAAATATGTGGTGTGTTCGGGTGCACTTCAGATGGGAACGGTGGTCACGATGACTGAACTGGTGTCGGGCGTAGCCCAAGCCAAGCCCTACGACCTCGACGATCGGTACCGGTCGGGATCGGGCCCGGTGTTGCTCACCGGTGTTCAGGCGATTGCACGCGGGTTTGTCGAACAGCACGTCCGCGACATCCGTGCGGGTAAGCGCATCGCTACCTTCGTCTCCGGATATCAGGGCAGTCCGTTGGGTGGCGTCGACAAGATGCTTCACGGAATGCCCAAGGTGCTGGCGGAACACGACATCACGTTTGTTCCCGGATTCAACGAGGAACTCGCTGCGACTGCGGTATGGGGAAGTCAGACCGATCTACCGGTGGGCACAGCAACACATGACGGTGTCACAGGAATTTGGTACGGCAAGGGGCCAGGTGTCGACCGCGCGACCGACGCCATCCGCCACGCAAACATGTACGGCGTCAACCCCAAAGGCGGAGTAGTGCTGCTGGTCGGTGACGACCCGGCATCCAAGTCGTCGACGGTTCCCGCAGTGAGTGAACGCTCTCTTGCTGCAATGGGAGTTCCGGTTCTGTTTCCCCGAAATGCCGAAGAGATCATCACGATGGGCATGCACGCAGTTGCGCTCTCCCGTGTTTCGGGTTGTGTTGTGGCCCTGAAGATTGTCGCCGACGTCGCAGACGGAGCCTGGACGGTGGACGGCAGCATCGCAGACTTCGACATCGTGGTCCCCGAGGTTCAGTTCGAGGGCAAGCCGTTTGTGTACAAGCAGCGTCAGATGGCAGCTCCGCCAGACAGTGTGATCGCCGAAGCCGATTTGTACGGCCCGCGTTGGGATCTGGTTCATGCGTACGGCGCCGCCAACAACCTCGATGTCATCGAGGTTGATCCCTCCGGTGCCAAGATCGGTATCGCGGCCACCGGAACCACATTCGATTCCGTGCGTCAGGCTCTCGCAGACCTGGGCGTCGACGACGAAGCTTTGCACCGCGCCGGAATTCGCTTATTCCGTATCGGCATGCCGTACCCGGTCGTCGGAGACACAGTGCGCGAGTTCGCAGCCGGACTCGAACAGATCATCGTGGTCGAAGACAAAACTGCGTTCGTCGAGGCGCAGATCCGCGAAATCCTTTACGGCGTCGACGACGCTCCCCGAATTGTCGGCAAGCGCGATGGTCAAGGTCGCCTTCTCATGCCTGCCAGCGGCGAACTTACCGCCGGCCGGCTGCTGGCCCCGCTGCGCCGGGTGCTGAAGCCGCATGTCGAACTCAAGCGCACCCTTCCCGCTCCGTTGTCACTGAATGTCCTCTCCGCCAAGCGAACCGCGTACTTCTGCAGCGGGTGCCCTCACAACCGATCCACCGCGATCCCTGAGGGTTCCATCGGCGGCGGCGGAATCGGTTGCCATACCTTGGTTACGATGTCCGGACGTGAGGACAGTGCAGTCACCGGGCTGACCCAGATGGGCGGCGAGGGTAGCCAGTGGATCGGTCAGGCCCCGTTCACCGACGTACCGCACCTTTTTCAGAATGTCGGCGACGGAACCTTCTTCCACTCGGGCCAATTGGCGGTGCAGGCGTGCATCGCTGCCGGTGTGAACATCACCTACAAGTTGCTCTACAACGAGGTAGTGGCAATGACCGGCGCGCAGGATGCGGAAGGCGCCCTCTCCGTTGCGCAGCTCACCCACAAGCTGACCACCGAGGGTGTTAAACAGATCATCATCTGCGCCGACGATCCTGCGCGGCACAGCAAGCGGGCTTTGGCCAAGGGCGCCAAGCTCTGGCATCGTGATCGTCTCGACGAGGCGCAGAAGGAACTCCGCGAGATCAAGGGCGTCACGGTTCTGATCTACGACCAGCACTGTGCGGCTGACGCGCGGCGTCAGCGTAAGCGCGGCACTTTGCCTACGCGCAACACTCGAGTTGTCATCAACGAAGCAGTGTGTGAAGGCTGTGGCGACTGCGGCGTCAAGTCCAACTGCCTGTCGGTTCAGCCGGTGGACACGGAATTCGGTCGCAAGACGAAGATCGATCAGACGTCCTGCAACACCGACTACACGTGCCTCGACGGCGATTGCCCGTCTTTCGTGACCGTGGAGTTGGTCCCCGGCACGAAGGCGCCCAAGGCAGTTCGTCCGCAGCCACCTGTTGTCCTCGACCCGGAGTTCGGTCCGCTCACGGCCACGCAGAACGTGTTTCTTGCGGGTATCGGTGGCACGGGTATCGTGACTGTCAACCAGGTATTGGCAACGGCGGCACTGCGCGCGGGGCTCGAGGTCGAAAGTTTGGACCAGATCGGGCTGAGTCAGAAGGCCGGACCCGTTGTCTCCCATCTACGTTTCAGTGATGGAGCGCTCGAGCCGTCCAACCGCCTCACTCCGGGCAGTGCCAACTGCATCGTTGCGTTCGATCTACTGACTGCGACGGACAACAAGAACCTCGAATACGGAAACCACGAATCGACCATCTCCATCGCGTCGACGTCGCAGACTCCTACCGGCGACATGGTGTACGACAAGGCTGTTCGCTACCCCGAAGAGGCATCCCTACTGGCTCGCCTGGACAAGGTATCGCGGACCCTGCGTTCCTTCGACGCATTGGCCGCGGCGCAAGAGTTGTTCGGTAACACCGCTGCTGCCAACTTCCTGTTGATCGGCGCGGCCTACCAGAGCGGTGGACTCCGTCTGCCGGCCGAGTCGATCGAAGAAGCAATCGGAATCAATGGTGTTGCGGTGGAGTCGAATATCGCAGCGTTCCGCTGGGGCCGCGTCGCAATCGCCGACCCCGCTGCATTCGAAGCCGTCATCACGCCGGCCAAGTCCGTTCGGGCACCGGTTGTCGTACCGGCACATGTATTCGCCGGTACGAGCCTCACGGGCGAAACACTTCGATTGGTGGAACTGCGTGCAGCACAGTTGATCGAGTTCCAGTCCGCCAAGGTTGCGAAGCGCTACATCGACCAGGTTCAAGCCGTCTGGACCGCTGAGCGCGCAGCAACCGAGCGAACCGACTTCAGTGAGGCTGTTGCCCGCGGTCTGTTCAAGTTCACTGCATACAAGGACGAGTACGAAGTTGCTCGGATGCTGGTCGACCCTGCTTTCATCGAGGACGTCAAGTCGCAGGTGCCGGCCGGGGAGAACCTGACCTACAAGCTCCACCCGCCGATTCTCAAGGTGATGGGACGCAAGAAGAAGATCGGTCTTGGACCCAAGTCGCATGTGGCACTGAAGGTTCTGGCAAAGGGCAAGAAGCTTCGCGGCACCAAGCTCGATCCCTTCGGCTACATGCATGTTCGCAAGATTGAGCGTGAACTACTGGCTCAGTACGAGGGCCTGATCGGTGACCTGTCCAGCACACTTACTGCCGACGGGTACGCCCGTGCAGTGGAAATCGCAGGGCTGCCGGACATGGTTCGCGGGTACGAGGACGTCAAGCTCGGAAACATCGAGCTGTACAAGGAGCGTCTGCGTGAACTCGGTATCACCGCCTAGTTCGATGTAAGGAACGACTGTGCCCCAGCGGCTATCTTCGCTGGGGCACAGCTCTGTTCGAAGTCATTCTTGACCTTGACGCAGCGTCATGGTTCAGACTGTGGGCATGCGTATAGGTCAGCTTGCCGATGCTGCACAGACCACACCGAGAACCGTGCGGCACTACCACCGACTCGGGCTACTGCGAGAAGCGGATCGACGTGCGAACGGGTACCGCGAGTACACAATGGACGACGTCGTACGCCTGGTCCGAATCCGGTGGCTGGCTGAGCGCGGAGTGCCGCTGGGCTCGATAGCGGCGCTGTTTTCCGCCGATGAGTCGGACGAAGGTATGAGCGACACCGTTGCCGACCTTCGTGCATTGATCGGGTCGGTGGAAGCCGAACAGGCGAAGTTGGCGCGCCGCCACGGCGGGCTCACTGCGATGCTCGCCGATGCGGAGAACGGCCGACCCATTTCCGCGTTGCCCGCAGGGGTCGCTCGTGCTCTCACGCATGCAATCGACACTGCCCAGTCGACTGCGGTTCGCGTTGCGCTCGAACGTGAACGAGACCTCCTCGAAGTGCTGGCAATGACCGGCAACCTTCCCGAGGAATTTCTGTTGTCCTACGCGTCGGCAATTGCGGACGACAAAGCGCGACCGATTTATCTTGCGCTCCTGTCCGATTGGTCGAATTTGGAAGGGCGTGAAGTAGATTCGGCCGAGGAAGAAATCGAAGGACTCTCGCGGAGACTTCTCGACCAATTCGATGAACAGGCGATTTCAGACCTGGAGGCCGATACTGCTGGCTTCGGATCACAGATGCCGGTCTTGCTGGAAGATGTAATTCCCGATCCGGCGCAACGCGAGGTGGTACTGCGAGTTCAACGCGCTCTACTAGCGAGAATGACTGTGACGGGAGATCTTGAATGAAACTTCTGAGCGCCAAAGCTTTTCATCGAAGAATGCAACTGGTAACCGCTCTGGTCTTCCTTGTCAACGGGGCATTCTTCGTGACTGGCATTCTCACGGCGGGGCAGGCGGTACTGCTCTTTCTCGTTGTCGAAGCCCCGTTGGCGTTGTTTGTCCTCCTCGGGTTCGTGACAGCGTATGTGGAGTGTCGCCGTCGTGGACTGGGAGCTGCCGTCTCGGTATCTGAGGTGCTCGGCGATTCTCCGTTCTGGCGGCCGATTCGGGCGGAACTCCTTGCCTACCAGTCGTTGTGGTTCTGGGTGCGTGGACGAGACAAAGGCGTCGAGCCCGGCGGTGTCCCCATTCGGGCCAGCGGTGGATCACTGGTTCTCCCCGTAGCTTTCGGTATTGCCACCGTCGTCGAAATTGCAGTTCTGCATCTCCTGATTCCGTGGATGTGGCTCAGTGCGATTTTCGCAGTGGTATCGGTGTGGTCGCTACTGGCGTTGTTCGGTTACCTCGCCGTTCATCGTGTGCACCCGCACTTTGTGACCGATTCTCGTTTTGTGCTGCGGCAATCGGGCAAGGTTGTCATCTCGATCGATCGCACACTCATTGCGTCGGCCCGCTGTAGTCGCCGATACGGTGAGACGGTACCAGCGTTGGAAGGTGGTCGACTGGTGCTGCCGAACTTGGACGGTACCAACATCGATGTTGTTCTGAAACAACCGATTCCCGCTGGATTACCGTCGATGATTCCGCGCTATCGCCGCAGTGGATCCGTCGACAGAGTCAGTTTGTACGTCGACGAACCCGCGGATCTGGTGACGGCGTTATCGAATGTCGTAAATGTCGAGAAGTAGTCAGAGACCGGCGGGTTTCGTTTGTGGCGCTTATGCTTCCGCGATGGCAGAGACTGCAGAACGGACACGTTACTTCGAACGGTACGTCACCTTCATCGATGCAATTGCGGCAATCGCGATCACCCTGCTGGTGCTTCCGCTGGTCGAATTGACCAGCGATCACGACGGTACGACAGCGGAACTACTTCGGGAGCATGCGGCTCAGTTCTATGCCTTCGGACTCAGTTTTCTGGTCATCTTTCGGTTTTGGTGGTCTCAGCATCGGTTACTTCGCTTCGTGATCGACGGCGACGCAGCCGTGGTTCGGAGCTTGGCGCTCTGGGCGCTGACAATCGTCTTCCTGCCGTTTCCCACAGCTTTGGTGGCTACGGCATCCGTGGAGACGACAACGAGGGCGCTGTATATCGGGACGATGGCGGTCAGCGCGGGATGTCTCGCGGTGATGGCTTGGGGCCTGGATCGGAAGCCGGAGTTGAGTGAAGGCGATGCGTCGTCAAGCGTTGCAGCGACGACCGTCACGACGTTGATCCTCGTTGTGGCGCTGCTGATCAGCGTGCTGATTCCCGCCACGACTTACTACCCGTTGCTGTTGCTCCTGGTTTCGACGCCACTCGAGAAGCTCTGGAAACGATTGGCTTCGGGTGCACAACGCGATTGAGACGTGGCACGATCGATCAGGTGACCAGCACAACCGCCGAAGCGCAGCGACTGCTTGACCTCGCGCTCCTACGCCGCGTTCGCGACCGGATCGACCGGGAGTATGCGAAGCCTTTGGATGTCGAGGCGCTCGCGCGCGGGGTGAATATGTCGGCCGGGCATCTCAGTCGCCAATTCCGGCTCGCCTACGGAGAGCCTCCGTACGCCTATCTGATGACGCGGCGCATCGAGCGCGCGATGGCGTTGCTGCGTCGCGGCGACCTCAGCGTCACGGAGGTCTGTTTCGAGGTCGGCTGCAGCTCGCTCGGTACCTTCAGTAGTCGTTTCACGGAGTTGGTGGGAGTTCCTCCCAGCGTCTATCGGCGGGATGCTGCACAAACGACTGTGGGATTGCCGTCGTGCGTCTCGAAACAGGTGACAAGACCGATCAGGAATCGAGAAGCGCCGACGCCCGAATCGCAACTATCGTGACTGCATCCGAGAATTACGCTGAGCTATCCAGCCGTCACGGCTAAGTATTTGTATAGACGGACACGACTGACAGATGGAGACAAGAGTGAGCACTGCCGCGCGGACTGCCACGAGCACAGCCAAGCGAGGGAAGGTGGATGCGTCGACCACGCAGCATCTTGCCGACAGTCACGACCTCATCCGCGTGCAGGGCGCGCGAGTGAACAACCTTCAGGACATCAGTGTCGAAATCCCGAAGCGACGGTTGACAGTGTTCACCGGAGTTTCGGGTTCGGGAAAGAGTTCACTGGTGTTCAGTACGATCGCCGCGGAGTCGCAGCGGATGATCAACGAGACGTACAGCGCGTTTGTCCAGGGCTTCATGCCGACGTTGGCTCGACCCGACGTCGATGTTCTCGACGGGCTGACGACGGCGATCATCGTCGACCAGCAGCGTATGGGCGTCGACCCCCGTTCGACGGTCGGAACCGCTACCGATGCCAACGCGATGCTTCGCATCCTGTTCAGTCGACTCGGAAAGCCTCATATCGGCTCGTCTCAGGCGTTCTCTTTCAATGTCGCGTCGGCCTCCGGCGCCGGTGCGATCACCATCGAGCGCGCCGGCCGTGAGACCAAGGAGCGTCGGAGCTTCAGCATCACCGGCGGTATGTGTCCGCGATGTGAGGGCCGTGGTTCGGTCAGCGATTTCGACCTGACGGCGCTGTACGACGACAGCAAGTCGCTCAACGAGAACGCGCTCACCATTCCCGGCTACAGCATGGACGGCTGGTACGGCCGTATCTACCGCGGCTGCGGCTTCTTCGATCCCGACAAGCCGATCAAGAAGTACACCAAGAGGGAACTGAACGACCTCCTCTACAAGGAGCCGACCAAGATCAAGGTCGAAGGAATCAACCTGACATATACGGGTCTGATACCGCAGATTCAGAAGTCGTTCCTGTCCAAGGACGTAGATGCGATGCAGCCGCATATCCGGGCATTCGTGGAGCGGGCAATCACCTTCGCAACCTGCCCGGAGTGCGACGGCACCCGGCTCAGCGAGGCGGCCCGGTCGTCGAAGATCAAGGGCATCAGCATTGCCGACGCCTGTGCGATGCAGATCAGCGACCTCGCCGTGTGGGTCGCCGGCGTGAAGGAACCCTCGGTGGCTCCGTTGTTGGAGACGCTCTCGGATACTCTCAATTCCTTCGTGGAAATCGGGTTGGGATACCTGAGTCTGGACCGGCCTTCCGGGACACTGTCGGGTGGTGAAGCGCAGCGCACCAAGATGATTCGACATCTCGGATCCTCGCTCACGGACATCACCTATGTCTTCGACGAGCCCACTACCGGTCTGCATCCCCACGACATCCAACGGATGAATGATCTACTGCTGCGTCTACGCGACAAGGGCAACACAGTGCTCGTCGTCGAGCACAAGCCGGAGACGATTGTGATTGCCGACCACATCGTTGATCTTGGCCCCGGTGCCGGTAGTGGCGGTGGCACAGTCTGTTTCGAGGGGAGTGTCGAAGGGCTGCGGGCCAGCGACACCATTACCGGCCGACATTTCGACGACCGGGCTGTGATCAAGGAAAGCGTGCGTGAATCCAACGGCGCGATGGAGATTCGCGGCGCTACGTCACACAACTTGCAGAACGTCGATGTCGATGTGCCACTTGGTGTTTTGGTCGTGGTGACCGGTGTGGCGGGGTCGGGTAAGAGCTCGCTGATCCACGGTTCGCTGTCGAAACGCGATGGTGTGGTTGCCATCGATCAGGGTGCGATCAGGGGCTCGCGGCGCAGTAACCCCGCGACGTACACCGGATTGCTCGACCCGATTCGTAAGGCATTCGCGAAGGCCAATACGGTGAAGCCCGCGCTGTTCAGCGCCAACTCTGAGGGCGCTTGCCCGACGTGCAACGGCAACGGCGTTATCTACAGTGACTTGGCAATGATGGCCGGCGTCGCGACCATCTGCGAGGAGTGCGAAGGCAAGCGATTCCAGGCCGACGTTTTGGAGTACAAGTTCGGTGGGAAGGACATCAGCGAGGTGCTCGCGATGTCGGTGGCCGAGGCCGAGGAGTTCTTCGGCGACGGCGACGCAAAGCTGTTGCCGGCTCACAAAATTCTGGTTCGACTCGTCGACGTCGGGCTGGGCTACCTCCGCATCGGCCAGCCGCTCACGACACTGTCCGGCGGCGAGCGGCAGCGAATCAAGTTGGCTACCCACCTCGGTGAGAAGGGTGGCGTCTACGTCCTTGACGAGCCGACGACAGGTCTCCACCTTGCAGACGTCGAACAGCTTCTCGGCCTGCTCGACAAACTTGTCGACTCCGGTAAGTCTGTCATCGTCATCGAGCATCATCAGGCAGTCATGGCGCACGCCGACTGGATCATCGACCTAGGCCCCGGCGCCGGCCATGACGGCGGAAAAATCGTCTTCGAGGGAACACCAGCCGACCTCGTTGCCGACGGTTCCACTCTCACCGGAAAGCATCTCGCGGCGTACGTCGGCGGCTGAGCGAGCCCGTTACGTGGGCCGTCTGGGGCGATTGAGCGATTCTTCGAATACCGGGCGGTCCACGTGATTCACTTTTTTATGAGAAAAGCACTGCTGATTGCGCTCATGGCTGTCGGTTTGGTCGCCGGGATTGTGCCGGCGGGAGCGGCGCAGCCGTCCTGGTCCGGCGATTACTCACTCAAACGCTTCGCCGCGTCGAAACACGGTACGAGTCTGGCGGCGAGTCAGTGGGAACCTGACTTCTCCGACACGTACACATTCAAGACGGATTGTTCTGACAGTCCCTGTGTTGCCACCGTGATCGGCGGGCCGCCGCCCGCCAACCCAACCCTGCCCCAGCCCGCGACATACACGTGGGACGGGACGCGCTGGGTTCATCCCTATGACTGGGAATGGGACTGCTATATGGGTGAGGGCGTACCAAAGGAGTGGGCGCCGGCACACTCGTTCGCGTACTACACACCGCAAAGTGATGGCACGCTGACAGGCTCGTGGACCACCACGATCGACAGTGGTACGTGCGCAGGCACGGTGACCATGGACGTTGCTGCTTATCCCGTTCGTCCGGCGCCTCCGGCGTTCGGCAGTGCTAGTTGAACTGCATTCTGCAGTAAAGGTTTTCGATCCTGTATCCGACGGTCTGAGGAGTCTTCGGGAGGAGGCGTGATGCGTGGGGTGATCCCCGACGAGCAGCGACGGACCTTGGCGCAACTCGACGAACGACTCGACCTTTCGGTCGGGGACAGTGAGGCCAAACGCTCCGCCTTCTGGGTGATGCTGACGTTGTCGGCGGTGATCGCCGTGGCCGGCGTCGTGAGCGATTCCACCGCCACCGTGATCGGCGCGATGATCGTCGCACCCTTGTCGACGCCCATCCTCGGCGTGGGTCTGGGCATCACCACCGGCCGCGGCGCTTTGGTCGGTCGGAGCTTGCTGTACGTCGCCGGTGGCATCTGCGTCGTCGTCGTATTGGGCATTGTGTTTGCGCAGGTACTGCCGAATCCGACCAACGTTCTGACCAATTCGCAAGTGCTCGGACGCACCTCGCCGACGTTGATGGATTTGACCGCCGCCCTGGCGACCGGTTTGGTCGGTGCTATCGCTGTTGCGCGCAAAGACGTCGGCGACGTACTTCCCGGCGTCGCCATCGCCATTTCGTTGGTTCCTCCACTGGCGGTGGTAGGTGTGTGCCTGGTATCCGGGGCTCCGACTCTGGCTATGGGCGCGTTTGTGCTGTTCGCCTCGAATGTCGTCGCCATGATCATTACTGGGACAGCCGTGTTCGTCGTCGCCGGGTACACACGCGATGCCGGGATATCGAAGACATCGCACCGCCGGGCATACTCCTTGCTGACTGCCCTGTTGATCGTGGTTGCAATTCCGATGGTCGGCAATTCCCTGTCGTCGTTGTGGGCGACGCAGATCGGGACCGCAGCCGAACAGTGGCTCGACGGCACTCCCGGAGCAGAGGTCACCGCTGTCACGTGGCAGGGCAGTACCGCCACCGTAGCGGTGCTCGGACCTGAGACATTGCCGCCATTGGACGAGCTCGAGAAATCCGTCGACGCGCTAATTCCGTGGAATCCCGACGTGCAGGTCGTTCACACAGTCGGGGCGCGGATCGTCGTCGAATGACGATGGTGAACAGGCAGGGAATAGCCGGCTGACCTCCATTGCTGAAAGTAGTCCGAGCTCGCGGGAATTGATTACGCCTCGGGCATGTTACTTGAGTGAGTAACGCTCAACTTTCTGCAAGGAGGCTTCGGAATGCCAGCATTCTTCGGGCCGGAGGGTCCCGGTCGTATCGATATTTCCCGGCTCATGAGCAGGGCCACCCAGCAACTCATGGCTGAAGCTGCACGCACAGCATCTGCTCGCGGTGATTCGGATCTCGATGCACTGCACGTTCTCCGCGTCATGGCGGAGCAGGACCCGGTCCGCACGCTCATGCAGCGCGCCGGGGCTGACCCGAAAGCCGTAGTCGACGCCGTCGATTTGCGGCTCCCACAAGGCCGTGAGCAGGTCGGATTCACCGCACCCGCGCTCAGTAGTGCCGTCAAAACTGCTTTACTCGAGGCGCATCAACTGGCCCGCGCCCTCGGATCGACGTACATCGATCCGGAACACCTCTTCATTGCACTCGCCGGCGATCTCGATCACGCGCCCGGTCGTCTGCTCGCTTCTGGCGGCGTTACGCCGGAGAAGCTGCAGAATGCCGTTCGTAACCCGGATGTTCCTGCAGAAGCAGAGGAGTCCACTACGCCGATGCTCGACAAGTTCGGCGTGGACCTCACCGACCGCGCACGCAACGGTGGTGTCGATCCGGTGATCGGCCGCGCCGACGAGATCGAGCAGACTATCGAGATCCTCTCGCGTCGTACCAAGAACAACCCTGTTCTGGTAGGCGAGGCGGGTGTCGGTAAGACTGCGATCGTCGAAGGCTTGGCTCAGCGCATTGTCGACGGTGAAGTGCCGGATTCCCTGGTAGGCAAGAGGATTGTTCAACTCGAGCTCTCCAACATGGTCTCGGGTACTCGCTACCGCGGTGATTTCGAAGAACGACTCACCAAGGTCATCGACGAGATCACGGCGCATAAAGACGAACTGATCGTCTTCATCGACGAGATGCACACCATCGCCGGTGCCGGCGGCGGCGCCGAAGGTGCAATGGATGCCGGAAACATCCTCAAGCCCAAGCTCGCTCGCGGTGAACTGCACATTGTCGGTGCCACCACGCTCGACGAATACCGCAAGCACATCGAGAAGGATCCCGCACTCGAGCGACGCTTCCAGCCTGTTCAGGTGGGGGAGCCGTCGATCGAGGATGCGATCGCGATCTTGAGTGGTTTGCGCAGTCGCTACGAGGATCACCACAAGGTGCACTACACCGACGAGGCGATCACCGCTGCGGTTGAACTGTCCGCTCGCTACATCGGTGATCGGTTCTTGCCGGACAAGGCAATTGACCTCATCGACCAGGCGGGCGCGCGATTGCGGTTGAAGACCGCGACCGTCGATACCGCAGCGCTGCAGCAGCGTCTCGAGCAGCTCGAAGCCGACAAGGAGAAAGCCGTCGCCGACGAGTTGTACGAGAAGGCCTCCACTTTGCGTGACGAGATCAACATCGTGACGCAGCGCCTCGACAAGGCGGGAAGTGCGGCTCCGGCCGAAGAGACACCTGACGTGACTGCCGAGCAGATCGCCGAAGTTGTCGCCCGCGCAACGGGTATCCCGGCAAGCCAGATGACTCAGGCAGAGAAAGATCGCCTGCGCCGTCTGGAAGAGGAACTGCACGGTCGTGTCGTCGGACAGGACGATGCTGTTCGCGCGATTGCGCGGGCAGTGCGTCGTAGCCGCACCGGCATGAGTGACCCGAATCGTCCGGTGGGTAGTTTCTTGTTCCTGGGTCCGACTGGTGTCGGTAAGACAGAGCTCGCAAAAGCTTTGGCTGCCACACTCTTCGGCGACGAGAACAAGATGCTGCGGTTCGACATGAGTGAATTCGGCGAAAGGCACACGGTCAGCAGGTTGGTCGGTGCACCTCCCGGATACGTCGGATACGGCGAAGCCGGACAGCTCACGGAACAAGTGCGTCGTAACCCGTACTCGGTGATCCTGCTCGACGAGATCGAGAAGGCGCACCCGGACGTGTTCAACACCTTGCTTCAGGTGCTCGACGACGGCCGTCTGACCGACGGTCAGGGTCGCACGGTGGACTTCAAGAATGCCGTAGTGATCATGACCAGTAACCTCGGCTCGGACATCATCTCGAGCAAGTCCGGTGGGCTCGGCTTCATTACCGGCGACGCTGAATCGGCTGAAAAGCCATTGCGTGATCGTGTGATGGCGCGGCTGCGTGAATCGATGCGGCCGGAGTTCCTGAATCGAATCGACGAGATCGTGATCTTCCGCAAGCTCGATACCGAGCAGTTGCACCGGATCGCGGACTTGCTGCTCGACGACAGCCGTAAGCGGTTGCAGTCCAAGGGTATCGAGATCGAGTTCACGGCTGACGCCGTGGATTGGATCGCCGAACATGGTCATCAGCCGGAGTTCGGAGCGCGTCCGTTGCGTCGTTCGATCCAGCGGGTAGTCGACGACAAGATCGCCGACATGCTGCTCGACGATCTCCTCGAAGAAGGCGGCAGCATTACTGTCGGCGTCGACGAGGGTGAGTTGGTGTTCAGCTAGGGGCTTCGCCCCTGTGCGCACTTTTGGTAGTTCACGCTACCAAAAGTGCGCGCAGTCGCGTCGCGACTCAGGGGACCTGCGTGTACACCGGGTCCTCGAAGGATCGGCGTGATGTCACCCAGTTCTGCGGGAGCACGTTCTCGACCAACTCTTCACGCGATTCGTCGAAAACCACGATGCGATCGGCAATTCGCCATTCCCCGTGTCGTCGCTCGAACCGGTCGACGTAACGACACTTGATCGTGGCAAGTGTCTGCGCGGTGTTCGTGCCCGAGCGTTCTTGACGCAGGTAACACAGGCAGTACGACTCCGCTTGCGCGACATCACCATTGACGTCGATCAAGATGTTCGAAATGACATGCATCGACGAGTCGATCGTCTTGTGCCGGATCTTCATATCTTCGATCAGGCCGTCGACGGTTCCGATGTAGCCACCGTGATTGTCGATCGCGTCGTCGAAGTAGCAGAGGGCGACGCTCTCGAAGTCCTTTCGATCGACCGCTCGGGCATACCGGTACAGAACTTCGGTGATCGCTTGCTTGTCGGCGAAGGTCACAGTGAAATCTCCTGTCCTGGAATCGGTGTGATCAGTCGACCTGCAGAGCGATGCCCTTGGTTTCCTTGATGAAGAACACGGTGACGAAGGTGATCACGGCGCAGAATACGAAGTAACCAGCCGGGGCGAGCGAATTCCCGGTCAGGCTGATGAGGTACGTCGCGATGAAAGGTGCAGTGCCGCCGAGGAACATGTTGGTGACATTGTTGCCGAGTGCCAGACCGCTGTATCGCACAGAGGCTTTCAGCATTTCCACGTACGTCACGTACGAGGCACCGTTCACGACCGAGACACAGATGAACAGAACTGACTGCCCGACGACGGCCTGCCAGACGCTTCCGCCGGCCATCATCATGAACATCGGGACTCCGAGCAGTACTGCTGCGGCGCTACCGGCGAACAACACCGGACGTCGTCCGTACTTGTCGGCCAGGTATCCGGAGGTGGGCAGCGTAATGACGCCGAGTACCAGTGCGAGAGAAGTCGAAAGGAATGCGACTCGCGAGGAGTGACCGCCGGTGGTCTGGAGGTAAGTAGCCGCGTAGACGGATGCGATGTAGTAGCCGCCGGTGATGAGTGCGCCGAGCAGAATGATCTTGACGACGCTGCCGCCGGAGGTGCTGAGCAGTTCCCTGATGGGGAGCTTCTTCGTCTCGCCCTTGTCCTGGAGCTCTGTGAACTGCGGGGTGTCTTCCATCTGGCTACGGATCCAGATACCGATGCCACCGATCAGGAGGCTGAGCAGGAACGGAATGCGCCAGGCCCATTCCAGGATCTGCTCGTGGGTGAAGGCCGAGGTCAGGCCCAACGCCATCAGTGATGCTGCCAACGAACCCAGGTAGGTTCCGGTATTGACCATCGAGGTCTGCGTGGCACGCCAGCGGGCCGGTGCAGATTCGGATACGAAAGCGTTGGCGCCACCGAGTTCGCCACCCGCGGCAAAGCCCTGGAGGCAGCGAGCGAGCACCAAAATCGAAGTCGCCCAGACGCCCAACGTGGCGTAGGTCGGCAGTAGACCCATGCCTGCGGTGGCCAGCACCATCAGCAGAATGGTCCACGACAAGGCGTTCTTTCGCCCGTACTTGTCACCGATGTGGCCGAAGAAGATGCCACCGGGAACACGTAGGAAGAATGCGACGGCAAATGCCGCGAACGTGCCGAGGAGCGCAGCGTTCGGGTCGTGCGACACGAAGAACAGTGCCGCAATGGTCGTCGCCATGTATCCGTAGATGCCGAAGTCGTAGTATTCGACGACGGTACCGACCACAGCCGCGCGGATGACCTTTGTGGTCGACTGACCCTGAGGTGTCACTTCGCTGATCTCGCTGTCCTCGGCTCGCGCCATGGTCTCATTCTCTAACATTTTGGTCCCTACTGACTTGGTTCGGTGCTGCGCAGACGATGGACGTCAGGCGTGAGCAAAGGAATGGACGGCTGCGTCGGAAACGCTGGTCCGGGTGAATTTCGCCGCGTTACGTCCTGCGATGCGGCCCATGGTCAGAGCGTTGGCAACGGCGTTGCCCCCGCCTACATATCGCAATCCGAGGATTCCGGCGCCGGCCTCACCGGCTGCATAGAGACCCTCGACCGGGTTTCCCTCGCGGCCGAGTACGGCCGCATTGGAGTCAATTTCCATACCGGCGTGGGTGCAGACCAGCTCTGCGGGAAGGATTCTCGCCGCGTAAAACGGTGCTGCCACGATGCTGTCGGGATTGCCGACCGCGCCCTTGTTGCGCAGCGTCCGATGACGAAGGTAGTCGTCGTCACGGCCGTTCGGTAGTTGTTCGTTCCACTTGTTCACCGTCGCTTGAAGGGTTGCGACGGGGACGTCGATGAGTGCTGCGAGTTTTTCGATGGTGTCGGCGCGATGAGTGTTGCCGGCGGCAACTTCCTCCTCGACGCGCTCCGGGTTCCAATCCGCGTATCCGGGAGCAAGACTGACGCGAGCATTCTCGTCGAAGATCATCCAGCCGTAACCGCCCTGTTGATCGATGATTCCGGTGGAGATCGCATACGATGCGTCCTCGTCCATGAACCGGCGACCGTTCCGGTTGACGTAGATGCGCGACTTCGGCGGGAAACCGGACTGCCAGTGATGGAACCGCTGAAAATACACGGTGGGCATGATCAGGCCCCAGCCGTCACCGATGATGGGCATATCCAGCTCATGTGCGAACCGAATGTGGTCTCCGCGACTGCCTTCGGCTGCAACGACGAACAAATCGTCGCCCGCCTTGTTGGCGACGGGGAAGTACTGATCGACAAGTTCCGGGTTCTGCGCGAATCCGCCGGTGGCAACCACGACGGCTCCGGCGCGGACTTCGATGTCGTCGGCAACAACACCGACAACCCGACCGTCTTCCTCGATCAGCTTCTGTACCCGCGTGCCGAGGATGGCTTCGATACCGTGCTTACGGCGCGCCCGGTCCAGTGTCTGAACGAGGCCGTAGCCCTGATCTTTCGGGACGTGGCCGCGCCAGACATCTTCGACGCCGGCCTGCGCAAGCCCAGGTTGGTGCGCATTGCCGGAGATCGACGTGGGGATCTCGACGCCCAGCTCGATGAGCCATTCCAGTGTCGGACCGGCATTTTCGCAGAAGGCGCGGATCAGTCCAGGTGCGAGTAGCCATTGGTTGAGGTCCATGTAGTGCTGGAAAAACTTCTCCGCGGAGTCCTCGATGCCGAGGCCGGCCTGCACGCTGGTGCCTGCTGCGGTGAAGATTCCGGCAGAAAGTTGGGTGGAGCCGCCGAGTTCGGTTTCGGACTCGAACAGCAGCACCGACGCGCCTTCTTCGGCAGCCGATACGGCAGCCGCCAGTCCGGCGCCACCGCCGCCGATGACGATGACGTCCCAGTCGTCACTCATGAAAGTTCTCCAGTCTCCGCAATGACGCGGTGGTACAAGCCATTCGAGACCAGTCCGCCGTCCACTGTCATTTCCGTTCCGGTGGTGTACGTCGACTTGTCCGACAGCAGAAAGAGCACGGCTTCGGTGATTTCATTCAGAGTTCCCATGCGCGCGAGGGGAACTGACTTCAGAGACGCGTCGATAAAATCGCTCGTGGTACCGAGCAGGGCAGTTCCGACCATTCCCGGATGCACCGAGTTGACGCGGATGCCCCACTGGGCGAAGTTGCCGGCAGCCGACTTCGATAGGCCGGTGAGGCCCCACTTGCTCGAGGAGTACGCGGGTGAGAAGTAACCGATCTGGCCGGCGATGGACGAGATGTTGACGATGGATCCGCCACCACTCTCACGCATCAACGGCGCCACAGCCTTCATGCCGTAGAACGGCCCGAACAGATTGATCTTCATGGTCAGTTCCCAGATATCGTCCGGGGTGTCCATGAATTCGAGTCGACGCGAGATACCGGCATTGTTGACCAAGCCGCCGAGTTCGCCATGGGCGGTGCGGATGTCGTCGACCAGAAACGTCCAGGCTGCGGCATCGCTGACGTCGAGGGTGTGTCCCGAAGCCGATCCGCCGGCGGCAGTGATCTCGTCGATCAGTTCCGATGAATCGGCAACGTCTGCAACACAGACGTGCGACCCACGCGCTGCGAGGGTACGCGCATGATGCGCACCCATACCGGCAGCGCCGCCGGTGACGAGAACAACTCCGGGGTAGGACGTTTGATCAGACATGCCGTGAACCGCCGTCGACTGCGATGCTGTGCCCGGTGACGTAACGCGAACTGTCCGAGAGCAGGAACAGCAGCGGGCCGAAGACCTCCTCGGGTGAGCCCAGGCGGTGCAGTGGCACTGCGTCGAGAGCATTGGCGAGTGCGATCGGGTCTTCCTGCACCCACTTCGTCATGGCGGTGTCGATGTAGCCGGGAGCGATGGAGTTGACACGAATTCCCTTGTCGCCGAACTCTACTGCCAGCGATTCGGTGAGGTGAGCGACAGCAGCCTTCGAAGTGCAGTACGCACCGCGACCCTTGCGCACGCGTAGAGCGGACACGGAAGACATGTTCACGATGGCGCCGCCGGGCTTGATGTGGCGGGCCGCAGCCTGAGCGCCGTACAGCACGCCTTCGACGTTGACGCTCAGTGTCGCGCCGATTTGTTCGGGAGTGATCTCCTCGGCGAGTGCAAACGGGAAGATGCCTGCATTGTTGATCCAGAAGTCCACCTGGCCGAATTCCTTCAAGGCAAGCTGGGCGAGCAATTCGTGCTCGTCGGGCTTGGTGACGTCGATGCGGGCACCGATTACACGGCCGGGCTTGTCTGCCAAGGACGTCGAGGCCAGTGCCGCATTGATGGATTCAGCGGTCGCAAGCATCTGCTCTTCATTGATATCGGCGCCGACCACATTGATGCCGCGCGTCGCCAAGCCTTCGGCGAACGTCGCACCCATACCTTGCGCCGCACCGGTCACGACGGCGACCTTGCCGGCCAACTCCGGGTACAGCGCCAACAGTTGGGTGGCGACGGTACGGCCGGGATTGGACTGGTCAGCAACTGCGGTCATGATTGTTTCTCCTACTGAAAATGGTCAGGTACAAAAGTTTGGGTTGCTCAGGCGGGGGTCGAAAAGCGGGGCGTGTCGTCGCGGGAGACGACGCGCCGGTCAATTCGCCACTCTTCGTTCACCCGGACGACCCGGTCGGTGATCGTCGTCATCCGCACCAATCGCGATTCGCCGCCGATGACGGTTGCCACGATCTGCAAGTAGCCCCGAACGGTGACGACGCCGGGTTCGTGCGACTCGATCGCCAGGTTGGTCAACACGTGCCGGTGAACTTCACCCACTGCTGATGCTCCTGCGAAGAAGCGGGCGGCAAAGGCTGTCAGCTCAGTGAATCCGACGACCGGTTCGGGATAGCTGGGTGAATGGAACTTGCCGTCGATTGTGAAAGTCTTTGCCCAGGAATCGGACTGACCGGTATCGATGAGGTGGCTCTGCATTCCGTAGAGCTGGTGAATCGAGGTTACGACCTCTGGTGCCAAGGAGTAGGGATCACTCATCAGAAAAACTTCTTTCCGGACACGATTCGCTGCATTTGTCGAAACATGTGCAACTCGTTCGTTTGTGTGCGATAATCGCACGTGGTGTGCGATATAAACAAAGCGTAGGTGGCATACCTCACATACGTCAAGAAGGGGACTCCATGTCGGAACTCAACGAGGAGCATCGGCCGCGCAAAAGCGCAGTTCAGGTGGACTCGAGCATGTCGAAAACGCTGCATCACGGACTTGCGGTTCTGGAGCTCTTGACGTCGTATCCGCATGGTCTCTCGGTCACTGACATCGCGGACGGTATCGGTGTTCACCGCACCGTGGCGCACAGGCTGATTCGCACGCTCGAGGCTCATCACCTGTGCCGCAAGGATTCCTTCAAGCGCGTCACGCTGGGGGCCGGGCTGGTCACGCTGGCGGAACCTGTCGAGCAGGATCTGCGGACCTTGGCCCGCCCCATCCTTGAAGCTCTCGCCGACGCCACCGAGGCCACCGCTCACCTCGTGGTCCGTGAGAGCGAGGGGGAGGTGCGTGCACTGATGGTTGTCGAACCACGCAGCGCCAAAGTCCATGTGGCGTTCCACCCCGGCCAGGTCGACCCGATCAATCGGGGGTCAGCAGGCCTCTCGATCCTTGCTTCGCTGCCACCCGTCGACGGGGAGCGTCAAGAGATCATCGCGGCGCGTGCTCGCGGCTACGCGATGACCGACGGAGAGCTCATTCCCTCCGTGCTAGGCATTTCGGCCGTCATTCCCGGGCGGCGCGGAGATGCTCTCGCCAGCCTCGGAATCTCGGTATTCGACACGGATGACCGCGCTGCCCTAGGTGCCCAGGTCGTCGCGGCGGCACGCAACCTCGGCAGCATGTTGCACTGACATCGTTGTATGTCAATGATTTTCGGCTCTTCCGGCTCTGGGTACGACAATACGGACCAACGCCCTCATCGCGTTGATCCGTGTTGTCGTGCGTAGGCCTCTCGGGCGTCTCAGTGAGTCGCTGAGAACCTCGCGGGCAGGATGCCGGCCGAAACCTCGCCGAACCCGATACGAGATCCGCCGATGCCCGGTGCGGTCGCCGAGATGGAAATGGTGTCGCCGTCTTCGAGGAAGGTGCGCGTCTCGCTGCCCACTGCGACGGGTTCCTTGCCGCCCCAGGTTAATTCGATGAAGGCGCCGCGCTGATTCTTCTCGGGACCGGAAATCGTCCCGGAAGCGAAGAGATCGCCGGTACTGGCGGTGGCTCCGTTGACGGTGGTGTGGGCAAGCATCTGCGCCGGTGACCAGTACATCTGTGCGTACGGCGGCCGTGAGACTATGTGGCCGTTCCACTCGACGGCCAAATCGATGTCCAGGCCCCACTTCTCGTCACCACGAAGGTAGGGAAGAGGTTCCGGATCCTGGACAGGAGTATCGATCCGGGCTGCTTCGAGGGCGAGAAGCGGCACGACCCACGGGGAGATTGACGTCGCGAAACTTTTGCCGAGGTTGGGGCCGAGGGGGACGTATTCCCACGCCTGAATGTCGCGGGCAGACCAATCGTTGACGACAACTGCACCGAAGACGTGCTCGGAGAACTCGTCCGGAGTGATGCGATCACCCATTGTCGACGGAGTTCCGACGATGAAACCCATCTCGGCTTCAATGTCGAGTCGACGGGACGGTCCGAAATCAGGGTTCTCCTGATCGGGAGCCTTGCGCTGACCGCATGGGCGGATGATGTCGATACCGGAAACGACGATGGTGCTCGAACGACCGTGGTATCCGACGGGGAGGTGCTTCCAGTTGGGCATCAGGGGCGCGGCATCCGGGCGGAACAGTCGACCGAGGTTGGTGGCGTGGTTCTCCGACGCGTAGAAATCGACGTAGTCGGCGACGGCGATGGGGAGATGCAGTGTCACCGAGTCGACGGAAAAGATTGCTTCCGTGGGGATTTCACCGGCTACGAGTTCTGTGATCTGCTCACGTACCGATACCCAGCGTTCCCGGCCCTGAGCCATGAAGGCGTTCAAGGTCGGCTCGGCGAAGACGGAATCATCCAGCGCTACAGCCAGATCGATGACCACCTCGCCTACCCGCACACCGATGCGCGGCGCTCCGCCGGCAGGCGAGAACACTCCGTAGGGAAGGTTGTTGATGCCGAACAAGGAATCGGCGGGAATGTCGATAGTCGTGGTGGTCATACGAGTGTTCCTTCTGTCTTCGGGCCGACGGAGATCAGTCCGAGGCTTTCGAGTTCGGTCAGGGGATCCGTGATGCTGCAGGTGCCGAACGAGAGGAACCGTCGGCGAATATCTGCAGCTGCCTTGTCCGTCACACCGCTCAAGGCGCGCGCGATCGCGGACCCATCCCGCTCGGCAAGTGCTGCAACGACATCGGATCGATCGCCGCCCGCGGCTGCGACGGTGACAGCTGTCAAGATGTTGAGGAAGCCGTGTTGCTCGAATCCTGTGTCGGGATCCGTATTGCGTACGGCATGGTGTAGTCCGGCAGTTGCCTTGAACGGAATGCCAGCCCGGACAACAAAAATAATAGCGTCGGCAAGCTCGCCTTCATCCGGATACGCCTCGGCGACGATGCCTCCGGTCCGAAACTTCGCGGAGTATCCGGCCGCTGTCAGCGCAGCAAGATAGTCACCGCACCGGCTGTCACGGGGAACTTCCACAAAAATCTCGATGTCGGGATACGTGGAACGAATGCGCGCGAGTTCGTCGAAGGCCTCGTCAGCGGTAACCCCGGCGGGTGTTCCCACCTCGACGGCGATAACACGAACCCCCGGGAGATCGACGGCGCTCGCCAGCGCGGCCGCTGTGTCAGCCGGACCCGTCGGAACCGTGAGACTCAATGACAGGGAGCTGTCACCGGACAGGTGAGCAGCCAGTTCGCCCAATCGCGGGGCCGGAAAGATGAACGGTCCGACAAGTGCAGCGTAGTCGGCGCGGCGATAAGCATGGTGGGCCGGAATCGCCTCGGCAAGAGGCGCATTGCCTGGTGGGAACAGGGCGGCGTCGTCGCAGAGGCCCTGGAGGAGTGGGGAAATCAACGTCATTTCTGCGGCCCCCGTCCGGCCCAGCTCCAGGCGTAGGAGTCGTCTTCGCACGCGAGTGCGCCTTCACCGAGCTCGAGCGGTCTGAACGTATCGACCATCACGGCCAGTTCGTCGAAGAACTCGGCCCCGATGCTGCGTTCGTAGGCACCCGGCTGCGGGCCGTGCGCGTGGCCACCTGGGTGAACCGAGATGGAACCCTGACCGATACCGGATCCCTTGCGCGCCTCGTAGTCTCCACCGCAGTAGAACATGATCTCGTCGGAATCGACGTTGGAGTGGTAGTACGGAACCGGGATCGACAGCGGGTGGTAGTCGACCTTACGGGGGACGAAGTTGCAGATCACGAAGTTGTTGCCCTCGAACGCCTGATGCGCCGGCGGCGGCTGGTGAACGCGGCCTGTGATGGGCTCGTAATCGGAGATGTTGAACGTGTACGGGTACAGACATCCGTCCCAGCCGACGACGTCGAAAGGATGCGTGGGATAGACCATTCGAGTTCCGACGATGCCGTGCGAGGTGCGGTGCTTCACCAGCACCTCGACGTCGGTGCCCTCGGCAATCATCGGCGCCGTGGGTCCGTGAAGGTCTCGTTCGCAGAACGGCGCATTCTCGAGAAGTTGACCGAATCGTGAGAGGTACCGCTTGGGCGGAACGATGTGGCTGTTGGCTTCGATCGCGTATGCCCGCAACGGCTTGTCGCCCTTGGGGATCCAACGATGGGTGGTGGACATCGGAATGAGGACGTAGTCGCCTTCACGTGCTTCGAGTGCGCCGAAGACGGTTTCGACGGTGGCCTCACCGGATTCGATGTAGACCATTTCGTCGCCGATTGCATTGCGGTACAGGGGAGATGCGGCGGCTGCCACGACGTAGGACAGTCGAACGTCGGCGTTGCCGAGGATCAGTCGACGGCCGGTCACGACATCGGTGTGTCCCCAGGTGCTTTCGGGAAACAAGGTGTGCAGTTTCAGATGCCGCGGCTTGAGCGGGTGGTTGGGAGTGGTGCTCTGGTCGCGCAGTTCCCAGACCGTGGCGTCCACGATCGACGACGGAATCTCGCGGTGGTAGAGCAGTGACGAGTCCGAGGAGAATCCCTCTTCGCCCATCAGTTCTTCGTAGTAGAGGTTGCCCGTCTCGTCACGGTGTTGGGTGTGACGCTTCGGTGGGATATTGCCGAGTTGTCGGTAGAACGCCATGACTGGGCTCCTTCTGTGCTGTTTCCGTCTGACTCACATCAACTAGATAGTAAACACATTAACTAAAATGATGTGACAGGTGCAACCCTTGAACGTGATCGGATCTATGTCAGTTGCGGCCGCGGACGTCGAACTGGCTGCGATTGGTGATCAGTTTGTCCAGGAGCATGACAAGGATGCGCTGCTCAGCCTCGCTGAGGACGCTGACCCAGGCGTGTTCGCGTTCGTTCTGCTCTCGAAACGCCTCGACCATGGCTTCTCGGCCCTTGTCGGTTAGGTAGAGCTGGACGGATCGGCCGTCGTTCTCGGTAGGGCGTCGGTCGATCAGGCCGTCGGCGACCAGTGACTTGGACAGATTGGAGACGGCAGCCCGGCTCATTCCGGTGAGCTCAGCAGCGGCTTTCGGCTCGATCGGCCCGGCCAGCCAGGTTACGAACAGTAAGCGAAAGGACGACCACGACCATCCTCGTGGCCGATGGATCGACGACTCGAGATCGTAGGTGACCACGTTGGATGCGCGATTGAGCGTCAACAAGACCTCGGTGGCCAGGTGATGGCGAAAGCCGTGTTCGTCGGCGAGTCGCTTGTTCGCCAACTCGATGAACGACCAAAAGTTGAGTTCGCCGGTGCTCTCCTGGGCTTTCATGCCGTCACTCTATCGCGACTGGGAGGTGATTTTTGTACATTAGTTAATTAATACGTGTACTAGTTTGGCCTTGTTGCAGGCGGCCTTACGCCTGCGGATACGGAAGGTGGCTGCTGCTGTTCTCGCTGACGGATACCGAGCGGCCGAGTTGGGGAAATGCGCGTTGAGCGCACGACGGTCGGTCGCATACCTTGCAGCCCGACCCGATCGGAACGATCGTGGCGGGGTCGTCCGTCTGGATGCCGTGTGAATAGACCATCCGGTCGGCGTAGCCGATGTCGCATCCGAGGCCGATGGCGAAATTGCGTTCGGGAGCAAGGTAGCCCAATCCGCCGCTGTGGGTTGTTCGAGCGACCCACAGGTAGGTTCGTCCGTCCGGCATCTTCGCAACCTGAGTGAGGATGCGTCCGGGACTGGCGAATGCCTCGTGGATCACCCACAATGGACAACTGCCACCGACCCGCGAGAAGTGGAATGCCGTTGCCGATTGGCGCTTCGAGATGTTTCCCGCACGGTCGGTCCGAACGAAGAAGAATGGGATCCCGCGTTGGCCGTGTCGTTGCAGAGTGGACAACCGGTGGCAGATGGTCTCGAATCCGACCTCGAATTTCAGGCTTAGTAGCTCGATGTCATAGCGCAACGACTCCGCGGAATCGAGAAACTGTGTGTAGGGAAGTAGGAGTGCGCCGGCGAAATAATGGGCCAATCCGACCCGTGCTAGTGCGGAGGATTCGGCAGTAAGTGAATCATCCTCGGCCACAATGGAATCGATGAGTTCTGCTTGGGTGAAGAAGGCCAACTGCATGGCAATCTGAAAGGCGCGCTGCCCAGCGGAAAGGCGGCGTGCAAGCGTGAGGATCGATTTCTCGGCATTGTAGAACCGCTTTGGACCTAGCTTGTCAGGCTCGTCCGTGCGAATGCGGACCGTGACGCCGTGTTGATCCCGCAAAAGCCGGGCGAGCTGGAGATCCATTGCGCCGATGGATAATTTGTTGTCGAGGAAAAGGCGTTCCGCAGCATTGTCGAGCGCCGCGATGTGGTTGCGGCGGTCGTAGAAGAAGTCGCGAACCTCTTCGTAGGGCATGGGGACAAGTGTCGACTCTGGCGCCGCATCGCCGGACAGTTGCGTGGAGAACTGATCGAGTTGTTCGGTGGCGGCATGTAACCGCCTGTGCAGCATCACCAAGGTGCGTCCGACGGCCGGCATCCGCGCAACAAGTTCGTCGACTTCGGCCAGGGATACATCTCCGGATTCAGAGGTTTCCGCCAACGCTTCATGGACGTCGGCGACCAGACGCGCGTCGGAATCCGAAGCGAAGAACTGAACGTCGAGATCGAATTCGGAGTTGAGCTTCAGGAGTACGGGGACGGTCAGTGGCCGCTGGTCGTTCTCGAGTTGATTGACGTAACTGGGTGAGAGTTCGAGCGCCTTCGCCAGCGCGGACTGCGACAGGCTTCGTTCTTCTCGGAGCCGTCGCAAACGGGCACCCGCATACATCTTCTTCAAGAGATCTCCTCCGTCCTGATGGCGTTCACACTACCGAGAGCCTGTTCGCAACATTCGCAACTTCGCAACTTCGGTGTTGCATAAATAGGCAGGTGCAAGCCCTTTTGTGGGATATCGCGTGCTGCGTACCGTGCAAATGGATACCGAAGCACGTGGAAAGAGGATTATGAAGACGCATCTCGTACGCACTCGCCGTTCGGCCGAAGAGTTCCCCAAGGAAGAACACCTCGCGTGGAAGATCGCAGAGGTTGCCACCGATTCTGTCGAGGTTTCAGACGCCACGGCTGACATGATCGTCAATCGGATCATCGACAATGCATCCGTCGCCGCGGCTTCTCTGGTGCGTCGACCGGTCGTCAATGCCCGCGCACAGGCACAGGCTCATCCGTACACACCCGGAGCCGCTGTCTTCGGTGTTCCCGGTACCTTCTCGCCGGAATGGGCAGCGTGGGCCAACGGCGTCGCAGTTCGTGAACTCGACTTCCACGACACCTTCTTGGCCGCTGAGTACTCGCACCCCGGTGACAACATTCCGCCGATCCTCGCGGTCGCTCAGCATGCCGGACGCAGTGGCAACGATCTGATCCGCGGTCTCGCAACGGGCTACGAGATTCAGATGGACCTCGTGCGCGCAATCTGTCTGCACGAGCACAAGATCGACCACGTCGCCCACCTCGGACCCTCCGCCGCCGCCGGTATCGGAACCCTGCTCGGACTCGACCCCGAGACGGTGTACCAGGCAATCGGTCAGGCCCTGCACCTCACGACGGCGACCCGCCAGTCCCGCAAGGGAGAGATCTCCAGTTGGAAGGCCTACGCTCCCGCGTTGGCCGGCAAGGTGGCCGTCGAAGCTGTCGACCGTGCCATGCGCGGCGAAGGCGCACCCTCACCGATCTGGGAAGGCGAAGACGGTGTCATCGCGTGGCTTCTCGGCGGACCGGACAAGGAATACCACGTCCCGCTGCCCGGAACCGGAGAGGCCAAGCGCGCGATCCTCGACTCGTACACCAAGGAACATTCCGCGGAGTACCAGAGCCAGGCCCCGATCGACCTCGCGCGCCGGATGCGCTCCCGCGTCGGTGATCTCGAACAGATCGCCTCGATCGTCCTGCACACCAGCCACCACACGCATGTCGTGATCGGCACCGGTTCCGGCGATCCACAGAAGTTCGATCCCACCGCATCACGTGAAACCCTCGATCACTCGGTGATGTACATCTTCGCCGTCGCACTGCAAGACGGCACCTGGCATCACGAGCATTCCTACGCTCCCGAGCGCGCGCAGCGCCCCGACACCATCGAGCTGTGGAACAAGATTTCCACCCGAGAAGACCCCGAATGGACCCGTCGCTACCACTCGACGGACCCGGACGAGAAGGCCTTCGGTGCCCGCGCCGAAATCACCCTCAAGAGCGGCGAGGTCATCATTGACGAACTCGCCGTCGCCGACGCACATCCGCTAGGCGCGCGTCCCTTCGCTCGCGATCAGTACATCGCGAAGTTCCGTACCCTCGCCGAGGGCGTCATTGAGCCCGCCGAGCAGGACCGCTTCCTCGAAGCAGCCCAGCGCACCGCCGAATTGAAGACCGGCGAGCTCGATCAGCTCACCTTCACCGTCTCCGACGACGTTCTCGCTCGGGCACCCAAGGTCACCAAGGGACTCTTCTGATGACGGGCCTCATCGCGGCATCGACGTCCGCAGCAGACAAGCGCATCGCCTTCCGTGCAGGCTTGACGTCGGGAAAGATTCAGCGCCTGCCCGGTGCTATTAATCCGTTGACGGCCAAGCTTATTCAGGAAATCGGCTTCGAAGGCGTCTACGTCTCCGGCGGCGCCTACTCGGCAGGTCTGGCGCTTCCCGACATCGGGTTGACCACGCTCACCGAGGTAGCCGGCCACAGCAAACAGATCGCCCGCGTTACGGACCTTCCGACGCTCATCGACGCGGACACCGGTTTCGGTGAGCCCATGAGCGCCGCCCGCACGGTCACGATTTTCGAGGACGACGGTATTGCCGGTCTTCATCTCGAAGATCAGATTAACCCCAAGCGTTGCGGACATCTCGACGGCAAGGCCATCGTCCCCACCGAGGATATGGTGCGCCGAGTACGCGCCGCAGTCTCGGCGCGGCGTGACCCCAACTTCGTGATTTGTGCGCGTACCGACGCGGCCGGCATCGACGGTATCGATGCCGCGATCGAGCGGGCAAAAGCCTACGCGGACGCCGGCGCAGATCTGATCTTCACAGAGGCTCTTGCTACCGAGGCCGACTTCGAGAAGTTCCGTGCCGCAGTCGATGTCCCGCTTCTCGCCAACATGACCGAGTTCGGAAAGTCGAATCTCATCTCAGCGAAAACCTTGGAAGAGATCGGCTTCAACGCCGTCATCTACCCCGTGACCACCCTGCGTCTGGCGATGTTCGCCATCGAAAAGGGGCTGCGCGAGATCCACAAGACGGGAACTCAGGAGGGTCTGCTCGGTGAGATGCAGCACCGCAGCCGTCTCTACGAAATTCTCGAGTACGAGCGCTACAACGAATTCGACAGTGGCATATTCAATTTCAGCGTGGAGGGGAGTAGGACATGACCGAACAGATTCCGACGATCTACAAGGGCTTGGCAGGAGTTGTCGTTGATACGACAGCCATCTCCAAGGTAGTGCCCGAGACGAATTCGTTGACGTACCGCGGCTACGCAGTGCAAGAGCTAGCAGCCAACTGCAGCTTCGAAGAAGTCTCCTACCTGCTCTGGTACGGAGAATTGCCGACGCCTGAGCAGTTCGAATTGCTATGCCTACGTGAGCGTTCACTCCGACGCGCGGATCGGTCGCTGCTCTCGCTCTTGACGAAGATGCCGGACAACTGCCATCCGATGGACGTGGTCCGTACGGCTATCAGCTATTTGGGCGCCGAAGATCCGGCCGAGGATGACAACTCGGCTCCGGAGAATCTCGCCAAGGCGTTGCGTATGACAGCAGTCTTGCCGACTATCGTCGCAGCAGATTTCCGTCGTCGCCGTGGACAGGATCCCATTGCGCCGCAATCGGACCTGGGCTTCGCGGAGAACTTCCTGAACATGTGCTTCGGCAGTGTTCCGGACGAGGCGATCGTGAAGGCCTTCGAGGTCTCGTTGATCCTGTACGCAGAGCACAGCTTCAATGCTTCCACCTTTGCTGCTCGCGTTGTGACGTCCACTTTGTCGGATATCTACAGCGCAGTAACTGCGGCAATCGGTGCGCTCAAAGGCTCGTTGCACGGAGGTGCCAACGAAGCAGTCATGCACGACATGATCGAGATCGACGATCCCGATCAGGCCGAAACATGGATGTCGGCCAAGCTCGCAGCCAAGGGCAAAGTCATGGGGTTCGGACACCGTGTCTACAAGAATGGCGACTCGAGGGTTCCCACCATGAAGCAAGCACTCATCGACGTCGCAGCAGTAACCGGCGGCGAGAAGTGGGTGCAGATGTACGAGACTCTCGAGAAGACGATGGTCAGCGCCACCGGAATCAAGCCGAACCTCGACTTCCCGACGGGCCCTGCGTATTACCTCATGGGGTTCGATGTCGAGATGTTCACGCCCATCTTCGTGATGAGTCGCATCACCGGGTGGACGGCGCACATCATCGAGCAAGGACAGTCCAATGCGTTGATCAGGCCACTGAGCCAGTACTCCGGCGTGCCGCAGCGCACCGTCGTGGCATGACACATTTCACCGTCGTGGCATGACACATTTCACCGTCGTGGCATGACACATTTCACCGTCGTGGCATGACACCTTCAAGACTGCGTCGGCGAGGTTCGGTTCTGGCATCACCGTCTCCTGGCCTCGTCGATGCTTTTCTACGCATGGCCCGCACTTTCCGTGCGGGCCATGCGCATTTCGCGGTACTGGACCACTCGACAGCGAGGTTTTCTCTCTATGTTCTCCAAAGTGCTTGTCGCCAACCGAGGCGAAATCGCAATCCGCGCATTCCGCGCCGCCTACGAACTAGGCGCCGGAACCGTGGCCGTGTTCCCTCACGAGGACCGGAACTCGATCCACCGGTCCAAAGCCGACGAGAGCTATCAGATCGGGGAGCAGGGTCACCCGGTTCGCGCGTATCTCTCAGTGCCCGAGATTGTTTCTGCTGCAGTGAAGTCCGATGCTGATGCGATTTACCCCGGCTACGGATTTCTGTCGGAAAACCCCGAACTTGCGGCAGCATGCACCGAGATGGGTATCACGTTTGTGGGGCCGTCGGCCGAGGTACTGGAGTTGACGGGAAACAAGGCCCGCGCAATCGCAGCGGCGCGAGCAGCGGGACTACCAGTTCTCGCGTCTTCTGAACCGTCCACCGATATCGATGCGCTGATGACTGCTTCGGATTCGATGGAATTTCCGATCTTCGTGAAGGCAGTTGCTGGTGGCGGTGGGCGAGGGATGCGTCGTGTCTCCGAATATTCTCAGTTGAGGGAATCCATCGAAGCAGCTGCCCGCGAAGCGGAGTCGGCGTTCGGCGATGCCACGGTGTTTCTCGAGCAGGCAGTGATCGATCCTCGTCATATCGAGGTACAGATTCTCGCCGACAGTGAGGGCAATGTCATCCACTTGTTCGAGCGCGACTGCAGCGTGCAGCGACGTCACCAGAAGGTTGTCGAATTGGCACCCGCCCCGAACCTTCCCGCCGGCCTGCGTGAGAAGATCTGCGCTGACGCGGTTGCGTTTGCCAAGGCGATCAATTACTCGTGTGCCGGTACTGTCGAGTTCCTACTCGACACCCGTGGCAATCATGTGTTCATCGAGATGAATCCGCGAATCCAGTTCGAGCACACTGTCACTGAAGAAGTGACCGATGTCGATCTGGTTCAGGCCCAGCTCCGAATCGCGTCGGGTGAGACGCTGTCCGATCTCGGACTGAGGCAGGAATCGATTGTCCTGCGAGGCGCGGCACTGCAATTGCGCATCACGACCGAAGACCCTGCCAACGGATTCCGTCCAGACACCGGGCGCATCACGGCCTACCGCACACCGGGTGGTGCCGGGGTCCGCCTCGACGGCGGCGCGACACTCGGTGCGGAAGTCGGTGCGCATTTCGATTCCATGCTGGTCAAACTGACGTGCCGCGGACGAGATCTCCCCACAGCCATCTCGCGGGCCAGACGCGCGGTTACCGAATTCCGCATTCGGGGTGTTTTCACCAATATTCCCTTCCTGCAGGCGGTTCTCGACGATGCTGACTTCCGCGCGGGTGAGGTGACGACATCTTTCATCGAGGAGCGTCCGGGACTTCTCACGTCAGGGGCATCTGCAGACAGGGGAACGAAGATCCTCACGTATCTTGCCGACGTGACGGTGAACCGGCCGCACGGCGAACGGCCGTCGAAAGGCTATCCGCACGAAAAACTTCCGAAGATCGATCTGACTGCGGCACCGAAAGACGGTTCCAAGCAGCGACTCGTGAAATTGGGTCCGGCAGGTTTTGCTGCGGCACTCCGTGAGCAGAAGGCAGTGGCCGTCACGGATACGACCTTCCGTGACGCGCATCAGTCACTGCTCGCGACCCGGGTTCGCACCAGTGGTCTCCTCGCAGTAGCCGGCCACGTGTCCCGGATGACTCCGGAACTGTTATCTATCGAAGCCTGGGGCGGTGCGACTTACGATGTGGCGCTTCGCTTCTTGAAGGAAGACCCCTGGGAGAGACTCGCAGCGCTGCGTGAGGCGGTACCGAATATCTGCCTGCAGATGCTACTTCGTGGCCGTAACACCGTCGGGTACACGCCGTATCCGGAAAAGGTGACTTCGGCGTTCGTTCAGGAAGCTGCGCGGACTGGAGTCGATATCTTTCGAATCTTCGACGCGCTCAACAACGTTGATCAAATGCGTCCGGCGATCGATGCGGTGCTCGAGACCGGAACGGCGGTTGCGGAAGTGGCGCTGAGTTACACCGGCGATCTGTCGGATCCTGGGGAGACGCTCTACACACTCGACTACTATCTCCGCCTGGCGGAGGAGATCGTGGATGCGGGAGCACACGTTCTGGCGATCAAGGACATGGCCGGATTGCTGCGTGCACCCGCCGCCGCGACCCTTGTTTCCGCACTGCGTAGCAACTTCGATCTTCCGGTTCATGTGCACACCCACGACACTCCGGGTGGTCAGCTCGCGACTTACCTGGCGGCGTGGCAGGCCGGCGCCGACGCCGTAGACGGTGCATCCGCTCCGATGGCAGGAACCACGAGTCAGCCCGCACTGTCGGCGATCGTAGCTGCGGCAGCGCATTCCGAATTTGACACCGGGATTGATCTGCAGGCCGTATGCGACCTCGAACCTTACTGGGAATCTCTGCGAAAGGTGTACGCACCGTTCGAGTCCGGCATCCCGGCGCCGACCGGACGTGTGTACACACACGAGATCCCCGGCGGTCAACTCTCGAATCTGCGCACGCAGGCAGCGGCATTGGGTCTCGGAGACCGTTTCGAGGACGTCGAGTCGAAGTATGCGGCGGCCGATCGAATGCTTGGCCGCTTGGTCAAGGTGACGCCGTCGTCGAAGGTGGTCGGAGACTTGGCCCTTCACCTCGTAGGTACGGGTGTGAGTGCTGACGAGTTTGCCGCGGATCCCGCGAAGTTCGACCTTCCCGAATCAGTGATCGGTTTTCTGCGTGGTGAACTCGGTACTCCTCCAGCGGGTTGGCCAGAGCCGTTTCGCACCAAGGCATTGGCGGGCCGTGGTCAGGCAAAGCCGGAAGCCGAGTTGACAGCCGACGACACCAAGGCCCTGCACGGTGAATCTGCCGAAGTCCGATCGACGTTGAATCGGTTGCTGTTCCCCGGTCCGACACAGGAATTCCTGGATCATCGTGAGCAGTACGGTGATACTTCACGGCTTTCCGCCAACCAGTTCTTCTACGGGTTGCGACGCGGTGAGGAGCACCGTGTGAAACTCGATCGCGGAGTGGAATTGATCATCGGACTGGAGGCGATCTCCGAACCGGACGAACGGGGATTCCGCACGGTGATGTGCATCATCAACGGTCAGTTGCGGCCGGTGTCGGTTCGCGATCGCAGCATGGCTGATACAGTTCCGGCCGCGGAGAAGGCTGACCGGAACATTGTCGGGCATGTCCCCGCGCCCTTCGCCGGCGTCGTCACGCTGACCGTTGAACCGGGTCAGCAGGTTGCCGCGGGTGACTCAGTCGCGACCATCGAGGCGATGAAGATGGAGGCAGCTATCACGGCGCCGTGTGCCGGCGTGGTGAGCAGACTTGCGATTGCGGCACTGGCTCAGGTCGAGGGTAGTGACTTGTTGTTGGTAATCGAGTAGTCGTAGCGGATCGGGAAGTTGCAGCTGGACCGCGGGGGCAATGAGAGGAATTTAGCACTGCCAGGCTGGACGGCCGGGTCACCCGTCTGAGCTCCCGAGTGCTCTTGCGCTCGGGAGTTCTCTCGATAGTGTGGATGGAGGTGCGAACGACCGCAGCATCCGGCGTCTCGGTCGATCAGGGGAGATGACGATGGATATCGGATTTCTGGGTCTGGGAACCATGGGACGACCCATTGCGCGGAATCTGGCCAAAGCCGGACACCAGGTCAAGGCGTGGAACCGAACACCTGGTCGGGCCGCGAGCATCGTCGAATGTGGTGGCACAGAGGTGTTCGACGCATCCGAAGCGTTGGCGAATGACGTCGTGATGAGCATGCTGGCCAATGATCAGGCCTTCGAAAACAACGTCTTGAACGAGCAGGCGTTGCGCGCGCTGCCGGCAGGCGCTGTCTACGTCAATCTCGCTACTGTGAGCCCGACACTAGCTCGCACGGCGGCAGCAACTCTTGCGGTACACGGGGTCCAGTATCTGTCCGCGCCGGTTTTCGGGCGGGCCGACGCGGCAGACGCTGCTGCGCTCACGGTACTGGTGGCGGGAGATGTAGAGGCGATTGCCAAGGTCGACTCGCTGCTCGCAGTCATCGGACGCCGGATGTGGAATGTGGGTGATGAACCAGCGCAGGCCAACGTCTTCAAGATTCTGGGAAACTATCTGATTGCCAACGCAATTCAAGCTATATCCGAAGCAACTACGTTGGCCGAGAAGCTCGGGGGTTCACCGGAACAGTTGATGGAGATCATGAACGACAGCCTGTTTCCCGGCGCGGTCTACGGCGGATACGGATCGATGATTGCCAAACGTGATTACGAGCCGGTCGGATTCAGCGTTGAGTTGGGTCTCAAGGACGTACGACTCGCGCTCGCGGAGGCGCGAGATCAGCAGGTGCCACTGGCGTTCGGTTCCCAGCTGGAGAATATTTTTGTCGACGCCTTGGCTCACGGCCAGGGTGCGCTCGACTGGGCGTCGGTGGCCGAGGCGACGCGTCGTCGCGCCGGTGTCGACCCGAAATAGGATCTTGCCTCCCGAATCGACCGAGGGTCGGACCTCGAGATTGCTGCGGCGAATATCGCTGGATAGCCACCGATCAGCGACTTGGTGAATTACCGTGACTCCGTGATTGCACATAGCGATGAACCCCCGATGAGCATGGAGCTCATGAACGCCGGCCAACTAGAGCGGCGTCATCGCCTGACGTGCACTGTAATCGAGATGCTGACACAGATTCCGTCGGATCGTATTCAGATGAAGGACGTATCCGAACGGTCGGGCGTGGCTCTCGGAACTCTGTACCGCTACTTTCCGAAGAAGCAACAACTCCTCGCGGCGGCAATGGTCGAGTGGAGCGGCCTTCACGTGAAACAGCGCGCAGTGCAGGAGGATCCCCGGATGGATGACCTCGGCGTCTGTGAGCGTGTACTTCTCCTGCATCGCCGTGAAATGAAGGCGTTTCAACGGCGACCGAACTTTGCCCGTCTGGAGATCGAACTTCATTCATCGGCAGACGAATTCGTGATCGAGACGCTGGATCAGCGTGCGGCAGCACATCGGACCGTGATGTTCGAACTGATGGATGGCGTTCCGGCGGAAGTCGCGCGCGTAACTTCCCTCGCCGTGGGTGGCACGATGTTGACCGCGCTGGCGCTGTGGAGCGGCGGGCGGATTGGATTCGCCGAGGCGCAGCGCAATGTCGAAGACGTCATTTCGCTGGTTCTCCGTGTCTGCCCAGATATTTAGAATCTGATTTCAGCCTTTTGTGAAACGTCAATCGGCGGAGATCACGGACAGTTCGACGGAAATTAGCTGATGGCAGCATCTTTTGGCAGCAATTCCTGATGTGCTGGCCATTGGTTCAGATCTGCATGATTCGGTCAATTTCTAGAATTCGCATACAGAAACGGCGGCGGTCGTCTATCAATGGACCGATGACCAATTGGGGTGGACGGCTGTGACGAGCCAGAATCCGGGAAGCTGAAAGTAGGTCGAATGAGAAGCTCGTACGGGGTTCGTGCTCGAATCTGGATGGTTGTACTCGCGTCGGCAGCACTCGTCGTGACGTCCTGCGCCGGTAACAGTGGCGGCGAGACGACGGATGCGTCGGACGTCACGATCGGCGTCGTCGGCAATCAAGGCGACGGCGGGGATCCGAAGTCCGGCGGTGAGGTGTCGTTTGCGACCTACAACGGAATCAGTAGCCTCGATCCAGCAGATCGGCAGGACGGTGGGGCTTCCGGCGGCAGTGAAATGGCCGCAATCTACGACCTCTTGATGCGCTTCGATACCGAAGCCGGACAATATGTTCCGCAGTTGGCGCAGTCTTTGTCCGCGAACGCTGATAACACCGTGTGGACGCTGAAGCTCCGAGACGGTGCCACGTTCAGCGACGGTACCCCGGTGGACAGTGCAGCTGTTCTCTGGAGCATCGACCACTACCTGCAGAAGAAGGGCACTCACTCGCAGGTCTGGAAAACGACTGTGCGAGAGACGAATGCACCTGATTCGAGCACCATCGTGTTCACGCTCGTTCAGCCGTGGGACGAGTTCCCGATTATGTTCACCACCGGTCCCGGCATGATCGTCGCGCCGTCATCGATGGCTACCGGTACTTTTGCTCCCGTCGGAGCGGGGCCGTTCACAGTCGAGAAGTTCGCATCTCAGGACGAACTCGTTCTTGCGGCTCGTCCGACGTACTGGGATGGCGCACCGTATCTCGAGAAGCTTCGCTTCCCGGCAATTGTGAACGAGCAGGCCAAACTCGAAGGTCTACACACGGACGGCGTTCAGGTTGCGTATCTGCGGTCTCCGGACTACATGCACGAAGCTCTCGAGGCCGGCGATCCTGGATTTGTGACGTCGGCGAGCATGGCCGGTGTGTTGGCCATCAACCAGCGCGAGGACCGCGCGGCAAAGGACGTACGTGTCCGTCAGGCGATTGTTGCTGCAGTAGATCCGAATTCGTTCAACGAGCGAGTTCAAGGCGGATTCGGGGCGCCGGGAACCGACATGTTTGCGCCGTGGTCCAAGTGGCACGGATCCGTACCGGGCAACGGCTACGATCCCGAGGCTGCAAAGAAGTATCTGGCCGAGGCAAAAGCTGACGGTTACGACGGCAAGCTCACCTACGTTGGGATGAATGATCCAGGGACGCAACGAAGTGCGCTGGCTTTCCAATCGATGTTGCAGGCAGTCGGTTTCACCGTGGACATCTCCTACGCCACCAGTATCAACGATTTGATCTCCCGGCAGTTCGCAAAACATGATTTCGATATCTCGTACACGGGGTTCAATATCTTGGAGCAGTCTCCGTACACGCGGATGTACGGCAACCTGTTCAGTGAATCGCCGTCAAACATCTTGGGGTACAAGAACCCTCAGATGGACCAGTTGTTGAGCCAGTTGCAGGCTGCAGCGGGTGTCGACCAGCGCAAGGCTGTCCTCGACGACATCCAGAAATTAGTCAACGACACTGCTCCGATGGCGGTAGTCAACTCCAGCAAGGTGTTCATTGCGTGGGGCCAGAACGTGCACGGCGTGACACCGAGCGTGGACGGCATCATGCTCTTCGGCAATACCTGGTTGAACTGACCATCGTGCGCCTTTCTGGTAGTGCCCACTACCAGAAAGGCGCACAGGGGCGAAGGCCCTACAGTTCTGCTCGAACTAGCTTTGCGGCCTCGACGAGATTACGCAGCGAAGCTTCCACCTCAACGGGACCGCGAGTCTTCAGACCACAGTCCGGATTGACCCACAGTCGCTCCACCGGAACGGCTTCGAGCGCTTTGCGCAGCGAGGAGGCAATCTCGTCGACGCTCGGGACGCGCGGTGAATGGATGTCGTAGACACCCGGGCCGACGCCCAGATCGAATCCGACGGCGCTGAGGTCGTCGAGTACCTCCATGTGCGAGCGGGCGGCCTCGATCGAGGTGACGTCGGCGTCGAGGCCGGCGATCGCGCCGATTACTGCGCCGAACTCCGAATAGCACAGGTGCGTATGGATGGCGGTTGAGTCCGCCACTCCCGAAGTGGCTAAGCGGAATGATCCCACCGACCAGTCCAGGTATGCGGGTTGGTCGGCGGCACGAAGCGGGAGAAGTTCACGCAGGGCGGGTTCGTCGACCTGGATGATCCCGATTCCCGCGGCTTGCAGATCGACGGTCTCGTCTCGAATCGCCAGTGCTACTTGGTTGGCCGATTCTGACAGCGGCTGATCGTCACGAACGAACGACCACGCCAGAATAGTGACGGGTCCGGTGAGCATTCCCTTGACCGGCTTGTCGGTCAAGGATTGTGCGTACGTGATCCAGTCGACGGTCATCGGCTTCGGACGCGAGACATCGCCGTAGAGGATCGGCGGCCGCACGCAGCGTGTTCCGTACGACTGAACCCAGCCGCTGGCGGTTGCGAAGAATCCTTCGAGTTGTTCGGCGAAGTACTGCACCATGTCATTGCGCTCAGGTTCACCGTGAACGAGCACATCGAGGTCCAGCTTCTCCTGCAGAGCAACTACATCCGCGATCTCGGCGCGCATGCGATCGACGTACGCGATCTCGTCGATCTCACCCTTTCGCAGTGCCGCCCTCGCCACCCGAATCTTCGACGTCTGGGGATACGATCCGATGGTGGTCGTGGGAAGCGGAGGGAGGGAGAGTAATTCGGCCTGCACTTTGCGTCGTTCGGCTGCCGGGGCGCGACCCGTGGCCGAATGGAGTACCGCGTCGAGGCGCCCACGGAGAGCTGAGTCGTTGAGCCGCCTGTCGTCCTTGCGCGTAGAGGCTGCAGCGCGTGCCAGTCCGAAATCATCCTCGACGGATTCACGACCCTCGTTCACTGCTGTCGCGAGTGTGACTACCTCCCGGACCTTTTCGGCACCGAAGGCAAGCCATGAACGAAGTGCTCTGTCCAGGCCAGGTTCTGCGTCGAGCGAGTAGGGAACGTGGAGGAGCGAGCACGAGGTGGAAACTGCGAGTTTGTCGACGCTGCCGAGTAGTGATCCCAGCGTCGATAATGCGGAATCGAGATCGGTTCGCCAGATGTTGCGGCCGTCGACAACTCCGGCGACGACGAACTTGCGAGTCAGCTCCGGCACCGAACCGATTGAATCGTGGCCAGCGACAAGGTCGATCGCAAAACCTTCGACATTGGTGGATGCGAGTGCAGGCAATGCGTCGCCCAGAGAACCAAAGTACGAGGCCAAGAGGATTGCCGGACGGCGGTCGAGTGACGAAAGATGTTCGTACACAGCCCGTGCTGCTTCGATCTCCTCGTCGGTGCGATCGCCGACGAGAGCGGGTTCGTCGATCTGGACCCATGTCGCGCCGGCGTCGGCGATCTTGCCGAGCAGATCCCCGTAGAGCGGTAAGAGTTCGTCGAGACGTGTGAGAAGCGGTTCGTCCGTTCCGACGGCCTTCGAGAGCAACAGGAAGGTGACGGGTCCGATGAGGACCGGGCGCGCCGGGATGCCGTCGGAAAGTGCTTCTGCGAGTTCGGTGAGTACCTTGGAAGGATCGAGTGCGAACGTAGTGGATGGTGAAATCTCGGGAACCAGGTAGTGGTAGTTGGTGTCGAACCACTTGGTCATCTCGAGCGGAGCGATCGTGTCAGTGCCGCGCGCTGCGGCGAAATATCGATCCAAGGGGTCGGTAACAGAGGCCACTCGTTCGGGGAGAGCGCCGAGAAGCGCTGCGGTGTCGAGCATCTGATCGTAGAAAGAAAACGTATTGACCGGAATTGAGTCGAGGCCGCGGTCACGGAGGTCGGCCAACCCTTGCCGGCGCAGATCACGGGCCACACGCTGCAGAGCATCGGCGTCGATACGCCCTGCCCAGTAGCTTTCGGTTGCCCGCTTGAGTTCGCGATGAGGACCGATGCGCGGTGAGCCCAGCACGGTCGCGGTGAATGTAGTTGTCACGGAATTTCTCCAGATTGCCAATGCACTGATGGCCACTGCCGGCAGACGGGTACACCTCACCGGGCCGCATTAAACGTGCGGCCTCTCTGAGATCTACTCGCCCATTCCTCGAGGCGGTGGACCGTCGGGCACGGCGTGCCCGACACAGTCGGCAGGTCTTCGGACTCGCGGGCTCCCGATCGACAATGATCGAACCTACTGGCCGTCGCTTCCCAGACAGATGCCCAGTGCATGTAGACGGCGGTCGTTCCTGCTTACCGCTGCGGGACAGTCCTGGATTTTCACCAGGTTCCCTCTCACTCCGTCAGCGTGAGCTGATGGAGCTTCGACGCCGGGAACGGTCTTCGGGGCTCCTCATTACCGTGCCAGGCGAACCAGCTGCATCGCCCAGCATAGGACACCGCAAATGGAAGGGAGTGTTCGCACGTCGCACGAGTGAAAGCCACTACGTTCGCCAGGTGTAGGCGCTGGAGTCCGGAGGTACGCGGGGCAGGTTCTCGGATGATCGGAGGTTCTCTGCCATCTCGACGAGCAAAGCCTGCGATGCGGGAGACAAGTCGATGACGCGCGACGCCAGGTTGCGCAGACGATCGTTGTGAAGCTGTTCCAGCAATGAATGATCGGCATCGCCGCTGGAGACGAACGGCAATTGCTGGGATGGGCTGAAAAAATAGTCCGGGTTTACGTCGAAGAATTCGGCGAGGGCAGCAACGACTTCAGGTGACGGATTGGTACGGACGCCGGTTCGGAGTTGTGACAGATAGGGCGTCGAAATTCGGCAGCCGTGTTCGGTCATGCTTCGTACCACCAGTGCATTGGTGACGTGGCTAGGAGCGGATTCGAACAACGAATTCAATCGTTGGCTGAACCTGTGCACCATTACCCCCGTCCCTCCCGTATCGCCCGCCCCGGACCTATCGGTAACTGCATCATAACCAGGTCGTGAGCCAAGCCTTCCCTGGGCGGCAATGTCTTGCTAGTTTGCGGAACCACGTTGAGGATACGTGAATTTTCGGCCGTCGCTCAACGAAGGGATCTCGACTAGTCAATTGCGACGGAATTGCTCGATCATATGTCTGGTCAAAGCCATCCGTTCGAGTTCGCAATCCGAACGGACTCCCCGCGCGTGGTGCCACCGGTCTTGCCCATCGCGGATGACAGGTGATTGCGAACGGTGCCGGCAGTGAGAAAGAGTTCTGCAGCGATGGTGGCTACGGGCGCGCCGGTCTGGGCGGCTCGCAAGACCTGGGTCTCGCGCTCGGTCAAGGGAGATTCTCCACTGATCAGGCTGTCTGCTGCCAGCGTCGGATCGACGACGCGTAATCCCGCGTGCACCCGTCGTACCGCGTCTGCGAGTTGGCGTGCCGGAGTGTCCTTGACGACGAACCCAGTTGCCCCGGCTCGTAGTGCCTTCCTGAGGTACCCCGGGCGTCCGAAGGTGGTGACAATCAGGACGCGTGTCGTCGGTACCGCGTCGCGCAGTGCCGCAGCGGCTGCAATGCCATCCATCCCCGGCATTTCCACGTCGAGCAATGCCACATCCGGTTGGTGCTCGAGCGCTGCTGCCACCACCTCGTCGCCGCGGCCGACTTCGGCAACTACTGTCAGATCGGATTCGAGATCGAGAAGTGCGGCAAGTGCTCCTCTCACCAGAGCTTGGTCGTCTGCGAGCAGTAGGCGGATCGTCACGTTGTCTCCTGGTCCAGGACCTGTAGCGAAAAACCTTGTGGCGATGGGCTCGTGATGATGACGCGTGCTCCGGCGGATGCTGCACGTTCACGTAGGCCGGTCAGCCCGTTGCCGGTTGTCGTACGCCCCGAAGCGACACCGTTGTCGGTAACTTCAACGCTGTTCGCGTCCACTGTGATTGTGCATTGTGTTGCGGCGCTGTGGCGTACGACGTTGGTGACGCCTTCACGAATTGTCCAGGCGAACAACTCTCGCAGGTGACCGGGAACCATTTCCGTGCTGTTCGGAGTGCGATCTTCGATGCCGGCGGCGCGTAAGGCCTCGCGAGCACGGGCTATCTCCATCGGAAGCGAGATAGTGCGAAATCCGTCGACTGCTGATCTCACATCGGCCAACGCATCGCGGGAAAGGCGCTCGAGATCGTCGAGTTCACTTCGGGCCCGGTTTATGTCGATGTCGAGCAATCGGTTGGCCAGCTCGGCTTTCACGGTGATGACTGTGAGTGAGTGCCCCAGGATGTCGTGAAGATCACGGGCCATTCTTGCCCGTTCCTCCATGACAGCGCGCCTTTCCTGCTCCTCTCGTTCGTGGAGCATCGTGAAATTGCGCCTGATGAGGGACATCACGCCCCACGTGGCGAAAGCGGCGGCACACACTCCGAGTGACAGGCCGGAATAGTTTCCCCATCCGGCTGAAGCGCTGACGATTTCCACTGACGCCGCAAATATCAATGTGAAGACGCCGCCGGCCACGGTCGGCAGCATGGTCACGGCGGTGACAGCGAGGTAGGGCGCAGCGGCAAGGCCGGTCGGCCCGACGCTGATGATCATCACACCAGCGAGCGCTGTCAGTCCCGCCAGCGTGAAGGCGGCCCAGAGAAGCGTCGGCTCCGTACTTGTCATCCGACGACGCTGCTGAACTCTGTAAAAGGTGTGGAGATACAGCGTGCTGAATCCGAGCGTGGCGAGAATGCCCGCCCAACCACGCAGTTCGTCGCGGTGATTCCACCCTTCGATGAGCGGGCCACCGAGAAAGACCATCCAGACGGCGGCAAACAGAATGCCGAAACGATTCCATCGCGGTGGTGCGACGGAATCGCCTCGGTGGCTGGTCTCGGACAACTACACACGCTCCGTATCTCGCTGGAATCGCCAGACCGCGCCGACGGCGAAGATGGCGAACCACACCAGGATATTGGCGATCCAGGTCCAGTGAAGGGAATTGCCGGTCAGTGGTGCGTGTGCCAGCGCGTTGATGCCGAACATCGGAGTGAATTGAGCAATGGTTGCCCAGACCGAACCGTCTTGCAAGGGCACGAAGAGCCCGCCGCCGAAGGCCAGCAGCGCCAAACCGGGGCCGAGAAGCTGCATGACATTTTCACTTGGCAGTAGATAGCCCATGAACAAGCCGAATGCAGCAAAGATGGCAGAACCTAGCCAAGCGATCAATGCTGTTGTGAACCAGAGTGATCCGTCCATCTGTGCGCCGGTGAAGGAACCTGCGAGATACACAACGAGAATGGAGATCAGACCTAGTGTCATCGCCATGATCAGTTTGACGACGACATAGGCCACCGGTGTCAGTGGGGTCAACCTCAGTTGGCGACTCCAGCCCGACGCGCGCTCGATGGAGACCATTGCGCCCCCGCTGGTCGTGGCAAGCATCGCGCCGTACAGAGCCATACTGATCATGATGTAGGCAGCGACATTTCCGTGTTCGATACCGTGATCCTCGTTTCCCTGACCCGGACCGAAAACGAGATAGAACACGACCGGCATGATCAGTGTGAAGATCATCGTCCGTCGATTGCGGGTCAAGCGCCGAAACTCGATGCGCAGCAGGGTTGTATTGAAACCGCCTAGTGGTGCAACGGCGCGATCTTCTCGGTAAGTGGAGGTTTCGGAAACTCGGGTCATCACAATTGTCCGTCGGTGGTGTCGGAGGTGAGCGCGATGAACGCATCTTCGAGTCCGTGCGAGATGATTTCGAGGTCGTGGGCTTGCGTGTGTGTGAGCAGGTAGCGTGCGACGGAATCGGTGTCCCGGGAATGGACTACGAGAGTGTCGCCGTTCAGCTCGATCGAATCGCAGTTCGGAATCGATTGCAGGGCTTGCTTGTCCAGATTCGGGATGTGCGCTCGCAGCGTCCTCCCTGCGACCATCGATTTGATCTCCGACGTTGTTCCGTCCGCCACGATCCGGCCGTGCCGAACGAGAATGATTCGGTCGGCATACGCGTCGGCCTCCTCGAGGTAGTGCGTTGCAAACAGCACGGTGCGACCTTGGTCGGCGTCTGCCCGGATTGCCGACCAGAAGTCTCGTCGACCTTCCACGTCCATTCCGGTCGTCGGTTCGTCGAGAATCAACAACCGCGGATCCGACAGAAGTGCCATCGCAAACCGGAGGCGCTGCTGCTGACCACCGGAGCACTTCTTCACGAGTCGCCCGGAGATATCGAGGATTCCGGCCCGGTCGAGGACGTCGTCGACCGGACGAGAGTGGGCGTAGAGGCTCGCGGTCAGGGCGACGGTTTCGGCAACGGTCAACTCGGGGAGCAATCCGCCGCTTTGCATGACAGCGGAAACGAGTCCCCGCGCGATGGCGGCACGAGGTGGCATCCCGAAAACGTCTACCTTGCCCGATGTGGGCCGAGACAGCCCGAGAATCATGTCGACCGTGGTTGTCTTTCCGGCGCCGTTGGGACCGAGGAACGCAACGATCTCGCCGGGTTCGATGCTCAGGTCGATACCGTCGACGGCGACAACGGAACCGAACTCCTTCCGGACTCCGGTCAACCGGACTGCGTCACCCGCCGAGACTCTCGATTGTGTCTGTAGTGCGTGTGCTGAGGTCATAGATTCAATCTGTCGTGCGGGGGAGAGTTGTTCCTCGGCTGTCCGTCACCTTTTGCCCATGACAACTGTCATGGGTTTACGGCGAAGGTTGTCGGACCTTGGACGTACTCTGCCCGCATGACCGACCAACTCACGGCGTGGTGTTGATGCCGACCGCAGATGAACTACTCGGAACGGCTGTAGTCGCGGACTTGGCACGTTGTCTCGAACGCGCGACGGGGCGAAAACGTCTGGACGGCGTGCGAGGCTCGGCCGCGGGTTTCGGAGGATTGAGCCTGAGCGAACGCACGCGTGTTGTCCGGGATGCGATGCTGAACGAGCTTCCCGACGACTATTCGGCTTTCGCGCAGATCATTCGCGCCGCCTTGGCCGAGGACGCGTTCACCGGGTGGATGATCTGGCCGGTCACAGAAGCCGTCGCAGTGTCGGCAACACAAGACCCTGACGGATTCGACGACGGAATGGCGCTCCTTGCCGAGCTGACTTCTCGTCTGACCGGTGAATTTGCGATTCGAACGTTCCTCGACGCGGATTTCGAGCGAGCGTTGGAGATAGTGCTCGGATGGACTGATCGCGAGGACGAGCACGTTCGACGCCTTGCCAGCGAGGGAACGCGGACACGTCTGCCGTGGGGTCGGCGGGTGAAGGCACTGACAGCGCGGCCGGAGTCCACGATTGCGATTCTCGACGCGTTGTATCGGGACGAGTCCGAGTACGTGAGGCGATCGGTCGCGAACCACCTCAACGATCTCAGTCGGATCGATCCTGTGTTGGCGGTGTCGGTCGCCAAACGTTGGCTCGGCGATGCAGATCCAGCAACGCCGAAGGTTGTCCGTCACGCGCTCCGAAGCCTGGTGAAAGCCGGCGATGCGGATGCTCTCGCGTTGCTCGGTTTTGCGCCACCCACAGATGTTGTCGTCGCGGACTTCGTTCTCGACCGAGACGCCGTAGCCGCTGGTGGCGATCTTTCCTTCGACTTCGTCCTCACCAATCAGGGTGCGGGCGAGGTTACGGTGGTGATCGATTACGTGGTCCACCATGTGAAGGCCAACGGTCTTACCACTCCGAAGGTATTCAAGTTGGCTACCCGAACACTTGCTCCGGGAATCGCCATTGCAATCGGAAAGCGTCACTCGTTCAGGCCGATCAGCACCCGAAAGTACTACGCCGGAGAACACGGCATCGAAATTCAGATCAATGGGGTTCGTCAGGGCCGCAAGGTTTTTCAACTCGGAGGATGAGTCTCATCTGATGCGTCGGTGGGGTGCTGAATTGACCAGACGCCGCTCGCACCTCCGCTCCTGGTGGTTTTCGCCTGCGTGCGGTCCGGTGCGCGAGGGATTTCCCGATGAATGGGAGACCCGTAACCGATTCTGGCAAATAGCTGGTTGTGTGAGATCCGACACTCCAAGTTTCGGTTCTTCGGCATACCTGAAGTGGCGTTCCCCACGATGAAAGGCCTTCCCACCCATGCGAATCCGATCTCTTCGACTATCCATTGCGGTGATGGCGACCGCGGTCGCGGCCACAACCGCTACCACCGGCGTCGCGTCCGCCGATATCGACTTCGGAAGCTTCGGCAGCAGCTTCGGCAGCAGCTCCGGCAGCAGCAACGACGAAATGGTCATCACCCTGGTGCGCCATGCCGAGTCCGCCGGTAACACCTCCGGCCTGATCGACACCACGGTGCCCGGACCCGACCTGACCCCACGCGGCCGGACACAGGCAGACAACCTGGCCGTCCAGTTGGCCGACGAGAATTACGACTGCGCCTTCGCGTCAAACATGGTGCGTACCGAGCAGACTGCGGCACCGACCGTCGCCAAGCTCGATCTGAGCCTCAACATTCAGCCCGGTTTCCGGGAGATCGAGGCAGGCGAGTACGAGGGCACCTCGGAAGCCGCGGGACTGTCCGGGTACCTACAGGCGCCGATCAAGTGGCTCTCCGGCGACCTGACCGCACGGATTCCAGGCTCCATCGACGGCAACGAGTTCGACGGCCGCGTCGATCAGGCACTGCTCGATGTGCAGCGCCGCGACTGCGCCAACCCGGTGATCTTCGCGCACGGCGCCACCATCATGTTCTGGTCCATGATGAACGCCAGCAACGCCGACAAGGACAAACTCGGCACCGATCCGATACGCAACGGCGGCCGCGTCGTCCTCAAGGGCAGCCCGCAGAAGGGCTGGACGATTGTCGACTGGGTCGGCCACCCGGACCTTGGCTGATTCGCCCTTCCATGCCCCGGACGTCACCGACACAGTCGATGGCGCCGGGGCGCGGTCATATCTCAGCCCAGGGCCCTATGGCGACGTCGGCAACAGCCTTCATCGTGATGCGACGACCTGAACGGCCCCCGAAGTTCGAACTCGAGGTATGGTGGCCGACATGCAGCGCGTGTATTTCTGGTTTAGCAGGCCGGCCCCGGGTGGGCCTGCCAGCGTAACCATGCGCTGACAACCTCCACCCAAGAGCCGGATTACAGACCGGCTCGCTGGAGTTCATTTCACCTCTGGGGTCGGCCTGAGAACAGGAAACCGAAACCCCATGACTGTCACCATCAACACCACAGCCACATCGGACAGCCTCGATGATCAGCGCACTGTCAGCATCAGTCCGCTCGTCTCACCGGCGACTATCCGTGCTCAGCACGCTCCCGACGAGGTCGCGGCTGCAACTGTGCGTACCGGTCGCGCCGACACCATCAACATTCTCAACGGCGATGACGACCGACTCATCGTCGTAGTCGGCCCGTGCTCGGTGCATGATCCCGAAGCTGCCATGGATTACGCCCGTCGACTGGCCGCCAAAGCCGAAGAATTGCGTGACGACCTGCACATCGTCATGCGCGTCTACTTCGAAAAGCCGCGTACGACGCTGGGCTGGAAGGGTCTGCTCAACGACCCGCACCTCGACGGCACGTACGACGTCAATACCGGTCTCGGTATCGGCCGCAAGCTGCTTCTCGACGTGTCCAGTCTCGGATTGCCGGTCGGCTGCGAATTCCTCGACCCGATCATGCCGCAGTACATCGCAGACCTCGTGAGCTACGGAGCCATCGGCGCCCGCACTGCGGCCAGCCAGGTGCATCGCCAGTTGTGCAGCGCACTGTCCATGCCCGTTGGTATCAAGAACTCCACCGAAGGTGATGTGCAGGTAGCCGTCGACGGAACCCGCGCTGCGGCAGCAAGTCACGTCTTCCCCGGCACCGATCTCGACGGTCAGGCCGCGCTGATCCGTACCGCCGGAAACCCGGATTGCCACGTCATCCTTCGCGGCGGCAGCGACGGTCCGAACTACGACGCCGAGACCGTCGCCGATACCCTTGCACGACTGCGTAAGTCGAATCTGCCGGAGCGCGTGGTCATCGACGCGAGCCACGGCAACAGCAGCAAGGACCACGAGCGTCAGGTCATCGTGCTCGACGACATCGCCCGTCGTCTCACCGAAGGTGAGCAGGGAATTGCCGGTGTCATGCTGGAGAGCTTCATCGAAGCCGGTCGTCAGGACCTGACCTTGGGCAAGGCTGACGAGCTCACGTACGGACAGTCCATCACCGACGCGTGCATCGACTGGTCCACCACGGCAGCGCAATTGGACCGTTTGGCGCAGGCTGTTGCAGCTCGGCGGGCCTGACTCACAACTGTCAGAGCTGTAGTAGTGACCACCACAATTCGCGTGAGGCGACCTGATACTCGAGCATGTGAGTGATCAGGTCCCTCAGCGGTTGCTGGGGTTCGAGATCTTCGGGCAAGAGCGGATTTCGGATGATCACCGCGATCACGGCGCTGCCGAGGACCAGTGATTCCCGAGCGGCTTCCTCGCGGCTGACGGAAGATCGGCGTTCTTCTGCGATGGTCAGTGCTTCGCGGGCATCGGCGATTTCGGCGAGCAAGGAGTCGGAATTCCACAATCCACGCACGGTTGAATCGTCTTCGGGTGTCAACGAGTCGACGCGCATGACTGTGGACTCGGGTGCCACGCCGAGTCGGTGCAGTGCAGATCGAGCGTTGTCGACGCCGCCGTCGAGATTGTTCGGACGTACCGACAGCGTCGGCGTCCATTCTGCGTAGCCCGCTAAGTGGAGTGCTAGGTCGTGTCGACGAGCGGCGGTACGGTCGCTTCGCTTCAATGCGGATTGTTCGACGGCGACCCATGACCCATCCCAGGTCCGGAGTCGATCCATACGTGTACGCCAGCCTTCTACCTCGCCGTAGGTCGGAAATCCCTCGGGGTTGAGGATGTAGGTTCCGCGGGCTGTGCGACGTAGCTTTCCTTCTTTGCACAGACGCCCGGTCGCCACCCGGATGCTTGACGCGGTGACGCCGATCAATTCGCCTGCTCGGGTCAGCATTGTCGTGCTGAATTCGGTCTCCGGGCTTGCCGTCGCCAGATCCAGGACAACTCGGCCGGCGGACAGCGCTCGATCAATTTGTAACAACTTTTCGACAACTCCTGACCAATTTTGTTACAAGTGGCATGGTGGGTATTGGGAAACCTTAACCGTGAGAAGTGAGGAAGTATCGTGACCGACTCCGATCAGCCGGGCAGAGATGTCTACGTCGAGCGAGACAACGGCGTCACCACCATCGTCATGAACCGTCCGGATCGCAAGAATGCAGTGGACGGACCGATGGCAGTACAACTGCGGGATGCGTTCCTTGAGTTCGAGGCCGACGACACGCAGCGAGTCGCGATTCTCTGGGGTTCGGGTGGAACATTTTGCGCCGGAGCGGATTTGACTGCTGTCTCGGATCCTGCCCGCGTGCATGAACTGCACCCCGAAGGTGGCGGCACCGGCCCGATGGGCCCCACCAGGTTGGCGCTGTCCAAGCCGCTGATCGCTGCTGTCAGTGGATATGCGGTGGCTGGGGGATTGGAGCTGTCCTTGCTCGCAGATCTACGAGTGTGCGAGGAAGACTCCGTTTTCGGAGTTTTCTGCCGACGTTGGGGAGTGCCACTGATCGATGGTGGGACGGTGCGACTGCCCCGGATCGTCGGGCAAGGCCGCGCACTCGACATGATCTTGACCGGCCGCCCGGTTGATGCGCGGGAAGCGCAGTCCTTCGGACTCGTGAATCGTGTTGTTCCGGTTGGTGAGTCCTTGGCTGCGGCACAGGAACTCGCGCGTCAGTTGACGGCATTTCCTCAGCTCTGCATGCTGGCTGACCGCGAGTCGGCCTATCGATCTTTCGATCTTCCCCTCGCCGAGGCACTTCGAGCAGAAGGTGTTGCCGGCAATCCGATTGTTGCCGCCGAAGGCGCACGCGGCGCCGCTGAATTTGCTGCCGGTGCCGGACGCCACGGCCGCTTCGAAAACAACGATCCGAACGAGGAGAACGCCACATGATGCCCATCACCCGAGATTTGATCGTTCGAGGCGCCCGCCAGCATGGACCGCGCACGGCAGTCGTGTTCGGCGATCAGTCGATGACCTTCACCGAAGTGGATGAACTCAGTAGCCGGTTGGCGTACGCGTTGATTGCGCTGGGAGTTGGGCATGGATCGCGAGTTGCCCTGTTGGTCAACAACTCTCTCGCTAGCGTGCCGACAGATTTTGCGTGTGTGAAGGCCGGAATCAATCGGGTACCCTTGAACTCGAGGCTCTCGCTCGACGAGCATTCGAGGATGCTCGAGGACACGGACAGTGCCTATATCGTGTTCGGCCCCGACCTCGCAGACCGTGCATCAGACCTTGCCGAGCAATTCCCGGATCGGACGTTCATCGGACTCGAAACACCAAGTGGCGGAATGGATTCTCTGCTCGACCAGGCTCAGACTATGCCCGCGACCATTCCGGACGTCGAGGTCGAGGCAGAGGACGTCATCCTTACGCTGTTCACCTCCGGGACTACCGGGACTCTCAAGGCGGCGCAGCACACGCAGAGTAGTTACGCCGGAATCTGCCGAAACGTGTTGCTCAACCTCGTGTCGGTGACACCGGACGATACGATGCTGCATGCGGCATCGCTGATTCACGCGAGCGGAGTATTCGTCCTTCCATTCTGGCTGCGTGGCGGCAAGACTGTGATTCTCCCGGGATTCGATCCGTCGACGTTCATGACGTCGATAACCGAGCATCGGGCCACCACAATCAACTTGGTGCCGACCATGATTCAAATGCTCGTCGAACGGCCGGATTTCACCACGGCTGATATCTCCAGCCTGAAAGCTGTGATCTACGGTGCATCGCCGATGCCGCTCGCGACCATCGAACGAGCGATGGACGCCTGGGGACATCATCGGTTCCTGCAGTACTACGGACAGACCGAAGCACCCCTGTGCATTGCCGTTCTGCGGCCTGAAGATCACACCCCGGAACGGTTGCTGTCCTGCGGTCAGCCGGCCATCGACGTCGAGATTCGACTGCTCGATTCCGAGGGCAACGAAGTGCCACAAGGGGAACCGGGTGAGATTGTCATCCGTTCGACGTCAGCGATTTCCGGCTACTTCAACGCGCCCGAGCTCAATGCGGAGACATTCACGGACGACGGCTGGGTACACACCCGCGATATCGGTGAATTCGACGCGGAAGGTTTCCTGTTCCTCAAGGATCGTGCGTCGGACATGATTATCAGCGGCGGATACAACGTCTACCCGCGTGAGGTCGAGGATGCGCTACTGACACATCCGTCAGTGCGCGAGGTGGCGGTGGTGGGTACCGCGGATGCAAAATGGGTGGAAGCGGTGACGGCCGTGGTGGTCCTGAAGGAAGGGATTGCCGAGGATGACGCGCTGCAGGCGGCATTGGTAGCTCACGTCGGCGAGCGGTTGGCGTCGTACAAAAAACCGCGACGCGTGGTCTTCGCCGAATCGGTTCCGAAAACGGCCGTGGGCAAGCTGAACCGAAAAGTGCTGCGGGACAGCCTCCGCGACGCATGACCTGCGGAGAGTCGCCATAAGTTCGGTGGCGGCTCTCCGCAGTGTGTCAGCTGAGGCGTTCGAACACTGCAGCCAGCCCCTGGCCACCGCCGATGCACATGGTCTCGAGGCCGTACCGCGCCTCGCGACGGTCCATCTCGCGAAGCAAGGTCGCCAGGATTCGTCCACCGGTTGCGCCGACCGGATGGCCGAGCGAGATGCCGGAACCGTTGGGGTTGATCCGCGCGTCGTCGGGTTCGAGTTTCCACGTGCGGAGAACTGCAAGTGCCTGTGCGGCAAAGGCTTCGTTGAGTTCGATGACGTCCATATCGGCCAGGGTCAGTCCGAGGCGACCGAGTGCTTTCTCCGAGGCTGGGACGGGACCGATGCCCATGGTGCGGGGAGGAACACCGGCGACGCTCCAACTTGCCAGGCGGGCAAGGGGGCGCAGGCCCAGCGCGCGTGCCTTCTCTGCTGTGGTGACGATTGCCAATGCGGCGCCGTCGTTCTGACCACTCGCATTTCCGGCGGTGACGGTGGCGTCGGGATTGATCTTTCCGCGCATGGGGCGAAGGCGGGCAAGCGATTCCATCGACGTATCGGCGCGCGGATGCTCATCGGTGTCGACAAGAAGCGCGTCGCCTTTGCGCTGGGGAACGGAGACCGGAACGATTTCCTCGGCGAAGACGCCGTTCTTCTGGGCAGCGACGGCGCGCTGATGCGACTGTACGGCCAGTGCATCCTGATCCTCACGGCTGATGGAGAACTCGGCGCGCAGGTTCTCGGCCGTTTCGATCATGCCGCCGGGAACCGGGAAGTCGCGGCCGCCGGCAGTGACGCGGGCGCGGGCCAACCGGTCGCTGAGCGCAACGGCTTCTCCCTTGATGCCCCAACGCATTCCGGTGGCGTAGAACTCGGCTTGGCTCATCGATTCGGCGCCGCCGGCGAGAACCAGATCGCTGCCGCCGGACTGAACCTGCATGACTGCCTGGATAATTGCCTGCAATCCGGATCCGCAGCGGCGATCTACCTGCATACCCGGAACGTGGATGCCGAGTCCGCTATTGAGTGCGGCGATGCGTCCGATCGCGGGAGCCTCACCTCCGGGAGAGGCTTGTCCGAGGATGACGTCGTCGACGTCTGCGCCGGAAATGCCGGTGCGCGAGACGAGTTCGGCGATCAGGGTGGAGGCTAGGTCTTCCGGGGCGATGTCACGGAAGACGCCGCCGAAGCGGCCTACCGGGGTGCGGAGGGGTTCACAGATAACAACGTCAGGCACGATGGTTCCTTGTGGTGTGGCTCGATCAGCGGGGCGTGGTCGAGGGATTGTTCGAGGTCTGGGTGCGGCCGAGGTCGACGGAAATGGCATCGGCCGTCGCGAGGGCTGCCGGAACCAATTCGGTGAGAACGGCTTCGGCGGAGTATCGGGCGGCCTGGGTCGAGATATTCACTGCCGCAACCACGTTGCCGGTTGCATCTCGAATGGGAGCGGCGAGCGAACGCAAACCTTCTTCGAGTTCCTGGTCAACTACGGCGAAGCCGTCGGCACGGATCTTCTGGAGTTCGGCGCGCAGGCCTACAGCAGTGGAGACAGTCTTACCGGTGAGCCGTGTAAAGGAAACCCGAGTCAGGTACGCATCGAGTGCGGCGTCGGACAGCCCGGCGAGCAATACGCGGCCCATGGACGTGGCGTAGGCGGGGAAGCGAGTGCCGATGGTGATCGAGACTGTCATGATGCGACTGACCGGAACACGAGCCACGTACACGACGTCGTCGCCGTCGAGGATGGACACGGAGGTCGATTCACGGACCTTGGCAGACAACGCTTCCAGATGTGGGCCCGCGATTTCGGGCAGTGACAAACTGGAGAGGTAGCTGTAACCGAGTTCGAGAACTCGCGGTGTCAGCCAGAACACCGAACCATCCGTACGAACGTACTCGAGTTCGACGAGAGTGAGCAGGAACCGACGAGCCGTGGCACGCGTGAGATCCGTGTGCCGGGCGACATCACTGAGCGTTTGACGCGGATGCTCGGCGTCGAAAGCCTTGATGACGGACAGTCCGCGGGCCAGCGACTGGACGTAGTCGGTTGACGGTCCCGGTGACTGTTCGTTCTCGCTCATGGTGTGGTGTTCTCCTCGGGCTTCGGCGTGAGATCGGCGAGGGCCTGCTTTCCCAGCGCAAAAGCCTGATTGCTGTTCGGCACGCCCGCGTAGACCGCGGTATGGAGAAATACTTCCACGAGTTCGTCAGGATCTGTCCCGGCACGCAGTGCGGCGCGGATGTGCATGTCGAGTTCGTGCTCGTTACCGACAGCGGTGAGGATCGCCAACGTGAGCAGTCGGCGGGTGTGGTGGTCGAGGCCGGGGCGCGACCAGATGTCACCCCACGCTGTGCGGGTGATGAAATCTTGGAACGGTGCGGTGAACTCGGTGGACCCGGCGATGGACCGATCGACGTGGGCATCGCCGAGGATCTGACGCCTCACGGTCATGCCGGCCTCGACGGCTGCAATGCGCTGCGCGACGGCAGGAGTGTGCGAAGAAATATGTGCTGCAATGAGTTTGGTGACGCGTCCGGCCTGCTCGACGCTAGCGAGATGCGCGCCAGGGTTGACGACGTGCATCACGGAATCGGCGATACCGTCGGCGATTGCCGCCACCGTGGCCGGGGGAGTAGCGGCGTCCTGCTCGCCGGCGATGAGGAGCGTCGGAGCCACGATGCGGGCGAGGTCGGCACGGCCGTCCCAGGTCGAGAGTGCTTCGCAGCAGGCGGCGTAACCCTCGTCGGGTGTTGCTTTGACCATCGCGATATGGCGAGCGACCAACTCGGGATCCTGCTCGGTAAGACCGGCGGTGAACCAGCGTCCCACTACGGCCTCAGCGATTGACGCAATCCCGTCGGTGCGCACAGCCTCGGCACGGTCGATCCACGGCTGGGCGGGGGCGAACTGCGACGACGTGCAGAGCAATGTCAGAGTATCGACGCGAGTGGGGTGGTGCGCGGCAATCCATTGGCTGACGGCGCCGCCGAGGGAGAGCCCGACCAGGTGCGCTGACTCGAGTTCGAGGGAATCGAGCAGCGTGATGACGTCTCCACCGAGGTCCGCGACGGTGTACGGACCGGCCGGCACCGGCGACTGGCCGTGGCCACGATGATCGACGGCAATGACCCGGAACCGATTCGACAATGCATGAATCTGCGGCTGCCACATGGAGAGATCGGAGCCGAGCGATCCGAGGAGGACCACTGCGGGAGCCGCCGGATTGCCGGACTGCTGAAAGTTGAGGGCGACGCTCATCGTGAATCTCCTGTGGGGCGCCCCGCCAGGGCTCTGTCGACCAGATCGGTGGCGTGGCCTAGATAGTGTGCTGGATCAAGAAGTTCGGAAAGCTCGGCGAGGTTCAGATGTTCGGTGATTGCCGGATCCTGATCCAGGCGGGTACCGGAAGCGGCTGCAGCAGTAACGATGTCACGCGCACGGTCGGTGTGCGCCGAGAGTGCTTTGGTGACGCCCTCCGCCAGGATCAAGCCGTCGGTGATGTCGAGATTGCGTGCCATTGCATCGGTATGTACCTGCAAGCCAGTGAGGCTGACCGACAGTTGGTGCGCTGCACCGCCGGCCAGTCGGAGGAGATCGGTGACGGTTTCCCACTCGGCATGCCAGGGACCAGCGGCCCGTGCGAACTCATGGTCCATATTGGACAGGGCGGTGGCGACCAATGCGGGAACGCGTCTCGCTGCGGCGCGCGCGGTGATGGCCGCGACGGGATTCTGCTTGTGCGGCATGGCAGACGAGCCACCGGGAGCATTTTCGGCTACCTCGGACAACTCGGTGGAGGCCATGGTGATGATATCGGTAGCGGGCTTGGATACTGCGCCGGCCACAATGCCCAGGGCGGTTGCCAACTCGGCGATGGTCACGCGATCGGTATGCCACGGCACAACCTGCCGGGCCAGTCCGAGTTCGTCGGCAAACGCGTCGGCCAGGGTGAGGCCGTCCGGGTACGACGCGGCGAGTGTGCCCGCCGCGCCACCGAATTGAACGGGAAGTGCCGACAACAGGGCGTCGAACCGGACAGCCGCAGCATCGAGTGCAGTGAACCAACTGGTCGCGAGCAAGCCGAAGGTAGTCGGAAGTGCCTGTTGCCCCAAGGTTCTCGCCACCATTGGAGTGGACCGGTGAGCCCGCGCAAGATGCGCTGCGGCGTCGGCGGCTCGGGTCAGATCTGCGAGTACAACCGAACCGGCCCGTCGTGCCAACAACATCAGTGCGCTGTCCATGATGTCCTGGCTGGTAGCGCCAGGATGCACAACCTTGCCGGGGACCCCGGCTCGAGCCGCTCTCTCGCGGAGAATCTTCACCAGCGGAATGACGGGATTTCCGCCGGCGGCAGAGGCGCGCCCCAACGCCGCGATGTCGAGGCCACCAGGCTGTGACAGCTCCGCCGCAGCTGAAGCTACAGCAGCACAGTGCTCACCGTCGGCCAACCCGAGCGTGGCGGCTGCGCAACTCAGCGCAGCCTCCACGTCGAGCAAGGCAGTGACCCATGCCTGGTCGGACAGGTGCTCGGCCACGGGGGTGGCTCCGAACACCGGATCGAACAAGTCGCCGCGGGTGGGCATGTGTACTCCTCTTACAGTTCGAAGAACGGCGTCTCGACGCCGTCTGCGTTGGCATCCTGAACATAGACCGTCCAGGAGTACCCACCGTCGACTTTGGTAGCCACCAACTTCGCGCATTCGGCTTCGGTCAGCGAGCTCAGCACAGGATCAACCGCATGCGCGTCAGTATCCTCGGGGAAGTACAGCCGAGTGACGAGGCGGTCGAGCATGCCGCGGGCGAATACCGAGACGTTGACGTGTGGAGCTTCCTCCACCTCGGATTCGGTGGGCAGTGCGCCGGGCTTGACGGTATGAACCACGGCCGTTCCGGTGGAATCGGCTGCGCTGCGGGCAAACCCGCGGAAGCCGGCCGGAGTGAGCTCGACGGCGCCACGCGGGTCATCGGGATGGTTGAAGCGTCCGAGTGCGTCGCCCTGCCACGTTTCGATCATCACGTCGGCGATAGGGGTACGGCTGCCGTCGATGACGTTGATGGACAACGTGATTCGGCCATCGGCGCCTTCGGGAGCGGCATCCGGGCCATCGGTCCACGGCAGGCCGATGTGCCAATAAGGTCCGACGGTCTGCGACGGGGTGACACCGAACGGTGCGGTGGTGAAGTCTCCGGGGACGACGGGGTAGATGGGCGCCGGCTTCTCAGTCATCGTGGTCTTCCTCGTTCTCGAATACGGATGCGTTGCGGCCGCGCAGGACGATGTCGAAGCGGAATCCCAGAGCCCAGTTGGGGACGGTGGCGTCGTAGTCGAAGACGCTGACCATGCGGTGACGTGCCTCTTCGGGAACCGCGTTGTAGATCGGGTCCTGGAAGAACATCGGGTCGTCGGGGAAGTACATCTGGGTTACGAGGCGCTGGGTAAAGGCGGTGCCGAACAACGAGAAGTGGATGTGTGCGGGGCGCCAGGCGTTGTCGTGGTTCATCCACGGGTAGGCGCCGGGCTTGACGGTCGTAAACGAGTAGTGCCCGTTTGCATCAGTCACGCAGCGACCGAGACCGTTGAAGAACGGGTCGAGCGGAGCGGGCCAGTTGTCGCCGGTGTGGCGGTAGCGTCCACCGGAGTTGGCCTGCCACACCTCGAGCAGTGTGTGGGGGACGGGCTTGCCGTCACCGTCGAGAACACGTCCGTGAACCACGATGCGCTGGCCCTGTGCTTCGCCGCCGTTGGCGATGGTCAGGTCATTTTCGCCCGCGCCGACGCGGTCTTCGCCGAATACCGGCCCGGTCAGTTCCGTGAGGCGCTGGGGGAGCAGCTTCAGCGGTTGCTTGGGGTGGCGCAGAGAGGTGGTCTTGTAGTCCGCGAAATCGGCCGGGGCATTGACGCCAGTCGGCCGCTGGTACCGCGGCGGTAGATGCAACATGGGGAACCTCGTCGTTCGGTTTCTGTTCGCAATACGTACTTGGGTTCACAATACGCACACTTGGTGCGACTGTCATCAATATGGTGGACAGTGTCCACCTCACTGCAGTTGAGGTAGGTCTCCGTCGTTGACGAACGGGACGGCGTTGTCGACCTGCCTGTTCTAGACCGAGATGCGTTCGGTCATCGAGCGCAGTCGTGCGCCGATGATGTCCTGTGCTTCGGACATGATGCGCTGGACCAACTCGTCGACGGTGGGGATGTCGTGGATGAGGCCCTGTGAGGTGCCGACGGTCCAGATGCCTGCGTCGGGGTCGCCCTTTTCATAGACGGTGCGTCCGCGAGCGCCGGCGACGAGTTCCCGAACATCTTCGAATTGCCCTCCGCGTGAGAGTATTTCGACAACTTCGCGGCTTACGGTGTTGCTTGCGACACGCGCGGTGTTTCGGAGTGATCTGAAGATGAGTTCGGTCTGTGTTTCGTCGGCGGCGACGATTGCTTCCTTGATGTTCTGGTGAATCGGGGATTCCGCGGTGCACATGAAGCGTGTGCCCATGTTGATGCCATCGGCGCCGAGGGCCAGTGCGGCCACGAGTCCGCGGGCGTCGGCGAATCCACCCGATGCGACCATAGGAATCGAGATTTTCTCTGCCGCTGCGGGAATCAAGACCAGTCCGGCTACGTCGTCCTCGCCGGGGTGGCCGGCGCATTCGAAGCCGTCGATGCTGATGCCGTCGACTCCGAGATCCTGAGCCTTCACTGCGTGGCGCACGGTGGTGCATTTGTGCAGAACTTTGATTCCGGCGTCGTGGAACATGGGCAGGTGCGGTCCGGGGTTGGAGCCTGCGGTTTCGACGATCTTCACCCCTGAGTCGATGATCGCCTGGCGGTATTCGTCGTACGGGGGCGGAGTGATGGAGGGAAGGATTGTGAGGTTGACTCCAAATGGCTGATCTGTGAGATCGCGGCATCGGGCAATTTCATTCGCCAGGTCGGCCGGTGTGGGCTGGGTCAGTGCAGTGATGAATCCGAGTGCGCCGGCATTGGCAACGGCGGCAACGAGTTCCGCTCGTCCTACCCATTGCATGCCGCCCTGCACGATGGGGTGGCAAACGCCGAACGTTTCCGTGAATGCTGTTGAGATCATGAGATTTCTTGTCGTCCTGTCTGGATCGGCGGTGAGAGTTCCCGAGAGTCGCTGACTCGGTGGGCGTCTTGCCTTCGGTCGGGATTGCCCTGCAATGCCTCGCGTAGTGATGAATTTACTTAGCGCCAAAGCGGCGCTGCTCAAGGAACTCGCGGACGTCTTGTGAGTTGGGGGGATTCTCGCAATCACCAACGCCTCACCGCGCGTCTCATACCTCGCGATCCGGGTGGTGAAGCGGCGTAGAAGTAAGTGTGTGAAGCCACCGTGCACGTAAGTGTGCGGTGGCTATTTTTCGTGGAGCGGGACACACCGCCCTCAAATCCTCTGCTTTGCAGATGCTAATTCTTCCCTGCGGAAACTACACTGGTCGCGCCGGAATGAAACTGATGGTTGACATCAACCCTTCCTGAAAGCAGAATAACTTTCTGTACATCAGAAAACTATCGAAACGAGGCTTCTCATGCGTGACGCGGATGACGTTATTGCGAACGTCCGAAGAGGCATGCTCCCTGCGCACATCTACAACGACGCAGAGGTCTTCGAGGCCGAGAAGGAGCGACTGTTCAGCCGCGCATGGATGTTCGTTGCGCACGAGTCGGAGTTGCCGCAGGTCGGCGACTACGTCGTACGCCGCGTTATGGAGAACTCGTTCATCGTCAGCCGTGACCAGTCCGGCGAGATTCACGCGATGTTCAACATGTGCCTGCACCGCGGTATGCAGGTGTGCCGCGCCGAGCAGGGCAATGCTTCGCATTTCCGCTGCCCGTACCACGGCTGGTCCTACAAGAACGATGGCCGCATTGTCGGCATGCCGTTCCACAAGGAGGCCTACGGCGGCGAGGAAGGCTTCGCGCGCAAGGGTCAGCGACTGCTGCCGGCGCCCAGTCTGGGCATCTACAACGGGCTGATCTTCGTATCGATGGACCCGGACGCCGAGCCGCTGGAGGACTTCCTCGGCGACTTCAAGTTCTACCTCGACTACTACACGAAGCAGAGTGCCAGCGGCGTCGAGATCCGCGGACCGCAGCGCTGGCGAGTCAAGGCGAACTGGAAGATCGGCGCCGAGAACTTCGCCGGCGACATGTACCACACGCCGCAGACCCACACTTCCGTCGTCGAGATCGGCCTGTTCCGCGAGCCGAAGGCGGAGAAGCGCAAGGACGGCAACACGTACTGGGCCGGCAAGGGCGGCGGCACCACGTACAAGCTGCCCCCGGGAACCTTCGAAGAGAAGATGAGCTACGTCGGTTACCCCGACGAGATGATCGAGCGTATGAAGGAGCAGTGGTCCCAGGAGCAGGTCGACGTCATCGGACGCGACGGTTTCATGATCTCTGCCGCCTCGGTGTTCCCGAACATCAGCCTGGTCCACAACTGGCCGAAGGTCGCTGAAGGCGACGACGTCCTGCCCTTCATCTCCATCCGCCAGTGGCAGCCGATCAGTGCCGACGAGACCGAGGTCCTGTCCTGGTTCGTCGTCGACAAGGAAGCCCCGGAGGAGTTCAAGAAGCTCTCCTACAAGGCCTACCTGATGTGCTTCGGCTCGAGCGGCATGTTCGAGCAGGACGACGTCGAGAACTGGGTCTCCCTGACCAACACGGCCGGCGGCTCGATGGCCCGTCGACTGTTGCTCAACGGCCGCATGGGCATGCTTCACGACGACAGCCCGGTGGTGCAGCCCTTGACCGAGGAAGAGTTCTGCGGTCCCGGCGTCGCACACGTCGGCTACGGCGAATACAACCAGCGGCACCTACTCAACGAGTGGGCCGACTACCTGGAGAAGCCGGCCCCGGTGACGGAAAACATCCACGTCGGTGCTCCCAATGTCGATGGCGAGTGCAGCAGTGAGACGGCAGCGCAGTGCAGCAGCGAGAAGGCGGAGGCGTAACCATGAGCACCTACATCCCCATCGACTCCGCGAGTTCGCCTCTCGGACAGGACGCGTCGAAGACCGCGGCCGTGGGCCCATCGCTGGCGTTCGACGATCAGCGGCACCTGACAGTGCACCGCTGGCTCGTGGAGGAGACATACATCCTCGACCGGCAGGACTACGACGCCTGGCTGGAAACGCTTGCCGAGGACATCCATTACTTCATGCCGATCCGCGTCACCACGGCGCTGGGCACCGGCTACGACACGGCCAAGGACATGGCGCACTTCGACGAGGACAAGTACTCGTTGAGTCGCCGCGTCGCGCGTTTCGATACCGGCCACGCGTGGGCCGAGGATCCCCCGTCGCGACTGCGCCACCACCTGTCCAACGTCCGCACTTTTGCGACGGAGAACGAGAACGAGCTCGTCGTCGAGTCGGCAGTCCTGTTGTTCCGCAGTCGCGGCGACGTGCTGGAGCCCTCGCTGCTCTCGGTTGGTCGCGTTGACCTGCTGCGTCTCGAGGACGGCGTCTGGCGTCTGGCCCGTCGGCACATCGCCGCCGACGAGTCCGTGCTGCGCATGCAGAATCTGGCAGTGTTCCTGTGAAGCTCGGTTGGGAAGGCGAGGCCGAGGACGCCGCCGCGGCAGCCCTGGCCAACTCACGGCTCGGCGTGCTGCAGGACCAGCGCGACGGTGAAACCATCGTCATCGCAAACGAGTTCGCAGATATGCGGATCTCGAAGGTCCACACCCGCAACGGCGTTCGGCTGCTTATCGAATCACCGAAGTCCGGTCAGTGGATCACTCTCGACGCTCTCGAGCTCGAGGCTCTGACGTGGCAGAACGAGACGACATTGTCCGCGATGGTCGGGAAGCCGTTCCAGTCGCTCCTCGACACTGAGGATGCTTCGTGACCGGCTGGCTCGACGGTAAGCGTGCGCTTATCGTCGGGGCTGGCTCGGGCATCGGGCGCGGTGTCGTCGACGCCTTCCTTGCCGAGGGCGCCAGTGTCGGTGTTCTCGAGCTCGACGCGGCCAAGTGCGAGGCCCTCGCGGCCGAGCACCCCGAGGTCGAGGTTGTCCAGGGCGACGCCACCAAGGCTGCCGCGAACCAGGCTGCAGTAACTGCAGTCGTGGATCGCTTTGGCGGACTGGACATTCTGGTGAATTGCGTGGGCGTCTTCGACTTCTACCGCAAGCTCGAGAGCATCGACGCCGACATGCTGGACCAGGCATTCGACGAAATGTTTGCCATCAACGTCAAATCGCACCTGCACAGCGTCAAGGCTGCGACGCCGGCTCTGCGTGAGTCGGGCGGTTCCATCGTGCTCACCGAGTCGACGTCCGCCTACTACCCGGGGCGCGGTGGAACACTTTATGTCGCATCCAAATTCGCGGTGCGTGGGTTGGTCACGACCCTCGCGTACGAGCTGGCACCGGACATCCGCGTCAACGGCGTTGCCCCCGGCGGCACGCTGGGTACCGATCTGAGTGGGCTCTCGACACTTGGTCTGATGGAGAACCGGCTCGACGGACCGGACCGCGCGAAGGAACTCGCCGGCCGAAACCCGTTGGGAGTCGCCCTCTCCGGCATCGATCACGCGTGGAGTTACGTATTCCTCGCCTCCGACCGATCACGTGGCATTTCCGGCCGCGTCGTTCATTCGGATGGCGGCATGGGCATCAAAGTTTAAGAGTCGCACCACGCGACCTACCGAAAGAAGAATCCTCAATGGCAATCCTCAAAGCGAATCTCGACCTGTGCCAAGGCTATGCAAACTGTGTGGTCGCGGCGGACGACGTCTACGACATGGACGACGACGGTCTGGTGGTGCTGCTCAAGGCCCGCGTGGACGAGTCCGACCGCCAGCGGGTCGAGACCGCGGCGAAGAGTTGCCCCGCCAACGCCCTCTGGCTGGAGGACGAGTGAGCGGCGGGGTTCTTATCGTCGGCGGATCCGTCGGTGGTATCCGTACGGCCCGGGCGTTGCGTAATGAGGGCTACGCCGGGGCTGTAACGGTAGTCGAGGCCGAGTCGCATCTGCCGTACGACAAGCCGCCGCTGTCGAAAGTGCCGCTCGACGGCGACGCACACGTTCCGCTGCTCACCGCAGAAGAGGCAAGCGAGCTCGGCATCGAGCTGGTGTTGGGCAGTGTCGCAGTCGAATTGCGCACGCAGGCCAACCAGCTGGTCCTCGCTGACGGCGCAATTCTCGACTACGACGAGCTGGTGATCGCTACCGGCGCCGCTGCTCGGCCGTCGCCCTGGACCGGTCCGGATGTGCATGTGCTGCGCACTCTTTCCGACGCTCGCGCGCTGCGCGAGAGCCTTAAAGGTGCAGCGCACCTCCTCGTCGTCGGTGCGGGGTTTATCGGTGCCGAGGTGGCCTCACTCGCACGCAAGCAGGGCATCGACGTCACGATCGTTGATCCGGCGCCCATCCCGATGGCGCGCATCGTTGGAAATGAATTGGGAGAACGACTTTCTGATCTGCACCGAACAAATGGTGTTGAAACGAAGTTCGGTACCACGGTCAGCGCACTCGATCGCGTCGACGGGGGTCTGCGGGCACAGCTCTCCGACGGCTCCGAATTCCCCGTCGACGCCGTTGTTGTGGGAATTGGTGCGGTTCTCGATGTCGGATGGTTGGAGTCCTCGGGCCTGACACTCGACGACGGTGTCGTGTGCGACGAATACGGCCGTACGCCCGATGTCGCGCACATCCACGCCGTTGGTGACATCTCGAAGTGGTACCAGCCGCGGCTCGACAAGTCGGCGCGCGTCGAACACTGGACCAACGCTGTCGAGCAGGCAAACACGTTGGCCCACAATATTGTTCACCCCGATGATCTACAGGCGCACGATCCGGTGGCCTATGTGTGGAGCGATCAGTACAACTGGAAGATTCAGTTGTTCGGAACCCGCGACACCACGGCTGATCCGCTAGTGGTGGAGCAATCCGATCCACTGCGATTGGCCGCGATTTGGCAGGACTCCGACGGCCGGGCCAGCGGCGGATTTACCGTCAACTGGCCCAAAGCGTCGGTTCAGCTTCGGCGGACTATCGCTGCCGGCGGCCCTGCCGATGCGGTGCATACACAACTTTCTACCCCGGCGGTGAAGCGATGATGTCTGCGGAATTGAATGACCTGCGCGAACTGGTGGCGGAGGGCTGCCGCGTTTTGGCAGCTCGCCAACTAGCGCCCGGCATTCTCGGGCACATCAGTCATCGAATCGACGACACGAAGCTGCTGGTTCGGTGCCGGGGCGCGCAAGAGCGCGGTTTGGCGCACACGACGGCGCAAGATATTCGGTTGGTCGAATTAACCGGTGAGCCAGGCGCTCCCGGCGAACTCGACGGATACACCGTGCCGTACGAGCTGCCGCTTCACAGCCGGGTGCTCGTTGCTCGCCCCGATGTCATGTCGGTGGTGCACGCGCACCCCGCCAATGTTGTGGCTGCCGATCTCGCGGGGTTGCCCATTTTGCCCATCGTGGGGGCCTACGACATCCCGGGGGCTGTTCTGGCGCACGGGGGAGTGCCCGTATTTCCCCGGGCCGCTTTGATTCACAACTCAGCTCTCGGTGACGACGTCGCTGATTCCCTGGGTGACCGGCCAGTGGTCCTCATGCGCGGACACGGCCTCACCTCCACCGGTACTTCGGTACAGGAAGCGGTGCTTCGCGCCATCTCGGTCGACACGATCGCATCGCTGTCGTTGACCATCGTCTCGGCAGGCGGCACGCTGCGCCCGATCAGCGCACAGGACTTGGCTGACTTGCCGAACCTGGGCTCCGGCCTCAACCTGGGAGCCGCGTGGCGTCACGAGGTATCCCGGCTCGGCACTCAGTAGTCGGGAGATTGCAGGATTACTCGAGTAGATAGCGCGATCCAATTAAATTACGCTACTTCGGAATCAACCGAACTGCACGTTGGATGTCTGCATCCTGTGAGTTGGCTCGATCCACGGCACGAGACGTTGTCGGACCACACTGGCACGCTGCGGAATCGGCAGTATCGGAAGCGTAGACAGACGGCCGATATTGCAAAGGCGGTTCGGCAATACTCGACCGGTGGCCCGCCTGGGTTGCTCGCAGAATTGACCGCAGAAGTTGATTCCGACTTCCAAAAATATTGGTGAGCACATCAGCGCATTCTCACGAGAGGTTAGTGCAGTGAATTTTCAGAACAAGACGATCTTCGTTACTGGTGCAGCATCCGGTATAGGGAAGGCAACGGCACTTGAGTTCTCGGCACGAGGCGCAAAGGTGGCAGTCGTTGATCGCAATAGTGAATTGCTCGCCGAAGTTGTCGATCAGATCGAGGAAACTGGGGCCGAGGCACTGGCGTTGCACTGCGATCTAACGCAGGGGGACGAAGTGTTCGCGGCAGTTCAGGCGACTGTCTCTCGATGGGGAGGGCTGGACTGCGCTGTCAATGCAGCCGGCGTCGAGGGGGCTACAAAGAAGCTCTTAGATGAGGATGACGCCCTCTTCGACCTCACTATGGACGTGAATCTACGAGCAGTTTGGTACTGCATGCGATCTCAGATTGAACAGATGTTGAAGCAGGCGGAGGGTGGCAGCATCGTGAACGTCTCATCCGGTGCAGGTTTGGTCGGCTCCGCCCGCTCCGCCGTCTACAGCGCTTCCAAGCATGCCGTCCTTGGCCTCACGCGAAGCGCTGGATTGCAATATGCACGTAACGGAGTGCGGATCAATGCGGTATGTCCGTCTGGCGTCCAGACTCCGATGGCTGACCGGATTGTGGACTCTTTCGAAGGAGGGGCACCATCCAAAGGCGGTGCGGGATATCCGCTGGGAAGGTACAGCACACCTGAAGAAATTGCTTCGGGCATCATGTGGCTGAGTTCGGCCGGTGCTGCTTCGGCGATTGGGAGTGTCCTAACAATCGACGCAGGTTTCACTGCAGGATGACGATGCTGTGATGCGGCGTCGACCCCGCACCACAGCTCTCGGGTGGGCTCCGGGCAGTAGTAGCAGAGGGCCGACCTTGACCGAGGAGGATTCTGGGAGATCATGGCGGATGCGGTAGAACGAGGGTTTCTGCGGGCAGCAGTTGACGGCTGAGTTCAGAGTGCACCTGAACCCGTTACCCTGGAGTGCTGCGGAATGACTGCGAATTCGTCAACTGGGCAACTACGGCACGTACGACGTGGCGGCCGAAAGATGTGATGCTGCTTGACTTTTTATCGAAATACTATGGGAGGTCTGGCCGCTGAGGACGTAGACCGAAAACTCTCGGGCGACACCACTCGCGACGTACTCGTGTCGCACCGCGGAACCATGCTGATCCGCATCGCCGAAGAAACCGGACTGACACCGTCGTGTCAGAACTGTAAGGACTGGACAGATAGCTGACACTGCGTGCGCGGGACATCTCTGACACTCTCTCTCGAGGGTGCGAGCGATGAGTGTGAACGAACGATCGCTGGAAATCCTGCTGACCCCACTGCGCGACGGCATAACAGTCGCCGATACCTGCCGCCGCTACGGCGTCTCGCGACAGTCGTTCTACGACTATCGCCGCCGGCTGAACACCGAAGGCGCCAATGCCCTGCAACTGAGGTCTCGTCGTCCTCGCACCTCACCGCGGCAGGCGGACCCCGTGGTCGAAGCGAGGATCGTGGCGATGCGGACGGAGAATCCGCGGTGGGGCGCCCGGACGATTCATGCCAGGCTGATCAGGTACGGCGGGAACTCCAGACTCAAACGCGCCATGTATCTTTCGGCGACACCGTCATTCATCGCTGGCGTACCGCACTCCGAATGAGTACGCTGCCAGCTGTATTCACATGCATTGATTCTCTGATATCGAGTGGCTCACCAAACGGGGTCCTACCACCGAAGGACCTGTGGTGGGCCGCCCCAGAGTGCAAACGCTTTCTCCAAAGCTGCGACGAGATCCTCTGCCGGGATGGATCGCTCGACCATGTTGAGCACCGACTGCCGGGTATGTTCGTCGACCATCGATGCGATCTTGAACTTCCGTCCGTCGGTGGTGGAGTCGAACTGGAAGTCAATCGCCCACAACGGATTCGGCGCATCAGCCTCGGTAATCTGGGTGGTCGAGGCGCCAGCCCGCTTATGGATCTTGTGGACCTTCACCCGCAGCCCTTCCTTGCGCCAGAGTCGCTGAACTTTTTTTCTTGTTGATCACCCACCCCGCGGCACGCAGATCCGCCCACGCCCGTAGGAATCCTTCGCGTTGGTTGGATTTGGCCCAGTCCCGCAACCACTTCGGCAGATCGGCGTCCGGGTCGTCCGGGGTGTTCTTCGCAAGCTCTTTCCGCCCCGTCTATCGCGGTTGCCCGACGACCTTGCAGGCGAAAGGCTGGGAGAGCCCCCATCGTTTCCTGGAGCGTCGTCACGGCGTTTCGCATCATCGGTGATCGCGTCCGAAACGTGCGGATCGCCTGCCGCTCTGTAGGGATACCTGTGCGGCTGTGTTTGCAGAGTTGACGATCCGGCGAGGCGTGCCGTCCTGGTCTGCCCGACCATAGGTCTAGCTCATCGGACACGTTGTGGCACGCCACCTGATGGCCGCGGTCGACGAGGTGAAGTTCGGGAACTTCCTCGGCGCCCTCGACGACATCGTCACATCAACAGACAACGACGCCACCGTGGCTGTGTTCTGCCACGGTGGCGTCGTCAATATCGTTCTGCAGGAGCTACTCGGGCTGGAACGTCCGTTGACGTTCCCGATCGAGTACGTCTCCGTCACTCG
>NZ_JALGQH010000040.1 GCF_022810305.1 Rhodococcus sp. ARC_M6
GGCTTTACGAGCATTGCGGCGATGTTCCTCCGGCTGAACTCGAGGAGTTCTACTACGGTGAACACAGAACTACGCGAATTGCGGAGTTCTCAAATCAGTAAGTCTCCGGACTCGCCGGTGCGATTCACCCTGTTCCCGGGTGTGACCCTGTCGTTAACTGGCCTCGTTGCCTTGGATCTGATCTGTCCACCCGGGCATGGTTCCGCGAACCGGCCAGGGCTGGCATGACCGTATAGGAGCTTGGGTAGAAGCCCCATCAACGTCTTGTCTGCCCTTCCTGACCGGCGAGCCCTCGTTTGGTAACAGGAAGGCACTTTCCATCATGACAACGATCGAGCTGGAAGTCATCGCCGGGATCGACACCCATGCCGACACCCACCATGTCGCCGTGATCGATACCACCGGTCACAGGCTAGGAGACGCGGGATTCCCGACAACCTTGAAAGGCTACAAGGCGATCGCCGCTTACATCGCCGCGTTCGGCCTTGTCCGACGGGTCGGAGTTGAAGGCACCCACTCGTACGGCGCTGGGATCACCCAGCATCTGAAGGATTCCGGAGTCCGTGTCGTCGAGGTGATCCGTCCGAATCGGCAAGTGCGGCGCATGCAAGGAAAAACCGATCAGGTCGACGCCTACGCAGCCGCATCAGCGGCTTTGGCCACCGACGATCATCCGGAACCGAAACAACTCGACGGTCTCGTCGAGGCCGCCCGCTACATCCACGCAGCGCGTCGCAGTGCGGTCAAAGCACGCACTGCCACTCGCGTTCAGATCAAAAGTCTGCTGGTCACCGCACCCGAGCAGATTCGGGCCCGGTACCGAAGTACCGCCGACACGGCATTGTTCCCCGCCTTGGCCCGCACGAGGCCGGCATCGGAAGAGAACATCCTCACCCGCACAATCATGTCGTCGTTGAAATCTCTGGCACGCCGGTACCAGCACCTCACCGCGGAAATCGACGTACTGGAGGCCGAGCTCGAGCAGCTGGTGCTTCAGATCAACCCGGGGCTGGCGCAGACGAAAGGCATTGGAACCGTCACCGCCGCACAACTATTGATCACCGCCGGTGGAAACACCGATCGACTGAAGTCGGAAGCGTCTTTCGCAGCACTCTGCGGGACAAGCCCTATTCCGGCTTCCAGCGGCAAGACCACTCGTCACCGACTCAACCGCGGTGGCGACCGGCACGCAAACTCCGCCCTCCATCAAATCGCCCTCACTCGAATGACCTACGACCAACGAACCCGCGACTACATTCAACGTAAGCAGCAGGAAGGCAAGGGAACCAAGGAAATCCTCCGCTGCCTCAAACGCGCGATCGCTCGAGAAGTCTTCGCACTCATCACCAACCCCATCCCCGTTGTCGATCACCGAAAGCTTCGACCGCTCCGCCAAGAACGCGGACTCATCCAAGTCCAGGCGGCCGCAGCCCTAGGCGTCAGCATCGCCAAAATTTCACTCGCGGAAAACGGACGGGTCCACGACGCTACCTTCCTCACCACCTACGAAACATGGCTCCGAAACACCGATTTGACACCATAGGAGCATCACACCGAATCGCAGATCAACTGAACGCCACTGTCTCACTTGATGTGATGAAGGCGCGGGCCCTCATTCCTCGTAGGTTCCCGGCGGATGCTGGGGTGTCACGTCCAACACGACGTTAGGAGGAGTTCATGTGTGAGTACGACGGAAAACAGTTCGTCGGGATCGATCTGCACCGGAAACGGTCGGTCATCGTCTGCCAGACCGACACCGGCGAGCGACTCTCCGCGGTACGGATCGTCAACGATCCGGTCGCGTTGGGTCTACAACTCGAAAAGGCCGGCCCGAACCCCGAGGTGGTGCTCGAAGCCACGTACGGATGGTACTGGGCCGTCGATGCACTAAAGGCAACCGGTGCCACCGTGCATCTGGCACATCCGTTGGGTGTCAAAGGATTCCGTTACCGGCGGGTGAAAAACGACGTCCGCGCCGCCAGCGATTTGGCTGACCTGCTGCGAATGCACCGCCTACCTCAGGCGTGGATCGCCCCACCATCGGTGCGGGAGCTGCGGGAATTGGTGCGCTACCGCGCGAAGTTGGTGGCGATCCGTTCTGGGTTCAAGGCCCAAGTGCACGCCATGCTCGGCAAGGCCGGGCTGTTGATTGCCGCGTCGGACCTGTTCGGCGTCGAGGGGCGCGAACAATTGCAGAAAACCCCGCTGGCAGGTCCGTACGCGCAGCGCGTGGCGTCGTTGCTGCACCTGATCGATGTACTCGACGCCGAGGAAGCCGTGTTCACCGGCCGGATTTCCGAGCAGTTGCGCGAGCACGACGGCTATCGGGCGATCCAGGCGTTGCCCGGGGTCGGGCCGATTCTGGCAGCGATCTTTGTTGCCGAAATCGGTGACGTCAGCAGGTTCGCCGGCCCGGAACGGTTGTGCTCATGGGCCGGATTGACACCACGGCACTACGAGTCCGACACGGTGGTGCACCGCGGGCATATCACCAAACAAGGCAGCAAACTCGTCCGCTGGGCCACGGTGGAGGCGATCCAACGTAAGACCACCGCCAAGATCGCCGCCGATCGGATGCGGATCGAGGCCCGCCGCGGCAAGAGCATCGCGAAGATCGCCGCGGCTCGAAAACTGCTCACCCTCGTCTATTACGGCCTGCGGGACGGCGAGATCCGTGCGTTGGCCAAGGATGCGGCGTGGGCTGTCCGGACGCGGTATGCGCGTGGTCGTCGTCAAGTCTGGCCCCCATCTCGGCGTGGTCGCTCACTTGATTGACCCCGCATAGCGCTCGTCGTACCACTCCATGCCCAACGCGCTGGGCGAAGGAATGACCGGCAGCCGGATTACCGGCCTTGCCGACACCTCTCGCATCAACCTGGAGAAGCGCACCCCCACAACCACACATCGTGATTTGTCTTCGACTACCGGCAAGTCTGCACCGACCTGGACCGACGTCAAGACCGTACGTCCTAGCTGCGCTGCGGGCGCTCCGTCTTGACCGCAGCCCTTGTTTGGTGCTGCCCAAAACTGCTCGAAGACAGCAGAAACCAGCTTGACAGACACCCACCCCTTCACGAATGACTTGACAGATACTGGCGGGTCCAGTCAGCCGAATGAGTGCACTGACTGGACTCAATCTTCTTTGGTCCGATCCGCTACTTCGCCCAGCGCATTGGGCCTCCGTCTCCTGGATACTCCCACCGAACAGCGGCTATCTCAACGCCTGCAGGCAACTGGAAATTCACATATCCACGGGCGCACTCTCCTGGTGCCAGTTTGCCGCCACTGATCGTCGGCTTGAATGGCTGACTCGACGAGTCGTACGACTTGTACTCACGATTTGCAGCGTCAACAAGAGTGAACCCGTATCCAGTCTTGCTGATCTGCCTAGCGCCCGCACAAAGTTCAGCATCAAGAACAGTCCAGGCGCCCGGCTCATTACTACGTGAGAAAGCCGAGTCCGGAACACGATCAGTCGGGTTCTCCAACGTCAACGGTGTTACCTCCGCGCCATCAACAGTTGTCTGGGTTTCCCCCAGTGGGAATTGTTGGGTCTGCGCTTTTGTCCTAGCTCCCCCCGGAGTCGAGGCATCAGACACGGGTGACCGCAGAGCGGTGGTTGTCGCAGCGGAGCTGGTGGACTTCGATTCGTCCCGATCTCCACCAACAAGGATGCCTGCGATGACGAGCAGGGTGACTAATCCGCCGGTTATCCAGGGCCACTTCTTGGGCTTCTTCATTTCAGGCTTCGGCGTTGGCGCCTGGAACTGCGGCTGTGGGTATCCAGGTGGGTGAGACGGATTGAATCCGTGCGGGTCAGAGGGCATAGACATAGGGGTTCCCTTCATGGAGTTTGATCGCCACTCGGATTCGAGCGCGATAGGAGCGTGAAGCAGGTATTTCGCTACAGGGCAGTGGCGGTCAACCCCTGCGTGCCAGGGTGAGTTGAGTCCACCGATTCACAGCAACCCCACCTGATGCAGGGCGAGATACGGACCCACCGAACATGACCACCGCGACCGCTCCAGCGATCACAGACCACAATGAACCGATGGATCCAGCACATCCCAGAGCCGACGGACCACGCCGGCGCCGCAGCTTCACCACCGCGGACAAGATCGCGCACCTCACGGCGTACGAACACGCCTGCGAACACGGCGGCGGCGGCGCGTACCTGCGACGGGAAGGTTTGTACTCGTCGCTGATCAGCGAATGGCGCAAGCAACGCGACGCCGGAGTACTCCAAGGCAAGAAACCTGGCGAAAAGGTCGGCAAACTGACCTCCGAACAAGCCGAGATCGCGAGACTGACCCGCGAACTTGCCCGGGCGAACAAGCGACTGACCACCACCGAAGCCGCTCTGGACATTATGGGAAAAGCACACGCTCTCTTGGAAAGTCTCTCCGAGGGAGCGGATTCGGGCGAGACGAACAACAAACGATGACCGCCGCCTGGTCCGAACTCACCGCTGCCGGTGTCGGTACCCGGGCGGCGAGCACGCTGACCGGTCTCGTCCGCTCGACAGCAACCAGACGCCGCAACGCAGCACGCCTGCCTACACCGCCGGCGGTGACCCACTGCGCACCGGTCAACAAACTCAGCGACCTCGAACGCCGCCGTGTCCTCGATGTCCTCAACTGCGAGCGGTTCGTCGACCAGGCGCCATTGGAGGTGTTCGCCCAACTCCTCGACGAGGGTACGTACCTGTGTTCGGTGTCCACGATGTACCGAGTCCTGCGCGAGAATGCGCAGGTCGCCGAGCGTAGACGGCTCGCGCGGCACCCGGCGAAGACGTGTCCGGAACTGGTCGCGACTGCGGCCAGGCAGGTGTACTCGTGGGACATCACCAAGCTCGCCGGTCCGGTGAAAGGTCAGTACTTCGATGCGTACGTGATGATCGACATCTACTCCCGCTACATCGTTGGTGTTCATGTTCACACGCACGAATCCGGTGTGCTGGCAAGAGAATTGATGGAACATATCTTCGCGGTGCATGGCATTCCGAACGTGGTCCACGCCGACCGCGGAACATCGATGACCAGCAAGACCGTCGCAGCACTCCTCGCGGATCTCGAAGTGACACGCTCGCACTCACGTCCGCGAGTATCGAACGATAATCCATTCTCCGAGTCGTTGTTCAAGACGTTGAAGTACGGGCCGGCGTTTCCTGAGCGTTTCGGATCACTATTTGCAGCAAGGGAATTCATGGACAGCTTCACTAACTGGTACAACCACGAGCATCGGCATACCGGGATCGGCCTGCATACTCCCGCCGATGTTCACTTCGGACTCGCGGCCGGCAAGGCCGCTGACCGAAGAAGTGTCCTCGCCGCGGCCCGCGAGCAACATCCACACCGTTTCGGCACCACAGTTGCACCGAAGATCCTCGACCTCCCCGACAGCGTCTGGATCAACCGACCAGCCGACGAATCCGAGGCCGCAAAGAACTCCGAAACCGCAGCGGCTTGACACCTACTGGACTCAACCGCCTTGACAAGTTCCGAACGCCGGAAGCACTGATTCACTCACGTCGCCACTGCCGAAGCTACAACCATCGACAACTGGCTCAGTATCGAATCTTCGTCCAGTAGCTTTCTCACCCGCTCACACCACACATCCAGCGGCAGCTCGTCGCCGAGCACAAACATTTCGATGTCGACGAGCATTCGCCCGCTACACGCCTCGATATCGGCGGCTATCCGCTTGACCTGCTCGCGGCAGGTCACTGATTTTTCGGTCGACTCCCACGGCGCGCTTCGTTCAACTCACGATGCTCTGAATTTCGTTGTATACGTTAAGAACTCGATTATCAACAGACGTCGCGGCCGGAAGCCTCGGTGCGAGTCAGGCGGGCCACCTGACGGGGTCATGGGACTTGGACCCAGATACTTCTGAAATGGTCCGCCTCCACCTCATGATTGATCTCATAGCGGGCTCGCACGTGATTGTAGAAGCGCTCTGGAACTCGTGCGGAGTCGAGGCGAGAGTGGAAGATTTTGTCCTGACGTGGCCGTAGTGCTCCTCGGAGGTCGTCGAGCTTTTGCTCGGTGACATTGTCAGGAGTGAGTCCGTGAAGGGCCTCGTCGATACGTTCGCGGAGTGCGATCTTTGTCCGAGCCACTGACCGTTGTTGCAACAGGCTGCGGAAAACGAGTGTGGCGACGGGCAACGTAGGTGCGATAAACCACGCACATAGCTGCCATACGTACCACTCCGCAGCGAATGAAATACCCATGCCGACAACGAACCACAAGGTGAGTCCTGAGACGAGCCTCCACGCCCATTCTTCACGTTGATCGGCGTCCCAAATCAGATTCTCGCGTTGGCAGAGGGTCTCGGCGATGGGGGACGGGATACCGCGTACATCGAGATACCAATTTTTCTTGTCCTCGTTCTTACGATACCTCCCCGCGGCATTCGCTATGTGTACCAAAGGAACTGGGCTGCCGAGATCTCGATTCCAATCAAGACGAAACAAGGAGGTGTCGAACTTCTCTTGGATGAGAACGGCACGTTGGGTGAGCTTCTTGGTTAACCGTGGCCATACTGCTTCGGTCACGCCCGCAGCGACGATTCCACCGACTGTGGCTGCCATCCTCAATTCAGGGATGAGGATGGCAGCGAGCCCCAACACGCTTAGACCCAACGCGACTGCCCAACGGAGCGATTCGACGCGTTGCGCCCTCGCATGTTCAACGTCCGCGGCTTGGAGTAAGCGAATGTGATCAAGATCGTTCTGCTGATCATTGATGCTCTGCATCGACGCGGCGTTCATGGGCGCGGCATCCGGCTGCCGAACAGGCTTCGCCACAGCTCAATTGCGGCTCTCTCTTGACCTTCTGACTCCAGAAGGATCGCTTCCTCGGCGGTGGCGAGCCACCGCCGAATGGTGCCTTGTAGGTCGATGCGCTCCGAGATCGTCATGGCAGCGTTGACGTCGCCTCCGAGTTTTGCGGGATCAGGCCAGTTGTCGGTGATCTGGTCGGCGGCAGAGGCGAGGAAGAACCTGATCTCGTCTTGGTATCGCGCGAGGTCGGGCTCAACGAGATCGAGAGCCATGACCTCGATCAGGAACGATGGATTGAGGGGTTCACCTGCTTCACGATTGATCGCCTTGAGCATCTTCACGAGCGGGACAAATTTGTCTTGGCAGGCGGTATTCTTTTCAGTGACCATGCGAGCGTGCTCGTGTGGGTTGGTTTCCATCCACTCCACGCCGTTCGGTATGCGAAAGCCGGTTTCGGTGGCGAATGCAGGTGCAACCTCGTATGAGGTGACATCTTCGCCAGCATAGGAGATCAGGGCGACGGTGTCGTCTCCGGTGACATCCGACCAGCGGGTGGACAGCACATCGACGAGTGCGGTCACTGCGGTCGTTCCAGTGCCGTCGGCGAGATGCGCTTGGGGTCCGTCGGGGTCAATGACGACGAAGATGTCGACGTCCTTGAGTTTCTTTGTCTTGGTGTGACGGTCGTAGCTTCCGGTGAGGAAGTCATCGGCCAATGCCCATTGTCCGCGGACATGATCCCGGACGATCTTGTGGCGGCTTTGTGCGAGTTGCTGCTCTCCTGTAGTGATTTCGAGGTTGCTTTTCAATCCGGCGAACGCTGCGTCGACCAGTCCCATATCTGTTATCTGTTCCTTCGGGTCAGCTCATGTAGACGCGCGCCGCGGCGGTCGCGTCGGGGGCAGTAGCCAGTGTTCCGATCGATCGTGACCGGAGGTTGGCTGTGGATGCGCTGATTCCGGGGCTCCAGCCGGGCTGGGGGGTTCGGGGCCCGTTGAACGCACAAAAGAGTTTGAATGTGGTGTCGGTTGGCACAGTTTTCAGCTTTGCGACGTACTTCAGAATGGAGGCGTTGTCGACGGTGAACTTGCGGTCGCCGAATCCGCCGGCGGTGTAGGAGATAGGGAATTTGAAGATGGGGTCGACAGCCCCGGAGGGGCGGTGGCATTCTACGGATACCGACGCAAGGGAGCCTTCGGTGATCCACGCGGCGATCGCTGCCGCATCCTGATCCCATTCGTTGTAGAGACGGGTGGAATCGATCCCCAGGCTCGCAAGAATGTCGGCGATCGAGGACATGATCGCGTCCGACATATGTGTGGCCGTATGGGTTCGGGTGTAGGTGGTTGTGGAGGTCGAGGTGCTCATCAGTTACCTCCGATCCTGCGAAGCGCGTCATGATCAATACTCAATGACATTGCCTCATGCGCCTTCTCCTGATAGGCCGGCGCCGCTGCGGTAGAGATGTGGTCGCTTCCCGCAGCGGCTGAGCTGAGGTGCTCGGCGAGATGGTCCGGGGCAGTCATGTGCAACACCCAATCGTCGGTAGCGGTTACTCCTCCGGGAATGGGATCGAGAATTTCTTCAAGAGTGAAAGCGTTGTCGCCGCGCACAATCCGGATTGATACGTACAGACCCTCGTCAACGAGAACCAGTGGAGTCTCGTCCAGGTGGCCAGCGGCGGTAAGAGCCGAACCAATCCCGCGAACATCCGTGAGGGCGGCCGCGACCGAACCGGGAGAGACGGCATTACTGCGCTCGAGGGTGTCCGACAGCAACTGGACGACAACCGTCCATGCGTCGGAGGCCGTCCGGACCGGCGAGCCGGCAATCAACCTAGTTCGTTGCATGGTCTACCTCCAACTCGTTAAGGACCGCCGCGTCGGCCGCTGTGAGAATGTCCGCGATCCTCAACTGGTTCGGATCGAGTGTGACATCGAGGCGGCATAGCATCGCGTCGGTCACGAGCTTGCGCACGGCCCGCCCATCTCGACCGGCCAAGCGGACCGCGACCTTTCGTAGTTGCGGGTTCTCCGCCAGAGTCGCCAAGGCCGGGTATATTGCCCCGAAGCCCCGCAATGTGTCTCCGAGGATGGCACCGATCGCTTCCTCTCCAGGCAAGGGCATCGGCACCGTGATGTCCGCCCTGGAGAGAAACGCGGTATCAAGCGCGGAGGTGAAATTTGTTGTCGCAACGGTGAACAGGTGCGGAAACCGCGATGCGTTCTCATCTAGCGCAGTCAAGACTGCGTCCGTTGCCCGGTGCACATCAGCGGGGTTCGCCGACAACGAAGCCGCGCTGCGCGCCACAGCCATGGACTCCACCTCGTCCAAGAGGACGATCGTGGGCAACCCGTCTTCAGCCAACGTCGGGATAGTGTCCGTCAGCAGCTTCGTGACCCGCTGCTGGCTCTGCCCGTGCTCCGCACTCATCAGACCGTGCGGATTCACCTCGATAAGGCGTGCCCGCTTGGTGGCCGCCACTGCGGCGATCTGCTGGGCAAGACCGCGGGCGAGAGTGGACTTTCCTGTCCCGGGCGGGCCCATCAACACCGCCAGCCCATGAAGCGCAGTGACGTGGAACGGCAACGTGGCCCGCAACTCAATACTCAACAGCGCAGCGCGCAGGAGCCGATCCTTCACGGATCGATCCACCACAATCGAATCCCACAGTCCCTCGTATCGAGGCAAGGGCACTACCTCATTGCGGACCACGCACTCAGCGACATTCATCATGTACCTCCAGTCTCCGCAGCGCGTCCCGAAGGCGACGACAATGGAATTTCCCGCTGCAATAGTTCAAGTCGAATATTGATCATGGCATTCGCTACCGACAGCATCGGTCGCTAAATCCTCTGTAGCCTGCATTAGCTGCCGCTCGTCTGCGTTTCGCGTACGGATCAACCACGTATTTCGGATTCGGGGTTGCCGTATTTCAGTTTCATGTTGATTGCCAGCAGAAATCCGAAGGGCTCAAATGCTGGGCGCCGAAAAGTTACGGCGAGAATGGCAAGTTGTGCTCAGTGTCGACTCCGAGCGTCCAATACGGGTCGTTCGTCAAACCGCCGATCTTCTTAGCCTGAGGACTCGCCTCCAGTTTTGTGCCCTTATCTCCACCAACTGCTGAAACCACCCCTGCGGGTTGTCGTTCGTTTCGTGGCGAAAACGCAACCGATACCTGGATCTTGTCTGTGATCTTCATGCGGTTCGCTGGCGATTCACCGTAGTTGTACGAGTCAGCAAAATCTTGCGCCTTCTTTTGATCGTCTCTGAGCACGAGGGAGTAGGCGGAATCTTTCACCACTCCCTCGCCGTAGGAAACGGTGTAAAACCCTTCGTCAGGATCCTGGCCGAGGAACGTCGAACGTGCGAGACCGACGAAGATCACTGCGCCATCGGGAACTGCCAATCGACCCGTCACCGTTACGTCCCGGCCGTGGATGCTCACGTTGGGGACGAGTTCGATGGTCGGGGTTGCTGTCGTCGAGAGACTTCTTGCCGAAGTTGCAGTTGCGGCCGCGGTTGCGGTTGCGGTTGCGGATGAACTCGTCGTCGTGACAGGCGAAGAAGACACAGTGGTCGAAGTAGAAAACGTCGCAGCTGAAGTAGTCATCTCGGTCAGCACCGCTTCATCAGCTGCACGAGATGCTTCAGCATCGCGACGCTCCTGCCACTCAGGATGATTCCGCTCATCAACGCTCGAAGCAAAGGCGAAGACTGCAACCGATGCAGCGGCTCCTACGACCCATCGAATGGGTCGTCGCTTGTCGGCCTGCACCCCCGACTCCAGCTTCTTCCTGCGCCGGGACGGTGAAACGAGTGCAAAGTAGAGACACAGAAACGCCACTGCCGCAAAGAAGATAGCTGATGCATATACGGGGTTGAAGATGAAGACGATTGCCAGAACTAGCGAAACGAATCCGACCAAGATCACCAGAACCTTCACAGTCGCCTTCGCTATGTCACGCGCCGTTCGCTTACCGTGCTGAGTAACGTCGCGATTTCCATCATCAGGTGGCATCGACACTTAGGCACTCGTTTCTACGGCGAAGGATGGCGGAAGGTTTAATGTATCGTGCGGCCGAATCGACTGTAGACGGCCGTGACATGATCCCTCCTGGTTCACCCATCGGCTAGTGCCCTTTCCTTCGTCAACTACGCCGCAGTGAATGGCCGGAATGCATGGTCACCGAGAACCAGCCAACTCCGACACACCAAAGACCCATTCAGCGAGTCGAACTCACGAATCTTGCGGCAGAACTATGAAGGCCCAGACGCGCCGACCCCCTTCCGGATATGCGGCCCGACCGAAAAAGTAGGACGCCCAATGCTCAACTACACCGCCATCGACTTCGAGACAGCGAATTCCTACCGCGGCTCGCCATGCTCGGTCGGCCTAGTCCGCGTTCGCGACGGAATCCCGGTCGAGGAACGCCGCTGGCTGATACGCCCGCCCGCGCAGGTCGACCATTTCGACCACTTCAACATCGCACTGCACGGCATCACACCAGCAATGGTGGCGACCGCACCCCGATGGAAAGACGTACTACCGGCCATCGTCGACTTCATCGGCAGCGACGTCGTGGTCGCGCACAACGCCGGATTCGACATCGGCGTCATCCGCTACGCGTGCGCCGTCGACAAAATCGAATGGCCGGAGCTGCGGTTTCTGTGCACGATGGTGCTTGCGCGGCGCGCGCTGTCGCTACCAACCTACCGTCTGCCGTACGTCCTCGAGGCGCTCGGAGGGGTAATCGTGGATCACCATGATGCGCTTGCCGACGCCCGCGCCGTTGTCGATGTCGTTCGCGGACTCGCTGCCGCGCAGGGTGTGTCGGATCTTGACGCGCTCGCCACGTCGGTCGGTGTCAGTATCGGCCGAATGGCCAGCGCCTTATACAAAGGCAGCGTCGCGGTCTCCCCCAGCGCAGGTGGTTTCCCGCTCGTTCAGCCCGACCTCAATCCGAATGCCGATCCCGACGGGTATCTCTACGGACGTGTGGTGGTGTTCACCGGAGCGTTGATGTCGATGACTCGGCAGATCGCGTGGGAAGAGTGCGCACGCGTCGGTGCCGTCACCAACGAGTCGACGACGAAGCGGACCAACGTACTCGTCGTCGGCGACATCAACCCCGCTGTCCTTCAGCCGGGATCGAACATCACCGGTAAGGCTCGGAAAGCGTTCGAACTGCAAGAAAAAGGCCAAGACATCGAAGTGATGACGGAAGACGATTTCCTTCGCTGCCTGGGTGGGAAACCCCTCGACGAACCCGAAATTTTGCTCTCGCACGAGGGCGTCGACGAGTCCGTTGCACCGGCGCCTGTACCCAGCCGCCTCCGCATGGTTCCGATGGCTCTACGCCCGAAACCCCAACCGCCGCAGCAACCAAAGCCGCCGAAGCCGCCCAGGGCGTTGCGGCGAACACCCGTCCCGACCACCCAGACATGCTCCATCGACAACTGCACCAACACCGCGGCATTCAAGACACGGACGAAACCGACCTGGTGCGAGCAGCACATCATCGAGCAACAACGCCGCGGCGGACTTTCGCCGTTGGAATCGTTCACTCACCCCGACGACTGGCAACTGACCGAATGCCTGACCTGCACCATCCAAGCGCACTATCGGTTCGAGTACACCCTCGACAAAAACACCTACGGGGAACCGACGTGCCGTGCCTGCTTCTGGCGAGGGTGGGCGGCGCAGTCCCGGGAAATGCAGGGCGCATGGGCCAAGGTGGAACCTGTTCCGTACGAAAAGGCCAAGTCCGTTGCGGAAGAACACGGGTACGAGTACCTCGGACCGCTTACGGCGCCGTCGCTGCCCGACGACCCGCACCACGTACGCTGCCGTCGATGCGGACGGATTAGCGCTGAGCGCCTCGGCGATATTTCATTCGGCTGCTCGACCTGTAAACCCCGCGACTAACAGTTGTATCGGAGACCGAGCATTGTGGGATTGGCAGTGGCGCCGCTCGCCTAGAGTGAGTGCGCCACTGCCCGATACCCTCTCGTAGGAGTTCTTGTGACCACCGCACCACACACATATCTACTTCCAGTCGCGGTGATCGAGGAATCCTCCGGGAAAATTTGTATCTGGCACATCGACGTCGGACCGGACATCGGTATGCCACGCCTCTCCGGCGGTTGGGTACTTGAACCTGACAACACCGACACCATCGTCAACCTGATCCGGGGCCGGCATGTCGTCCTGTGTAATGGCACCGACATCCTCGACCGCGAAAACATCACCACGGCAGGAACAGTCGATATCGACGCCACCGTCGACGCCGTCATTGCTGAACGTGATGCGTTGCAGGCCCGCTTCAACTCTCATGCGGCGACACGCAAGACTCTGGTGTCCCCGACGTGGCCGGAAATCCCGCATCCGAAAGAAATTGCCGCTACGGTCCCCCGCACCGAGAAAATCATCGAGCAAACCGGAGACGCGTTCCCGCTGGCTCGGGGGTTGAACGTCTTGGCCCAGGCGTGGGCGCAGATCGAGAAGCAGCGCCTGGCACGGCCTTTCCTCATCGAACCTGTTGTCCCGAATCCTCGACCGCTGCCGATGGTCCTGCTCTGACTACTGCCACACCGCCCACATTTGCAGCGATCAACGCCGAACCCGCGAACCGTGCACGCTGGCAGCATCTGCGAGATCGGTGTGACCGTCGTCCGTGATGGTGTCGTGGAGTTCTCGGTTCTCAGGTTCGTGGCGTTGTCAACCGCCGAAGTGCTGTCGAGCTTCGACTACGCGAATGTGCCGACTCATGGCATCGCTGCCACGGATGGAGTGTGGAACCGACGTTCGCAGAGCGAATGGCCGAGGTGGCAGCTGCCGTCGGCGACGTAGCGATCATTGATCATAACGCGGGATTCGATGTCGGAAGCGATCTGATCTGCATGCGACCATTCCCTGATCGAGCAGCCGACATAGACGTATTGCTGCACCGTGGTGTGCACACGGAAGCTGCTGGATCTCGCGCACCCGGCCACGGATCAGCTTTAAGAAACTGGCTGCGCGGTCTACGGCAGATCTACGCGGTACTCATCTGCAAGATGCTCGCACGCAAACGTGACAGCGCTCCGAAAACTCGACAAATGGACCGCGAAGCGCGGAGTGTCCCTCTCGAAGTCAACCCCGTCTCTACCCGCTGCGCGAAGAAAAGTCTTGCAGGCTGTCACGATTAGTGCAGTCTCTTTTCGAAGCTGTGTCGTAGCAGCTGCACCTCTGATAGCAGTCGCATCGTCCCTGAAATCAAGAACGGCCTTGACGCATAAATCGGGTAGTTCATCTACTACCGGGTCCGTGAAAATTCGCTTAGACCCGACAATGGCAAACAGCGTTCGCACGCGGTCGGCATCGGTTACAACATTCGCTGAGGTGGTACTGAAGGTTCCATTCAAGCCTGCAGGACCGAGTCCCCCACCGAACGTCCATGTTCGTTTCTGTGCCATATCCATCCTTTTGATCCGGATGGTTTGAATCCCATCCCTTTGACGACATCCGCGGATTCCTACCTGAAGATACGCATGCGGTGACGAGGAGGTTGACACTAGCCATGAGATGAAAGGCCGTGGCTTCCTCGGCATCTAGCACGCGACACCTGTCCAGAATGGTAATATCATTGCGGCAGTGCACTTTTCCAGTTCTGCGTGCCGGCGTGACGATCTGCGAACGGCCCTCACACCCCGAGCCGGCCACCACAAACACTTACATGCGATTCAGGCCTCGGCTGGTTCCTGGAGCCGTCACCGCCAAAACCCTTCCCACCCATCAGTGACGCTCACCGCCGCCCCGTCCACAACCATCGAGTCTGCCTCTCCAGTCATTGTGTTTGAATCAAGCCTGGCGAAGCGACGCCGCGCTACCTGCTGAACGAACTACGCCGTTCGCCACTCGCGCCAGTGATCATCGAGCCACTTCTGTTGCTTCGGAGTGAGTTTCACGTTGATCGAAGTGCCGTGCAGATCGCCATACGCGGGATAGTTCCGTACCTCGTCGGCCACATCGATCAAACCGCTGGCATCGACGGCGAGCAAGCCTTGGTCGAAAAGTCGATGCACATCTCGACGCAGAAGTAGGCCGCCCTGGTCCTTGTGCTCCCCGAGATCGGCATAGCTGTACAGGTGGCATGCCTCAAGTACCGCGATCGGGCACGGGCCCGTGAACGCACAGTACGATCCGTATTCACCGAGCAGCTTGGCTCTGAAGGCGGCCTGACCGACTCGAACACGCACCGGCCGGACCACGTGCCCACCTGCCAACTGTGCGGAGGTGACGTCGAGGATGTGAAGTGGGTTGCCTTGCACCGCCTGTTCTACCACTCGCCGGAAGTCATCCCATCGAAGGCGCCTGAAGCTGTTCTGCTCGCCGGGGTGTACGCACAGCGATCTCAATGTCTTTCCGTCGAGGACGCCCGCGAGGTTGATCCAGGATTGGCTGTGGCTGCTGCGGTATGTCGTCACTGCCTTCTCTCCGAGAACTGGTTCCTCGAATTCCGAGTAACAGTCGTCGCACCGATACGTCGGTTTCTTGCGCACCCGGCGTACTACATTCGCCCGGTTGCATTTCGGGCACTTACTGGTCGCTTTGGAACCGTTGCCGACCTTGATGTCTTCGATTACCGACACCCCTATCAGGAACTCGTCCCAGATGACGATGATGTCCCCGGCGTGTACTTCGGCGGAGTGAATCACCGAGCTGTCCCAGCTGTAGTGGGACGCCGCGTCATCGTCGTACCGGTCACTTCCCACGATGCGTCGATAGTCTGCCTGTTTGGACTGCGCCAGCCATGCGGTCTTGCCTGTTACGAACTTCAACTGCCACCCCTGTCATCTCTTCGATTGCTACAAGGCTGGTGCACGCGCGCCACGGTATCGACGGCGGGGTTCCTCGGTAGCACAGCAGGCGAGATGCGCGACAAAAAGTGTCCGGTCCACTGCTCGATAGATTCCTGAAATCGTCGGGCGCTTGAGGACCCATTCAAGCGACACTCGAACTCAACCTTGATGCCTCTACTCATCCGTGCACTTCTTGTCGGCGACAGTGGCGGCGGCTCACTCGACGAGCGACGTTCATTGCACCCGCTACGCCGTGACTACGGCATGATTTACTTCCCGCCCACACCCGGATTCGGGACGACGGGCAACTCGTTTGCTCGAACGACGGCAGCGCGGCGCACAGCCTTCAGAGTCGGGTAGAAACTGTTGTGCGCGTTGGTATCCAGGTTAAGTGGGACATCCAGACTGCTAATGAGCTGGTGCTCCAACACCCAAGGTTCAGGATGCAGAACCCAGGACACCAATGCATTCTCCGCCATCCATTCGGACAGTATCTTCTCCCCGGTCACGAACGTCCGCCGATTTCCTGACCCCACTCGGCGTAGTTCAAGCCCGAGCTGATCAGACATTAGACACCCGAGCGTCTTACGGAGTGTCGAGCCTTCGGCATTCCCGGTGTAGTGAGTACGTAGCCGTGAGCGGATGTTCTGCTTGCTGGGGGCTTTGCCGTTCGCCGGCGGCGCGGACGGGCTGATTCCCGTGTAGAGCAAGGTCAGTCCGTCCTTCTCCGCGCAACCCGCTGTGTTGATGCCGGGGGGCACTTCTCGGAACCACCACCCGTAGACACCCGGAGCTGCTGGCACCGGACAGGGGCGGGCGAGTACTGCAGCCCGAGTGAAGGGCGACGCTGCCAGGTACGTGGCGCTTTCGTCCTGCGCGGCGCTGCTGGTTGAGATCGTATCCATAGCGAGAATGGTTTCATAGCATTCTGACAGTGAATTTCATCGACACCGCAGCCGTCGAACCGATCGCAACCGTCGGCAAGTGATCCTTCGGTGGCGAGCTAGGGCAGAAGATTTGGGACCCGCACGCACCTACATCACCGATGCTCTGCCTGTCGCCGGCAATCAGGATCGAGACGCCGGTAACCACCCGATACACCTTCCCACACCACCGCCACACCGAACCTCAGCAACAGATCGACGAGATCCGCTCCAGGCTCGTCCGGAACAAGCACCGCCTTCGAGGTATGGGGGACGTGCCGGGCGTAGTCGAGGACCTGCCCGAGTGCCGCCCGGATCGTCGCCCGGCCACTGTCCGCCTTGACCTCGACCAACTCGCCGGTCGTCACGTCGAACACATCGGTATAGAGGGCCGACGACTCCCCCGGCACCACAATCATCTGGCGACATACCGTGTGTCCCTGATCTTCGAGGAACCTCAGATACCGCTCTTGCAGCGCCGACTCACGGCGCTCGGCGTGCACCGGACCGAGATGATCCCGCTCGAACATCTCGATGGTACGGATCTCGGGCGCGATAACGGTCACGCGTGCCGCAGACAACCGTGCCGCCGGATCATGCCCTGCTGGGGCGTCGATAGTCGGCGCGGCCCGGTCGGCACCGGGACTACTGCCGTTGGAATTCAGGCCCAGACGGGCCAGTAGGTCGTCAAGCGCCGGGTGCTCGCGTCCGATCGCAGCGATGGCGGCGACGGCCTCTCGGCGGAAGTTCTCATCCCGGGCGAGGAGGGTGTGCGCCTCGGCGCTCAGACCAGCTCGGGAGCCGAAGCGATGGACCACATCCCTCGGACGCAGTCCCTGACGGAGGGAGGCGTCGGGCAGCTCGATCTGCCACCAGGGTGAATCCGCCAGGGCAATCCACGGTATGGCCGGGTCCGGGGCGCTAGCGGCGATCGCAAAGGGGGTCAGCAGCTTTCCCAGCGCCTGCCGGGCTGCCGAGAACGCGGTGAGACGAGCAGCACTGGACGGCCTCGATATCGCCCATAGCAACACCACGTACTGGTAGAAAGCCGCCGCGCCGTCCTGGCGGTGAACAGTCAGATGGTGGAGGGCGTCGAGCAAGAGCGCCCGCGGGTCGCGGCCGGGACTGCTCTGCGAACCGTCGCGGTCGGACAGGGCCGCGCCAGCGCCGTCACCGTTGCCGGCTGCGGCGCGGGCGGGATCATCCTCCAATGTGGAGGGTGAAGTGGACGCGGACCCGAGGGCGCCGGCTGACGCACCAGGGACACTTGCAGTCTCCTCTCCGACCCAGTCCCGCCACGCCCCGGGACACTCGATATTCGTGGTGTCGGCTCCGCACAGGACGCTCGTCAGCCAGCTCCGCGACACCACTTCCGTATCCAGGACCGTGAACCGTGCACGGTAGTTCTCGAATTCCTGCCCCGAGGCGGTGTGGCGAACCACTGTCAGCACGTCCTCTGCCTCAGGGCTCGGTTCACACGGGACCAGAAGACCGAGAAACCGTACCGCGCGGCCGATTCCGGCTTTCTCGAACAGCAGGAACGGCGGCACCGAAAGTCGGTCCTCCCGGTCTGCGCGGGCTGCGGCGAAAGCGTTGCGCAACAGGATGTTTCCGCCACGCGTGGTCTTGAGCAGGTCTCGGCCCGGCTTGCGGTTGTCACCGAAATAGGTGAACACCCCGGTCTCAGGGTCGAGTGCGTCCGGCCATTCCGCCTCCGCGCCGCTGGTGTAGAGCACCGACAACCGGACCGTGCCCCTCGTCGGTGACCCGGCATGCCGGAAGCCACCTTGGTTTCCGACCGGGAGCAACTTCGCCAACGGGTCATCGCCCGCGGTGCCCTTACTACCGCCGAGATAGACGGCACCGACGTACAGGTCGGCGTCGGCGAGATCCTCGAACGGGATGGTTCTGTTGTCGGTCGGCACGATCGGACACCGTACAGCGGGGCTCCGACACCGAATCACTGCCAGCCACCCCAGTTCGCAACACCGGAGTGCACACCGCCACGCCCAATGAGAATGTCGCACCGGCGGATGCCTTGCCCACACACGAATTCCGGCATCGCGCCTGTTCGTCGATGATAATCCGCGGGGACGATCCCAAGCCGGACGAGATGGGCCGCACTTCCTGCGCGCGCATTCACGCTCAGGCAGCAGCGAGCCTGTACTCGCAGCGCCGAAGCGCCAAGTAGGTTTCACAAGCGGTTCAATTCGGACGTAGTCCGCTGACGATAGGGCAGAAATGGGTCGTTTCACCGAGCACGCGGCGCGGGAACGTATCGACGAGACAGTCGATCTGTGGCGAAAGAATTGCCTCATGGCAGACGGGTCGTTGACTCAGTCGCAACCGGCGGAAACCTGGACGTTGGCGAACGCCAAAGACCTGGAGACACGGTTCACCAACAATCCGCTGGTCGGGTCGGCCGGCGGCGGGACCTTCGCGAGCAAGTTCGAAGTTCAGCTCGAAAATGCTTCCCCCGAACTGAGACTTTTTGCGGCAGAGCTATTGCTCATCCATTTCCTGTTCACCAGTTCCGTGACAGGACGAGGCAAAGTCGAGGTAATCGACAAGACCTTGGCCGATTCCGGATACAAACTAGACACAAGCTCGGTGCCGTACAAGGCAATGTGGTCGAAGATCGGCCACCCTGGTGTCGGATTCAACACGCGCCGAGATCTCCAACTCGGGTTGCTCATCGACTTCACGGTCAGATTGAAAAGCTTGTCTGTGGAAGATCGAGAAGCGGTACTCGCAGATCCATGGGCGCTCGAGGATTTCGTGCGGCAAGCCCCCAGTCAGAACAGCCGCGAAATGATGCACATATTGCTACATCTGTTGCATCCTGATTCGTTCGAGCGAATCGCCTCGGGCGCGCACAAACGTGAGATCGCCAGCGCATTCGCTCAGCTTCTCGATGAGGATGTTCCGGAGGATTGGTCGGTGGACCGCAAACTACTCGCGATCCGGACAAAGTTGGAGAACGACTTCCTGGCGGCAGACGGCTATGTCGATTTTTACCATGCACCGTTGCAGGGGGTGTGGCAGTCCCGCCCGGGCAGGGACAGCGAAGGTACGACCGATATCGAGTCGCTGGAATGGAAGAAGCAGCTCATTCTGTACGGTCCCCCCGGCACCAGCAAGACTTTCACCGCAAGAAAATTGGCCGAGAGCCTGATCCGGCGCGAAGCTCTCCGAAGTTGGGGGCCGCGCAAGTTCTTCGACAACAAAGATCTACTCGAACACCGGGTGAACGAGAACGTCGAGTGGGTGCAACTTCATCCAGGGTATGGCTATGCCGAGTTCATTCGAGGACTTCGGATCGAAGGGGACGAGACTCGCTATCAACCAGGCCTTCTCCCCGACTTGATCGACCGCGCAACGACACAAGATCTTCCCGAAGATCTGACTCCGCTACCGTTCGTTCTGGTCCTGGACGAGATCAACCGGACGGACCTCTCAGCGATGCTCGGTGAGGCATTCTCGCTGCTCGAGCGCGACAAGCGTGGTTTCTCCGTAGCGTTGCCGGGCATCAACAAAGGGGAACCGCCGACGAGGCTGGCGATGCCGGAGAACCTGTACGTCATCGGCACAATGAACGAGATCGACCAATCTGTCGAGACACTCGACTTCGCGTTGCGACGACGATTCCTGTGGAGCGAGTGCCCATTCGAGCGGGACACCCTGTTGGAGATTGTCCGTGCACGATGGGACGGCGATGTCGGGACACGCTTCTCGTTCGAGGACGCGGCGGCGCAGTTGGAGATTTTCGCGGACCGCGCAGTTTCGCTCAACGACGCGATCCTCAAGATGGAAGACCTCGGTCGTGCTTACCAGATCGGGCACACGTACTTCGCGGATATTACGTTCTTCCTCGGGCGATCGCTCAGCAGCGCCCGTCAGAAACCCGATAAAGGAACCTACTTGTGGACCAAAGGAGGCAAAGCGAAGGACCCACTCATCGACCTCTGGGCTCGATCGTTGAAACCTCTACTCGAACAGTACCTTTCCGGAACTGACGCCATGGAGAGCTCCCTCAACGCCCTCTGGACGACATTCAAGTCGCAATGAGAATAAGGGAGCGAATCGTTTACCAAGATCTCGGCGGACTGGTTCCAGGCACCAAAAATCTGAACAACGCCGAAAACAAATGGCTCGAGGAGTTGGCGCCGCGACTGGACCCCACCTCGATGCTGGTCCCGATCAAATATTCCTTCACCAAACATCAAGATCAAGCCGAACCCGTACTGACCCGGCAACTGGACGGAACATGGCGAGCCGGCCGCTACATCGGGGAAATCCGGAGCGGTAACACGATATTGGAGATCCGCCCACGCCTCGGCTTCCCCATCATCGCAGCGTGGGCGAGCGCGGCGTTGAACCTGAAGATCGTCCCGCGCGCCGCCGGCAAGAACGGGACGTCCTTCCTGATCGCCGAACTGCAGGCCGCTGCCTGGCGCCGCGCGCTGGTCGACGCGGCACGTCACGGGATGCCCGCCATCCGCGCGACCGAGCATCACGTAGGGCCCAGTGTGCGGGGGCGACTCGATGTACCCGGCACAGTGCCGTACCGCGCGAGACGGAGCCCGAACCTGGTGTCGCTGACCCAGCCGAAAGTGGTCGACAACCCGGTCACCCGTGTAATCGTGTTGGCCGATCGAGTCTTGAACACTCGAATTCAACGCGCAGGTTGGCGCGGGCCGCGCATCGACGAATTCATTCCCCATCTTCGCGCCGCGACAGGTCCCCGACCTGCTCTCCCGACGAGGCGGGAACTGCGCTCGGTGCGGTACTCGCCGATCACGCAACCCTACAAAGCTGTGGCAGATTTGTCGTGGCTGATCGCCAAAAACAAAGGCCCACAGGGTGATAGTTCCACCGATACACACGATGGAGTCCTGCTCGACGTAGCGGAACTGTGGGAGTTGTTCCTGCTGCATTGTCTGCGCGCCGCCGCAGACGATCTAACGGTTACGCACGGAACGACCGCGGATCTATCAACTCACCTTCTGCACGCCGCAACCGGAGGGCAGAAACTGGGCCGACTGCTACCGGACTTCATCGTCGGAGACGACGCTGCGCCCACCGCGATCATCGACGCCAAGTACAAGCGCCTCAACGATCCGTTCCCCGTGAACCGAGAAGACCTCTACCAACTCACCAGCTACCTGGCTGCTCATTCCGGCGGGGGCATCAGACCCCGCGGCATCCTCGCCTATCCACTACTTCCCGACTCGGCGATGTCGAGCGCTGAAGCGAACGGGCCGTGGAGCCTGCAATGGGGTGGCGGTGGGACGGCAGAATTTCTCCGACTGCCCATCGAAGCCGCAGGCTGTATCGATCGGTTCACAAAAATTCTGTCATCCGACCGCGACACGGTAGATCGCCACAACTACTCGTAGACGGGTGTCCCACCATGGTGAGGATCCGGATCATCCTGTGGAGTGCGGCGATCACCGCCGTTACTACCCCGCGACGGAGATCTCGGCCGCTGCCCACGGCAGCAGTCGGCCGGCCGCAGCACTCCTCCGAGGAGCACCTTGATCCGCTCGGAGACGACGCAAGGCATGGATCAGCTACCCGACTTGTTTCCCTCGTAACTGGCTTCGAATGCGCCGCCCGCAAGTTGAGGGCAGTGAACCTTCCGCTGCATACACGGGCCTTTGCGCATGATGTTCAGTGCAGTTGTGGCGGCCGCCCGGGTGACCGCGACGTCGTCGAGGAGCCGTTCGAGGGCATCGAGCGTGTCGACACGCAGGAGCAGCTGCCCCGGCCCTGATTCCTCGTAGACAGCGGGAGACCATTGTGCGGTCGGGTGGCGGCGCAAGAACGCCCAGACTGATTGGTCGGTGGGGAACAACTCATCCGCGTTGACCTGAATCGTCCCCGGCCCCGATATACCTCGGTTCTGATAGATCACCAGCATTTCGGTCATCGCGATCGTCAAACAGGAAACTCGACCACTGCGCTTGCCAGGTTTGGTCAGGCAGCTGATCGCCCAGGAGTGAAGTTCTGTCCGCGCAGGATAGGGCACACAGCGGGTGAGGTAGCTGCCGATGATGCGGGTGATCTGGTCGGCATCGGGATGGGTGAGGAAGTGCCGGTAGTTGGCCGCGGTGCGGGCGAGTCGTTCGACGGACGAGCTTTCGCGCGCAGTGGTGTCATTGGTGTTGGCGACATCGGGTGCGGCCAGCCAGGTGCGTTGTTCGTCGGGAGAGATCAGGTCGTCGAGGTGTTTGCTTGCCCCGATCATCGTGGCCATCTCGTTGATGTTGCGTGCGAGCAATCCTGCCTCTTGCGCGCTATGGATGAGCGACTTCTCGCGCAGTCTGAGACGCCGTTTGTCATGGAGCGATCGCGTTGCCTCCGCGTCGGAGACCACCCGGATCTGGTGTATGTCCAGATAGCGGCCACGATGCTGCTTGAGCCGTTCGGGAAGATTGATCGATTCGCCGATATAGCACTGTCCATCCGCGAACTCGAGAATGTAGTAGCCACCGGAACCCACACCAGCCTGTTCGAGATACCTGATGAGCGTCGAAGGGGTCGGCTCCAGTGGGATGGAGAACCCGTTCTCGACAGCCCACGCATCGATCTCCTGTGCTCGGGCATGGACTACGTCCGGCTCGGGCAGCGGCTCCGGAGCCGGAGGGATGACGGGCAAAATTGATGCAGGAGTCGCCGCACCTCTGGAATGCCACTGCTTCGATGTATCAGAGGGCACGAGGGCACAGTTCGCCGCCGCTACCGCCATCACGTCATAAAGGAAGTCGAGTTCAGCGGCATCGACGTTCGCATCGACACCGAGAAATCCGGTCGCCTCGGGGTCGAGTTGCCAGCTCCCGTCATGAAAGGTCCAGCGCATCCGCATGTCCCGGACATCGACGTCCAGGAGGTCGCCGACTACCAGCCGAAACTGGGCGCCTAGATCGGGCGGGACCTGCGTGGACATCTCGATCACATTCGTCTCGCGATAGGTAACTGTGAACTCCCAGCCCGCTACCAGCGCGCAGATCATCGCGTCGGATATGGGAACCAGCTTGCCGACCAACCCCCCGAGGACCGGATCGTCGTCATCGGCGAGACGGTCGTGCAGATCGAGAAATCCCCCAGGGCGCCCGGTTGCCGCCTCGGGTATCAACCAGTCGGGTACGTGCGTGTACATGTGCTCGATCACAGACCTACCGTCGCGCGCTGAAATGATACCGCTTAGGGACAGGAGCCCGGTCGACGTCTCGTCCACGCCCCACAGCCCCTGCTCGTAGGCGATCGTCACAAGTGCGTCGTCTATGCCATCCACCGGGGCAGATGCACGAACCTCGATGGAGGTTCGCTCCTCGGTAGCCGACATCCGTACACGTATCGACCAGCCGGCAACGAACATCGGAAAGACCTGGTCCTCGATCTGGTCGGAGATCTCTTCGACGAGGAGTCGTGGTTCTTCGATATCGTTTTCCATGCAGTTACCTTCCAGTTCAATTCCGCAAGTAGGTACATTTGCCGCACCCATCCCTCCAAAAGCCAAGCCGCTGTTCACCGGGGCCGGTAGTAGCCGATAGATGCGGGAACCCGTCGGCCCGACCGAGCAACTACCAGACTTCCCGTGCCGGTCCGGCGCGACGCTCGGCCCTGATACGCGCGACGGTAGTCACCCAATTCACCGCCTTTTTCAGACCTCGGACGATGAACCAGTCCTGCGCGCAATCGGTGAGCGGGTCGACAATGTCGCCGGGCTGCTGCGACGCCATTCCCGCCCGTCTGGAGAACACGGCACCGCGCTCGACGACGAACACGTCCGGGTAGATCTCGCAGGCCAGTTCCCTGCTCGATTTCGCGCGGTGGGTTGCCCGCAGCTCGAACTGCACGGTCCGCTCATCGCGCCGCGGCAACAACGCCCAGTCGATGTCGGGCCGAATACGTGCGGACGAATCCCCCTGACCCGTGTGTCGCTGCTCTATCAGCCACACGGCCATCGGATCGCCGGACAACACCTCGATCCAGTTGACCGCGAGCTCGGTCACCTCGTCGTCGACAACGAAGACATACTCGTCTTCCTCCGGCAGACGGGTCACGACGGCAATGCCCGCATCCGCCACCACCGCCTCGTCTGTCGTGAAAGCCCGACCACATTCGTCGACGAAGACGTCAGGGTGGATCTCGCACGCCGCCTCCCCAGTCGACGTCACTCGATGAGTAGCCTTCACCTCAAATACCATCTATTACAGCCCCTTCCCTGCCGTCGTAATACGCATTTCACATCGGGCGCCCTGGTGCGGCGATTCGGCACCAGGGCGCCGACAACCCTGCCGACACACCGGAAGCACAGATTCGAATGTGAGCACACAGTCCGATACGAGACTTCCTGAATTCGCGTGGCGATCGATTCAAGAACTCCACAGAGTTACGCGATTTCCGCTAACCGAAATGCGAGCGAGCTTGCACCGAGGAGAGTCAGGAGGCGCTAGCAACGGCCGCAACGATGAAGATCAACAGCCAAAAAGCAACAAAGAGATAGCCCAGGACCAGGCCGGCGATAGCCAGGCCACGGCCGTTCTCGCCTGTGCGCCTGATCTGGCTCAGCGCGATGTGGCCGAAGACGATCCCCAGTACACCTCCGAGGATGCCGAAGATGAGCGCGAGGATCGCGAAGGTATTGGTGGTCTGCGAGCGAATGGGTGCGCCGTAGACGGGTTGTCCATCGGCGGTGTAACCGACGATCGGTGCCACCAACGGGCCAGTAGGCACCACAGCTTGTCCTTTAGACGACCGCACGGCCGCGATGATCGCCCCAACTATCATCGCAAGAAAGCCTGCGACGTTGACGATTCCGGCGATAACCTGGATTCCAGATACATCGGTCGTCTGATTCACCGCGCCGAGGAACAGGTTGATGCCAAAGGCCATGAGAAGCCAATGCCACCACTGGATTCCATAATTTAGGTACGCAACGAGTGCGATACCGCCGGTCCCGAGGACGGACGCCACACCGATGACAAACCAGCCCGCTGTGGAGTCTTTGATCAACAACACATGTAGAAATGCGCCGACGATGTTTGCAAGGAAAATGCCCAGGCCGATCCAAAATATCGGTAATCCTAGTAGTGGCCGAGCCGGTGGAGGGGTCGTGGCGCGCCCAGGCGTTCCCTGTGGCAACGGCATCGATGCTGTCGGCGGATAGTGTTCAGACATTGGGACATCCTGCTCCAAAGCATGAAACAGGACAATACCGACCCGTTGGAAATGGCAATTCCGCGCGGTGAATTCGACATTGATGTTCGACACGGGTTCTCGACATACCAGCGTTGCGCGAATGCGCTGTGAATCGCATCGCCAAGCGGCGGCCTATTGGCAGAACTGCACGGCCACAGTCGATCCCGAATCGGGAATCGTGACCGAAAGAGTGGTTCTGGCCCACTTTCCGTGACGGCTCCACATTCGCGCCGCGTGTCGTTCGGGCAGGACTTGGATCGCGCGGGAGATGATCGTTCTGGTGTTCTGAGAACTGTTGTGACCTGCGTGCACTTCTTCCGCATCTGGCGGGGGTCGACATCGATTCGGTCGATGCGACCGCCGTTGGAGTCCTTATTCGTGCGTCGCCGTTGTCGACTTCGGCGAGCTGTCCGACCTGTGGTGTTTCCTCGAAACGAGTGCACAGTCGGTACGAACGCATGCTCGCCGATACGGCTATAGCTGGCCGATCGAGTTACGTTGTCTTGCAGGTGCACCGGTTTCTGTGCTCGAACACCGGCTGTGACCGACGCGCATTTGTCGAGCAGATCGACGGACTGACCAGCCTGGAGGCGTCGCCAACGGAGAGCCCGGCGAATCTTGTTGGTACGAAAGGAAAGAACACGACCCCGGAAACTGGAATCCGGCAGCATGCCGACTGCACATGGGTCGGTCTGTCATGCCCTGATACTGATTCGGGCCGTGAAAACATCATCGGCGAACCGATCAGGCCGGCAGTGACCTCTCACACAAGATTGAGGTTAGGAGACGACGCCACCGCGCTGCTGTTCGCGCTTCGCGGTCGAGCATTCGCGCAGCTCGGCTACAACGAGGCCGCTCGCGAGAGTTTCAAGGAAGCCTTGAGGGTCCGCTCCCGCGCTTCCGAAGTACGACATCGTGCGCTGCTCGAGCGGGCACAGGTCGACCTGGCACAGAACCGGAAAGCGGCCGCACGCAAGAGCATCGAGAAAGTTCTCGCCGAGGACCCCACCTACCCCGGACTTCAGGACGCGCTCGCCGCACTGCCATGATGACGGTTTCCGGCACAAACGTTCACCGCTCCGAAACCGAGCAGGGAGCATCGAAACTGTCCGACCTGTTCAGTACCGACATCACTAATCAAGGCTTCACGAAGTCCGCGAACCCGCCCGGAGTCCCCAACACGGCCGCTTCACCAAGGACAGCCCGCGAGGAACCTACAACTACTGCATCGTCCACCAGGGGAGCTATCTCGGTGAGATCAGCGTCCTCGACGACAAAAGGTTCACCAGCTGACCACGGCACAGTTTCAGATTATCTCGACCGTGAAATAAGTTTCACCGCAATGATTTCCTGCTTGATCCGCCCACGTGGTAAGACTTCGTAGTCGTTCTGTTTTGCCCAGTCGCGGATCGCCTGCAGTTGCTCCGTGGAGCGTCCCGAACCCGTCGCCTTTTCTACTGCTGTTGCAGGCAGCTTGCGACTACGGCGCGCAACTCCGATCTTCTCCGTGACTGAGATGTAAGGCTGTAGAGCCACTCCCATTTTGTCCGCGTTCGCCAATCTTAGATCGATCACGTAATCGATTCCCTGAGGGGAGAATTCGATTCGTTCACCGAACCCGCCGTCAATCGGCTTTCCGTCGAGATCGTCAATCAGCTACCGGATCAGTATCTCTGCCATTGCAATAGTCCTTCGGGTTGATTGGCGCGAGTCTCTGCCATTGCAATAGTCCTTCGGGTTGATTGGCGCGAGTCTCTGCCAACCCGTCAACCGGTTCACAGGGCCTTCGACAGCACCGGATCTGTAGGGCAGGGTCAGCCCATTCCTGACCGAAAAACGGCCGGTGTCTAGTCCTCGCACGAATCGGTACAGGTGCGGAAGTTCTTCTTCAGAGACGGTAGACTGACACGAGTTCAATTATGCACCAAGACATCCGGTGAGTATCTCCGCAAAACGGCTCGACGTGCACTGCGATCGCCTCAAGACGTGGGCGGCTTCCCTGCCTTCGAGATTAATGACGACTCCTCGGCCAGTCCGGCTCTGAACATCGACTTCCCGATTCTGGTGATGACCTGGTCGGCACAATCTAACTCGAACACAAATCGAAGCTCAAAGCTGTGACCGCAGAACTCAAGACGTGCATGTGCACGGGGCTCAAGGCCAATATGTGCGTCGATCAGCTCTGTTGTCCCTCCCGGGCAAAAGAAGTAGGACGGCGACGACCCAGCGAAAGGCCTGCTCGACGGTCTCATGTCAGCAGGTCCAGCGGATATCTGTAGGGGATACTCACCCTATCCCGCGGACGCTGCAGCCCGTACGCTCATTTCTGTTATCCCACAACGAAATGGGTGCGGCGATGGACACCGAGTGGTTCAAGCGATTCGGGGATATTCCCGGAGTCACCTACAAGACTCCGCATGGAATCGATCGGCGGCGGTTACTAGCCGCGAAGGCTCGTCCGCGAGAGCTTTACCTCGGTGGCAAACGGGTCGCGATGCAGGACGAGCCAGACGATTCGACTAGTCCAGCGGCTCAACGTTGGTTCGATCTGAACATCGCCGACATGAGCGTGGATGCCATGCTTCGCAACCTCTACGAAACCCTGGAGGTCCCGGGCGAGGCGGAGGACTACCACTTCGCCATTCAGGATGTGATCGAAGTGCTCTGGCGACGGCGGAGAAGTGAGCCTCTCGTCCTAGCGCACGTCGAGTCCTTATCGTGGCTGGATGTGAGACTCATTCAGGCGTGTCCGGATGCGATCATGTTCGGTGACGAACTGCAGTACTTCAGCGTGCCGGCATTTGGTCGCCTGATCACGCTTTACACCCGAGAAGGCGCTTGGCGCGATGCCCTTGTGGTCGCGGACATCGGCGAGCAATTCGGCGTGTACCCCGGGCGGGCAGCAATTGTCGAACGGGTCGCTGCCCTCGATGCCGAGGCGGCCGATGCATGATATCGACCTTCACTCGAAGCTGCGATCGACCTCGTTTCTCGAGTATGCCTTTCTGCGCTGGGTCCTCGGCCCTGCGAGCCTGCCCGGCCTCGAGGCCCATGTCGTTGCGCAGCAACCCGCCGAGGTGCACGGCCGCAGCTATCTCATCGATTACGAATTGGTCGGCGAGACGGAGCGTGTCGCGGTCGAGCTCGACGGTTTCGAGTTTCACGGAACCCGGTCCGCGTTCACTTACGATCGGTTCCGCCAGAACGACTTGGCCGCCACGGGGCGAAGCGTGGTTCGGTTCACCTACGACGGCATTCGCTCGGACACCCGCCGCTGCGTGGTTCAGCTCCAGACGATCCTCGCGGCGGACGCCCGGTTGGCCAGGTTCATCAATCCCAACCCTCGCATCGAGGTGCCGGAGATGAATCCAGATCCCCTTCACGCGCTCGATCCGACGCCATGGCGCGAAGCCACCACCGAGGAATCCGCCATGAACGACACCTCGTACTTCGACCAAGTCCGCACCAGGCTCAACCACAAGACACTTCGTCTGTGCCAGCGTGAAGCGTTCAGTGCCCTGGCGAACTACTACGGCGGAGGCGGCTCCAACGCTGCCTGCGTGATGAGCGTCGGCGCCGGCAAAACTGCACTGGGAGTACTCGCCTCCCTAGCTTTCACACGTCGCCGGACTCTCATCGTGACGCCCGGAAAGGTCATTCGAGGCACCTTCGATCGGGCATGGGACCACCAAGCAGTCGGCAACGTTCTCTACGGCTTGCCAGGTGGCCCACTCATACCCGGAAGCCGGCCCCCGAACGTCCTCACCCTCGATCGTGAGGGCGGCGCCATCAGATCCATCACCCGAGAGCAGCTGCTCGCTGCCGACGTTATCGTCACGAATTTTCATTCGCTCGGGAACGGGACCGATCCCGACGACCTGCTTGCCAAGCTCAACGTCGACGATATCGATCTCATCGTCGTCGACGAGGCTCATATCGCGGCAGCAGAGTCCTACCAACGGTTGTTTTCTCACTTCGCCGACGCACGGACTCTCCTCATGTCGGCGTGCTTCCAACGCCTGGACGGCAAACCGATCGACGCTGATGTGGTGTATAGGTACCGGCTTGTCGACTCGATCGCCGATGGCAATGCCAAGAACCTGCGGGTTCACCGGTTCGCGCCCGACTCGGCAGCGACGACGTATGAACTTGTGTGGCCCGACGGTGCGCGCGAGGAAATCGTCGGACGGGACGAACTTCTCAAAGTTATCGCTGACGAGCGCAAGCTTGCCCGTATTACCGCGAAGTCGAACGAACCGATACGTCAGATGATGCGTCTGGTGAGGGCAGTCTTGGACGCGCAGACCGAGCTGCTCCATCCGGTGAAGCCGCGGGTCCTCTTTGCTGCGCTCGGGGAGCGGCATGCCGAGCAGATCGCCCGGATCGCCGAGGAACATGGCATTCCCTGCGCCACCCTGCACCACAGCCAGACCGACGCCCACATCAAGCGGACGAGACAGCGGTTCGAGTCCGATACCGGTGACTTGCAAGGCATTGCGCAGCTGAAGATGCTCGCGCAAGGGTACGACTTTCCGCCCATCTGCGTCGTTGTACCACTGCGGGCCTACGGTAGTTTCAACGAGTTCTACCAATTCATCGGACGCGGTATTCGGGTGCTGCGCCACCCGGCATTGCTCGGCCGAGTTGGACCCGAGCAGCAATTCCTCGACGTCATCTATCACGCAGAGTTCGGTCTCGACGACCACATCGACACCATCTATCTGGAAAACGACATGGACCCTCACACAGTCCATGCCCTGCCGGACGACTGGCGGAAGTCTGCTACCGAGCTAGACGTGCCCGGCACGCGCGGTCACGACGTTGCCGGACACCCCGACGCATTCGTCCTGTTCGAGCGCGGCGCCACCGAAGCCCGAGTCGTCCACGACGAGTCCCTCATCGAAGCCCACCGGGACGAGCGAGAGCTCGCAGCGATGGCCCAGCGGTATGCCGAATATGCAGCCGGAACCGACGACCCGGTCAACTTCCAGCAGTTCGTCGACATCTCCAGGCAATTCCGTGAGTGAGCCGACCTTCGGTAGGCGAATCCTCGGATGCCCACCACACGAAATCCTCGAGGCCGAGGACGCAGCCGGACGCAGCGAGCAGTTCGCAGAACTCGATGCCCTCCTCACGACGATCCTCACCAGTTCCTTCGCCGGCGACCCTGTAGTCAGAGTCGCTGTCAAAGTCGATAAGAACATGACCAGGTCCGACTCCGTCACCATCTTGGGTTTGGACGCGCAGCAGCGTCAACTGCTTGGCGATCGGTATCTACTTGAACGCCAGCAGTCACGGGGTGCGTGGTTCCTCCCACAGATCGCGTTGCTCAAGGTCGGGATGTGTAACCTACCGTCGCTCACCGACCTCCATCCCCGGTTCGCTGTCAACGCCGCGCGCGATGCCACCGCTGCGAAGGTAGACCTGCGAACCAATGACGATGCGCTGGCGATATGGGCGCTGCTCATCCCCGTGTTCTCCGAACTTTTCGCTCCTGTCGATGCACGCACCACCTCTGGCAAGCCTTTGACCGCCGACCAGCAGCGTCACATCTGGGACCTGATCGCCACCACCTACTCTGAGTTGAACCTCGATGTTGTCGAACAGCTTGCCGATATGCGGTACGGCGGCAATTGGAGTCGTCTGCGCATCGACGGCCAGATGGTGGCGAAGCAAGCCCTCGTGGCAGCCCTCGCCTCGCAAGTCGGCTCCGACACCGTACGAAGGTGGCGAGCCCGATCCATTCAATCGCTGGCCGCTCGGTACTACTCGAAGGCCATGAGCGGACCGCCCCTCGCTCGTTCCGTATTGACGGGCACCTACCAGGCAGCACTGTCCGGCCTCTTCGGTGGCGACTGGCTGGCGTTCCTCGACTACCTCGGCGAACCACCGAACGACGCCGAACACATCCTGACCTCACTACCCGAGCCGCGCGTATATCTGGGCGGCTCGGACAAGTTGACGGCGGTAGCAGCCACAAGCGGCCTTCCTGTTGACGAACTCGAACGGATGCTGGGCGCACTGCTGGGCCGCACCACAGGGACCTCAGCAGTCGAGGACCGTGTCGCAGTGATGCGCCGGTGGTGGCAATCGTTCGATCACGTCCACGCCGCACAACAATCTCGAGCGAAGCCGGCTCGAGGACTAGTCGAAGACGCTTTCGAGCTGGCAACGGGCCAGATTCCCGCCCCACCGCTGTACCGGAAACTACTGCCGGCAGATCTGTGCGATGACATCGACCGACTCTGGGACGGAATCACGTTGCCGCGCTGGCCCGAACGGATCGTCAGCGAGTTCCACCCACACCATCAGATGGCGCTGGCTTTTGGTCCCGCGATTGACCTGTGGAACGGCGTCGCACTGACTTGCTGGTCAGCGTGCAACACATATACCAGCAGGAACCTGACAGAGATCGCGGAGCGCTACCGACAGGAGGTGAATGCGCTCGCCGACTTCGGGTTTCCGATCGACGGCGGCATGTTCGAGGAACTCGCTCAGGCAGAGCAGCACCTCGGCCCTATCCAGCCGTGGGCGGAAGGCTGGGACCGTCGGCGCGACGGATTCGAGACTGTTCGTGACATCGTCACTCGTCACCGACGGGCCTGGGCCGACAGACATCTCGATGACTACCTCCGCCACCGGTGGAACAGCGAAATACGCGACGCCGCACGCGAGTTCAACCGCAGAACCGCCGCACGCAACAAGCCACCCACATTCAAGCAATTCGCCAGCTTCGCTATCCCTACGGCCAACCACTGGTTCGATGGGGACTTGGCCGCCTTGTATGCCGCCCTGGGCGAGCCGTCGCCATCGACCACCGCTCGCCACGACCTTCTCGTCGGCGACCCACGCGACTTCATGTATGCCGTGTATGCCCAGCTCGGCGGCAGGTGGGCTGCAGCAGAGAAATCATACGATCCGGATTATGCCAAGGACCCGGAGTTGGGGCAGCTCGCTGAAGCGGCACTCCGCTACCTTCAGCAGTACGAGGCACTCGGGCGGCCACCATCCTTCGGAGAATTCCGCGCTACCCGGTTCCGTTGGGAGCAACTCGGCGGCGAAGAAGCCGGCTGGTACCGATACCAGCAGGTGATAGAAGTTGCCCGTGTCATCCCCAGCCCAGCACCCCGGCCCACGTCCGCCGATCCCCAGACCGAATCGAGACACGAACCGTAAGGATACGACGGGCTCTAGAGGTTTTGGGTGCCAGGCACTGTCGCGGTCTCCTCCATATGTCAGTCGATGGTGGGGCGCGTTGCGGCGGCAATCAGATGTTCTCTCGCCTGATTTCCGACCGTCGTTGTGTCGGCAATTTCGCACTACCGTGACCGCGACGCTGAGGGAGGACGTGGATACGGATCCGGAATCTCGTTGGTGCTCAACGATTATCGGATACAAGTTCGACACCACTGTTGCGGTCCGGGCGGAGGAGTCTCGGGATATCGGCGAACTCGGCGTAGTCGAGCTAGCGGAAATCATTCTGCAGCCGTGAGGTCCTCATCGTTCGCGAAGACCAACCGTCCATCGTCGAGCGCGATCGCCCACCGATGCACCGGAGCCCAATCCCGCCCCACCCCTGTGGGTGACAATGTCGCCGGTACCAGAATCTCGCGCGTTGACCTGCACCCGAGAACCCACACCGAGCACGTTGTCGGTGTCGCCAGTTTCGTCGGTCATCACCCGATCCAGACAGATCGACTCACTTTTGCATGTCAACCACTTCTGCCCCGCGTCCGCTGATGAAATGTGCACCGTCTACCGCTTCCGTGGTGCGCCGAAGAGGGAAAGTGCCCAGTACTGCCGCAGCCGCAGGTGGACCTTGCGACGTAATATCTCCACTGTGTCCCTTGGGTTGGTCACACGGTCCGCCCGACAGCTGCCACGCAGAGGTCGGCGGGCCACCTAGACTGCGCGTTCACCTTTGCCGGCTCGGACGCGCACAGCCCACCGGACAGACACTCAACCCCGGTGGGCCACCAGGATTGTGGAGTTGTGGGAGTCCGCAGCCGATCAACGGTTCCGGCGCCGGAGCTCGAGTAACAGTGACGCCGTAGCGAACTGATGTCGTAATCCCCACCAACGACAGAACCACTAGATCGATATCCGAGATCGATATCCCGTCCAAATCGACAATGTCGGCTCCACATCCGACTACCGTTCAAACCTATGGGGACCACCTTCCACGGACCCAACCCGTGGCCACACATCACCCGCGCCATCCGCACCCGAGGCCCACGCCACGCAGCGATCGCCTACCTCGACCACAACGCCCCCGAACAACTCCCCTTACGAGCCGGAGACGTCCTCGTCGTCAACGCCTCCAAAGCAGCGATCCGAGCACACGCCACCTCCCCCGCCGCCCTCGCGTACTACCTCGGCAAAGGTGTCCGGGTCCTGTCCTGCCCGACCCTGCACGCGAAGGTGATCGCCACGAACCGGCGAGCAGTGATCGGCTCCGCGAACGCAACCATCAACTCCACCTTCGCCGACGACGCCGTCATCATCACCGACGACCCCACCATCATCACCTCAGTACGAAAATTCATCGACAGCCTCGACGACCTCACCGAAGTCGACCAACCATTCATCGACCACGCCACCGCCGAATGGACGATCGGCCGCGCAGTACCGATCCCCGGTGTCACCGGACGAATCCGTAACCCCGACAACGACTTCCTACCAACACCCACCGCCCGGATGTTCGTCAAACATGTCGTCGACTACCAGCCCAGCCCCACCGAACAACACCTGATCCACGAGCAACAACCGCCGCGGACCACCGCCGGGCCCGTAGCGAAATACCAACTCCAATCAGTACGCCTGGGCAAACCCAGCACCACCACAACCGGCGACGTCATCGTCCTCGTCTCCGCCGACAACCAATGGATCTACCCACCAGCCCTCGTGACCGCCGAACCCCTCCGCATCCCGCGATCCGGCGGCGCAGTGCTGTCCTTCCTGCGCATCCGCACCGACCTACCCCCACTCGCCCTCCACATCGCCGAGAAACATCTCGCCGACCTCGGACACACCGGCCCACGGCTGCGGGCCGACCACTACGTCCGCTCTATGTCCATCCGGACCGCGCTACTTCAGCTGTGGAACCTCTGACCATCATGGGGCATGTCATGTTCGAGCGCAGACCCGAGGAGCATGCGATCGTGACTGCTCCAACCGCAGTTTCACGCCATGTAAGTCCCACTACTGAAATCGCTGCACGCACACGCCACATCTACCTGCGCAATCTGCCGACTGGGTACGACGAATCCGAAAACTGTTACCTACTCACACAAGTCGATCCGGACTCGTCGATACGCTCACACCGCGCGCACAAGCAATCCGACACTACCGTTCACCTTCTGCCGGCCACGTCACGACACGTACGCGATTCGACGAAAACTAAGGCAGGACAACAGCTTCGAAAATAGCGAGCGAGAACGACCCTCCCCGACAGATCCGGAATACTAGAAATATCCGGAATATCAGAAAATTCGATCAGGCAGCGCGGTTCATGGCAAGATCATGTCGATGCCATCACCGATCAAACGCCCTGGCCGACTCCCCGTGGTTCCACCCGCACCGCTACCAGCAGAGGCGCAGGAACTACTGGATCGACCTGCAGCGGTGGATCATTCATCGCCGTTCACAGCTGGTGATCCATTTTCCCGGCTACGGCATGTGAGGGACGAACCCGTCGATGATACTGAATTCCTCTCCGCATTCCATTCCGGAAACAGCAATGCCTTGGCGAGCTATCGGCGTAACCCGAGTCTGCGCGAGTCGCATCTGTGGCTGCTGCTGACACTTGATGATCCCGGAACGAACGGATACATCTTCGAACATCCAGCTTCCACCGATCACCTCCGCCAGCAAATCCTGGCCCGTGTCGCGCACCCGGGAAACAAGCGACCATCGATCGATCCGACGTGGATCGGCGGCATAGCCCGCGACGATGCGTCAGTGCTGCCGTTGGCATTACGATTCGCCGTCGACTCGGGCATCGTCGATGCTGCGCTGTCAGTGCATGCAGACAAAGCATCGGAGGTCGATGTTCGCATTGCGATTGCGCGGACCCTCGAACTGCCGTCGCGCAATGCGACAGCAATATTGAAGGCGGTGCGCCACCAATGTTCGCACAATTTGTCACCGCAAACGCTGGACCTGCTCGTAGCTGCCGAAGGCGACCTCACTGGCGTCCCGGCCGATCGTTCGGCCTTCGCCCCGGAACTGAGCCGTTACCCCGAACTCCCCCAACCAGATCCACGATACGGTGACGATCGGCGAGCACTACTTGTTCAGTCCCTGACCGACGGGAATGACCGCCACTCGATTCGAGCTACAGTCTCACGAATCCGCGGACCACTGCCGTGGCAAGACCTCACAGACGCAGTACTGCAAGGAACACCGGACCTGGATGCAGTGAAGGAGCTGTGCAACCGTGCCGACTCCGACAATTCGTTTCTTACCGCCGCCATCGGTAAATTCGGGTTCGCCATCGACTTCATTGCGACGGTTTCCCCGGAACGGGCCGGACAAATCCTCGACGCGTTCGATACAAATGCGGCCACGAACTCGCCACACATCGACGAGGCAATTGCCGTTCTGGCCAGTCGCGTTGTCATGCAGAACCCCGCACAGGTGTTCCAACGATTCGGCTCCGAAGTGTTCACGCAGGCAGCGTCGTGTGTAGATATTTCGACAATGCGATCCGAGCATCTGCGCGAGTGGCTCCTCGAATCCACAACACTCGACCAGTCGATGTGGCGGAACTTCGTACTCTCGTTCCCATTGTCGGTGTTGCGCAGCGTGGCCGCGGATGCGCGGCAAGCCGGCAGCGACGCATTCTGTGATCTTGACCTTCATTTGAACACCGCAGCAACGACGGAAGCGAAGTCACACCACTTCGATCGCGCTGACATTGAAATCCTGCTGGCATGTCTGGTCGATTGGCCGGACACAATGTACGAATTGATAGGGGCGATTTCGAGTTCCCAATACCAATGGTCATCAGACGAGCCCACACATGCCGAACCTGACATATGTGTCCTTGACTCCGCTTCAGAGGTCGCATCTCGTATGACGAGCATCGACGACGATGTCGAGTCGCTGTTCCTCGAGGCGACACCGTTCGAATTCCTCGATGACGACGAGTTTTCCGAGTTCGAAGAGGACGGAGAGGACGGAGAGGACGATCAGGAAGACGACGCGGGCAGCGGAACCAACGAAAATGTGGAAGCGGACGCAACCGACGACGACGGAGACGATTTCGACGACGAATCCCCATCCGATGTCCTCACCTCTATGCCTAACGACGAGCTAGCTGAATTCGTCGTGCAGATGAGTGTCGACGGTGCCGTGATGGAACTACAAGAAATCCCCGAGCAAAAACTGGTTGAAGTCCTACGTTTGATAGAGCCGAAAGCCCTCGCGGTTCTGCTCGCTCGAACACCGCAAAGCATCCTGAGCACGTTCCTCCAGGCTGTTCCCGTCGACTCCGTCCCGACCAGATTTCGGCTCGATCACCCGTCAAACCCAGTTTCGAACAGGCACAACTCGGTTCAGCGACTCGAAGGTGCTGCGATCGGTGTCAGGCACGAAATCGTCGAACGGCTCAGATCCGGGTTCTACCGATATGACAACGAAAGTCCTTCATCAGCCGCGATTACGGTGCCGTTGAAGCACGGACTCACTGCGATACTTGACTGCGCCATCCCCGACCACACCGACGCCTTGGGTACAGCGCTGCTGCAAGCAATGGCACTGCACCCTGACAGTCTGCCGACGTTGACACACAAGCAGGTCATCATCACTCGGGTGGACCCCAATACCCACTCCATGCACCTGCTGCCGAGCGATCACCGCATCATCGTCAATTCGATCCCTGACCCGTTCTGGGAAAACGGTCATGTCCCGGTCCGATCGACTCTGCGACTGTCCTCCACTGCGACGAGAAGTTAACCGGCCCTTGCCATTTCCTCTGACACGTTCCTTGCCGCAGACATGGGACGGGCCTCGACTCGAGTGCTCGTCCCATGTCCGCCGTTGCATTGTCACCTTCTCGGCATGACTACATCTCGAAAACACCCTCCCAACGCGAAAGAGTAATCACACGATAGTTTTCGGGCCTCGCGAACCGTCTCGGCGTCTCCAGCACATCAAGTGAGGCAGCGACGTTCAGTTGATCTGCGATTCGGTAACGGGTTCGCTGATGAAGAAAACCGTCGGCATCTCGGGTGAACTCGGCTGGCGCGAAAACCGTACTGGGTTCGCGATGTAAGCGCCGTTCAGGGTGATCTGGCGGGCTTCGTCGAACCGCGTCATCGGTCCCGAAGTTCACAGACTAGAATAGATACGGATACTAACCTCTATAGTCCACTGATGCGAATGCACATCTATGCAGCAGGAATTATCGCCACAGCTCTTGTTCTTTCAGCATGTGGATCCAGCAACGACGATTCGGATTCCAATTCTCCGGCTACCGTCGCAGTACCCAACACCTCCGCCAACGGAACTCAAGTCGCGGCAAGTGAACCTGCCATCCTCAAGCCCGGCGACAAGACTGGGATCAGTCTCGGTAGCACCAGAGGGACTGCGACTCTCGAATCTATCCAGACGAATATCCCTTGTGGCGCCGGAGAAAATTTCTATCAAGCTCTGGAATTTACGGTGACCCTCGATCCGGGCACGAGTTTCATGACAGCCGCGTCACTGGAACTCACCGAAATCCTGCCCGATGGAAGCCAAGCAACCTCGAAATCGAATATTTCGATCAACGGTTGCTTGAGCGAAGACGAGCCTGTGCTCGATACCATTCGCCACGGCTCAACACAGCGAGGTTGGATAGTCGCGAAGACGAAACAGGATGGTGGGTCACTCTATTTTCATACGGACTCCCAGAACAACATGGACTCGATAATCGAATTCTGATCTCTCGTTCGTTCGTCAATCAGGGACATCCTTGCTGCCCAATTGGGCAGTAAGGATGTCGAATGGTGTGCAGAGTGGTCGGCCCTCACGCATTTCCATGTGCCATTGCCTGACACACTTTTCTGACGTGGCTATTCAGACCAACTATTTCGGAGTGTATCGAGCACTTGGAGTCGTTCGTCTTCGCTCAACAAGATCGACAGCGGTGAGAGGTTCCGCATCTCTCGGGCGTGTTCGTCGTCGGATACGACGACGGCGCGGATGGCCTCGATGTCGTTGTCCTCGACGATGTGTTCCCACTGGTCGAGGCAGCGATGCAGTGATTTTCCGGTGACACGGCTGCGGATGCTCTGCACTTTTTCTCGCACACGGTCGGTGTTCACCGATAGATGTTCACGCTCGATTTTCTCGAGAACAGCGGCCTGCAAGAGTTTCTGGCGGACGACTTTGCGCGTCACCACGGACATCTTCGACTCCCCTCCGTGTCGGCACAGCACTCGCGATCCGGGCGGTTGTCCGTTCAGAGCAATCGGGGCACACTTCGACCGGAGTGGTCGATAGAATCGTTGTCAAAGACCCCGGATCGGCCTCTCCCACGATGTGCATGTCACCGGGGTTTCGTCATTCCTGAAGAAGCGGCGCTGTGTCGAGAAGCCCCACTCTGCCTTCCACCACTTCTGCAACATCACCGCATAGACGACCTCTGCGGATCGTTTTCCGGACTTGGCGCAAACTCTGGTGCGGGCCAATGGAAAGACCTGGACCACACCGGAAACAGGACACCACCGTCGATCTCCGTCGCTGTGAAAATGCGCCCTTCGTGCCAGCCGTGACCGCACTCGACATTGGCATCGAGTACCGGAACCTGTTTCTTTTTGAGGAAGAACTTTGATCTGTCTACGCAGCTTCGACTGGTTGCCCTTGATGGTGAAGATGTAGTGACCGCCGCGGCTGGCTAGGTACTCGACGGTCCCCGCCGCCGCAATCACGGGACGTCATCCTCGAAGGGCAGCTGGTAGACGAGGCATCGCCGGTATTCGATCCTGACGACGACATACGAACCTGATCGGACATGAACGCCGCAAGCCGAAGTGCATGGCGGGCGGCGAGACAGCCACTCCTCGAATCCCACGTCAGCAAGCTGAGTATCCCGTCGACCGAACCTCAAACGGTGTCGGCCACACGATCCTCATGGCGACTCCGATCCCAGCGTCCGATCTGCCTCAATTCGAGTCGTCGAGCGTCATCGAGCGCAGACATCAGATCCTCGCCGTCCAAAAATCGCTCGATTAGGTGACTGACCACGCCGAGATAGTGCCGACTACTGATCATCCCGACCGGACCGATCACCTCGATCTCCTTATCGCAGTCAGTCAGCTTCTCGATGTAGTGCTCCGCCAGTCCGTAGCAGATGCACATGATCACTCGCGGAGCGCCGAGCGACTCTGGAGCGAACGAGATCTTGACCTGTGTCTCGCGGTCCCCACTGCTGGCGTAGCTGGCCTCACGCCACGACCCATGGCCATCGAGCACGATCAAGTCCGCGGGTCTGGACATTGCCTTGACCGCCGCTTCCAATTGCTTTTCGGTCCGGCCCCGCGGAACCACCTCACACCCATCGACGTTGGCTGCCCACGCCGACAGCTTCGACGGGACGGCACTGATCACGAGCACTCGTCTTGTGTATGACATGGCTGGCACGATAGCCCCTCACCGCCGGGAACATCGGAATCAGTTGTCAGTTTGGGATACTCCCAAGCGCGACGCCGCCAAATATTGGGCCACCCGTCACAGCAGGTGCGCCGCTACCTACCGATAGTCATCAAAGCGCTCACCGACTGACGTCTTCCAGTTAATAGCCATGTCCGACAGAACGACCACCTTGCGGGCGGGTGGAGATGAGTACCACTCGTCCGCCCGGTCAGGTGATCTACGCGTTTGTCGTTGATCGACGTCCTCCGGCTCAATCACCAGACGGGGTGCGAAGATCCTTTGTACAGCATCAATACTGCAGAAGGAATGCCATGAAACCCGTATTTTCGCCACGACTCAAGGAGAAGACCGCAGAGAAGTGGCTGGCGAAGCTGACCTCACACCTACTCCCTGGAGAACAGGTGTGGGCATTGGCTAGGACAAGCCAAGTACGACCCTCGATGGATGGCATTGCCGTCACCAATGCACGCCTCCTCGGGTTCTCCGGTATCGACGCCGACGCCAAGGGCGCCAAGGTCGCCGTCGACGCCGACGACATCATCCGGTATGAGTTCGTGAAGAAGTACTCCGGCCCATATCTCATCGTGACCACCCAGACCCAGGAATCCCTCGTCTTCGGCTTGATCCATGCCGACGAGATCGAGTTCGTTTGCCACTATGTCGACTTCCTAATATCGACCGGGTTCTCGGCCGAAGTCCGGGACGCCATCCGCACCCACGAAGCAAACACCGCCCAGCAGGCTGCCTCAGCCGCCCAAGCAGAACAAAACCTCGCCGCACGCCGGAACAGTGTCAACATCGTCGGGTCACCACTGAAAGACAAAGGCTGGATTACCATTCACGACCACGCCGCACCTGGAGAGGTGCCGTGGTTCATCCTCAACAACGGCTCAGCCGGATTCCTCGCCGCTTTCGAAGATCGGCTGATCATCGCCAAGGTCGGCGGCATGGCCGGGTTCATGACCGGCGCCCTCGGCGGTGGCCGGGTCACCTCCTTCCCCTATACCGACATCACGAACATCGAGTACAACAGCGGCATGGTCAACGGTGTCCTGGAGATCCTGACACCCAGCTACCAGGGCACCGCTAACCACGACTACTGGCGTTCGTCGAACAAATCCCGCAACCGTGCGACCGACGATCCCTGGACACTGTCGAACTGTCTTCCGCTACAGAAAATGCTTCACAGCCAGGCGCTGCCGCGAATCAACGAATTGCAGCGCAAGATCGCCGATGCGAAACGACCACAGGTCATCGTCCATCACGCCCCGCAGCCTGCTCCGGCCGTTGCCCCGCTCGCCGGCGGCCTCGCTGAGGAGCTGCAGCAGATTGCGAACCTCCACAGTCAAGGGTTGCTCGATGCCGAGGAGTTCGCCGCAGCCAAGCGGGCGACAATCGCCAAGCACAGCAACCCCTGACCGTCGTGTCCGCACGTACAGAGGCACCCATCCATCTGGGCAGGACCGCTCCCAGATCGGATTGGATGCTCACTCCTACTTTGGAATCCGTCGACAACCTCACTGCGGCTTTGGCATACTTCTACGGGCTAATTAGCCGACCGAGTTGTCGAGCTGCGGAGCGGAAAACAAGCGCTCACGCCCAGCAGCGATGACATCGCGCCCAAGTTCGGCCTCCGAGACGTCGAAGGCCTCCGGCGCGCTCTGGGCGGTATCACTGACCCGTGCGAACTCGTCGAACACTTCACGCTTCCGCGCAAGAATCTCGGTGATGCGCGGGTGCTGTCAAGTTGTTTGGGGTACAGCAGCTTTCGGGCGCAGCAGGCCATCACACGGAGCAGTCGGTCAGGCAGTGAGGCGTAGTTCGGTGACCTGATTCCATACCTGGAATCGAGCGCGAATTTCGGTGCGATGATCGGTGGCGTACATACGGTGCCTCGGTGGGCGGAAGTGCGGGGAAATGCGACTGAACGAGGCCAGAAACCTCTGCGCTGAACCGACAGAGCGGAACCCTTTCATCGCGCGTTCACGTTGCCGGGTCGGTTGATGGGAGTTCTCGCACCGATTATTCAAGTACTTGTTTTGCCGGTGCTCAGTTGTCGACATCGTCTTCCGGTGCGAGACCTGGTAGCTGGGGAGTTTGTCGGTGATCAGTACCCGCGGCGGGTGGCCTTGTTTCTTCAGAAGTTTCCTGAAGAACCTGGTCGCAGCCTTGCCGTCCCGCTTGGATTGGATCAATATGTCGAGGACGTTGCCGTACTGATCGACTGCCCGCCACAAATATTTGCGGACTCCGCCGATCTTGACGAACACTTGGTCGAGATGCCACTTGTCTTCGGCCTGCAGCTGACGGCGGCGCAGCCGGCGGGCGAATTCGGGCCCGAACCGGGCACACCAGGCTCGGATCGTCTCGTACGACACCGCTATTCCACGAGCGGCCATGAGTAACTCGATCTCTCGGAACGAGTGGGTGAACCGGTGATACAGCCACACGCAGTGGGAGATGATCTCGCGCGGGAATCGGTAGCCCTTGTACGTCGACGACACCACCACATCATCTCCGATCAGGCGATCTCAACAACTTGACAGCACCACTGAGAGTCCCCCCCTCCGTGTCAGGATTTAGTGAGACACTCGGAGGCAACCGAGATCACTCACTGAGGGCATGAAACGAGCATCACCGATGACCAGCCCGAACCCCGAAACAACACCAGATGCGCCGGCAGATCCCGC
>NZ_JALGQH010000041.1 GCF_022810305.1 Rhodococcus sp. ARC_M6
CCCCGAACCTGTGGGCACTGCGGCATGAACGAGACAGTGTGGTGGGCGTTGACGGTAGGCGGAACCAACCCGGGCATGCTGACCGACACGCAACGCGCGACCATCGAACGCATCAACGGCGAGCCTGCATCGATCACAGTCGAGACCGAGCCCTGACCACCACCGAGTAGTACGTCCGCTCCCCCACCCTCCGCACCGCGCTCCTCGAACTGTGGGACCTCTGATCAACCGGAAACCATGTCGTGGTCGAGTGCCGATCGGCGCTACCCCGTTGCCATTTTTCACAGTCGGTACACCCGTTTCTGACCACGCCATGCTCCGAGACGGCACCCTCTATCGAACGCCCCAGCGGAACTTCAGCGGCTGCGTGACGGGCAATGTAAGGGCAGCAAAATGCTGCTACGAACGGGCCCCGACTGCCACGAGGCTCGGGGTCGGACACCGCCGCCTTGGGCTCAGAACCTCCGAAAGATGCTGTCCTCATCGGCAGAGGATGCAAATTCTTCGAAATCCATACTGGGCAGCGATAGATTGTTCTCGATCGCCGCCATTTCGCTGAGCGCCACCCGCAGGGTAGGGATCTCATCTCGTTCCGGATCTCTGTTGCTCGTACCCATGGCGAGAATCAGATGCTCAGGATCTGACAGCGTCCGACTATCCGCGAGCTTGGCCACGGGTTCGCCTTTTTCGGACGCCAGTACCACTTCGAGGTCGGTGAACAGGACTTCTACATCGACCTGTTGTTCGGCCAACTGGGGCAAGCGAGGTTTCGTCGTCGAACTGAAGGTGGGAAGATTCGAACCAGAATACGCCGGAAGGCTCGGGCTCGATGATGATTATTCGGCGGCCATTCGGTAGAAGTGCAAACCGATCACAGCCGGTATCGTTTTCTCGAATTCTTCGAGGGTTCTACGATAGTCACCATGAAGGATTCTATGCGTTTTCAGATATGCGATAACCTGTCCTGTTTCCATCACATTTCATGCACTGATCTGTTGAAGTTTTCCTGCTCGTCAATCAGGTCCTAGTGGGATGGTTTCTTGATGGGGTGATCAGGTGCTTCCGATATGGCCTTTGCCGCAGAGCCAGTTCTGCGGGTCCAGGGTCTCGAGCACGCCGGACAAGTCCAATGAAGCACTGTCGGAGATCCAGACCAACCGACCGGACCGGTCTCACGCTACCTGCACATGTACGCCAGTCGCATTGTGCTTACCGGAGCGCAACTCGGGTGCATTCGAGCAGGAGCAGCACGGAAGCAGTGTTCCGTCGACGATTCACCCGGTGGTCGAGAGGTCTTGCGCAGTCGACACCCAACGGTCGGTGACCCTGCGATCACCAGGGTCGGTGCGTTGATCACCCGCGAGATCGCGTCCTGGGACACCCCGTGATGTCCGGACCATTCGTGTTGCACGTGATTCCGCCGTAGGTATGTCAATGTCACTGCCATCGCTTCTAACAGTCCGATGATCAATGGGCACGAATACCAATTTTTCGATGATTGCCTCGCGGTGTGGATCACTGCCCGCGGTCCAGTGATGTCACCTTTTCGAAACCCGTTGCACGACACATTCGCGGTAGTCTTTTCTTGGACTATTCTTTAGTGATTCAATTCTTTCAAGAATAGATTTTCCGATCTAATTGACACGCTTTTTCGGGTTTTAATTCACCGCCGCTGAATATACATCTATTCCAGTCGGCCGCCCACACTGGAGCCGACCGAGGCTGACGCAACTTGGCCACCTCATTCCGTCGTGCTATTCTAATGCCCTAGATAGTCAAATTTGGAGAACCTTCCAACTTATGGGTACTATCAATTCCTGGTTCAGGAACCATAATATCTGCATACGGTGCAAATGAGATGGCGCCTGTTTGCGTGATATAAAGATTGAATTAATTTCCTATGGATCGTCCTATCCGCATGATGCAACAAATTTTAAGGAATATCAATGCAGCACACGCTAAAAGAAACTGCGAGTGACCCGATTCATGTACTGATTGATAGCTGTCGCAAGGCAAAGTACGGACCTTATGCCGATGTGATCGAGCAGGCTACGGCAGTCGAGGCGCTGGTCGGCGCGTTACCCTCGGCGGCGAACGCCGCACGCCTTTTGGGCACTAGCCAGGCCTGGGTATCTCAGCGTCGTGCGTTGCTGCGACTGGCACCCGAATTGCAGGCGGGACTGCGGGCGGGGGAGATAGGCATCCGCGAAGCTCGCGCCTTGGGCAAGGCACAGGCCAGTTCGCAGGCTCTGGCGAGGGCGAGGACTCTAGCGAGGGCAAAAGCAAGGGCGATCGATGAGATCGTTCAGGCACTCCAGGGTGCGGAGCCGGAGAGTGTGGTCGCGGCACTGAAAAAATGCTTCGCCGCGGAGGATTTGATCCAGCTCAGGAATTTGATCGGGGAATGACCCTTTTTCTTCAGCATTGCCCTGCGCTTCGCGGCCCGCTCACGGTCCTTCTAGAAGCGGTAGAGGTTTCCGAACCGTCTCCCAATACCGCCGCCTCAGGCGAGCTGGCAGACGCACCAGAGGTGCTAGTCCGGGCTGGCGATGCCCGTACAACGGGCGCCTGGGATGACCAGGGGTAGCGGCAAATAGATGCGGGGACCAGCGACTCAGGCTGCCCCGCCCCACATCTCGCCGTTCAACGCTTCGAGGACCAGTGCCGGACCGGAGACTCGGATCACGTCGATTGGGCGAGCCCCGCCCAAATAGACGTTCGCGCTCTCCAACCACGTCCGAGCAGCTGCCCCGCCCCACACCAGACGGGCGCGGGCCAGGACATGCTCGAGGTCGATCAGCAGCGGCGCCGCACCCGGCCCCGGCCGCTGCTCCCCCGCCGCCCAGCGCAAGAGTTGCAAACGGTGCACACCCACGATCGACGCCAAATGAGTGTCGCCGAACTCCGCCAACAGGTACCGCACCCGCAGCGCCGACAACGAATCATCCGCGACCACACCCGCAGAGCCTGACCGGCCGCCCGCCAAACCGGTGCGCCCGGATGACGCCGACGAATGAACCCGCTTCGTAGCGGCGGATTTCTTCTTCGGACCGGCCATACCCCAAAACTACTCAACATTTGTGTTACGTCGATGCGATGACAGCTACCTGACTACCGATGCGACGGGTGATCATTGCCAATGCCTGCAGCAATCACGGCATCACAGCCACAGACGCCATCTCGATGCCCGACGCACGACCCGCCTGAATTGCTCTCAGCACCGATGACCGCGAGACCTACGAAGGTCGACGTTTCGTGACGAAAATTCTTTCCTGGCAACGCTATTCACATATCCAGGCGGGATTTAATGCGGCGAGCGTTCACCGCGCGGTTGCGCAAGGGGACGGGTTTCGTGGTCTTTGGCGTGGCCGCCAACAGAATCCTCGTTCTCGTCGATGCCCGCACCCTGTTCGTCGTAGCGGATCCCGCCGGCTGTGCGAGTCCGAATCACCTGGTGGTCTGATCGCCCGCCCGGATCCGTTTCTCACTGGTGGAAAATGCCAGAACCAGAGGCTCTTCGAAAATGAATGCGGCCCTGCTTTCTCGTCAAAGAGCTCTACTCGGTTTCCTTCGGATGCCCAGTTACACAACGCTCCATCAGCACCCGTCCCGCGTTCTTCGACTTCGCGCCCTTCGGTGCCGGTTCGACGAAGAACCAGATACGCCCGCCATCGGTCACCTTGTGCTGGTAGCGGGCATAACTTCGGCCTTCATACGTGCCATACGCGAAATCACCCTTGAGCTGGTACAGCCGCGCAGATTCGACCGTCGGATCGTGAGTGAGGCTGTCCCACGCATCCGCAGTCGCATTGCGAGCATCGGCGAGCAGATCCGACCATCCCTTTTGCGCTTCCCTGCTCGCGAACACGATCAGCCATTCGGCCCGCTTGATCGGCCGAGGAACCTCCGACCCGCGTTTGCTCACGCCTCGGAACGTTCGGGCGCAGCAACCAGTTCAGGCGTCTCGAGGTACTCCAGATTCGACCCGTCAGCCATCAGCCGGGGATCGGCATATGCCTCCGCCGTCGCCTCCCACGCGTGCAGAAGGATGGACAGCCGCTCGAATCGGCCCACCGAAATGCATGCACGTGCGGTGTCCTGAAACTCGGCCACGAACTCCGCATGAACCGCCTTGGGAAGCAGTGCGATCCACGGCAATGTCACCGATAATCTGGTGGCGACGCGATCGAGCGCGCTCTCGTCGAGTGAGGCCGCGAACAACTGCCCCACCACTCCGAGCGTGGTCAATTCCTCACGACTCGTCGATTCCTGTGTCAAGCGCAGCGACGGTGCACTGCGGCGCGTCAGTACGACCTCGCCGGCATCGGCGAGGACGCCGAGGACGTCATTCGGGGCCCGCAAGAACTCCGAGAACGTGGTGGTAGCAGCTGTCTTACTCATACACACCATTACATCAGAACTAGTTCAGATATTCCAGGTGTCGTGCATCTCCCCTCACTTCCGGAGAGGATGTCGGTCGCGCAGCCACGGAGACGCAGTACTTCCCCGCCACTTCAGACAGCTCGTGCGATGCGGCTTTTCTTCATCAGGCTCCGTTCGTCGAGCCTGACAGGACGGGAACGAATGGGGAAGGCTTACATCGAAATCGGATATCCCGCCCACAAGCCACCGCACTGCCACCCGCAGAGCTCAGATGCTGTGCAGTACGTGGAGCACTCACGCCGAGAGCCGTTCCGCCATCCGCCGCGCCAACGCCGCGACATCCGGCACCTCGCCGGCAACGAGAGCCGCGCGCGGTGTTCGTCCACCCAACTCCATCTGCTCCGTCGACATCCACGACGCAACAGTCCACGGGTCCGCCGCGGCAGAAATCCAGGCGGTGAGCACTTCTTTGATCCCCGCGATCGGGCGATGCGGAACCGTATCGGTCAATCCACCCGACCAATACCCTGACGTCGTTCCGTCCGCCGCACGCAGACGCAACACTCGATTCTCCTTGACTGCCTGGCTGAGGTACTGCTTCGACCAGCCTGTCGCCTCGAGCGCCTGCTTGTGGGTGAAAATCGGGCCGACATGATTTTCCCAGACGCGGCGCGCGCGCAGGCTCGACAGCACTTTTCTCACCCCGGCGGCGACGTACTCGGCGTCATCGGCGTTGAGCAGTTCCGCTGCCATTGCGCTGGCCTCTACTTGGTCGTCGACGACCTTCTTCAGCGGTGTGCTCATAACCGAAATCTTCGTTGGTCAACCTGGTCAAGTCAACCAGGTCAAGTCGATGAATGCCCGCGCAGCACGGTGCACCGATCTCGAGAATGCCTTCGGGGTGTTCGATCCACAGATCCTCCGCCTGATCATGCCTGGGCGCCGGCAATACCCCCCGTTATCTTTTAGGTGGTCCTTGAAACCGAGGACCACGGTCGCCAGACCTGGTATGACTTCTTGCCCCTGTCATCAATGATCCGGGGGGTGGTGTCGCCAGGTGTGGTGGCGTCGATGGACCGCTGATAGGGACAGGGCCGCTGATCGTGAGCAGGTCTCCTCATAACGTGGGTGTCGGGTGTTGACGTCAGATCGGCGACCGGATTAAACCGGACGAAGGACTGCTTTATGGATACGAGTTACGCCGTATTTTGCGGCATTGACGTGGGCAAATCCGAACACCACGCCGTCGGAATCGATGCGGCTGGAACTCGCCTGTACGACAAGGCTCTGCCCAATAACGAGAACCGATTACGGGCGGTCTTCGACCAGCTCGCAGCGCACGGGCGGGTGTTGATCGTGGTCGATCAACCCAACACAATTGGCGCGCTGCCGGTCACCGTAGCCCGCGCATGCGGGCACCCGGTGGCGTATTTGCCGGGTCTGTCGATGCGGCGAATCGCTGACCTGTACCCCGGGCAAGCCAAGACCGACGCCCGCGATGCGTTCATCATCGCCGATACCGCCCGGACCATGCCACACACCTTGCGACGAGTCGATACCGGTGATGACACGCTCACAGAGCTCGGCGTACTCGTAGGTTTCGATGACGATCTCGCCGGCGAAGCCACCCGTATCAGCAACCGAATCCGTGGCCTGCTGACCAGCATTCACCCTGCCCTGGAACGAGTCCTGGGCCCTCGGATTGCCCACCTGGCAGTCCTGGAAATCTTGTCTCGCTGCGGTGGTCCGACCGGAATGCGCACCGCAGGTACCCGCAAACTCACCGCGATTGCCACCAAACACGCACCGCGCATGGGTTCCCGGTTGGCCGCCGACATCCGTACAGCGCTCGAGGCACAGACCGTCGTCGTTCCGGGAACCGCAGCAGCGGAGATTGTGCTACCCAAGTTGGCCGATTCATTGAAAGAGACTCTCCAGCAGCGTAAGTCAATCGGCGATGATGTGGAGAGGATGCTCGATGACCACCCTCTTTCCCAGGTCCTGACTTCCATGCCGGGCATCGGGGTCAGGACCGGCGCACGAATCCTACTCGAGGTCGGTGACGGATCAGCGTTCGCCTCGGCCGGGCACCTGGCCGCCTACGCCGGCATCGCACCCGTGACCCATCGATCCGGAACTTCGATCCGTGGGGAACACCCCGCCCGGACAGGTAATCGCAAACTCAAACGCGCACTGTTCCTCTCGGCGTTCGCCGCCTTGCACGACCCCACCAGTCGCGCGTACTACGACAGAAAACGAGCCGAAGGCAAGAAGCACAATGCTGCCCTCATCTGCCTGACCAGACGTCGCTGCGATGTTCTCTACGCCATGCTCAAGAACCACGAGCCCTACCGATCACCCGCAGCAGCCGCTGCTTGACGAAAACCATAGGGACACCCCCCGGTCGCGCTCCGCCGTTCCAGACGCGGAAATCTCTCTCCCGGCAGGTACTGGTGGTCGCCGACCCACGTTCGACTGACCGGATAAGTCGTCGGATTCAGACCTACCCACAGGGTCGTGCCGTCGAGTGCGATGGTCCATTCTTCAGTGATCCTGCCGAGGAGGTACCTGATCCAGATCCGGCCGAAGGTAGAACGGGAACCCGCGCGAGAGCTCAAAACTCTCCGGCAGGTAGATACCACGAAAACGCTGCTACCCGGCCCCTCGCAACATCAGTCCACACGCGGTCAAGATCGACTCAGTCTCACTTCGCCACAAAATATACTCCGCACGAACGTACTTCGCGTTTCCTCACATCAAGTACATGCACCATAGTCCGTTTCCTCGACCGGCGGGATCCATGCCAACCCTCGGCCGCAGATCGCATCAGCGGAAAGCACGTCGAGAGCGGTGACATCGGATCCGGTCGACCGATCAGGCCGACAGAAGATGCTGTCGCCAAGGTGGAGCATCAGGGAGAGAGTAGGAGCCGCCCGATAGACGAAAATCTGATGCCCACAACGAAATAGACGCAGAGTCGCGATCGCCAAGGGATGTCGCCATCGCCGACCGGAACATACTCGCAACCCTTACCGGCAATGAGTACGTACACGGCATACTGGTGCCATCGGTCTTCGTCGCTTTCGAAAAACGAAAAACACTGTGCTGCGGCAATGACCGACAAGAATTCGGTTGCCGACCAGGTCGCCCCTGCTCTGCATATCTACCGAGAAGGCTTGAGTGAATGTCGCAGAACCGTCACACCCCACCGGAGTTGACCGACCTCGAACAAGCTCGCCTGCAGGCGATGCAGGCAATCGGCGATTCTGCATCATCGGCCGCTCGGCGCCGAGACATCGAGGGTGTCGCGGTCTCTGTCATCCGGATGAGTCAGATCGACCTCGATGGCGATCGCGCCAGGAACTCGCTGCACCTACCCACAGATGCAGGTGAACATACCGAAGCGCTGAAAGAGATCTTGCTGCGGATCCCTGACGGGTGGGGACGGTGGATCGGCCACCGTAAAGGTTGGTATCCCCTGGTCGTCGGCCTCGACGCGGCGTTGGCCGAGATCGACCCGGACTACGACGTCTGCCAAGTCAAAGAGAAATTCGGGGTCCTGCGGTACTACTACAATCCGCACATCGACAACAAGGAACTGTGTCAGCAGATGCGGACCTTGGTCGATGCCGCCGAATCGGAATCCGAAGCTACCTGTGAGGAATGCGGAGCGACCAGCTCTGACGTGCAGCTGCGAACCGGTCGCTACATCGTTGAAACCCTGTGCGATGCATGCGAAGACGCACATCCTGGCCACACGACTGCCTCGGATGACAGTTAGTCCCCGGGCGGTGCACCCCCACCTGGTCCTCGCCATGATGTTCGTGGACAAACGCGTGAAGGCGCCGGGGATTGGGCACTCAGTTGAGCACCGTTGCACGAACTAGTCAACAGTGCAAAACACAGGGAAACTGAGTTTACGTCAGTTCTGTTCGCGGTTGCCGAGCAGCGAGCCAGCGGAGACTTCCGAGCACTTGGTCGATGTCGAACAATCGCTCGTAGAGCAACCCTCGCCGACCGTGTTCGACATGGATGGGTCACTCACGCGAGTCCGCCCTCACTCCGGGCCTTTGAGCACGATCTCATCAAAACAGCCGGCATGCTGGACGGATCCGCTCCGGACCACGCACGAATCTACGGCACATGAGGTCACCTCGCGGAGTGCACGTGCTCTGGCGGTACAGAACACGTCGTGAAGATGCTCGGGGCAAGCCGTCGGCGATCATCACGTCGATCTGTGCGACACGCTATGACGAAAGTCGGTGAATTTTTCTGCCCTCCCACTGAAGATTTGCAAGCCGTATCGCATGTGCGCCAATGCATTTCGCACGATGGATGTAGCGGCAAATGCTCGCCGACGGACAGCGGAACCTGGTAGGTCGACTCGGTGGACACCACTTTTCCGTTGCGGATCAAGTCACGGCTGATGATTGTCGTCTATCGCCACCTTTTCGGTGAGAAGTCGGGCAGTGATATCGAAAGTTTCGACGGCCTCGACCAAAGCGCCGAGCATCTCCGGGAGAAGGTCGATGCCGCAACGTTCGATATCGTCCTCGACCTCTGCGCCCTGACTTTTACTCATCCCCATAGTCAAGAGGTCCGTGCCGTGCACAACCGCCACCGACGCCGCATAGTCCGCGGTGGACGTGGCTGTGTCGTAGGCGCTCGGCTGAAAATTCATCAGGTCGATCACTGCGGCTCCGGTGCCTTGATAGAAACCGTCGGCGAGTTTCACCGAGTCCGCACCGTCGACCACCTGAACCGGGTCCGTGGGGTGACCGTGGTCGACCACGACGGTCAGGTGCTTGATTGATTTGACGGGAAGAGCGCTGAGGTGGATATCGATGTCCGGGGATTTCGCCGATGCGTTGTATGTCGCGGCCCACCGTTGAACACACGGGCCGGTGTCCGATTGCAGACACATATCGCGGCTGAGATGGTGCGTTTCTCGAGTGCAACGGTGCGGGGTTTCACGATGGTCATCAGCCCCGGCTCGGAATCCTCATGAAGAGGATTGAAGGTTCCGTGCAGACGTGTTCGTGGCCGAGACAAATCGACTGACTACTTTTGCCCAGAGCCGCGTCGGCATCACCGCCGATATAGCCGCCTGCTGACGCAACGGGGTTTCCCCGTATTCCGAGTGGACGGACACCGATCTTCATGACGACGAAAAAAATTCGCCGGCGGCAGTGATCTCGGCACAACCATGCGGTAGCGCATCAGGCGAGTGCTCGACCCTGGGCGATCGAGACGCGCGCCCGCAGGCCGCAGTCGACCACACATTCTCGTCGGCACATGACCGATCACGGTGAACGCACCGCTGCCGGCCGACGACCTGTGCCACCAGAGACATGGCCACAACCTGTGCATGCCAACAGGTTTTTGGGTTAGTAAGTTCTCGGGTCAGCGTCGCAGGACACCTCGAAGCCAGTCAATGGAGCGGGAGAGTTTCGTGCCGTCATGCGACTGAGGTGACTGGTCGATCACGGCCGAATGTTCACGAGTTTCCTTGCGGGCGAGATAAGCGCTCCGGCGGCGCTGGTAGTCGGCATCGAGATCCGCGCGTAATTCGGCGCGTAGATCCGCGAGCGGCGCGGTCGCTCCCAGCAATCCGAAAAACGTCGGAAGGGTAAACGTACGCATGACGCCATGTCTGGTCCAGTAGATCCCGACTCGTTCGATGTGGTGCTCGTCGTCGAAGTCGAGCAGGGTGTAGCCCGCCAACTGATAGACGTCGGACTTGCTGATGGTCGTCGCAGCGTGCGCGGATTTGAAATCGAGGAGCAGGCCGTCAACGAGAAGGTCCGCGTCGGCGCCACCGATAAGCACCGATCCAGCGAAACTCATCCCGGCGTCTGCTCGGGTTGCGTTGGCGTGCAATGGACCGAGGCTCATATTTGCGATGCTCACCTGGTCGTGGATCTGGTCGATGACGAACCAGGGGACTTGGGCGCAGGCTTGATCGAAGGTGACGATGCTCCCGGCGTCGAGCAGTGCTGTCTTGTCGATGACGAACGGGTAGTTGCGGTAGAGCTGATCGAGTTGGCCTGCGACGACACACAGTCGAATCAGGTCGTTCTCGAGCGATTCGGGAAGTTCGATCCGATCGGCGGCGAACGGAGCTGCATCTGCGAGAACGACGGCCGTCGCCGTGGCCAGATCGACGAGCAGCGAGGATGATTCGGGATAACTTCTCGAAAGGTCGGCGTACCCGCGCCGCGCCGACGGCGGGACGAGATCTGTGGTGGTGAACGCGAGCCGCAGCCGGAAGTCGATCGCCGTGCCGATCAGACCCCAGTCCGGTCTGGATCCGGTGTGGCTGGACTTGGTTTTCACCGCTGCCCGGTGAACGCCGTCATGGACCGCGGTGACTGCGCTGGAATTGGGGATCGAACGTTGTGCGAAGCGCATAAACGGCGAGTCGGCCGATTCGATCTGGGAGGTCAAGGACACCGGCGAACCGTAGCCGATCACGAAAACGGCAGGGCTGCGAGCGGTCCTCCTACCTGGTTGATAGGAACGAAATTCGCGCCCTCACACGAGCACAGTTCCCTGCCACGACATAGGGAAACCCGGGTACGTCAGTTCTGTTCGTGTTCGTCGAGCAATGAACCAGCAGAAACTCCGAGTACTTCGGCGATGTCGAACAACCACTCGTAGAGCAAACCCCGCCGACCATGCTCGACATGGATTAGCACATTTCGTGTGACTCCCGATTCGAGCGCGAGCACCTCCTGCGTCAAGCCCTTGCTCGATCCGCAGTCTGCGGATACGGGATCCCACTTGCACTCGGTATTCATCCCAGCGGCGCGCACGCGCGGGATCTGTCTGCAATGCATAACAGCCAGTGGTAGCGACTACGCAACTCATTCGACGCCCATTCCTGTGGGATACCGCGGAGGTGCCGGCGCAACGTCGGCGAGGGTGCGACGAAAACGCTCCGATCTCGTCCGCAGATCGCACCTGCGGTAAGCAAGTCGGGGGTGGCCGCCAGAAGCAATAGGTTCTCGCCTCCACCTCGAATATTTGTACGTCACTGCGCGGTAAATACTTCACCGGCGGAGAACCATCCGGCAGAATATCGGCCACGAACTTGCACGGAGCTTCACTCGATGCATCAACGCCACCAGCATCCCCGACCGCACGGCAAACATGGTGTGTTCCTGCTTCGACGGCTCCACGGTCGCGATCACCAGATCCCCGGCATCGCACCAACGCATCGCCAACGATTAACCGGGTGTCCGCAACTCCGCCACAGACCAGGAGCAACCGCCTGAGAATTCACAGACAAATTTCGCACACAATCATGACGGGTGGGTAGGCGGACGTCGCCGGAAGCCAGCGATGATCGGTGCGGGAAATTTTCGAGCTCCGCAGCGAGTGGGATGAGGCACGATGCACTCCGCAAGGTCGTCTCGTGCGCTGCCGACCCTGGCGATGAAACTCGGGCACGTGCGTTTCAGCATGCTGGTGCGCTGGTAGCTTTTGCCATCTCACAGTCGTCCATCCCGCATACCGGTAATGCGGCATCCTCACGATGTCGCTCCCAGATTCTTTGTTCGACCTCGGTCGGATCCCTCCGGTTGGCCGGTGATATGGCCCTCGTCATGGCGAGGGCCATGGCGAGGGCCATGGCGAGGGCCATGGCGATGATGTGCCCTCCTGGAGGGGTTAAAATCCCGAAAATATTGAATGTTTAGCCAGTTCAGAGCACTCCATTGGATTCTAAGTCGATGCGCTAGCTTGCACACAGGACTCGTGCTTTGGCGGTAGTCATGGCAGTGGTCATGGCAGTGGCAACAACCGGGTTATGGCGGGGTTATGACGGGCATATATCCGATCAGTATCAGCCACATTGCCAAGCCGATCGAGCTGACCGACACCAAAAAAGTGCGCTTGCACGCGCACGAATTGCCATTCGATTCTCGGCAGTCCACATTTCGGGGCTGTGACGCCGACGAGGTGACTGCGTCCTTTTTCAGATCGGATGCATCGACCTCAGCACCGACATCGAAGCCCGTCGGCAGCAGTTGCAAACGTTGGTCAATACTTCCGAATCATTATCCGAGCGCACTTATGAGCACTGCGCAGCGACCGGTGTCGACGTGCAGCCCAGGACTACGCGGTACCGGGCCGTCATCCTCTGCAATGCCTGCTAAGCCGAGCATCCCGACCACACCACTAATTAATATCTAGAATGCATTAAATTATTGGAAGAATATTCCAGATGCCCCGGATTCGACGGCGCCGAACTCGGGAACCCCACGTCTCCCGATATTTCATCTACCGGATCGTGTCCGAAGTCGACCCGATCGCCGCCCACAAAAATCCTCGGCCCCGCACGCAGCACCCGCGCCACAAAGATCCACCCTTCCTGCTCACTTTTGTGTGCGGCGGTCATAGCCGCACACATTCCCCCATTGCTTTCGGCAGCCGAGCAAAAATCAGGACTGCGCACGACATCGCGTCCCTTGTCTTTACTTTTCGATTTTTCGGGCTTTGTGTTTTCGCCGGGTTCACCGGATGCGTGACGGGAGCACAGTCGCATTCGGAACGCTTGACCGCGCAATGATTCGGTGATGTCGATGTGCCGCCGACAGAGGGTGCGCGCACACGAATCGTCCGTTGGAACCTCCCCCGCCCATTTTTCCCTCGTTCTGCACGCGAGCGCCATCCTCGCTTGGGTATACCGGCACGGCGACGCTGCACATCGGTCACTACGAGTCGTCGGACTCTCGGAAGCCGGCCTTCCGGATTAATGTCCCGACGGCCGGTCCGGCACTGATGTCGGCTACGGCCCGCAGAGTGGAAGGGGACCGTTCACAGTGCGCGCACTGGTCCTCGGCCTTCCGCCGCGCCGGCAAAACGAACCACCTTCCCATTCCTCTTCCATCTCCGAAAGAGTGTGGTGCCCGATGCGACAAGCCGACGAAAAATTCTTCGCACAATAGATTCTCGGGGAAGGTAAATAACTCCGTTCGGGTAGTGCTGAGCCGTCGTGTCGGGCTCTGACGCGCCCGACATGGTTGAAGATCCCGGCCGTCCGGCAACTGATAGTGTCGACCTCGTACTCCCCGGCATCGCGCCCCTCTTGGTCCTAACCATGGCGCCGTCGGGGTTTTCTTTTTGGCAAGAAGAAGGCGCCGTTCCCTCATCGGCGACAGCGGCTTCGAAAACCCGGGCTCAGCCGGGAATACCTGCCTAAGACGAGCGCTCCGCGAGTGACCATCACCTCCACTCGAAATTCGGCTGCACCAAAAAACGTGCACTCGTCACGTGGTCACGTGGTTTTCAGTCGGCAGTCTGTCGGCCCAGGCTCAGCAGGCAATGGGAATGGGAAACGAACTTCTTCACCGGAACCCTTTTTTACCGAATTCGGAACGAGATTTTCTCGGCACCAACGTCCGGAGCGCCGTTCATCGTGTGCGGGCCCACTCCCCGACTGATTAACGGTCCCGTTCAAGTCCAACTGAAAAAAACTCAGATACCGACGAAGTCCTACCGACAATCCCGCGCATCATGAATTACGCGCACCTTCAACTGTTCCATCCCTGCCCATCCGAGCGGAGTCATCACCATCGGTACACGAAATTCGGGTGCGAACGCGAGGAAAATGATCGTCCGCCGGTCCGGAAACGTCGCGCTCCACCGCAGAAGGACGTCCTCACAGGCCAACGGGTCTCACCGGTGCCAGTGGGCGGGTTTCGAAGTCGCGGCCGGTATGCAACGTCTCTGCCGATTAGTTTCCCCTCCCACCGCGGATCCGCCGCTGACTGTGTGGAGGTCAAGTCTCACCCCGGCCGTCGGCGTCACCGAAAAAATCCGATGGCAGTCGCGATGATCCCGCAGCTATGCCGATGGGCCCGCCCGCCGACAGTCAGTCCGGAGTCGGGGGCCCATCCCCCGATCTCTTCGACCTGTCCCGTCCCTGTGTGGCCATTACGATTATCGCTCCCACCAGGCAGCGTGACTATGTCAATCCCATTCAGGTCCAGTAGGGCGGCTTGATCCGAACCCACCTTGCGTATGGATCAGGCGGATTGCTGAGCTCGGGTATGAGCAAGTCGGTAGGAGTCGGTGCCGGTTTCGATGATGTTGCCGCCGAACGTGAGCCGGTCCACGATCGCCGCGCAAAGCCGGGGGTCGGTGAACGTTTTGGTCCATCCGGAGAAGGATTCGTTGGAAGCGATGGCGACGGAATTCTTTTCTTCCCGTTCGGTCAACACCTGAAAGAGCAGCTCAGCACCTCGCTTGTCGAGTTCCATGTAACCGAGTTCGTCGAGCAAAAGGAGATCTACTCTCCCGTAACGGGCGATGGTTTTAGCGAGTTGTTTCTCATCCGCGGCTTCGACGAGCTCGTTCACCAACCTGGTGGCGAGGACGTATTTGACGCGGTAGCCAGCTTCGGCGGCCGCGGCTCCGAGCCCGATGAGGAGATGCGATTTCCCGGTCCCGGAGTCCCCGATCAAACACAACGGTTGGCCTTTGCGGATCCAGTCGCCGGTGGCGAGGGTGCCGATGGTGGCGGGATTGATATTGGGGTTGGCATCGAAATCGAAGTCGGCCAACCACTTTTCGCGAGGAAACCCCGCTCCCTTGATCCGCCGCACCACACTCCTGCGGTCGCGGTCGTCGCATTCGGAAAGCAGAAGCTCCGCAAGAAATCCGTAGTACGACAGCTGGTCCTTGCGGGCTGCTGCGGCGGCGTCCTCGACGACGGCACGAATAGTAGGCAGCCGTAGCCGGCGGCACGCTTGATCGACCGCAGCGGTGGCGGCTTCTTCGGTCAAACCTCGACGGCGCAACGTGGTGGAAACCGTGACGGGTGGACGAACCATTCTCGGACCTTCTTTCACTCGGCTCGGGCGGCGGACTGGGCAGGATTGCGGCGTTCGGGCAGGCGCAAGAGTCGGTCGTAGTGATCGACCGTCGGCGCGGGCCGAGAATCGGCCGGCAGACCAGCGATGACCGCTGCCGGATCGGCGAGACGGCGTTGGGTCAAACTGACAACGCGTTGCTCACTTCCGGTGCGGCGAGCAACGAGATGACGGCTTGAACCGGGCCCACCCGCATCGACCTCTGATGATGCGTGTCGGCGGGCTTCGACTGCGACGACATCGGCGGTGACCGCGCCCACGGTCAGAGCTGCTTCGATGCCCGCGATCACGTCATCTGCGCCGATCGTTCGGTGCAGGAGTAGGACATCGATGAGTTGGCGGGTTCCGCCGGCGTCACCGTCGGTTTTGCGGGCCGCCGCCCAGAACGCGTCATTAGCTGCGGTGAATGTTCCGTTCCTGCGGGCTGCGGCCAACGCACTCGCCCCGGGCAGGGCACCGGGTTTGGTGCGCAGTACTTCTAGGTAGTGGTCGAGATCGAGGCTCTGGCCGCCGCGGGCGACGACCCGCCCGTGGCGGGCGATCACCGTTCGTCCGTCGAAGACCACCAGTTCCGATGCCCGCAACGAGACTCGCACTTTCCTGCCGATGAAACGTGCGGGGACAGAGTATTTCGCCATCCGCACCGTGATCAACGCTGACCGATCGACCCGCGGTTCCAGCGACAATCCGGGATCGAACCCCTCGACTGGAACTGGGCGCAGAAGTGGCGCTTCGGCGGCGAAATCCTGCCCGACAGTGCGGATCCGGTCATTGATGCGGCGGCCGTTGTCGGCGGTGTCCCAGCCGCGGATCTTCTCGTTGAACTCATCGAGCGAGTCGACAACAGGCATCGGGGACAACCGATTTCGGCGGAACCGGCCCACCTCGCCCTCCACACCGCCCTTCTCGTGCGCCCCGGAGACACCAGGTTGGCAGTAGAACGGATCAAACTCGAAATGCGAATGGAACAACACCCACCGCGGGTTCTCCACCCGAGCACGAGATTGCCCGTAGATCACTTTCTGCACCGCGCTGCTGAGGTTGTCGTAGCGGATGTGACGGGTCGGGACACCGCCGATCTCGTCGAACGCGGCGATATGGCCTTCGAGGAACGCTTCCTGCCCTTGCGTCGAATACACGCGGTGCACAGCTTTCCCCGAATGCGAGAGGCGGAAGGCGAACATGTGGCATTTGGTTTTCACCCCGGCCAATATCACCCACACTTCACCGAAATCGACTTCCGCTTCGGCGCCGGGTGCGTGTTCCTGCGGGACGAACACTTCGATGCGGCGTCCGGCTTCGACGTCGATCTGTGCTCGCCGAACCCGCACGTAGTCACGCACCGTTGAATACGAAAGGTGCTGCGCTCCATGTTCGTCGGCCAGCCTGGCGAGGATCCGTCGGGCCGTGTGACGTTGTTTTCGTGGTGCCTCGATATCGGCGGTGAGCATGGCGTCGATCGCGGCTTTGAACGGATCGAGTTTCGGTGAACAGCGCACCGGAACTTTTCTCGGTGGCGGCGCCGCCTGCGCCAACGCCATCCGCACCGTTGCCCGGCCGACCTGGTGGCGGCGGGCCAACTGCCGGATCGAATATCCCTCGACCCGGGCATCACGTCGAATACGAGCGAACAACTCCACACGAGTCTCCATCACTGCCCTCCAGCCGTTGCTGGCATCCGAAAAAAGCCAGATGCCACAACACTGAGGTGGGCTCAGCTCAAACCGTCACTACCGGTCCGGCGAGTCGCAGATGGACCTGAGTCTGGCCGTCACGGTGGTCTCGACTCAAGCTGTCATAAACACAGCGTGATGCTCATAGTGCAACCACCCGATGTTTTTCGTGGGCGGGCCAGGAGCGCTGCGGCAGGTCAGCACCGACATGACCCTGGCCCTGGCGGCATATCCGGGTTCATCGCTGTCCCACGATGAGATTGGCGCCTCCGGCGGTGTAGTCACCGTGCTGCGCACCATATTTCGTTATGTCGACTGCGCGACGGGGTCTGCACGCGATCGGTGACGATGTTGTGGAAGATCATCGCGAAGGACGGCGCCGGGCCACGGCAGAGATCAGGACGTCACGATCGGCTTCAGGAACGAAAGTAAGCGTCCAACCGAAACAGTGGCGACCCTTGAGACACGTCCGTCGCCGATCCCGCCGAAAGTATGGCCGTACCCTTCCGTTGATACGTCAGGAGTAGACGCCGTGTGTCGCGAGATCGGTCAACGGAATTTCGTCGAGTTGGATTCGGCGCACCATCTCATCCCCACCTGATGGATAGGTGCCGGGCATGTCGCGGGGAAGTACATCGACTCTGGCACCGAGAAGATCGGTCAATGCATCTGCAAGATCGGTCATCGCGATCGCCTGGTCGAAGAATGAACCCGGCAGGTTGACCGATAGATCGATGTCACTGTCCTGGTCTGCTTCGCCCCGTGCCACCGAGCCGAACAGCGCGATGTCGGTGGCCTCGTGTCGGGCTGCGATCGCAGCAATTTCGTCGCGGTGCGTAATAAGCAGTTGCCGCAAGCGGGTGCTGTGGCTCGGATCAGGAGGTGCTGTCAATCGTCTCTGAAGTTTCTGGGCGCGCGAGGCTTTCTGATCGGCGCGGATACGCCGCATTTTTTCGGCGTCTACCGCAAGGGCGCGCCGTTCCTCTTCCCCATTGAGTCGCTGCGACTCAATGGGTTGGTGGCGTTCACTGTGACCCATCGATCCATATTCCCTCATCATGCGCTAAAATGTGCAGGTCACAGAGTGTCCGCCCTGCATATGCGGGGATCAACCCAACTGAATAACGCCTTTCGATGCAAATGATCCGGTCCGCCCTGCATATGCGGGGATCAACCCTCGGATTCCCAGCGTCGCGGCTGGATGTGGCCGTCCGCCCTGCATATGCGGGGATCAACCCAAGAGCATTACGGGATAGGTGGTCACGGCCCTGTCCGCCATGCATATGCGGGGATCAACCCATCGACGAAGGGTTCATCCTCAAAACCGTCCGGTCCGCCCCGCGTATGCGGGGATCAACCGGGACTGACCGCGGTTAGGACGTCGACGTTGTACCTACCCTGCTTGTGCGGGGATCAGCTCGATTTACTGCCACACGAACCGCACCCGCGGTTCACGCCCCGCGTATGCGGGATCGATTTGGCAGGCAGTATCCCCGCAGAGGTCACTCGTAGTCGGGGTTTCAGCGGTCGCTCCCTACATCCGACGCTACTTGGCCTGTTGTACGCGATCACTTTTTCGACTTTGCGCGGAATCCGAGCGCGAACGTGCACTCACCCGATCAGGCCGAGATCACGCTTCACCTCATCCCAACGGCACCATATCCGGGTCCGGATCAGCCGCATGCTCAGCCAACGCCCGGTAGTCGTCGGCGTCATCGGCCGCGTCAAGAAGTGCCTCGAACAGATCGGGAGCAATCAGTACCGCCACGACACGGCCACCGTCGACGAGTTCGATCACCGGCACTTCGCCGAGCTCGGCAATCGTCGATACGAGATGTTCGTGAGTGTGCGTCACCGAACGAGTGGCGCGCGAAACTGCAGACATGCCGGCAAGCGTACGCATCGGACGTCTTGGGAAACGTCCGCAAACCAGGCCAAGGAAACGGCTAACTATCGACAACCGTCGCGGGTAGTGACTGTGCTGCAGGTGCCCAGCACGAATAGGTGATATTTTGAGCTGCGAGCAAGGAACTGGCCCTCGGGATTTTCTGTCCTGACAGTCGCTCTGGCCGCCGGTAACAGCCACGGCCCCCGGCGGTTGCTCTGCAGATATTGCGCCGACTTCACCGGAGTCGATCGTCCGCACCGCCCGACCACAGTTTCGTGAGGTGATACGGATGCCGCGCACCACCCGCGAGATCCTCGACCACACCGACGAACTCGCGAAGCGCTTCGAGGACTACGGCCCGAAGCCCGAGGATCGACGCAACCCGCAACTACTCGCAACAATGCACCTTCCGGGTGATCGTCATGGGGCGCAACCACTCCCGGGGAAACATCTCCCGGCGATGACAGCGCACCCTCTCTCCCCCATTCATCCTGGCAAATTCCTGCTCGCGAACTTTCTCGAACCCGCAGGTGTCTCACCGGATCGCCTCGCGCATCAGATCGGTCTCACTCCACGTCGGATCGAGGAGATCATCGATGGCACGCATGCCATCGATGCCGGATCTCGCGCAACCACTGTCCAGAGCGTTCGGTAACAGCGCGCAGTTCTGGGTGGCGCTGCAGGACCAGTACAACCTCGATAGCGTTTGACCGCGAAGCACTTTCGCGGTCTTTGCCCGTCGATCCCCTGGATTCGCACCGAGTCGCTTCCGGCCGAGTCGGCGGCCTTACTCAGCGCCGACGCCGACGCCGCAGCCGTCCGTCGCAAGCAATGCACTCGGCGGCCACGGGATCTGCCGACGTACGTCACGCCCGAATGTCGACGGGAATGCACTGTTCAGCTCCGTGATCTTGCGGCACCGTTTACCGGGTAAACACTCCCCTACCGGGTGTGGTCCAGAACAGACAGTCCACATCGGTTCGTTGCTACGTATTTCCGGGAGATATCTTCCGGAAATACGTAGTAACGAAAGGCGGTTCGTGAACTCGTAGCGTGAAGCTATGCAAGAGCGAACGTCGGCGTCAGGGATCATCTGGGATCCGAACGCGGTCCCCGACGTACCCGTTGTTTATGACAGCTTGAGTCGAGACCACAGTGACTGGCAGGGTCGAGGTCATCCACCGCGCCACCAAAAATGCTGCCGACCACGTCTGGAACGTCATCGCTCTCAAAGGGAACACCCTCACCTTCCGCGAGGTGCAGAGCCTGATGGGCGGTGTGACTGTCGGTGGACACACCACCGCGGACCTTCACCACGCCGAGAACACTGCCGCCGCACACACATTCCTGATCGAACGACTACTCGACGACGACCCTCGTGAGCCGGTCCGGTCCGTATTCGGCCGGTTCAACGCGATCTTCACGCGCAGCGCGTTCGGCACAATATGGCGGTTGCGAACCCACCCCGTACACCCGGAGTTCGGCGCCGACGGTATCGACGGATCCCCATCCCGAGCACGGCACGGCACGGAGTACCGGGCCGGCCTCGACGCGCTCGAGCACATCGAGCGGCCCGGTGAGCGTTCCCTCGCCTACTTCACGTTCGCCGCACACGGCCGCCTCTACCCCAAAGCCAACCCCCCTGACCGCCATGAATGTGATGGACCTGCTGCTGATGACCACCGGACATCACTTGATCACCGCCCTCACAGTTCGCCGGCGTGAGTACGAGAGTGTCTGCGCCGCGCTCCGCAACGACGGTGACGCCACTGCGGTGAAGACCTTCTAGCCTCCCGCCAATACATGTGGCATGAAAATGGGCGTTGCGGCCACCGCCGGCGCCGAATTCGGCGCCGAACAGTACGGAGCCATCACTACGGCGCAGGCACGCGGACTGGGAGTCACCGCCGTGCAGATCAAACGCCTGGCCGATCGCGGCGCACGAACGGCTCCATTACGGGATCTACCGCATGACCAGAATCCCCCACGATGCACGCCAAGACCTACGAGTGGTCTGGATCGCACTGGACCGCCATTCCCCCGCGTGGCAACGCCTCACCCAGCATTATCCCGGCGGCATCATCTCCCATCGGAGCGCAGCCCGCATGCACCAAACCGACGACATCGATGCCGACGTCCTCGAGTTCACCTGCAGGCGGCGCGTCCGAATCAACTTGCGCGACGTGCGAATTCATTCCGGTGAGATGGAGCGGGACGGCTGGACGATTGTCGACGGCCTCCCCGTCACCTCGGCGCGGCGCACGGTCGCCGATCTCACTGCTGCGGGAATCGACGGCGGGCACCTGGCCACCGTTGTTCGCGACGCCCTCTCCCGTGAACTCGTTTCGGCGCCGGAGCTCGAAAAGACATTGGCGACCTTCGCTTTTCGATACGGCCACCCTCCGGGCGACGGCCGCGAGTTCCTCGATTCTCTGATCGCGCAGGCCGGGGTTTCGGTGAATACTCTCTTCCTTGCGGACGCGTACCGACGAGCCACCGGGGCCGGCGCTGATTGACCTGGCCCTATTTCCCTGCGTACTTCACCTGCGGGAGGCCGCCGAAAAATGGTCCGCCCCTTGCGAGGTACCCGCGTTCATAGTCTGATGCTGCTGATGCATCGACTGTGTCGGTATCGGTGGGGTGCCGTAAACCGGATAACCCGCCGTCGGCGGCAGTGACGTCGGAGGTCTCGCGCTCAACGGCCTCGACCGGCGATCGTCGCATCACGTGCACCGGCGGTCAGCCGGCACCGACAATCTCGAATTCTTTCATTCTCCGTGCGCCATATCGACACTATCGATGTAGCGACTACGACGCGCCCGCTGCTCATTGACACTCTCGACCTGATCTGCAGCCAACGCGGCGTACCCAGCCTCGAGTGCCACGTCTTCCACGACTCCGAAATCCCCGTCGGACGGCGCCGACAGAACTTCGGCCACCTCCGGAGTCGCCCACACCTCAGCGGTGCGGCGCCACGTCTCGACCACCAGCATCATCTCCGCCGGACCCGATTCGAGTGCGCCGGCCAACTCGTCAACGAACTGCGCACCATCCCCGTCCGGCAGATGCCTCATCCAGGGAAAGAGCGCCCCCACCCGGCGACTCCTACCAGGCTTTTGCGCGGCGTCGCCGGCCGCCACGGGAGGTCCGCCGACGGGTACCTCGCGGACCGCATCACGCACCCTGCCTGTCAGCATGTGTGCGTCGACCACGTCTACATGCTGCTCGGTGCCGTTAGCGGTGACGACGCGGTTCTGCTCTGAATGGGTATTCGGGGTCGGTGGGTTGGTCATGAAGTGGCCACTTCCTGTGGTTGATGCCTTGTCCCGTGCCTCAGATAAGTAGTCAGGGGCGGTAGCGGACTGGGCATGTCAACAACGTGTGGATTTGTCGCTGCTCAGATCTTCCATAGCTGATACTGCCCCATCATGCCTGCCCGATTCGATCCGTATGAGATGCCCACAGCCTGGTTGTAGGCGCCGATCATCGGCCACCGAACTAGGCTATCGTCCCGCACTTGACCAGCGGCGCAATTCGCAAGTAGTTGACACGGTCAGTCACGCTGACGCACCGGAGCCGATCTGTCGTGAGCGATACTACGTCGACTCCCACAGCGCCGTAGTGATCACGTCGACTGCCCGACTCGCGACCCTCTCGGTTCCGCCGCGCCTCTCACAACTCGACTGTCCCCTAGCGAAAAACGCGCCCGAGCCGACGAAACCCGACGCAAGGAAATCGCTGAACGCCAGGCCGAACGTGCACGCAGAGACGCAGCCGCCTCGGTTGCGAGTCGTGCAACTGCCCGCGCATCCTTCCCGCAGCACCTGGCCGACGCCGAATGGCGCGTACGAATTGAACTCGTACCCGCATCTGCGCAGGAAGTCCCATCGATTGCCGTCGACATCGCATAGTCTCGACGGCAATCGTCACGCCCCGAACCCGCCAGTCAGTCGACAGCGAAGGACCCGGCAACACAACTCACGCACACGACCCGCTGGGTTCCTCCGCTGGAGACTGGCACAGATCGACTGGTCAGCTCACCCCGTCGTCATCCACCGCCAAACCCTGTTCCCCGATGACGATATCGCCGCAATAGGCCCACGCAGACATTCGGCACCTGAACGGAGGATGGACCCGCGAAGAAGCTCATCAGAGCGTCGGCCGAGAACCGATGGGGCGTAGGCTCCGTCGTAGTCGCCGTCCTATTTCGTGACGTCCACCGGCGGTATGCCGTTGGAGCGGGTCGCCGCGTACGTTCGCGACCAACTCAAACCTTCCCGTGCCCCGAGGAAACCGAAACGATCATGTCAATCCAACTGCTGGCGCCGAATGAAATCTGCCATCCCCGGAACCGTGAACGCTATCCGCCCGCGTTCAGGCGACCAGATCAGACCACGCTTGATCGCCGAGTCACGCACCTCACTGGTTCCTGCGGCAGTCGACCCCATCGCCTCGGCTACCTTGCCCGACCGCGGCTGATCCTCACCGAGAGTCGACATCGCCGCCAAATACTTCCGTTCCCTCGGCGTAGCCCGATCCCAACGCGACGGGAAGAACCCATCGTCGAGGTGCCGGCGGCCGACCTCCACCGCGCCGAGCGCATCCGCAAGTTCAAACGGTGTGCCTGGCGCGATGTTCCAGATAGCTTTGCCGTACTCCTGCAGAAAATACGGATAACCGCCGCTCGTCTCCACGAGCACGTCCAACGCTTCAGGAGTGAAATCGCCGCCATGTGCTTGGACAGGTAGCCGAAGTGCGTCCGCCGCGTCTACAGACGCCAACGGCCCGATTGTGCTGTACAGGAACTGTCGTTCGGCATAGGAACGGCAGTCCGCGAGAACGGCGGGCAGGTTCGGCAGACCAGCACCGATGACGAAGAACGGCCACTGCCGCTGATTCGCCTTATGCTGGACCGCGAGCAGCGCCGTGAGAAGGTCCTGGTCGAGGTCCTGCATCTCGTCGATGAACAGTCCGAATGCGCTGTTTCGGGGCCGCAGAACCTCGCAGATCGCCTCCACGAGCTCTTCGAGGTCTATCGCAATATCACCCGGATCTACCTGCGGCCGGGGCGCGGAAATGTTGACCGCGGCACCCGCAACCGACACGCCCACCGAGAAGTTCCGAGCCAACGCGATCAGATCGTCAACACTGTCCTTGAGTCGCTGTTTGCGACTGTAGCGGCGCAGCCCCAACGACAATTCCTGCGCGAGTGTATTGCGGACCGCTGCGATACCCGAGGAGCTGGGACGGCCCTCGATGCTGATCGTCAGCCAACCCTGACTGTCGGCATGATGGGCCAGGTAGTTGAGCAGAGACGTCTTGCCGACACCGCGCAATCCGGAGAGGATCATGCCGCGGTCGTAATTGCGCCGTTTGCTGCGCGCGACAAGAAGATCGAACGCCTCGATCTGGTCGTTGCGGCCTTCGAGGGCGGGCGGGCGGAGCCCTGATCCTGGGGTGAACGGGTTCAACTCAAGGTCCATATCCACCACTATAGGTGAATATCCATTTTTTTGGATAGTTACCTATAAAGGAGGATAGTCACTGACACACGACTTCCGAACACATGCAGGCCAACAGAGCCCGAAACTATACCGTCCGGCCCACCAAGGCGGGATCGGTCTTACTCACGGTAACCGCGTCCAACGGCACTGGAATAGCGGCGACTCTCGAGGTAACGGTCGAGGTCACCGCTACCCACCGTACTGCCGCTAGTTGGGTCCCTCGACTCACTCGGCACGGCGACGTTGACACCACAACCTTTGGATATTTATATGATCGGATCTACTACTCCGAGTCGATATCTCTCGAAATCATCAGACCCATGCATCCCTTGATCGATCAACCCACACAAGATCGAGCAGACGCATCGCCTCGACAAGGGAAGGATCACGAGCGTCGGCGGCACGTTGCCGATCAGTGTGATGCTCGGAGGAAAAACCACTGGGCCGCCCGGATGTTCGTAGAGCGCCCCACAACGTCAACCCGTCACCGTGGTGGGAGTCGAGCTCGATACCCGCAATCGGTATTCCGTCCGGCGACCGTCGCATGGCAATTGGCCAACAACTGTTGGCCAATTGACCCTCGTGCCTGCCTGAGTCGATCAATCCACACTGCTCACCTGCAGAAACAGTTCGACCTCACTACCGAAGATCACCAGACCATCGAACACATACTCACCATTCGTGTCGCCGCTGCGCTCGCAAACTCACAACCTGAACTATTCCAAAGATCGGCCCTTCGTCCAGGACGAGACCGTGATCAAAAGCCCGATCCACGCACGATACTGCCGATCAACCTGATCGGCAGCGAGGCGATGTCATCGGCGAAACCAGAGTCGCCATCCAGAGGGCTCTTCACTGAAAGCTCCCTCACTTCAGGACAACTCGTATCAAGGAAGGCACAACCAGTTTCCGAGTACGGAGCATCAAACCAGTCAAAGATCGAGCGCTCATACTGATCGGGTCCACTCTCACTCAATCGCACTGAACGTAATCTCTCACTCCCGAGGCACTAGCGAGACACCGACGTAGTCCAATTGTGATCACACGACGACACCGAAATCGGGCCCTTCCGACGTAGCAGGGACAAAGCCACCTGCCGCGAGGTGACACTCGCTGCGAATGACGATAAGCCATCGTCAACAAGTAGCCATGCATGCAATGCATGCAATACGTGCTGCGCATGGCTTGCATGCGCTGCCGACAGTCGGGAAATACGAAACCTGGTGCGGGAACCTTACGGACGGACACTCCCCCTCGAACTCAGATCGTCGCTTTCTTCGATTGGCCATAAGCACGCAGTTCGTTCGCCTCGTCGGAGCCGTAGCGGTAACGGTGGCCCGAGACTGCGGAACGAGAGCATCTATTTTCCTTGCAACAGAATCGATTCCACCGATTCATTCGATCACAGCCCTGCGTTGGGCACGCTCATTGACAATCTGGTGAGGGATGCACCCCTGCTGATCCCACCGTCGCAATATTCGATCCGACAGAGGTGTCCGGACAGCCTCGATCGCTGCTTGGCGCAGTCCGCCAATGCCGATTTCCGGGCGAATTTGCCGGATGGACACTCTGGTGATCAGGCCCGCCAGGCCACCACTTTTGACAGTTTCGGATTTCTCGAACCCACTGGTCGCAGCCGTGGAGACGGACACCTTGAGCCCGTCGAGTCCCGACTGTCTTTTGCGCAGGTTCGGTTGATCGTGGATTCGAAAGGTGTAGTGCCACTAATTGTTTTCTTCATCGACGCCAACAAAGACCGCCTTGATAGCGAGGTCGATCTTGTGCGTATCGCCGGCGCCTGCAAGCGCAGCCATCAGATCATCGATAAGGGCGGCACGCTTCTCGACTGCCATCTTGCCGCGCGCATCACTGTCATCAGCGCAATAGTCGCTGCACGCCAGAACTGTTGGCCGTGGTGTTGCATCTGTTTCGCAGTCCGCATGTCGGGGTTGACCATTCGGCCGATACCCCCTTGGTCACACGTCCTGACGAAACGTTCAGGTACGCCAGTCACGTCATTCCAGGTGACGAATCGGCCGGTCAGGTCGGGACGGAAGCGCTCATTGTGAGCAGTGCCGGCCAGACCGAAAGTGCGGCGATCCCGCTGAACGCCAGCAAGAATCGTTGCGCCACACCCGGCGAGCGGGAGAACCTCATCGCACGTCCACGCTGCCTGACGGCCTGGTGCGAGTTCTCGGCCCGCGTATTGACGTATATCGACGCCGGCACCCGGCCGACGGCATCAACTCCCGATGCGCCACAACGTAACTCGCCAACTTTCCACAGGCCAGTACCCATAATACTCGACCCAGTGTTCGCATTAGCTTGGACGAAGAACGTTGCGCCGCCTTCGCGCGACGGTGCGACTTGACTGCGATGTCTAGGACGTTCCCTTCGGGCAATTGTTGCGGCACGCACCGAATCCAGTCGCGCGAGTCGCTGCCGTCCGCTACCGACCGCACCTGGATGAACATCTCGTCGAGATACCATGTGCCGCAAGGCTGGAAAGCACACCGCCGGCGGGCCCACGATATATTCGCCGCCTGTACTTAGTGCACCATGCGGGTCGCCTCGCGCGAGACGACGATACCGCGCGCGAGAATCAACTCTTCGACGTCTCGCACGCTCAATCCGAACCTGTAGCACAGCCCCGGAGCGCACGATTATGTCCGCGGGACAGCGGTGCCATTTGCACAGCGACCTCGGCGAATCCGCCCCTTCAACTACTCATCCGATGGTCGTCGCTGACACGCGGCCAAGTTAAATCGACGGGCCGTCCTGGATTGTGTCCTATTCGCCTGCGATCACGTCTACGGTCTGCGTTCCGCGGCAACGAACTGATGCCGTGTTACTCGAAGCTCACCCACTGCCGTCGACCGAAGAATTCATCGACACGGTCCTCGGCGGAGACCGCACCTTTCTCATTTTCGATGACGGAAGCAGCAAGAACATCATCATCCGCCCAGACCCGCGACGGACTCACAGGCCTTCATTGTCGTCGGCGGCGCGTCAGGTATGGGCACGACCGGCCGACACAGCACACAATCAACGTGACTGATATCACAGCAATTGTGATGCGTTGCGGCACGTCACCCTCCCCTGCGGCCGTCAGCCCTTCAATGCCTGCGCCTATGCCGCCATGTTCCTTAGTGTCGTTGACCTGGCCATATTTGCCCCAGAGTCCGGATCCATCGAGGAGATCCGCAGTGTCATGGCTGTAGTTTGCGGCATCACCTTGCTGCAGTCAGTGAACCCTCGATGCAGCCATTTCGAGCAACGGCAATCCGGAACGACTCCAGGAAACGGTGAATTTCGTGGGAACATCAACCACACGCGACACACCGAGTGGGCGCGCCTACCCGTATCAGTTACAGATTGGTTCTAGTCTTTCCTCATGGCACAGCACAACAAGGGACCTCGCGGACACATCGCGACTCGTGCGCCCCTCACACAACACAAGGTGTACGAGGATCGGGCCGCCGAACTCGGAATCCCTGCTGGGGATTATTCCGTGCTCATCTTGGCCATCACCCACGGACTGGACATACCGGATTACATCAGCGACAAGCTGCATCCGGACCAGCTTCGATTGCTCGAAATCGAAGCTGTGGGCTCATTGCGGCGCATCGAGCAACTCGCAGTCGGCGCATGAACTACCCCTAGACAGCGAACAACCCCCAGGGCTTGGCGGCATCGGGGGCTGTCCGTTTATGCAGTTGCGGGAACTTCCCAGTTCCCCGACCCCCACTAACCCAGTTAAGGAAGAGGCGGTGCTTACTCGATGATATCCCAGAAACGCAATTCCGCCATACCTACTGGCGCGTTCACGGTGTCATTTTCGGCACATCCACATCACAATTCAGTTGGCATGACGCCCACGTCACACTTTGGCGTCCCACAAATCCGCGAATCCGATCAGGTCAGCAACGTGCCCATGAAGGCACCCTCCCGCGGCCATCGGATTCCGACACACGTCCCTGCGCACTGCGAATCCACACAATCAGTGGATTCGCAGGATTCGGGGCCGCCTGTAGCCAAGTAATCGACGAACGAACTCGATACCTAACTACACAGCGCAGACCTCTTGAAACACCAAAGCCCCCAAAGGGGGTGATTGGGAGCGGACCGCATCGCGGCGAATAAGGACTGGCAGGTCCTTGATGTCGACTGAGAACTGGCAGGTTCTCCGTCATCTGTTCTCGAAACGTTCTCGAGAGATGAGCTCCGAAAGTTGACGCTTTCTCGGCTCGTACTGCATCCCTTGGAAGGACTACCTATGGCAGGTACGTCTCAGGATAACCCATACCCTGAATACGGATTAGCACGTTCCACATCCCCCACCTTCGGCGTGTCGCACACCCACACCCACACCGCCGTCCCCCAATCGGCCGAGGTCGACGAATGGCATGCGACCGTCGATGCTGTCCTCGTTCGTGTCGCACACATCGACTCAGAGACACGACGAATCAATGAGTCCTCTGACCAGCGCGGACGATCCTGGGCATTGCCCGTGGAACCAGCCGAACAAGCGCGGATCCCTGTCTGGACTTCGCGCCGTGAATGGCTCCGTCAGTTCCGGCACCACATCGATACCCCCGCCGGCAAGACCCTGTGCGCACGCCGCCTCATCAAGCCCGACAAGGCCTACGCCGTCGCAGAAGCGCATGCACATTTCGCTGAATCCCGCACCGGTCGCGGAGTGACCGCGGCAAAATCGACGATCGCCGCACGCGCCAAGGTCAGTGAATCAGCGGTCAATCGAGCCCGCCGCGTCCTCATCGATCTCGAGATGGGTATCGAACACGTTCGGGGGCGGAACCTCAAAACCCTCGAATTCCTCGCCGCAGAGGCTCACCACGGGGGTCAACAGCACCGTGCAGCATCATCGTGGTCGCTATCCTCACCACGATGCATCGTGGAAGCGACACCGCTTGCCAAGTCGCCGAAGAAGCTCCCATCCCGCTCCGCCGAACGAACTGCCCGATACCGAACCCGGAAAGCCCTACGCACCGGCTCCATCGCCCTCGATCAGCCAAACCAAGGCCCACCAGCAACGACAGTCGCTGACACCCTATCTAGTGTTGGTTATTTATCTTGTGAAGTTCTTCCGTTAGGAAGAACTCACCAACGCGCACGCGCGTGGACACCCCCACCACCAAGAAAAAAACACACCACCCCAGCCAAGACCCCCCGCCCTCTCGGACTCCAACGGGCAGCGGCAGAACTCATCAATGACGCCCCTGCCCTCTCACCACCTGGCCACATCGGCGCAGTCTGCGACATCCTCCAGAACGCAGGAATTGACCCCACGCGCTGGACAGGTCGTGATATCGCCCGGACGCTTTCACGAGATACGGCTCAACGGGGGTGGATCTGGCCAACAGCGGCCAGCCTCTCCTCGCCGCTGGCGTACCTCAAACGCAGACTCGGTTCAATCGACTGGACTGGGAAATCACCCAGTGAACAGCGCAAAGTCGCAGATCTAGCCAGAAGGAAGGAACAGAAAGAACTAGAAACGGCACACGAAGAACGCGCCAAAGCTGTCGCGAATCCCGAGCATCGCGCAAAAGCCCTGGCCAGCATCCGAGCGCATCTGGCCGAGAAGTTGCGTCATCAATGACTTTGAGAACCTTCGATTGCGCTTCAGCACTCAACCTGAGCAGACGCCTGTTCGACGAGCCGCTGACAGCGTTCAGGCCCGCCCGATCCGGTGAGCTCGAACTCTCACAGGCAGAAGCGATTCTCGCTGTGAGCTGCGGAAATGCATCCACAATTGAAGTGATCCACAAACAAGGGTGTCGATGCATGCGATATCTCAGTCCATTCCGAGCAGCTAGCCCAGCTCATAACCCGCCGAGACGGAAACGAAAAAGGAACCGAACCTGACCAGTCTCATGTCGATCCACGCAGGGCAATCAAGGCCCTCAGAAGCGCGCTGACGAGCTGTAACGCACCCAAGGCGGTTTCCCTATATGGACTGACACAACTCACTCATTCGCTCTAACCGACAAGGTGCCGTTCTCGATATGCCTGGTCAGAGCGATATCTGCTTGCTCTTTGTCGTCGAACTCAACCGACATAGAATGCTTTTGCGTGGAAATTTCCCGCTGCTCCTAGTGCTTGCAACACCTGCATGGGGTGCATGCACCGCGTAGCAAACGTGTATCGCGTGCAGTGCACGCATGGCGTGCATCGCGAGCGTTGCGTGGACACGAATCTGTGAACTTTCGCCGCCCTCTTTCACCGTGTGGGGTCGCTGATTCGCTGGATTCCATCCCCTGGGCGTCGGTTCTTCCGCCCAAATATCTGTGCTGAGGCGGATGATGAAGGCATATTCACTCCCCCACCAAGGGGGGGATGTCGCGCAACGATGCCGTAAATTGGCCGTTCGTCGGTCCGTCCCAGGGCTGCAGATGCGCGAAAGGGCCCCGAATTCGCTCGAATTTGGATGGAAGACGGCGACTTTATTGACCCAATCCCTAGCGCTCATTACGTCACTGTGACGTAATGAGCGGGCTTAATGGCAGTTGATTTTGCATGGCCATACGTCGGTATGCCGAGAATTTTGTCTCGAAAGATCGCAACCCTCCCCTCGCCCCAGGAGATAATTGATATCCGCCCCTCGATCACCGCCTCGATCTCACGTCAACTGAGGTTGCTGTCGCCAGATTCCAACGAAGATCCGCCGTACCTCGACCGGTTTCGTTGACAAAACTGAAACTCCCCCATCGTCGTCCTGTCGAGAGATTGAAGATTCTGCAGATGCGCCGCAATCTACGAAACCCAGTTCACTCCTGTGCTGAGGCCGCGCACCCGATCGGCGGACCGAGTCGAGGCAGACCGCTGTTCGTTTCCGTGAAGAATCACCGCGCTGCCTCGGCCGTACGCATCGGATATTTCCGGAATCAGGAGAGACAAACACAAACTCGATCGGCCGAAGTGATCAATTCTGGTCCTCGAATCGAGTTCGTTCAGCGTTGGCGATCGTACCTTCGTGGTCTGCTCGAGCTCATTTCTCGGTTCTTGGCAATTCGATTGCCGGCTGAATCAGCCGCTTCGACTGGTTCGAGGATGCGATGCGGATGGGCTTTGGTGACAGGTATTGCAACCTCGGTACATAAGAATCGTTGCGCGGCGATACAACTTCCGGAATCTGTAGCTCCCAATATGTGCCCATTTCATGCCTCATTGAACGAGCACCCAGAAGATCTGGAGGATCTCGATCGAATCGTTTTGAATGACCTACTGCTCCGTATGCCTATGAACACATCGGGTCCTGGACTGAGAAAGTGGCTCTACCTGCAGTTATATTGAATGCATGCAGTGCGTGGTGTGCATGCAATGCGATTAATGCATGCACTGCGTGTGTGATGATCAGACGCGGGGCATGCATTGCGTGCATTGCATGCGGAGCGTGCGGTACATGCAATGCGTAGAGTATTGCATGCACGCGGCGCACGCAATGCATGTTGAGCACGCAGTGCATGCAATGCATTGCACGTAATGCTCGCCATGAAAGCATGCATAGCGATGCAAGCGTGTCATGCGTAGCTTGCTCGCCACGCATTGAGTGCTGGACACGCTATGAACGCATGGCATGCAGGTAATGCACAGCATGCGCGTCATGCATGGATCGCATGGAGTGCAAAGAGAGAACGCCACGCAATCCATGCAAGGTGTGCAACGAATGCAGCGTTTGCAATCTTTGCAAGGCATGCGCGGCATGCGAGAGGTGCGCTGCGTGCGCACAGTGCACGACACGCAATGAATGCACTGCACGAACTGCGTGCATTACATGCGTGTTATGCTACGCGCGCACGTAATGCACAGTGTGCGTGCATAGCTCGCAGTGCTTGCCTCGCACCAAATGCACGCACGACACGCAATGCGGGCAGTGCATGTAGCGCATGGCAAGCACGCTATGCATGTCTAGCGTGCAGCGCATGTATTGCAAGTAACGCACCTACCGCATGCAGTGCGAGCAATGCAGATTGTGCACGTACTGCATGCAATGCAAGCAATGCGGATCGTGCACGTACTGCATGCCGTGCGTGTTTCGCACGCAACGCACGCCTCGCAAGGTTGAATACACTCGACGAAAGGTCCGCAATGCAGCCACGCAAAATCGCACTGGGCAACCAGAAGGGTGGCGTCGGCAAAACAGCGTCCACACTCGGACTTGCCAGTGCCATCACCGCGGTCGGCGGAAAAGTACTTGTTGTCGACATGGACCAGCAGGGCAACACCACCAGCGGACTCGGCGTCGAACTTGAAGACGGAATGCTGACGGCCTACCACCTGATGAACCAGACCAGGGAAGGCATTGCAGCTGAAGCGATCATCGCGACCCCCTGGGACGGCGTCGATCTCATTCCCGCCGATGAAGAACTCGGCAAAATCGAATCGGACGGATCCAACGATCTCGTATTCCGCCTCGACGTCGCATTCGAGGGCCTGGACCTTTCGCCCTACGACGCAGTACTTTTCGACTGCCCACCAAACATGGGTAAGGTCCTGTTCGCGGTCCTTATTGCAGCAGACGGCGTCGTAGCCATTACAGAGCCGACCATCGACAGCGTCCGAGGAGTCCAGAAGCTCGAGCAGACCATCGATACCGTTCGTAAACGCGCCAACCCTAAACTTGCCTTTGACAAGATTGTGATCAGTCGCCGGCGTGTGACGGGGGAGCACGAGTTCCGCGAGAACGAACTCCGCGAAACATACGGCGACCTCGTGGCGAAGACGGTCATTCCGGAACTTGCAGCTCGCCAGGACGCGCATTCCAACCACACGCCCATCCACCAGTTCAAGGGCGGAAAGGCGCTGACACTCAGAGTCGCTTACACGGACCTCCTCTCTGAACTGCCCGTCGTGATCGGAGCCACCGCATGAGCGTCAAACGCGAACCTGCGATCCGCAAAACTCACCCCGCGGAACTCATCCCGGAGCGACCCCCGAGAGGGGAGTCGGCGCCCGTCGTCGCGGCGCCTGCGACCCCAGCACCGGCCGATCCCAGCGGACGCAAGGATGAGGAGGAGAAGCTGTCGATGACGCACAACACCCGCATCAAGCCCTCTACCAAGGATCGTCTCCGTCGTGGTGTCGACAAGTTGCGATACGAGACCGGTGATCGTGAGATCAGTGAAGCGTCTATGACAGAGGCTGCGCTGGACGAGTATCTGAAAGCCAGGGGACTGTAGCTAACTGCGTGCCGTGCGTGCATTGCGTGCGTGCATTGCGTGCACTCCGGAGTGGTTGATGTCGTGCCGATCGAGCAGTGAACGAAGCACAGACCGAAGTTGCGCGCCTCGCTTCGTGCTACGCACGAGATCTCGCCTCCAGTCACATCAGGGGGACGGATTGCACTGCGTCGTGCGAGAGCAGCACGCAATATTGCAACCCGACCTTCTGCTTCGGCCAGCCGACCCGTTGCGGCCATCTAACGGGCGAGTGCGCTACCCCTCAGCGGCTTACACACAAGGGCCCGTTGCACGCACAGTGAACAAAGCGCCAAGTGTGCTTCTTTGGCCATTCCGTGAAACGGCGCACCTATGCATCATCGAAGCGCTTGTATTGCGTCCAGACGCTTATCCGTACGCATTTCACACGCAAAATGCCAGCTCAAGGCATTCCCCGACGGTTCAGAACGTATAAACGCGACCAGTCGAGGGCCGGACATTGAAGGCAGGAAACGCAACCCCGACACCCGAAAAATCAAAGAGGAGCCTCGCCGGCTGCAACCAGCGAGGCCCCAGACCGAGAACACCCCTTTAGGAAGGAAAACCCGATCATGGGTGATTTTAGTCTGCGCGCTGCGCGGATCCAGCTTGGAGCACTGATCGCGGCGCTTTTCATTGCAATCCTCATTGCAATCGGAATCACCGCCGGCGCCTTCGTCCTCTCGTTCGCGGTGCAACGCGACCTTGCGCGGCAGGGAACTTTGCCCGAAAATCTTGCATGGATTTTCCCCGTCATTGTCGACAGTGCGATCCTCGGATCCACGATCGCGATCGTCATCTTGAGCAAACTCAAAATGAGCAAATGGGACAAGGGCTTCTACATCGCTCTGGCTGTCACGGTTGTCGCGATCAGTATCCTTGGCAACGCCTACCACGCATTCCATGCCGCGTCTGCAGCGCAAAGTCAGGTTGCAGCAGGAACCGATATCGGATTTGTTCCCCTCGACCCAGCGATTGCCGCCCTCATTGCGATTATTCCGCCGGCGCTTGTGCTTGCATTCACGCACGGACTTGGGATCCTCATCAAAGCAACGGGCATCGCGTACACCGACTACAAAATGCAAGCCGATGAACACGCCGCGCAAGACGAGGCACCCACAGCGCTAGAGAACCGGAACTCACACAAACCGGCGACCGCCGTTGCACAACACCTGCCTGCGATCGAAGAGCCCCCGAAAATCGCTGTCCGCGTCCATCCGCCGCACCCTCCAGCAGGCGACACGGTCATCGATGTCATCGACCCGCCCGCAACGACACCGGATCTGTCCGCAGATCTCGACTGGTTCATCACGCAATCCGACTTACCCGCTGCAGTCAAAGACACAGCGCGCCGCAAACTCGCAGACCCAAACCTCACCTGGGAATCCATCGCTCAGACATCAAACCCGCCCGTTGCAACGTCAACTTCCTGGCGGCGTTACGAAAAGTTCGACACGGCGGCCCGCGCGGCTGGCTTCGAAAACCCGCCACTCATCGATATGCGAGCATCGGATATCGACTGCGCTGACGATCTCATCGCCTCAACCTGAATCAAGCAGATCGACCTCTCGAGGCTCCGCCTCGGGCTTGTCGTAGCCATGACATTTTGGCTTCAGGTCTCGGAGCGTCGCGGGAACCTTTTGAATCCCAGATTGGTACCATTTAGGTATGAGCACGCAGATCGCGGTACGACTACCCGACGAGATGGTGGCATTCCTCGATGGCGAAGTGACCAGCCATCGAGCGCCGTCCCGCGCAGCTCTGGTGCTCCGTGCGCTCGAGCGTGAACGCCGCAGGCAGATCGCAGCCAGGGACGCAGAGATTCTCGCCAAGGCGTCGAGCCGAGATGATCTGGACTCACTCGCCGCATACGCCGAAGATCGATCGGCCGACCTGATCTGATGCGACCGATCCACGAAGCGAAGCTGGACAAAGTTCGCCCAGTCCTCGTACTGACGCGGGAACTTGTGCGCCCGCACCTGACCCGCGTAACAGTTGCACCGATCACCACCACCATTCGAGGACTATCCACCGAAGTGGCAGTTGGGCGCGCGAACGGCCTGGACGCAGACTCCGTGATCAACTGCGACAGCATCACGACGATTCCCGTGAGCGCGCTCGGGCAGGGAATCGGCTACTTCTTTCCAGCACAAGAAGAATCGCTGTCGGAAGCGATTCGCGCAGCCTTCGATCTCGAATGACAACTACGACTACCGCTGGGGGCGGACTATGGCGCTGAAGAAAGGCGAGCAGTTCGCCCTATTCGAGGTCGACGAGCCCGAGGTGGTTCCCGCCGAGACCGTTACCGCCGAACCGGTGCAACCTTCGCTCTTCGATGATGTCGATGACGAAGTGCCCGAACATGCTCAGTCGGAAGCCGAATCCGACGACGAGACAGCCGAATCGGGAACTCCCGAGGCCAATGTCGCGGCCGACGAACCGAGCCTCGACGAAGAACTCCGAGGGAGCGCACCTACACGCGCGTCATTGCCGCCCGCGGGGGAGAGCGCCGACGGGCACGCCATCATCGTCACCGCCGCCGGAACGTACACACCGTCCGGGCAGGTGCTCACCGGACCGGTCGACTCCGTCGAGAAACTCGACAAACTCATCCGCTGGGCAACACTGACGCCCCTCGGCGCCCCAGCACAAATCTGGGTCGTCGGAATCGACGCATGCGAGATGCTCGGATGGACCATCGACCCAGGCGACGAAGACGACGTCGACGACATGGAAGTCCTCCGCACCCGCGCCGCCGAAGAACTCACCGGCGTCCTACAAGCCGCACTCACCCCGATGCTCACCGCAGGGTGGGAACTCCGCGGAGATCCCGGCCACGTCGTGCACCTGTCCCGCACGACCGGAAAATTCACATCCATGGTCGACATCGTCATCGAGCCGTACGTATGGACATACTGGAACAAAGACTTCGGATGGGGCAACCGTGTAGGGGACATGGGGATCCTCGGATCACCCACCGCCGGAACATATCTCCCCGACGACGACCTCCCTGCTGCGCAAGAGCTCGGGCGCCGGCTCGCATGGTGCGCACAACATCTCGGCGTCCTCCCCGGGCCCACTCCAGCCCGCACCGGCGCAGCGGTCGTCGACAAGATCAAACGCGAACGGACCCGCAGCGGCAAAGGCATCGTCGTCACGGAGGCAGGTCCCGTCCCGCCGCTCGACGGTGAGCATCGTGGTGATCTCGAACCCGCCGTCGGCTGGACCCGCGTCCCCGATCCCGAAGAGCTCGACGACGCAACCCGATTGGTGTCGATCGACCAACGAGCCGCGTACTTGGCCTCCGCCGGGATGCTCGAATTCGGCTACGGGAAACCACGGCACCTGCGCGCCGATGACGCCCGTGATGCAGCAGAGGCCGCGAAAACCCCGTTCGGGCTCTGGCACGTCACCCTGCCCGCGGGAAACATGCTCGCCCTCCCCGACAAGCTGCCACTCCCGCACCCCCACATGCTCGCCGATCAACCCGTGGATACGTGGATCACATCCGTCAGCCTCGATGCCTTCCGCGCTCCCGTCGCCGACGGCGGAATCGGCGCAGAACTCGACGACCTCGACATCACCGAAGCATGGGTGTACCCGGAACAGGGACGCGCACTGGACAAGTGGGCGAAAATCCTGAGAGAAGCCCGCAAGGTAGCCGTCGACACCGACGACACGGCGATGAAACGTTTCCTCGGGGCCTGCTACAAGGGGTATATCGGGCGAATGGTCAACCCGGACATGTGGACTGCGAAACAAATGCAACACCACCACCAACCGCTCTGGCGGGCCGCGATCATCGCGCACTGCCGCTGGCGTGGCCGCCGCGTCGCGATGCGCATCGCTAGGGAAACCGGCCGGTGGCCACTGCGCACCGTCACCGACTCCTGGGTCTACCCCCTGCCCGAAGGGATTAATGTCGCTGACGATAGCGATGCGCTCGGCAAGATGACCCTCGAAAAACATGCCGCACTGACCGATGATCTGGTGGCCGCGTTCACCGAAGCTCGCGATACCCACGAGATCAATCTCGCTATCAAGGCAGTCTTCGCCGACGACGATGAAGGAAACAACTAGTGGCACTGCACCTTCCGAAGCCACGAACGAAGCAACCCGCGCAGAAGACCGTCGGGCTCGACGGACTCAAGGTGTCCGTCTCCACTGCTGCGACGAGTGGCATCGAAAAATCCAAAACCGTCAAAAGCGGTGGCCTGGCCGGCCTGACCAGCAAAGTCTCCATCCGACAAATCCGAACCGAAATCGGCAACGACGGACTGCGCCAAGCAGCTATCGACGCCGGCAGAACGCCGCCCTCGGATCGAACGTTGCGGCGGTGGGCTCAGCAGGGACGCATCCCACACCCGGAGGTCAACGAACGCGCCCAGCGCCGCGCTGCGATTGAACGTCTCGGCGGAATCGACGCTGTCGCAAAGAAAATCGGGCGCTCACGCTCCGCAGTATCCCGCTATCGGTCGGGGGAGACGAACGAGTTGCGTGCTGACGCGAAGAAGAAACTCAAGAATGTGAAAGCTCACGACATCATGGACCGCGCCGGCGTGCTGCGCGCCGATGGACAACCGAAGAAGGCCACGATCCGGGTCCGTGGGGGAGTGTCCGTCCGTAACGGTTCCGAAGAGGGCTACGACTACCGAGTTCGTACTCTGGATTTCGCGAACTCGGACAGTCCGTTCAGCGTTGACGAGACGCGGGAGCTCGCTGCTGCCCTTGCCAACGACGATCATGCAAGGGTTGTTGCGATCCTGGAGCGGCACGCCACGATGGACTATCCGGAGAACAAGGGCTTCGATCAGTACGGCGATGCCTTCGGATTTCACTTCGATTCCATCGAGTCCGTCCACATCGACTGGACCTAATTCGGTAGCTGCGGGGAATCTGAGCTCTCCACAGGTGGGTTGAGTGCCTCGAATTATGTCGCTGACCTCGTGTCGGAACTGTTCGGATAGATGTCGACGCTTTGTGCCTGTTCGTGTACGACACTGCCGTCGATGATTCCTGCGAAGAGTGTTTGCGCTCAGTTGCCCAGATCGACAACGCGCGAGTAGTTCTGGTGTGCTCCGGAGCCGAAGAACTACGCGGTGTCAAACCCCTCTGCTACCAACGATGTGAGGCCCGATGCCCCCTGTGAGTTCGCCATTGTCGTCAAGGATCCGGACAAGGCCGGAGGATCGAGGATCTGCGCCCGAGTAGCGATATTCGTTGCGGCGGTGTTTGATCGCTTGCCGAGCATTACCAGGATCAGGAAGTTGGCCGGGCGGTGACATTGGCTTTTCGATTTCAGCCCAAGTGGTTTCCTGAATCTGGCTGCCGAACTGGTGACGCCGACGCCTCTAAGGATCAGGTGGCCAGCGATGAGGCTCGGAAGTGCAGATGCACGACAGTGCTCCGAGCAATCAGAGTTCCTTCTGGCAGCCGCACGCGAATCGGAGAGCCTGGAACTTCGCCGAAACGGTTCGGTGGGTTAGAGCGCCACGTCAGTGGACTCGTCTGCCGTTGATGACGGTGGCAATTGGCTCGTGCTCTCGGGAAACAACAATGAGATCGGCCGGCGCGCCGGCCGATCTGCACGCGGCGGGGTGTGCCGCCCGGATCACCCGGACTGCTCAGGTAGGCCTCGAGGGCCTGGGCGTAGCCGATCGCTTCGGTCCCGCCGAGGACGACGCCTCTCGGCGTCTGACGTTCCTGTGCTGCTGCGATTACTGCCCACGGGCTCAACGGCCCGTACGGGGCATCGCTGGAAAAGGCCACGGGTACAGACGAACTGAGTAGAGTTCGGCAGCGGTAGAGGCCGCCGATATCCGTCGGGTCGACGTGTTCGAGATAGTCGTCGCCGCGATCGGCGATGAACCCGGGTTGAGTTACCACGGTCAGTCCGAGGCGGCGGATTTCATCGATGGACTCAGCGGGGATCAGTGCTCCGTGCTAGATCCGGTCACGAGGTTGACCACGTCGAACGCGTAGCATCGGGTTGCTCACGGGACGTCGATTCCGAGGGACGTATCGATGACTGTTCGGGCTCACACCGCGGCCGAGGCGGTGCCGCGCGAGGGCCGGTTAACCGATATCGGGTTGTTCGACCAGATCTTCTGCCAATGAGATTTGGGGAACGCGGTGAACGCCAGAACGTCAGGTTTGGCCTCCCTCATCATCTCGGCCACTTTCGGAAACGACTCGTGCAGGGTGTCGGCGACCTGATCCCACTGCTGGTGGATAGCGTCGGGTTCGGCGTGGGCGAAGATCGTTTTGACTGCGGCCATGACCGGCTGGATCTGTTTGGCTGAAACTTTGCTGTGCAGGTTCCGCATGAAATGGACTCGGCAGCACTGCCACGCCGAGAACTCCAGAAGTGGACTCTGGTTGTTGTTGGTGAGTACAAGTCCCCGCCCAGATTAGGAGTCCACGATGCCCTCATCGCCGATCCGCCATGGCAGTCTTAGGCGGCGGCCGGACATGGGCGGACATTCCGTTCCGTCGGCATCCGAACACGTCGAACACTTCGACGACATAGACGACATCGACGCCGTGTAGATTTACCCACTGAATGTCCTTGCAGAACATGAATTTCCGGGAGGTGAGATCATCCCCGTGCAACGTCTACCCACCGTACGGCTTATTCTCGTACGGGGTCGAACCAATGCCAATCCGGATTTGTGGGGATGGCTCGACGCGCACGCGACCTGATCGACCACGCGGATCGATCGCCGTCGGCTTCCCTCCTTGTCAGGATCTAATGAGACACTCAGAGACAACCGATATCACTCACTGAGGGCATGAAACGAGCACCCCCGATGACCAGCCCGAACCCCACGACAACACCAGATCCGCCGGCGGATCCCGCACCGAAACCGACCCGCCGAACATTCACCACCGACTACCGCAACAACATCCTCGACGAATACAGCAACGCCCCACACGGCGAAAAATCTGCCGTCCTGCGCCGTGAAGGTCTGTACCAATCCCAACTGCGAGAATGGGCGCAAGCCAGAACCGCCGCGCCCGGAAAATCGCAACCGAAAGCCGCGGCCAACCCCGACACCGGCACCGCGACCCGCAAAGAACTCGCTCGCCTGACACGCGAGAACGCTCGTCTGGCAAAGCAATTGACGCAGACGGAGGCCGCGCTAGAGATCATGGGAAAACTTCACGCGCTCTTGGAATCCATCTCCGAGAGCACGGACACACCGCCCTTACCGAAGGCGCCCTGAACAGTACCTTCGCAGACCTGAGAACCGCCGAAATCCCCACTCGCAGATCCTGCGTCCTGATCGGACGATCCCGCGCCACCCACTACCGGCAGCAGCAACCACCCGTTCTGGGCCCCAAGAAACCAAGGGCAATTCCCAATAACGGCCAAGCGCTCACGCCGTCCGAGCGAGCCCAGGTTCTCACTGTCATCAACAGCAACAAGAACGCTGACCTCGCCATATGCCAGATATGGGCCCGGGAGCTCGACGAAGGCAACTACTGGTGTTCACTGTCGAGCATGTATCGCATCGCCGCCGCTGCGGGGCAGAACCGCGAACGCAGACGAACGGCGACACATCCACCGAAGGCGATCCCCGAACTCCTCACAGACGGACCTTCGCAGGTGTGGACCTGGGACATTACCAAACTCCGCGGGCCCTCCAAGGGTGTGTGGTTTCACCTGTACGTAATCATCGACATATACTCCCGTTACAACCCGTCCTGGATCGTTTCCACACACGAAAGTGCTGAACTGGCAGCTGAATTCATCGCGGAAGCAATCGAACGTAACGGCATCGCCCCACACACCGTCCATGCTGACCGCGGCACCTCGATGAGGTCAGGTTTGGTGTCGGAACTGCTTACCGATCTCGGCATCGTCCGGTCGCATTCACGGCCGAGGGTGTCGAATGATAATCCATTTTCCGAGTCGCAGTTCGAGACTCTGAAATATTTGCATGATTTCCCGAAATCATTTGCATCACTGGATGATGCGCGAGTGTTCCTGGAAGGATTCTTTGGGCGAGTACAACCACATTCACCGTCATTCGGGAATTGCCTGGCACACCCCGGCCTCGGTGAACTTCGGGACCGCTGACGCGGTCGACGAGGCTCGTCAGATCACTCTGAACGAGGCTTACGTCGCGAACCCTGAACGGGTCTCTCGCCGGCCGAGTCCGCCCGAGGTGCCGACCGTTTTCTTCATCAACGAGCCTGCCGCCGAATCTCAGATCAACTGATCGTCACTGTCTCACTTGACTTGACACATAGGTGCGCCGTGGAAAGCGCTGATTGACCGAGTGGAGGTGAAAGACCTGCACCGCGAGCCCTATCGCAGTGGGGTGAGCGTAGCTGACGGCAGCCTGAC
>NZ_JALGQH010000042.1 GCF_022810305.1 Rhodococcus sp. ARC_M6
GTTGGACTTCTGCGACCATCCGAACCGCCCGCTCACGCAGCTCGGGTGGGTACCTCTTGTTCGTTGCTGACGACATGACTCCATCTTTCCCAAAGGATGAAGTCTCCGGAAACTCCGGTGCGATTCAGAACCTCCATCCTCACATTCCAGGGCCCTCTACATCTTGTGTCTCATCGGATCATCGGAAACCGAGTTCACGCACTCCGGATCCGGAAGAGCCAAGAAACCCGGCACGGTTCACAGTTCAAATATTGGCCCTTACGATGTTCCTTCATACAACTTCACCAAGAACGGATCGACTATGAATCCTGCTGCTGGTTGGCACCAAGATCCCTACGACTCAACCATCGAACGATTTTGGGATGGTCAGCAGTGGACATCGGAGACCAGGCCTCACGAGAGTGACGATACGCGGATAGTGGGCGCTGTCGATTTCGGTGATCCGACCAACACGGGGACTAGGAGCCGGCCATGGCAGTGGGTGATCGGCGCAGGTGTTCTCGTCGCTTTTGTACTCGGTTTCGTTCTCGCTGAGGCAGTGATCGATGCCGACCCGAAACCTGATTCGGCGGTAGGGGTATCAGCGACCACCGACTCGGCCGCATCGCCAACGTCACAAATGCCGGCCGTAGCTACTACCGCTACCGTGGCTTCCTCGGTAACTCCTGCACCTGAGGTCGCGGAGACCACAAGCGAGATTTACGTGCCGACGATCCAGACTGCTCCGACGACTAAGGCTGTGCCGACAACGCAAAGGTCGCTCGAGTATTCGTGCAGCGATGCAGACTGGAGAGACACGATGGGTACTGAAGGAAATGCACTGTGCGGTTCGACCTGGACGCCGCGCAACCAGCAGCAGTACACGCTGGTTCAACCGCCAGCGGATCCCACCAACCATCTCTCGGAACCGAGCATCCCTCCGGTGCCGCCCAAGACATCAACCGTGAATACGCCGACGCAGGACTACACCATCAAAGAAGTTTATCAAGGCCAACCATGTTCAGGACCGGAGGAACGCGGTAAATTTGGCAGAGTACCGGCAGGGTGCATCGAGGATGGAAAAGGTCACTACTACTGGCAGATATTTTTCTAGCGATGGAAGTTGCGTGCTTCGCTTCGAGTGTTTCCAGAGTTGTGTTCTCGACGGTGCCGCGACTGCTGGAATCCCAGCCCCTCTCGAACGGGTGATCAGTAAGCACCAATTGACTTACGACAGCTGAGTAAATCTGACTGATCCGCCACGAGGTGACGGGCATCGTCGGGCCAACCCAAAAACGAGGTCACAAACTCTGTCGAGTTCGTAACCTCGTTGCACTTTGTGCCGGCCGTGGCCACGGAGGTAGTCGACGATCTCGGCCGGATAGCTAGCCACCGACAGATCGTAGCCACTCGCCAGAGAATGGCACGAGCGCTTCGGGCCGTCGGGGCGGCTCATCGTCACCGACACACAAGGGCAGATGCTCTCCGTGTCCGGCAACGACACAGATCCGCGCAACGTGCTGATCGACCAGATTTTCCTCGACGATTGGCGTAACGGTTGGTTCGGCGCGAACTTCAATGACGAGGAACTCAAACTCGGCCCTAAACTACGTGACGCCTTGGCGTTCTCGTATGCGGAGCAGCAGGAGATCGACGAAGACAACGCGGGCATCATGATGTCCGCGCCGTTCGAAGGTTCACCTCTCGAACAGCCCGATCAACACCAGAAGCGCACTCCAGTAGGTGAGCGGGCCGCACGACGAAAGGGCTCTCATGGTTCCGTACCTACCTTTGGGGGTACGGCATTGTCCGAGGTGCATGAAACTCGGCGCAGTCGCCAACCCCATCGTTCCGCATATGCTGACATATGCGCATCTAATTTAGAGTTCCACGGAGATCGACATGAACGTCGACCCTGATAAACACCGAATCGATGCACGAATCATACGTCCGATTAACACTCCATCGCTAAAGATACGATGCCCCTCATTTACCGTCTGTGTACCAATACCCGAACGGCACCTTGACGGTGTATATATTTAACTGCTTCGAGATACATCCGATCCGCTCAGGCGAACTTGGCGCAGACATCATGCAGACGTCACGCCACTCGTCGATTTCGTCCACTGCCTCCGAAACACCTGCTCGAGTTTCATTGAAAGAGACGGGCAGTCGTGAGTCGAACTCACTGAGAATGTCGACGACCTCTCCAAGCGCTCTGTAGCATCCCATACCCATTGATGCCAATGGTATCGATACAAGAATTGAACTTTTCACTCGCTTCAGCCTCGTACTTCTCAACGTCAACTTTGGTCAGCGCTGATATCTTTGCCGCACTCGACACTGCCGATGTTGTCGTATCCGAACCCGCCGCGGATGATGCGTCTGATTCCGATTGATTCGTCGCGCATCCCGCTAGTAGCAAAATTCCGGCACTCAATGCGGCGACTGCCACGTTCATTTTCATCAGCGCATGATGTCACGAAAATCGGACATCGCATCAACTTTGATGCTGCCGAAGGCAGTTGAACTTGGCGACCCAGGGCCACAGCAACTGCCCCACGTCGAGTAACTGAGACTCGCATCGTGTCTCAATCGCATAGCTAGATTCCCCTCTGCTCCACTACGGTGAGAAGGGTGCAAATTGGGGGCATGGTCGAGAGTTACCGCAGTTGGTGAGCAGCCCGATAGCCCCTCGTCGATTCAATGACTGTGGTAGACAGCACATTCGTGTCGACAAGACGGATCGTCGCCACTTCGGGCCTCGATCTGGACGAAGTCGGAGAATTCGTGGGTGAGTTCGAACGCTCTGCCGGAGGATGACTCTCTGTCACCCAAACTTTGAATTTTTGAACCCAGGAAACGATTCATTGTGGTCTCAGTTTTCGCATGGAAGCCAAAATCCGCCGAGGCTGTTTTGCCGGCAGTTCTGCGCGCGGCGAGCGAGAAACGAACAACCTGAGGCAGCACCGCGTCCATTGATCGCACTCGATCTGGCGCATCGAACTCCGGAAATGCCAGGATGACCCAATGTTAGGCGCGGAACGCATGCGGCGAACTCACTAAGAAACTATTCGATGTCCGACATCTGCAATTCACCATTTCGAACCGGGGGAGGAATTTTTCCACACTCTTGGTAGTAGTCGCGGGCAATCGTCTTGTTCGAGTCGTAAGCATTTTCGCTATACCAACTCTGCAGTTCAGAGCATCGATCCGATCCCCCCGAACTAGAAAATGAATCAAAGATTGCGCCACCCACGATGTACACAAGATAGCAGGCCCCGAAGATAAGTGCAGCGATCACTAAATAGGTAAAGGCGCCGATAACCTGTTCCGCCGTAATTTTGACTCGCGGACTCGTAGATTTATTGATCTTTTCTGCAGGCATTTTGGAACCGGACGGAGTTTGCGGTTCTTTCGGAAAATTTTCCTTGAACGTAGAATTTTTCTCGACCAAAACTTTGGATTTAGGCGATGGCGTGTACGAACTACCGGTACCTGGATCCTTTTTCAGCAGCACCTTGTCACCTGTCGGATGGCGTTCCGGGTCCCGCGACCTCGGTCCATGAACAGTCAACGGTGCGACTTCAGAAATCTTTTGCCCAATAAATTTAGCATCAGCATTACGCATCAATCGAAATCTGACGGTCGGCGTATTTTTGGCCGTAATATTGACATACTCGCCGTCCGCTACGTCAACTCCAGCCAAGTCCGAAATATTGAATTGTTGATTGTTGACACGACCCTCGGACGGCGTTGAACTGCGAACGAGAATTCGCATAGTTGTTACACCCAGAATCATTCCGATCTTGTCACGACCCCCGATAATGTGAGCAACTCCCAGTAGAGATTCACCTGGCCGGCAGTAAAAATACTGTCGGTAGTCTTCCCCTTCACCGCGGTTCATGGTTGGTGACGAAATATCGCTCATTTCAACACAATTCCTGTTCGTCACTTATCGGGTGGGGCGCAATAATCTCGGCGTTATTCTGTACTGAATATCACTGGGAGTCGTCAAAGCGTTACAACGCTATCCGAAGAAGGACGCCCCGTTGGGGGGAAGGACAATCGGCACCGCGATCCAGGCCAACTCAGAACACCTGACATGAGCACAGTCATCACGAAAATTTCGGCGCACTTGCGCTGACAAAACTTTCTGCGTTCGGACAGTGACCACGAGCCATCCGAACCGTTCCTCGGGCGCGAAACCCGTGCTGCCCTAGGTGTCGAGTTAATATGGCGACCCCACTCGCGCAGTCGAGAGGGAGAGCACATCGCCGAACCACCGCCGGTGCGCCCCAATTGCCCACCTTGCAGTTCCGCTCGTCAGTGTTGAGGTCCGATGCCAGCGACCGCACTGTCCTCCTGCATCCGTTCATGCTCACCGAGAACATGGTGCACAACAGCGTCAGCCATATTCGGGAAGTGGCTTCGTAGCCAAGTCTCAAACAGTTCGACGGTAGGCGCATACTCGTCGACCACCGGCATCAAGGATGTCGAGACACTTGCCGCTGATCCAGGTTCCGCCATATGTTGCACACCGCATCTCTCAGTATGGTTATGCCCCAAAGTTTTCCGCCCGTTCGATCAACGCAATCAAAATGCACTGCCACGGAACTCTTGCCCACGAAGTCGGCCTTGTCCGAGAATCGTGCCCAATCACATCGCTCGCACAAACCGCCCGAATACCGCCATCATTCCGTACCCGAGCCATCCAGACGAATCCGCTCAGATTCTATATCCGCCTCACCCCTGGCGGCCCCGTCGGACCCCGCATAATCGCTTCCCCACTCAGGCAGGAACTTTCGGACAAGTCCCCTAACCTTCTTGCCTCCGCGGGCGCACCCCTGCCAAGCCAGTGCCGCTCAGAACCCGTCCGTCCCTGGCCGGCGCATCGTGACGACCACAAGTTCTGGCTATCCGCACTGAAAAGGAAATCTCGAACGCGCGCATCGAACTTCGTGACGGTAACGGCGTGCGTCCCATACCCGATACGTAGTCGACGCACTGAGGAGAATCACGATGACTGCCGACAACAACGATGCACCCAAGGAAAAATGGTGGGCTACCGGTTCCCGCGGCGGCGCAGCACTCGCATTGGGCTTCCTTGCCACTATCGCCATGATCGGCTCGCTCACATACTTCGCACAAAAAGAGGAACCACCGCAGTACAAGGCGTTCATCCTTGATTGGCCGGGTAGTTCTTCGCAATGGAACTACCCTGTTCGCGACGTCGCACTGTACAACGCACTCAACGTGAACGCCCCGAAGGCATTCGACTACGGCGGCGAATCAACCGCCAAGAGATTAGCAACGATGATGTGCAGCGACCTCTCGCGCGGACTCAGCAAGGAACAGGCGATCAAGAATGCCATGGGATCGGCCAGCAAGTTCCCACGTCAAGATGCGCTGGGTGTATACAAATCGATCGATGACATCGGATACTGCTGATAGATCGGCTGATCGCGCAGTGAACTCCCTTGCACAGCTGAGCAGTTCGAGCCGGCACTGAATCAACCCATGTACATCTCGACCACTCACATCACTCTCCGGCCCCCTCAGATATTCGGAGAGCCGTCTGTTCTCGCCAAGGTCGCTTCCGTCCACTCCTCTCCATCGAACCAGCGAACTCTGGTCGGATCCACCTGATCGGGATACCAACCTGCTCCAACCGATGAGACGGGCCGAGCACGGGACTGTGGTTGGTGCTGCGGAGCAGTCAGGGGTTGGTACTGCATATGCTCATTTGCCGTAGCCGTGTGTGGTGCGGCAATCCGCCGCGGACGGGTCCTGTTCCACGCAAGGAAACCGTAGACCGATCCTCCTGCGCCGATGAGCATCAGAGGCCATCCAATTCCGTGACGTAGCGAAAGCGCATTCGTGCATTTCGTGTAGGCGCTGTCTGCGAACGGTCGACTGGTACTTCGCCCCAGAGCCTTGTTGTAGCTGTCGAAGAGTTCGTCGTCGTCGTTGGCCTCAGCGTTGTCCCGGGAGAACGGAGCGCCGCAGTTGACGGTCGAGAAACCGTACCCTTCGATCGTCGCGGGGAACGCGAGGACACCGAGGCCCACGATAAACAACGCGATCCCCACCCAAATAAACTTCGTTGGTGCAACGCTTCGGATCCGGTCTGACAGCGACAACTGTTGCTCCTCGTAGCTCGCACCGTCGCGTCAATACGACAGCCTATTTTCAGACGTATCGGTCTGTACGACACTTTCGTTGCACGAGGCAATCGAGTACCCATCTACTCACAGCCAAATGCAGTCAGCGGCATGCCCCCAGTCCCGGCTGAGACCGAAAACTGACGCCCGTTCCCTCTGACTACGCGAGACCACGAAATCCAGGAAAAGCACTCTGGCCAATCCGCCTGCTACACAGGTGTGTTGATCACTGGTGCACATGTCGGTCGACCGGGTCGCCCTCGACGCACTCCTCATGGCTGCGACGATTCGACGGCACACTTTCCTTCAATGGTGTGGGCGGGAGGTTCACGGATGGACTTCATCCCCGTGAGGTCCGCGCCGCACATCCGAGGAAACCTGAAGCCGTCAGCGAGAACAAACTCGATGCAGACCCCACTAATCGTGCATCGAATGATCAACTACATCACCGGACTAACAAACATCCTCCCGTAACCCGGTCACGGCGACAGCGCACGCCACTGTCATCTGATCGATGGACACGAGGTAACAAGCCGTTACCGGTTAGCGATGCTTCCAAACATGTGCGCAAACAACTCCGTTCCGGGACAACTGCTTCGAAAACCCGACCATAAGCGCATTGCCATCCTGGTCGCCGGACTCTGCGGGATCGGACTCATCGCAGGATGCAGTTCTTCGTCAACCGCAATTCCCGAATCACCAGACCAGAGCTATCTCCGCGAAGTCAATAACGCTGAAGTTCCTTTCGACAGCGACGAAGTGGCCGTCAAAGTGGGAACAGGCATGTGTGAACTGATCGAACGAGCAGTCACTAGTGGCCAGAGTATTGCCGATGCGAAGACCATCTTGAAGCAACAATCCGACCGTGCCGGTGTGTACAGCGCCGCCCACAACCTGACGATCATCACCGCTGCTGTGAACTCGTACTGCCCGGAATACGCCCCCACCAAAGTCCAGTCGACCGTACCAACTCCCCGGGCCACCACCGCCACCATGACACCCGAGGACACCCTGAACCGGATGATCAAGCAGTTCGACCAGGAAGGACTCCCGTACGAAAGTCCCCAGTGGCTGCAGGACCGCGCAACCGAAGTGTGTGCCGACTGGGAAAAGATGGGCAGCGCACGCGGATTCGAGTATTCGGTCCTCGGGCAGTCGTTGAACTTTCGTCCGGTCGACTTCGAACGATCCGGTTTGGCGGTCACCTATCTGACCCAATACGGCTGCCCGCAGTGGTTCAAGTACATCCGCTAGACCGACCCGCCGAAGGAGGAACCACATGAACAAGACACTGCCCTCGACCGCATTCAAGGTGGCTGCCGTCGCTGCTGCAATCGCAATCCTCTTTGGCGTACTCGCGCTACTGATCCCGGTGAGCGTCTCCCACGCAGGGTCCAAAGTCGGCTGCGGGAATGCGCTGATCCGCGACCGCGGACCGACTGAGAGTTACTTGATCGATCATAGTTCCAGCAGTTGGGGGAAGATACTCGGCTACGAATCCCGTTCTGTGTCATCGGATTCCTGGAATCCGTCCAGCGAGTGCACCGATGCACTGACCTTGCGTCGTTGGATCGCGTGGGTCCCGATCATCGGTGGCGTCGCGGCAGCAACCTTCGCTTTCACACGAAGACCCGCCTCGGGAACCGGACCGCGGTCGCAGGACCCTGATAGCAACCACGACCATCCCACATCGACTCTTGTTGCCGAGCGTTCCGAGGGAACACCACAGACCATCGCGACGGGAGCAATGGGCGCGCCTTCAGCAGGGTGGTACCCGGACCAGGTCGACCGCACACGTCTGAGGTGGTTCGACGGAACGCGTTGGACCGAAGCCACACTTCCCAATCCCAATCCGAACGCCGGACCGCCATCGACACCATGAACGTCGCCAACCACCAAAGATTACCGGTGGCAATCTTTTTGGAGTAAATGCGCATGAACGCCAAAATGCCTACGCCACACGCGACTCGACCGCATTGATCGGTCCACTTTCAACTCGGTCGACTATGTTGTCGGGACGATTCCCTCTCGATTCGCGGCGCCCGAACCATCCCATCCACCTGGCACACGCCTGACCGATCGGATCCCTAACTGCTCCAGAAACTCGACATAGCCCTCACCAACTGAAACTAATGTGCCTCAGCGAACTTGCACATCAAGGTCGCCAGGTCGGCCATCTCCATCGGTGCTGGAATCGTCTTCATCACCAACGGCATCAGCGAAAGGACGCAACGCGGACTGAACACTGCGGTGGTGTCTAGGGGCCCTTGTCGGCGGCCCACGGTGAGACGATCCGTCTGTCAAGTTCGCTCGATTTTGTTCGGTGTAAGCCATAAAAGTGCGCCGATGATCGCGACCATGAAGATCGCAACAAGGGCATCTACTGCGTTGCGATCTCGAAATCCGTTGACTGCGAGGATGATCAATGCCGCGGCCGCGAGTACCCACAGCAGCTTCGCGATCGATATGTGCCGCCGCCTCACAGTGCTGGCGCCGATGATCAGGGCCACAGCTGCGATCCAAACGAACCACATAATTTGCACTCCCCGCCGATTTTCGTCGCCCCTCTACCTAACACTGCAGTCTCGCACACAGTCCCGATACATCGGTACCACCGACCTGGGGAAGGCAACAACGCTGTCGCGGCACCGTCGCGTCAGTGCGCGGCCGCGATGGTAGGTGCCTGGTCCGGTGAGGACGTCGAGGTCAGGACCCGAAGATCGCGCCGAGGGAGCCGAGGGCCCGGTCCAACAGGATTCGTTGTCACACCTCAGGCTGTGCATGATTGGGTCATGAGCAGGGTGTCCCGGTGTGTCGTTGTGAGTGCGGCACGCTCAGCGTCGCGACGAACCGGTCGGCATTCGGGCTTCGTTTTGCGTAGTCGTAGGTACTCGTTCAGGGCGGGACCCGACGGCCAACCATTTCGAAGTACCGAAACACTTATCGAGTGACACCAACGATCGACCGTTACGACGCGTTGCGATCGTTCCGAGCGCAATCAACCAGTGTATCGGCTGTTCCCGCAGTGTATCCCGCATGATTCGAAGGTTCTCGTCGCCTCCGAATTATCGGGAGCACACCGAGTCGATAGCGCCACATGATCTCTCCGACAATCAGACCGGCGAACACACCGATCTTCGTTCCGTACTCCACAGACCTCACGATCAGTTCGGTGGCAGGTCCGCCGGATGGGTCGTCGACTCCCAGTCAGGTAAGCACGAGAGCCCACGTCATCAGATAGCCGATGCCGGCACCGATCACTGCGCCGCCGAGGATAGGCAGTGCCCACTCGGAACGACTGCGTCTGCGAGCCCCCGGCAACCAGATAACCGACCAGATTCGACCAGTTCGCTTCAACCACACCGTCGACACGCTGCCGACACAGTCGCCTGGTAGCCCTTGCACAGGGACATCCGATCGTCCCGCCTGATCCCGCACGTCCGGGTCGAAGCCATCGTATTGCGAAAACTGTTCAGGCACTTCAATATTTCCTTCCGCTCGTACTGTGATATCGGGTCCGCCGCGATCACCTGCCGACCCTGGACTCGCGCGTATCAAGAAGCCCGACTGCGGTGGCGATCTTCTCAACGGAATCGGATGAAGTGCACGGATGCCACCGCCGTCGACAACAGGACTTCATTTGAGATCAGGCAAACGGGAGCGATTCAGGCCTCCGCGAAGCCCAACGCGGATCCGGTGGCTGCACTATCCGGCCGCGACACCGACGATCATCATAGAAATGACCGACATCACCGCGATCGCCACGATGCCTAATAGCGGCCAGAAAAACGTGGGCATGTGATTTCGCTTTGACCGCCAGATGCCGATGATCGTTGCGACTAGGACAACAGGAATCCCGATTCACATCAGCATCATCGCCACCCCGATCGCGGTGGTGCTGCAGTCCTTGTAACACGAGGCAGTGACCATCGGGTAGAACATACTCAGCCAAAGTCCCACGAGTGCTGCACCGACGGCCAATATCCCGAATGCAATGGTGGCGATGATATCTACTGCCACCCAACGGGATCGGGGAACTCGAGTCCGACTGGCGGAACGGATAGATTTTGCGGTCACGATTTTCTCTCTGAAATTCGAGCCCTGCTAAGTGTGCGCTTTCGCCCGCAGAATTTACTGTCCCGCGGTGTGGGTCAGCACCGTCCGAGAAGGGTGTTGTACACCAAAAAGAATGACAACCGAATGCGGGGATGCAGCCAGAGCGGAAAAGAAGCAAAAGTGCGCCTAGAATTCGACGGATTCGACAGGATCCATGACATGAGCACGACGTACGCGCCGAACACCGCGACAGTCATCACGAACCAGACCACCAACGAGATGACACCGAGCTTCTTGGTGCGATCCGCTGCACGTTGGGCACCGGCGTGGTCGCCGCTCGCCCACAACGGATACACGCTCAGCGCGTGAGTGAATGCCGAAAACGCCAACGGCCAGAAGAAGACCACCGCTGCAACCGCCCAGCCGACATTCGGTCGCGGCAGGTCAGGTTGTCCGGTGAAGTCCGCCGATACAACAGCGCTCTCGTGAGTGGGTTCGTACGTGGAATACATCGTCAATGTCCTTAGCTGCTTGTTGTGAATCCGTCAGAGATTAGATGCGGGCCGAGCATGAAAAGTTCCCGAGAACAGACAACTTCTTTGCGGGCAGTGCGCCGAACACGGTCAGACCAGGGCGCTTGCCGGTCGCGCAATTATGTTCGCCGACAACGCTTTTCTATGTGAGTAGTGGTCGAGATCCTTAACTGCCCAGCGAGGAAGCGGTGGAGATCGCCATAAAAGCTCACCCGCATGATCGGGCCGTCAATGCTGCACCCAGACCCACTCTGGTCGCAGCCTCGGACTGTGTGGGCTGCAACTTCACCCTCTGCGTGAAGGGCCGGCAGCGGACTCCGCCCACATCTACGTGAGGGCCGTGTCCGAGAAAAAATATTGGTCGGGAACTTTTTGCATTCCCGCCGCATCTAACTACTGACACCAGCGAACACCTCGCTGCGTCACCACAGCGAAAGGGCTCCCATCATGGCTACTCCAACCGACACCTCCTCCACTGCTCAGGTCACCGGCAACCCCGACGATGCCCAGTTCAGCGGCAGCACCGACGCTCCCTCAGCCTCCCCCTGGACAGCTCCAGCCCCGGCCCCGGCCACGTCGCCGGCTTCGACCCCCCCGGAATCGGCACCTGTGTCCGGTTCAGATTCCGGCGGGTACAGCTCCGCCCGCGACATCGACGGCGACGGCATCATCGACACCCTCGAAATCGATCTCGACGGTGACGGCGACGTCGACCAGATCAAGCACGACACCGACGGCGACGGCATCGCGGACGTCGTGGAGATCTCCTCCGCCGGTAACGGGCAGTTCGACATCGTCGACATCGACAGCAACGGTGACGGCTATGCCGATGTCACCCTCCTCGACGTCGACAACGACGGCCGCATCGACGGCAACATCATCGACCTCAACCTCGACGGCACCGCCGACCAAGCAAACTTCGACTTCGACGGAGACGGGCGCGTCGACACCGTCCTGGTCGACACCAACAGCGACGGAATCCTCGACGCCGGCGGAATCGACACCAACGGTGACGGCTACGCCGACCAGTTCATCACCGACCCCACCCAGACCGGCGCCTGGGAACCTGTCACCGACTACCCCGATACCTCCGAAACGTACGTCCCGGAGCCGACCGCACCCGACATGACCGATCTCTGAACCGACAGATCGCAGTTCGCTTTACGTTGCTCTGCAACATCTTTCGTCGTCTTCCGCACTTCGGTGCCGTTATCTGATTGGGAAAGCTATGTACGAGTCTTTCGGTACCGACCTCACCGACACCGACAACTACACCGGTGGTGACAACTACCCCGATGACGGCACCGATCTGCTCGGCGACCTCGACCAGAACCCGCTCGGGGACAGTGCGGTGACCTGCATGCCGGCGATGCCGACCATGTTCGACGACACCCCTGCTCCGGACCCGGTGACGATGCCGGTCATGCCGTCGATGACGGTCCCCGACCTCGACCCTCAGGTGCAGCCACTGCCGGAACCGGCGGCTCCGGCGCCGCTCCCACCGAACGACGAAACCCCCCCGGCTCCCGCCGAATCCCCCGCACCCGATACCGAGGGCACGCCGGTGCCGGAGGACGGAACGTACGGCACCCCCACCGCATGGACGGGCGACTGGTTTTACCAGGAAGTCGACGGTTACTGCGGGCCGTCGTCCGTCGCGCAGGTCGTCTCCGAGTACACCGGTCTCGACATCAGTGACCCGCAGCAACTCGTCGACCGCGCCCTCGAACTGGGTTTGTTCGCGAACGGTGATCCGTCGCAGGGAATGACGTCTGCGAACATGGAAATCCTGATGGAAGACCAGGGTGTCCCGTGTCATCTCGAGCCCGGCTCGATGAGTGGTCTGGAAGAGAAACTTTCCGACGGGTACGGGGTGATCGCGATGGTCGATTCCGGTGAAATCTGGTATCCCGGAGAGGAAACCACCGAAGACAACACTGCCGATCATGCTGTCGTCGTCGTCGGGATCGACACCGAGCGTGGTGTCGTCATCCTGTCCGACCCCGGGCATCCGGACGGAAACCAATCCGAGGTCCCGATCTCGGTGTTCGAGGATGCGTGGGCCGATTCGGGGCACGAGATGCTCGTCGCCGACGCCCCCGATGTCGACCTCGCGGACAGCACTACGGTCGATCCGACGCTGGCGGCGTTGACTCCGCGGCCGTGGGCGATCATTACGCTGACCCACAGCTGACCCACCACCGAACCCCGCCACGCATGATCGATGAAAGTGAGACCGACAATGTCCGGTGACGAGCGCAGCCTGTTCGAGGAACTGGGGATCTCGAAGGAGTCGCTGCTGCCCGAACCACCCGAGGACGTGTGGTCGGCGGCTCTTGCGCGCGCGCTGGACCCCGAGAGTGCGCCGGTCGACGACGCGCTGGTTCCGCAGATGGACGACGATCCCGTTTACACCGAGTTCGGCGGGGATGGTTCGGCGTTGCTCGATGGGGACGACGGTGCCGATTCCGCTGATGGTGACGGGTCTGATGTGGACTTCCGGGACTTCGGCGACATCGACAGTTCCGACGACGCGGTGGAGGACATCGACGACATCGACCTCGGCGATGGCGGCGGCTTCTAAAGCCCGCCTCGAGGGTTTTCGGGACGAACCGGATAACGCTCCCACCGGCGAATCTTCGCAGAACGGACGCGGCGGCGGGCACCCGACCACGCACTGAGCGGCGGCCGATACTCTGACCGCGAACCAACCGGGGGGATACCGATGGACGACACCGAACTACTGGCACTGTGCCGAGAAGGCGACGCCGCAGCGTTCGGCGAACTCGTCCGCCGGCACCGCAATCACGCGTGGGCGGTGTGCCTGCAGATCACCTGGAATCAGCACGATGCGGAAGATGCTCTCCAGGACGCACTGACCGCGGCCTGGCAGAACTTGCACCGCTTCCGCGGCGACGCGAGGTTCGGTACGTGGTTGCAACGCATCGCCGCGAACGCGGCACTCGCCGCGATCCGCCGCCGCACCCCAATCCCGACAACGCCGGACGAGCATGTCGAACTTCATGATCTGGCGCCGTTGACGGCGGAGCGCGTCGTCGACGTCGATGCAGTCCGGACCGCTCTGGCCAGGCTTTCGGAAGATTTTCGGGTCGCGATCGTGCTTCGCGAATTTGCTGATTTTTCCTACGAGGAGATCGCCGAACATCAGGGGATCAACGTTCAAACGGTGCGAAGTCGCCTCAACCGGGCCCGCCGACAGCTCGCCGCCGCCCTCGCGCCCGTCGAATGACCCCAGGTCGCCGAGCTTTGGCACTGTGTTCGCCGCGGCGGTAGGTTCGTCTACCGTCCCTGGCGGTGTTTTCACTTCAGGGCGGTGGCCCGCTCGGTACCGGGTTGCGATCAGGGGAGTTGGTCGTTGAGACTACCCGCTCCGAAGCTGTCTCTTGCCTTCCGTCACAGAGAAACGCTGTGCGGGTAGACCACTTTTCCGTTCTCCTTCACCCACGTCTCGTCTGCGCCGTCGAAGCTTTCGACGAACAACTCCACCGTGGGAATCTCGGCGGCGAGCGGATCGTCAAAGGTCGCGCGGGCGTTGTGGGCGCACACCGTAAACTGCTGCCTCCGGTGTAGAGGGCGTCGATGACGAACGCGGGCGTGAAGCGGCCACCGAGAGGATCGCCGCCACGCAGCGCTGTTTCACGGCCCCGCCACCACCGGTTGAGGGCGCGTGCCCGCGTAATATCTTGTGGCGCTTCGACATCGAGGATCGTCAACTTTTGGTAGTCAGCTTCGACGAGTTCGGACAGCAGGCGCCGGCCCAGACCTGGCCAGCTGAAAGTCCCTTCCTTGACTTCCTCTCGGCCGTTCAACGACCAAGATTCCCCACGAGACTCACACCCCGTAGTCGCCCCTGAAACTCACATCCCAGGGTTCCTGTTTCACAGACAGTTGCCTCGCCTCGCTTACACGAGAAGAGGACTCACACCATCTCCACAGGCTGACACCGCCAGTCCGACGGCCAAAATATTGATCGCAGCATTCACATCCCGATCGTGAACGGCACCGCACCGACACGTCCACACCCGCACATCCAACGGCAACGACTCCACCACAACACCGCATACCGAGCAGGTCTTCGACGACGGATAAAACCGGTCGATCGCCACCACCCGCCGCCCGTACCAGCCCGCCTTGTATTCGAGCATCGACCGGAACTCCGACCACGCCGCATCCGAAATCGCCCGCGACAAACTGCGATTCTTCAGCATGTTCCGCACACTCAACGTCTCGACGGCGATCACTTGGTTTTCGCGCACCAGCCGAGTGGAGAGTTTGTGCAGATGATCGCGCCGCCGATCGGCAACGCGCCCATAGATTTTCGCTACCTTCAACCGGGCCTTCGCCCGGTTTGCGGATCCTTTCTGTTTCTTCGCCAGCGCCCGGTGGGCTTTCGCCAATCGGACGCGATCCTTCGCCTCATGACGCGGGTTGTCGATCTTCTCCCCCGTCGAGAGTGTGAACAGGCTCGTGATCCCGGCATCGACCCCCACCACTCGATCCGCCGGAGTGAACTCCGTGATCGTCTCCTCGACGAGAATCGAAAGATGGTACTGGCCACGCGAATTGCGGGACACCGTCACCTGAGATGGAACGGCACCGTCGGGCAATGGTCTCGACCATCGGATGTTCAACGGCTCCGACTGCTTCGCCAACCGAACGACACCGCCCCGGTAGGTGAAGCAGTTCGCAAAATACGTTGCCGAATCCTTCGAGACACCCTTTTTCTTGAACGTCGGATACCGGGTCTGTTTCCGCCAAAATTTGTCGAATGCGCCTTGCAGCTGCCGTAATGCTTCCTGCAGTGGCCCTTTCGACGGCTCCGCCAACCACGTCGTGTCCGGCTCACGTTTCCAGCCGGTGAGCATCTTCGACGTATCCGCATACGAAACCCGCTGCTGCTCCTGCTGCCAGGCGCGGGATCGCTCAGCCAGTGCACGGTTGTAGACGTAACGAGTGCATCCGAACGTACGGGCAAGCTGCTCAGCTTGCCCGTCGCTCGGATAGAAACGGTACTTGTAGGCCCGCTTCACCACCCCCGTAGCCATACCCGAGACACTAACGGCAGCCACCGACAGGTTCGGCTATCCCGGCCCTGAAGGACCGGGTTTGCGCCGAAGGATCATTGATCACTACGTTTTCGCCGATGTTCACGCAGCGTTCGGTAATGGCATCGATGATGATCATCGACTCCGTGTGTACGAGTGTCGCGAGCTCACGGGGCATCAGGTGGTGTCCGTCTGCGAGTTCAATCTCGAGGAGGTCGTCGTAGAAACCCTGCTCGAGCGCGTCGCGCAGTAGATAATCCTTGACTCGGTCGGCGTCGAGGACTCTCCATCCTCGGCCGGCGAGTTCGCGGCGTTCGATGCTGGAGCTTTTCCCGGCCGCGGGTGGGCCGGCCGTTGCCAGCGCCAGGAATTGCCCGCCCACGGCGATTTCGGTTTGCTCGGCCAGGTACATCTCGACGATGGTCCTGCGGGTTCGGCTACGCGATTCCGCATCCCGTGCGTGTGCGGAGGATCGGGCTCCGTTCTTGTCCAACGGCTGATTCGTGCCACAGAGTGTTTCGAGCTGAGCTGCAACCGCCTCTAATTGTTCAGAGTGCATTCGCCTGCGCACGCTGATCGGCGGTGCCCTCGAACAGTGCATGACGGTCGTCATCGGTGAGGAGGTCCCCGGCGCGTTCGATCTGATCCCACGTTCCTCGTACGTACGATTCCCCGATCGGGTCATCCTGTGCGATGTGACCGAAGGTGTAGTCCCAGTGGAGGAGTTCGCGCATCATCTGCTCGTGGCTGATGTGGCCGGCAGCGTGTTCGAGCATCACTTCACGGGGACTGCGCTCGCGGGCAGAGGGGTTCAGGCGCAACTTCTTCAGGATCCGGCTGACCTCGGGTTGCTGGACACCGAGCATCTGGGCGATGGTGCGTTGCGGGACGTTGTCGTCGGTCGCTTTGCCTACTGCTCGCAGGAGTTTGAAGTGCAGCAGTTCCTTCTCCGCTGGGATGGCGCGGAGGTCACGTTCGATTCCGTAGTCGACGGTCATCATATTCCCCTCTCAGCTGCTGTTATACGAAATTGTATCAGGTTGCCTCTTTGTTCGGGGCCTTGCCGATCGCGGCGACACCCGGATCGCCTCTGGCCGCCGACCGACAAGCCCCAACCCACCACCTCGGCCACCTGATCCGTCGCCAATGTCCCACCTGGCCGCAGCTGCTCGAATACTCTCAACCAGACGCGCACGTGTTGCCGAGAACAGGATGACCCCGATGACCGAACTCCCCGACGCCCCTTCCCCGGAGATGACAGGCCCACCGAAGGGCACGCCTGACGAGGTCATGGAGCTCGAACTCACGTTGCGACTTCCGCACCCCGTCCTCACATTGTTCTTCCGCATGGGCGAACAGTTGAACCTCGACAGCAACAAGCTCGCACGTCTGGCGATCGAGGAGTATGCCCGCAACTACTTCGATCCCGACCTCCCGAAGCCCGACCTCGGGTGGCCCGCGGTCAACGAACCGTAGCGGCAGCCCGGTGGGCGCTGCAGCCGCCGAAGGGACCATCTGACGACCCTCGATAAGGGGCGGAGCAGATTGCTGTGTCCCTCACCCCGCTCATACCCCAAGCGTGACGTTGTTGACAGTCGACTTTCGCAAAGATCTGCTCTCGTCCACACGAAAAGCTACCGGCGCTCGTGGGCAACTCGGGAGCCTTCGAATTCTCGCATCGTCAGGATCTCACGAAACATCAAGTGCGATAAGTCCTTTTACCGAATATCTCTACCCGCCCGCCAGGATCGGTGTCGGGGTGGGCAGGTACATTGTTCTCGGCATCCTTTAAAAGTGTCCAGCGATAACAACCATCCCCCAAGCAGTTATCGCTGCTGGTGGCGGAGTACGCCTCGCAATCTCAACCCTCTGCGAGATGACGCCTCCGCCACCCTGAAACGCAGTCCGGCGCACACCCACTCGGGTGTGCGCCGGAATTCGTTGCTGTGAAACTTATTTCACTGTGTCGCGAGAATCTGATACTGCGCTGTCGTCATCTGGTGGACCTTCTTCTCGTCGTCGAGGACGCTGATCTCGCCGAGGTAACGTCCCTGGTGGACGATGCAGTAGTTGTAGGTTCCGCGCGGGGTGTCCTTGGTGAAACACGCCGTGTTGGGGATGCCGGGCGGGTTCGCGGACTTCGTGAAGCCTTGATTGGTGATGTCGCTGCTGAACAGGTCGAACAGTGTCGAAGCTCCCTGCTCCGTTTCGGACCGGTACACACCGGTGCCGGCAACCGCGTTCAACGTGGTCTTCGATTCGCTCATGAACTCGATGGTCAGAGTCGGATTGGACGAGAAATGCGCCGCGCCGCGGGGCCCGTACACCGCACTGGAGCTGGTGGTCTTGTTGCCGTCTTCCTCCGGGACAGTCAGGACAAGGACGTTGTCGATGTCCATCGGCAACTCTGCGAATTTGTCGGCGGGTGTGGCGGGGAACTTGTCGATCATCGGGGCCTGCTGTGCGAGAGCTTTCGCGGTGACCTGCGCGGTCCACGCTTTCTCGGCGATCGGTGCGGACGCCCAGGTGTAGATGATGTATTGCCCGTGCGGGGTGAACGAGTTGGAGCTGAACGAACCGTCCGAGGCTTCGCGGGTGGTGGTCAGCGTGTCGGGCAGGATGTCGATCGGTGTGGGCACACCGCCATCCGAGTATTCGCCGGGCAGTGCGTCGTCGGCGGACATGTCGACTGCGGCGCGTTTCGCGGATGCGGCATCCGGAAACCGCAGGACCGCATGCACGATGGATTTGTCGGCGACTTTGTCCTCGTATTTGCGGGAGGTGGAGAAGCCGGTGAGCATCCCTTCGCGTTCGGCGATGTCCGGCGACTTGCCGGTCAGCAGAATCGAAAGCGCCTTGCCGGATTTGATCACATACGTCGACATCGGTACCGACCCGACCAACAGCGGATCAAGTTCACTGGGGAGGACGACGAACTCGGCCATCCGCTGACCTTCGACGTAGCGGCCACTGTTGACGCTGGTCACTTTCCCGAAAGCGGGCTGCGGGGTGGTGCGGAACGTCCCCGGATCCATCTCCCCGGGTGCGGCGTCCTGCGCTGCGACCGTTGCACTGCCGCCGCTTTCACCTTCCGCGTTGGGTTGACCATCGCTGGTACTCGAGCATCCGGTCACCAGCAAGATCGCTGCTACCGCCGCTGCTATCGGCGCAAATGTTGTCGCGCGCATCGTATGTCCCTCTCTCGGTGCTTCCATATCCCCTGACGGTGTTCCGGCCGCGGTACGTGTCGTACCGGAGTGAAATCTGTCGAGGAGCGTCAGAGATTAGATGCGCCGAGATGGCGATTAGTTCCCGCTGGGCTCAAACTTTTTTTCGGGACTGATAGGTGAGAGTTCCGTCGGTGAACGCCACTAATGCCGTGATCTGCAACATGCTTGCGTCTCTGTCGGTCGAGCCCGTTTATCGGACAGGTTGCTCCACCAGCGTCAGCATTTGCTCGTCAAGCTGGCGGGATGCTGATGCGCCGCGTTCGTCGAGTACCTGGTCGAGTGCAGTTGTCGGGATCGTGAAGTCGGCGCCTTCCTTCGAGCGTAGGAACCGGCGGACGTCGGCGAGCATTGCCAGTTCTTCATCGATACGTTCGGTCACACGGTGCAGTATGCCGCGGCGGCAATACCGAGAGATCCTTGGTCCAGAACTGGGATTGCACCCAAATCCCCCAACCCGCACAGATATAGGCGGTGCGCTCAACTACTGTCGTCTCCGAAGTTCAGCTGTATTCGGTTACCAGGAATCTGCGGTGGCGATTGCATACTGCGAGAGAAGTTTTCCACCGCATGTTGCTGCGGCAGCCTGGCGACGGCACGGCAATTCCTGCCCGCCGCACCCGATATGTCCGCTACATCCGCAATCTTCGTGCAACCAATTTTTGTTGCGCGGGAACTTTCCGCCCTCTCGCCGCATCTAACGTACATATCCGCAGAACACTGCGCTGCCACCTCCGATAAGGTTTCATCCGCGAGTCGTCTGCGGCTCACGATCCCAGGGGTGGGCGGCAACTCGGCACATGACGAGTTACCGGATAGGGAGAAGCAAACAGGGGGACATACAGGTGGGAAACGACGCTGCCGCCGCACCAGCGCACGAGAGCACCGACAACCCGCTCACGCCGGTCGAAACGACGTTGGCCGGCGCGACGAAAATTTTGCGCACCTACGGTTTCAACGCGACAGCCGATCTGGCGGCCGAGAAAGCAACTGCCGGGCAAGTGCAGCGGACGGTGGTCGTGGTCGGCGAACTCAATCGCGGAAAAAGTTCCCTCGTCAACGCCCTCGCCGGAATTCGCGGTCTCTCCCCCGTCGATGTCGATCCCACCACCTCCGCCACCATGTCCGTGGTGGCGGACAGCGCGGAGCATCCGTGGGGATCGGCGGACCTGGTGTTTCCCGGCGCAGTGCGGCGCATCCCGGTCGCCGAAGTCGCGGACTGGGTCAGCGCCGCCGGCCGCCACGTCACCGACCCGGCGGTCGAGGTGTTGCCGACCCGCGCGATCGTCCCCGTACGTTCCCCGCACCTGGCGAACCTGATCCTCGTCGACACTCCCGGATCCGGAGGGCTCGATGCGGCGGCCGCGAAACTGTCCGCGCAGTCCGCTGAGCAGGCCGGTGTCCTCGTCGTCGTCTGCGATGCCAGCTCCCCACTGACCGCCCCGGAAATGAACTTCATCCGAGACTGCACCGCCACAGTCGAAGCCGTGATCGTGGTCGTGACCAAAACGGACAAGCACCTGCGCCGCTGGAAACTGATCGTCGAAGAGAATCAGCGACTGCTCCGCACCCATCTGCGGCGCACCATCCCCGTCGTGGGCGTCTCGAGTGTCCGTGCGCTCGCCGCCGTCGAGATCACTGATCCCGTACGGCGTAGCGCGGCGGAAGCCTCGTCGGGGATCACCGCACTGCGGACCCTGATCGGCAGTGCGCTGGACTCCGATCACCGCGCCCAGGTCGACGGGCTGCGGACAGCCCGCGAAGGTTTGCGGTTGGTGCACGGCAAGGTCACCGCGCACATCACCCGCACCAAGGACGGTGATGCCGCGCTCCCGGAACTGGAGGCGCAGCGGGATCAGCTCACTGCACTGACCGAGCAGTCGGCGCAGTGGGATCAGCATCTGGGCCGGGACCTGACTCTTGCTCGTCAAGCGGCAGTCATGCACCTCGAGGAACAACTCGACGTGGTGAAAGAAAAATGGACCACCAAGATCAACGCCTCCGGGATGGAAGTGCTGCGGAAGAATCCGCAGGTGTTCACCAGTGAGATCGAATCCGATCTCCTCGCGGCGATGACGTCGGCGGTGCAACTGTTCCTCGACCGCCTCCGCGGTATCGTGACCCCGCTCTTCGGGTCCGAGTCCGAAACCGTGTGGCGCAGTATCGAATCGGAGATCGTCGCGTCCATGCAGTCGGACCCGCTCACCACCGGGCAGGTGGTCAGTAAGAAGCAAGGCTTGCTCGATCCGAGTGTGTTGACGATGGGCATGATCGGCACGTCGATGCTCGGCGCGCTGATCGGGGTCGGCGCAATCGCCGGTGTGGTGTGGATCGGGGTGAACCTCGGCTACAAGGCGATGCGGGCGGGAAAGACGAACTTGCTGACGTGGCTGCGGGAGACAGTCGCGACTGCGAAGGTGAGTACCGCCCGGATGCTTGATCTGGGTTTGGCTCTCTCCCGGCCGGAGATCGTGATCCGCTACCGCGAGCACCTCAAATCGTCTATCGCGCAGGTGCAATCGCAGATTGCGCAGGCGCAGGATGCCCAGCGTCTCGATGCGGCGACGCGGGACAGCACGCTCAAAAAGCTCAACACCAATTTGCGGGTGGTGACCGCGAAGTCGTCGGAGATCGAGAACCTCATCGCACGACTGACCACGCCTCCGCCTGCGCCGACCCCCGAATCCGTAGCCGAGAAGGTGACCGTTTCATGAATGCACCGTTCGCGTTCGCGTTGATCGTGCTGGCCTGCGCCGGCGGCATGGCGGCCGGCTGGATGCTGCGCGCCGCCCGAACACCGGCAGCGGCACCTGGTGGTATCTCTGCCGGTTACCCACCTGCCCATCACGGACCTACCACCGTCGTACCTACCGGCGCCGGGGCGGTCCCGGCAGCGGTCCCCGCCCCGTTGATGCCGGTGGAGCCGGATCGGCGACTGATCATCGCGATGATCGGACTACACGACCTCGACGGCGGTATCTCTGCCCGTGAGCGAATCCGCGAAGACCTCGCCCAGGTCGGTGTCCAGATTCTCGACGCCGCCCCCGGCACCGTCTTCGATTCCGCCCACCAGAAAGCTGTCACCGGCGTCGCCGCGCAGACACCCGATCAGGTCGGCACCATCGCCGCCCTGATCCGGCCCGGCTGGACCAGCCCGGCGGGGATCATCCGGTTCCCCGAGATCGCCGTGTACATCGCCTCGAACGACCCGATGCCCACATGAGCGCTCCGTACCCGCCGCATCCGGCGCAGTTCGACCGCCAACAAGCCGTCCGCATCGCCCTCGACCGCGGCCTGTATTCCGTCAACCAACTGGGCGGCGACCTCGCCGATCACGCCCACCGGATCCGCGCGATCCTGTGGTCACCGCCAAGGGTGGTGATCGTCGGACGTCTCAAAGCCGGTAAATCAACGCTGGTCAACGCCCTGATCGGGGCTCCGGTCGCCGAAACCGCAGCGTTGGAAGCGACGAACGTCGTCACCGTCTACCAGGCCGGGGCACCCTCGCGGGCGGAGTTGGTCGGCCTCGACGGCACCCGCCGCCCGGTCCCGCTCGAAGCCGGACGCACCGTGAGTCTCGGCGCGGAGGCAGCGGACATCGCGTACGTTCACCGGCACCTGCCGTCCCTCTCCCTCGAGAACCTCACCCTCGTCGACACCCCAGGGTTGGCGACTCTGACCGTGGAGAACGAACACCGCACCCGCGCTGCGTTGATCGACGGATTCGCGCAAACCCGCTCCGCGTCCGTCGATGCGGACGGCGCGGTGTTTCTTTTCGACAGTGCCCCCCGCGCCGACGAGATGGATTTCCTACGTCAACTCGGCTTCACCCCGCTGAACACGCTCGGGGTGCTCTCGCGGGCGGACAGTTTCGGGGAAGGCGCTCTCGGTGGGCGTAATCCGATCGAACACGCCCACGCGCACGCCCAGAAGTTGGCGCAGGCTCTCGCGTCGACCGTCTCGACGGTGGTGCCGGTGGCGGGGTTGCTGGCCGAGAGCACCTATACCGGGCAGGTCACCGAAGCCGACGCCATTGCCCTGCACACCGTCGCATCGATGGACACCCTGGAATTGATGGACCTCCTCGAATCAGAGAACCCACAGCACCTCGGCCCCGTCATGCGGGACCGGTTGCTCGATCTGCTCGGCGAATACGGTGTCCTCGGCGGACGGGCGGTCGCCGGCCGCGGCGCGCACGCTCTGAACCGGTGGCTGATCGAGCATTCCGGGATCGCGGAGGTGAAATACCTCCTCGACAGTGCGGTGCAGGATTTCGCGGCGGTGCACCGCGCGGACCGCATCCTCGCCGAACTCGACACGCTCGCCGCCGCGCACCCCGCCCGCCAGCAGATCCGCACCATCACCGACTGGGTGCGCAGCGATCCGGCGATGCAACCGGTACTGCTGTATCGGGCACTGCGGGCAATGTTGCTTGCCGACCCGCACGCACCGGTTGTCGCGGAGTTGACCCGGATGCTGGCCGGGCGCACCGACGCCGAACGTCTCGGCGTGCACCCCGGCAGCACGCCGGAGCAGATCGCCGGCCATGCCGGTGAGCGGTTGACCCAGGTTCAGCGGCGAGCGATGTCGACGGCTACCGCCGCCGAAGACGCCGCGTTGGCGGAGCTTGTCCGCACGTACACGAGCATGCGGAGGCAGCCATGAACCAACCCCACCCCACCCCGATCAGTGCGCCGCCGGGATCTCCCGCGTGGGTTCTCGCGGTCGACTTCGGAACCTCCAACACCGCTGCCGCCCACACCGGAATCCGCTCCGGAGCACCGGAAACACTGCCCCTGACCCACGAGGGAAACCTGATGGGTTCGGCGGTGTTCGTCGAGTCTCCGGCCAGCATCGACGTCGGTGACGTTGCCGTGAATCGGGCGCAAACGAACCCGGCGGCCTTCATTTCGTCCCCGAAACGTGTCATCGGCCAAGGCATGGTGCACGTCAACGGCTACGATCTCCCCACCTGGGTGCCGGTGGCGGCGGTGTTGCGGTTCGTTCTCGAGCGGGCCACCGCCGTGCACCGCGGCCTGCCGCCGGTCAGGCTGGTCCTGACCCATCCGGAGGGGTGGGCGCTCCGCGAAATTCAGGTTCTCCACGGCGCCGCCGCCCAACTGGGATTCGTCGGTGACGGCGTGGCGACGGTGTCGGAGCCGCGGGCGGCTGCGCACTTCTACACCCGCACCGAGCGCATTCAACCCGGCGAGGTGATCGCGGTGTTTGACTTCGGCGGCGGAACCTTGGACGTCGCCGTCCTCACCGCCACCGGCATCGACACCTTCGAGGTGATCTCCGCGCGCGGCGACAACGCCCTCGGCGGAAAGAATATCGATGCCCTGATCCGCCGCTGGGTCGATCACCAACTCGCGGACGAGAACCCGGAACTACTGGCATTCCTGCGTTCCGATGCGCCGCCGCACATTCTGCGGACCCTCGACGACTCCATCCGGCGTGCGAAAGAGCTGCTCTCGTCGACGGATTCGGCGACGATTTCCGTGGTGGACAGTCGCCGCGATCACCGCGAAACGCTGACGTTGACCCGGGGCGAGTTCGAGTCGATCATCGCACCGGAAATCGAGCGCGCCGCCGTGTTGACGCACGCCGCGCTCGTCGACGCCGGTGTGCGCGGACCCCAGGATCTGACGGCCCTGTATCTGACGGGTGGTTCGTCGCGGATTCCGTTGGTGGCGCAGCGGATCGCTGCGTTGGGTCCGATCGCGACGCTCGATGATCCGAAAACTGTTGTCGTGCAGGGCGCGTTGATTGCCGCCGCACGGCCTGCTGCGCCACTGCCGGTGGCCCCGCCGCCGGCCGCCGGCGGCTCTCCGACCTCTATCTCGCCGCCGGCTGTGTTGTTCGGTGCGTCGCCTCGCACCGGCGCAACTCCCGTCATCACCGCGCCCCCGCGGCCTGGTACACCGCCGCCATCGCAGCGCCCGCGCCGCCGTGGTGTGCTCATCGCCGCCGGAGCAGTGGTGGTCCTGGCGGTGGTCGGCGGCGCAGTATGGTTCGCCGGATCCTCCAGCACCGACAACGCTGCACAGTCCAGCACTTCCGGTCGCTCCGCGAACACCACACCCGGTACAGCACAAGACATTCAAGCCGTCCAGGACCGCACCACCGAATACTTCGCTGCCCTCAACTCCCACAACCGCAGCAAGATCGACGCCATGAAATGCACCGGCTACATCGGTGTCACGACGACACCGGGCGAAGCTCCCCCGTCGCAAAACCTGACCTTCACGCTCAAAGACTTTGTCTCCACGACCGTGATCGGCGACACCGGATCCGTCCGCGTCCGCATGAACACCCGCGACGGCGACACCTCAGCGGACAGCGACGGCGTCGTGCTGATGGAATTCGTCCGCGAACACGGCACCTGGATGTTCTGCGCCGTCACCGACCAATAACCCCCACCGACCAATAGCCCCACTACACAACACTGTTCGGCCGGCGCCGCCTGCCACCACACACTCCACGCAGCACACAGGAAAGAGCACATCATGTCGGGTTGGATGCTGAGCGTCGACTTCGGAACCTCGAACACCGCCGCCGCGCACACCGGAGTCGTCACCGGAGCCGTCGAAACACTGCCGCTCACCCACCAGGGCAACCTGATGTCCTCGGCGGTGTTCGTCGTCTCCCCGGATGCGATCGACGTCGGCGACGTCGCCCTCAACCGTGCGGAAACGAACCCGGCAGCGTTCATCCCGTCCCCGAAACGTCTCATCGGCCAGGGGATGGTGCACGTCAACGGCTACGACATCGCGCCGTCACTACCCGTCACCGCTGTCCTGCACTCGGTGATCGGACGCGCCGTCGCCGCCCACCGCGACCAACCGCCCTCCCACCTGGTCCTCACCCACCCCGAAGGCTGGTCCCCACGAGAGATCGGGGTACTCCTGGAAGCGGCCGCACGTCTCGGATACGGATCCGGCCGCGTCAGCACCATCTCCGAACCCCGAGCCGCAGCGCACTACTACTCACGCACCGAGACAATGCCTCCCGGAACGAAGATCGCGGTCTTCGACTTCGGCGGCGGCACCCTCGACATCGCAGTCCTCACTGCCACGGATACCAGCACGTTCGACATCATCGCCGCACGCGGCGACAACAGCCTGGGCGGCAAAAATTTGGATGCCGTCCTGCGCCGCTGGGTCGACGGGATGCTCGACGACCGCAACCCGGCGCTGCTCGCGTTCATCCGCTCCGACGCACCGCTGCATGTCACGCGCAGTCTCGAAGACTCCATCCAACGCGCCAAGGAACTCCTTTCATCGAGTCCGTCGGCGACGATCACCGTCAGCGGCAACGGTCATCAGGAAACGTTCACGATCACCCGCCCCGAATTCGAATCTCTCATCGCTGTTGCCGTCGATCGCGCGGTCTCGTTGACGCAGCAGACGTTGACTGATGCCGGCATCAGTCATCCGAGCGAACTGTCCGCGCTGTATCTGACGGGTGGTTCGTCGCGGATCCCGCTGGTTCATCAGCGTCTCGCGGCGCTCGGCCCGATCGCGACCCTCGATGACCCCAAAACGGTGGTCGCGCAAGGCGCCCTGATCGGTGTGGGCGCTACGCGTGATGTCACGAACCCTCAACTCGCACCACCGGGCATCGGAGTCGGACCGAACCCGCCCCACGGGCAGAGACCATCCCCGTTCACCTTGAGCAACAACAGGTTTCCGGAATCAGCTCCGGCGGCTCCGCGTGTGAGCGGCGGATCGCTGCGCACCCGGGTCCTCATCGGCGCCGGCGCAGTGGCAGTTATTGCCGCGATCGCCGCGGCCGTCATCCTGATCCCGGGCAACAGCAGCGACACCCCGACCGCGACCGGCGGCACCTCGTCCGCCCCGACAAGCGCCACCAAAGCCGGACCAGCCCAGGACGCCGACACCATCATGGCCGCATTCCCTGCTGGCTTGAAGGCTGCCGTCGAAAAATGCGAGCGCAGTCGCTTCACCAGCGATCAAGCCCTCGAAGTCAACTGCACCGTCAACAAATCCAACGCTCTCGCCGCGAAATTTCCGGAGTACGGGAAGACATTCACTGCCAGCGTCGACCCGAAGGAAGCGAAGAAAACGCTCCTCGGATACCGCGAATACGACAACACCGGCTACACCCTCACCGAAAACGCTGCCGGCACAGCAGGAGTGAACATCCGCGACGGCTCTGAATACGTGTACGGAACCTACGTCAACTTCGAGAGCGGCCTCACCCTCGCATTCAGCGGTCAAGACTCCGCCGAGAGCATCCTGAGCGTCCTGCGCACCGTCGGACTGCTCTGACACCCGACCTGCCCTACCGCGCGCATACGCGCCACGCCTGCGCGCATCCAACTGGTACCGGTCCCACAAAAAGGGGCCACCACCACTCGAGCAAGGACACACCCATGTACAAGGTTCGACCCGTATTCCGCACCGCGATCATCGGCACGGTCGGCGCACTGACATTGAGCATCGCTGCGTGCGGCGCAGACTCCGGTAGCTCTACACCGGCTGCAAGCAGCACCCGCGCCGCAAGCTCTGCCAGCGACGGTGATTGTCGGTTGGCGCTAGGCGCCGGGACCGAAATATCGACGCGGTTGAGCGCGTACAACTCCAAACGCGACCCTAAAGACTTGATCGTCATCGACAGCACCATGTCGCTCCATCAGCGGACGGCCGCACTGATCAAAGACCCAGCGCTCCGTGAGCTTGGCGATCAGACCATGGCTAGCCTCACTGCGTGGAACACCGCCGCAGCTTCCGGCGACACTACCGAGCTGAAGCGCCTCATCGGCGCACAAAAAATCGTCATGACCTCGATGTTGGATTCATGTCGAGATGTCCTCGATACGGAGACGTTCTCGACTTTCGCGAGTTTCCTGGATTTCCTCGAACGGGGTCTGGCCGCACCGTCCACCACCACCTCCGTAACACCGAAACCAACGCCGAAACCAACGCCTGTAGCGCTCACACCTGCCGCCACCTTCTTGAAGGTCGGGCAGCCCGCGTTTCTCGAATTCGCCGATGACGAGAAGAAAGGTACTTTCAGCTTCACCATCACCGCTATCGACAAGGCTCCCGACGCTGATCTGAAGACGTTCGACAAGGACTCGCTCAAGGGCGTCAACTACATGTTCTATGTGCGAGCCGAGGTGCAGCAAGTCAATCCTGAAGCATCATCGTCTCCTGAATCACTGATACGGGCGATGACCCCGGCCTACACGATGGTCACTTCCGACCACAACCGGAGCGGGGAGATCACCGCCTTCAGGACGTTCAAACCGTGCGCCGATGACATCGGATCCGCGAGCGAACCGACAGGTCGATCCACACTGTGCGCGATGATCGGTGTGCTCAGTGAAAGCGGCGCACAGCCAACTGTCACCGAAGTTCAATTGAACTCGCTCACCTCGTCGCTGAAGACGGGTGAACCCCCGCTCGCAATCTGGAATCCGTGACCGGGCGCTCGGCCGGCTCCCTCGCGGCCCAATCCCCGAACAGTGGGCGCTGCCGAGCTTCATCGCTTGATCGCCCAGTCATGAGTGAATGAGAAACAGGTCGCCGCATGTGACCGATCCACAAAGGGTTCTTGCAGATCAGGACCGCCGATGGTGCTGGCGATCGAGGTCAGTGTGTGGCGACCTGTTGCTCGTCGCGGTATCGACGATAGTTGCAGGGTCCGACATTGATGCGTCCCCGACGGATACATCGCTCGCAAAGTAGCCGGCGAAGTCGACCCGATCCTCGGTCCGGTCACCATCTGGCAAGAAACGTACCTCCACCGCCGGCACTGACGCGCACGAAAAGGGCCCTCACCGAATACCGGTGAGGGCCCTGCTGTTTCACGAGTTACGCGGGTTCTGGTACTAGTACCCGCGCTTCTATGTGTAGACCTACGGTGCCGATCATCTCCGCGAGTTTGTCTACGGAGAACTTGGATACCTTGCCTCGCATGAGGTCGGAGATTCGGGGCTGTGCGACGCCGAAGTGTTCTGCGGCTTCGGTTTGGGTCCATCCTTGTTTGCTGATGTGTGTGCGGAGTGCTCGCATGAGGGTGGCTCGTAGTTTGAGCTGCTCCGTCTCGGCGGGTGTTCGGCCGAGCGAGTCGAATGCGCTTGCGTACTCGGGCATGTGGGTGTTCCTCTTGGTCGGGTCGGTGTAGCTGGGTGGTGATGCTGCGCGGCCGGGGTGACCGCGCAGCGTCACGGGTTCCTCTGGGTGGTGGTGCTAACGCCGCCGCTGAACTGGAAGCATCACGCCGACGATCTGGCGGATCCGTACAGGTCACAGCCATGTTTCGCGCGAGCCACCTTCGTTTGCAGGGTGGGTCGGGCATGTCACTGAGCCGTGTCCCACCCTGCCTGAAGGAAGGGCCTCACAGTGTGGAGAGTGTCGATTATCTGGTGGACTACTCGCTCGATAGCGGCGGCGCCGAGCAGTGGGGAACCGTCTGAACAGCCGAGTTCACCGTTCCAGATCACGCCGCCTGCGGCTCGTATCTCCAGCACGTCGCTGTCCGCGACGTACAGGCCGTAGCCGGTGGCGGTCTGCTGTTCGGTGATTTCGTCTCGATGTACATATGTGGACGTCAACCTTCCCGGTGCCGGGAGTACGACGACACCATCGTCGACCGCCTTGCGGATCAACGCTTCAGGAAAAAAGACGTACGGGGTATACGGGATTCCTGGAAGATCGCTGCGAACATACGCCGCATCCAGCGCCGCGGTCGGTGCATCAGCCATCTCCGCCGGCAACCATGTACGCGCCCACTCCTGTGCGTCTCCGACAACACGGAACGGCCATGTGCGTGAGTCGAACTCGGCTTGAGCCTGATCCCACGCTACGCGTCGACGCTCGTAGAACTGAGTGTGCGCGCTGGGTGTCTCCGGCACCTCGACCTGCGGTTCGTCCGGCTACTGCCGCTGAAACCACTTCCGCATTGACCATGTCATGTCCAGAGTCAAGCACAGCTCGCAGGTCTGCCCGTGGCCCGGCACGTGAGCAAGCCATAGCCCGGTTGCAGCACGGGCGAAAATTAGACAGATCCGACTCCACAGGCGCCTCCAAATCCTTGAATTGGCAGCTCAGGACGCTGCGAGTCCTCTGATCGGCCCGTTAAAGTAGCGTCGAGTTTCACCAATCTTCGCCGCATCTCGGCAATCTCGACGGCCTCCAATTCACGCCGAGAGCGCCGACCTACTGGTCTGGCTGGACCTGCCGTTCATCCGCGTGACTCTGGATCCGGCGAACCCTGTGCCGCAGATGGCGACGCGAGGTCCTGCGGAACGGCAATATTGAACCGCCCTTTCACAACGTGAGGTCGACTACTGGGTTGACGGTCCACTCACGAACTGGGCGCAGTGAAACTACTGATCTGATCCGCGGAAACACCGAGGACCTGACCCCCGATCGGCACCAGCGCGGCCAGTTCGTCCATGGACCACAGGACTTTTCCGGTCCGAATGTCAATGGCCCGAACGACTGCCGACCGACCGACGTTCGTCGAATGGGGTTCGGTGAATAGGCCGATCGTTCCGTCTATCGCAACAGCCGACACGGGCGCCCCGATGTCATCACCGGGATGAGTCCATAGCACCTGTCCAGTGAAGGTATCGACGGCTGCAACGTAATGTGTTGTCAAACCGGTTATTTCATGACCGGAGATGCTTTTGACCAGACTGACCCGCCCGAATGTGGTCCCCGGACCGGGCGCCGGAGCTCCAGGAAATCCAGGCATGGCGGTGGGCAGTGGCGGAAGTTTTTGACCAGATTCAACGTCGAAAAACTGATACCTAGGCAGCGGCGACGAAGCCAAGCCGTCTAGGACATAGCTCTGGGAACCGTCGTCAGCCGGGGGATTGACTGTGAGGTCCAGGTAACTCTCACCGGGATGGTGCGTGATCACTTCCCCAGATCGGTTATAGATGTCGATCCCGTGTTCTCGTATCACTGCGACCCGTTCGCCAGGCATCGACCTAGCCCGGTGCGCTCCCCCAGTATTGGGTACATCCGCCACGATATTTCCGGAATCGACTGCAACGACAAAGGATTCATTGTCCCCACCGAAGACCTGGATGAACCCATCGGACAACGGAAGGATTCTCGCCGCCTCGTTGTCAATTGCCCAGTCCGGCTGATCGGCCCTGTTCACGGGGACTCGCGTTGTCCACGCAATCGATCCGTCGCCGGCATCCTCGCGGGTAACCAGAATCTGCCCATCTAAGTCGCGCAGCGGCTCCCATGCGGCAGTCACCGCCGAATTCCCAGCTGCGGCGAGATCATCGAGGTCGCCGCGATGCTCGACGCGACTCTCACCGTCATCCAGGTTGTAGTAGTGAAGAAAGAGACCATCGCCCTGCTCAACGTCGGGCGCCACGTCTCCACGACAAGGCGGCATCTTGGACGCGTCCACCACGGCCGCGTACCCACAGTAAGACCGGTTGACCTCAGCCGGATTGACCGCACACACGATCTCGCGGCCCACCGGCCCGGACTCGCATTGCGCGCCCCGCGGCAACGCGGATTTCCACAACACCCGACCGGACGCGGGGTCAATGGCGACAAGTTTCCGGTCACCAAGAAGTTGATACAGCGAGGAACCATCGTCTACCGGTGGCGGCGAGACAATCACCGCGATGAGCCGTCCGCACATCAGCTGCGGACCAGGCGATCCGACGGAGTGTTTTTGGTTCAACGCCTCGACGTCGAACTGAGAGTTACTGACGATGTCCCCAGGCTGCAATGCCCAACCAACCTCAAGCTTGCGTTCAAGATTCACCGGTGTGGCGCGGTCAGAATCGTCGCATCCCGACTGACCCGCGCCCAGCCGGCCGCTGGTCACTGTCGACTCCGTGACCGGAGATGCCCCGCTCGCGCATCCGACACAGAGCGCCAACAGCGCCAACAGCATCCAGCGCAGATTCTCTCGAGGACGCCACATACCTGGTAGATCATCCGCGTCACACAGTTTGTTACTCGTGTTGTTACTCGTGGCGCCACGGGAACGACCATGATGGATGATCAAACCCAGATCTCCCATTACCCAATCGCCCGGGGCGGGCCGTGCGCGGCGAAGAGATCGGCGTAGACGTGCGCGGTGCCGGCAGGCCTCTCGAGGCGGACAACCTCGCAGAAGAACTCCACGGAGCCGCCCGCGACAAGACGCCAGTACCGGGTTCGGGTCTGTTGCCCGGCGACTACCCGTGTCCCGAGGGTGTCGACCTCCTGAACTGGTCTGTTGCCATTGGGGAACAGACCGCTGGGCGCACCTACCGCGCACGAGTCGCGGCGGCGGCCGCTCAACACTGATTTGATCCAACGCATATAGACCGACACCGCGTCAGCGCTGAACTGGAACCATCACACAGGGCGCTTGCAGCATCTAAGCAGGTCACAGCCATTTTTTGTCCGATCCACCTTGCTCGGCAAGATGGGCCGCTGTGCCGATTTTTCGCGTCATCTCGGCCCTCTCGACTTCCCCGATTCACGCCGAACCGGTCTCCTCTACCTCCCGGCATTGTCACTCACTATTTTTGCGCGATTACCGACGAGAATTTCCTTTCTCGCAGCGTCTCCGAGAAAAGGCCACCTCGGCGCGTCCATCAGCTCCGCCCGGGATTCTCAGTCGCAGGTATCGCATTTTCCATTGAGCGGCGTGGATACAAAGCATGTCGGGCACAGCGGTCCAGTTGACCCAGCGGAGCCTCGTGCCCGCGACTCGCGTTCGCCGGAGGACGTTCGGCTCACGCAGTCCCGGCAGGGGGGCAAATTTCGCATCTGCTCTTCGGTGGCTAGCTGTGGTTGACCAGGAACTGTGCCGTCATCGAATTTGAAATGTCCGCAGTCCAGGTCATGTCGCTTTCGGGGCGCTTGGCCTGTCGCCGCCCCGTTCATATCAGCCGGCGGTACGACGTACTTGATCTCTGGATGACTAATCGTGTCCATGTCGACGCCTTTCGCTCGGGTGCCCATGCAGGTTAACCCGCACACCGAAACTAATCGTTTCTGGCCAGACCTGCGAATAGGTTCTCCGATGTTTCCAGTAGTGGGTGCATCAACTCTGACCGTCCCGCGGCGTGACACAGCGTCAGTGGTGCCCGATAGTGTGATGCCCCCGACCTGAACCAGGTTGGGGGCATCCTTCACTCGGGAGAGAATCGCTCATCTCACGAGGAGGTTTTCTACTGCCATACGTCACCGGCTGAATGTCCTGGCGTCTGGTCGACAGTGCTCCAAGTTGAGCACTGTTCTGATGGTGCGAAAGATGGTTGCTAGCACCCCGTTACGTGCGCGCCTTTGGTCAAGACACCGAGCGCCAAGTCCTGACGAATTCAATGGTGGTGGCTACGCTGGGGAAATGCGAGTGGACGGTGTCGACGACCGCCTCATCGAGGATGCAGGCGAGTTGCTGCTCGATTCCCTCGACGTGCTCCTCGAACGTGTAGCCAGCCGGCCAGAATTCGCACCCAAAGCGGGCTCCCCACAATGGCTTACCGAATGGAATGACCGCGATTCCGATGCGGGACGTGTCCGCGCACGTCAACACGTGCTCGTCAGAATTGCGCTTGCTGCCACCGCTCACATCACCCCGCGCCTTGACATCGAGCTAGCTCGACGGATGGGCATCGCCGAGGACGTTATCGAACGCGCTCAAGGAGTGCACCCTCGGTCCGGGAAACGTAAGCGCCAAAACATATCCGATGAATCACCCTCGCAACCTGCACTGTGGTGAGGTTCGAGCAAGCATCATGCCCACCCGAAAATTCAGGTGGAGGATGACCGTTCGAGTCGATCTTGTCGTTCCATAGCTGCCGCGCCACCGCTTCGCGCCGGCTTGCCAACGGATAAACACTCGACAGACTCAGCGACCGCGGTCCTGATCGCGCTCAATGCCGTCGAGAACTCCTGGCACCCGCAACGATTCGACATTGATTCTCGACACGGGTTTTCGACAAACTCGACCTGCACAATCGCCGCGGCCGACCAGATGCCGAATAACGATCTATTTTCGACGCCAAGTTCTACTATTCGCGTCCGATAACCATCCTTCACCCCAGCCACCATCTCAGGGTCTACCTCTTTCCGATGCGCCGTAGGCTCCTTCGCTCGGCCATCGGTGTGATTCCCAGCAGTATTTGGCGCTGGTTTCACAGCGCTATCTGGCACGGCACTGCCCTTGAGCACTGCGTCGCAACTGAGCGGTTATGATGCCGAGCTACCGATGCACCCGATCTACGGGTTGCCGGGGTTCGACGCTGACAACAAAAAACGGAGAAGCCTACATGCACAGACAACGAGCTGGTGCGGCCCTGGCGCACGGGAGACTGCGACGGATGCGGGCCGGCATGGTTGCCGCGACTAGCCTTATCGTCGCGGGGATGGTGTTGCTTCCCGCGCAGGCGACTGCCGAACCTGATTCGGCGCCTACCCAGACCGCTCTGCCATTCCCCGGTGTTGTAGCTGCGCCAGTCGACGTGGCGGTGAACAGCGCGGGCGATGTGTTCGTCGCCAACGGGTCCTCCGGATCGGGTGCAGGCCAACCTGTCTCCATCCTCAGGGCTGGCGAGACCACGCCTACTGCCCTGCCATTCGCAAGAAATCGGTCGTACTCCAGCGTCGCGGTAGACAACTCAGGAAATGTGTTTGCCTCCGTTTCGGGTCCGGGGTCGAACCCTGTCGTGCTCAAAGCTGGTACGAACGTTCCGGTTGAACTGGAGCTTCCCAACGCCGTCGTCAGCTTTCTAACGGTGGACCGGTCCGGCAACCTCTACATGGCCGACATCCGTGGCAAACGAGTGTTGAAACTCGAGGTAGGCGCGTCCACCCCGATCACACTGCCTTTCGGCGATCTGAGCTTTCCCGAGGGCATTGCCGTAGACGACAGCGGAAATGTGTTCCTCGCCGACGCTATGAGCAACCGGGTCCTGGAACTGAAGCCTGGCGCGTCCGCCCCAACAACCCTCCCGATCGAGGTTGATTTCCCTGCCGGGGTTGCGGTCGACGGCAAGGGAAACCTGTACGTCGCCGACATCATGAACGGCGGCGGCCGTGTGCAGAAGCTCAAGGTTGGCGCGACTACCCCCATCACCTTGCCTTTCACTGGCATCAAGAGCACCGGCGGTGTCGCGGTCAATGACAAGGGAACTGAGGTCTACGTATGCGACTACAACGGCGTAGACAACAAGGTCCTGAAGCTATCCATCCCAGCGTCCGAACCGACCACCCCGCCCGCACCGGTAGCCCCGCGCTTCGTAGATCCCCCGGCAGAACCGCTGCCCGCAGTAGTCGGCACACCCTTCACCCACACCTTCACTGCCACCGGAACACCCGACCCCGCCCTCACAGTCCTCGGCAAACCCGACTGGCTCACCCTCACCAACGGAACCCTGACCGGAACACCCACCGCCCCCGGTTTCTACTACTTCACCATTGCCGCAGCAAACGGCACCACCCCCAACGCCACCCTTCAGGTGACGGTCAACGTCACCGCCGCGCCGGTGGTTGAACCACCCGTGACGGGATCCCTCGGCTCGCTAGGTAGCTCATTCTTCGCTTTCGGAAGCTGATCTTTCTGCCTGTTCCGACATGCTGACGACATGGCCCTCTACCCCTTAATGAACTGGGGTAGAGGGCCATGTCAGTTCGTGGCCATTTCTCTCGCCGATCAGTGTCCGAGAATGGATCGGTTGACGGACACGGCGGCTTCGATAGGAACACCGATCAATGCCAGGACTCGACTGGTTCAGTCGTCCGTGCCAATAATTTTGTAAAAACGTGCCAAATAATTCCGAGAGTCACAAGATTCAATCACCGTCCGATTGTCGGTAACCGATCTTGGTCTCAACACGTCAACGCATCACTACTGGTGACATGATGCGTGATCGTGGAGGCATGGATGGGCAACAAAGGCGCTCGGGTTCACCGTGGAACAAGAGAACACGATCTGGGAGATGTGGCGGCGAGGCGAATCGCTGAGTGAGGCCGGTCGGGCCATCGGGGAGAGCGTCCCTCAGATCGGCCGGTTCCTGCGTAAATCCGGCGGTATCCGGCCGCTCCCACGTCGCCGGCGAGCATCGCATCTCACTGTCGGGGAGCGTGAAGAGATTTCCCGTGGGATCGCCGCCGACGACAGCGCTCGGACGATCGCCGACAAACTCGGAAGATCCCCGTCCACGATCGCACGCGAGATCGCCCGCAACGGCGGCCGCGCACACTATCGGGCGGTCGAGGCGGATGCCGCGGCGGATGCCCGCGCGCGCCGCCCTCAAGACTCGACCCTCTCTACCAGGCATTTTCTGCGGGAGATCGTCACGGGGAAGCTGAGCGAGCAGTGGTCACCGCAGCAGATCTCCGCTTGGCTCCGGCGCGAGTACCCGGACGATCCGCAGATGTGGGTTTCGCACGAGACGATCTACCGTTGCCTCTACATACCGTCACGACAAGTATTCGACGACACAAAATTTCACGAACTGCGTACTGATCGGCGGATCCGCCGACCTCGCGGGAAGAAACGCTCCCACGGGCGCGGACAGATACGGAACAGAGTCTCAATCGATCACCGCAGCTCCGCGGCCGGCGATCGTAGCGAGCCCGGACACCTCGAAGGTGATCTCGTGTTCGGCACCCGCCCGTCGGCGGTCGCGACGCTGGTGGATCGACAATCCCGCGTCACGCATGTGGTGGCATTGCCGGACGGGTACCGGGCCGAGACGGTAGCGGACGCCTTAATTGCCTATCGGGGCAGATTGCCTGCGCATCTGCGTCGGTCGCTGACCTGGGATCGGGGACTGGAAATGGCCGCGCATGAGCGCATCACCGCAGCGCTCGACCTGCCCGTCTACTTTTGCGCTCCGCATCATCCGTGGCAACGCGGGACGAACGAAAACACGAACGGGCTCCTTCGCCAGTACCTGCGAAAGAACGCTGACCTGCGTACTTTCACCCAAGACGACCTGGATTCGATCGTGGCCCGACTCAACGATCGACCTCGGCGGGTGCTCGACTGGGACAGCCCACGCCAGCGAGAAGAGCAGGTGTCCGGAAGCTGCGCAACGGCATAAATAACGGTTGTCACCAGCGGTTGGCATGATGATGGTCATGGCTGCTACCGGACTTCCCGAACTCGATGTCGCCCGGATCGTGAAGTATTGCGCCAGTAGAGTTCCCGATCGCCTGCGTCATGAGATTCGGGTCGAATGCGACATCGCGCCGCGCCATGTCACGATCTGCGAATGCCGGCCGCCGTGGCGTGAGGACTTCGGACCGGAGTGGACGCGTTTCCCGATTGCCCGGCTGCATTTCACGAAGAAAACCGGGTTGTGGACGTTGTTTTGGCGGGACCGGCACCTAAAGTTTCACCGTTACCAGTTCTTGGATCCGAGTCCGCATGTTCAGGATTTGCTCGATCACATCGAAAGCGGTGGGGATCCGATCTTCTGGGGTTGATCCGTTATCGTCGGTGATGCGTTGACCTATTGAGACCAAGTTCTCTTTCGGAAATCGGGGAACAATTTTCGGTGACCTGGACGACGCATGTTCCGAAACTCATGTCCAATATCGATGGTTCGTTATATGGATTATCGACGAGTTGTGGAACACCATTACTTTTGAGATACGCCCGAGTCTCGGACTGTAACTCCCGGAATTATTTGGCACGGTGAGGCCCGTCAGGCGAGATGCCGTCCGGAAGAAACTCGTACACGAAGCGGTCCTGGACAAGATCGACCGCGAACACCTCTCGATCGACACCGACAAGGTGCGCGCCAGATTGCAGACCAACCGTGAGCACGTTCACGGGAAATTGCTCCGCAACTGCCTGGACCGGTGGGAACGCATCATCGCGGACAACCACATCGACACCGTTCGAAAGATCAGCGTTTCCGATACCGAGACCGACCGTGAGATGCGAAACATGTCGCCCCTGTCGGTGTTGTTGAGTGAGAGCGAACGCCTGCGGGTACTCGACCTTCTCGTCGAGAGAACCCTTATGCAACCGGACGACTAAAGGGTAGGTGCCGCACTGAAGACCCGACCCACACCATAATTCTTAGAATCTGCCCCCGCAATTCATTTGTCAGATTGCAACAACTGACCGCCGAGTACGGACTGAACTTCCTTGCATACTTCCGTCTGAGTGCACTTGACGGCCCACTGGTCACCCCAGACCCAGTTGGGTGCTGCCGGGTTCTTGCGCCGCTCACCCATTGGTAGACCGAAAGTGGTGTACCAAGATGAGGCTACATTCGCTGACGAGAAGACCACGATGTTCATCGAGTACTCGATTGCGTAGTTTTTGGAGGGGTTCACGGTGATGCACTGCGCTAAGGCTGGATCGGATCCCGGTTCGTGGGGTGCGTAGTCGCCACATGGGAGACCGCCGGCGACGAGCGCTTGCGCTACCTCTTCCGGGCTTGCAAACGGTACTGCTATTTCAGTGGCTGTCCGTGCGTCATTGTTCATGACTACGTCGTGCCCATCACCTTCAGTGCTGCTGCATCCACCAACCGATCCAAGCAACAACACCGCACACACGAAATGCCATTTCATTGGGCAAGTATCGCATTCAGGATGATGAGTTCCGTTGAATGTTGAAACGGAATGGGACCGAGTGAGCGAACATTGGCTAGCACTCGCCAGCGCCCGTTACCACGTAGCACGGAATCTCCTATCCAACCGGCTACCCCGGAAACCCTGAGCGCCTTCCTGCCGGTTTAGGTGTGCGTTTTGACCATCGTCAAACAGCACCGTCAGTTTCAAGAGTTGACTGCACCGCACGGCGCAGGGGATCGACTTCGGTCAAGCTTTGGCCGCAACTTCGAGTTCCGCCGCATGCCGCTCGAAGATCTCGCGGAACTCGTTTTCGCTGATCAGATTGCGGTGGTATGCGCTTTCGACTTCATCCCACGTGCCCGGGTCGTAGGCGTCCAGTTGCTGCCCATTGACGATGGGAACCCGACCGAAGGTGTAGTCCCAGTCGAGTAGCTCTTTCATCATCTGACGTGCGGTGATCTTTCCTGCGACGCGTTCGTTGATGACCTCGCTGGGCGAACGATCAACCAACGACGGATGCTCACGCAGTCGTCCCAGAATGCGAACGATTTCCGTCTGGGAAACGTCAGCCAGATCGGCGATCTTTCGCTGCGATGTCCTTTGCCGGGCCGCCGCTTGGACAAGGCGGTACATCTCGGTCTTGTCCAGTCTCCGTTGCGCAGCGTTGGCCATGATGGCCGCCGTTGTCGTATCGGTGGGACGTTGCTCGGTGATCGACATCAACTCCACCTCCCCCGAACCATAATGTATCAGATTTGGGCGGAATCGAACGCTCCCATCCCCCTCGCACGTCGAACTTCTCCGACTCAGCGCTCCTCACCTCCAGCACAGTGAACAGCGCGAATGCCTCGCCACTGGGCGATCGCGCTTTGACAATTGGAAACAGATCCCCACCCTCGACCCACCGGCCGACCCGGCTCAGCACACCGGTCTACGAAACGATCCGCACCAACCCAGCCTGGACCGGGCAAGCGGTCGATGTCATCACCCGCATCATCGGTGAACACCCCGCCTACCAGCCACTCCTAAGGCTCCGCTCGTAGTCTGCGAGAGCCGCAAATAGGCTCATTGCCTTCCGTCCGTCAGATCACCTGATAACCCAATGCCACTGCCGCACTGTCGATACGGCGACTGAGCCCGACATGAGACAACGGAAGCGACATCGTCGGCGCCGACAAGAACGCGTCAGCAGCCCGCTCGAACAGCGCCACACACAACTCACCGGAAAACCTGCCGCGGTACGCGATCCCATCCACATTCACGTACTCACGATGAATCGCCCTGGCCCAGGACTGAACTCGAAGGTGAGGGCCAGAATCGAGCATACGATTGCACCCCAACCTGATCGGCCACGTGCCTCCGGAGAACCCTCCGACATCTAGAAGCTCAAGCGGGCGATCGAGCGCAACAGCCGACAGATACGGAGCACCATCGACCCGATCGATCACCCGCGTCCCCTGAAATACTTCGGCGAACGCACCACGCGGGCTACTCGCCCCATACCAAATACTGAACTCGGCATGATCGGCCTTGGGCCGCGGGTGATGATCGAACCGCAACAGTGGCCCATACCCACGAAACCCGTTCCACGGCAACACGTGAGAGCCGTCCGCGGAATGAATACGCCACAGAAGCGATGCCGTCGAGATCCTGACCAACTCGTCGTCGCGCACCCCGCCCTCGCGCAGTGCAGCGATCAGAGGCGGGTCGGCGGTTGCCACTAACCGAGGCACGTCGCGCGTTCCACGACCTCGAGAACAGTCGGCAGATCGCTCTCGACAGCTGCAGAGGTGAGGAATTCGACGACCGACACAACTCTGCCCGCAACGGTGAGGTCCTCGCGCGGCAAGGTCAACACTGCAGAGATGGTGAGAGGATGCAGGCTGGCGGGAAGGTGCGGCAGCACCTGATCGAGGTACGGCACCATCCCCTCATCAGTGAACTGCACCTTCGGATACAAACGCCCGCGGCGATCCACATCGTCGAGGGCCCAGAGCTTACGTTCGATCGACGTCAGTTGACGGATCCGCGGGGCCTTCACCTTCAGTAAGTCGGCGACCTCCGATGAGGTCAGTGCTGTGCTCCGCAGGTCACTCATGGTCTGTGCCCGCCCCAGAACCACGGCCATGCCGGCCTTCTCCCCGTCATCGGTCAAACCGGCCGCGTCGAGCAGGTCCGCATCGTGGCGAGAGAGGCCTCCTTGTGGCTGTTGAACACCCAACGAAGCGAGGTACTCCAGCACACCGGCGACTGCTGTTCGATCGACCGGATGACCGAGCGTGCGGGTCAACGCATCTTCGAACGACAACTCACCGATCTCATACTGATGTGCGACAGTCACTTGACTTCTCCTAACACCTACTAACAGCGTAGTTCAGCGTTGATCCATTCGCTACATCGTGCAGACCCGCGACACAGCCGACCCGAAGGCGTTGAGTCGCCGTGAACGAACACCCGCCGCAACGTAGCCCCATCCATCAAGCACACACACCACCAGCGCCATGCTTGTCACTCTCTCGCGTTCGT
>NZ_JALGQH010000043.1 GCF_022810305.1 Rhodococcus sp. ARC_M6
CGCCTCAAGGATCGTGATCTCGGCCGTCCGATGACCGACCGGAACACCGAGACCTGATCGCATAAACGCATGCAGGGGTCAATTTTCAGATGCCGGAAAGGGGTCAAAATTCAGATGCCGTTGACAGTTCTCGCAGCTTGGATGTCGAGACATCACGACGGCAGAGTTCGACAGAAAGCACTTCGGCAACTCCTCGAATCAGATGCACAGTGGACAATCCCCTTCGTCATCCAACTTTGTGGTGACTATGTGATCGAAATTGGTCAAGATGTCCTTGAATTCATCACGTCCACGTTGCCGCAACATCCTCAACTCCAGGCTGCCTACGTTCAGTTCATCAGGGACAACCCCAGATTCTTGGAAATCACTGTTCAACGAGCGGTGAGCTACTGGAATGACGATTACAGACGATGGATCCGACGCGAAAGCTACCCGCAACTTGCGGCGCTCGATGCCTTGGCTGCCATAACTCCCGTAGTGGTCGCCCCGACGAAATTACTGCCGACGAACTGTAGACGTCGGTCGATGCGGCGACCTCAGCGATTCACCATGCTGAACCAGTGAGGCGCTGCGCATGCGCCACAACTCCGTCCGGGCCGTGTGCAAGCAGCTCCTGTAGCGGCGTTCGGCCGGCGAACTCATTGCTCGGCTTGTTCATCCAGGCCGACAAGCTCACCGGCCCACCAGGAAATACGGCTTGTAGCGTGTCCAGGCGTGGAACAATTCCGGAAGCATTGTCCGGCACGAATTGCCAAGCCGGTAAACGCCATTCGCGTCCCCGCTTAAGGCCAATCAACTTGCCCTCGTCGATCTTGGCTGTGATTGCCTGTTCGCGGATACCCAGTAGGTGTGCGGCTTGTTTACACGTCAGGCCGGTGGCAGCGATAGCCTGCCGAGCAGCGTACTGGTTTGCTAAATTCCCAACGATCGCTTCGAACGCTTCAGTTCGAGTGGGCACAGTCCCCCACGATTCTTCGTCCAGGTCGTCGTTCCCACTCAATGTCATCAGACTTCCTCCATGCACGATGGACCATGACCACATACCCACACTATGTCGCTGACCCCGAAATGCAGGACCGTACGGTTACCTTTGACTAATGGACACCGTCTCGCTGATGTTGAATTCACCGCGGGGTCGGTACTTTTGCGCGAACATCGGCTTTGTCTGCACCAACGGCGATGGTTCGTATCGCGGTCTTCGACGCGATGTTTTTGATGTACTCGCGAAAGTCGATGTTCGAGCGATTTCACAGTTGTCCGAAATCGAGATACTCAACGCGTTGGCATATGCCGTGGATTTTGCTCGCTACTGGCAAGCGCCGGACGAAGAAGACCTGATCTTCGCTCACCCGGAAATCGTAGAGTCTTTGAGGCCCATTGCCCAAGCGATCTTGGAGTCACCGCACACCAGTTGGTGGAGTGAGTCAGTCGACCTCGCCAACCAGCGAGTGGTGCAGAAATTCGAATCGATTCCTGACTCGCCCGCGGAGCCCCTGCGCATTCGTCAAATCGGGGACAGCCTCGAACGCTGGCACGCCCACATGTTGGATTACGAAGCACAGTTCGTCGAATACGTGAAGGCGGATCCTGACAGGAATATCGGCGGCGAATGGTGGTCGATCCCGGCGGCTGATGGCGTATATGACACGACGCGAGAACGCGATGGCATCGGCGCGATGGAACTGATGCTTGAAGAAGATAGCCCCGGATTTGGCTATCCACGTGTCTGGCCTGTGCGTGTCCATGGAACGCCTCGTATCTACGAGATCACCTGTCCCGCAGACTGGGCTCACCTCGTTGATGCCTATCCCCTCGCTATACCGGCATGGCGTCGGTTTGTCTGGCACGAGACCACTGGTGAGCATCACAACTGGTTCGTTCCGGATTGGACCGCTGTGGTCGCCGATTACGACGCCGTGCACCTCACTATGGTCGGCTATCTCACGACTCCAGGAATCGCGATCCCTCTGGCCGAACACTCAGGTGCCACGGTCCTTGCCGGCTGGAATCCCGACGTCACGAACTGGCTGTGCAGTGACTTCATCACTATCGGCGACACCATGACGGAATGGCGTCGTTCGCCTGACGGCCCGTGGGTAGAGGCCTCGTCAACTCCGTCGCCGCAGAAGCTACCAGTTAGCGTTGACACATGGATTCCGTTTCGCTGATGTTGAATTCGCCGCGTGGCCGGCACTTTTGCGTGAACATCGGCTATGCGTGCATGAATGGCGATGGTTCGTATCGCGGTCTCCGACCTGCGTTTCCGGATGTCCTCGCGAAAGTCGATGTTCGAACGATTGAGCAGTTGCCCGAAAACGAGATACTCAATGCACTGGCATATGCCGTCGATTGCGCGCGGTATTGGCAGACGCCGGACGAAGAAGACATCGTGTTTGCACGCCCGGAGAGCGTCGCAGTTTTGAAGCCAATTGCTGAGGTGTTGTTGGCGTCGGCAATTGCGAGTTGGTGGACCGAGCCCGTAGACCTTGCCAACCAGCGATTGGTCCAGAAGTTCAATTCGACTCGTGATGTGGCCGAGTTACCGCTGCTCATTCAACCGGTGGGCGACGGACTGCAGCGGTGGCGAGAAGGTGCAGTCGCCCAGGAAGCAAAGTTCGTCGAGTATCTGATCGAGGATCCCGACAACACGGATGGCAGTGAATGGTGGTCGATACCTCTCGCTGACGGGGTGTATCGCACGACCCGATCACGGGAATGCATCGGAGCGATGGACCTCATACTTGAAGAAGACGGCTTCGGATGGGGACACGCGCGTATCTGGCCAGTGCAGGTACAGGGAGCGCCTCGGGTCTACGAGATCACGAGCCCAGCCGACTGGGCGCACCTCGTTGATACTTATCCCCTCGCTGTGGCCGCATCGCGTCGTTCAGTCTGGCAGTACACCACTGGTGAGTATCACGACTGGTTCATTCCGGATTGGACCGGAGTTGTCGCCGATTACGACGCCGTACACCTCACGATGATGGGTTATCTTTCGACGCCAGGGATTACGATCCCTCTCACTGAACATTCCGGTGCGACCGTGCTTGCCGGCTGGGACCCCGACACAACCTATTGGTTGAACAATGACTTCCTGGCTCTCGGCGACATGAGAATTTGGTGTCACTCCCCCGACGGTTTGTGGGCACCGGCCTGATCTGCGCGTGTGGTCTCGACCGCCGTGCTCATCTTGGTCAGGAACTCACCGATCGTCTCCAACTGCTGCGGTGTGAAGGTTTCCAAGACATCGATGGCGTGCCCGATGAGGGGGCCGAAGAATGACAAACCCAGGTCCTTCGCGCTGTCGGTAACACCGAGAAGCACCCGTCGGCGGTCGTTGTCATCCCGTTCGCGCTCTACGAGGCCGTTTTTGTTCATGCGATCGATCAAGGCTGTCACGGATGCGGAGTTCAAGCCCAACTGTTGGCCCAGCCATCCCGGTGTCGCATGGCGACCAGAGCGTTCGGCATCGAGAAGGCAGATCAGCGCACGCACATCGGTGGCGTGGAGTCGGTGTTGAGTCGCGAACTCCGCGCCGAACAAGTCCAGCTGCACCACCAGTGCGCGTAGTTGATGCACCATCTCGTGTCCGCTGGCGCTCGGCGCCTTCTTCTGATCAGTCACTTCGACTCCCTTTGCTCGACGAAATTAGTTCCATTGTCTATTATCTCGATCATCGAGATAAATGAGATGGAGATAATGTTGACCAGATCATCGATCGAACAGTTTGCGTCCACAGGCGCTGGTGAGGCTTTCCATCGCGCCTATGACGCGGTCCTTGCCAAGTGGCCAGATGGAACCGCTTCTATGGCACTCGAATCTGATTACGGCATAACCCATGTCATTACCTGCGGCCCGCAGGACGGCCCACCGGTGATTCTGCTCCCGGGCGCTGGTGCGACTTCGACGGTGTGGTTTGGCAATGCAAGTGCGCTCAGCGCACACAATAGGGTCTACGCGGTGGATCTGATCGGAGACGCCGGTCGCAGTATCCCCCACAGCAAGCCGGTGAAGACTGTCGATGACCTGATTAGTTGGCTCGAGAGCGTCATCGACGGTCTGGGGCTCGACTCCCCCAGCCTGATCAGCCACTCGTACGGCGCAATGATCGCCTTGGCCTGCGCCATACGTAACCCTGACGCCGTGAATCGCCTAGTGCTGATTGACCCGAACTCGTGTTTCGCGGGCATGAAGCCGCAGTACCTCCTGCACGCGCTGCCAATCCTCTTGCGTCCGAACGAAAAGCGCGAACGCGCCTTCATCGAATGGGAAACCGATGGCGCGTCACTGGACGAAGACTGGTTGTCGCTGCTCGCTCTCGGTGCAGCTAGCTTCCCGAAGTCGAAAACAATTGTGCCGAAGCGCCCGGACAAGAAGGCTCTTGCTTCGTTGTCCGTCGCTACCACCGTCATACTTGCCGGTCGAAGCAAGGTTCATGACAGTCGACGATTGGAAGCGTTGGTACGGGCTTCGATTCCTCACGTCAGAACAGTGATTGTCGATTCGGCGACGCACCACACCCTTCCGATGCTGCCGGCTGCTGAACTCAACGCAGCGCTCTGCTCTGCGCTCGGATCGTAATAAGTTCTCTCCTGCACGCCGACACGGCAGGTACGCGGTACACTGATGGCACAACTGGAGGTGATGACATGCTCGTCGACCGGGACCGCGCACGTGATTCGATTCATGCCTTGTCGGATCAGGACCTTGTGGTGCTACTTGCCGAGGAGTTCTCACGCCGACCCAATCTGCGACCAGTGCGCGATGATGTGACTGCGCTTCTAGCTATGGGACCTGCACTGGCATTGCAGCACGAGTGCGCAGTAGCGAATCCTGCCGCCGCCGCAGTTGCCCGAACCCGCATCGTTGCCTCTGCACTCAATTCGATTGTCGAAGAGCACGAGATGCTCGACTCGACTGCAGTCAGTCGTGTCCTGGGCAGATCTGCGACAAGTCGAAATACAGCCAGTCGACTCACCTCTACCGGTACCGTCATCGCCTTACCGGCGTCGGGGCAGAAGCTTTATCCAGCTTTCCAATTCGACTCTGAACATCAGAAGGTGCGACCGATCGTCGCTCAGATCAACCGGATCCTTGGCGCCAAAGATGATCCGTGGGGCGTCGCATCGTGGTGGCTGAATCCGACTGCGTTTGCCGACGACCCTCGTTCGCCCGCCGAACTCGCGGTCACGGGAGGGCATGAACAGGATCTGCTCGATATGGTCGACGATCTGACGCAGGGCTGAGTGGATTTGGATTACACTGATCCACCCTCGCCGCTACCTCCTGCATTGATCACCACAATCCCTGTCGGTATGTCACTGTGGCGTATTCACAGCGCAACACGTGGCGCTGCGGATCTCAACCCCATCTCGAGGCCTCGCGTACGTGTGGGTGGCCGCTTCGACAGTATCGACGGTTCGTACTCATATCTCTATCTCGGCGACAGCCCAGCCGCAGCGGTGGGCGAGACGCTGTGCCGGAACCTGCCGGTGAATCATTCCCCTCGCCTCATCCCGCGTGCTCAGATTGTCGACCGGGTACTTAGTGAGCTTCGGACTGTCCGTCCGGTGCACGTGGTCGACCTGACGGGAACGGGTGCAGCGCGAATCAATGCCGGCGCTTGGCTGACCAAATGCGATCCGTCCGGATACCTCCACACACGACGATGGGCTGCGGCAATACTCGCAGCGAATCCTGATGTCGACGGAATACAGTATCGGCCCCGACACGATGAGAACACTCTGTCTTGGATGCTGTCCGACTCCCCCAGCGTTTCTTCTCATCCTGCCGTCGAGGCCGTCGCTGGGCTGATTCCACTCGACTGCGCCGACGGTCACTACCTACTTGGCACGCTGCTGACCGCTCACAATGCAGCGCTAGGGCCGATCTGAACACCCACCCCGCGGGTCGAAGATTTGTGCAGTCATTAGTGGTGGCAAAGGTGGTGTTGATGCTGAGACTGAAGTCGCGTTGGTACTTGTAGACCTAGGATATAGATTCGGAAAATTTCATGGTTCCGTCACCCGCTGATATTGATTGCTTCGAATGTTGACCACATTGGGGTCGACCGCCACTTTTTTGATCGCGATTCGATTGCGCAAGGAGACTACTCTCCCAACCGCGCCGGCTAGCGTGTCCGAGGCGCCTCGCGGGACGGCAGCGAAAGCGCCAAAGTCCCCCAATGTCAACGAAGTAAACGAAAAGCGCCCCCTTCTACCCTTGCCGCAGTTCCACACCAGCGGCATATTTGCCCTTCCGCTGAGGACACCCCCCAGTGTGTCCTCAGCGGGGTTCGCCACCTGACTCCCCGATCTCCTTGCGATAGCGGTGAATTGGTTTGGAGGGCGTGAGGTTGTGAGTGTCTGGTTTGCAATGGTGCGAACTAAGACCGCTTCCCGAGATTCGGGAAACTTCATGTTTCCGTAGTTGACTGATATTTGACACTCCGAACATGGAAAGGGTTTCTCGGCGTTCGGGCAGACTTTCGATCTACTTCGAACGCGGGATGACCCTACACCGACATTCGCTCATCAGTTCGAAGGCATCTCCCAAGGAGTGTCGGGTAGTACGTGCCCGGTTTCGAGGAGTGACTTCAAATTGGACAGAACCGCCGGCCAACCCTGGGAAATATCGTTGTACTCCCCCTCGTCGACGAGGTTCTCGTGCATAACGGTGAGCCTCACAATCGCGCCGAAGGGTTCGATCGTGAAGGTCACTTGCGACGAGGTGTCGCCGCTACCGTCGGACGCTGCCCAAGTCGTGACCAGTCGGTGTGGCGGTTCGCTCTCGATTACCGTGCCGACGATATCGGCGATGCCGGACCCGTCGATCCGGCGATGTTCCCACGAGGAGCCGACATTCCAGTCCGAGACATTGCTGTGGCCCCAGTACGACGCCGAGGTGTCGGCATCGGTAATGGCTTGCCAGACCGCCTCGGGCGAACTCTCGATATACGTGACGTACTTGTAGGTGGGCTTGGTAGTCATGTGGGCCTCCGCTTGTCGTTTGATGTCGCTGAGTGTGTTCAGTCGTGAATGTTCGAACGTATCGATCCACCGTTCCCGAATATCTTCGAGCGGAACGGGATTGAGGTAGTGAAGCTTTTCCCGGCCTCGTCGGACGGTGCTCACCAGATTTGCCGCCTCGAGCACGGCGAGGTGCTGTGTTGCTGACTGCCGCGTCATTGCGACGCGTTCGCACAGCTCCCCCAGCGTCTGTCCGTTGTCCACCCGGAGGCAATCGAGCAGGAACCTCCGTGTCGGGTCGGCCAAAGCCTTGAAGACCATGTCGATCGATGACGCCATACATCGATAATATGCAGTTAAATACCTGCATGTCTACCATCAGATAACCGACCAAATAGTCCGAACTATCAACAACGTCTAGGTTCGCCTCGCGAACCTCTTGATATGCGCTGATCGACGGTGTCGGTCGATATACCTCTGGTGACCACCAGCATTGTCGGGACCATGGTTGTGCTCGTTCTTTGGGGGTTGGCTACGGCAGCGTCTCGGTCTCCACGCAGTCCCGGGTTCGTATCGCCGATCCCAGGCGTGTCGAGCTGACCGCCGCACTCTGGTCCGGTGTCTTTAACCTCAGCATCGCGGTAGGCACCCTCGGCCGCGGGCTCATCGTCGACAACGCGAGCACCTCATGGGCCATGTCCGTCGCGGCAATCCTCGCACTCCTCGGCTGCTTGACCGCCATGATCGCCAGACCTCGCCAAAGCTCGGAATATATGGCAGCACCATTGCAATGAGGACCGAAAACCACCGCGCAGCGAGAATTCTGAACCGGACCCAGGAAGCGCCCGGGAGCCCAACTGTCTGAAAGAAGCAGGACCGTGCCGAGGTCGACGTCTACTCGTCGACCGTTCTGTTTCGATCGCGTAGGGATCGTAGGTCTTCGCCGACCCCCTACGAAGGCTACCCAGATCAGACGTGGTGTCCGTGCAGGTGTGCGTCGTGAAAAGTACTCCAAGTCAATCGACTCTCACGTACGGCCAACCAGCGCGCGGTGTCCTCAATCCCCGCTTCGAGGGTGCGCGAGGGCACCCATCCGAGTAGCTGGGCTGCGAGAGTGTTCGACGCATAGGCGCCGGCAGTGTCTCCCGGTCGTCTCGATGACGTCCTGACTACGACGGCGTGTCCGAGCACCTCTTCGAAGGCTCGGACCAGTTCCCACACCGTTGTCCCCCGTCCGCTTCCCAGATTGACGACGGTGGTGCGGGTCGAGTCGGCTGTAATCCGATCGAACCGTTCCAATGCGCGGATATGCGCGTCGGCAAGATCCCAGACGTGGACGTAGTCGCGTACTCCGGAGCCGTCTCGCGTCGGCCAGTCCGTTCCAGCGACAGCGAAAGGTGTGCCTGTCGTATGTGCTTCGAAGAGTTTCCCCAGAGCATGCGTCGGACGCGCCGATTGCAGTCCGCTGCGCAATTCCGGATCTGTCCCCACCGGGTTGAAGTATCGAAGCGACACGGCCGACAAGTTGGTTGCTGCAACGATGTCCGCGAGCATCGATTCGAAGTGCGCCTTGCTGCGCGCGTAGGGACTCTGTGGGGCAATAACCGAGCGTTCTTCGACACATCCTCCGTCGTCGGAGGCGTACACCGCGGCCGACGAGCTGAACAGGAATCGCGTGCACCCGTTGCGGAGCAAACTCGAGATCAGTGTGAGCGCCTTGACCACGTTGTTGTCGTAGTACGCCACCGGGCTGGTTACGGAGTCTCCGACGACGATCAGCGCTGCGCAGTGAACGGTTGCCTCGATGTCGGGATGCTCGACAAAGATTGTGTCGACAAGTGCCTCGTCCGCGATGTCTCCCCGATAGAACGGGAAGCGTTGTGCGAATTCGATTCGGCCTGTCACCAGGTTGTCGAGGATCACGACATCGATTCCGGCGTCAGCGCATCTCGACGCAATGGTGCTTCCGATGAATCCGCCACCGCCGGTGATGAGTACCTTCACGCTGCTCCCCCGGCATCTCCGAACGCAATACGCGCACGTCGGGTGAAATGTGACAGGCGGGCGCGTGCCAATGCCAGTCCGTGTAGGTCGCGGCCTTCTCTGACGGAGAGCCTGTCCCGATCGAGGAACAACGGCACCATCACGACGTCGCGGTAAAGTGAATGCAGGCGTGAACGATCCGCCAACCACAACGTCCAACGCCACCACAGCCGCGCGGAACGCGTAGTACCCAGGTCATGGCGTCCGAACACCGATTCCACCGCTGCCAGGTGTGCGGTCACTGCTCGGCGGACATCACGAGGCAACGGGCGCCGCACCAGTTGCTCGACAAGCGACGGATCGAACACCAGTAGGTAACCCACATCGAAAACGCTGTTCAGTGCAGGGTCGGCGCGAATCAGAGCGCGATCGGCAAGCCGTGCGTGCGCGATGATGTGAAGTGCGACATCGGCGACTGACAGTGTGGACGATCCCGATGTAGCGGAAATTCCTTGGGCGGCTATCTCCCTTGTCAGTGCATGACGAGCAAAGCGTGGGAGCAGATGCGAGTGGATCTCGACGGACCCGTGACGGTCGTCGCGGAGCAGTGCCGGTTCCTGGTGATCGTCATGATCGATGGAATCACTGTCTACTTCGTCGGCGAGAACCATCCGGTAGCCAAAGTCGATGATCGCGTCGTTGGCGGGCACCGCGTGAGCAGGATCGATGACCAGGAGGTCGATGTCGGTCATCCGCCTCGCCGCGGGATTGGGCCAGACCTTCCATTCGAGAAGCGCCGCACCTTTGAGCGCAACTGTCGGAAATCCCTTGCCTCGCAGCATCTCCTGCAACTCGACTCGCTGGGATTCCAAGTCCGCGATACGGAGCGCATTGCGGTGATGGACCAGACTCAAGGTTAATTCAGGACTCGAAGCGGAGGACGTGGATTCCGCGAGCATCTTCGCGAAACTTGTCGGTAAGGTCGACGCGAATCCGGCGTCGACCGCTGCGGCAGCCAGAAGTGGCAAGACTTTGTGCCGGGCGGCTGCGTCGATGAGCCGGGGCCAGTCCTCGGCGGAATATGAACGGATCAGGTCTGGCCCACCGGCAGGATCGAGCATCGCAATCAAGTACCGCGTGTCGCGCATGACGCCACCAATTCGTCGACGGAAGCGACCCCGGTATCAGCATGGTGCCGAGTGAGGCTGTAGCAGGCGGTGTTCGACAGCAAGGCGGCGATGTTTCGCAAAGTCAGACCATGGCTGTCGGACCACAATGCAGACTGCTCAGCTAGCGACTGCAAAGCCGCCGCCGTGGGCATCGGCTGGATGGCTGTCTCACTGTCCCCCCACCCGTCGAGAATCAACAACACGTCGATGCCGCGTACGGCTGACGCGGCGGATGGTGGATTCGGCAGTGTTGTGGGATCGAGCGCCCAGACCGGCGGTTCGTACGGCAGAGGGAGTAGTTCGAGCGCACGGATCTCGGGGAGAACGTCGAAAGTTCCGGCCTTGATGTGTATCCGCCGCGGTAGCCCTACTGCAGCTTGCCCTCGAATGAAGATCCCTTCGTCCGAGTGAAGCTGAGCGCCCCGTAGCGCCAGTGCTAGAGCCAAAGTGGTCTTGCCGGCACCTGAATGCCCGGCAATCGCCACTCGCACCCCGCCGCAATCAACCAAAGCCGCATGTAAGCGCGTCCACCCTTCGACGCGAGCGGCCGACATGACATCCCGGTGAACTGTGCGATAGATGCTCTCAGCGATATGCAGACCGTCGAGACCGATCAGGGTCTCCGTGTCTGTTTCGATCGTGGAATCAATCGTCACGTCCCAGCGATCCGAGGCGGATTCATTCGGCATTATGTTCGCGTTAACCCGTTGATCGGCAGACCACGGGCTCGCGAGCTTATGGTCGATGACGCCGACCTCGGGTATCAACGTCCCGGTGACAAGGGCATCAACCCACAGGTAACGCGCGCGGATTTCCTGGGCTCCGTGTGCATTCACCACGATTCACACCAACAAACGGGAGGTGATGAATTGTCCGAGCGTTTCGTTGACGATGGACTCTGCTTCGATCACGGGGATCTCCAAGACCTCGACAACCGCGTTGACGATGTTGCCGACGGTCCGCCCGTCACACAACTCCCACACCAACGTCGCGACAGGATTGAGATGATGCGCAATCTCGACGGAACTGTCGTACAACACAACACCGTCGGTGAGGTCGTTAGATTCGACGCTCGATGAGCGACGAGGTCTCGTATCTACCAGCAACTCGGTCACGGAATCTCCCTGCATCTGTCGGTGGACTGTTAATGGCCGAGTGTGAATCGTCGTGAGTAGTCGGCCTCAACCGCGCCGGCGCGGAGCAAGTCACGGTTGGTGGCGATTCCCGGTGAAAGCGAGCAGCACGTCAACGTACCGGCGACGTTGCCGTCAACCAAGAAATCGCCGATGGTGTGGTAGCGCCCAGCCCACGTCGTATATCCCTCGACATCCGAATTCGGGTCGGGAATGGAGTCGAGAATCCGCTCGAACGCACGTGAATGGACCAGAACGGCGTGACCGCCACGGTTTTGGGAAGCGGTACGGATCAGCGACGATCCGTCGAGCAATGAACCACTGCGAGATTTTGCATCGTGCCCCAACTGCACCACATCCCACGAACTATGTTCGAGTTCGGTACGCGCCGATTCCAGGATCGAACTGGACACATCCAGCAAGTCGACGTCGTCGGCGGTGACGAGAACTGAACCCCACTCCTTTTCCGCTGCCAGAGCAATCGCACGGCGCCAGGACGCTGCGAATCCGACGTCCGGGTTAGCACGGTCCTCGGACGCCGAAAGCCTCACTACCTCAGCAAGATTCCGAAGTTGATTGAATGTCCGCCACGACGAATGCCATCTGTCGATATCGGCGTCGAGGTTCACCACGACCACGCCGACCGTCGCGATTGACTCAGCCGACATCGACGTTTCATCAGTCGACAGAGCGGTTCTCGCTAGTGCCAGAGGCTGATTCAGTTCAATGTCAACGGCATCCTCAGCGAGCAACCATGCCGGCAGGCCGAATTCCGAAATTTCAGTGCCTGCGATCATTTCGGACAGCTGATCACGCAGACGCCGGTAGGCCATCTCACGCACGATCAACGCATAGCTTGCATGGTCATCGCCCCCTGAATGGATGACGGCACTGTCTACACCGCTTGCAAGATCGTCAGCGATATTTCTGAGCTTGTATGCGAGCGCACCGTCAAGCACAGTGTCCTCCGTCAGGAACACCACCGACTTCCAACCCAACAGAATCGCTTTGTCGATACCGGAGACGAATGCACTGGTAACCCGCCACATATCCGGTGTTTCGTCTGCCGGCAGCATGCGGTGGATCGCCAACTCGATCGACTCGGCTTCTCCCAGACACGAACGCCACGGAGCGATTCGACGATCATCACTGAGTACCAGGATTCCGCCGAAAGCGAGTTCAGGCTTCTGTACACTCAACTCAGCTTGCCGACGAATGCTGGGATAGGAGCCTTCCAGAAACATCGAGAATTGGCGGTGGATGGATTCGACGTCCCAACCGATCTCTTGCCAGCCCAGCAGGTAGTTGTGAATCCGATCCGGCCAATTGATGCGGTACGGGACGCCCGACGGCCGTTCGAATCGATGCAACCAACGGAAATTCGGCAGGCAGATCACTTTTCCGCCATTGATGCGGAACTTCTCGTGAATGTAACCTTCTTCACCACCGAATCCGGTGAAGTGCGCGTTCAACCCCGGCCAGGCACCGCGACGGCACGCAAACGAACCCAACCCTTGCATATCGATCTCGAAGGGAACCTCGGGGTTTTCCTTGGCCCGGGGGTCCACACCCCAGGCACCGAACATGCCTCGCTTCCACCGAGGTTCCATGTGGGTAGCCGCAATGTGGGAAGAATCCTGCGACAGCATTGGACCTTGAATCAGATCGTCGGTGTCGGGATCGGCATCGAAATGGGCCAACAACGACGCCAGTGATCCGGGAGCCAAAATCACATGAGAGTCGAGAACGAGTACATACTTTCCAGTTGCCTTGCGGAACAGAATATCTCGGACCGCGGTGGACCGAACATCCGTGAACGGAATGTACCGAAACCGCGGAATGTACTTCGCGAACGACTCCAGTATCGGCGCCGGCAACCCCTCAGGGAAATTGTCCAACAGTACGAACTCGACACGATCGAGAACTTCACGATGGTGAGTCAATATCGAATGGATCGTGAAGTACGCGCCGTCGAAATCGTCGTACGTCGCGATTGCAATCGTGAGATCTACGGACTCTCCATGGGGCGGTGTCTCCTGAACCTCCACTGCGTCCGTGCTCTGAAGAAGCTTCAGAGCACGGTGCAGCGCGATATCGAACTCACTCATCGTGATTTGCCCTTCGCTGCAGGCTGGTTACTAGGTCGGCTCTGTCGGATCCGTTGGGGGAACCGTCGGTTCAGTCGGCACCGTGGGCTCTGTCGATTCAGTCGGTTCAGTCGGTTCAGTGTGCTCGACTGGGGGCGCAGTGGTGCCGCCTGAACCTGATGAGCTACCCGAGCTACCAGATCCCGACCCTGAGCTACCCGAGGAACCCGACGATCCCGAGCTACCCGAGGAACCTGAACTACCCGACGACCCCGAATCTCCGGGCTGACCGGGTCCGGTCCCCCCGCCGCCATTTCCCTGGCCGCCATTACCGCCTTGGCCTGTCCCGTTTCCACCATCGCCCGACTGTCCGCCTTGGCCGTTCTGGCCCTGGCCCTGGCCGCGATTCGGAACACCAGACAGGTTGGGAGTGTCGCCCGAAGCGAAAGCTGGTGCAGCACCTCCCAAACTGATGGACGTCACAATCGGAACCGAAACTGCCGATGCGGCTAGTACCGTCTTGACGAACTTCCGGCGACCGACCGGCACATTCTGAAATGCGTCGTTGCTCATAACGTTGTCCCTGGGGTCTCGAGTGCCGAAGCACGGATCGTGACGAACTGGCAGAAACCTAGCATTCTCTGAGTAACTATTCGAGCACACTTGCCGAACTTCGGTCTGTTTTTCGTCCGATTTATGCCAAATTGCACGTTTTTACCGTATGTTACGACCTTGAGGTTTGATCGGTGCTAACTCCCAGTTATGCCAGTCCCGAAGGTGCACCTACATGCTGCTGGGGAGCTTTCACTCACCTCAAGACGAGACTTTCGTGACTATTGTCACCCATCCTTGAAGTCGCCTCGAATTCGAATCAGGAGTACGCGGCGCGCCGCACCGGACTCTCGCTGTCGATTCCGTCGAGGCATCAGTACGGTGATGTGATCGAACCATCAGTTCGAAATGAATGAGAGGGTGAGCACATGGATTGGGCATCAATCGGTGTAGGCGTCGGCTACGCGTCGGTCGCATTGTCGATTCTGGTTTTTGTGGGCGGATGTATTGCGCTGTTTATCTTGTCGATTCGGCAGTAGTCCACCGCGGACCGCAATCTGGCCACTCCCTGCACGAAATGATCACGGTGGGGAGTCGCCGGCTTGTTACTGGATCGATTCCGCTCAAGGTGGACACCTGTGAACTCGCAGAGAACCTGAGCGCTCGTGGGACTACCGTAGGACCCGTCGTCTACAACTCGAGGAGCATGGAATGAGCATCCAGTCGGTTGAATCGCACCGCCACAGAGTTGTGGTGATTGGTTCCGGCTTCGGTGGACTGTTCGGCACTCAGGCTCTCAAGAAGACTGATGCTGACATCACGATGATCGCGCGTACCACCCACCATCTTTTCCAGCCGCTCCTCTATCAGGTAGCTACCGGAATTCTCTCGGTGGGCGATATCGCTCCCGCTACCAGGCTCGTCCTGCGCAAGCAGAAAAATGCCCAGGTGCTGCTCGGTGAGGTCGAGACAATCGACCTCGAAAACCGAACTGTCACATCACGGCTCTTGGAGCGCGTCACCGTCACTCCCTTCGACAGTTTGATAGTTGCCGCGGGTGCCGGTCAGTCGTACTTCGGAAACGACCATTTTGCTGAGTTCGCCCCCGGCATGAAGACGATTGACGATGCTCTCGAGCTTCGCGGTCGCATTCTCGGCGCCTTCGAACAGGCTGAGCTTTCCGACGATCCTGCCGAGCGCGCCAGGTTACTGACGTTTGTTGTTGTCGGCGCCGGCCCGACGGGTGTGGAGTTGGCCGGTCAGATCGCGGAGTTGTCGCGGCGCACTCTCGACGGTGCGTTCCGCAAGATCGATCCACGTGAAGCTCGCGTTGTCTTGCTTGATGGTGCGTCGGCAGTTCTTCCGGTCTACGGCGGCAAGTTGAGCCGTAAAGCAGCGGAAACGCTCGAGGGCCTCGGCGTGGAGATCCAGTTGGATGCCATGGTCACCGACGTCGACAACGACGGGCTGATCATCAAGGAGAAGGACGGCACGCTGCGCCGCATCGAGTCGCAGTGCAAGGTGTGGTCGGCCGGCGTTCAGGCCAGCCCTCTCGGCAAGCAGTTGGCTGAGCAGAGTGGCGGCGAAACTGACCGCGCTGGTCGTGTGATGGTCAATCCGGACCTGTCGTTGCCTGGTCATCCCAATGTATTTGTTGTCGGTGACATGATGTCGTTAGACAAGTTGCCCGGTTTGGCGCAGGTCGCGATGCAGGGCGGCAAGTACGCCGCCAAGCAGATCAAAGCCGAGATCGACGGACAAGCGCCGACGACGCGGGTGCCGTTCAAGTACTTTGACAAGGGCAGCATGGCGACCATTTCGCGTTTCAGCGCGGTGGCAAAGGTCGGCAAACTTGAAATCAGCGGTTTCATCGGCTGGGTTGCGTGGCTTGCCATTCACTTGCTGTACCTGGTCGGCTTCCGCTCCCGCGCTTCCACGATTCTGTCGTGGGTCGTGACGTTCTTCGGTCGCGGCCGGGCTCAGATGGCGTCGACGGAACAGCAGGTGTTTGCTCGAAATGCCATGGGCGAGTTGGAGAAACACCAAAAGAAACAGTCAGATATCAAGACTGAGAAGTCTGCTGACAAGCAAGAAAAGGCAGCTGGCTGAGATCCTCAGCTGGACAGAACGGCGGCGGAATCAAGTCCGCCGCCGTTCTCGTGTTTCAGCCGATCAGCGTCAGTTTCCGATCGCTGCCGTATCGGTGATGTTTGCCAGACGAACCTGTCCTTTGGAGACCAGCCGGCCGCTCTCGTCGCTGATGCGGACTTCCCACAACTGGGATGTCCGACCGCGGTGGATCGGGTTGGCCTCGGCGGTGAGAGTTCCTTCGCGGGTTGCCCGCAAGAAATCGGTGTTGTTGTTAACGCCGACAACATGCCCGCGCTCCCCCAGCCACACAGTGCCGCCGATGCTGGCCAGTGACTCCACAACGGAGCAATACACGCCGCCATGCTGAATCCCGGCGGGCTGATGCAACGTGGGCTTGACGGTCCACTGTGCGCGGACGCGGTCCGGTGTCACTTCGGTGTATTCCAAGCCGATGGTGGCGTCGAAGCCGGTTCCCAACAAGTTCTTCAATTCGGCAATGTCAGCTGTGTCGGCCATGCCTTCTCCATCTGGGGTTCCGCGGCGCCGGAGTGGCTGCCGCTGACTACTTGCCTACACGAGTAGCTACTCGAGCCTGGACTCAGGTCCGGAAACAGGAACCGGCGGGCTCCGCATCGTGTGATGCGAAACCCGCCGTGGGAAGGACCGGGAGTCTCTGCAGCCCTCAGGACTCCGGCGCGGTCCGGCAGTTGATTGCACCGTGCGGGCTTGTAACTCCCGCTCCGTGCCACCCAAGCATAGGCAAGGTTTACCTAATTACGCAAGGGCTTCGTCGAACGTTCGCCAACGAGGACGCAAACCAGCCGCCTTTCGACGCGTCCGCACGGGAACTCCGGCGTCGACAAATGCGTCGAGCAATCCCTGTCCACGTCGCCACGCCGCAGTTTCGCCTCCACCCGCAAGGATGGGCACATAGGCAGTCGCACCCAAGATCGATTCCCCGACCAGACCCCAGAATCGGACGGAGTCGATGGGTGCACGCCGCGACACCGCGCCGTGCACCGCGCGAAGCGACGTCAGGCATCGATGCGCTACCCAGATGGACAACGCCGCCTCGCAGGGCATTTCAACAACCCCATCGCGGCCGTATTGGGAGCTTCCGGGAGCAACGCGCAGTGTTTCGTCAGTGATACCGGCCCAATCGATGCCACTGTCACTGTCCATGTGGATCCAGAGATTCTCCAGGCCCGGGTCCCAGGCGGATCCGTCTGCCACGATTGACGCCGCTACCCTGCCGACGACGGCATGGATCAACGACGTTGCCACTTGCATTGCGGCAGCTTCGCGATTGCCGAGGTCTTGCAACGATCTCGCCAGCAAGTGGTCCACTCGGTCCGACTCCAAGCCGGTGCTCAGTTTCCACCACCGCCGTTTTCCTTCGCCTGCCATCGCGGCCACCGCGTAGACCCGCGGGTAGTCACGGTTGAGGGCCCGCAGCCGGGCGCATGTGCAAGCGAATGCGTCAGTTCGGAGGTCGAGATCTCGTGACTGCACATGCTGGGTGGTCATGGTCATGGTCACCATGCGCTCCAATTCGCCGAAGTTATGTTGCCCGTTTAACATAGGTTAGCCTCACCATAATTCAAGAAATTGATTGCTGTGACCCTGAGCACCCGGATCAGATCCGAACCTAACCCGCACCGACCCCGGCTTCATAGGGTTCCGTAACCTAAGATTCGAATCCCCTGCGAGCAAAGACCAGGAGCTCGATCCACCAGTGACCATGACCGACATGCCCCGGAACGAACGACCTCCCGGGCCCAGCGAGACCTACGGGCGACGTATCGTCCCGCGCGGACCCGCACCTGTTCGTCTGCGTGTACTCGCCGCCGCATTCGACGCCGGCATCTTCGCGTTGCCTCTACTGATCGGCTGGTACGTCGTCTCGTCACTGCGTGACGCGAACGGCGGCGGTGAAGCCGACCGAGCAGTATTCGGTGGCACAGCCATCGCCGCCGCGCTCGGGTTGGCGATCTGGAATCTCGGATTCCGCGAAGGCAACACCGGCCGGACGTCAGGCAAAGGCTGGGTCGGTCTGACCACCCGTGACGCGTCGACGAAGCAGCCGATCGGACCTCGTCGCGCGCTCCTACGCCCGTTCAATCGAGCCGGAATCGAAGTTGTTCGCGAAAGCACTGCGCGCGACGAAGGATTCGAAGAACTCGAGCGGGACAACAGCGCCGGCACCATGAGGCGCCGCAGACTTGCCGGGCTCGCCATACTGGCGATCCTGTTACTACTCGTGATGCTCGCCAGTATCGCGGTCGGGGCGCGACCGTTGACGTTCGCCGAGATCTTTCACGCGATCTTCAGTTCGGAAGGCTCGCAGACCGACATCATCGTCCGCACATTGCGTGCCCCCCGAACAGCCCTGGGATTGGCTGTCGGCATTGCACTCGGTATTGCCGGTGCGCTCATTCAAGGTCATACGCGCAACCCCCTCGCCGATGCCGGCCTACTCGGATTGAACGCCGGCGCCGCGTTCTTCGTAGTCCTGGCTATCTACTTCTTCGGTTTCACGGCTCCGAGTCAGTACATGTGGTTCGCGTTTGCCGGTTCATTTGCCGCGAGCGTCGTCGTATTCGGGTTGTCCTCGATCGGTAGCGGCGGTTCCAGTCCGCTGAGCCTGGCACTCGCCGGTGCTGCGGTCGCGTTCTTCTTGCAGGCGATGACCGATGCCGTCATCATTCTCGATCAGACCAGCTTGGACGCCTACCGCTTCTGGGTGGTCGGTTCGGTATCCGGTCGAGGATTCGACGTGCTGTGGCAAGTCCTTCCCTTCCTGATACTCGGCTTGGTGATCGCACTCGCGAGCACGCCGGGCCTGAACGTTCTGAGCCTCGGCGACGACGTGGCTCGGGCACTCGGAACCAACATCGCATTCAGTCGGACACTCGGCATCGTCGCGATCACCCTGCTCACGGGTGCCGCCACCGCAGCGTGCGGTCCGATCGCCTTCATCGGGTTGGTGGTACCCCACGTCGCACGCGCCATCACCGGTCCCGACTACCGCTGGCTCGTGCCCTACGCAGGTTTGCTCGGCGCGATCATGTTGATCACCGCCGACGTTGTCGGCCGGGTTGTCGTCCGCCCGGGTGAACTGCAGGTCGGAATCATTCTTGCCATCTTCGGTGCACCGTTCTTCATTGCACTCGTACGCCGCAGAAAGTTGGCCAGCCTGTGACGCTCACCCACAACGAACGTCGAGTCCTGCCCCGAACCGTTCCCTCTCGCAAAGCTCTTCGTCTCGGTTCGTTCTCGCTGGTGTACCGCCCACTGCCGGTCGCGGTGTGCCTGGCGCTCGTGGTCGCCCTGTTCCTGCTGCTCTGTATCAATCTCGGACGCGGTGACTACCCGATCTCGATCCCGGATGTCATTTCAGTGCTCCTCGGAAACGGCTCGAAGACGCAGAATCTGATCGTTCTCGACATGCGCATGCCCCGTGCGCTCACCGCACTTTTCATCGGAATGGCACTCGCTATCGCCGGAGCCATCACTCAGACGATTGCCCGGAACGCCCTGGCAAGTCCCGATATCCTCGGTATCACCGCTGGTTCCAGTGCAGCCGCAGTCGCTCTGATCGTCCTGGGCGGCGGCGGATCGTTTGTGGGCCTGTTTTCGACGCTCGGCATTCCGCTGGCAGCTCTGGCCGGCGGCCTCATCACCGCGGTCGTTATCTACACGCTGGCGTGGCGCAAAGGTGTCGAAGGATTCCGGTTGATCCTCATCGGCATCGGTATCAACGCCATGTTGGTCGCGGCCACCCGCTGGCTCCTGATCTCCGCAGATATCAACGACGCGTCACGCGCACAGGTGTGGCTGAACGGGTCTCTCAACGGCGCGAGCTGGAACCAGATGTGGCCGGTCGCAATTGCTCTCCTGGTAGTCGGCGGATACGCCGTCATCGCATCGTTCACGATGGGCGCCCTGCGATTGGGTGAAGACAATGCAACGTCGCTGGGCGTGCGACTTCAGTCGTCGCAGGCCAAACTTCTACTCTCGGCGGTGGCACTGGCCGCAATCGCGACTGCAGCCGCCGGCCCCGTGGGTTTTGTGGCCTTGGCCGCGCCGCAGGTCGCGATGCGTCTGGTGCGATCGGCTGGTCCCCCGATTGTCGCGTCCGCACTGACCGGTGCCGTGCTAGTTGTCGGCAGTGACGTGATCGCTCGAACAATTCTTCCGGTGGAACTGCCCGTCGGCATCGTCACCTCAGCACTTGGTGGACCGTTCCTGATCTACCTTCTGGTCCGCAACAATCGAAAGGTCACGGGATGACCACCATGTCCACGTCCGTCGACGCACCGTCGCGGCTTGTCGCAAAAAATCTCACTCTCGGTTACGGCGATCGCATCATCGTCGACGGACTCGATCTCGAGATCCCGACCGGTGTGATCACGACGGTCATCGGCCCCAACGGTTGCGGGAAATCCACACTCCTTCGAGCTCTGGGGCGCCTACTCAAGCCCAAGAGTGGGTCAGTGGTGTTGGACGGCAAGGCAATCAGTTCCATGAAGACCAAAGAAGTTGCGCGGATCCTCGGCATGCTTCCCCAGACCCCGGTAGCACCGGAGGGACTGACTGTCGCAGACTTGGTCGCGCGCGGACGACATCCTCACCAATCGTGGATCCGCCAATGGTCCGCCGACGACGAGGGCGAGGTAGCTCGGGCCCTCGAACTGACCGGAGTGTCCGATCTGGCGGATCGCCCTGTCGATCAACTCTCCGGTGGTCAGCGTCAGCGGGCCTGGATCTCGATGGCGTTGGCTCAGGGCACCGACATCCTTCTGCTGGACGAACCGACGACGTATCTCGACCTTGCACACTCCATGGAAGTCCTTGACCTCGTGGATCAGTTGCACGAGGAAATGGGCCGAACCGTTGTCATGATCTTGCATGACCTCAACCTCGCTGTGCGCTACAGCGACCACCTGATCGTCATGCGCGACGGCGCCGTTGTCGCCGCGGGCATTCCCAAGGACATCATTTCGGCGGAACTTCTCCTGGAGGTGTTCGGCCTCGAGGCCGTGGTGATCGACGATCCCGTATCGGATCGGCCGCTGATCGTCCCGATCGGAACCCGGCATGTATTCGGCACGGTCGGCGGTCCGGTTGCGCGGCACACGAATTCCCACACCTCGGTATAAGCGAACGTACCTCTCGGCGCCGCTGATCGACCGAGAGGTACGTTCGCTCGATCAGCGGCCCAGGATAGTCCGCACCAACTTCACTCCCTGACCGAGAGATACCGTCGGCAGATACGCCCGCCCGACTGCGTTGCCGATACTCGGCAAAGCAGCGGGATCCGCGAACACCATGTGCATCGGGACGTATCTGGGCTGGAACTTCGATTTGAAGGCCAGAAGTGAGCGGAACCCGTATACCGGTTCGAGCGTGCGGCCCAAGAGGTCGAGGACGTTGTCCATCACTGCCGAGAGCGTCGTCGCATCCTGCTCGTCGAGATTTGCCTCTCGATCCGAGGCAACCTTGGCGAGTGGCGCACCGGAGAGACTGAGGAACTCGACTCCCTCTTCTTCGAGTGTGAGGGCGGCCGACGCGATCAGAAATTCCATGGCCGGGCGGAAGCCTTCGGCGCGGCGTCGCATGAAATCGAGGGTCCAGCCGACGATCTGACCGTCTCGGTACACCGGCAGCCAGGACGTCACTCCGTGGACGGTGCGTTCCTCGTCGAGCGCGACCAGACATCTCACTTCATCGTCGTCGACCTCGTCGAGTCCGCCGAGGGTGAAACCCATCTCCGGCATTCCCTTATCTGCGACCCATTCCTCGGAAATCGCTACGATCTGGTCCTTGATCGCCAGCGGTGCGTGGGGGAATCGAATCCATTCGGCCGTGATGCCGGTCTTCTTCGCCCGATTCAGGGCGGTTCGGACATCCTGGAAGCGTTTGCCGGTGAATGCGATCTCTCCGAGATCAAGGACAGTCTCCTCCGCGACCTCGAGGCCACTCCAGCCCATCGAATCGGTGATTGCCCGCACATCGTCCGTAACCGAGTACAGGCACGGGATCCATCCGTTGTCGGACACGAACTCGGCAAATTCCTCGATCGTCCGTCGCATCCGATCCGGCGGACCCACCGGATCACCAGTCGTGAGTGCGACGCCGACGACGACGCGGTACGCAACGTAGCTGGAACCGTCGGAACTGAACCAGTACGAATTACCTTTCCAGGTCGTCATCCAGGACAGCGGACTGCCGGTGCCGGCGCGCAACATCGCTCGCGCACGGCCAGTTGCTCGTGGATCGATTTCATTGGCAGGTTTCAAGAGCGTCGCGAACACCAGAATCGATGCGGCGACCCAGAATACGACGCCGGTCCATTCGAAGAGCAACGTCGCTTCGACGTCGACGGGCAGGAGGCGAGGGTTGACCAACTGCAGATACACCGGTGGCACCAGTCGTTGGGGAAAATCTGCGAGAAGCATTAGTACGGTGGGCTCACGGTCGAATCCGTGCCGCGCCAGCATCCCACCCCCGACGTAGACGACGATCAAACCCGCCATGAGTGCCAATAGCGAGACACCCAGTTTGCGGTAGGTCCTGACCGGGGCAGCCACGTCGAAATACCGCCGCGTGAAAATCAGCATGATCAACACGAACAGTGGTGTAAGGAACGGCACGAGAGTCCGGTACACGTTGGGATCCCCGATGCCGTAGAACAAGCTGTCACTGTCGGCAGCCTCGATGAAGCGGACAACGAAGTTACCGATCGAGAGAATCAGCAGTACTACCTGAGCGCAGACCGCGGCGATCCACGCGAATCGTCGTCCGCGGCGCAATCCGTCGCTCAGTACGAGCACGAAGATCGACGGCATCAACGAAAGCAGGGTCGGGCCGACGCCGGAAAGTCGGAGTTCCAACAGTCCTCGCCGACAGTCGGGGTCGGTGGCCGACTCGGCGCACAGGTCCCGCACCTCGGACACCGTCCAGGGGACTCCGCGAAACAGATCGCGGAGAACGGCGAGCGGACCGACCGCTTGAGGCGACAGAGCGGCAATCATCGGGCCGATCGCGCTGGCCGCCACCACGATGGCAACCAGCACCCGGCCTTCACGTTGCGTTCCCACGATCCGATCGCCACGGGCAGATCTGCCCACGATCCACGCACCGATCACCAATCCGACAACCCCCGAGCACAATCGGATCACATCTTGTAACTGACCACTGAACAAGGCCAGCGTGATGGTCAGCGCCAGAATGCCGACGCGAATGCGTCGACGCCACAGCGTCCCCATGTTTGCACTCGCGACCATCAATGCGCCGACGATCCAGGCGCTGGCCCCCACGGCTATTCCGACGTGAAGGCGGAAACCCCAACTGGAGTCGAAGACTTTCGCAAGCGATGCCCATCCCAGTCCGAGTATGACTCCGAGGATCTGGGTACTGACGGCTGCGATGGCCAGTTTCCGAGTACCCATGCGGCGCTCGAGGGGTGCCGCAACGACGAACAACAGGATCGTCGCTCCGATGTATCGCAGCAGGTTGCCTTCCCACAACGCGGACGTGAGCGGTGTCCAGATCCGTCCGTGCTGCAGCGAACCCATCCCGGTCGCGATGTGATAGGCAAGGGCTCGCGACGGTCCATGCACGAGGCTTCCGGTTACCGCGCCCAATACCCACATGACAATGACCAGCGATGTGGTCATCGGAGCATCTCGGATACCGAAGCGAACGATGTGACCGACTTTGCCGACGTACCCGGCCAGGCGGTTCGTTGGACTCGCTAATTCCGGGGAACTGTCGATCTTCATCAACGTGCGGCTACTTTCTGCTGATCGACTGTGATGACCGCCTACAGACGTGCTTACCATCTCCCCTCACGCTATCTGTAGTGCAGCTCACTATGGCCAATACCACACCGCCTCGGGGGTCCTTACTACTACCAGTAGTACGTATTTCGTCGTGGGAGTCCGTAGAATCGAAGGATGGCAGGTCTAGGTGAACTCGAACGCGCAGTGATGGATCATTTGTGGTCCACCACGGAACCGCAAACTGTGCGGCAAGTACATGAAGCTCTCGCGACGCATCGCGAGTTGGCGTACACAACAGTGATGACGGTTTTGCAGCGTCTAGCGAAGAAGCATCTGGTAATTCAGCAACGTGACGACCGTGCGCATCGGTACCTTCCGGTGAACAAGCGTGAAGAGTTGGTTGCCAGTTTGATGGTCGACGCTCTCGCCCAGGCTCCGGAGTCCGGTGGCCGGGCAGCAGCATTGGTGCACTTCGTAGGCCAGGTCAACGCCGACGAAGCCGATGCCCTTCGGGAAGCGCTCGCAGCCCTCGAGGTTCGTGAATCCACGAAAAATGCTGCGCAGCCCGGAAACGTCTAGGCCTCACTGAATTATTCGTGCATGATGTCTAGGTCATGAACGCCACCACTGCACTGGCTTTCGGCCTCCTTGCATTGCTGCTCGCAGGACCGATCCCAGCACTCTTGAGCCGCTCGACGTGGCCGTACCGCGCGCCCCGCGCGGCGCTCGTCCTCTGGCAGGCTGTTGCCCTCGCTGCCGTGCTGTCAGCATTCAGTTCAGGTTTGGCAATTGCCAGTCAGCTACTGGTACCCGGTGCCGACGGGCGTCCGACTACGGCGCCGACCGCTGAAATCGACGCTCTCGGTTTGCCGTTGTGGATTCTGTACGTCGTGGTCTTCGCACTGACCCTGCTCATCGGCGCGAAGCTGATCTTCTCGATCATCCAGGTGGGGGTGCGCACGCGTCGTCGACGCTCGCGTCATCGAATCCTGGTGGATCTACTCGACGACTGCGCAATGCCGGCTTCGGTGGAACGAACTCCCGACCTGCGGGTTATCGATGTCGAAGAGCCGATCGCCTACTGCCTGCCCGGAATCCGCCAGCGTGTGGTGTTGAGTCAGGGAACGTTGCAGAATCTCGACCACGCCGAGGTCAAGGCGATCCTGACGCACGAGCGGTCACATCTGCGTGCCCGCCATGATTTGGTTCTCGAAGCCTTCACTGCCGTGAACCATGCTTTCCCCCGTTTCGTTCGTAGCAAGTCCGCGCTGGGATCTGTACAGCTTCTCGTGGAATTGCTCGCCGACGATTCGGCTGTGCGGGTCACCGGTCCGACGCCACTCGCCCGGGCGCTCGTCGCATGTGCCGGCTCGACCGCACCGCGCGGCGCAATGGCTGCGGGTGGCCCCTCCACATTGATTCGTGTGCAACGACTCTCGGCAGATGACGCCGATCCGCGCATTGCGGTCTGCGCATATCTCGGAGCGGTTGCCATTCTGGTGGTGCCGACCGTTGCAGTCGCCGTGCCGTGGCTCACAGAGCTTCGGCTGCTTTTCAACGCCTACTGATGCTTGACCAGCGAAACTAGGTGTAGTAGTACAGGTCACAGACCGGGCTACCTGACTTAGGCAGGGCATGTGGCGTACAGTGGATCACGGCCACCATCGTGGTTCATCAACATTTAATGGCACACAGCCCAATTCCCCGCAGTATGCGTTCGGATTGCCAGGTGACATGTGCCCTGGCTCGTCCCTTTGCGAACTGTGTCGTGTGTTCAAGCATGGCTTCTTCCGCTCCGCGACGTGCCCGTAGTCCGGAGAGGTTTCCGCGTGACCAACGCTGTCCAAATGTCGTCTTCCGAGAACATCACAGATGTCGCAGAAGATGTAGTCGTTATCCCCGCTCGTGAAGAAGAAGTTGCTACCGAAGCAGTTTCCGCCGAGCCCACCGTTACGTTTGCTGAAATCGGCTTGCCTGAGCAGCTCGTTGCCGCACTTGCGCGCAACTCCATCACCAGCCCGTCCCCCATCCAGGCGCTCGCAATTCCCGATGCGCTCAATGGAATCAACGTTCTGGGCCGCGCCCAGACCGGTTCGGGTAAGACGCTGGCCTTCGGCCTGCCGATGCTGACCCGCCTCGCGCGCCACGAAGATCGTCCGGCAGCCAAGCGCCCCCGCGCCCTGGTTCTGGTCCCGACCCGTGAACTCGCATTCCAGGTCGTCGAATCATTGACCGCTTATGCCGGCGCTCTCGGACTCACCGTCCGCCCCGCCGTCGGTGGCACACCTTTCTCCAAGCAGGTCGACCAGCTCCGACGCGGCGTCGACATCCTGGTGGCAACACCGGGCCGTCTCGGCGACCACCTGCGTCAGGGCACCTGCATCCTCGACTCGGTGGAAATCACTGCACTCGACGAAGCTGACCAGATGGCCGACATGGGCTTCCTGCCCGAGGTTCGTTCGATCCTCGGCGAGACCCCGGCCGACGGACAGCGTCTGCTGTTCTCCGCAACTCTCGACCGTGAGGTCCAGTCGCTGGTTCGCCAGTTCCTGTCCAACCACGTCACGCACTCCACCGAAGACGGCCGCGCCAGCGTCGACACCATGGAGCACTATGTCCTCCTCGTCGATCGCGGCCAGAAGGACTCCGTCCTCTCCGAGATCGGCGCCCGTGACGGACGCACCATCATGTTCGCTCGCACCAAGCTCGGTTGCGAAGGCATCACCGATCGCCTCCGCGCAGTCGGTATCGCTGCCGAGTCACTTCACGGTGGCAAGGCACAGAACCAGCGCACCCGCGTCCTCGAGCGTTTCAAGACCGGCCGCACTCCGGTCCTCGTCGCCACCGACGTCGCTGCCCGCGGCATCCACGTCGACGGCATCGACCTCGTTGTGCACGTCGATCCCCCGGCAGATCACAAGGACTACCTTCACCGCGCAGGCCGTACGGCTCGTGCAGGCGAGAAGGGCACCGTCGTTGCGATCGTTCTGCCGAACCAGAAGCGTGGCTTCAAGCGTCTGACCAGCATGGCCGGCGTCGACGCCGCTGCTGTTCCCGTCACCCCGGGTTCCGCTGAACTCACTCGCATCACCGGCGCCAAGAAGCCGACCGGAGAACCCTTGCGCGAGAGCTCTTCTCGTGGCGAGCGTTCCTTCGGCGGTGGCGGCGGATCGCGTGGCTACCAGGGCAACCGTTCGTCCGGTGGATACCAGGGCAACCGCGAAGGCGGCGGATACCAGGGCAACCGTTCGTCCGGTGGATACCAGGGCAACCGCGACGGCGGCGAAAGCCGCGGCGGCTACCAGGGCAGCCGTCCGTCCACGGGTGGCTACCAGGGAAACCGTGACGGCGGCGAAAGCCGCGGCGGCTACCAGGGCAGCCGTCCGTCCACCGGTGGCTACCAGGGAAACCGTGACGGCGGCGAAAGCCGCGGTGGATACCAGGGCAACCGCGAAGGTGGCGGATACCAGGGCAACCGCGACAGCCGGCCCTCCACCGGTGGCTACCAGGGAAACCGCGAAGGTGGCGGATACCAGGGCAACCGTTCGTCGGGTGGCTACCAGGGCAACCGCGAAGGTGGCGAAAGCCGCGGCGGCTACCAGGGCAACCGCGACAGCCGCCCGTCCACCGGTGGCTACCAAGGCAACCGCGAAGGTGGCGAAAGCCGCGGCGGCTACCAGGGCAACCGCGACAGCCGCCCGTCCACCGGCGGCTACCAGGGAAACCGCTCCTCGGGCGGATACCAGGGCAGCAACTCGTCCGGTGGATACCAGGGCAACCGCGACAGCGGAGACCGCGCTGCATCGACCAGCGGTGGTGGCTTCCGTAGCCGCACCGATCGTCGTAGCTACGACGGTTTTGACGGCCCGAAGCGCGACCAGCGCTAAACACCCGTTGAGCTGCGGCTCATCAACTGAATACTGATTACACGCCGGCCACGCCGGACGCTGTATCGAGACGGATGCAGGTCACTGCAATAAAGTGATCTGCATCCGTGCTTTGTATGCACGGTCTGTTGTTCACGCGCGTCGTGGCCACAGAATTTTTTTGCTGCGTGAGGCGCAGGATTTCACAGCCGCGGACCGAGAGGGAAAGCTGTAAGCATGTCAACCAATAGCACCGAATCACCCCGAGCTCAGATCGGCGTCACCGGCCTGGCCGTCATGGGTTCGAATATTGCCCGCAATTTCGCCCGCCACGGACACACCGTTGCCCTGCACAACCGAAGCATCGCGAAGACCGATGCGCTGATCGCCGATCATGGTTCCGAGGGCGATTTCGTGCGTACCGAAACCATCGAAGAGTTTGTTGCCGCGCTGCAGAAGCCGCGTCGCGTCCTGATCATGGTCAAGGCCGGCGATCCCACGGATGCCGTCATCGAAGAGCTCGCGAATGCGATGGAGCCCGGCGACATCATCATCGACGGCGGCAACTCGTTGTACACCGACACGATCCGTCGCGAGGCTGCGATCCGTGCCCGCGGACTGCATTTCGTCGGCGCTGGAATCTCCGGTGGCGAAGAAGGCGCACTCAACGGTCCCTCGATCATGCCGGGCGGCCCGAAGGAGTCCTACGAGGCTCTCGGCCCCCTTCTCGAGTCCATCTCGGCTCACGTCGACGGCACCCCGTGCTGCACACACATCGGCCCCGACGGTAGTGGCCACTTCGTCAAGATGGTGCACAACGGCATCGAGTACGCCGACATGCAGCTCATCGGTGAGGCGTACAACCTTTTCCGCGACGCTCTGGGCTACGACGCCGGCCAGGTGGCCGACGTCTTCACCGAGTGGAACAAGGGCACTCTCGAGTCGTACCTGATCGAGATCACGGCCGAGGTCCTGCGTCAGGTTGACGCCGAGACCGGCAAGCCGTTGGTCGACGTCATCGTCGATGCTGCCGAGCAGAAGGGCACGGGTCGTTGGACGGTCAAGTCCGCTCTGGATCTGGGCGTGCCGGTCACCGGTATCGCCGAGGCTGTGTTCGCTCGCGCGCTCTCGGGTAGCCGCACGCAGCGCGCTGCCGCTCAGGCTCTGGATCTGGCTTCCGGTGCGCTCGGCGACAAGCCGTCCGATGCCGAGCAGTTCGCGGCAGATATTCAGGCTGCGCTATACGCGTCGAAGATCGTGGCGTACGCGCAGGGCTTCGACCAGATCGCCGCCGGCAGTGCCGAATACAACTGGGACGTCAAGCCTGCTGACCTGGCAACCATCTGGCGCGGCGGCTGCATCATTCGGGCGCAGTTCCTCAACCGCATCAAGGATGCCTACGAGACGGATCCGGCGCTGCCGAGCTTGATTCTGGCTCCGTACTTCCGTGAAGCCATCGAGGCCGGTATCGACAGCTGGCGACGTGTTGTCGCCACTGCGACGATGCTCGGTATCCCGGTTCCGGCGTTCGCGTCGTCGCTCTCGTACTACGACGGTCTGCGTGCGAAGCGTCTGCCCGCTGCGTTGACTCAGGGTCAGCGTGACTTCTTCGGCGCTCACACCTACGAGCGCGTCGACAAGCCGGGCAAGTTCCACACGTTGTGGAGCGGCGACCGTAGCGAAATCGAGGCCTGACTCACATCGGGTTCCGGTGGGCAGAGTTCGCTCTGCCCACCGGGTACCCTGGGTAAATGCCTGAATCGACGATCGACTCGCCCACCTCTACCGACGGGCGCTCGTTCATCGACCTCGGAATCCCCGCCGTGATGGTGCATGCTTTGCGCCGCAGTGGGATTGATGCCCCGTTCCCCATCCAGGCCGCAACCATCCCTGATGTTCTTGCCGGCCGTGACGTCCTCGGACGCGGTGCGACGGGTTCCGGAAAGACTTTGGCCTTCGGGCTTCCGATGCTGGTTCGCCTCAAAGGTGGGGCGAGCAAACGGAATCGTCCGCGCGGTTTGGTGCTCGCTCCCACCCGCGAACTTGCGATCCAGATTCACAAAGCACTCGATGACGCGGCAACCGAGGTCGGTTTGCGCGTTGCCAGTGCGGTGGGCGGTGTCCCGATCAAGCGTCAGGCCGACATCCTGGCCCGCGGTGTCGATCTGCTGATCGCCACTCCCGGACGGTTACTCGATCTGGTCGAGCAGAAGTCGGTACTCCTCGACGACGTCGTGATCACCACCATCGACGAGGCCGACCACATGGCTGACATGGGGTTCATCGACGAGGTCGCGAAGATTCTTGATACGACTCCGAAAGATGGTCAACGCCTTCTCTTTTCGGCAACCCTGGACGGTAAGGTCGACGATCTGGTCGCCGGTTACCTGCGCAATCCGGCATCGCATTCCACAGCTCCCCCGGTAGCCACCGTGTCGACGATGGACCATCACCTGCTCTTCGTGGACCCGGTGGACAAGAGATCCGTTGTCGCCCACGTCGCTTCGCGTGCCGGGCGCACCATTATGTTCGTCAAGACCAAGCACGGAGTGGATCGTCTGGCTCAGCAGCTGCATTTGATCGGTGTGTCTGCCGGATCTCTGCACGGAGGTAAGACGCAGAACAACCGAACCAAGACTCTCGCCTCCTTCTCCGACGGCACCACGCCCGTACTGGTTGCCACCGATGTCGCTGCCCGCGGCATCCATGTCGACGACGTCACCCTCGTTGTCCATGTCGACCCGCCTGCAGAGGCAAAGGACTACCTGCACCGCGCCGGTCGCACCGCCCGCGCTGGTGAATCGGGTGTTGTGGTCACCATCGTCACCGACGACGAGCGCGAAACCGTCGAAAAGCTCACCAAAGCGGCGGGCGTGAAGGTGCACAGCGTGCGTGTTCGCCCGAATGATCTCGAGCTCACCCGCATTACCGGAGCGATGGAACCGACGGGCATTCCCGTTGCAGCGCCGGACACCACGGTCGAGGTCCAGCACACAGCTAAGCGTGGCCGTCAGGAACACGACACCGCGGGCCGCACCGCAGTCGGTGGCCGCATGAAGAAGGAAGGCGACAAGCGCGCCGCACCTTCGCGTCGGGTCAGCGATCCCAAGAGTGTGAAGAAGATCCGTGCGGACGGCACGCCTGTCCCCACTCGGGCGGAGCGTTTGGCATCCAAGGGCCTGACACCGCGCCGCGGAACGGGCATGCCCAACTCTGGTCGCCCAACCGCCGGAAAAGCTGGCGGCAAACGCGCACACTGAGATCTATGGGCGATCTACCACTGATCTCGATAATCTGTGCTCTTGCTGCCGCACTGCTGTTCGCATGTGCTTCGGTGGCCCAACAGCGGGCCGCGTCGGCGGTAGCGGAAGACGAGGCGCTGGTCGCGTCGTTGATTCGGAGTCCGCGCTGGTGGGCGGGTCTGCTCGGCGACGGCGGCGGGTACGTCATGCAGGCGTTGGCGCTCTCGCTCGGTTCGGTGTTGGTGGTCCAGCCGCTGATCGTGTCGTCGCTGCTGTTCGCACTGCCGTTGTCCGCGAAGTTCTCGGGTATCCGGATCACTCGATATGCGTGGTCCTGTGCCGTCATGCTGGCTATTGCGTTGGCGGTGTTCTTGGTTGTCGGTGACCCCACCGAAGGCAACAGCAATGCTGCCTTCTCGGATTGGATTGCGCCGCTGGCACTTACGGTGGGCTTCGCGGTTGTCGCCACCATCGCCGGGTTGTCGAAACTCGATGCCGGCTGGCGTGCATTGCTCCTAGGTGCGGCCGCGGGCATCTTCTTCGGCGTTGCGGTTGCCTTCACCAAGTACGTGACCGATCTGCTCGGGCACGGATTGACCGGAGTCCTCAGCGCGTGGCAAACCTGGGCGTTGATCGCATCCGGGGCTGTCGGCGTCTACCTACAGCAACGAGCATTCCAAGTGGGCCCGTTGTCGGCGTCGTTGCCGGCCTTGACCATCGCTGAGCCCATCGCGGCGATCTTCCTGGGAATGACGGTGCTCGACGAGAGGCTCCGTGTCGACGGTCCGGGAATTGCCCTCATCGGGTGCGCGGTGGCGGTCATGATCTTCACGACCATCGCGCTCTCGCGGTCGCAAGGCCGCGAAACACCCGGCGTAACTGCGCCGTCGCCGGTAGTCTCGTGAAGCGTGCAGTTCCTCGAAGGGCAACGCCCGCCATATGACCTGACCTACGACGACGTCTTCCTCGTCCCCAACCGGACCGATGTGACGTCCCGGTTCGATGTTTCTCTCGCATCGAACGACGGATCGGGAACCACCATTCCTGTCGTCGTCGCCAACATGACCGCTGTTGCGGGCCGCCGAATGGCTGAAACCGTCGCGCGCCGCGGTGGTCTCGTGATCATTCCCCAAGACATCCCGACGGAGGCCGTCGCCGAGACCGTGGCGTTCGTGAAGAGCCGTCATCTGGTTGCCGATACACCGGTGACCTTGAGCCCTGACGACGCCGTCTCCGACGCGTTGGCGTTGCTGTCCAAACGCGCTCATGGGGCGGTCATTGTCGCCGAGAACGACAAGCCGCTCGGTGTTGTCACCGAAGCTGCGTGTGCAGACGTCGACCGCTTCACCCGCCTACGTGCCGTAGCGATCACCGACTTCGTGACCGCACCGGTCACAGCGACGCCGCGTGAGGTGTTCGAACTTCTCGAGGCCAAGCACGATCCGCTGGCTGTGATCGTCAACGACGACGGCACCCTGGCCGGCGTTTTGACCCGTACCGGCGCCATTCGTGCCGGAATTTACGATCCCGCAGTGGACGCACGCGGCGCACTGCGCGTCGCGGCAGCGGTCGGTGTCAACGGCGATGTCGGGGCAAAGGCCAAGGCGCTTGTCGACGCCGGAGCGGACGTCATCGTCGTCGACACCGCGCACGGTCACCAACAACGCATGATCGATGCGCTGACCACACTCAAGGCCCTCGATCTAGGTGTGCCACTGGTTGCCGGAAACGTGGTGTCGGCGCAGGGAACCCGCGACCTCATCGCGGCCGGCGCCGACATCGTCAAGGTCGGCGTCGGACCCGGCGCTATGTGCACGACGCGCATGATGACGGGCGTCGGCCGTCCGCAGTTCTCAGCTGTTGCCGAATGTGCCGCCGCGGCCCGTGAGCTCGGTAAGCATGTCTGGGCCGACGGCGGTGTGCGTCATCCTCGCGATGTCGCACTGGCGCTCGCTGCCGGCGCGTCCAACGTGATGATCGGCTCGTGGTTCGCCGGAACGTACGAGTCCCCCGGCGATCTCAAGGTCGATCAGGCCGGAAACGCGTACAAGGAGAGCTTCGGAATGGCGTCCAAGCGTGCGGTCGCTGCGCGCACTGCCACCGAAACAGGCTTCGACCGGGCACGGAAGGGCCTGTTCGAGGAAGGCATCTCGAGTTCACGGATGCGCCTCGACCCGGAACGTCCGGGCGTCGAGGATTTGATCGACCAGATTTGTTCCGGTGTTCGCAGTACGTGCACGTACGCGGGCGCTCGTTCGCTGGAGGAACTTCACGAGAAAGCTGTGCTCGGAGTGCAGTCCGCTGCCGGGTTTGCCGAGGGACGCCCCCTTCCGTCGGGTTGGTGAGACGCAGGTAATGCCGATCGGCGGGTGCTCCGGTCCCAATACCGGAGCACCCGCCGGTATCATTGGACTCGGAAACATAAAGAAAACTCGGTCGGGAGCCCTACGGGTAACCCGACCGAGTCCGCTAGAGCCGAGAATTCTTCGGCCTCGACGAGAGGAACCCGGTGCCCGAGGCACCCACACACTTACCCGGCGCAACACCCGTCGTCATATCCGAGGAATCATCCGATTCCGCTGGTTCGGAGGGCTCCTCTAGCGAGCCGGGAGACAAACCCGGCGCGCTCCGCTCACGCTCAATTCTCAGGTGGCGATGACCCATGGACATCGTTTTCACCATTCTCAGCCTGCTCGGCTTCGTTGCCCTGACTGCAGGCACCGCCCTCTTCGTGGCGGCAGAATTCTCCCTCACTGCTCTCGAACGCAGCACTGTCGACGAAGCAGCACGTAACGGCGATCGTCGTTCGCGTCAGGTTCAGCACGCGCACAAGACACTCTCGTTCCAGTTGTCCGGCGCGCAACTCGGCATCACGATTACAACGCTCATCACCGGTTACCTCGCCGAACCTGTTCTGGCCCGCTTCATCACCCCGGTAGCGAAGGCCATCGGACTGAGTGAATCCGCATCCTCCACAACATCATTGGTGATCGCGCTGGTCCTCGCCACGTCGTTCTCGATGATCTTCGGTGAGCTTGTCCCCAAAAACTTGGCGATCTCCAAGCCGATGCCCACCGCGCGTGCGACCGCCGGCATGCAGGCCGGGTTCTCACTGATCTTCCGGTGGGCAATCAACGGACTCAACGGAGCCGCAAACTGGATCGTGCGCCGCATGGGCATCGAGCCTGCGGAGGAACTGCGCTCCGCACGGTCGCCTCAGGAACTCGGCTCACTGGTTCGGACGTCGGCGCAACGCGGTTCGATCGACAAGGGCACCGCGCTCCTGGTCGATCGGTCACTGCAGTTCGGTGAACGCACCGCAGAAGAATTGATGACTCCGCGAGTGAAGATCGAATCGTTGGAACTCTCCGACACCGTCGCGGATCTGATCGTGACAGCGTCACGGACCGGCTACTCACGGTTCCCCGTCGTGCGCGGCGACCTGGACGACACCGTCGGCGTCGTCCACATCAAGCACGCGTTCACCGTTCCGGCGGACCGTCGTCGTACGACGCGAGTCGACACCCTGGCCCAGCGCGTCCCCGTCGTACCGTCGAGCCTCGATGGTGACGCCGTCATGGAACGCATCCGTTCCGACGGCATGCAGGTAGCACTCGTGGTGGACGAGTACGGCGGAACTGCCGGAATCGTCACCATGGAAGACCTCATCGAGGAAATCGTCGGCGACGTGCGAGACGAGCACGACGAGCCCGAATTGGACGTGGGACGCGCCGGCGACGGCTGGTCCTGCTCCGGTCTCCTGCGTATCGACGAGGTCAACTCGGCTACCGGATATACGGCGCCCGAAGGCGACTACGACACGCTCGGCGGATTGGTGCTCACCGAATTGGGTCGCATCCCCGAGGAAGGTGATGAAGTCGAATTGCCTGACGTCGATTCCTCGGGCGATCATCGCGGAAAGTGGATAGCGCGGGTGACCAGCATGGACGGCCGACGTATCGACCGCGTGACCATCACCCCGGTACCGGGAGAGGTCGAACCCGAATCCGCTGACAACAAGAAGGAGTCCGACGATGAATAACCTCTTCGGCGTTCTCCTCACCGTCGTACTGTTGGCCGCCAACGCCTTCTTCGTCGCAGCGGAATTCGCACTGATCTCCGCCCGACGTGACCGCCTCGAAGCGTTGGTCGCTCAAGGCAAGAAACGCGCGCTGACCGTCATCAAGGCCGGTGAAAACCTGTCGCTGATGCTTGCCGCCGCGCAGTTGGGCATCACGATCTGTTCGATCCTGCTCGGTAAAGTCGCCGAGCCTGCCATCGCGCATCTCCTCGAGGTGCCGATGGAAGCCGTCGGCCTGCCCGACGGTCTGCTGCATCCGATTTCATTTGCCATCGCTCTGTCGCTGGTGGTTGTTCTTCACATCCTGCTCGGCGAGATGGTTCCGAAAAATATCGCCCTGGCCGGGCCGGAGAAGTCCGCGATGTTGCTGATTCCGGTGCACCTGGCGTTTCTCAAAGTTGCTCGACCGCTCATCTCGTTCTACAACCTCTGTGCAAACGGAACACTGAAGCTTCTGCGGGTCGAGCCGAAGGACGAACTCGACGTCACAGTTTCAGCAGTCGAGTTGTCCGCGATGATCGGCGAATCACGATCCGAAGGTCTCATCGACGCCGAAGAACACCGGAGGTTGACGCAGGCCCTCGAATCGACTGATCGCACCGTCTCCGAGGTTCTCATTCCCCTCGACAAGGTGCGCACCATCCCGCTGACGCCGTCCGGCACCACGCTGGGCGACATCGAGCGGGCTGTCATCGAGACGGGCTACTCGCGGTACCCCGTCCGGGCAACCGACGGCACTCTCGCCGGATATGTTCACCTCAAGGACGTGCTCGACGAGGTACTCGACGAAGCAGCCGGCCCCGACACCGTCGTTCCGACGTCGGATATCCGTCCCCTGCCCATCATTCCGCTCAGCACCCCACTGGCCGAAGCACTGGCAGGACTGCGCCGGGCAAGCTCGCACCTCGGTGCGGTCACCGACGCCGACGGCATTGTCATCGGCATCGTCGCCCTCGAAGATCTCCTCGAGGAGTACGTCGGAACAGTTCGCGACGGCACTCACCGCGGAACCGATGCTGTTCCCGGACAACGGAACAACTGACCCATGACACGTTCGGTGGCAACACTCGCACTCGCGCACAGCGAGTGGACGGCCCGGCAAGCACTCCATTTCGACAAGGTGGAGCAGCTTGTCGGGCCGCACCGAGCGCGTCGTAGTGCCGGGATCTCGCACCCCGTGCACGACTTTCTGTTCACGTATTACAACTTCAAGCCCGCCCAATTGCGGCGTTGGCATCCCGGGTACGGCGTGGCTTTGGAAAACGGTTCCTCGTACGCCGAGTTCTCCGGATATCGCGTCGATGAATCAGGTTGTGCAACCGTCGACGACTCCGTGTTGGAGCGTCGACGCAACACCGTCGAATTCGTGTGGAATCTCCTGAGCCGAACTGCCACTCGCCCTGCCGTTCTGGGATGCTTCGGCCTCCACGAATGGGCGATGGTCTACCGCGGCGGTGAGGAAGCAATCCGTCACCAGGCAGTTCCCCTTCGGCTCGGGTTCGCCGGTACCGACGCCGTCGTAGAGTCCTTGCCGCTCAAATGCACACACTTCGACGCATTCCGGTTCTTCACACCCGATGCTGCGCCCAAGAATGCCTTGACCCTGGTCCGGGACACGCAGATCGACTACGAGCAGCCCGGTTGCCTACATGCCGGTATGGACCTCTACAAATGGGCATTCAAACTATTGCCGCTGGTCGATTCGGATTTGGTGATGAAGTGCTTCGAGCACGCACTTCTGGCCCGCGAACTCGACATGCGCGCCAGCCCCTACGATCTGAGCGAATACGGGTATTCCCCGATTGCGATCGAAACTCCGGCCGGCCGCGCCGAGTACGTTCGTCAGCAACAGCAGCTGGCTGATCGGGCACTACCGCTGCGGGCCGCTCTGACGCAGCAGTGCCAAGTTCTGCTCGAGATGTAACGCACTGTCGGTATACGGGAGGATCACGCATGGAGCATGGGTACGGGTTCTATCTGGACGAGTATCTGCGCGATGTCGGACTACAGGTCGACAACCGCCGCGAGTTTATCGAATGCCCTGATTCCGCGGGATACCTCTCGGCGCATCTTCCCGTGTTCGATCTGGCTGCGGGTTCGGTGGCAGCCTTTGCTTCGGCGATCGATCGCGCGACCGTGCGTAATCGTCCACAAGTTCACGATGTAGGCGGAAACCCGCGAGTTGACGCAAGTTCTGTGCACTCGAGCACGGGAAGCGCCCGCTGGAAACTCGATCCGCAACGAATTGCCGCCTCCTTCACCAGCGACCGACTACTGCGGATAGGCGGTCAGCCCGTTGACGCGTTCTCGCAATACTCCGGCTTCTTTGCCGCCCGTGACGGCTGGCTACGCACCCACGGAAACTATCCGCACCATCGGGACCGCCTCCTCACGATCCTCGAACTAGCACCGGGCGCCTCCAAAGCGGAAGTCGCGCACCGCATATCCGCAAGGGATGCGATAGAGATCGAGCAGGCCGCTGCCGAGAACGGTGCCATTGCAGTGCGCGTGCGCACCGAGAACGAATGGCGGTTGAGCGAGCAGTCCGCTGCGGCACGGTCGGCGCCGCTTGTATCCATTCGGGACAGGGCCGCTGGAGCGCCACGGGAGCGTCCGACGCGTTTCCGTGTTCTCGACCTCACGCGTGTCATTGCCGGTCCGGTCGCGACGCGTGCCCTTGCGCTTCTCGGCGCCGACGTCTTACGCATCGATCCCCCGGTTATCCCCGAAATCGAATGGCAGCACCTCGACACCGGTCAAGGGAAGCGCTCAGCTGTCCTCGATCTGAAGAACGCCGACGGGTTGGCAATTTTCCGGAACCTTCTAGGGAGCGCTGACGTGCTGGTCACGGGCTACCGGCCCGGCGCAATCGAATCCCTGATCGGGCAAGAACTCCCCGCGCACTTGATACACGGACGTGTCAGCGCATGGGGCTGGGACGGACCGTGGGCGGATCGGCGCGGATTCGACTCCATCGTTCAGGCTGCATCGGGAATTTCGTTCCTCGAAGGCGTCGACAAGCCCGGGGCGCTGCCCGCCCAGGCACTTGATCATGCGACCGGATACTTCCTCGCTGCGGGAATCGTGGATGCACTGACCTTGCGCGCCCAGGACGGTAGCGGACGCGATGTCGACGTAGCTTTGGCCCGAACCGGGGCGCGACTGCTCGATGCCCCGGGCCGAAACCTCCACCCCGATCCACCCACCGCACCCGGGGAAGACGTCGTCGTCACCCACGGTGAGGTAACAACAGCCCGGCCGGCGCTCGCCGAATTCGACGATTATCCGGCGCCGCCACATGCGTGGGGAACTGATCAGCTGACTTGGTTCGACCGTTCTCCGTAGGCCGACGCGGGCGTATCGTGAAGACAGCCGATGAGGCGCGCCTTCATTGCGCCTATCAGTGCGGATGGCTTCTCACACGTGTGACACGGCGAAGTTGCTCGGTTGGGAGGTTGTCCATGCACGGTAACCCTTCTGGTGGATCGAGCGCATCGCAATTCCTTTCTCCACCAAGGCGTGTGGCAATCGCGGGAGATTGGCATGCCAATACCCGATACGGCACGGAAGCAATAGCGCACGCGCGCAAACGCAATGCGGATGTTGTGGTCCACCTTGGAGATTTCGGGTTCACCTTCACCGAGCCCTATCTGAATGCTCTCGACGGTGCGCTCGAGGAACACGATCTTGTCCTCGGATTTGTCGACGGCAACCACGAGAATTTCGACTGGCTACTCGCACAACCCATCGCACCGGATGGATTGCGGTATCTACGCGATCGGATCGTTCATCTCCCCCGTGGGTTCCGTTGGTCGTGGGGCGAGACACGTTGCCTGGCAGTCGGTGGCGCGTACTCGATCGACCGCATTCTCCGGATGCCGGGTAGAGCGTGGTGGCCCCAGGAAGTCTTGACTGCCGACGATGTCCGAGACATCGCCGGGGCCGGCGGTGCAGACGTCATGTTCTGCCACGACTGCCCCTCCGGCATCACCGGGCCGGCGATGGACCGAGCCCGGTACGGATTCCCGGAGGCAGAACTGTCTGCCTCCGAAGCGAACCGGGCGAAACTGAGGCAGATCGTCGACGGCGTACGACCCCGTCGCCTCTGGCATGGCCATTTCCACCACCGTTACCAGGCGATCCTCGAGGGAATCGACTATCGGACGGTCGTCGACGGACTCGGACGCGACAAGGGTCCGATCGACAACAACATGGTCGTGATCAACCTCGACGACCTAGGGCGACACCGAATCGTGGGATAGGCGTGCCCGTGCACCCTAGGTACACAAAGGGGGCACTTGTGGCCACCAAAATAAAGACTCAATATTGGCCGCAACCGGCCACACCAAATCACCACGCACGACCGAAATGTCCGATATCTTCCAATCGGTGGTCGCCTTCCCGCGACCGCCCACGCAGCCCGCCAACGGGGTGCGAACAACCTGAAGGGCACACATCTGTGACTGTTCTCGATCGGCGACACCCACCCCAGCGAGGGCGCAAAGCTGCCGCAGCATTCAGCGCTACCGCGGTAGCCGTCACCGTCACCCTCGGCGCCGCGGTCGGTACCGCAGCCGCGGACACCGTCGTAAATACCATCACTGTCAACAACTATCCGACTGCATTGGCGATCACCCCCGACGGTGCCCACGCCTACGTCATCAGCGCCATCGGCGACACGGTATCGGCGATCGATATCGACCCCGAATCCCCCACCGTCAACACCGTCACCGCCACCATCCAGGTCGACGAAACGCCGACTGGGGTGTCGATCACCCCTGACGGCAGTCGCGCCTACGTCACCAACCAGTGGGGCCACTCAGTGTCGGTAATCGACACCGATCCCGAATCCCCCACCGTCAACACCGTCACCGCCACCATCCCCGTCCTAGATAATCCGATGGGGATCGCGATCGCCCCCAACGGCAAACACGCCTACATCGCCAACTACAAAGTCAACTGGGGTGGAACCACGGCGTCGGTAATCGATATCGACCCCGAATCCCCCACCGTCAACACCGTCACCGCCACGATCCCCGTCGGTTGGGGTCCGATGATGGTTGCGGTCACCCCTGACAGTTCCCGTGTCTACGTCACCAACACCGAAGACCGCACCGTGTCGGTAATCGATGCCGATCCCACATCCCCCACCGTCAACACCGTCACCGGGACAATCCCGGTCGGCGGGAATCCGGCGGGGATCGCATTCACACCCGACGGCAGTCGCGCCTACGTCACCAACCGAGAGAACGGCACGGTATTGACCATCGATACCGATCCCACATCCCCCACCGTCAATACCGTCACCTCCACCATCCCGGTCGGCGGGAATCCGGCGGGGATCGCATTCACACCCGACGGCAGTCGCGCCTACGTCACCAACCGAGAGAACGGCACGGTATTGACCATCGATACCGATCCCACATCCCCCACCGTCAATA
>NZ_JALGQH010000044.1 GCF_022810305.1 Rhodococcus sp. ARC_M6
GGGTCCAGGTGCCGGTGAGGGTGGTGGCGGCGACTGCGCTGGCTCCGGCGGCTGCGGCGATGAATCCGCGGCGGGTCAGTCGGGTTGTTTCGTTGTGGGCCGTCATGGTGGGGCTACTCCATCGGGGTCGGAAACTCTGGGTACAGATTTACCGTGGTTACGGTTGTGCCGATCGCTGTGATTCCTCGACCACGAAGGGTGCCAGGTAGAGGTTTACTGTTCGAGCGTTGAAAACATGCGTCCACCAGCATGTTTGAAGCCTTGCTTAGGCCGGGGGGCGCATCATGCGGTCAAATATAGAACACGTCTCACTTTTTTGGGATGAAAACGCCAATCTAAATTGAGGATCAGTGAATATTCGGTTAGCGCTGTTAGGGAACTAGGACGGAACTTCTGGCCCAAGTACGACGCGCTGAATTAATACTAAAGTACTAGTAATTCCCCTCTGTGGGCCTTCTATTACGACTTTAGTACTGGGTATTTTCGTAAATAATTCTCAATATTCATCCTTTAGTAGTAGTAGGCCGCCTGCAGATTTCCTGGGAAGGTGCCCGAATTGAGAATGCCACTGTGTTGCGGCGCGCTTCAGACGTCGGGCACGTGCGGGGGCGATCGGCATTGACTCTGGCGCTGCCAGCATGGTAGCTATTTAACGAGCGCTAAGTCAGTGATTGGGCTTCGCGTTCACGATCACGGTCCGGTGCCTGATGCAGGCATCTCGGGTGTCGGACCGTCTCACGCGCACGTCCTCGAAGGGAACGCAGATGACCAATGCAGTAATCGTCGATGTAGTCCGGATTGCATCCGGCAAGGGCAAGCCCGGTGGGGCGCTGTCCGGAACCCACCCCGTCGAACTGATGGCGCATGTACTGCGGTCCATCGTCGAGCGCAATGGCCTCGATCCCGCTTTGGTGGACGACGTCATCGGTGGTTGCGTCGGCCAGGCCGGCGAGCAGGCCCTCAACATCACCCGTAGCGCTGTGCTCTCGGCAGGTTTCCCCGATTCGGTGCCGGCCACCACCATTGACCGCCAGTGCGGATCAAGTCAGCAGGCAGCACACTTCGCAGCCCAGGGCATCATCGCCGGTGCCTATGACATCGTCATTGCCGCTGGTGTTGAATCGATGAGCCGCGTCCCCATGGGTTTCACCTCGATGGGCAAAGACGCATCCGGCCCCGGCATCGCCGCTCGCTACCCCGAAGGCCTGATCAACCAGGGTATCTCCGCAGAACTGATCACCTCCAAGTGGAAGCTCGACCGCGAAGCGCTCGACGCATTTGCCGCACAGTCCCACCAGCGCGCCGCAGCAGCGGCAGCGGCCGGACTGTTCGACAAGGAGATCATTCCCATCTCGGTGACCAACGCTGCCGGAGAAACCGTTTCACACACCGTCGACGAGACGGTGCGCACATCGACCACCGCTGAAGGTCTGGCCGGATTGAAGCCGTCGTTCTGCTCCGAGAAGTACGCGGAGCGTTTCCCGCAGGCGCAGTGGGCCATCACTCCCGGAAACTCCTCGCCCCTCACCGACGGTGCGTCGGCCGCTCTGATCATGAGCGAAGAGATGGCGTCCAAGCTGGGCCTGACCCCGCGTGCCCGCTTCCATTCCTTCTCGGTCGTCGGTGACGATCCGTTGCTCATGCTCACCGCTCCCATCCCGGCGACGCACAAGGTGTTGGCTCGCGCCGGCCTGAGCATCGACGATATGGACACCTACGAGGTCAACGAAGCATTCGCTCCGGTGCCGCTGGCCTGGGCGCATGAGTTCGGTGCCGACCCGGCAAAGCTCAATCCGTGGGGCGGCGCCATCTCGCTCGGCCACGCACTCGGATCCTCGGGAACGCGTCTGCTCGCCACGATGGTCAACCACCTCGAAGCCACCGGTGGACGCTACGGCTTGCAGACCATGTGCGAGGGTGCAGGCATGGCAAACGCCACGATTATCGAACGTATCTAAAATCTCTCACCGTTCTCGAAAGGAATTCATATGATCGTCAACGACAGCGTCGCCGTCGTCACCGGTGGAGCCTCCGGTCTCGGCCTGGCAACCGTCAAAGCCCTTCTCGCAGACGGGGCTAGCGTCGTCATCATCGACCTGCCCTCGTCCAATGGTGAGGTCATTGCCAAGGAGCTCGGCGACCGCGTCCGCTTCGCCGCAGCCGACGTCACCGACGAGGCTGCCGTCACCGCCGCACTCGACTTGGCTGAGACCCTCGGGCCCATCCGCGTTGCAGTCAACTGCGCCGGAATCGGCAATGCCATCAAGACCGTCAGCAAGAAGGGTGCCTTCCCGCTCGACGCGTTCAAGAAGGTCATCGACGTTAACCTGATCGGCACGTTCAACGTGCTTCGCCTTGCCGCGGAGCGTATTTCGACAACCGAGCCCATCGACGGTGAGCGCGGCGTCATCATCAACACCGCCTCGGTCGCAGCGTACGACGGACAGATCGGTCAGGCTGCCTACTCCGCGTCGAAGGGTGGCGTCGTCGGCATGACCCTGCCCATCGCCCGCGACCTCGCGTCGCTGCTGATCCGCGTCAACACCATTGCGCCCGGCCTGTTCAAGACCCCGCTGCTCGGAAGCTTGCCGGAAGCCGCTCAGGCGTCACTCGGCCAGCAGGTTCCGCACCCCTCACGTTTGGGTGATCCCAGCGAATACGGATCATTGGCTGCGCACATCGTCTCCAACCCCATGCTCAACGGTGAGACCATCCGTCTCGACGGCGCAATCCGCATGGCACCGCGCTAATTTCACCAAAATATGACTAGCGAAGCGGAAAATGCGAACTCGGTAGCGGTGGGGTGGCGATCCTTCCCTCCGCTGCCGATGAGCGACATCCTGCGTCATTCGCTGGAGTTGTTCGACGAGAACGGTTACCACGGCACAACGGTGCGGCAGATCGCCAACCGTGTCGGGGTGACCGTTCCCGCGTTGTATTACCACCACGCCAGCAAAGAAGCAGTGCTTGTCGCGTTGTTCGAAGTGTCGATGGAAGAGTTGAACACCAGAACCGAAGCGGCAGAAGAAGAAGCGGGCGAGGATCCGGTCGCACGCTTCTCCCTGGTGGTGGAGGCGATCGTTCTGTACATGACACATCGATCGCATCACGCAGCACTCGATACGGAGATTCGCCACGTCTCCCCGGAAAGCCGAAGTCGCTACGCGGCCAGTCGGAAACGGCTTGAGCTTCTGATGCGCAAGATCGTCAATGACGGTGCGGCGTCAGGAGATTTCTCGGTCACCGACACCGACGAGACTGTCCGGGCCATTCTCGGAATGTGCCAGTCACTGCCGCGGTGGTTCCAAACTGGTGGACCGATGACGCCGTCGCAATTGGCGGAGAAGTACGTCGATATCGCGCTGCATACTGTCGGGCACTGCTCGTAACTGAAGGCGGGCAACAGGTTTGACCTGTTGCCCGCCTTCAATGTTCAGTCTGTGTCAGAGGCGCGTAACCGTGAGCCCGCCATCGTGGTAATCGGACCGCAGACGCTTCTTGTCGAACTTGCCGACGCTTGTCTTCGGAACTTCCTGCACCACAGCCCAGTTCTCGGGCAGCTGCCACTTGGCAACCTTGCCTGAAAGGTATTCCTGCAGTTCGGACATCGTCGCTGTCGAGCCCGCACGCAAGACGACAGCCACCAAGGGGCGCTCGTCCCACTTCTCGTCCGGGACACCGATAACGGCGGCTTCGGTGACATCCGGGTGCCCCATCACAGCGTTCTCGAGGTCGACGGACGAAATCCATTCGCCACCCGATTTGATGATGTCCTTGGAGCGGTCCGAGAGGCTGAGGAAACCGTCTGCGGTGATAGATCCGACATCGCCGGTCTTGAGCCAGCCCTCATTGAACTTGTCGGCGGCGTCGACGCCGTAGTAGGCGCCGGTGATCCACGGTCCGCGAACTTCGAGCTCGCCGACGGAAACACCGTCGTGTGCAACAGTTTTGCCGTCGTCGTCGATCAGGCGCGCTTCGACGGAAGCGGGGAAACGGCCCTGTGAGTAGCGGTACTTCCACATTGCGTCACCGGTGACGCCGACCGGGGGACGGGCAACCGAGCCCAGCGGGGAGGTTTCCGTCATGCCCCAGGCATGCAGAACGCTGACGTTGTGCTGCTCTTCGAAAGCGTGCATCAGTGACGGAGGTACGGCGGAGCCGCCGATCAGAACCTCACGGATGAACGAGATGTCCTGCGGGTTCTGCTCGAGGTAGAGGTGCAGGCCCTGCCAGATGGTGGGCACTGCGGCCGCGAACGTCGGCTTCTCGCTGGCGATGATCGCAGCCATCGGAGCGGGCTGCAAAAAGCGGTCGGGCATGATCAGCGACGCGCCGATCATGAAGGCGGCGTAGGGAAGTCCCCACGACATTGCGTGGAACTGCGGAACAACTGCCAGTGCACGGTCGCCCTGCCTGAGGTTGGGGCCGTCGCTCATGCAGACCTGCATGGAATGCAAGTAGATCGAACGATGCGAGTACACAACACCTTTGGGGTCTCCGGTGGTGCCGGAGGTGTAACACATCGCAGCAGCGCTGCGCTCGTCAACCTCGGGCCACGCAAACTCCGTCGGCTGCTCGGCGATCAGGCCCTCGTACGTGTGAACCTCGACGCCCTCAGGCGCCTCCAGGCCCGCAGTGGAGGAGCCCGTCACGATGATGTGCTTGACCGTCGTAAGCGACGGCAACTGCGGCGAGAGCAACGGGATCAGCGACGGATCCACGATGATCACATGATCTTCGGCGTGATTGGCAACGTGGATCAGCTGCTCCGGGAACAACCGGATGTTGAGTGTGTGGAGCACGGCGCCCATCGAAGGAATAGCCAGGTATGCCTCGAGGTGCTCGGAGTTGTTCCACATGAACGTGGCAACGCGCTGGTCTCCGTCGACGCCCAATCCGCGCAGAGCATGAGCGAGCTGAGCGCAGCGCTGACCGACCTCGGCGTATGACGTACGACGTGGGCCGGCTTCAGTCCAGGTCACAACCTCGGCATCGCTGTGCACTGTGGCGCCGTGGCGCAAAATTTGAGCAATGGAGAGTGGGGCGTCTTGCATCGTGCTCAGCATGGGCTGCTCCTGGTTGTCATGCGATCCTGTGCTTTCCAGACAGGTCGCAAACGACGTGCGTGTGATGCCAGATTAACCACACTTCTTTAACTGATGTTTAGTGACCCGTCCCACACTCGAAGAACCAGGCAATTACCAGCGCACCCGGATCGATCACCCCGCGCGCGGCCTCGCCCACGTAACTTGCGCGACCTCGATTGGCGATCATCGCTTCAGTCGATTCGGCGCCGGCGTGAGCGGCATTTGCAGCCTGACGTAGAGCGGTGTCGTACGTGGTGCCGGACCGAACTGCTTCCTCGAGCGCCTCGACGGCGGGGACTATCGCATCGACCATCGTCTTGTCGCCGGGGCGTGCGCCGCCGAGCGTGGTGATGTTGTCGAGGCCGGCTCGCGCAGCGGTAGTGACGGCCGCGAGATCGAACCTCCCGTTGCCCGCTGCGCGGTAGAAGTGTCGGAACCAGATGCCGAACAATGCGCCGGACGTCCCGCCTGCATGCCCGAGGTATGCCTGCGAAATAGCATCGAATGCAGTTGACGTGGAATAGGAATCCCTCATTGCCGTGAGGTCCAACTGTTCGAGGGCCGCCACCATGTTGGTTCCGAAGTCACCGTCGCCGGCTCGGCGGTCCAAGTCGGTGAGTGCTGGTTCCTGATCGAGTACCTTCTGAGCCCAAGCGGCTACCCAAGGTCCTGCTGATTCGTTATCAGTCGGGGTTGTGGGAGGGGTGTACGTGGGGCCGAAGGATCCGCTCGGGCCAACTGCCGAGTACGTTCTTGCCGGCGAATTGGGCCATGCCGGAGCACTGCACGGAGCGTCCCATAATTCGAGGACTTGGTCGTCGACGCGCACGAGTGTGATGGAGGCTCCGGCCATGTTGAGTGCCGTGACAAAAGTTCCGACCAGTGGACGCTCGATGCGAATTCCCTTCTGGTCCAGATATTCTCCGAGTTCCGCGAACAGCAAGTGCAATTCCAACGGATGGGTGGCGCCCAAGCCGTTTACTACAGCGATCACACGATCGCCGCGGACAAGTTGGAGTGAGTCGATGATCGGATCGGTCAGTCGACGTACCAGTTCGGGTGCCGGCAAAGCGTCGACGCGTTCACGACCGCGCTCGCCGTGGATTCCGATCCCCAGTTCCATCTGGCCTGCCGGCAGGTCGAACGACGGCTCCGTTGCGCCCGGGAGCGTGCACGGCGCCAGTGCGACGGCCATGCTGCGCGCGGATTCCGCTACCTGTCGGCCGATGCTGACCACCTCGGCCAAACTGTCACCACGCTCGGCTGCTGCGCCGCATACCTTTTCGACCACGACAGTGGCTGCAGTGCCTCGACGCCCGGGGCCGTTGCCGTCGGCTCGTTCCGAGGCGAGATCGTCGTCGACCAGGACAACATCGGTGTCAATAGCGTCCTCCCGCAGTAACTCTCGTGCGATGCCGAAGTTCAAAACATCGCCGGTGTAGTTCTTCACGATGTGGAGGACACCGCCGCCGACGTCGACGGCTTTGGATGCCTCATGAATTTGCAGCGCGTTGGGCGAGGTGAACACCAGGCCGGGGCAGACGGCGGTCAGCATGCCCTCACCGATGAACTCGGCATGCAACGGTTCATGTCCTGATCCGCCGCCGGACACGATGGCGACTTGCTCGCGCGGAAGAGGGTGCGCCCGCATGAGGTATCCGGGGTCGGGATTCCAGGAAATATCATCGGTGGACGCGATCAGTCCACGAAGTGAATCTGGGACAAATGTCTTTGCGCTGCGCATGAACATGGTTCCAGCGTAGGTCTATCGCCGCGTTCAGGTACTGATTGCACTCACTCGATCCAGTACGGACTCGATATCGTCGGTGCTCACATCCCGGTGAGTGACAAACCGCACCTTGCCGGCCACCGTCACTGCGCCGACACCCACAGTGGCAAGGTGTGAAACAACGACGCTCGGGTCGGTGACGTCGGCGAGAACGATATTTGTTTCGGGTTCTGTTGTGTTCCATCCACGTTCACGTAGTCCGCGTGCGAGTAGTTGCGCATTGGTGTGGTCGTCGACCAGTCGATGACGCGAGGCCAGAGCAATGATGCCGGCCGCGGCCAGCACTCCGCCCTGACGGATCCCTCCACCGAGCATCTTTCGGATGCGCCGTGCTTCAGCGATCCTCTCGGTGGACGCAGCCAGAACCGATCCCACCGGCGCACCCAATCCCTTGCTCAGACACACCTGAACTGTATCGGCTCCCAGAGTCAGCTCGTCGAGCGAAACATGCAGCGCTGCGGCGGCATTCCACAACCGTGCGCCGTCGAGGTGGATGAGCAGACCGCTCGATCGCGCGGCCTCGACCAATGCCGTCCATTGAACAGTCGTCATGACTGCTCCGCCCGCGAAATTGTGCGAGTTCTCCAGGCACAGCAAGGTGGTGTTCAGCGTGTAGTACGGACCGCCACTTCCGACAGCTCGGCGAACCGTATCGGGAGTGGGCCGCCCGGGCCCACCGTCGTGGGGCAAGGCCATCGGCATTCCCTGAGCCAGCCACGCCGCGGTTCCCAACTCCGAACCGAGGACGTGAGAGTGCTCGGGTGCCAGAAATTGATCGCCGCGACGCAGATGCATCATCAACGCGATGAGATTGCCCATCGAACCGCTGGGCACCCATAGGGCAGCGGGAAACCCGAGTAGATTCGCCACCTCTTCCTCGAGCGCGGCCATCGTCGGATCGTGATCGAGGACGTCGTCACCGACTTCGGCGTCGGCCATGGCCTTGCGCATCTCCGAGTCAGGGGTGGTGACGGTGTCCGAGCGCAGATCGATATAGGTCGACGTCATGACTTCATTCGATCAAGCTTGCTGCTCAACGGTCAACTGAATGCGATCATGCACCCACAATCACCTGAAACACCACAAACGCTGCGACCACGAAGATCAAGTACGCGAACCACTTCTGCAAGCGTGCCCGGTCGATGCGTTGACCGAACCGGCCGGCTACCAGTGACCCAGCGATAGCGGTGATGGTGAACGCCGCAACCACTCCCCAATCGAGGGTCAGATCGCCGAGGTAAGCGAGAAGACCGGACCCGGAGTTGGCGGTCACAATCACCAACGACGTGCCGACCGCGACGGACATCTCGATACCAAGCAGCAATACCAGCGCCGGGACGATGAGAAAGCCGCCGCCAACGCCGAAGAGTCCCGTCAGGAAGCCGACGCCGAGGCCGGCGGGGATGGCGCGTGAAGTGCACCGACGCCAGTTGATACCCGCCCCCTCGATGCGGCACGCGGTCCCGACGTTGGATGTCTCCGACAGCATCCGGATCCCGGCGACAACCATGACGAGAGCAAAGCCAGTCATGGTGACGGCGGGGGGGAGGGCGCGGTTTACCGCACTGCCGGCAAACGCGGCTAGGAATCCGGTGGCAGCGAAGACCCCCGCCAGGCGCCATTGAACTTGTCGCGCGGCAACTTTGGGGATGGCGCCGAACAGTGACGCGATGCCGACAACCAACAATGACATCGGTACGGCTTGCTCGAGCGGCATGCCCAAGGCATAGACCAGGACCGGAACTGCGAGTATTGATCCGCCGCCGCCGAGTAGCCCCAGCAGGATCCCGATGACGGAACCCAGTGCCAGGGTCAGGGCGAGCGTCATTTACCTACCGCCGGAACAAGTTCTTGAAGAAGCCGCTCGGGCGCTCGCACGTACAACGCTGGGCCAAGGGCACCGACTTCATGACGTCGTCGACATGCTGGCCGCAACCGCTCCAGGTGGTTTTCGAGCAGGTCGAGCAGGTGACGGGGGAACACATAGTTTTCTCCTTCAAATGTTGGATGGTCAAGCAGCGTTGGATGGTTAAGCGGCGAGCCAGGCGTTGTAACCGCCGGCCAGGTCACTGACATGTGGGAGTCCCTGTGCGCGTAGCAGTGATGCGGCGACGCTGGAGCGCCACCCGCCGGCGCAGTGGACGACGACGGGACGATCCGTCGGCAATTCGTCTATCCGAGAACGTAATTGCGCGAGGGGTATGGACACAGCGCCGGCAATCGTGCCGAACTCTCGCTCACCGGGGTTGCGAATGTCGACGAGAGTAACGGCGTCGCCTGCGAGCAATTGTGCCAACTCCGACACGGTAGTGCGTGGTGCAGCCTGCACGAGGTCGGACAACTCCGCCGGAAAGGTGCCGTCGGCGTTGACGAAGCCGATAACGTTGTCGGATCCGATGCGTGCCAAGCGTTTAGCGGCTTCCTGCTGTTCACCGGGGTAGGTGATGACGACTATCCGATCGCCGATCTCGGCCACCATTCCGCCAGTTTCTGCGAAGCGGCCGTCGAAGCCGACGTTGACAGTTCCGGCAAGGTGACCGGCCGCGAAGTCCTCGACACTACGAGCATCGAGGATTGCTGTACCCGAAGATATTTCGGCGCGTAGATTTTCGACACTCAACTCCGGAACAACCCGGGCGGGATCGAGTAGCGTGCGGGCACTTTTGTTCAGCGCGACGTCGGTAGCGAAGTACGGCGGCACGGAAGGCTGTCCGTCGGTGATCATGTCGACAAAACTGTCTTCGCTCATCGGAGCGACGGAGGGGTTGGTGCGTCGTTGCTCGCCGATGGTGGAGGTCAGCTGGTCCGACATGTTCTTGCCGCAGGAAGAACCGGCGCCGTGGGCGGGCATGACGGTCACGGAATCCGGCAGTGCCAGAAGGACATTGTGGATGGTTCGGTACATCGCTTGCGCCAGATCGGTATTGGATCCCTCGCCGAGATTGGCCAGGTCTGGGCGTCCGACATCGCCGATGAACAGGGAATCGCCGGTCAGTACTGCGGTCGGTATGGCACCGGCGTTTTCACGGATCAACAGACTGATCGATTCCCAGGTGTGACCGGGCGTTGAGAGGACTTCGATATCGACTTCGCCGAGTGAGATGCGCTCGCCATGAGTGAGTCGTTTGATGGGGTACTCGGTTTCGGCAGACTCGCCGAATGCGATCCAGGCATCGGTGGCGTCGCGCAGTTCAAGGTGGCCGGAGACGAAGTCGGCATGGAAGTGAGTGTTGACGACTCCCACGATTTTCAGGCTGTAGCGCTGCGCGTCCTCGAGGTAGCCGTCGACGTCGCGGCGAGGGTCCACGACGATGGCCGTTCCGGTGCTCTCGTCGCCGATCAGGTATGAGGCGTGCGAGAGGCATTCGATGTAGTACTGCTCGAGAATCATCTGTGCGCTCCTGGTCTGCTGGGTTCGAACACCAGGATGCCAGATACCCCCAGGGGTATGCATAGATCCGTGACGAACACCACCGAGGTGCAAGAAATGTCAGATACCGGTTTCGGCGGCGATCCTGCCACTGGCCACGGCTTTGCGTAGCTCTTCGTGATCGCGTTCCGTCTGGTCGGCATACAACCGTGCGAAGCGTGCGAGGGCGGTGTCGACCACGTCGGAGGAGCCCAGGTATCCCGAGATCAATGACGCACCACTGGTCCGGGCGTGGCCTTTGGCCAACAGTCGACCGCAGATAGCAACATAGTCGGTGAGCGCCGACGCGTCGATGGTGTTGAGATCCACCGAACCCTTCATGTTGCGGAACTGGCGGACGTAATACTGGCGATCATCGACCGTGCACCAGCCGAGCAGGGGATCGCTGACGGTTTGAAGTGCTTGCTGGTATTCGGCTACGCGTCGGCCCTGGTGGTCGTGCCACGCGGACTTGCCGTGAACGAACGGGGCGACGACGGATCGGCGGGCCTGCTTGAGTTGAAGGAACAGAACGTCGTCCGGGATGCTGCCCTCGCAGAGCGCGACATAAGCGCGGAGTGCAACGCTGCCGACGCCCACGACGCGGTGTGCGACGTCAACGACGTTGTAGCCCGAAACCACTCGACGCCAGTGTGGCGCAAGGGTTTCAAGATATTCGTCCAGGCCCTGTAGCAAAAAGCCGGTGTCCTGCTCGGTGAGATGAGTAGTCAGCGGCGGGTTTTCGAGGAGTTTTCGCTGTCCGCCTTCTTGGACGGTGAAGCGGGAAAGCGCATGATCGCTGGTGCGTTTGCGGGCGCGCTCGGCGGCACGCGCGATCTCGGCCTGCAGTCCGGGATCGGTGACGTGCGCGGTGAGGCCGTCAAGATTGACGCGGTCGAATGATCGGCCGAACAGTGGACGTTCGGCCAGTGTGGCCAGGTGGTTCCGATACGCCGAGGTGCACGAGACTGTTGCACTCTCGCACTGGCTTTCGGTGAAGCCGTTCTGGCGGCAGGCAACCCAGATGCTCGCAACCAACCGTCGTAGATCCCATTCCCAGGGACCGGGATGAGCTTCGTCGAAATCGTTGAGGTCGATGACCAGTTCGCGTTCGGGGGAGCCGTAGAAACCAAAATTGCCGACATGCGCGTCGCCGCAGATGACGGGATTGATGCCGGTAGACGGCAACGTCGAAAGGTCCTCGGCCATCAAACCCGCTGTGCCGCGCAAAAATCCGTACGGCGATGCAACCATGCGTCCGACCCGGATGGGAACCAGCCAGTCGAGTCGACCTTCATGGGCGGTATTTACCTGATCTACCGGATCACGACGCGTAGTTGGGGGAGACCAATCTCCGAGCGCGGACCGCGGCACCTGCTTGCGGAGGTTCTTGCCGATAGCACGACGCTCACTTCGAGGAGTTTGCCGAGTGCGCAGTGTCGCTTTGCCGTCCGGTTCGACCTCGATATCGGCGATCTGGCCGACAGGCCTGGGGGACGGGTCCATGTCGGTCTCCTTCGTCGGGCGTACGAACTCGCGCTCGATAGTATGCCCGCGCGGTCAGGCGCCGATGCGGAGAGTCAGTCAGTGGCCTGCGCTATCAACTCGACTGCCCGGTCTGCGCACACAAAGGGGTCGGGCATGCGGCCGAGCCCGAGGCATTCGATGACCGAGAAGGACGAGTTCGGGGTGTCTTCGACGCCGAGAGCCCAACCGAAGTAGTGATTCCACGCCAAGACTGCCCGGTGGCCACTGTGAGGGGGAAGTTCGCCGGGCAAGACGAGCACTGCATCGAACGCCGGACAATCGCACCAGACAACAGATTCGGCAAATACCGAGGCGGCGACTGCGACGACATAACGTTGGCACGTCGACGCACTGGGTAACGCGATGTGAGCGGTCATGATTCGGTCCTCCGATCAGGTGCCCATTCTGGGGTGCCCCTTCCGCATGAAGAGAAAACCCGATTCAGTCCCGGACGTCGAGGCTGCGGGCGTAGTGCTCTTTGAAGACCTCGAGGTGTGCCCAGGACTCCAAGCCGCTGACGCCGTCGATCCCTCGAATACGTTCGGACAGTGTGTGGAGATCGTTGGACGAATTGGCGGCAACCGTCGCGATGACGTCGTAACGACCAAGCGTCCGAGCCAGAAACTCGATTCCCGGCAGCGCCTCGATTTCGGACACGGCTGCGTCGTCGCGGGAGCCGAGATTTACTCCGATGCCCATTGCGAGAGTGCGCCCGCCGCCGCGACGCTTCACGACGGCGCCCACGCGAAGTGCGGTGCTCGAGATCAGGTGGTTGACGCGATTGCGTACGGCACTCGGCGAGAGCCCGGTGTGTTCGGCCAGTTCGAGAAACGGCATACGCCCATTGCCTTCGAGCAGTTCGATCAATGCGATATCGACCGAATCGAGTCGGATATCTGCTTGTAAAGCGCTGTCCGGCATGAAGATTCCCCGGACGACGTCGACATAGACCAAGGTGCTCACAGATCTGACTCCCGACTGTGAGCGGAGTTCGGCAATTGCCCGGTACAACTCGTCGTGGTTGGGGACTCGAAGTTCAGCAATCACGTTGTACTGCCCGCTGACTGCCGAAATGTACACAGCGGATTCGGATTCGATCAAAGCGTCGATGACTGGTGTCAGTGAGCCGGACACGGCTATGGATACGTGTGCCAGCGCCTTCAGTCCGAGTAGTTGGGGATGCGCGACGGCGACCACGGCGACGGTGCCCGACTCCACTAGCCACTGGACCCGGGTGGATACCGCGGATCTGGGTGCGTCGACGGCTGCGGACAGCTCACGGTAGGTGGCTCGGCCGTTCTTCTGAAGTGCGGCGATGAGCTTGGAATCCAGATCTACGGTCACTGTGCCTCAACTTTTTCAGAGATTTTTGTGTCGATACCAACCATAGGAAGAATCGCATACGGCATAGATTTATGCGAATAAGTGCAAAAGTGATCATAAATATGAACATAAACGCTGTAGACCGCATGGTATGAAACTTTCGTGCGTTGCATCACTCCTGGTCAGAGCGTAGTTTTCGCTCATTGCACTAGTGACCTGCACCACGATCTTCACGAAGGACCCTCATGCGCAAGTTGCACACCCACGAAGCATCGCCACTCGACGCGACGGCCACGATCTTCACGGCCGACACCATCCACACCGTTGACGAGCAGGCGTCCGCTCCCGAAGCCTTCCTAGTCTTCGGCAATCGCTTCGCCGCTGTCGGAACGCTCGAGCAGTGCCGTACGGAGGCGCGCCGGTTGAGTGCGCGGACCACCGCAGTCGTGGAACTCGGCAGTGCAACCGTGGTGCCAGGCTTCGTGGATCCGCACGCGCATCCATTGATGTACGGCCAGATGCTCAGCTGGGTGGACTGTGGCCCCGAGAAGGCGTCCTCGATCCCGGAAATCGTTGCGCTGCTTCAAGAAGCTGCGCAGAGTGCGCCGGAAGGCGTGCCGGTTCGTGGATACGGTTACGAGCATCGCAACCTCGTAGAAGGTCGTCATCCGCTCAAAGAAGAGCTCGATCTGGTCGGCACCGACCGCGAGGTCTACCTCATGAATGCCAGCGGCCACGGTGGAGTGGTCAACTCCTTCACTTTCGAGAAGCATGGAATCAGTAGGGACACAGTCAATCCCGACGGTGGAGAATTTTTCCGCGATGCCGACGGCGAACTGACGGGCGAACTCTCGGACGCCGCGTGCAATATCTTGACCGGCGTCAACGGAGTGAAGGTCGGCCACCACGGCCCCAACTTCCACCTCGAGGACGAGCCCGAAGAGCACCTTCGTCAACTGTCGGTTGCGCAGGACCGGTTCCTCGCCGGCGGCGTCACCACCATCGGTGACTGCCAGGTGACGCGTCGTGAATTCGACATGTATCTGCGTCTGGCAGAGCAGGATCAGCTCAAGACGCGCATCAGCATGTACATGCTCAGTCACCTTCTCGATCACGTCATCGACACGGGAATGCATGGCGCGTTCGGCAATTCGCGTCTGGCGTTCGGTGGTATCAAATTCTATGCCGACGGCACACTCGGCGGCTGGACAGCCTACTTCCCCGATGGCTACGTGGGCGATCCGTGCCGTACCGGGCAGCTGTACCACGAGCCCGAGGATTACTCGGCGCTGATCGCGAAGGCTCACGCAGTAGGCCTCCAGACCGCGACGCACGCTCAGTCGCCGACCGCAATCGACATGGTGCTCGACGCCATCGAGGCCGCACAGAAGGCGCACCCCGACGCCGACGCGCGTCACCGCATCGAGCATTGCGGCCTGCCGACGCTGGAGCAGATTGCCCGGATGAACCTGGCCGGCGTCTACCCCGTCAACCAGCCGCAGCATTACTACAACTGGGGCGAAGGCGTCACCGCCGCGATCGGAACTCCGGGTGAGCGGTTCAACCCGCTCGGGGAGTTCATTGCCGCTGAGGTTCCCGTCACTATCAGCTCCGACGCTCCCGTTGCCGAGCCGAAGCCCCTCGAGGCGATCCAGGCAGCCGTCACGCGTGTAACGCGTCAGGGTCACCAACTCGGTTCGCAGGCACTGTGCATTACCGCTGACCAGGCACTCCAGGCTCACACCCTCAACGGCGCGCGAGCGCTGGGCCGGGAAGCGGAACTGGGCAGCATTTCCGTCGGCAAGCGTGCCGACTTCGTTGTTCTGGGCGCGGATCCTCTCTCAGTTCCCGCCGACACGATCGCTCAGATCGATGTCCGGGAGACCTGGATCGACGGCGAACTCGCACATTCAGGACATAACCACCTATCGTCGAACACTTCGACCACCGAGGAATAAGCCATGAACCGAGAGCAACAACTAGTCAAAGCCCGCAAGGCAGGTTTTGCAGCATTCGTCGGCACAACCATCGAGTGGTACGACTTCTACGTCTATGCCACGGCGGCAGCCCTGGTGTTCGGCGACATCTTCTTCCCGCCCGGAACGGATCGACTGACAGGCGTCGCCGCAGCATTTGCGACGTACGCGGTCGGCTTCTTCGCGCGTCCACTCGGCGGAATCGTGTTCGGCCACGTCGGCGACAAGATGGGCCGACGGACCGCCCTCGTCGTCACTCTGACGCTGATGGGTGCCGGCACCTTCCTGATCGGCATGCTGCCCACCTACGCCTCCATCGGGTTCTGGGCGCCGGTCCTGCTCGTTGTGCTCCGCTTCGTCCAGGGCTTTGCCGTGGGCGGCGAATGGGGAGGCGCGGTCCTGATGGCCGTCGAGCACGCCCCCGAGGACAAGAAGACGTTCTACGGCGGATTTGCGCAGCTGGGTAACCCGGCCGGCGCTTTGCTGGCCACCGGCTTCTTCAGCATTCTCTCCACCTTCGGCGACGACGCTCTGCGCGACTGGGCTTGGCGACTGCCGTTCCTCTGCTCCGCGCTGCTCATTCTCGTCGGCTTGGTGGTGCGCTTGAAGGTCGAGGAGTCACCGGTCTTCGAATCCGAGGTCAAGTCCGCGGATGTTCCCGAGATGTTGCCGCTCAAGTACGCGGTTGTGACCAACTGGCGCCCGATCCTGCTGGGTATCGGCATTTTGCCCGTCGCAGTCGGCGGGTACTACCTGGTGACGACATTCATCACGGCCTACGCAACCGGTCCCGAAATCGGGTTGTCCGAGACCTTGATCCTCAACGCTCTGAGTGTGGCCGCGGTGGTCGAGTTGATTGCCACACTCGGAGTTGCCTGGCTCGGCGACAAGGTGGGCCGCGTCCGCGTAGTCGTCTGGGGGTTGGCTGCTGTCGCCCTTCTGGCAGCTCCGCAGTTCCTGGTACTCGAGTCCGGATCGGTGTTCCTGATCTTCCTGACCTTCGCGGCAATGCGACTGGTTTTGGCCGCCACGTACGGTCCGATCGCGGCTGTCCTGTCGCAGATGTTCAAGCCGCAGGCCCGGTACACCAGCATTTCGCTGGCCTACCAGGGGGCCGGCGCGATCTTCGGTGGTTTGTCTCCGCTCGCGTCGACGCTCATGTACAAGGCGACCGGCAGCATCTGGCCCGTCATCGCGCTACTGGTCGCGATGTGCCTGATGAGCATCGCGTGCCTGGTCAAGGCGCCGCAGCACGTGGATGAGGTAACCACGACCGAGGTCGAGCACAACGCCTCCGAGTCTGACGCAGACAGGGCTTCCGAGTCTGACGCAGACAGGGCTTCCGAGTCCGTTTGATCTACGGCAACACAAAGCTGGGGCAGTACACGGAAATCGTGTACTGCCCCAGCTTTGGTTTTTCGGAACGATCAGGCGCTGACGAGGTGGCGATGAAAGTGATCGCTACGACGCTGGGCCTGGCTCAGGTTTCGGATCTCGCGAAGCCAGAAATGTGCAGCCAGAGTGGACGCGCTTTCGGACATCGAGTTCGACGACGAATCGTCGATGAGTGCAACCAGGGCCTTGGCCAGGTTGGAGACCTTGATGTGGTTGGTTTGTGAATGCTCGACCAACAGCGCAGCGGCTTCGTCGGTGGTGCATCGGTACAGCGTGCAGACGATTTCGAGTGCGCGCACACGGGTTCGATCCGTGGTCTTGTGCTGGTCGGTATGAATCATGGTGTTGTGCATGGATATTCCTCTTGAACCGCGCGAGCTGAGAGCTCACGCGGTAGGTAGCGCTAGTTGATACTGGTGCAGTCGGTACGCGATTGGCGGCGGACCCGATGGATCTCAGCGGGGTCTTCGGCCTGGTCAACAATCTGCGGGACTGATGAAAATGCGTAGTGATCAGAGGTGCGGATTTTACCGAACTGGATGCTTGCCCTGATGGTTTTAACCTGGGCTAGCGACCGGCTGCCAGACTGACGGCGACCCTCTGATAATCCCACCATACGTCATCGCCGCGGTTTCAGCTAATTCTTTGCGATCAGCGTGTTGGAAATCGGGCGCTTTTACCTGCTTACTTGCCCGCGACGTGATCAAGAATTGCTTGCTTGGTAATAGCCCAGGCGGGAGATTCGGCATTGCCGAATTCGCCGTGCCCGACATTCGGAAGCTCGATCAGGTCGACATTGTCGCCAGCCGCGCGGGCGGCATCGAAGTAGCGGCGACTCTGCTCGATGGAGACAATTCGGTCATTGCTTCCGTGCAGTGCGGTGATCGGGATTCCAGTCGGAAGATGCTCGATCGGTGAGGCGATGCGATATCGATCGGGAAATTCAGTCGGCATGCCGCCCAGCAGGTTTCGAACAAATCGATCCTGGCCGACTGTAGCCGCGAGCTCCATGTCGAACACCCCGGCCATGACGGTTGCCGAGCGGATCGGCACCTCTAGTTTCGGTTCGGGAGCGTCGGCGCCCTGGCTCGATCTCGATGCTGCCCACGCCGCCAACTGCCCGCCCGCCGAGTAGCCGGCGATATGAACGCGATTCAAATCCAGTCGGCCCCCGGACCTTTCCTGTACGACGGTAGCCAAGGCGTTGGTGGCAGAGACCGCGTCGGACAATGTGGTGGGCCAACCTCCGTGCCTGCCGACGCGTCGATACTCGATGTTCCACACTGCAATTCCATACGGCGTCAACGTTCGAGCCCACGCGCCCGCGTATTCGAGGTTGCTTTTCTGTGCCCAACCGCCGCCGTGAACCAGGATCACGACGGGCAGTGAACCGCTGTCGCCGGGGGGAAGATACAGATCGCCGAATGTATCGGCGTCGGCTGCGTAGGGAATGCGAACGGGGGCGACTGTTGCGTCGGTGCCGGCTGCGCTGGAGACGGAAATGACGAGCGTGAACATGCAGACAACCAAGACTGCGATGTACCGAATCGAGCGGTGCGCGATGGCCGAATCCTCTCGTCACGCAGGGGCTTTCTGTTCGATTCGGAGTCTAACGGCGCTGTATGAATTTTAGGGGGCGACGTTTTACTGGGTGGTCAGTCGCACGATCAGATCCGCTCGAGAGCGAACCGCTTCGATGGCGTCGGCGTTCGGTTGGTCCACAGCGCGCGCCCATCGCTCGGCTACATCGGGACTGCTTCCGAACCCACGATGTCGGCGCACGAGACGGCCGATCCGCGTCCCCGCGGGGACCTCGAGGTACCAAACCTCGTCGACGGCCTGTCTCGCCACCGGCCATTGTCCTTCCGGGAGCAGTAGGTAATTGCCTTCGGTGATGATCAGCGTGGTTTCGGGTCCGATCGCGACCGCGCTGCCGATCGACTCGTCGAGGCTGCGGTCGAAGGTGGGAACGTAGATCTCGCGGTCTGATGTCCTCAGTCTATGAAGGAGGGCCGCATATCCATCGGCATCGAAGGTGTCCGGAGCACCCTTGCGGTGGCGTCGGCCGAGTCTTTCCAATTCACAGTTGGCGAGATGGAATCCGTCCATCTCGACCAGCGCGGAGTGGGGCCCTAGTGCTTGGGTCAAGGCGTTCGCCAACGTGGACTTCCCGGAACCGGGCGGACCGGTGATTCCGAGGATGTAGCGACGGTCGGTGTTCATCAGCGCCGCCGCGCGTAAGGCAAGTGCGTCGAGCGGCAGTGTGACGGTGGGTGGTCCGGAATTCACAGGCACTCCGTTCAGGTCGGGGTGTACCTACCATGTCTCGGTAATTCTGTATCGACAATCCCGATAATTCTTCTCGACCAGCACTGTTTATCCTGTTGGCGTGACTTCCTCATTGGGTGCGCCCATCGCCTCGGGCCGTATTCGCAGCACTGCCTTCGCGTCGAAAGTAACGTCAGCTGCCGATGCCGTGAAGTTCATTCACCCCGGAGATACGGTTGCGATCAGCGGTTTTGCCAGCGCCGGCACACCCAAGGTCATCATTCCCGCCTTGGCGGAACGCATCCACCACACTCGCGGCGAGGGATCGAACTTCACTATCAATCTCCTGACCGGCGCATCCGTGTCTACCGAGACGGAACGCCTGCTCGCGGAGGTCGACGGCATTGCACTCCGGATGCCGTATCAGTCGGAGGCGACGGCCCGAAAGCGCATCAACGACGGCCGGATGGACTACGTCGACATACATCTCTCCCACGTGGCGCAGCAGGTGTGGGAGGGCTACTACGGCAATGTCGACGTTGCCGTAGTTGAGGTAGCCGGTATCACCGAATCAGGTGAGTTGATCCCGTCCGCGTCGATCGGCAACAACAAGACGTGGCTCGACGTCGCAGACAAAGTCATTCTCGAGGTCAACTCGTGGGTGCCCGAGGCGATGGAGGGCATCCACGACGTCTACTACGGCACCGCGCTGCCGCCGAACCGCAAGCCGCTCGACATCGTCCGCGTCGAGGACCGGATCGGGCAGACCACGTTCCGTGTCGACCCGGCCAAGGTTGTCGCAGTCGTCGAAACCAACTGCCGCGACAGTGCGAGTCCGTTGACCGCGCCCGATGCGGTCAGTGAGGCGATCGCCGATCACGTTCTGGACTTCTTCGCACATGAGGTTCGCGCGGGCCGGATGCCGGCCGACACGCTCTTGCCCTTGCAAGCTGGGATCGGCAACGTCGCCAACGCGGTGCTCGGTGGCCTCGACCGTGGATCGTACAAAGGCCTGACCTGCTACTCCGAGGTCATTCAGGATGGCATGCTGAAGCTGATCAAGGACGGAACCGTCGCCCATGCGTCGTCGACGGCCTTGGCGCTCACCGAAGCGGGCATCGAGGAACTGACCGCGAATGTCGATTTCTACCGCAACCACATCACGCTGCGTCCGCAGGAAATCAGCAACCACCCCGAGGTGGTCCGTCGGCTCGGCATCATCGCGATGAACGGCATGCTCGAAGCTGATATTTACGGAAACGTGAACTCGACACACGTCATGGGCACGAAGATCATGAATGGTATCGGCGGCTCGGGGGACTTCGCTCGCAACGGTTACGTATCCATGTTCCTGAGCCCGTCGACGGCCCGCGGAGGCGCGATCTCGGCGATAGTCCCGATGGTTCCGCACGTCGACCACACCGAACACGACACCCAGGTGATTGTCACGGAGCAGGGATTGGCCGATCTGCGTGGATTGTCACCCCGTCGTCGAGCTCGGTTGATCATCGACAAGTGCGCGCACCCCGAGTTCCGGGCGATGCTCAGCGATTACGTCGCCCGCGCCGACGCGCAGCCCGGGGCGGGGCAGACTCCCCACATTTTGGGCGAGGCCTTCTCGTTCCATCAGCGCTACATCGACACCGGCTCGATGCGTCTGTCCTGACGCTTCGCAGTGAGAGAATGCGGGGGTGAACGGAACCGGTGTGTCTGCAGATGTTCTTCATCGCGTAGCTGCAGCGGGTGCAGACGATGCCGGTGGTCTACCCGTCGAGTTGCTGGGGGACTTCCTCGAAGTGCTCAGTGTTGCGGTCTGTGAGGGTAAGCCGCTACAGCGTCGGGCTCTCCATCGTTTCCGCGCTCGCGGCGAGGAAGCCGCGGGCCAGGGCGTCGCACTGCGGGCCTTGCTTGATCTGTACCTGTCCTCGGCTTGGCGTCTGTGGCGTGAGTTGCCCGCTGTCATTGCGGCGCAATCGAATCCGAATGCAGTAGTCGCTGCCGGCGAAGTGATGCTGCGCGCTGTGGACGATGCGGTGGCGGAATTGGCGGAGGGATACCAGCTCGCCCGCCGCACGCTCGTGCGTTCGCAGGTGTCTGCCCGACGCGAATTCGTTGACGACTTGTTGGCCGGTGGCGCGGATGTCGTCGGATTACTCGGTCGCGCTTCAGGATTCGGCCTACATCTCACCGGGCCTCACGCTGTGGCGGTAGTTACCGCTGCCCGTGATTTCACCGACGACAGCACATTGGTCAAGGCCGTCGAGCGTGCAGTCCTCGGCAGCAAGGGTGACTCGGATGCTCTGGTCGCCAGTAAGAGTGGCAATCTCGTGGTGGTCTTCGCCGCTCCCGATCGTGAGGCAATCGACCATGTGCTGCACGGCATTCGGTCTGCCCTCGGACCCAGAACCAGTGACGACGGGCGCGTGCACTTGCAACGACGCGCAATGGACGGAGCCTGGCAGATCGCAGTCGGACGGCCGCGCGCCACAGCCGCCGGGGTGGTGGCGTCGTACCGCGAAGCGCTTGACGCCCATGACCTGGCTCAGCGGCTGTCCTTGGATTCCCCGGTGATCGACGCCCGCGATCTGCTGGTCTACCGCGTTCTCGTCAATGACCGACCGGCAGTCACGGACCTGATCTCGACCCTGCTCACGCCGCTGCTCGAAGCGCGGGGAGGGGCAGCGCCGATGGTGGACACCTTGCTCGCGTACTTCGCGGCCGGAGGGAACACCGCGAAGACTGCCCGCGATCTGCACCTGTCGGTCCGTGCGGTGACATATCGGCTGGACCGCATCCGCGAGCTCACCGGTCAGAACGTCAACGATGCCAACGACAGTTTTGCGCTGCACGCTGCAGTGCTCGGGGCAAAGCTGCTCGATTGGCCCGCTACGCCGCTCAGCTGATATCCGGCAGTCCGGGAAGCGCGTAGCCCGACTCGTCAGCCCAGTCGACAGGGGTGTCGTCGAGGGAGACGTCCCAGGTTGCGTCAGGCAATACTCGTCGCAGTTCGGTCAGGGCATTGAACCAGTAGACGAGTGAAGGGATGATCTCGGTCGGATCGTTCGAGATCTTGGTGGATCCGTTCACAACCGTGTTCGGGATGTCCGAGGGGTACAGGTCCAGGACTTCGGCGTCGAAAGGAAACTCGTCGTTGTGCACTGCGATCAGACGATCGATTTCGGTCCTCTCGTCAGCGGACAACGGCTGCGGGCGAATGGCTGAGTAGTACAGCGAGGTGCTCATAACTCCAGGGTAGAACGCGCGTAAATTCTCAAAAATAGTGCAAACTTGCCGTAATCCGGCAAGTTTGGCGTGAAAAGTCATCGTTATTTGGACCGTGATGGATTGAAGTCGGCAAGGAACACTGGTGAAGACGGCAAAACGGCCGTCCAGAATCAGCGAAGGAGAACCCGTGACCGTTCCCATCTGGGCGTGGGCTGCGTTTGCCGCAGTCATCGTCGTCATGCTGCTCATCGACCTGCTTGCTCACCGCGGGGCGAACGTCATCGGGTTCAAGGAAGCGGCCTGGTGGAGCGCACTCTGGGTCAGCCTGTCGCTGATCTTCGCGGTGGTAGTCACCCTGACCTTGGGGGTGGACTCGGGCGTCGACTTCACCACGGCCTGGCTACTGGAGAAGAGCCTCTCCGTTGACAACCTCTTCGTGTTCGCCCTGATCTTCGGTTACTTCAAGGTGCCGCGTGAGTACCAGCACCGGGTCCTGTTCTTCGGTGTCATCGGTGCCCTGATCTTCCGCGGCATCTTCCTCGCTGCCGGCGTTGCGATCGTCAGCAAGTTCACCGCCGTCCTCTTCGTGTTCGCCGCGATCCTGCTCTACAGCGCGTACAAGCTGCTCAAGGACGAGGACGAGAGCTTTGATCCCGGTACATCCGTGGCAGTTCGCTTGCTGCGCAAGATCATGCCGGTTCGTGACGAGTACGCCGGCACCAAGTTCTTCGTAAAGGAAGCCGGAAAGCGCGTCGCAACACCGTTGTTCGCGGTTGTTGTCGCTATCGAAGCTGCCGACCTCGTATTCGCCGTCGACAGCGTTCCCGCTGTGCTGGCAGTGAGCGATGATCCGTTCATCATCTACTCCAGCAACGCATTTGCGATTCTGGGTCTGCGTGCGCTGTACTTCCTGCTCTCCGGTCTGCTCGAGAAGTTCCACTACCTCTCGAAGGGTCTCTCGATCATCCTCGCCTTCATCGGCGTCAAGCTGATCCTGCAGGCCAGCCATAAGGTGATCAGCACGTCCATCCCCGAGATCCCGTCACTGGTAAGCCTTGCCGTGATCATCGTGGTGTTGGCAGGCTCGATCATCCTGAGCCTCAAGAAGCCGCTGCCGGCAAAACCTGAAACAGAAGAAGTCGAAACCGGTGATGCACCGATCGACCTCGAGAAGTCAGGCACCGATTCCGAGATCGGGCTCGCTGAGGACGGCAAGGTGGATGTAAACAGCAAGACCTAGCACGAAGGCGCGGTCCGGCCCTGTGATTGTGAAGGATTTCGTTCGCTGAGCGAGTGAAATCCTTCACGATCAGGGCCGGATCGCGTCTTTTAGTGCGTTAATCAGATCATTGAACTCCGGCGGGTGTGCGGTACCGCTGCGCGTTACACCCGACACGGGGATTCGTAAGCGTCCGTGGGACTCTCGCATGAAAATGATGCCCGCCCGAGGGGATTCGCCGGCCGTGATGGAATACAGCAACGTCCACGCGTTCGGGTTGGTGATCACGTCCAGGGTGGCGGTGTGGTCACTCGGAATTGCCGGACCCAACTGCACCCGACGGTCGATCTCCCGGAACGCGTCCTCGACTACCTGGTGAATCAATACCTGGCTTTGGCGCGGTGGCAGGAGCAGGGGATAGGCGGCTAGATCGTTGAGATCGACGCTCGGCTGACCGGCCAGCGGGTGACGGCTCGACATAACGATCAGCAGATCCTCGACGCCGAGGTCGATGGGTTCCAGGCCCGGGCGATCAACGCTGCCGCGAATGAGCGCGATGTCCGCGTCGCCCGATGCCACCGCGTCCATCCGGTGCGCAAAACTCTTGATCACGAACTCCACGTCCAGATCCGGATGGCGCTCGCGAACGTGGGCGATGGCATCCAACGTCTGACCCGCAAAACTCATGTTTCCGGTGATCCGGATACGCGCGCTCGGGTCGCGAGCCACGGAGTAGGCCATGGTCTCCAGGCTCAGGACTTGCTGCGCGATGGGGACCAGACGCGACCCCGCCGGGGCCAGTCGCACAGACCGGGTGGACCGTTCGAAGAGCGTCGCGCCGAGCTCCTTTTCCAGCCGTGCCACCTGATGGCTGATCGCGGACTGTGAGATGAAGCAGCGCTCGGCAGCCCGGCTGAAGCTGAGTTCCTCGCTCACGACGAGAAAGTACTTGAGTTGGCGAAAGTCCATAGCGACAGCTTACTTATGAGCAATCGAGATAACAGTCTTGCGAATACCGCAGCTAGCTGGACCTGACCCATGACCGTTCCATACGGTAATAGTCATACTTTCAATTTGCTTGAGGAGTTTGTTGTGGATAGAACTGCTGCGGGCCGCGCCGATATCGACGCGGCTGGACACGAGAAGACTCAGGTCGTGATCGTGGGCTCGGGATTCGGAGCCCTTGCTGCCGCGAAGACGCTCGCGAAGTCCAAGACGCCGTTCGTCCTCATCTCCGCGACCACCGAGCACCTGTTCCAGCCGCTGCTCTACCAGGTGGCGACGGGCGTTCTGTCGGCCGGCGAGGTTGCTCCTCCCATCCGCACGATCCTGCAGAAGTACCCCAACGCCGACGTTCGCCTCGGCCGCGTCGTCGAGGTCAATGCCGAAGACAACACCATCGTCTACGAGGCTTCGGGAACTCGGCATACGCTCGGATACCGCTCACTCATCGCAGCCACGGGCGCCACGCAGGCGTACTTCGGCCGTGACGAGTTCGAGAAGGTCACATACAAGCTCAAGACCGTCGAAGATGCCGAGATCCTGCGTAAGCAGATCCTGCGCTGCTTCGAAGAAGCTCACACCACCAACGACGCTCTGATGCGTAAGAACCTGCTCAGCTTCGTCGTTGTGGGTGCCGGCGCCACCGGCGTCGAACTCGCCGGACAGATCAAAGAACTGGCGCGACGCTACTTCGCGAAGGCCATCAACAACATCAGTGCCGAAGAAGTCACCGTCACCATGGTCGAAGGCGCCGGCGTCGCGTTGCCGGCCTTCGGCGGCAAGCTCAGTGAGTACACCCAGAACTCGCTCGAGAAGTCGGGTGTCGAGGTAGTTCTCAACACCATGGTCACCGCCATCGACGAGCACGGAGTCACCGTCTCCTCGGCAAAGACCAAGGAAGAGAAGCGTATCGACGCCGAGACCGTCATCTGGTCGGCCGGCGTTCGGGCCAACGATTTTGCCGCAGTACTCGGCGAGGCAACCGGTTGTGAGTCCGACCGCGCCGGTCGACTCCTCATCAACCCTGACCTCACGGTCGGCGGTTTCGCCAATGTCTACGCCATCGGCGACATGACCTCGCTCAACGGCCTTCCGGGCCAGTCGCCCGTCGCGATGCAGGGTGGCCGTCACGCCGCCAAGATCGTCAATGGAAAGCGTAAGGCGGGAACGCCTTTCAAGTACCGGGACAAGGGAAGTATGTCGATCATCAGCCGCTTCAGTGCTGTTGTTCGTGTCGGCAAGATCGAGCTCAAGGGCACCATCGCCTGGTTCCTGTGGTTGGCAGTGCACATGATGTACCTGGTGGGCTTCCGCAACCGGTACGTGGCAGTCATGTCGTGGTTCGGATCCTTCCTCGGACACCGACGCCCGCACTTCCACTACACACAGGAGCCGATGAAGATCGCGGCCGTGTCGCCAGTGGTCGAACGTGAACCTGAATTGGCCCGCTCCGCATAGTCAGTCGGGCCAGATGCTCGGCTGACGGTTGCGGGATGTGCCCACGATGAGCTCGACGCCGCTGGCAGATGTGGGCTACGGGATCGAACTGTATTCTCGTGCTTGTGAATTGACTGCATGAGCGTATGTGTCGATATTGACGCCGTGGGCTTCGAGGATCCGTTCGATCGTGTTATCGAGGCGACTTCGCAATTCGTACGGAAACTCGAGGAAGTCCTGGTAGGTCGGGAGGCGTCCGGCGGCATCGAGAATGCCTGCGGGTATTTCTGATGGATCGATTCGCTCGGCCTTCATCAGACCCGCGAGCATAGGGTAGACCTGTTGCGGCCATTGCCAGCGAGGATTCTGGCGAACATCAGTGTCGAGTACCACTAAGATTCGGGTTGATTCGACGGGCCCAATCTTTCCGAAACCTATTGCGGGCAAGGGATCTGCTTCGAATCCCACCGTGTTACTGACGTAGAGCGACAATGCCTTCGCAATCGATTGTGCTGCTGCGGGATTGACTCCCGAGCGGTTCGTCATTGCTGTCGGCAAGGTGTAGTAGCCGCAACACGACATTCGTGGTGGTGCCGTTAATCGTAGAAACCGGCTGGTCGCCGCCCGTGCTGGACAGGAGATCGGCCAGGGCCCGCGCAGTTTGCCCAGCCCGATCGGCAGGTATGTCAGTGGGGGAGATCGAGATAGCTGCCGCCGGAATCCAATCGAACATTCCTGCCAGGGCGACTCCATCGTCAGCCCACGGACATTCGAGCAGCGGAATGAGTAGCTGAAGTCGATCCGGTCGGGTGGCGAGCATCCATGAGGAAGTCGTGTCGCGGGTTCCAACTTCGAGGAGTTTCTGTGCCACCGAAGATTGCGTGCCTGCGCCGGTGTCATGCTCGGCGATATGCGAGGCGGCAATGTCGAGTTTGAGGCCGAGTTCCACACCTGGTTGGAATTCCGGATTTGCCTCTGCCAGTAGGGCAGCCAGTTCTTGCATGCCTTCGCGTTGCCGGATTGCATCAGTGGTGCTCAGTTTCGCGTGTACTTCGTTGCCGAGCAGAATCAGGTTGTGAATATCCGTCGGTAGTCGAACGAAACTTCCTGGGGTTAAGGCCAACGTGTAGACCTAGATTCGAAGACTATTGGCAGTGGTCATTGTTGTGCCATCACCAGGTGGGGTATTGCGGGAGTGTTGGTGGGGGGACGTCGACTTCGACGTAGTTGTTCAGGACGGGGGGTGCGGCGACGGTGTCACCCCAGGCGGTGCAGGCGGGGTACATCGGTGAGTTCACGACTGGTGGGAGCGAGACTTTCCAGTCGCCGAAGACGTTGTCGGTCGGCCCTACCCATTTGGGTGTGTTGGATTTCGGGGTGGTGACGCCACCAGTTGAGAGCAAAGCAGCGGGGCTGGTAGGAGCAGGAGTATTTCCGGTATCTATCGAGGGTCGGCGGAGCGCGATTGTGCTTGTTGTCGCGCCGCCGTAGAGGTCGACCCTATATTTCCCGTCCACGGTTTTCCGACCGAAGTGTGATGACTGCCAACAGACGGTGGCGTCGTAGCCGCCGTCAACTTGGCTCATTGACATGAGGTGATAGAACTGGGTGCCGTATCCGCTGGTGGGCCGACCATTTTTGTAAGCATTCCTGTAGAAAGCGTCGTCGAGGGCTTGGTCGAAACCTGGATAGCTTGCGTCGATCGTGAAATTTGCCGCGATCTGGTTTGATTCTGCGGTGGCTCGTACGACTCGGCTGAGGTCGTCGAGGAGGTCGATTCCTTGCTCGGCTGACCAGAGCATTGTGAGATTTTCGAGTTCTGTTGGGACTCGGTATGGTTCGGGTCTCACGTATCTGGATGTGGTTACCGATGTTGTGGGTGTGGGTGGAACCTCTGTTGTTTCGTTGCCGCACGCAGTCAATAGCAATGCCAGCACTGAAACGTACACGGGCACCTGAAACTTTGAACGGATCATCGCCGCCACACGCTCAGGTTAGGGCTGCCGTTCGCGCCGAGGATCACCGATTCAAAACTATCTTGTGCATTGCGAACGTTGAGTCCCATCAATGACTCGTAGGCATTGGCCTGTGCGTTCACGGTGTTGTTGTAAGTGTCGAGTTTGACTCCGTGGTCTTTCAGTAGGTCCTCGACCCGGGTGTCGAGTGCATTGCGGTCGATTTCTGGGACTGTCGTGAGGTAATCGGAATAGGTCGGCAGACGTCCGTCTCGCAGAATTCTGGGTGGAATGTCGGTGGGGCTGATTCGGCCTTCGTCAAGCATGGTCGCGAGCATCGGGTAGTAGTCCGACGGCATGACGTGTGGGGTGAGGAAGGGAGTGCCGTCGGAGGCGCGGAGGCCGAGTCGGCCAGTGAGGTCGCCTGGTAGTTGATATTTGCCGTCGAAGTTTCCCCCCCGGGCCTACGAAATCGGTGACGATGGCGGAGCCTGTCATATAGACGCCGGTGGAGAGTGCGGGTCCGAATGGTGGGGGTAGGAAGCTGCATGCACCGGCGATGCCAGCTTGCCCCATGCCGAATGCCGCGGTCCGCATGTTCACACGACTCTGTTCGGCATCGGCTGCGCTGAGTTCACGGCCGGCGACCTCCATGTTGATGCCGCCCTCGACCAGCGAGCGTAGCCTTCCTACTCCTTCCATACGACGAGGCGACAGATCTGATTCCGGATCCAAAGCAATCTGGTTTTGGTATGCCGATGCCTGTCGAAGAGCTTCGCCGTTGAGGATAGTGCCGGCTGCAGGGTCGGTGTCGAGCAGCGCAAAGACCCTGGTGGATTCGACGGGCCCCATCTGGCCGAAACCGCTGGTCGGTAGCGAGCTTTCACTCATGCCTGCCATATTGTTCACATACGGCGCCATCGCTCCGGCAATAGATTGAGTTAGAAGAGGATTGACGTCTCCAAGTGACTCGCCGCCCGCTCCGGCAATGCCGAAGAGTCGGGACACCGCATTGGTGTTTCCGGAGTCGATGGACGACAAAAGGCTGTCACTGTTGGTGCTGGACAGCAGATCAGCCAGACCGCGTGCGGTTTCACCTGCCCGCTGGGCGGATATATCTTCAGGACCGGCCGAGATGGCTTCGCCTGGAATCCAATCGAACATACCGCCAAGGGCTTTGCCGTCGTCTCCCCATCCGTACTCGAGAAGTGGGATCAGCGTCCTGTCTCGATCGGGACTAGTCACCAACTCCCACGTTGAGGTTTCGTTGCGGGTACCTACTTCGAGCAATTTCTGTCCGACGATTGACTGTGCTCCGATACCTGTATCGGCTTCGACGATTCGAGAGGCAGCTTTGTCGAGTTCGACGCCTAGCTCAGTTCCCGGCTGATAGCCCGGATTCGACTCTCCCAGTAGGAAAGCCAAGTCCTTCATATACTCGTTTCGATCGATGAATTCACTCGTGCTCAGCTCGGGCGCAGATCCACCGCCGTGCGTGATCAAATCCTGAAGATCGGGCGGAAGTTTGTCGAATCCACCAGTTTCGGTACCTGTTCCGATATTCTCGTTCGACACTGTCAAGATTCCATTTGCCAGAGCATCAAGGCGCCGACCAGCGTCGGCGTCGCCGGCTAGCTCTTGCTCACGCAGCGTCTGGCTCAGTTCGATCAATCCGTCTTTGCCAGCCGCGTTGTAGAAGTTACGAAGGTAGTCGTAGTTGACCTGAGGGAGATCGCTGACAGGTTCGCCACGTTCTATCGCAGCCAACTGTTCCGGCGTCAAAGCGGTCGTTGTGAGAATTGCACCTACGCGATTGAACATTTCCGGGGGAACGTTGCCGTTTCGAAAGGCTGTACCGTCGCTGGTGCCGTCAGAATTGGCCAGCGATGCGGTGTTGTCCACCCGCTGCTGGTCAATCCCAAATTTTCCGACGATGCCTTCGAATGCTCGCGATATCGCGTCGGTGGTTGTGCTGTCAGCGTTGGTCAAATTGCGGAGATCGGCTTGAATCATGACCGTCAGAAGATTCGCCTGCCTCTTCAGTGCGGCCATTTGCATCAAGAGGTCAGCCGGGGTTGCGCCGCCCAGCGGGTTGGGCGGCGGAGGCGAGACCACACCGTCATCCGCTATCGAAAAAAGTTGCCCCTCTGCAGCGTTCGCTCGTCCCAGGAAGGCGTCAAGCCACGAGCGGATAATTTGTGCACCAGAATTCAGAGCTGTTGCCCCCAAGGTGAGGGAATCGACAGCTGAGTAAGCGTCGGTCGCAATGCTGGTCACCTGACTGCGCATGGCGTCCCCGGCACTAAATTCCCAATAGTGCTGCGAACTGTCACCGGCCCTGCGGGCGGAACTCAATTCCAGTTCCAATGATTCCGCGTTTGCCTGCCATTGGGCACCGGCGGTGGCAAGTTCTTCAGGTCGCCAAACCTTTGCCTGAGATACGGTCACAGTCACCAGAGTGGCCTTCCGTCGCGCGACAAATCGGCAGTATTGTCGTCTTCAGTTTTCTCGTAGATGACCGCACTTGCCTCGACGGCGGTCGCAGTGTTCGAGATTCGCTCGGAAGTTACTCCCACTGCATCTGACGCGAGTAGTGCACGCGACACTGCCATTGGTCCGGAATTTGCACCAGGCATTGCATTCTTCAAGCCGCCAACCGCGCGTGCCGTCCGAATTGTCGCTATTTGCGCACTCCGAGAGGATAATTCGTCACGAAGTCCTCGAAGTTGTGCGACGTCGACAATCAATGTCATCTGCTTCTCCCCTGTCGGATTTCTGCTGCGCTACCCCCACAGTGGCGTGCATACCGAGTTTGCTTACCTACTGTAGCTTGGCTGTGACCAGTTCGAATTTGGGGGAACAATGGAACATTCGATACCAGGGCAAGGAGTCGATCCGATCTCCGCGGCTCTCGACAGATACGTTGAATCGGTGACGTCCGAGGTGGTTACGTGTGACACGCCTTCGCTGTCGGTTTCGGTTCGGGCTGACGGTTCTCTGGTGGGCCTCCGGATCGCAAAGGGTGCGATGGCCGTCAGTGGCGAGTTGTTGGCGTCGTCCATCCTCGCGTTGGTGGCGCGGGCGAGACTCGAGTCGGCGGAAAAAATGCGGTCGGCCAGCGCCGCGCTGAATTCCGACCCCCGGATCGTCGCAGCGATGGAAAAGATTGCAGAATCTGTCGATCAAACTGAGCCCCAGAATGATTCGGAAAAGAATCTCCAGCAGCCTCGATACGAAATGCCAACGTCGTACTTACGCTCGCCGATGTGATGACGTAGCCGTCCGAAGTTAATTCTGTTGTGGATGTTGATCTTTCAGCATTCGTAATCGGAGGCTGTCGTAGATCGGAGCCGATCCGGCTAGCGTCGCCACGAGGACGGCAGCAGCAGTTGCCGCGAGCATCGGCACAAGCGCCGACGTTACTGTCGTCATCTCCACCACGATCACGATGCCCGTGAATGGTGCTCGCACCACGGCGCCGAAGAATGCGGCCATGCCGACGAGAGACATCGCAATCGTGAGGCCGCCGTCTACTCCGGGAATGAAGCTCGACAGCCCGGCGAAGAGCGATCCCCACAGAGCGCCGACGGCGAGCAGGGGAGCAAACAGGCCACCGGGAGTTCCGGCGGCGTAGGACAACGGACCGGTGAAGAACCGAACAACCAAGTACAGCAGCAGTATCGGCAGCACAAATGTGCGTCCTCCGACAATCAACTGCGACAGTGGGTCGCCACCTCCGCCGGCCAAGGGGTCGATGAAGAGCGTGAGACCGATGACGGCGCCGATTGCAGCTCCGGCAACGGTAGAGGGGATACGTCGCAGGCGCGCTACGGTATTGAGCATTCCCAGGATCATGTGGTTGTAACAAATCCCGAGCAGGCCGGTGAGGAGTCCGAAGATGACGAACAGTGGCAAGAGCGCGAGCTGGGGAGTTGGGACGGCATCGACGACAAAATCAGGCCGATCACCGATGACAAGCCGTGAACATCCCACTGCCACCGCTACTCCGAACATCGTGGGAAGGACTGTGCGGAGTTTGAAGGAGTGTGTCACTTCCTCGCAGACGAACAGTGCACCGCCGATCGGGGCGTTGAACGCGACGGCGAGCCCGGCCCCGGACATCGACGTCTGCAACAGGCGCACATCGGATTCGGGGAGACGGGCCCGCCGGCCGGTCTCGGCTCCGATTGCCGCACCCATGTGCACGGTAGGGCCCTCGCGGCCGAGTACCAGCCCCGAACCGATTGCCAAAAGCCCGCCCACGAATCTGGCCGGGACCAGGATCAGTCCCGGTGGTTTCGCTTCACCTCGCGCAACGGCCTCGACATGCTGAATGCCGCTTCCTGCTGCGAGTGGCACCCGCCGAACTATCAGGACGGCAAGCACTGTGCACAACGCCACCAAAGCGACGGGGACAAGCCACCCGACGTACGGAATCTGATGCGACCAGTCCAGGATCGTTTGGCGGAGGTCGTCGGCTCTGCGCAGACACCACCGGAATGCTCCGCCGACAAAGCCGACGGAGACACCCGCAACAACTGCGAGCAGACAAAGCAACAGCAATCCGCGGTTCGGCTCGTCCTCGACTTTGTTCTCGGTCATCGCTATCAGTCCTGCCCGATGGTCACAATTGCCTCGGGCCTACGTTACGCATCGCACTCACAATTCGGTGAGCAAGCTGATTCCCAGAACTGCCATCATCACTGCAATGAGTGCGTCCAGGATTCGCCAGGCATTGGGTTTTGCGAAGAGTGGAGTCAACAGGCGCGCTCCGTAACCGAGACCACTGAACCATAGGACGCTCGCGGTGATTGCCCCAGCAGCAACCCACCAACGCCCGATCTCGCCGCGGCCGTTGGCAATTGAACCCATCAGGACAACGGTATCGAGGTAGACGTGCGGGTTCAGCCAGGTCAGCGCCAGGGCCATGGTGACGGCTGCAAGTCGTGATCCGTTGCCATGCTGATCCGGTGCCAGTGTTTGCGGGCGAAATGCGCGCTTGGCTGCGAATACCGCGTAGCTGAGGAGGAATACGGCGCCGACGATGCGAATGAAGGTAATCAGTGACGGTGCGTGTTCGAGGAGTGCTCCGATCCCGCTGATGCCCGCGAGAATCAGGATCGCGTCGGACACGGCGCACACCAGGACAATCGGAAGCACATGTGATCGAGTCAGGCCTTGGCGCAGTACAAACGCGTTTTGTGCGCCGATCGCGACGATCAAGGAGAGTCCGACACCAAATCCGACGACGGCTGACGTGGGGTCACTGTTGCTGAGCATGGCACCAGCTTGACGACGCAAGAGATGCGAGTCCAGCTAATGATTCTGATGGAGCATTAGCGTAGCTTCAGATCATGCTGGACATCGAGCAACTGAAGGCCCTGCACGCAGTGGTGGACGAGGGAACTTTCGACGCCGCCGCGCGTAAATTGCACATCACGCCGTCGGCGGTAAGCCAACGGATCAAAGCGCTCGAGGTTTCGGTGGGACGGGTTCTGGTGCAGCGCACCAAGCCCATTCGCGTTACTGATTCGGGCCGCGAGGTATTGCGTCTCGCCCGTCAGATAGATGCTCTCACTCAGGACGTCGTCCGAGAGTTGGGTCTAAGCGATGCGGATGGCGCGATGGCCCGAATCTCGATCGCGGTGAATGCGGACTCGTTGTCCACGTGGGTACTTCGGGTGCTGGCTTCGTTCGCAACCGAAGTGAGTTTCGATTTCCATCTCGACGATCAAGAACATACGACAGAGCTTCTACGTGACGGGTCTGTGATGGCTGCGATTACCTCCGTGGCGACGCCGATTCAGGGTTGCACCTCCAGTCTGCTCGGTATCATGCGCTACCGTCCGATGGCGAGCGCCTCATTTTGTGAACGTTGGTTTTCCGACGGTGTTACGGCAGAGGCACTTTCGAAGGCTCCCGTGGTTATTTTCAACCGCAAGGATCTGTTGCAGGACAGGTATTTGGGCCGGAAACTTGGCCAACTCGTCGACCCTCCCCGTCATTTTGTGCCGGCGACCGCGGATTTTGCGGATGCAGTGCGACTCGGCTACGGATGGGGACTGCTGCCAGATCTGCAGAGTCTCGAAACGCCGGGTACGTTGGTCGAATTCGATCCGGAATATGTGGACGACGTCCCGTTGTACTGGCAGCAGTGGAAACTGTCGTCGCCGATCCTGGCACGGATATCGCTGGCTGTTGCTGCTCATGCGAACGAGTTGCTGCATCAATCATCTTCCTGAGGTTGTGCTCGGAGCACAAAGAAATCGGGCAAGTTGAGCCCCGTGGACCGTTTCTTTGGCCCCGTGACGTCGATAGTGTTCTGAGTCACAGACAAAGGAAAGGCGCTGACTCTCGTGACCGACATCGGATATCTGGCTTGGGATCTGGCGAAAGAGCATGGCAACGCGCCCTGCGTTCGTGACGACCAGGTCGAACTCACGTACATCGAGTTTGCAGAACGTACGGAAGCCGTTGCAGCGCAACTGGCAGGCGAGGGTATCGGTGCGGGTGACGTTGTCGCGATCATGCTTCCCAATCGGGTTGAATTGCTGATTGCGATCATGGCCGCCTGGCGCCTCGGTGCCGCCGCAACTCCCGTCAATCCGATGTACACTGCCAACGAGGCGGACTACCAGATCTCGGATTCCGGTGCTCGACTGGTGATTACAGGTGGGCCGGATGCGCCGAACGGTGGTTGTCCGACGCTCTGTGTCGACGACCTCGCGGAGAGCTCACCCGATCTGGCCCTGCCCGGCATCGAGTTGACTGCAGATGATCTCGCGCTCCTGATCTACACCAGTGGATCCACCGGCAGGCCCAAGGGCGTCATGCTCACACATGCCAACCTTCAGTTCATGGCGTCGTCGATGGGGCAGAGCATCGGCGTCACCGGTGCAGATCACTGCCTCCTCATCCTCCCTCTCTTCCACGTCAATGCCATTTGTGTGAGCGTCCTGACGCCATTGATTGTGGGCGGGCAGGTGAGTATCACCGGGAAGTTCTCGGTATCAAGGTTCTTCGACGACGTTGCGCGATTGCGTCCGACGTATTTCTCCGCTGTCCCGGCGATCTACGCCATGTTGACGTCGCAGTCCGAGGATGCGTCGATCGATACATCCTCGCTGAGGTTCGCCGTGTGCGGCGCTGCCCCGATCAGCAAGGAACTTCTCGAACGGGCCGAGGCGCGATTCGGTTTCGAGATCGTCGAGGGTTACGGGCTCACCGAGGGAACCTGCGCGTCGGCGTGCAACCCCGTCGGCGGAATACGGAAACTCGGAACCGTCGGCCCGTCGTTGCCCGGGCAGAAGATCGAGATCCTTTCTGAGGATGGAACTTTCGCTCCCATCGGTGTACGCGGCGAAGTAGTCATCAAGGGCGGAAACGTCATGCATGGGTACCTGAACAGGCCTGATGAAACGGCGAAGACGGTTGTGGACGGTTGGCTGCACACCGGCGACGTCGGAGTGCTGGACGAGGACGGCTATCTCACTCTGGTTGACCGCATCAAGGACATGATCATCCGCGGGGGAGAGAACATCTACCCCAAGGAGATTGAAAACTCGCTCGCCACACATCCTTCCGTGCTGGAGGCTGCCGTCATCGGTGCTCCACACGATGTCTACGGAGAGGTTCCCATCGCCTATGTCGTTGCCTATCCAGATGCCCCCGTCACCGAAGACGAATTGCTCGACCATGTCACGGCCTTGCTTACCCGAGTGAAGGTGCCAGTGGCGATTTATGTTGTCGATGCGCTACCCCGAAACCCGGTGGGAAAGGTCGACAAACCTGGAATGAGACGAGCCTTGAGCGCCACTCCCGCTCGCTAGCAGTCTTTTCCGCGCCAGCGCAATAACTCGACTGCATACGTCGAGTTGATCTGTCATGCCTACTTCTCGTATTTCAGGAGCACATCATGGGATTCAAAGAAGGAAACTTCCCTCCCGTCGACCCCGCCACATTCATGGACAAGCCTTTCCTCGAGCGACTGCGTGACATGTCCACACACTGGGTGGATCACGGGTTCGGCACGCCGAAGATGGTTCACACCGTCTATATCATGAAGCTGCTCTTCCTCTATCTCATCGCCGGAACCGCAATTGCGACACTGACTTCGGGTCTCTCTTGGGTAGATCCGGCGTCATGGTGGAATCAGCCCATCGTTTACCAGAAGCTCATTCTGTGGACGATGATGCTCGAAATGCTCGGCCTGGCAGGCTCGTGGGGTCCGCTGGCCGGCCACTTCAAGCCGATGACGGGTGGCGTTCTTTACTGGATTCGCCCCGGAACAATTCGCTTGCCACCGTGGCCGGGCAAAGTTCCGCTCACCTCCGGCGATACCCGCACGGTCTTCGATGTTGCCATCTATGTCGCTGCGGTTGTCAATCTTCTTGTTGCGGGAGTGCTTCCGGGTGTTCACACGACCGGCGTCGATGCCGCCATTGCAGATAACGCCGGCCTGGTACGTCCTGCCGTGCTGTACTCGTTTCTGGCGCTGATGCTGATTCTCGGTTTGCGCGACAAGGTTCCGTTCATCGCCGCTCGCAGCGAGCAGTACCTCCCCGCGATCATCTTCTTCACGTTCCTTCCGTTCGTGGACATGATCCTGGCACTCAAATTGCTGATCGTCATGGTGTGGATCGGTGCCGGTATCTCGAAGTTCGGTCGCCACTTCTCGCTGGTGGTACCGCCGATGATCAGCAATACGCCGTGGATTCCGTCAAAGAAGATCAAGCGTGCGCACTACCGTAATTTCCCCGAGGATCTTCGCCCCTCTCGCCTGGGCGGCGGCGTCGCACACGTGGCCGGAACGATGGTCGAGATCGTCACTCCGTTGATCTTGCTGTTCTCCACCAACAAAACACTCACAATCCTTGCCGTTCTCCTCATGGTCGGATTCCACCTCTTTATCGCGTCGACCTTCCCGTTGGCAGTGCCCCTGGAATGGAATCTGTTGTTCGCCTACGCCGCGGTATTCCTCTTCCTCGGCTTCCCGGCGTGGGACGGCTACGGCATCGGAGCAATGTCGTCGCCTTGGATCACGGCGGGAATTGTTGCAGCACTGGCATTTTTCCCGATCCTGGGCAATCTGCGACCCGATTTGGTCTCGTTCCTTCCGTCGATGCGCCAGTACGCGGGGAACTGGGCATCGGCTACGTGGGCCTTTGCTCCGGGTGCTGAAGCCAAGATCGACGAGAACATCAAGCGGCCGTCGCAGGACACACGCAAGCAGTTGATGACGATGTACCCCGAGGACGTCTCGGACGTCGTGCTCCATCAACTGCTGGGTTGGCGTTCGATGCACAGCCAGGGGCGTGCGCTGTTTTCCCTGATGATCCGACACCTCGGTGAGGACATCAATACGTACTCCCTGCGTGAGGCCGAATTCAGTTGCAACTCCATCGTTGCGTTCAACTTCGGCGACGGCCACCTTCACGACGAGAAACTGATTGCCGCGATCCAGCGTCGGTGCAACTTTGCCCCCGGAGAGTTCCTGGTGACCTGGATCGAATCACAGCCCATTCACAAGGCGACACAGGAGTACAAGGTGATCGACGCGGCCCTAGGCGTCATCGAACGAGGCACTTTCAAGGTTGCCGACGCAGTTGCCGAGCAGCCGTGGTTGCCGAATGGGCCCATTCCCTTCGATGTTGCGTGGACACTGGACGTACGCGCCGATCGGGCGGTGACGGATCCGAACATTGTCACCGAACCGAAGATGCGTACCAAGGAAGTAAGCAACCGAGAGGTGAGTCAGTGACCAAAGCCGTAGTTGTCGGCAGCGGGCCGAACGGGCTCGCTGCCGCGGTACACCTTGCACGGAGTGGCGTCGACGTGCAGGTGCTCGAGGCTGCCGATCAGATCGGCGGGGGTACCCGATCCGGTGCGATCGACGTCCCCGGATTGATCCATGATCATTGCTCGGCATTTCACCCGATGGGTATCGGTTCGCCGTACCTGTCCAAGCTGGACCTCGAGCGATACGGGTTGAACTGGCGCTGGGCCGAAGCCGATTGTGCGCATCCGCTGGACAACGGCGATGCGGGCGTTCTGTACCGCTCACTCGAGCAGACGGCGGCGGAGCTCGGCGCAGATGGTCAGAGATGGCATCGCATGTTCAACGACCTGTCGACGGGTTTCGACGCCTTGGCTTCGGACCTGATGCGTCCGATTTTCAACATTCCGCGGCATCCGTTGCGGCTGGCGGCTTTTGGTCCGCGGGCACTGCTGCCCGCCACGGTCACTGCCAAGCTGTGGAAGACGGAGAAGGGTCGAGCGCTGTTCGGTGGGGTTGCAGCACACGCGTATTACCGACTGAACCGGCCGGCGACGTCGGCCGTGGGTTTGATGATTGTCGGCGCCGGTCATCGCTACGGCTGGCCGGTGGCAGAGGGCGGGTCCCGATCGATCACCGACGCGATGTCGGCGATGCTCCTCGATCACGGCGGAAAGATCGATACCGGGGTGCGGGTACGTAGCGACCAGGATCTTCCGGATGCGGATGTTGTTCTGCTGGATGTGAATCCGAGTGGAGCGCTCGAGATTCTGGGTAATCGGCTCCCGTCGCGGGTGGTGAAGGCGTATCGAAAATTCAAGCAAGCGCCCGGCGCGTTCAAGGTCGACTTCGCGATCGAAGGTCACGTTCCGTGGACCAATTCCGATTGTGGACGTGCCGGAACAGTCCACTTGGCAGGCGGTTTCGAGGAGATCGTGGCGGGTGAGCGTGAGACGAATTCGGGCCGCATGCCGGAGCGGCCGTTCGTTCTGATCGGTCAGCAGTACCTGGCAGATCCCACCCGCTCGTCCGGAAACATCCACCCGCTGTATGCCTACGCTCATGTGCCGCATGGATATTCCGGGGACGCAACGGAAGCTATTATTCGTCAGATCGAACGTTTTGCTCCGGGATTTCGCGAACAGATCATCGCTACGTCAAGCCGCAGTACTGCCGACCTGGCGCGAGACAATCCGAATCAGATTGGCGGCGATATTATCGGCGGCGCCAATTCCGAACTGCAAGTGGTAATGCGCCCGCGTATCGCCGTCGATCCGTACAGTACGGGAATCGCGGGCACCTACCTGTGCTCGGCGTCGACGCCACCCGGCGCCGGCGCACACGGAATGTGTGGGTACAACGCGGCGGAGTCGGCGCTGAAGTACCTACGACGGCAGGGCGCGGAGGTTTTGTGAGCAGTCCCTCGAACAAGGATCGAGGTGCCGGTGCGAGACGGCGCCTCGCCCGGGTGCCTGCTGCTGCGGAGCCGGAAGTACTTGCCGTGGTCGCGGAATTGGCTCGACACCTCGACGCGCGCAGTGCTGACATTGCCCGCGAGATGGCAGTCATGATGGCGCACGAGATCGATCAACTGGACGACGACGCCAACCTGATCGAAATGCTCGAAGCCAGCGTTCAGGGAAACGTCACGACGATCATTCACGTATTGGCCAATGACATTCCGATCGATCATCTGCAACCGACTACCGCTGCAGTTGAATACGCTCTGCGCCTCGCCCAGCGAGATGTTCCATCCAACTCGTTGGTTCGTGCCTATCACATGGGCCAGGGTGATCTGATGCGCATCTGTCACGATGAGGTCAGCGCCCTCGACATCTCGGCGCGGCTCACTCTTTCAGTGTTGAAACATGTTTCGGATGTTGTGTACAGCTATATCGACTGGATCACGCTCTACGTCTTCGATGCCTACGAGCAGGAGCGGAGTCGGTGGATCAACGCGCAGGGCAACCTGCACTCGGCGGCGATCCATGCTCTCCTCTCCGGAATTGGTGGGGACGCTGCAGCTTTCGAGTCCGAAACCGGATATCGACTCGAACAGAATCATCTGGCCGTAGTTGCCTGGTCGACCTCGGACGCGGATGTATTGGGATTCAATGCCCTCGATCGCCTGGTGCGTGATCTCGGTGCCTCTGCCAGTGCAGACAAACCGGTAATTGTGACTGCCATCGACCGCCGCACGGTGTGGGCGTGGCTGCCTTTCGGTCGACGAATCCCGGTGCCGGATCTCGAAACGCTGGCCGCGTCCGTGCCCCTCGACAGTGGTACTCGGGTAGCCATCGGCCTCCCAGGCTCGGGAGTCGACGGATTCAAACGCTCTCACCAGCAGGCGCGCGCCGCGTATTCGGTTGCTGCGGTGCCTGATACGCCGCCTCGTCCGGTCGTGAGTTTCGGAGATCGCGGTGTCGCGGTTGTGTCACTTCTGTCGGAAGATCTCGAGTCGACAAGATCTTGGGTGTGGGAAGTGCTGGGTCCGCTGGCTGACGACACGTCGTCGGCCGCAATCCTGCGTACGACGTTGAGCGTCTACTTCGCCCACGGTGAAAGTCATCTGCATACCGCCAATTATATGAATCTGCACCGTAATACGGTGAAATACCGCATCAACAAAGCGCTGTCAGACCCAGTGACGGCCGGTCGGGACAAGCTGGATCTGGCCTTGGCTCTGCAGGTGTGCGAATTGTTGGGTAGATCGGTACTGCGTCCATCGACTTGAGATGTGTGGGAAAACCCCGCGGCCGATCTGAACTGGTCCCCGGAAGTTGGACTGGCCAAATAAGAGCCTAAGCCACCAGGGCTTGAACCCGGTATTGCACCGGGCTCAGGCCCTGGAGCTTTGTGGAGATGCGTTCATGGTTGTACCAGTGGATG
>NZ_JALGQH010000045.1 GCF_022810305.1 Rhodococcus sp. ARC_M6
ACTTCACCGACAAACGTATCCATCGATTCTCCGACGCGGTTGAGGGTGTGTGCATCCATGTGGGCATGGTCTCGAGAAATCCGTCGAAACTCGAGCGGACACGCCGAGGTAACAAAGTACTACTAGGATCCGCAGGTGCTGTCAACGACGGTCGAAACCTGGTTCTGGCCCACTTTCCGTGATCAATTTTGAAAGTATCAGTCACTGAGGAGTATTCGTTTGCGGAGCAAGTCGAAACCAGCTCGTCCATACATTTGTCGTTTGAGCATCTTGATAGTTACGTGGAATCTGAATTGTCAAGGACATTCTCGTCTGCTCTGGTTGACGGAAACGATCGGAAGCAGGGTCGCGGTCGCCGGAACCTCGATTTCGCGTGGCGTCGTGCCGGTCGGCGTCGGGACGTCGAGCAGTCGGTCGAGGAGGTTGTCGAGGGCGCGCTGGCCGTCCTCGACGGCTGCGCGTTCGTCGTCGTTGAGTGGGATCGCGATGAGCATGCGCTGCAGGTTGTCCTTGGCTTCGAGCAGTTGCGCGTTGCTGGATGCCTTGGGGGCGTAGAAGTCACAGCGAGCGCACGCCATCCTGTGTGGGCATTGCTCGAAGAAGGTGTAGGTGCAATACCCGTGCCCGAGATCGTAGTACTGCCATGGTGTTTCATCTCCGACCGCGTTGGAGGTGACGGCGTCGCGATCGACGAGGACCTCGATGGTGCGGACGTTGCGGGAGAAGTACCCGGCGTCGGTGTAGGCCCGCGTGAGCGTAGTGGGGCTGATTTTCGCGTAGTACTGGGTGGATTGGGGTGAGCGGTGGCCGAGCCAGGCTTGCAGCTCAAACAGAGTCATCGGTTCCTTGGCGTTGTAGAGCTGGCTGGCGATTGTGGACCGTGCCCGGTGGCTGGTGATGTTGCCTCGGACGTCGGCGGCCGGGACACCTGCCTTGTGGCAGAGCATCGGGATGATCGTGTTGTTGATGTAGGACGACGAGACTCGGCGGGCACGGAAGGCGAACAGCAGGTCGACTCGCTCTCCGGTGCGGCGGTCAAGAAACTGCGGTTGGGTGGGGCGCATCGCCTGCCAGATGTCGAGGGCCTGGCCCAGGATCGGGTCGACCGGCTTGGTGAACGCGGTGCCGGTCTTGTGCGGCGGGACGTCGAGCAGGCAGACCCCATCACACGATAGGACCTGATCGGAGTCGCCGGCGAGGGATTTGTCGTCGTGCTGCCAGCGAATGCAGCCGATCCGCAGGCGGGCGATCTCATCGCTGCGCTGTCCAGAGAACAACCAGGACAACGCGATTGCGCGGACCAGTTCGAGTGGATAGAAGTGCCCGGACCGCGTCTCGGGGAGATCCACCTGCGACAAATTCAGCCCTGCCCAGAGCAGTTTGGCCCAGATCTCGTCGGCGATCACCCGAGGGTTCGGGCCGAGCAGTGCGGTGATGCTGCGAGGAGTGGCCAACGCCCGCCCAGGGTCGAAACGCCGTGGCAGCCATTCCCATTCCTGACAGTCGGTGAAGAACCTGCGGATCGCCGCGAGATGGTCCTCCTTGGTCGAGGCCGTCAGCGGCTTACCAACGCGCTCTTCAATTCCGGCCGTGCGTTGCACGTAGTCCCCGACGTTCATCCTGTCGAGCGCCGCAATCCAGGCCGCACACATCTGCCGCGTCCACGCAGCCGGATCGGCGGCATCGGGATGCTCGGCTGCGAGCCAGCGGCCCACCTGAGCAGACGGGACCGGACGTTGCCACGTGCCCCCGGCGTCAACGTCGAAGTCGCGTACCAGCGGTCGACCCACTGCTGCCAGACCTGCGCACCGCCAATCGCTCGAGCAGTACCACGACCGGTGGTCGCGGGCGGCGGGTCACAGAACCCCAGAGCATTCACCGCCCGAGCCGCGGCATGCACAGTGTTCAGCCGGGCCCCGCCGAGCAGTCCGTCACGGCGGACACGATCGAACACTTCGGTGCCGAGGTCCTCGAGGTGTGGACTGCGGTTGAGCAGGAACAGTTGACTGAGCACCATCGGCAGCAGTGTGTCGTCGCCGTGTCCGAGCCGATAGCCCCACTCGGCGAGCACTTCACGGAGCCTGTCGATTTCGCCGTTGACCCGGTCGCGACCAAAGATTCGCCACGACAGAGTGAGTCGTTGGAAGCTGCCGAGTCGGTGAAACTCGGTGAAGGAACCGAGCAGATAGGCGTGCGCGGCGAGGTACGGGCGGACCTCGCCGCCGGCCCAAGCGGGTGCGTTCCGACGGAACTCTGCCTGATCGCGGCCGAGTAGATGAATCCATTCTTCGGTGCTCCAACCCCAAAAGGTCTGCCCCACTTCGGCGCAACGCGTCAGCAGCACTGCGATTGCATCGGCCATGGCGCGCCGCCGATGCGCAGTGGGCGGCGAATCCAGCCCTGCATTGACCGCCTCTAGCGGTCGCAGCAGTCGTCCGATCACGCGCCAGTCCGGCGCGGTCGGATCGTGACACTGCAACCGTCGCAGATTGCGGATTCCGAGTTCACCGACGGCCCGAGACTCCGCCGCGCGGACCGCAATAGTGATGTCGAACTTATGTCCGATAATCGGTGAGCACCAACGAGATTCAGGATCAGTATCGAAGTCGGACTTCAATGTCGCGGTCACCGTGATGTTCCTGCCGCCGCGAGCATCGCGATGCGCTGGGCATGGATATGGTCCATGCTGCGACCGAACTTATCGGCAAGATCCCGCCCCAGACAGGTGGATATATCGCAGCGTCGAGTCAGTATGGCGATGCCCGGCGAAGGTCGCGATCGTATGCAGCTCCCGACCCATCCGGGCCAGATCCGTCAGACACAGATGCCGAGTTGTGTGGGTGGAAAATTTCGGAACATCGGCGGCCAACGCGATCCGGCGCACCACCTTCGACCACGTCCACAAGCTCAATGGTTGAGCGTGATTACGGCGGGACTCAGACAGGAAAAGCGGTCCACGTGCCCTGCTCAGACTCGCCCGGTGCACGAGATAGCCCGACAGCAGCAGACCGGTCGCAGCCGAGTACAGCCGCAATCCGCTCGAGCCGGTTCTTCGTCGTCTCCGCCCGGATCCTCAGGGTGCGGTGGGCGGGGTTGAGATCGTCAGTGCGCAGCAGCCGCAGCTCCTCACGGCGCAACGCTGCGTCGTAGGCCAGGGCGAGCATCACCCTGTTGCGGACCGGTTCCGCGGCGGCGACTTCGAGGATGTCCGCCCACTGCTGTTCGGTGGGAATCCACGGCAGCTTCGTCAAGCTGGGCACGAGCCCACGCTGGTTCCCACTGCCGCGTCGACCGGGCGTATATCTGCCCCGGCCAACGGGATTGGAGTCGCGGAGTCCCTCCTCCATGAGGTAGTCGTAGAACAGTCGCACCGACACCAGTCTCTGCTGGATCGTGGCATTCGCCAGCCCGGCACCGGAGTCGATGGACACGACGTTCGGGCCTCGGAGGCTGGGACGTTCGGTCAGCTCCCGCACATAAATACCGATATGGGCGCGGGTGGCGGTGAGCGGATCGACACCCTCCCGCTCGCACATCTGCAGATACTCGGCAAGCCCCCGCGCGTAAGCGTCGATCGTTCGGGGAGCCCGCCCGAGATCGGCCCATAGCCGAAGCCACTCGGTCGCCTGTGCATGCCGGCCCAGTACCGGCCACTTGTTCTCCAGTGTCACCGTGCCGCTCATATCGTCTCCTCAGTTCCGTGGTCAACCCCGAGGAGAATATGATCGTCCACGTGGTCAGATTCCACAGAATGATCCGATTCACATGTCCTTCGACAGCACCGGAACTGTAGGGCAGGGTCAACACGTCGCGGGCGGCTGCGTAGTCGGTGTCGAGGCCGGGGACGAAGCGATGCAAGTGCGGCAGATCATCTGCCGAGACGGCAGACATCCATGAGTTCAATTGTGCACCAAGGTGTTCGGTGAGCATCTCCGCGAATGATGCGACATGCCCTGCAGTGGCCTCGAGATGTCGGCAGCTGGCGAGGACCTCTTTGAGTCCGATCTGCTCGTCATCGGTGAGGTTATCGGGGTGACGCAACATCCACGAGGTAATTCGCCGCACTTTTGGCACTTTCGGTGCGGACAGTGGTGCTGAACCTATTCTGCGGAATGAACGAAGGTAATCGCGGACGGAGCTGTAACTGCCGCGATACCCCAATGCTCGAAGTTCCTCGTAGAGTGCAACAGCGGAGGTACATCCGTCGTTGAAACGCTCATACAGGTATTCGGCGAACTCATCCAATAAAGTGGGGCGGCCCGCCCGCGGCGCCCCCAACAGCTCGTCGATACTGCTCGCATAGTAGAAGCGGCGAACTGTTTCCCGCGCCAACCCGAGCTGCCGTGCGATCGTTCTGATCCCCAAACCTTCGTCCTTGAGTGCCATGACTGCTTGGAATCGGTTCTTCGTCCGGGAGGTGAGCGCTGAACTCTTCTGGCGGGTGGCGTGTACCTGTTCGGCGACCATCCTCAGTTGCTCCGACGCGGTGCGTTCGATCGAAGGTTCAGGCTCCAACTCGGGTTCCTCATTTTAGGCAATGATGATGGGCTGCAACGGTTTTCTCAACAGCTTCAGCGATGTTGCGCCACAGGTGCCAGCGGTCGGCGACCTCGATCGCCTCGGGCGCCCCAGCACGGGCTGCTTCGGCATATGCACCCGCACGGTCACGGCAAATCACCTGCGTGCCCGGATGCGCGATGAGCCACTCGGCGACGGTGCCGGCTTTCCGGTCTGCGAGAACATCGACCGGGCGGTGCGTGTCCATGTTGATCATGAGGAATAACCCTGGAGTTCCCCGCCACCTTCAGGCCTGCCCTGTACACGGACCAGCGTGTTCCTGACCGTTTTAGTGGTGTCGACCTCTTGAAAAAGTTTCAGGGATACTGAAAAATTGTCACCATAATCGATATTTCCGGTACTGCCGTGAATATGAGGAGACTCGGATGGGGCTGTCGGTGGTGCGGGATCTGCGCGAGCGGCGGGCATTGGCGAGTCGAGAGGAGATCGCTGAGTTCGAGACCGACGTGCTGTCCGGGTTCGTGCTCGCTCGAGCGGCCGCCGGCTTGGCGGACAGCACGATTCGCGCCGACGTGGCAAACCTGGAACAGGTGCGAGCATGGCTCGGACGCCCCTTGTGGGAGATGGAGCCTACTGATGCGGACGGGTACTTCGGCAAGGCGTTGCGGCAGTCGGCGAAGAACACGCGACTGGCCCGCGCACAGGCACTCAAGACATACTTCTGTTTCCTGGAGTTGCGCCACAAGGTTGAGATCCACGCCCTGACCGGCCGCATCGCCGAGTGCCCGATCGACGAAATCAACCGGCCTCGCGGTCAACAACGGGCATCGTTGCGGATTCCGCCCAGCGCAGAGCAGGTGCATCGGTTGTTCGCGGGCTGGCGGCAGGATCTGGTCAGCTGCCGAAAGTTCGCACCGACAGCACGCAACTTCGCCGCCGCCCGGTTGATGGCTGACGTAGGGATCCGCATCAACGAGACCCGCAGCCTCGACTTGGCCGACATCAAGTGGGATCTCGGCCATTTCGGCAAACTCCATGTCCGCAAAGGGAAAGGGTCCCGAGGTAGCGGGCCACGAGAGCGGATGGTGCCACTCATCAACGACGCCGGACGCACCCTGTGCTGGTACGTCGAGGACGTCTGGGGACATTTCGGCGATGATCACGATCGGCCCAGTGTGCCGTTGTTTCCGTCCGAACGTAAAAACACCGACAGCTCGGCTGCCCGGATCAGCAGCGAGACGCTCCGCACCGCCTTGGCGGAGGCAGCGATCAGGCACTTGCCGGACTGGCCGGACAAGCTCACCCCTCACGTGCTGCGACACTTCTGCGCCAGCCAGCTCTACCTGGGCGGCATGGATCTGGTCGCGATCCAACAGGCCCTCGGTCACGTCTGGATCGCAACCACAATGCAGTACGTCCACGTCCACCACACCCATATCGAAGATGCGTGGATCGCCGGCCAACAGCGTGCCGAGCGACGCCTGGAAGGACTGCTGTCATGAAGTGGAACCTGCGGCTGGCCGCCGCGAACCGCGGCATCTGGAAGGCCAGCGAGCTGCAGCGCATGCTCGCTGATCACGGGCTGGCCATCAGTGCCGGGAAAATGTCGGGTATGTGGTCGACCGACTCGTTGGCCAGCATCAAACTCGCCGACCTTGACGTCATCTGCACCGTGCTCGGCTGCGAGGTCGGCGAACTACTCATCCCCGAGCCCGATAAGGTCACTCGCACAGTCGATCACGAGCATGAGGGTCCGCTCGTTGCGGCCTCATCCGGCAGGCCCGCGGTGGTCCCCAAGCGCAGGGACGGTCGCTCGCTGCCGCCGGTCTGATGGGCGGGATCTCACCGGCCAAGCCGGCGTCCAGCTGTTCGGAGTGCTTCGCCTGGGGTGTGCTGCCCGGCTACTGTTGCCGAGCCTGCTACACCTTCCGCAACCTGCATCCATCGGGCCGCTGCGCGGCCTGCCGCAGGACGGTCCCGATCAAGGAAGGTTACTGCCGCTTATGCCGGCTGCAGGCACTCACCGATGCCAAAGCTGCCGGGAAAACTGCAGTCTCCGAACCGTTTCTGCGTGGGGTGCGCTGCCAGCAGCTGTTCTTCGCGCGTATGCATCGCGACCATTACCGTATCCCCGGACGAGCACGATTAGGCAAGAGCGGAACGCGGGGTCGGCGCCCCGCACTCATGGGTGCCGACCTTCGAGATCCGATACGGGCCGGGGTCCAACTCCAACTTCCGCTCGATATTCGCCGCGACTACAACCGTTTCGATCGCCGGAGGGACGCGGATCTGGCCAATCCCACCCTCATTCGCGGCCGCCGTATCGCCGAGGATGTCGGTGAAGCCCGCGGGTGGTCGCACGCACTCATCGCCGGCGTCGACCAGGCGCTGGTCGTCGTGCTGTCCGGTCACACCGGTGATGAGAAGATCCGCTACTCCGAGTTGATTTCCGCGGTCCGTCATCGCGGTCGGGTCGCGGATATCCTCGAGGAACTCGGGCTGCTCGACGACGACCGAGTGCTGGCGTTCGACACGTGGTTGGAGCGCAAACTCGACGGCATCACCTCCGGCATCCGGCGCGACGTCGAGGACTGGATCCGCACACTCCACGACGGCGGGCCACGAACGCGTCCCCGCGACCCGAACACCGTGTGGGGCTACCTCAACAGGATCCGACCAATCCTGCTCGGCTGGTCGCATCACTACGACCATCTGCGGGAAGTCACTCGTAACGACATCCTCGCAATCGCGAATGCCTTGCAGGGCAACAAACGTCGACACACGCTCAGCGTCCTGCGGTCGCTCTTCGGGTACTGCCGGAAGAACGGCGTCATCTTCCGTGACCCGACCAAGCGCATTCGTGTTGGACCGAACAACTACCGCGCCATACTGCCATTGGACGACAACGAAATCGCCGAGGCCACCGGCGCGGCGATCACACCAGCGACCCGCCTCGCCGTCGCCCTGGCCGCCATTCACGCTGCCCGCTCCAAGGACGTCGGCCAGTTGCTGCTCGACGACGTCGACCTCGGTGACCGTCGGCTGACCATCGCCGGCCGATCCCGGCCATTGGACGACCTCACCTACCGAGCGCTGACGGACTGGCTGAGTTACCGACGCACCCACTGGCCCAACACAGCCAATCCCCATCTGTTGGTCAACCGCGTGACCGCCGTGCGTACGTGCCCGGTCGGCAGAGTGTGGATCACCCGGGCATTCTGGGGGCTTACCGCCACCCTCGATCGGCTGCACGTCGATCGTCAACTCGAAGAATCACTCACGCACGGCCCAGACCCACTGCACCTCGCCGCGGTGTTCGGCTTCAGTCCGGGCACCGCGATCCGCTATGCCGCTGCGGCCCGGCACCTCCTCGAGAGCCCTGCAGAACACCACGATCTCCACAGTTGACCGCGAACCCGCGCACTATCATCGGTTTCCGAGCCCGACCTGTCCTCGAGTTCGCGCCGAGATTCCTTCAGTTTGGCTGAACTCCGGGCTTTCGAACAGTCCCGTACCGATGTCGCCTTCGCAACGCGAAGTCGTCGACACCGAGCACCTCGACATTGGTCGTGGGCGGATCAGGTAACGCTCAGACCAGCCGCAACAAGGTGGAACGTCCGACTGAAACTCCCAGCGCAGACGCCAACCTCGATCCTGCTCGCCCCGCCAACGCCAGCGCGATCTGCTCCAGGATTTCGCGCAGCAGCGGAGTGGTCCGTGCGTAAGCCTTGGTCAGTCCGTCGATCTGCTCGACAAATGTGCGTCGGTCACAGCCGCTGTTCGAGCACAGAAACCGACGCACCTGCAAGACAACGTAACTCGATCGGCCAGCTATAGCCGTATCGGCGAGCATCCGTTCGTACCGACTGTGCACTCGTTTTGAGGAAACAGCACACGTCGGACAGCTCGCCGAAGTCGACAACGGCGACGCCCGAATACGGACTCCACCGGCGGTCACATCTACCGAATCGATGTCGACACCCGCCAGATGCGGAAGGATGGCATGCAGATCACAACAGTTCTCAGAACACCAGAACGATCATCTCTCGCCGATTTCTATTCTTGCCGGAACGACACGCGGCGCGAGGCAAGCCATCACGGAAAGTGGGCCAGAACCCGAAAACTAGTCCACTCCCGACGGACGAAAACCAGACCACGTCGATGTACTCATTGTGCCGCGTTATCCGCCCTCACGGACGGCAACGTATCGATCCCGGTGTCCTTGAGGCGATAACTCGATCCTTTCAACGTCAAAACCTCGGCATGATGGACGATCCGGTCGATCATCGCGGCCGCAACCACCTGATCTCCGAACACATCACCCCACCGGCCGAACGGCAAATTCGACGTCAAAATCAGCGAAGCATTCTCGTAGCGACTCGACACCAACTGGAAAAACAAGTTCGCGGCGTCCTGCTCGAACGGGATGTAGCCGACCTCTTGTCTCAAGAGTCCAGTCATGGTGGGGTGAAGGAGGAGCCGAACCTAGGGGTGACTGGTGGACGATGTCGGGGCTTTCGTCGAACGGCTGGTCATGCTGGGCCGCTCCAGCTACACAGTGCGTACATATCGGCTCGGCGTCGAGCACTTCATCCGCTGGTTGGCATCGCCAACGCTCGATAACGTCACACGCCAGGTGGTCAGTGAGTACATTGCCGAGTTCGGGGCCGGTGCGGATCTTCCAACGGAGCATGGCAGGGCACCTCGGACGGTCAATAATCGTCTTGCGGCGTTGGCCGCGTTCTTCGCGTTCCTGATCGAGCGAGATAGCCATCGTGCAGGGGCGTGGGCGGGCCGGGAAAACCCCGTACCTACCGGCCCGACTGGTCCCGCTCACGGTATGTCGGGACGCGACTTGCCGCACCGAGGTCGGCTAGAGTTGCGGCGACGAGAACCTCGGCTGCTGGCTCGGGATCTGAATCCGTCGGTAGTCGAACATGTTGCAGCAGAACAGGTCTGTGTTCGTCATCGTGCGATCGTCACACTGCTACTTCGAACAGGTCAGCGGATTGGTGATTGGAGTGCCGAGCACGGCCGCCACGGTGTCCTCGGTCTTCGACTCTCCGATATCGATCGGCGGCGGCGCCGCACAGTGACGGTACTGCTGAAAGGTGCCCGCGACGAGCATCGTGTTCCGGTTACCGACGATGGGTGGCCACTGCTGGACGAATACCTCGCAACCGAACGAGGCCAAGCCGATACGTCAGCTTTATGGGTCGGGCGACGTCAGGCGGCGGGCCGTCCGTTGCGTTACCCAGCGTTCGAGGCGTCGTTTCGCGCCACTGCGGCTCGGCTAGGTGTTCATGCGACACCGCACATGTTCCGGCATACCGTGGCTCAGTTGCTCGTCGACACGGCGGGACTGCATGTAGCACAACAGATCCTCGGGCATCGGAATGTGTCCACCACTGCCGATGCGTATGCCTATGTCGATGAGAAAGCTATGTTGAAGGCGCTGGTGGAAGTCGCTAGCCGTCAGCGGAGCGCGCACCTGAATATTGTGGAATCCGGACTTCGGTATGCGTTCGACTACGCCCGGAGACAATCGCGGCATTGGACGATCTGGGAGGGTATCGGACCCGTTCCCTCAACAAGGCACGAACCGGCGGTGAACCCGCCGGACAAATCGCCGCCCGCGAACTCGAAGTCGAACGACTCCGCAACGCACTACGACGAGCCGAAGAACTCAACGACGACGTTGCCACCTTCCTCGAATCTGTCAGCTGACCAGCACACCATCAAACTCTTGAGACAAGAGGTCGTCGACGATGATCAACCCGATTCGCCGCAACTTCACCAACTCCGCCGGCAGCTTTCCCGCAGAATGCGCAGCCTTGAGCTTGCCCACCCAATCGACCGCCGTCGCGAATGCAACCCGATGTCCGGACTGCGCCGCCTTGATTCCCAACCCGATCGCCAGATGCGTTTTGCCGGTCCCCGGAGGCCCCAACAGCACCACATTGCGAGCTTGTGTCAAGAACACCCCGGTTCCCGAATGCGCCACCATTTCTCGACTGAGGGACGGTTGATAGTCGAAGTTGAACTCCTCCAATGATTTTCGCGTCGGAAATCCGGCAGATCGGATCCTGGTCTGCGAGCCGGACGATTCCCTCGCCGTGACTTCTCGCGACAGCACCGCGGCGAGATAGTCCTCGTGACTCCATCCGTCGCTGCGGGCCTGCTCCGCCAGTCTTGCTGCCGATTCTCGAATGCGGGCGCCTTCAACGCCTGGGCGTAATGCTCGATCTCCTTGAGTGAATCCGTTTCGACCATCACCACACCGCCTCTTCATTACATGATGCGGCGCAGCGGAACTCGACTCCGAAAGCGCGGTCGTAGTCGCCTAAGTCCCGGACCAACTGGTCCGCATCGTCGGCAGTCGGTGTCGGGTTCTGGAACTGCTCTCGCAACCGGGCGGCTGATTCCACGTGCAGCGGATCGGTGACCGTCAATCCACGTGACCATCGCCGATCATGTTCGGCGAGCACTCGACCTTCCCGGGTCACCGCGACCCTACGCAGGTCGGCGGCGACATCGACCATGTGTCCGATCGCCGACGGGTCCACCGAGTAGTCGTTTCCGAGGACCCGAACGTAGTAGTCCCGCGGCAGGCGAATCTGCGAGCACGCGGCGGTTTGCGGCGGAACCGGCGGCAACGACAACATTGCCGCGGTATCGACGGATACCAAATCTATTGGGCGACCGTCGATCCGGCGGACAACCCGAGAGTTCGCGATCGGGAGCCAGTCGGCCAGTTGGGTGTTGAAGTCGTCGGGTGAACGAAATGTTCGACCGGGCATGAACGAAGTTTCCAGATACTGGTTGGCGCGCTCGACGATGCCCTTGGATTCTTCGGTCGTACGGTTTGAGCTGGATCAGTGTCGTGGCAACCGTTCCGACGAATGCGGTGACCGGATCGGTCAGCCGGCCGCGGCGGCCGATACCGGATTCGTTGTCCCACCACAGACGGTGCGGGATCGCACCGAGATCCTGGGAAAGTAGCTGCCACATGCCCGCGACCAGGTCCATCGTGACCCGACTGGGCAGCATCATCGCGGTGATGAATCGGGAGAACGCGGCGACCATCACCAGCACCGGCGGGGCACCGGACTGGCCGTCTCCGAGCGGAATCGACGCCGGCGGGAACCACAGATCGCACTGCACAACCTGGCCCGGATCGTGATCGAGGCGATCCGCCGGATCGGCAGGTGCGTATTCGGGTCGGATTGCCCGGACTCGTTCGCGTAGCCAGCTGATCGACCCGGTCCAGCCGATCCGTTCGGCGATCACCGTTGCCGGCATCGTCGGATGTTGTGAGAGCAGCGCCCTGATTTTCGGTTCCACGGCGCTGATCGCGGAGTCGACCGGTGGTCGTTGATATTTCGGTGGTCCGTCGCTGGTCAGAGCGTTGGTGACGGTGTCACGGGTGACACCGAGTTTGGTGGCGATCGCACGTTTGGACAGCTTTTCGCTGTGGTGGAGGTGCCTGATCAATGCCCAGTCTTCCATGGAGATCACCCATTCAATCTTGGTTGGGTGGTCTAGTTTTGGACCGTTGTTTCTGGACTAGTTTTCAACCGTCGTCAACAGGTGCCGCAGCGCGGCGGAGCCCGCGATAATTCTGCGATCCACAGGTTCCAGCGGCCATATTTTCTTGTCCAATAGCACACCCGATCAGCGCGGAGATCGATATGGTGATTGCCGGTCGTGCTTGGCGAAGGCCGGCTGTCATGTCCTCAATTTTCCGAATCCTCGCTCGAAAAAGTCCTCCAGTGCATCCAACCCGTCCGCGTTGTAGAAGTCCCTTGCGACAGTTGCGCTCTTCGTCAATAGGGAACGCAGACAACACCCGGCAGTTCCACCTTGCCGGGGAGACAACGACCATCGGCATCAACGGCTGTTCACACGTAGTACCTTCTTCCCCTACCGATTACAGGAGGATTAGAAATCTACGTGAGCGAAGAGACGCGGTTGAGATTTCACACCTGCACTTCCTACCGGCTCCTCGCAAACCGTCTGCCGCACCCGAACGTACGACTGCCCTGCGCCACATCGTCTGACGCAGGGCAGTCGTGTCCGAGTACCACCGGACTCCGTTCATACCTGCTGGCATGTTGACTAGAGGACGACACCGAATGCGACGGGGAATGCCAAGAACGTCGATTCGAAGCTGTCGGAGCCGGCATCGGTTCGCCTGCGTGCCGCGGCCAACGCCTCGAGGGGCGAGAGCACCGAGGCAACTGGAACCTCTGCCGCGACCAGCAATTCCGTCACTTCAGCAGCTTTTCGAGTAGCAACAGCAGCCGCAAGCGCTGCATTGATCCGTTCAGACGCTTCTTCGCGTTGGCGATACGCCGACCATTCCGGCCCGCTCCACTCGACCAAGTCGAGCACCTTCACGAGGCGGGCCCAGAAATGTTCCTCCAGGGCCGCAATGGTGATCATGATTCCGTCGGCGCACTCGAATGTCCCATAGGCAGGACGCAACTGCACGTGAGCGCGCTGCGCACCGACAGTGTTGATGCTGGCGTCGTAGAAACTCCCAAGTCGAGGATTGAGCCAATGGGCGAGGCAATCCCGGATCGACACATCCAAGTAGCAACCTTGCCCGGAACGCTCACGTGCGTGCACCGCCGCAAGCAACGAGGACAACGCGTACATCGACGCCGAAAGATCAGCCATCGGAATGCCCGGCAGCCAGTCCGGAATACGCGGGTCCTTCCCGGCTAACGCCAGGACGCCGGCCCGAGCCGCGTAGTTGTTGTCGTGGCCGGGAAGCTTCGCCTCGGGGCCGTCCTGACCGTATCCGGACATCGACACGTAGATAATCCGCGGATGCCGAGCAAGAACCTCGTTCGGTCCGAATCCGAGCTTGGCCATCACTCCCGGCCGAAAGCCCTCGATGACAATATCCGCGCTGTCGAGCAACGCCTCGATCTCGGGCCGCCGTGAAGTATCCTTGAGGTCCACGGTCAGGTGTTCCTTGTCGCGGTTCACCGCTGCGAATATTCCGGGGGACATCGTGCGTGCCGGATCACCACCTGGGCGTTCGATCTTGATTACCCGGGCACCGAGTTCTGCAAGATTCTGCGTCAGGAACGGGCCTGGCAGCAGCTCACTGAAGTCGACAACAACTAGATCCGAAAGTGGCGCTGTCACTGCGACACTCGCGGCACGATCAGTGCGTCGAGGATAGCCACGGTGTGTCCGGCACTACCGATCGGACGTACCCGTACCGGGTTGAGTTCGATCTCGTCGATGTGATCTCCGTATGCCGTGATCAGATCGGAAACGCTGAGGAGCAGTTTCACCAGCCCGTCGATATCGCAGGCGGGACGACCGCGGACACCGGTCAACAGCGGGAGCGACTTGAGCTTGGCCAGCATCGCGCGGACCCGATGCTCGTCGAGCGGCAAGAGCCCTCGCTGAACATCCTGGAAGATCTCCACGTAGATCCCGCCCAAGCCGACGGTGAGCATGTGACCGTAGACAGGATCGCGGTGTACGCCGACAATCATTTCCACACCGTCGTCGGGAACCATCTCCTCGATGAGTACTCCGCCGATGTGTGCGTCCGGGCAGTTTGTGGCAACTGCGGCAAGGATCTGCTCGCGCGCCGCCGCTACCGCGTCGGATCCGTGGACACCCACGATAACACCGCCCACATCGGATTTGTGTGCGATGTCGGCACTTTCGATCTTCATGACCAGCGGGCCGTCGAATTGCTCGGACACCGAACGAGCCTCGGTTTCGGTTGTCACGATCGCGCTCTGCGGCACCACAATTCCCTGTTCGGCAAGCCAGTTCTTGGCCTTCCGCTCAGTGGAGACATCCGAAAGCACTGCAGAGGCAGCCGGCGCGGACAGCGCCAGCGCTGACGGAGCCGGGAACTCGTCTTCCGTTGCGCGCCATTGACCGTAGTCAGCCCAACGCCGCAGCGCGAGCAAGGTCTTGCTCAAGGAACTGGTGACCCCGAAACCGGCCTCTGTCAAAACCTGATAACCCTCGCCGCGGCTGTCACTCATCCATACTGGGATGATGGGAATCGACGTCAATTTCTGTGTGGCGACAACCATTTCGGAACTCTTGAGCGAATGATCCCCGTAATCGAGCGGCATGGGAGCAAGAATGACGTCGACATTCGGATCGTTAGCTACAGCGAGGAGGCTCTGCTGGAACAGATCGATATCACTGATCACGGAAGCTGTTGTATCGACCGGATTCACGATCGATGCGAATCCAGGGAGCACGCGCCCGAGCGTCGCAAGCGTCTCGTCGGTGAACTCGGACAACTCCAGGCCGGCGGTCCCGACCATGTCTGCAGCCAGCGCCAGTGCCCCGCCCGAGCTACCGAACACGGCGATCTTCGGATTGACCGGCGGCGCCGCGCGGGTGAGCAGCCACGCGACATCGATGAGCTCGTCCATGTCGTGGGCCTCGATCACCCCATACTGCTCGAACACCACGCTGTTGATCTCGCCGGACACCGCCATCGACGAGGTGTGCGACTGCACCGCCTTTTCGCCGTATTCGGACTGGCCGATCTTCATCGCTACGACGGGCTTTCGCACGGCGGCGGCCGCATTCAGTGCGGCGATCAGCCGGGACCCGTCGTCGACGCCCTCCAGCAGCGCGATGATGACCTTCACCTCGTCCTCGGTGGACAGGTGGTGGATGAAATCCGCCACCGAGAGATCTGCCGAGTTCCCGAGCGACGCCCACATCGCCGACCGAGCTCCGCGGCTGGACGCCTGAATCAGGTTGCGCCCCAGTCCACCTCCCTGGGTGGCGATACCGAGCGGCCCGGACGTCTGATCGGCGGCAAAGGCCGGCGACAAGGTCATGCCGATGTTGTCTGCGAGGTTCACGAACCCCGGGCAGTTCGGCCCGTAGATCCGCATGCCGGACTGCTCTGCGATCTCTCGCATCCGCTGCTGCTGCTTAAGGCCCTCCTCCCCCGATTCACCGAATCCGGAGGTGAAGACGATTACGAAGAGGATCCCCTTGCTCGCGCACTGTTCGAGTGCCTCGAGCACGCCGGTCGCGGGAATCACGATCAGGGCGACGTCGGCGGCCACCGGCAACTGCTCGACGCCCGGGTAGCAGGTGATTCCACCGATCAGTTCGCGCTTGGGATTCACCGGATAGATGTCGCCGCCGAAGTCCGAAGCCTCGACCAGGTTGTGCAAAACCCAGTACCCGATACTGCCGGGCTTGTCCGATGCACCGACGACAGCGATCGACCGGGGCCGGACCAGGTAGGACAGGTCGGGGAAGACGATCGAGGATGTCGTCACTTGAACGCTCCGATTCCGGTGAGCTCGCGCCCGATGATCAGGGTCTGGACTTCGGCAGTCCCCTCGGGGATGCTGCCGCCGCGGGTATCGCGGAAGAATCGCGCGATCGGGTACTCGTTGGAGTAGCCCATCGCGCCGTGCACCTGAATTGCCATGTCGGCGACCTCGAATGCTGACTGGCTGGCGTAGAGCTTCGCGATCGAGCCCTCCATCTTTCCGCTCTCGCCACGGTCCAGTGCCGAGGCTGCCGCGTAGCAGAGCGCCCGGGACGCGTCGACGCGAATCTTCATGTCTACGAGGTACTTCTGGATCAGCTGGAAGGAGGCGATGGGCCGCCCGAACTGCTTGCGTGTCTTCGCGTACTCGATGGACAGGTCGAGGCACCGCTGCGCCGCACCGACGGCGCCGGCGGCGATGTTGACGCGCGCCACGCCCAGTCCACTCAGCGTGGCCTTGAGTCCGCCGCCGGGCGTGCCCAGCAGGTTCTCCTTGGGAATGCGCACGTTGTTGAAAGTAAGCAGGGCAGTGCCGGTGCAGCGCAACGTCATTGCGTCGATCGCCTCCGCAACGAACGGGGTCTCCCGCTTGTCGATCAGGAAGCTGGAGAGCTCGCCGTCGCAGTCGGGGCTGAACGTGCGGGCGATAACGATGCCGAAGTCGCCCCAGATACCGCCGGTGATCCACATCTTCGCGCCGTTGAGGACCCACTCGTCGCCGTCGAGCTCGGCTCGCATCTTGATCGACGAGACGTCGGATCCGACGTCGGGCTCGGTGATGCCGTTGAAGACCTTGGCCTGCCCCGCGAGCAACGGCTCCAGGTACTTGACCCTTTGCTCCGCATTGGCGTCCACGGCGAGGCGCTCGATCGGTCCGTTCGAGATGTTGATCATCGTCCGAAGGGAGGACCAGCAGGAGCCCAGCTCCTCCATCATCATCGCCCAGGTCACCCGGCTGATACCGAGCCCACCCAAGTCCTCGGCGAGCCAGCCGCCGAGGTAGCCGAACTCGGCCAACTTCGGCAGGACCTCGTAAGGGAAGGTCTTGTCGCGCTCGTGCTGGTCGATGATCGGCTCGATCTCCGCGGCGAGAAACCCACGGATGGCGCTCCTCAGCTCCAACTGCTCCTGGTCGAATACGTGGGTCATTCGGCGCTCCTCAAAAGTCGTTTTCCTTGTGAGCTACACCATACATGATTTTTCCTGTACGGTCAGCAAGTATCTGGCGACGAGGGTCGCCGAGAACACGGAGAGGCAGTTCATGACGAACATTCTGGACATCAAGGGCCGCGTTGCGATGGTCACCGGAGCCGGACAAGGCGTAGGCCGACGCGTCGCGCTGCACCTGGCCGAGAACGGCGCGGGCGCCGTGGTCATCAACGACTTCCGACTCGAGCGCGCCCAGGCCGTGGCCGCCGAGGTCGAGGCTGCCGGCGCCAAGGCACTGGCCGTTTCCGGTGACGTCTCCGACCTCGAAGTGGTCCGCGCCGGCGTCGAGCAAGCCATCGGCGAGTTCGGCCAGATCGACATCCTCGTCAACAACGCGGGCAACGCAGGACCGGCGCCCACCAGCGAAATGACACGCCCCTTCTGGGAGCAGACCCCCGAAGAATGGCAGGGATACCTGGGCACCAACCTGTACGGCGTACTGAACAACACGCACTCGGTCCTGCCCAGCATGATCAAGAACAAGTACGGCCGCATCGTCACCGTCATCTCCGACGCGGGACGCTTCGGAGAGGTCGACCGCGAGTGCTACAGCGCCGCCAAGGCCGGCGCCGCCGGATTCACCCGCTCCGTCGCGATGAGCAGCGGGCGATACAACATCACGGCGAACTGCATCTCGCTGGCCGCCACCCACACCCCACGCACCGCCCACCAGCTCGACGACGAGGCCACCCTCGCCAAGGTCATGAAGCGCTACGCGATCCGCCGCCCGGGCCAGCCCGAAGATGCCGCGAACATGATCCTGTTCCTCGCGTCCGATGCAGCTTCCTGGGTTACCGGCCAGACCATCCCGGTCAACGGCGGCTACTCCTTCGCTCTCTGACAACTCTCACATCGGAAAGGACTGAACCCATGTCAGAATCAACAACCGACGCCGTCGTCACCACCGAGGTGCGGGATTCAGTCGGCATCATCACGCTCAATCGGCCGAAGGTACGCAACGCACTCAATCTCGAACTGCGCGAAGCGATGCAAGATGCGATGGAGCGTTTCGATGACGATCCGGCAGTGCTGGCGATCGTCCTGACCGGAGCCGGCGGAAACTTCTGCTCGGGCCGAGACCTCAAGGCCGCCACCGAAGGTGAGCCGATGTACCGCTCTCGCCGATCTCAGCAGGCGTCGTTCAACCGTAAGTCGATCCAGAAACCTGTCATCGCCGCCATCGAAGGTTACGCTCTTGCCGGCGGATTCGAACTCGCCATCTCTTGCGACATCATCGTTGCCGCACAGGATTCCGTCTTCGGCCTGCCCGAGGTCAAGCGAAATCTGGTCGCGATCGGTGGAGGCTTGATTCGCCTTCCCTCCCGAATCCCGTATCACGTTGCGATGCAACTGGCATTGACCGGCGAGCACGTCGGTGCCGAGCAACTCGAGCGATGGGGACTAGTGACGACGATCGTCGACCCGGGAAAAGCAGTGGACGCTGCCTACACGCTGGGCATGCAGATCGCCGAAAACGGCCCGTCGGCAATACGCGCTACCAAGGAAATAGTTCGACGGGCATTCGAATGGGGTAGCGAAGCAGATGCTTTCGACGCCCAACTACCCATCGCCGAGTCTGCGTTGACGTCCAGCGATCGCGATGAGGGCATCGCTGCGTTCTTCGAACGTCGGGCACCGGTATGGACGGATCGCTGAGCGATCCACACAAGACCCGGTTGCGGTGTGATGGTTTTCTCACACCGCAACCGGGTCTTCAGTCAGGGAACATTCATCCGGAGCTGCACTTGCATGTTTAGATACTTGCGAGCCGTACAGCAAACACCAAGGGAGGTCGCAATCAAAAAGTTGCCACCGCGGACCAAGAACTCCGACAGTCCGCTCACCCAGACCGAACGCACCAACGCATCCCGCAGTGCGCTCATCGACGCTACGGTCACCGTGCTTGCTGCGGAAGGCTACAAAGCCGCGTCCATGAGCCGAATTCAGGAAATCGCAGGGGTCAGCCGCGGCTTGATCGGCTACCATTTCGGCTCCAAATTACAGTTGATGGAGGCGGTCGTCGAGCATGTCCGTGACGTCTACTTCGACGAAACCGGCGTCGGCCGAACCGAATCCGCGGATACCGGTCTGGACCGGGTCCGCGACCACGTCTCCCAATACCTGACGCGACTTTCCACTTCACCAGAGCCGTCCAAGGCCATGCTGGTACTCGCGACCGAATCCGTGAACGGTCCCACCGAGTTGGCATCGGCCCTGCGCAGTGCGTTCGCCGCGCAGAAGCAGATGATCGCCGAATTCGTTCGCGAGGGAATCATCGACGGATCAATCCGTCCCGATGTGTCACCGGATGGAACTGCAGCAGTGGTCCAGGGCATTCTCCGAGGAGTTGTGCTCATCAACATTGTCGACCCGGAGGACATAGACCTGGCCGAAACCAGGTCTACCGCCATCGAGATGGTCAACCGGCAACTCGCTGTTTCCTGACCAGATCTGCCACGACGTCGTCGATGATCTCGGTCGAACTACTGACGACGTTGTTTATGCAGATTCGCTCCAGCACCCCTTCGTAGCGAGTGCGCACTTCGTCGGCAAGATGCTCGGGCTTCGCGACGATTCCGATAGTCCGAAGCATCTCGTCCGGAATTGCCTCCGCCATCGCGTCCCATTTCCCGGGATCGAAGGACACGGACAACGCATGCAAACGATCGCCCACTTCCTCCCAACCGTGAAATTCGAGTACCTTCCGATACGCCGGCGTGCTCCCGTAGAACGCGATCCGTGCCCGCAATGCCGTTATTGCCGTATCCATTTCGGCATCGGTGCGGCCGGTAGCGACAAGTACCGAACCGGAAATCCGGAAATTTTCGCGTGACCGACCTCGGTTGCTCAACGTCGCTTCCACCTGCGGAACGGTGATCTGCCGCTGATACTCACTACTTGCGAACGGATGTGTGATCAGTCCGTCGGCAAGTGTCGCAGCCACATTCGTCATTGCCGGCCCCACTGCAGCGAGATGAACGAGCGGATCACCGTGTCCGTGATCCTGCGGCGTGAACGCCGGCGTCATCAATGTGTGCTGGTAATACGGTCCGACATGATCGAGTCGTGTGCCGTCCCGCCACGATGCCCAGATCGCCTTCAACGCGGTGATGTAATCGCCCATTCGGACTGTCGGCTTGTCCCAGCCCATCGAAAAGCGTCTGGTGATGTGCGGGCGAATCTGCGTGCCGAGGCCGAGCACGAAGCGGCCGTCGGTGAGCGCCTGCAGATCATGGGCGAGGTATGCCGTGTCCATGGGAGATCGAGCAAAGGCAATCGATACCGAAGTGCCCAGCTCGATTCTCTCCGTCGACGTGGCCGCGAGCGCCACCGGCAGGAATGGGTTTCCGCTGTGCTCGCGGCTGAAACTAGCTGCATAGCCGACTTTTTCGTGTATCTCCGCGGCGGCCGGAATGCCGCGGCGAGATCCGCCGTCGACAACAGGCTGCAGTACGGCGTCAATCCCCAACGGCATCATCGTCATCGACCGGCAGCCGCCAACACGTGCACCACGCAGACCGCACCCAGCCCGACCAGATGTGCCAGTCCGTACGTGGAATTCGGCTGTTGACGAGGCCCCGCTTCACCGCGCAACTGGCGGGTGATCTCCGCTATCTGCCCGACTCCGGTCGGGCCGATCGGATGCCCCATCGCCAGCAGACCACCGGACGGACTGATTGCCACCCGGCCGCCAATCGCGAACTCTCCGTTGGCAAGTTCGCGTGATGCCTGCCCCGGACCGCACAGTCCCATCGCTTCGGTGTACTGCAACTCCTCGATAGCGAATGCATCGTGCAGTTCCACCACGTCGAGCTGTTCTGCCCGAATTCCGGCCTCCGCCAACGACTGTTCCGTGGTTGTTTTTGTCAGCTCGACATCAAAGCTCTTGGCGCCGTACAGTTCCTCACTCCGCTGGGTCGACGACAGCACCTGGACCGCGCGCGAGCGATCCAGCCCGAGTCGGTCGATCGCAGCATCGGAGACAACCAGAACTGCCGATGCCCCTTCCCCGATCGGACAGCATTCGAGCCGCTTCAGGGAGCCCGCGATGGGACGGTCACCGAGCACCTCGTCAAGCGATCGCTCTCTCTGCCGGTGCGCATAAGGGTTCTTCGAACCGTTGAGGTGGTTCTTCACTGCAACGCGGGCGATGACTTCTTCCCCGACATTCGACGCCCGCATGTACTCCTCGGCAAGGAGTGCGTAGTGCACCGACGGAACCACCAACCCGCCGTCGTGCGGCGCAATTCCGGTCAGCTGCTCACCACGATTGACCTTTCCCGCCTTGTCCACCCCGGCGGCCAGCACCACGTCCGAGAATCCTGCAGCCACGTCTCTACATGCAAGTCGGAATGCCGAGGAACTCGATGCAGATGCGTTTTCCACCTGCGTCATCGGAATTCCTGTGGCACCGAGGTGACGCAGCATCGGACGTGAAACTGCCATACCGAGTCGCGTCGTTCCGGTGTAGGCCGCCTCGACCGAAGACCATTCCATGCCGGCATCCGCGAGAGCTTCGCGCACTGCGGTCACGCCGAGCTGAACGTAGCTGGTCTCAGTGGCTGCCTGATAGCGATGTAATCCGATCCCGATGACGTAGACCGGCCGGTAGTCGTTCAGCAACATCTCGTTCAACTCGCTTTCTGAAGTGCCGGGGCGAATACCAATCCCAGTGCAGCGTCTGGTGCTTCGTCGACTGCAAAGACCCGAGAGCCCGGCTGTAGATCGGGGCTGGTCAGACGCACTCGGATCACGGGCCCCTCGATCAGTTCGATACTTCCGATCACGGCGGGAACAGTCAGTGAACTATCCGGATGCCGGTACACGTTCACGATCTCCAAAACTGTTCCGTCGCCGGAAAGTACAAATTCCTCAAGGTCATCGCCGTAAGCACCACACTGCTCACACCCGAAATGTTGGACCGGACTGGCAACATACGTGCATCGAAGGCAGCGGACTGCCCTGATAGGCAAGGTCTCACTTGCCGGTGTCTTGGATTCCATTCGAGTAGAACCTCCTGAATTCGTGTATGCGGGAAAAGAAGGTGCAGCGTTGGGAAAGCAGCTGACGAGCGCCCGACTCAATTGGGTAGATGCAGAAAACACGCGACCCGACGGCCGTCCCCGACATCGACGGCTAACGGATCTTCCTTCTCGCACTTGGGCATAACATGCGGACACCGATTCCGAAATTGACAGCCGCCGGTAGACGCAATCGGTTCAGGTTGAATTGTCCGGGCGACCGACTTCTTACGATTCCCCGGCATTGAACGATCAAATGTCGGAATCGCAGCCAACAAGGTCTGAGTGTATGGATGCATCGGATTCGCGATGACATCACCGGTCTCGCCTTCTTCTACAATCCGGCCGTGGAGCATCACTACGATGCGATGCGTGACGTGACGAATCGTAGCGAAGTCGTGGGAGATCAGGAGCATGGTGAGCCTGTCCCGCTCCTGCAGTGTCAGTAGAAGATTGATGATCTCAGATCGAGTCGACAGGTCCAGTGCGGACGTCGGTTCATCTGCGACAAGCAGAGACGGCGACAAAGCCATTGCACGTGCGATGGCGACACGCTGCCGTTGACCGCCTGAAAGTTCGTGCGGAAATCGAGAACCCAGAGCCGAGTCCAACGCAACGCTGTGAAGCAGCGTTGCAGCTCGATCCGAAGTATCGGCACGTCTGAGCTCCCTGTGCACGATCAGTGGCTCGGTAACCGCGTGCGCCACAGTCTTGGTGGGATCAAGCGACCCGAAGGGATCCTGAAAGATCACCTGCATGGTGCGCCGGAGGTCTTTGAGCGCCCGACCACGCAAATTCGTGATGTCTTTACCATCCAGAGTGATTGTGCCCTCATCGACTGACGACAGTCGTGAGATCATTCTGCCAACTGTGGTTTTTCCCGATCCGGACTCGCCCACGATACCCACAGTCCGACCGCGAGGAAGAACAATGTCCACCCCATCCACTGCGTGGTGACTAGCCGTCGGACGCCCCAAGATGTCACTCGCGAGTGTGAAGGATTTCCGTAGGCCAGTGGCGGCCAGGTACGCGTCAGTGTCGATGCTGTCCGCACCATTCGGTCCGTCAAAGTCAGTAGTTGTCTGCAGTGAATTCACAAGACCTCCCGAAGATCGATTTCTCCTGCAGCGACCCGAGAGCATCGACTTGTATGGTCGTGCTGCACCAACGACTCTGCTGGTACTGCAACCGAACATGCATCGACAGTAAACTCACAGCGGGGCTGGAAACGACAGCCCGGCGGGAAACTACCGGCTGGGGGCACCCTGCCGGGTATGACTTCGAGCAACTGTCTCGGACGCTGCCCATCTGGAACTGCTCGCAACAGCGCACGCGAGTACGGGTGTTGCTGCGCGTCGAAGAAGAAGTCGTTAACCTTCGCCTTCTCGACAACGTGTCCTGCGTACATGATCACGACATCATCGCAGAACTCTGAAACCACTCCAAGGTCGTGAGTAACCAAAAGTACCGACATCGAGGTTTCCTCTTGCAAATCGCGGAGGAGCTGCAATATCTCTTCCTGCACCGTGACGTCCAGAGCGGTCGTGGGCTCATCAGCAATGATGAGGTCGGGCGAGCAGGAAATGGCTGCAGCGATCATGACGCGCTGCTGCATTCCGCCTGACAATTCATGCGGATAACTGTTCACACGGCGACGCGAATCAGGGATTCCTACCTTGTCCAGCAAAGCGATTGCATGCTGACGAGCCGTGCTGCGACTCTCCCCCAGATGAATTCGCCGTGACTCGGCAATCTGATCTCCCACGCTAGCAGTAGGATTCAGACTGTTCATGGGATCTTGGAATATGGTTCCGATCGATCGACCGCGTACGCGTGCAAGCTGCGAAGGCGGCCCATTCATCAGATCGGTATCGCCTAGACGAATACTGCCGCCGGCGTAGCTGACGCCGGGAGGAAGAAGACCTACGATCGCCATTGCAGTCATCGTCTTCCCACAACCGGACTCACCGATCAAGCCAACAGAACGTCCGCGCGGAATCGTAAAGCTGACATCGTCGACCAGATGCTTCTGCGAGTAGACCCCAGCAAGGTCGAGCGTGAGCCCCTCGACGGTGAGAGTATTTGCTGCAGAACTCATTTGGTGCCACCACCTGAAAAGACATCTCGGATTCCGTCTCCGAGCACATTGAATGAAAGGATCGTAAGTACGAGTGCAATACCTGGAGGGACGACAGCGAACGGGGCATCAAACTGGTTCTCATATGCCGATTTGAGCATCGATCCCCAACTCGCTTCTGGCGGTTGGACGCCCAGTCCGAGAAAACTCAGGCTCGCCTCGGCGAGAAGTGCAAAGCCCATCAACAGAGTTACTTGAACCAGCAATGGAGCGCGAATATTGGGGAGAACATGGACAAAGAGTTGCCGAGGAAGACTCGCGCCGATCGCCTCGGCTGACGACATGTAGGTCTCTTCTGCTACTACGGCCGTTGCACTGCGTACCACCCTGAATAGGTGCGGTGCGAACGCAATTCCGATTGCAATCATCGCGTTGACTAGTGAAGGGCCGAGAACCGCTACCAACGCCAGGGCGAGGACGATAGCCGGAATACTGAGAAATGTATCGGAGACCTTGTTTGCCACCGAATCGAAGATTCCACGCCTGACCCCGGACATGAGGCCCGCCGGAACCCCCAGCAAAACTCCCACGAGCAAGGCGATCAACGGAGCCACCAGAGTAACTCGCGCGGCATAGATGATTCGGCTTGCAACATCACGACCGAACTCGTCGGTGCCGAGCCAGTGTTGCGCACTGAGTCCTGCGAAACGATTTGTGATGTCCTGTGCTGCAGGATCGTACGGCGCAAGCCACGGGGCACCGATTGCCGCAATAACAAGCACTCCAAGGAAAACAAGGGCACAAGCGCTCGCCGGTTGGCGAATCAGGGCGCCCCATGCGCTTGGTCGGGGGTCACGAGTTGACGCACTGGACGATACGGGGAGAGTAGGCCCGGGTCGCGTATCGGACGTCTGTGACCCCGTTGAATCAACGGTCGTTGTCATGCCACTCTCACCTTCGGATTGATTTTTCCGTAGACAACATCGACAAGCAGGTTGACTGATACGACAACCGTAGCTGCGAGGATGATGAATCCCTGAAGAACTGAATAGTCCCTCTGTAGAACAGCATTCACTGTCAGCGACCCTAGACCTGCAATGCCGAAAACTGACTCTATTACGATCGTTCCGCTCAATAGCTTGCCGGCTTGCAAGCCCAGTACGGTCACTACTGGAATTGCTGCGTTCCGCAGGACGTGGCGACGAACGAGCGTCGTCCCACTAGCGCCGCGCGCACGCGCGGTCCGTATGTACGGGCGGGCCATGACATCAGACACCCCGCCTCGTGTGTGGCGTGCGATCTCGGCTGCGACAGCAAGTCCCAACGCCAGCGAAGGAAGAATAATGTGTTGAAGCCACGGACCTACTCCCTCACTGAGCGGAGAATACCCAGTCGCCGGAAGCAGCTTGTAGGTCAACCCGAAGAATGTGGCCAGCACTAGCCCAACCCAGAAACTTGGCATAGCCAAACCGAGAGTTGCTGCAGTGGTAACTAATCGGTCGACGAGACTCCCTCGCTTAAGACCCGCGACGACCCCCGCCGAGACACCGACAACTGTCGCAATCAGAAGCGCAAGACCTGCAATCGAGAGAGTGGCCGGGGCAGCAATCATGATCGATTCGGCCACAGGGAGTCCGGAGAACAGGGAGATTCCCAGGTCCCCGTGCAGCAGTTGACTGAGCGACGCAAAGTATTGGGCGACAACGGATCCATCCAGCCCCAGCGAGTGACGTATCGCGTCGACCTGCTCTGACGTTGCCCGGTCGCCGGCGATCAACTCAGCTGCGTCGCCGGGTACCAGTCGGATCAGCGAAAATGTCACCAAATGCACCAACCACAAAACAACGAGTGCGGAGCCCATTCGTTTCACCCAGCGCAGCGATGTCATCGGTTAACCTCCACGCCTCGGAATTCGTAAGCACCAACTGGGGGAACCACCAGACCGCGGACACCCTTTCGAACGCCAATTACATTGTCCGGCGCGCAAATCGAGATCACTGGCGGGCCTGCGTCAAATGTTGCGCTGAGCAACTTCCGAAAAGGCACTTCTCGATCCTGCACATCGAGCGAACGTCGTGACTGTTCGAGCAGAACTTCGGTTCCAGGCACATGGAATCCACCAGGATTCAAAACACCGCCTGGCAGTAGGTAGTCGGCCGCGTACGACGTGGGATCCGGCCTACCGACATCGATGGCCGTTACCATCAGATCGAATTTTCCTTCTCTCATCGCTGGGGTCGTCTGCGTTGTCTCCATGACTCTGAGATCGGCTTGAACTCCGATTTCTCGGAGGTTGGCCAAAACCAACTCCGCAAGGAGTTGATACTGAGTGATGTTGGGAGAGGACACCGTCAGAGCCAAAGGACGGCTGCTGTTGTATCCTGCTTCGTCCAGCAATGCTCGTGCACGCTCCTGATCGAATGCCGCTGCCGGTCGATCATCCAATCCATCGACATGCGGCCACAATCCATCAATGAAGGGCTGAGCCGTGGGAGTGCAGCCCCCATTCTGCAAATACGTATTTATTCCTTGCCTGTCAATCGCCAGCGAAAGAGCTTGCCGCACACGAGAATCGTCGAGGCCAACCACGCCAGTATTGACAATGATCGATTGAACAAGCGTTCGGAGATCGCTCTGCACATAGAGGTCCGCAGCCGATTCGGTCCGCGCGCGCTGTGACGGTCGCAGATACGCGGCGTCAAGCTGGCCGGATTGAAGTGCACGCATACGTGCACTGTCATCGGCCATCGTGATCATCTTGATGCGCGGCGCCTTGACCGATTCGGAATCCCAATACCCTTCCCACGCTTCATAAGTAACCTGCCCAGTTGAGTAGGAGACAACCTTGTACGGTCCAGCCCCGACTGGATTTCGGGCCAAATCCGGTGAATCGATAGCATTTGGGCTGATGATCATTCCAGACTCGGTAGCCAACAGACTCGCCAATTGCCCACCCGGCGCATTGAGATGCAGGCGCACATGGAACGGATCAACTTCCTCCACCAAGTCCACAAGTCCCAGGTTCCGTGACAACGTTGATTCGGGCATCTTCGCGCGGTCAATCGTCTTCTTCACGGCGCTGGAGTCCAGCTGGGCGCCGTCTTGAAAGAGGACGCCTTGCCGCAAAGTCATGTCGAAGGTGCGGCCGTCGTCCGAGAGTTCCCACTCCGTAGCCAATCCCGGGACAAAATTCCCCGACTGGTCGATATTGATCAAGGCGTCATACACCGGGTGCAGGTACATGATGTCGAACGAGCCCGACCTTTGCGGATTTAGCGAACCCAAGGCGCTCGAGTACCCCCACCGAAACGTCTCGTCTGACGAAGTAGCACTTGCGCACCCAGTTAAGGCCGTGGCGATCACAGCAGCCAACAATGTGATCGCCGCTCGCCGCCGACGGTATCCGTTCACCACACAGCGCCGAAACAGTGATCGGGCTCTCATTTCGATTGGCATGCGACCACCGTAACTAATTTACTGAACGGATAGCAAGTAAATTTGAAGGCGGGGGTGGAAACAGCCAAAAGAAGGGACGATCGACATCTCCCAGGGCAACGAATTCTTGTTGCGCATGGACAAGAACCCTCAAATCCAGGCTGGCCGACCGCACCGCACAGGTACTGCTGAGTGCCGTTGACATCCGATGAACACCTCGTCCGGATCCCTGATCCTGGGCCGCCTTGTGCGTGCGATCAGGATGTGCGCGCACTAGTGATTCGCCCTGGCCTGGTCGTCATGCTGCATTGTCATGTAAGAGTGTGTTTGAAAACCGTCAGGTTCGAGCGAGTCGCCTGGTCATGGCCGCGATCATCGCGATGTGAACCATCGCTTCGTGGTGGTCGGGTCTGGTTTCGTAGTCTCGCACGCAGCGGCGGCGCCTGTTGATCCACGCGAAACTTCTCTCGACCACCCGGGGCCGGACGTGGAAACCGGTGGCGCCGGGGATACGTTTGATGATCTGCATAGGCAGGGCGAGAACATCTTTCGAGCAGACTGGCAACCGTCCGGGATAACCACCATCGGCCCAGACCAGCCGGACGGTGGAGAACCTGCCGCGCAGTGCGGCCAGGAGTCGGCATGCGGCGTCGCGGTCCTGGATCGAGGCGGCCGTGACGACGACGGCGAGCAGCAGGCCGTTCACATCCACGGCAATGTGCCGCTTGACGCCGTTCGTTCTCTTGCCGCCATCCCAGCCGCGGCTCGATCGGGGCACGGTATCGGCGGCTGGCACCGTCTACGAGTCGATGATCGCCGCAGTCGGCACCGGTCCCGCCCGTCACGCACCCGCAGCCGGTCGCGCAGCGCGTCGACGATACGCTGCCACTCGTTGCTGTGGGCCCAGCGGGCGAAGACCGCGTACACCGTCCCGACCCGAATAGATTTCAATCTCCTGCGACGCGCCCTCGCCGCGCTTCCTCTACCGCACAGCAGCGATGGTCGGATCATTCTCGCGGTCGATGTCAGCCCGTGGCTGCGCCCGGACGCGCCGACGTCCCCGCAGCGGGCGTTCTGCCACGTGTACGGCCGCGGAAAGAATCAGGCGCAGCTGATCCCGGGGTGGCCGTACTCGTTCGTCGCGGTGCTCGAGCCGGGCCGCACGTCGTGGACGGCAGTGCTCGACGCGGTGCGCCTCCATCCCGACGACGACGACACGACGGTCACTGCGACGCAGGTCCGCGGCGTCGTCGGGCGTTTGCGGGCGGCCGGACAGCACCGCGACGGTGACCCCGATATCCTGCTCGTCTTCGACGCCGGGTACGAGTTGGCACGGTTGGCGTTTCTGCTCGCCGATCTCCCGCTTCGGGTGGTGGCGTCGGATGCGTTCGGACCGGGTGCTGCGGCACCCGGCGCCGTCGCCGGGTCGGACCGGGCGCCCACCCCGGCACGGTGCCGAGTTCCGGTTCGCGGACCCGGCGACCTGGCCCGCACCCGACGCCACCACTCGAACCGAGACGGCCCGCTACGGCACGGCTACCGCAGATGCATGGAATAGGTTGCACCCCATAATTACTCGCCGCGGATCGTGGGCCGATCACCCGGGACGGCCGCCGATCGTGGAGGGCACGGTGATCCGGCTCGAGGTCGATCACCTGCCCGGCGATCGGCATCCCACACCGGTGTGGCTGTGGTGCTCGGACCCGGACGTCGGTGCCGACGAGATCGACCGGTTGTGGCAGATGTTTCTGCGGCGCTTCGACATCGAGCACACCTTCCGTTTCTTCAAGCAAACGTTGGGGTGGACCGCCCCGAGGCTCCGCAGCCCTGAGGCGGCCGATCGCTGGACCGCGATCATGCTGGTGGCCTATGCCCAACTGCGGCTCGCTCGACCCCTCGCCGAGGACCTACGTCGCCCGTGGGAACGATCCACTCGACCAACCCGATTGACGCCGGCACGGGTGCGTCGGGGGTTTTCGCGCATCCGCGCGATGATGCCCGTTCCGGCCAGTGCACCGAAACCCTGCCGACCCGGGCCCGGTCGCCCACCCGGATCGAGGAATACTCGTCCCGCCCAGCATCACCACGTCGGCAAACGCACCAAAGTCGACGTCACCGAATCAGCAAGGGAAAAGCAACCAGGTTAATCTCAAGCTGAGAGGAGGGATCCTCACAGTTCAGGAGTCAACCGATACGGGGATGCTCACTGAACAACCATGGTCGTACCGACTGCCTTTTTGGAAGGGTAGTTGGTGCGCAGCCCGGTAGCCGCTGGGCCACTGCTGTAGATGCTCGCCCTTCGAGGGCCAATAGAAGTACCGTAGGACTCGGCGACCCGGCGTTGAAACTGGCGATAGGGCCACGCGCTTCGAGCGCCTTGCAGTGAGCGACCAGCACCAACGCCTGCCACCTGGTGAAGCATCCCACCGATGCGAAGAAGGTGCGTATGCAAAAATCAAGTGCGGTAGCTGGGATCGACTGGGCCACTGAGCTTCACGCGGTGTGCGTCCTCGGCAACGACGGCCGGATGATCGAACGATTCGATGTCACTCACGACAGCCAAGCGCTGCATGTGATGGTGTCGAAATTCCGTAAGGCAGGGGTGACCAAGGTAGCGATCGAGCGCGGCGACGGGCCGGTCGCTGAAGGCATTGATCGATGCGGGGTTCGCGGTGTTCGTTGCCCCGTCGCGCCAGATCAAGGCCCTACGGACCCGTTACGGATCGGCGGGGAACAAGGATGACCGTCTCGACGCGTACGTCCTCGCGGACACGCTACGCACGGACGGTCATCGGTGGCGGCCGCTGCGAGAGGATCACCCGGAAACCAAAGCGCTGCGGGCGATGTGCCGGGCCCGCAAGGATTTCGTGGAGACACGGGTGCAGGTGATGAACCAGCTCCGGTCCAACATCGAGTTGGCGTTCCCTGGAGCCCTCGGGTTGTTCAGCCGCCTCGACAGCCCGATCACGTTGGCCTTCCTTCGCCGGTTTCCGAGCGCAGCCAAAGCTGCGTGGCTCTCTCCGGCACGTCTGGACCGGTGGCTGCGATCGGTCGGTTACAGCGGCGGTATCTCCGCGGAGTCGCTGTACCGGCACGTCGACAGTGCGGCCCCCGGGCTCTTCTCCAGTCGAGGCAGAGGCTCGCGGGCAGATCACGACAGCTTTGGTCACCACCATCGAAACGCTGACCGCGGAGATCACCCGAATCGAGGCACAGATCCGAAAACTCTTCGACGCACATCCCGATCAGAAGATATTCGCGAGTCTGCCGCGGTCCGGAATGGTATGGGCGGCAACCCTTCTGGCGGAGATCGGCGACTGCCGCGAACGGTTCCCGTCCGATGACGCCCTGGCGGCTCTTGCCGGGGCCTCACCCTCGACTCGGCAATCCGGCAAACGCGAACAAACAGTGTTTCGGTGGTCGTGCAACAAGAAACTCCGCAGGGCGGTCATGGATTTCGTGAACGGCAGCCGCTTCGGCGACGAGTGGGCGATGCAGGTGTACCAGCGGGCCATCACCCGTGGGTGCCGGCACCCTCATGCCATCCGAATCCTTGCACGCGCCTGGATCCGCATCATCTGGCGCTGCTGGCACGACGAAATTCCTTTCAGCCCGCAACTGCACGAGAGCCGAAAACTCTCAGCCGCTTGACATAGGGCACTTCTATGAAGCTTCTATATCTCGTCAACCCCTAGTTTCTGGGTTGACGAGGCGTTGAGATGTCGGTAGATGCTTCGGGCGAGATAACGCTTGAGGATGCGTCGGATTTCGCGGTCTGTCTTGCCTTCCGTGCGTCGGCGTTCGACGTAAGCACGAGTCTTTTGATCGTGGACCATACGGACCATCGCGATGACATTCAGCGCGCGGTTGAGTTGCCTGTCTCCGCCGCGGTTGAGTCGATGCCGTGTGGTGTTCCCAGACGATGCCGGGATCGGGTTCCTCCGGCCATCGCTGCGAACGCGGCTTCGCTCGTGACCCGGCCGGGGTGAGACCACGCGACGAGAGTTCTGGCTGCAGTCACGGGGCCGATACCGGTCTTGCGAAGCAGTTCGGCCGCGGGACTGGTTTCGACGAGCTCGCTGATGCGAGCCATGTTCTGGTCGAGCTCAGCGTCTAGTTCGAGGATGCGTTTTGCCAGACGGATCGCCTCGGTGCGGGCAGTCGCGGTGGCGAGGGGTTCCTCTCGTGTGCGCCAGCGTGCGGCTTCGGCGATCTTGCGGGCACCGAGGGATCGTCGGGCGTCGATGCCGAGGTCGGTGATGCGGAGTAAGGCGGTCAGTGCATTCACCGCCCGTGTGCGCTCGCTGGCGAGTTCGTCGCGGGCAGTCAGGAGAATCTGCGTCGCGGCGCGCACGCCCTCGTCGCGGCGCGGGATGCGCAGTTGCTCGGTCTGCAGAGGTAGCACTGCGGCGGCGATGCAACGCGCGTCGAGGGGATCGGATTTGCCGACGCCGTGCCGGTCGGTGTGGTTCATGCGGGCAGCCTCGACGACGCGGTAGCCGGTGTCGGTGGCGTTGCGCGCCAGCTGCGCACCGTAGCTTCCGGCCCCCTCGATCACCCATAATGCCCCGGCAACGCCGCCGGTGCGGCGCGAGGCCCAGGAGATAGCGCGGGAACGGCCTGCCGAGGTGTTGGGAAATGTTGCGGTCCCGAGGTGCTGACCTGCCGCAGTGAGGACTGCGTAGGTGTGAGTTTTGGCGTGGGTGTCCACGCCGATGACGAATGGATGAGTGTGCGCGACAATGGTGCTCACAGCGTCCGGTTCCTTTCCTGAGATGGGCGATGACTCGGTCGCTGACGACCGGCGCCGGCCCGGAGAGGATCACTTCGGGGCATAACTGTGATGAGCCACGACCTCGCAAGGTCGGGCATGCTTCTGATCAAGCCACTGAGGTGGGCTGGGTCGGCGCCGGCCACCCGCCGCAGCCGGACAATTCATAGGCGAGGCACCCGTGAGGGGCCATATTTGTCATGAGTCACGACCACTGCGGAGCAACCAACACCAACCCTGCCAGCTGATATGTAGGTGTTCCGTCAAGAGGCCATGGTGAAGCGGCATCCTCAACCGTCGTCGGGGATGCCGCTTCATTAATCCGAGCCAAGACCTGGTGATGGCGAGCGTGTCGCTGTCGACGCGATGTCAGTTCTGATATGCGCGGATTGGTTACCGCAGGACGGTCTTTTCGGCTGGAGCGGATCGCTGGTCTAGAGATCGAGCGTGGCCCCCGTGAAGGGAGGCTGCTCATAGCTGGATCGCGGGTCGCTCCCAGACGCTGGCCACCACCACCAGTATCGAGGTCCGGAAATCTGCGGGCAGGACTATTCCTCGAGCACCGCCAGCGACCAGCACCAGCCGGCCAGCTCACGGGCGATCGCCGTGTTCACCAGCACCGGCCGCTTGCCACGCTCGTCGAAGCGCTCCCAACGAGCGTGCAACCGGCGGTTGCCCTGCTGCCCCCGAGCCCTCGCCGCCGCGGTGGCCTTGTCCCAACGCCTACGCAGCGCCAACCCTGGCCGGTAGGGCCGGCGGTGCTGCCACGCCGCCTCCACCAACAGACGGCGGACGTGCCCGTTGCCGGTCTTCGTGATCGGCCCCTGGGAGCGGGACTGCCCGGAGGAGTGCTCGGTGGGTACCAAACCAAGATAAGCGCCAACGCTGCGACCCGTCAGCCTCTCCCAGTCGCCGATCTCCACCGCCAGAGCGAACGCGGTCAGCGCGCCGATCCCACGCAGGCATCCCAGCCGGTCCACCACCGCGGTGAACTCGCTGTCGGCGGCCATCACGGTGATGGCCTTGTCGAGCCGCTCGCGCCGGTCGACGGTGGCCAGCATGGTGTCGTAGGCGGTGTCATACGCGAACTGCCGGGCGGGCAGGTCGAAGTGCTGCGACCGCAACCACAGGTCATGCTTCTGCGTCCACGCCCCGCCACCGTAGTAGACGATGCCTTGTCGCAGAAGAAGTTTCGAAACCCGGTGCCGGGCGGACATGAGGTCCCCGCGGCAGTCTTCCCGCGCCCGGACGAGGTCCCGGGCAGCCTCCTGCGACAGGCTCGGCACCGTCACCGGGATGATCTCACCCAGGTGCAGGAGCCGCGCCAGGTGTCGGGCGTCGCGGGCGTCGGTTTTGACCCGATCCCCGGATGGGCGTTGCAGTTTCGACGGGGCCGCAACCACACAGTCGATCCCGTCTGCCGTGAGGTGCCGGGCGAGCCCGAAGCCGGTCGGTCCGGCCTCGTAGACCACCGCTACCGGCGGGGGCAGGCTGCGGATCCAGTCCTCGATCTCCCGTTCGTCGGGGGTGAGGCGGCGCTCGAACAGCTCACCGCTCTGTCCGTCGAGTCCGCATCCGACGACGGATCGGGCGTGCACATCCAGGCCGATGCTCGTACACTGAATAGTCACTGGGGCCTCCCATCACATCTGTGGTGCCTTACAGGACTCAAGTGTCCGCCAGGCAACCCACGTCTATATGCGAGTGGGGCCCCAGCCCCACCATCGAGTCGGCTGGTCGGGTTGCGTGATCGGCTGGGGCCCTTGTTCTTCCGCTGTTCGATCAGTCGACGGCTCTCACGAGGAGGTGGAACGGTTTGAGTTGGGGTCTCATCTCACACCTCCATACTGTCTAGTCCCGGACCAGCCACTTCCAGACTCACAATCTGTCAAGACACCAAGATTGGATGTGCTGCGGCGAGCGTTCGGAACAGTTGCCGGGTGATATAACGCTTGAGAGATCGAATGATCTCCTTGGTCGTACGACCCTTCGCTCGTCGACGTTCGACGTAGCCGCAGGTTAGAGGATCCATCGGCATCCTCACGATGACAATAGTGGTCAGCGCTCTGTTCAGACGGCGGTCACCGCCGCGATTGAGCCTGTAACGCACGGTGTTACCAGAGGACGCCGGGATCGGGCAGGTCCCGGCGAGCGGCCTCCGAACGCAGCCGACCTGCATGTGACCACGCGATCAGGACAGTCGCTGCAACCACTGCGCCGACTCCCATCGCGGCAGTCAGTTCCGGCGCGGTGGTCTTGACCAATGCGTCGAGAGACTTTCGATTGTCAACCAACTCCGCATCGAGCGCCCGAATTCTCTTGGCCAGACGCACGGCTTCCGCTCAGCATGTCGCAGCGGTGGGGTCCTCGGACAGACCTCGACAGGTTGCGATCGCCGTGATCTGACTGCATGACAATGATTTTCGTGCATCCACGCCGAGTTCAACGGTGCGAACCAAAGCAGTCAACGCATTGATCGTACGCGTCCGTTCACGCGTCATCTGTTCGCGAGCGACCACGAGAGATGCGCATCGCCACTCGCGATCCGTCCGCTCGTGGTCGGCGCAGTCGATCGACGTCAACGGATAGGACGGACCGGGCGATGCGGGCGGCGTCGAGATCGTCGGTCTTACCGACTCCTCGCCGATCTCCTGATGCCATTGCGGCAGGTTCGGCAACCGGGAATCCTGCCGCAAGAACGCGGTCGAAGGCATCGGCTCCGTAGGAGCCGATGCCTTCGATGACGACGAGGGGCGGTTTGTTGTCCTGCTCGATGCGGTAATCCACATGCGGGCCCGGTCGAGTCCCGCCGGGCTTGTTGGAAAACTTGTTTTGTCCTGCACTGCACCGGTTGCTGCGGTCACGACGCACAGCGCGTGGGTTGCGGCGTGGGTATCGACCCCGATGACGATCACGTAGTGATCTTAGCGCGATAGGTATAGCGACGGATGTCCTTTCCGATGACGACGTCGTTGTCGGCGTCGGCCCGGAACGAGCACTTCAAGGCAGGCCTGTAACGGGCCACGACCCCGAGGCAACAGGGTCGGGCAGGCTTAAAAATCAAGCCCGAAGCAAGACCGGACCGGCGTCGCCACCACAACAAGTGGACAGATCCCGGCAAGTGCATCCGAAAAGGAGCAAAGCGATTCATGAGTCACACGGCGTTGTAGCGACGACACCTATCCTGTCAGCCAGCCCCGGGCCAGCCACTACGAACACTTACAGGTGATTCACAACGACTTTGTACAGCTATTATGTGGCGCAGCGCTAATAAGAATTTTCGCTTCAAAGGAGAGTTGATCCAAGTATGGGCACTAGCCGCCCCCGCGACCGCAGGGAGCAGATCCTCACTGAAGCAGGGACCCTGTTTCGAGAGCGCGGCTACCCGAATGTCTCGGTAAGCGATGTCGCGGAGGCGGTCGGCGTCGGGCCGTCATCGCTTTACCGACATTTTCGCAACAAATCTGATCTGCTGCGGAATGTTGTGCATTCCGGACTCGACTCACTGACCTCTACTGTCACGAATTCAACGGATCTGACCTCGCTCCTAAAAAACTTGTCGGCAACCCTTCCCACGCGCCGAGGTCTTCCGCTGCTCTGGCAACGTGAAGCACGCCACCTGCCCGAGGAGGATCGCAGCGAGATGCGCCACCTTCTGCACGAGACCACTTCCGGCATCGCCGCCCTGATCCGCGTCGAACGGCCCGGCCTGTCGCAGCCCGATTCAGCCATGCTCGCCTGGGCGGTCCTGGCCGTTTTCGGCAGCGTTTCCGGGCACCGATCTACTCTTCCACATCGTCACATGGAGGAACTTCTTTTCACCCTGGCCGAGAGCGTGGCGCGCAGTCAAATCACCGAGACCATCCAGTGCGAATCAAAATCCGGGAGAACCACAATCCACGACGCGGCCCGCCTCGTGGCGATGCCTCGCCGCGAGGCGCTCCTCACCGCGGCTATCCGACTTTTCGACGAGCGTGGGTACCGATCCGTGAACAACGTCGACATTGGTGAAGCCATCGGAACCACCGGGCCGAACATCTACAACTATTTCGAAACGAAGGTCGATATCCTGACCGCCGCAGTAAATCGAGGAAACGAGCGGCGAACGCACGGCGTTATTCGAGCCGTCGCTGCGGCCCCCGGGCCCGAGGAGTCGTTGCTGAGCATGGTGCGCGCCCACATCGATTTCGCGCTTGAGAACTACCACCTCATCGGCGTGTTGACCAACGAACTCGACGAACTGCCGCCGAGAGTTCGCAAGGACTACATGCAGAACCACCGCGACTTCATCGAGATGTGGACGCAGATCCTGGGCGAGCAGCGCCCGGATCTCAGCGTCGCTGAATTGCAGATTACGGTATTCGCCACACTGACAATTGTCGAAAATCTTGCTCGCACCAGGCAGACTCGGACCAGGCCCGATCTGCACGAGCGTCTGGTCGAGATGGGTCACGCAGTCTTGCTCGGCAACTGAGCGCTGCGAGCAGAGAACACGACCGCCGGCACGACCGCCGACGTGCAGGCGGTCGTGCCGGCGAAGGAAGTACCGGGCCTGTCCGATTGATCAGAGGAGCTCAAGGATGGTGGCATTGGCCATGCCGCCACCTTCACACATCGACTGCAATCCGTAGCGAATTCCCTCGTCGCGCATATGGTTCACCAATGTAGTCATGAGACGTGCACCGGAACCGCCGATCGGGTGACCCAGCGCCATGGCGCCGCCGTTCGGGTTCATCTGTTGGTAGTTCGCCCCGGTCTCACGCAACCAGGCCAGACTCACCGCTGCGAACGCCTCGTTGATCTCGAATGCCCCGATGTCAGCGATCGACAGTCCTGCCTTCGCCAACGCCTTCGCGGTCGCCGGGATCGGCCCCTTCAGCATCGTGATCGGATCGGTGCCGGTGACGATGGCAGTATGGATCCGCGCGATCGGAGTCCATCCCTGTGCCGCGGCGTACTCACTGGTCGTAATCAGCAGTGCCGCAGAACCATCCGAGATCTGCGACGAGTTGCCGGCGGTGATCGTACCGTCTTCCCTGAAGGCCGGCTTGATGCGGGCCATAGCCTCGAGGGAGCTACCACGACGTACACCCTCATCAGTCTCGACGAGTCGCACCTCACCAGCAGCATCGGTGACGGGCACCGGGCTGATCTGGCCCTTGAATCGACCTTCGTCGATCGCCGCAGCGGCACGGGCATGCGAGTCGAGACCGTGCTGGTCCATCTCTTCGCGTGTGAGACCGTACTCGTCGGCGATCAACTGTGCGCCCATGCCTTGGTTGAAGCGAACATCGTCGTACCGCTCCCAAACCAGCGGTCCGAAGGGCTCCCCGAAATCACCCACAGACCGTGCGGTGCCGAGCGGAACGGCGCTCATCACCTCCACGCCTCCGGCGATCGCTACGTCGTACTGACCCGAGATCACCCCTGCTGCCGCCTGGTGGACCGCCTGCTGCGATGACCCGCACTGCCGGTCGACGGTTACACCCGGCACCGACTCGGGCCATCCGGCTCCGAGCACCGCGCCACGGCCGATGCAGCCCGACTGCATGCCCAGCGTCCCCACACAACCCCAAATCACGTCGTCGACCAGCGCGGGATTGAGCCCGGTCCGCTCGGCCAAACTGGTGAGCACGTGGGCGGACAGCGACACTGCATGCACTCCGGACAGCGCGCCGTTACGCCTTCCCACGGGTGTCCGAACAGCATCGACAATCACTGCGTCTCTCATGACAACTCCCCTTCGATCATTCGTTATGAAACCGTTTCGATACAGCTCTTCGGCTGTGTTTCGGCTACCGCTCTACGCGGCGGCGGCAACCTCGCCGCGCACCAGTCGCTTGTCACGTTCCGGATCCGCCCAGAACAGTGCCAGCACCGCACTCGCTGCGGCAACCAACCCAAGGGCCTGGAAGGCCGTGGCATAGCCCTCCGCGGGTGTACTTGCAGCATCGACCAACAGGCCCGTCGCATATGGTGCGATCAAGCCACCCACGGCCATCAGCGCGAGGAACACACCCAAGGTTCCGGCGGTCTGCCGGGGTGGGCACAGCTCGGAGATCGCAGCATTGAGCAGCGGCAACGCGGGCCCACCGAATCCGTAACCCACCGAGATGATCAGGACGGCGGCCGCCGGACTGCCGATGTAAGGAACCGAGATCAGGGCGACGCCGCAGATCAGGACCCCCACCGCGGGCACGATTACACGCACTAAGCGGACCGAGGAGCCGCGCGACAGGAGTCGATCACAGACCGCAGTCGTGCCGAGCATGAGTACCAGTGCGGAAATGCTGGGAAAGGCGAACATGGATCCGGCCTGAAGGCGGGTGTAGCCGAGTCCCACTTCGAAGTACGACGGCAACCAGGTCAGCACCATGGCGACCAGCGCGTACACGCTCATCACCAGAAGTGCACCCGCGATGAAGGTTCGGGTGCGGAAGATGCGAAGCCACGGCACGTCCGGCTCTGTTTCGAATGCCTCGTTTGCGCCTTCCGAGACTGTTTGGTCACGCTTTCGGTTGGTCAGATACGGCCCTTCCGACCATGTGGTCAGCCACAGCACACACCACAGCACACCCGCGATGGACAAGGCGACCATTGCGGCACGCCACCCGAGCGTGACGGTGATCAGGGCAAGCGCCGGAGCGATCGCAATCTTCGCGATCGACGCGGCGCTGGCGATCAATGCACCCGGAAACCCTCGCTTTGCGACCGGATGCCACGAGTACACCCCGGTATGGATGAGAGCCGAACTGGGGCCTTCTGCAAGACCGAGAAGCATCCGGCTACCGATCAGGACGGCAAAACTCGCCACCAGGACCAGAGGGAGCACCGCCACCGACCATACAAGGGCAAGGAGGAGAAGCGCCCAGCGCAGCGACATCCACCGATTGAGCAGCCCCGCGAAGAACCCGCCGATGGTGAACATCAAGAAGAACAGACTGCCGATCAAACCGATCTGCGAAGCGTTCAGACCGAGTTCTTTCGCAAGAGGTTGCGCGATGATACCCAACACCGCCTTGTCGGCGTAGTTGATGACGTACAGCATCACGAGCACGCCAGTCAGGCTCCACGCCCGGACGCGGGACTCACTCCCGGGACGGGTATTTTCCTTGTTCTTACCCACCAGTGCGACACTGTTCATGGGTTGGTCCTTCCAGGTTCCTCGAAGTGGTGCCGGCGATGGCCGGCATGTCGGAGACATAGACCAGCACATCTCCGAGCAGTGGGTTTTATCGGACGCCCATATCCTTGGCGATGGCCGGCATGTCGGAGACATAGACCAGCACATCTCCGAGCAGTGGGTTTTATCGGACGCCCATATCCTTGGCGATGGCCGGCATGTCGGAGACATAGACCAGCACATCTCCGAGCAGTGGG
>NZ_JALGQH010000046.1 GCF_022810305.1 Rhodococcus sp. ARC_M6
GGAGGTTCGGAGGCGGACTCGGTTGTTGCAGCGGTTGATGCGGGTGCGGGCGAGGGTGTCGGGACGTCAGTATGTGGTTCGTCCGAGGAGGCCGGTGGATTACGGGGATGATCCACCACCGTTCTGAGTGCTGTGTCCGTTGGTCGGGCTCAGGCCTTGGCGGTCCAACCAGGCCAAGCTGTAGTTCGCGATCTCGCGCCACCCGTGGTCGATGGTAAGTGAATGCCCACGGTCGTCAAAGATCTTGTACTCGTTGACTGTTGGTGCGTTGTGGTACATCTTGAACGAACTGTCGGAGCTGGCTTTCGGGACCGTTCGATCTTTTCCGCCGCCGATCATCAGCAGTGGGCCGCGGTCTGCATTGAAGTCGACTTTTGCAGGGCTGTGGGGAGAGAAGTTGGCGAGAGCAGCTTCGAAAAGTGGTCGACCAGGCGCCGGAATGACGTATCTCTCGTACAGTGCGTCGGATTCATCTTTAGTGATCGCGCTTGCGAAGGACTTGTGAAAGGACTTCTTGGTGTGGGAATACGCCTTCCGATAGTTGGTGGGATTGGACAGGACCGGGAGCACACTGCCGAGTTGCACGAGCGGCAATTTCAGGACGCCTTTGGCTTGTGCGGGGTCGATAGCTACTGCGGCAGAAGCCAACTTCTGTCCCAGAAGTTTTTGGGCGATCAGTCCGCCGAAGGAATGACCGACCACGATAGGCGGTGCATCAAGGTCGGCAATCACCCGCGCGTAATGGTCGGTGATTTCGTCGATCCCGTGATCGGCAATGTCCTCAGGATGTTCGCGGGACTCGCCGACGGTAGACGCGTCTCCGGGCCAGCCGGGTGCCATCGTGGCGTAGCCGAGTTCGTTGAAAGCCTGCGCCCACCGTTCCCACGTGCTCGGGTGCATCCACAATCCATGAATGAAAAGAACCGTCGGCTTGGCGGTGGTGGACATGGGCTCTCCTGTGATCGATCGGGCCTGACCGGTAGGGATACCCGCATTCGTCTGACTCATTCATTTCGTAACTGGCAAGATTGCTGTCATGTTCAGAACCTCCAATCAGCGATCCATGGCCGTATGGTCCGCGGCTTTTGTTCTCTCCCAAGCCAATATCGTCAGACTTCTCGGTCCGGCCGCTCCGCGGGTTCTGGAAGTGCAGACGGCATTCTCGGCTCGTCGATACCGCGAGGTTCTGGCAAAGATGGACGACGCCGAGACCACACGTTTCCGTAGCCACTACTTTCCGGACTTTATGCATCCGGCGATCTACGCAATGACATTACGTGCGGGTGCACAGCGACTGGGGGAGCATGTGCCGCTGTCACCGGCAATGCAGAAAGCTCTGGCAGTGGCACCCGTGCTTTCTGCTGCCGGTGACTACATCGAGAACGTTGTCGGATTGCACCTTCTTGATCACCGCGATCACATCACCGATGGGGCGGTGAGAGTTACCTCGGCTGTCAGCATCGCAAAATGGGGGCTGGCGCTGGGAACTCTGGGATACCTGTCGCAGGGCTTTGTCAGAGTATGGGCATCGAGACTGTAAGGAGTGACGATGGCAGTAGAACTGGGCACCGAATACTTTGCCGATGGCGAGGAGTTTCGCCGCTGGCTGTCGCAAAATCATGAGTCTGTACCAGGGGTGTGGCTGAAAATGGCCAAGAAGACCTCACCTCATTCGTCGATCGACTACGACCAAGCCCTCGATGTCGCTCTGTGCTTCGGTTGGATCGACAGTCAATCCAAGCGAGTCGACGACAACTTTTTCGTTCAGAAGTTCTCCCCGCGTACGACGCGTAGTCCGTGGTCCAAACGCAACGTGGAGATCGTCGGGAGACTGGCTGATGCGGGTCTGTTGGAACCGGCCGGCATTGCCGCGATCGAGAAGGCCAAGGCCGACGGTCGATGGGAAAAGGCTTACGCAGGATCGGCAAAAGCCGAGGTGCCGCAGGATTTCCTCGACGCGCTCGCCTTGAATCCTCAGGCGCAGGCGTTCTACGAGACTCTGAATTCCACGAACCGGTTCACAATCTTCTACCGGTTGCAGGAGGCCAAGCGGCCGGAGACCAGAGCGCGCCGGATCACAAACTTCATCAGCCAACTCGCGGAGGGCAAGAAGTTTCATTGAATGCGACTGACACAATGGGCATCGTGATCGAAGCCATGACTTGCTCAGCGCTCTCCGCCGTCGACGAACCGTTGGAAGGTACAGCCGCGGAGGTGCGCGGTTGGGTGTGCCTCGAGTTCACCGCCGCGTGGGGCCGTGACGTTCTCGACGGCACCGCGTTGGGTGAGGAACTTGCCGCGGAGTTGAGCCGTCGGGCTGATGCCGCAGATGTACGCATCATGTTCATCAGACATCCGGGTCGTAGTGAGCCGCTGACTTCCGGCCACACGGTGTTGCTAGCTCGAACTCACCCCGAGGATTCCTGGTGTGAGCGCCTGAAGATCGATACACCTGTCGATCTCCTCGATATCGACTTTGCAGTGCTCGGCGGGCCGGCTCCCGGTCTGGGCGACCGCGTCGAGGAACCCATGGTTCTGGTGTGTGCACACGGTAAGCGCGATCAATGCTGCGCAGTTTTCGGTAGACCCGTTGCAGCAGAGCTGGTTCGGTCATTCGGTGAGCATGTGTGGGAATGTTCGCACACCGGTGGGCACCGGTTTGCGCCGTCCATGATCCTGCTGCCCAGCGGCTATACCTACGGCAGACTGTCCGAAGCTGACAGCCTCGAAGCCGTCGAGTCAGCAATGAGTGGCAGCGTCTACCTCCCGGGATTGCGTGGTCGAAGTACCTGGACTCCGCAGGGTCAGGTGTCGGAAATTGCTGTGCGGCAGCACATCAACTGCGGTGTTGACGATCTCACCGTGGTTGATCTGGGCGAGGGGGTTTCGCTCGTCGAGCATGTAGACAGTCGGCGATGGGAAGTGGAGACCGAGACTTCGGAGTTGCCTCCGCGTTCGCCGAGTTGCGGGGCAGTGTCCAAACCTGTTCGGCCCGTTACCACTAAGTCTGTTCGTGAACTGGGTTCCGGATTGTTGCTTAGCTAGATCGGCCCGGACGGTTGCCGAGGAAGAACCAGGCGGTCGCTCCGACGATCGGAAGCAGGGCAATGATTGCGCACCAGCCGATCTTCGATTCCCACGGATGCGTGGACCGGAGAACCGACAAAAGCGCGGTGGCAGTGAGTGCGAACCACAGGATCGCGGAAATTCCCCAGGCGATGTCGTAGCCGATGGGAACCGTCGGGTTCAGGTTGTCGTCCATAGTCGAACGCTACTTCACCAATGAGTTCCGGGGACAAGACGCGCAGCGCGTCGCCCCAGCTTGCGTAATCGTGAGCGAGAGTGATGGCTGGGTGCAGGTGCCGCCGGCGGTGTTTCGTCCGACTGGCCCTTCGATGCCGGCGAGTCCGGGAATGCTCGGTACATCTGATGAAGGATCCGGTCTTTGGTGCGAGGTGCAAACATCGTGCCCAGATCACCCAAGGTTCCCAGTGGAACATCGATGCGCTTTGGTCGCTCGATCAGTGCACGGATCACCATGGCGGCGGCTTTTTCCGCGCTGGTGACCGGGCCGCTGTTGGAAGCCCCGGACGGTGCGATCATCGGGGTTTCGACCAACGGCATGTGAATTGTGGTGAAAGTGATTCCGTCCGTCAGTGTTTCGGACGCGACAACATCCGAGAATGCATCGAGGGCGGCTTTGCTGGCCACGTATGCCGAAAATCGGGGTGACGCAGCTTGTACGCCGGCGCTGCTGATGTTCACGATGTGGCCGAAGCGTCGCGCACGCATGGTCGGTAGGAGCGCCAATACCAATCGGACAGCGCCGAAGTAGTTGACGGCCATTGTCCGCTCGTAATCGTGGAAACGGTCGGTGGAGCGGTAGACGCTGCGCCTGATGGATCGGCCGGCATTGTTGACCAGCATGTCCACGTGATCATGTTCGGCGAGAATACTTTTCATTGTGCGATCTACGGCTTCCTCGTCCGTGATGTCACACGGGTAGCCGTAGGCCGTGCCGCCGGCCGCACGGATTTCTCCGACTACGGTATCGAGTTCGTCTGCGCGCCGGGCGATCAGGAGCACCGTGGCACCTTTAGTTGCAGCAGCGATGGCCGACGCTCGGCCGATCCCTGACGAGCCGCCGGTGATCAGGACGATCCGGCCAACGAGGGGGCCGTTCGGGTGCGTGTGACGCGCCCGATTCGGGTCGAGATTCTCCTGCCAATATCGCCACAGAACTGTTGCATAGGAGCCGAACTCGGGAACCGAAAGGCCAGTTCCCGCCAGTGCTTCGACCGTTCTCTCTGAGGTGAAAGTTGTGGCCATCGTCAGATTGTCGAGCAATGCCGCGGGCAGACCCAGTCGGTCGAGAACTGCCTTGCGCGCGGATTCCGCTGAAGCAAAGGGGAGTCCCGAGACAAAGGGTTTGGCAATGGCGCCAGGCAGACTCAGGGAAGGGCGCGGGGCGCCGGCAGCTTTGGCAAGTCCCGCATAGATTTCACGAACCGGTTGAGGCTTCGGATTGATCAGATGAAAAGCTTCGCCGTCACGGCCGGCAAGATGCATCAACTCGACCAGGGCGGCGGCAACATAGTCGACCGGCACCACGTTGGTGGACCCTAGATCGGGAATCGGAACCGGCAGCGCTGCCGGTAGTTTCGCGAGCAACGCCAATCCGGGAAACAGGAAGTACGGACCGTCGATCTTATCCATTTCCCCGGTGACGGAATTTCCGACCACAGCAGACGGACGATAGACGCGCCAGGTGAGACCGCCGCGCTCCCGAACCAGCCTTTCGGCTTCGAACTTGGTGCGATGGTAGGGCGTCGGAAAGGCTTGGCCGCAGTCGAAGTCGGTTTCGTCGAACGTTCCGGGATAACTGCCGGAAACCGCGACCGACGACACGTGATGGAGGGTTGCGTCGAGTTGGACGGCGAGGTCGATCACTGATCGTGTGCCTTCGACATTGGTGGCGGCTTGTTCGTCGCCGGCTCGTAGGTCGTAGACGGCGCCAAGGTGGAGGATGTGATCGGCGGACGGCGGTGAGTCGACGCCCAATCCGGGTGCGGTCAGATCGCCGATCATCGGATGTACCCGATCATGGCCGACGACATCAGACATCTGCGCCGCAAGTTTGGCCACGGAACCGGCTCTGACCAGCACATGTATCTGGGCAGTTGCATCACGCTCGAGAAGGAGTGGTAACACCGCTCGACCGAGGAATCGGTACCGCCCGTGACGATGTATGTGGCCATAGCCGATTAACTTACTCCAAAGTAAGTTAATCGGCTAGAGCGAAGCACGATCAGTGACCGATACCGACTTTTGCGTGAATTTTCTTCATCCACACCGGTGCCCACCAGTTGGCATCGCCCATGAGTTTCACCAGGGATGGCACCAACAACATTCGGATGATGGTCGCGTCGACGATCAACGCCACGATCATTCCGACGCCGAGGAACTTCATCACGCCCAGTCCGGACATCGCGAAAGCACCTGTCACAACGATGAGAAGTAGTGCGGCGGCAGTCACGATCCGGCCCGTTCGCTCGGTGCCGAACTTGACTGCCTCCTCTGTCGTCGCGCCGGCGTTCTTGGCTTCGACCATGCGGGACATGAGGAAAACTTCGTAGTCCGTGGACAATCCGAAAACGACGGCCAGGATCAATACGACGAAGGTAGCTTCGAGAGGGGTTTGGCTGACCCCGAGCAATTCGACGCCGTGCCCGTCCTGGAACACGAACGTGAGTACACCGAAGGTGGTGGCCAAACTCAAAGCCGCCATGAGGACCGCCTTGATCGGCAACACCACTGATCCGAATGCCAGGAACAACAGGACCAGGGTTGAACCGACCATGATCAACATCATGACCGGCAACCAGTGCAGGACAGCATTATTGCCGTCGTCGACCATGGCTTGACCGCCGCCCACCAACAGCTCGGCGCCGTCCGGTGCGGGGATCGCCCGCAGGTCTGTGACAGCGCTGCTTTGAGACTGCGACGTGGAACCATCGCTGTAGAACGCCTGGACTGCGATCAACTTGTTCGTGGTCGCGACGACGGTTACCTGCCCGATACCCTCGATCTGGCCCGCAGCTTCGGCGATCGTGGCGCCTTCTGCTGGGGTAAGCACGGTGTCGCCCTGCGCTTGCAGGATCAGTGTCGCGCCGTTGCCGGTTTGCGGAAAATCGTTGACCAAGGTCTCCATGGCGACGCGGGCTGGATCGTCGGCAGGAAGTGCGGTGAACGAGAGTTCGCCCAACCGCGCGCCCAGTAGCGGCGATGCCAGAACAAGCAGGACGGTGACGATTGTGACTGACACGGCCACTGGGCGTTTCATCACCTGGGTGACGACGCGTCCCCAGAACTTGCGCGAACGTTCTTCTCCGCGTTGGGCTGCGCCCTTGCGCCAGGTCCACGAATTGATGCGGTGGCCCAGAATGGCAAGCAGCGCAGGCACTGCGGTCAATGACAGGACAGCGGCGCTCAGGACCGCGGCGATGGCCCCGAATCCCAGTGAACGAATCACGGATTGGGGGAACACCAGCATGCCGCTGAACGCGCAGATGAGAAGTAGACCCGAGAACATGACGGTACGGCCCGCAGTCAGAACGGTGCGGGTTGCCGCTGCGCCGGGTTCGGACCCGGATTCGAGTTCTTCACGGAACCTGCCGACAACAAACAGGCCGTAGTCGATGGCCAGTCCCAGTCCGAGGAGCGATGCCACGTTGATGGAGAACGAACTGACATCGGTGAAGTAGGTCAGAATCCGAAGAACCGCCAAGGCGCTCATCACGCTCAGGACGCCGACAAAAACCGGTACGGCCGCAGCGATGACGCCGCCGAAGATGAAGACCAGCAACACCAGGGTGATCGGGATGGCGATGGCCTCCGCGACAACCAGATCCTTCTCCAGCGTGTTGTTGAAGGCGACACCGACCACGGTATTGCCGGCGAATTGTGTTTGCGCACCTTCAACTTCGAGTGTGGGAAGGAGATCGGTGAAGGTTGCCGACGTGATGCCCGAGTCCGGTGCCAACGTGATGGCGACGGCACCCATCGTCCCGTCGTGGGACACCAGGTTCGGACGTGTTGCGGCGTCGGCAGTCCAGTACGACTTCACTGACGCTGTCGATACTTCCGTCTTGAACTCGTCGACGGCGGCGGTCACCGCAGGGCCGATGTCGTCGAGGCTCCGGCCGTCGGTCGGTGTGTAGATCGCGATGATGTCGGGGGTTTGGGGTCCGAGATTCGCCTCGATGATGTCCGCGACTTTTGCGGAGTCGCTTCCCGGATCGATGAACCCGCCCTGACTGAGTTTGCCGAACACTCCGAGGCCCCACACACCGCTGATGAGCACGATGAGGATCGCGAGCGAGAGCACCCACCATTTTCGGTAGACGACGGTATGGGCCCAACGTGTCATTTCAACTCCGGAACTTACCTTTTTCGGACATGGCCGTACCGACTGTAATGGTCCGGAATCCTGTTGCCTCGGGTTTCGTCGACATGAGCCTTCCCGGATCCGCGTGACCCGGTTCGGACGCATCGTGCATACTGCTGTGAAGCACTTGTAAGCCACACGAGTGGGGGAAGCCGGTCCAAATCCGGCACTGACCCGCAACGGTAGGTCGAAAGTCTCGGTAGTCACCGAGCGTCGACGAGTCCGATTACCCACCGTGCGGTGTGCGACATCCCATTCGTCGTGGTCTACGAAACGGAAGTCCAGCAGGAGTTCTGGCCCGCGGATCCACGCGGGGAAGAGTTCGCTGTCGGATTCTCATTCGTGGCTCTGAGCCCTTACGAGGTCCCGTGTCACTTCAGATTTCCGCCTCCCGAGTTGCCGCTGTCTTGATCGCGGTTGCCCTGGTATCTACCGGCTGTTCGAAAGGCGAAGCGGCAGAAGGTTCCACTTCGGTCGAGTCTTTTGCACAACCGATCACCGTCACCAATTGCGATCGAGAAGTCAGCTTCGATTCGCCTCCGCAACGCATAGTGTCCCTGAACGGTCATGTCACCGAGGCTCTCATCGAGATCGGTGCGGGTGACCGCATCGTCGGTCGGGCGTACAGCGACAATCCGCCCACCGCAGAGACTGCAGAACAGTTCAACAAGATTCCCAGTCTGTCCGACACCTTCCCGAGTGCGGAGCAGATCCTCGACGTGAATCCTGACTTCGTGGTCGGCGGAATGACCAGTGCCTTCAACGAGAAGAAGGGGCGATCACGGGACGTCTTCGCCGAGCGGGGGATCAATACCTTCCTCTTCTCCGAATATTGCGGCACCGGATTTCCTGACATCGGACTCCTGGTGAACGACTACACCCAGCTTGGTCGTGTCCTGGGCGTCGAGGATTCCGCTCGCGCCGTGGCCGATCAGATCAGTACCGGCCTCGACGAGGTCCGTACTTCGATCGGTAGTGCTGCGCCGGTGTCCACGTTCTTCTACGACAGTGGCGAAGACGTTCCGACAACTGTCGGCGGCGTCGGCGTCGGCGAACTGGTCGCGAACTACTCGGGTGTGACGAACATCTTCGCCGAAGGACCCAAGCCCTACATCGACACAACGTGGGAAACAGTTGCCGAACGTGCACCCCAGACCATTGTCGTCATCGACTACGGCGACAAGACGGCCGATCAGAAGATCGACTTCCTGCGTTCCCAGCCTTTGATGGCGACGACGCCGGCAGTGCAGCAGAACCGATTCGTCGTGGTTCCTCTGGCGGATCTCTTCGAGAGTTCACGTCTGGTGCGTTCAGCGCAGACAATCGCCACGGCATTCCATCCGGGCGCTTCAACTGCAGGCTCTGACGCAGCAAAGTGACACGTTCGCGTGCCGGGTACGGCGCTCTGCTCGTTGGCCTACTGATTGCACTGGCGGTGGCGCTGGGGCTGGCGGTGTCCTTCGGATCGGTCCGTATTCCAGTCGGTGACGTGTGGGCGATAGTCGGAGCACGCTTGGCACCAGGAACTTTCGAGGCATGGTGGTCCGCTGCGCGGGAGTCGATCGTCATCGATTCGCGGCTCCCGCGCGCGCTCACCGCAGCTGTCGTGGGTGCATCGTTGGCGATGTCGGGTGCAGTGGCTCAGGCCGTCACGCGTAACCCGCTCGCAGACCCTTACCTGCTGGGGGTGTCGTCCGGCGCCGGTTTCATGGTTGTGCTGGTGTCCGTGCTCGGAATCGGAGCCGGTGTACTGGGAGTCTTCACGATCCCGGCAGCGGCCTTCATCGGGGCGATGGCGCCATTGTTCCTGGCATTGTTGATCGGCGGGCGGTACCCGCAGCCGACTGCCATCATTTTGGTGGGAGTTGCACTTGCACAGATATTCTCGGCGCTCATCACGTTCTGCATTCTGGTTTTGGCAGACGATCAACACGTGACCTCCGTGATGCACTGGTTGGCCGGCGGATTCGGTGATGCACGATGGTCGACGCTGATCTTCCCGACGGTTGCGCTCGTTGTCGTCGGAATAGCGCTGATGCTCAGCGCACAATGGATGGACGTTCTGCAGACGGGTGACGATGGCGCCGCTGCCCTCGGTATGAACGTACGACGGTTCCGAGTGTTGTCGCTTCTCGCGGTGTCCGTGCTCGCCGGCGCTGCCGTGAGCGTCGCCGGTGGTATTGGTTTCATCGGTTTGTTGATACCGCACCTCGCCGGATTTGTTGTAGGTACCAGAGCAATTCGACTCCTTCCGGCTGCGGCAATCTTGGGTGCGGTCGCGATGGTGGCGGCGGATACGGTGGCTCGTTCGGTATCGGAATCGACGGAGGTTCCTGTCGGTGTGATCACCGCATTGGTCGGTGCGCCCATCTTCGTCTGGATGCTCTCTCGTCAGTATCGGAGGTTGGAACAGTGACATTAGGGCTGGAGCCGGTGACATTAGGGCTGGAGGCAGTGCCATTAGAGTTGGAGGCTGTGAAGCTGCTGGAACTCGTCGACACCCGAGCCCGTCTGGGTAACCGGGAAGTGCTGCACGGAGTCAGCTTCGAGGTTGCAGCGGGTGAAGTTCTCGGTCTGGTCGGACCTAACGGCAGTGGCAAGACCACGGCGCTGCGCTGTTGTTACAACGCCTTGACTCCCAGCGGCGGGGCGGTGCTGATCGATCAGGTGGACGCAACGTCACTCTCACGCCGAGACATTGCTCGAACCGTATCGGCGAGTGTCCAGGAACCTGCTGTGTCCGGCGGACTTTCGGTTCGCGAATCCGTGGCACTCGGTAGGACACCGCACCGGAACTGGTTGGATCGGACCTCGAGCCGAGATACTGACATCGTGGATCGCTGCATCGAACAGGTTGGCCTCACGGCACTTTCCGGGCGCGATGTCGCCAGTCTCTCGGGCGGAGAAAGGCAGCGTGTGTCGATTGCCCGTGCGCTGGCGCAGGAGCCCAAGATTCTGTTGCTGGACGAGCCGACCAACCATCTCGATCTACGGCATCAGTTGATCGTGATGGAACTGCTCACCGAATTGGCGTCTCGAGGCTTGGCGATTGTGGTGACGATGCACGATCTACGGTTGGCTGTCGAGTACTGCGACAGACTGGCAGTCCTCGCCGATGGTGATGTGCGCGCGTGTGGGCCGACCGCTCTGGTGCTGGAAGAATCGTTGTTGGCCGAGGTGTTCGGGATCAAGGCTCGAGTGGAACAAGGTGTGCGTCCGCGGATGGAGATTGTGGGGTTGGCATGAGTGAGAAGATCGCTGAGATCTATGCACGGATGGCGGCCGCTGTACCGTTTTTCGAGGGACTCGATGCGTACCCGGAAACCGTTCCGGCAGAGTTGATGACGGAATTGGACTGGATGTCGGCACGCGTCGCCGATACTGCTCGGCGTTGGGGGAGCGACGACGACCGTGTCAACGGAACCCTGTGGTGGTATTCGGCCAGTTCCACGTTGGCCGGAATCCCGCTCGGGACGGGGTTGGTCACCGGGTTCGCAGCTGATCCGTCATTGCGCGATGGTCGAATATTTTTGCGCGACAACGGGTATCTTGGCGGATTCGCGGCGGGTGCGCTCATCCCCATCTCGGAAAGTATCGGCGACTTGGGTCGGGCGATGTACGGTGCTGTGGCTCCTGTCATCGCGGTGTTGGCTGAGGTGTCCGGAGTACGCGAGAATGCACTCTGGGCAATCACCACCGACTCCATTGCCAACCGCAGCCTTGACGCGGCCGGCATGCGCCGAGAGCGCGGAAGTGCCTGTGCCACTGGATTGATCGATGCCCTACGGAGTGAAGGGGCGCCCATTCCCCGGCCTCGATTCGTCGACGTGGATCGGTCCGGAAATTCTGTGCCGGTGGAGAATCCGTTGACGCTGGTGCTTTCGGGGCGGCGGAGGTTCACGCAACGGGCGTCGTGTTGCCTGATCTACGAGGTGCCGGGTGAGGGCAAGTGCACCAGCTGCCCGAAGCGGGCACCCGGAGATCGGATCCGCTCGCTCGCTGCTCTTGTTTGACGGACAGCCGGTAACCTGCCAGAATTAGAAGTATCGAACATAAGTTCGATACATGATGCGCCTTCCCTCCCGGCATCTCCGTAGATCGAGCATGTGGATCGAGTAATACGTGAGGCAAGTTATGGGTTGGGGTAATGGACCGCCGACGTGGTCCGAGATGGAGCGGGTGCTCTCGGGGCGCGCTGGTCGTGTTGAACATGAGGATTTGTTTCCGGGCGACGGAAGCGACAGTCCTGCCTGGTCACGCAAGCGCGGTGAGTACCGCGCCGGTGAGCTTGCACGCGGCATGAACCCAGTTCCCTATGCCGAACTCCACGCCCATTCGGCTTTCAGTTTCCTCGACGGGGCGTCGCCTCCGGAAGAGTTGGTGGAAGAGGCGGTACGGCTAGGCCTCGAAGCTATCGCTGTCACCGATCACGACGGGTTTTACGGAGTGGTGCGGTTTGCGCAGGCTGCCCGTGAATGGGGGATGCGGACGGTATTCGGGGCCGAGTTGTCCTTGGATTCGGTACCTCGTACCGGAACCCCGGATCCGGGCGGAACTCACCTGTTGGTGCTTGCACGGGGGCAGGAAGGGTATCGACGACTCTCCCGCGAGATTGCCGCCGCGCACCTGGCGGGCGGGGAGAAGGGGAAGTTGCAGTACAACGTCGATACCTTGACCAAAGCTGCCGGCGGGCACTGGCAGATTTTGACCGGTTGCCGGAAAGGTCATGTGCGGCAAGCACTCACATCCGGTGGTCGAGAATCTGCCGCAGAGGCGCTACGGGATCTGGTCGAGCGTTTCGGCGCCGAGCGGGTATCGGTCGAGCTCACCCATCACGGGCTGGCCGAGGACGACGAGCGCAATGCCGTTCTTGCCGAGCTTGCGCGCGAGCAGGGCTTGCGCACAGTCGCTACCACTGCTGCACATTTTGCGGCACCCGTGCGGCGCAGACTGGCGATGGCGATGGCCGCTGTTCGGTCCCGGCAGAGCCTGGACGACGCAGCCGGATGGTTGGCGCCAACCGGCGGGGCGCACCTGCGATCGGGTGAAGAGATGGCTCAACTGTTTTCGCTTTATCCCGAGGCTGTCAGTGGCGCAGCCGAGTTGGCGCGTGAGTGTGCCTTCGACCTCAAGCTCATCGCTCCGAAACTGCCGCCGTTCGATGTGCCGTCGGGCCACACCGAGGCGTCGTGGTTACGTGAACTCACCATGGAGGGTGCGCTGAAACGTTACGGTTCTCCCGAGGTTGCGCCGAAGGCCTACAAGCAACTCGAACATGAACTGGCTGTTATAACGACTTTGAATTTCCCCGGATACTTCCTGGTTGTCCACGACATCGTCTCGTTCTGCAAGAACAATGACATTCTTTGTCAGGGAAGAGGTTCCGCGGCAAACTCTGCCGTGTGCTACGCCATCGGCATTACCAATGTTGATCCGGTGCGCAACGAATTGCTGTTCGAGCGGTTTCTGGCGCCCGAGCGTGACGGTCCGCCGGATATCGACGTCGATATCGAATCCGACCGTCGTGAAGAGGCTATCCAGCACGTGTACACCAAATACGGCCGCGACTATGCGGCGCAGGTCGCCAACGTCATCACCTATCGAGGCAAGTCATCGGTGCGGGATATGGCTCGGGCGCTGGGCTTTTCGCAAGGGCAGCAGGATGCGTGGAGCAAGCAGGTGGGTCGGTGGGGAGGTATCGACAAGAATGCCGAGACGGATATCCCTCGCCCGGTCCTGGAATTGGCGGCGCAGATCGAAGGATTTCCGCGCCATCTGGGTATCCACTCGGGCGGCATGGTCATCTGCGACAGGCCCATCGCTGACGTCTGCCCGGTGGAATGGGCGCGCATGGCCAATCGCAGTGTCCTGCAGTGGGATAAAGATGATTGCGCCGCAGCAGGTTTGGTCAAGTTCGACCTCCTCGGGCTCGGCATGCTCTCGGCTCTGCATTACATGATGGATCTGGTGGCCGAACACAAAGGCATCACAGTCGATTTGGCGCAACTCGATCTCTCGGAGACTGCCGTGTACGAGATGCTGCAGCGGGCAGATTCTGTGGGAGTGTTCCAAGTGGAATCGCGGGCGCAAATGGCGACACTGCCGCGTCTCAAGCCCCGCAATTTCTACGATCTGGTAGTCGAGGTTGCGCTCATCCGCCCCGGTCCGATCCAGGGTGGATCAGTGCATCCGTACATCCGTCGACGCAACAAGCGTGAACCCGTCACCTACGACCACCCATCACTCGAGAAGTCACTGAAGCGCACGCTGGGTGTTCCGTTGTTTCAGGAACAGTTGATGCAGATGGCCGTCGATGTCGCGGGATTCACGCCGTCCGAGGCGGATCAACTGCGACGGGCCATGGGGTCAAAGCGGTCCAGCGAGAAGATGGAGCAACTGCGGGCGCGACTGTATCAGGGAATGCGTGACCTTCACGGAATTGAGGACGCCGTAGCGGATCGCATCTACGAAAAGTTGCATGCCTTCGCCAATTTCGGTTTCCCGGAGAGTCATTCACAAAGTTTTGCCGCGTTGGTCTTCTACTCGTCGTGGTTCAAATTGCATCATCCGGCAGCCTTCTGTGCTGGACTGCTGCGAGCGCAGCCAATGGGTTTCTACTCACCGCAGTCGCTCGTTGCCGATGCGCGTCGGCATGGGGTGCCGGTACATGGGGCCGACGTGAACATCAGCCTCGCCCACGCCACCGTCGAAGCGGAGGGGCTCGAGGTGCGGTTGGGGCTGGGAGAGGTACGCAATATCGGTGATGCGCTCGCGGCGAGAATCGTCGAGCAGCGCATCTCGGACGGTCCCTTCACCTCGTTTCTGGATCTGACCGGAAGAGTGGAACTCACTACCGCACAGGCAGAATCGTTGGCAACAGCTGGGGCTCTCGCCAGCTTCGGGATTTCGCGTCGAGAAGCGCTGTGGGCTGCGGGCGCCGCGGCAGCGGAGCGTCCGGATCGTTTACCGGGAATCGGCGCTTCGGTGACGGCTCCCACCTTGCCGGGCATGAGCGACGTGGAATTGGCGTCGGCGGATGTGTGGGCGACCGGCGTTTCTCCCGGTACCTTCCCGACACAGTTCCTTCGCGAGCAACTCGACGCCTTGGGGGTAGTACCGGCCAACGGTTTGCTCGACGTCCCGGACGGCGATCGAGTGCTGGTCGGGGGAGCGGTGACGCACCGCCAACGGCCGGCCACGGCGGGAGGTGTCACGTTCATCAACCTCGAGGACGAAACCGGGATGGTCAACGTGGTGTGTTCGGTGGGGTTGTGGGCGAGGTATCGAAAGCTCGCGAACACGTCGCCGGCTCTCCTCATCCGGGGGAAAGTTCAAAATGCCGAGGGCGCCGTCACGGTCGTGGCAGATCGGATGCAGCGGATGGATTTGCGAGTTGCTGCCACTTCTCGGGATTTTCGTTGATAATTCTCGCCTTTAGCGTACTCAGCAGATTTTTGGCAAACAGTTACACGAATATCACCCCACTTTTCACCCTTCAGATAAATGGCGTGCAATCGATTTTGACCATTGTTTTCCATTCTTCGTCTCGGTTGCGGGACAGATGAGACGTTTGGCATTTTGCGGGACCTTGGTCCGTCGACTACAAGGTGGAGTGTTTCATCGGACAGCGCTCAGCTTTGTGGCGATTGCGACCAGTGCGCTTTTGACCTGGGGATTTCTCCGAACTGCATCCTTGTAACTTTTCGAAACTATGCCCTTTTGACCGAAACGGCCACAAAGGACCACTTCCGAAATGGGACGAAAGTCACATTGGTGATTTTCGGGGTGAGGCGCTCGGTATGGCCAGGCCGTCCATTCTGTGGATCTTCTGCAAATGTGCTGGCAGTGCGCTTTTCTTGTCGGGGGTGAGTCTGCGACTGGGGAGCGGTATTGCGTTGATGGATTCTAAACATCGAAATTAGCCATCAAGTCGCTGGTAATTACATTTGTAAAGACGTAGCGTCCGTGCAATCACTCAGCTAGTTGAGTGGTGAACTACAGCGGTGAATCAAGTTGGCGAAATTCAACTCACGGGGGCGGGATGTCAGAGCGTAGGGGTGTCTGGGTAGATGCCTGGTCCGGGCTGGGTGTGGGGAAGATCGATCGGACAGCAAAACCTCGACGTTTGAACCATGTGTTCGAGGCAACCGCAGATTTGGCTCCGAATGCAATCGCACTGGAATGCGACGGCTACGCCATCACCTACAGTCAGCTCGACCAGCGATCGAACCAATTGGCGCACTTGCTGATCGGGCAAGGTATCGGTCTAGGTTCACGTATCGCGATCTTCCTGAATCGTTCGGTTGACACTTACGTCAGTCTGCTGGGGGTGCTCAAAGCCGGCGCCACATTCGTTCCCATCGACCCGGGCGCGCCGGCGGATCGTGTGGCGTATGTCGTCGATGACGCCGGAGTTGAACTTGTATTGACCTCTACGGACTTAATCGAGAGCACCGAACTGTGCACCGTAGCGCGTCTGGCGATGGACACGTGCAGTGCAGCGATGGAAGAACAACCGTGGGATCGACCCATCGTGGATTCGAGTTCAGATACCGACCCCGCCTGCTATGTCCTGTACACATCGGGTTCGAGCGGGAGACCCAAAGGCGTTGAAGTCGCGCAGTCGAGTATCTGCAATTTCCTCGACGTAGTCCCCGAGATCTACGACGTGCGGCCGAGTGACCGTGTTTACCAGGGAATGACGATCTCCTTCGACTTCTCGATCGAAGAAATCTGGCCGACGTGGGCCCGGGGCGCCACCGTCGTAGCCGGACCCACGGACAGTCGCAGGCTTGGCGGTGAACTGGCCGATTTCCTCGAGGAAAACACCATCACGACGCTCTACTGCGTTCCCACCCTGTTGGCCACGATCCCGCGGGACTTGCCGAAGATCCGAAACTTGCTGGTCGGCGGGGAAGCGTGCCCGCGTGAACTCGTCGAACGTTGGGCGCGCCCGGGACGCAAGATCCTCAACACGTACGGGCCGACCGAAGCGACCGTCACCGCCACCTGGGGTGAACTTCTTCCCGGTCGCCCCGTCACGATCGGGCGACCGTTGCCCACCTACTCCGTGGTGATTCTCGACGACGCCCATGAGTTGGTTCCCCACGGTGAAGTGGGCGAAATTTGCATCGGCGGACGGGGGGTGGCGCGTGGATACGTCGGACGACCGGACCTCACGGCAGACCGATTCATCGATCACTTCTCGGTGCCGGCCGGTCAGAAGCTCTACCGGACAGGTGATCTGGGGCGGTGGACACCGGACGGTGAGATCGAGTACTTGGGCCGAGCGGACGCCGAGGTCAAGATTCGCGGCCATCGTGTCGATCTCGGTGAGATCGAAAGTGTGCTCCTGGAACACCCGTCGGTATCGGAAGCTGTAGTGGCCTTGGTCGCGGCCGCGTCGGATGAGGCGACACCGTCCGAATTGTGCGCCTACCTGGTACTGGTCGATCCCCGGGAAGATGACAACCTTGTCGGCGAACTTGCGCACGCGGTATCTCAACGACTTCCCGCCTACATGGCACCGGCTTTTGTCGACGTCATCGCCGCGTTGCCTGTGATGCCCAGCGGAAAGGTTGATCGATCGAAGCTTCCTGAACCCACACGCCGGCGATTCTCTGCCCCGACCGGACCGGTGGTTCCGCCACAGAATCCGCAGGAGTTGGCCGTTCGCGATATCTGGGCGCGCGCTTTCGGTCTACCCGCAGAAGAACTCTCGGTCGAAGCGAACTTCTTCGATGACCTCGGCGGGCATTCGCTACTCGCCGCGACAGTGGTGTCAACTCTGCGAGAGAGTGGCATCGGCGCAAGTCTCTCGATTCGTGATCTCTACAGTCATCCCACTGTTCGTTCGATTTCGGAAGCACTGGCGGGCGCGGGGTCTGCCCGTCCAATCGTATCGAATGCTGCTGTCAGGCATACAAATTCGCAGGTCGCCAACGCCGGACAAGTCCAGTTGGCAGTCATCTATGTGTTTCTGCTGATCACGACACTGCCAGTCACCTACGTGTACACCGTCAATGACGGCGACGTGTCCGTGCCCGTTCTGGTGCAGATGATGACGGCAATCCTGGTCACGTACCTCGGTGTCCGATGGTTCTTGCCGATCATGTGTGCTCGCCCTCTCGCGGCCGGAATCACGCCGGGCCGCTACCGACTTTGGGGGCCGACGTATCTCCGCCTCTGGACGCTCGATCTTCTTCTCGCGGTCGGCGCCCTTCCCGTGGTGAGTGGGTCTCCGCTGATGTCGATCTATCTGCGAATCCTCGGTGCAACGGTCGGACATCGAACCGTCATTGCGACTTCGTCGATCTCGCTGCCGACGCTTGTCGATATCGGTGACGGTGCCTCGATCGGCTACGGCGCGACCATCAGACCGTGGCGTGTGGAATCCGGTTCGGTAATCGTCGGAAAGATCGTCGTCGAAGCTGGTGCTTTTGTGGGCGCAAACGTTGTGCTGGAACCAGGTTCGACGGTCTGCGCCCGCGCCGCGCTCGGTGATCAGTCGCTGCTTTCAGCCGGATGCACTGTGCCTCCGGAGGCTCGGTGGGCAGGTTCGCCTGCCGCTCCGGCAGAGTCTCTCGATCCTGCCGTCGAGACGATGATGTGTGCCGAGAGTGTTCGTTCGCGCTGGCAGGCACGCCATATCCTTGCTGCACTCGCCGGATTGTGTGCGCTCGAAGTCGGCGCAATCGCATTGATGGTGCCCGGTGTTGCTCTCGTGTGGTGGGCTCTCTTGACCTGGGGTGTGCTGGCGGGACTGGTAGCCACACTACTCAGCGGCCCGATATTTGTTGTCTCCGTGTGTGTATTCGTTGCCGTCAACAAACGTCTGGTCCTCGATCGCGCCCCCGTCGGTACGCACCTCGTACGTTCCGGATTGGGCATCCGTAAATGGATGGTCGACAAGCTCCTCGAATTCAGCCTGCTGTTCACGAATTCGCTGTACGCCACTCTCTACACAGCACCGTGGTTGCGTCTGCTGGGAGCGGATATCGGTCGTGGTGCCGAGGTTTCGACTGTCGCCCACATCGACCCGGACATGCTGACCGTGGGTGATGACAGTTTCATCGCCGACATGGCGAGTGTGGGTAGTGCCAGTTTTGCCAACGGTCGAATCATGTTCCAGCCCACGCGGATAGGTAATCGATCGTTCATCGGCAATGCAGCTGTCGTTCCTGCCGGAATGGAGATCGGTGACAACTCCTTGATCGGTGTGGCGACAGTCCCGCCGGTCAACGGTGTGCCCGCAGGCACGTCGTGGCTCGGATCTCCGGCCATCTATCTTCCTCGCCGTCAGGATAGTGGTGACTACAGTGACGAACTTACGTACAACCCGCCCCGCGAGGTCGTGCGCGATCGGTTGGTGATCGAGTTCTTCCGTGCCACACTGCCTCCTACGCTCCTCGGCGTCAGTTTTTACCTGTATCTGCTTGTCCTGTCGTCGTTGGCAGAGGGCCGAGATTTGCTGGTACCGGCCATTGTTGCGCCTTTGGTCGCGATGGGGGCGAGCCTGGCGGTGATCGGATTCTGCGCGGCAGTCAAACGAAACCTGGTGGGACGCTACCGCCCGCGGGTGGAGCCGCTGTGGAGTCCGTTTGTCAGGCGATCCGAGTTTGCAACCGGCCTGTACGAGAGCGCTGCGGTGCCGATCGGCGTCGGAATGCTGGTTGGCACACCATTTCTCCCGATGGTGCTGCGTTGGTTCGGCGCAAGTATCGGACGACGGGTATGGGTCGGAACGACGTATCTCACCGAATTCGATCTGGTCTGCATCGGTGACGACGCAACCATCGGTACCGAGGCGTCATTGCAGACGCACCTGTTCGAAGACCGCGTCATGAAGATGTCCACCGTCACCATTGCCGACGGTGCAAGCATCGGAACACGTTCGATTGTCCTGTACGACACCGTTATCGGCGAAGATGCCTCGCTCAGTCCGCTATCGCTGCTGATGAAGGGTGAAGAGCTTCCCGCGCAGACGAGGTGGCGGGGGATCCCGGCTGAAGTAGTTCACGCCGACGAGATCGGAGTCGTCGAGGTTGCCGTGAACGGCGCGCTCAGAAAAGTCATCGAAACGGAAGGAGTGCGCGCATGAAATGGGTGTCACTGGCTCGGAACAAGCCACGTCGAAACGCTATGCAGCGTAAGCGGCCTCATCCGCGTGCGCTGGTCTACCGGGGACCGGCCTCGTCGCCTGGTTGTTCGGAGGCCGTCGCCGAACTGTTGTCGTCGAGTTCCTGGAATTTCGACGTCCATTTCGTCGGGCCAGACGAGCGACTTCAGATCGACGATTCGACGCTCTATTCGGCTGCCCTCTATGCGCAACCCGGCGGCGGGGACCTCGACGGAGCGTTTACGCATCTGCGACGTCATGTTCCGGCGATCCAACAGTATGTCCGGTCGGGAGGTCGATACCTCGGGTTCTGCCTCGGGGGTTATCTCGCAGGTCGTAGTCCGGGATTCGAACTGTTTCCCGGCGACGCGGACCAGTATGTCGCGTTGCAGAACTCCGAGGTGCAGGATACGAAAGGTGCTGTGCTCGAGGTGGACTGGCGCGGGAAGGTCGAGGAAATGTATTTCCAGGACGGGCCGTACTTCTCGCTCGACCGACACTACCGTGATTACTACGATGCGGAGGCGGAAATCCTTGCCCGATATCAGAACGGGCAGATTGCGGCACTGAAGATCGACTACGGCGCAGGTCGCGTCGCGGTGGTGGGTCCGCATCCGGAAGCTGACGAATCCTGGTACCGAGATGACGGTTTACGTCCTCCCGATCGGCTCGCCACAGATTTGGGATTCAGCTTGATCAATGCGGTGATGATCCGATGACGATCAGTCCGTCCGCTGTCACCGAGCAGATTCCGGTAGTGACCAAGACTCGATTGATCGGGATCGATGCCGCACGCGGGATCGCGCTACTGGGAATGATGGCAGTTCACTCGCTGATGGCGGTGGGTGACGACGGATCTCCGACGCTGTCCTACGGCATTGCGGCGGGGCGATCTTCGGCGCTGTTTGCCGTACTTGCCGGCGTCGGAATTGCTTTCACAACAGGACGATCGCCGGTTCGACGCGGAAATCGTAGCGCAACCGCGGTCGCGCTGGCTGCTCGCGCTGCCGCCGTCGGCGCGATCGGTTTGTTGATGGGATATGCCGACGGCGAGCTTGCCGTGATGATCCTGCCCTACTACGCGGTTCTTTTTCTGCTGGCTATTCCTCTTGTCTACCTGCCCACTCGAGTACTTGCGGCGGTCGGTGTTCTGATCGCCCTGGTTGTCCCGCTGGCTATTGAACAGTTCGGTTCTGTGCTGCCGGAGCCGAGTCTGGACAATCCGACGGTCAGTGGCATCATCGGAGATCCACTCGGGTGGCTGATGGAGCTACTGGTGACCGGAGAGTTCCCGGCACTCCCGTGGGCGACGTACATCTGCGCCGGCATCGTCATCGGCAGATTGAGGCTGACATCAGCCAATATCGCGGGAGCGTTGTTGGTGATCGGCTCGGCACTCGCAGTCGGTGCTCGAATCCTCGCAGAGGTCTTGATCTTTCATCTCGGTGGTCTGGAACAGATCATGGCGAGTCGCGAGCTCCCTCGCGACGAAGTCCTCGACATCATCTCGTACGGCGCCGACGGTTCGGTATCGAGTTCGACCTGGTGGTGGCTGGCCGTAGACGGTCCACATACCAGTACTCCGTTGGATCTATTGGGCACCGTAGGTTCTTCGATGGCAGTGATCGGGGCCATGCTGTTTCTCGGGCACATCTCCGGCCACAGATTGTCCAGGCTGATCAACGCAGGAATGGTTCCCCTGGCTGCCGCCGGCTCAATGACGTTGACGCTGTACGTTCTTCACATTTGGTTCATCAATTCGCACTACGACGTGTATTCCGCCAGTGCCGGGTATGTGCTGCAAGTGATCGCAGCCCTGGCCATCGGAGTGTTCGTGAAACTGACGGCCGGTCGTGGTCCGCTGGAAGCGTTTGTCACGATGATCGCAGGCTGGAGTAAGCGCGCCTTTGTCACACGAAAATCTAAATCTGACGCGGCGCACCGCGGGTAAGCGTTCCGATCAGATCATGCCCGAGATCGGAACGGATTCCGTCAGGGTTGGTCAGACCTCGTGTGTACCAGGAACGATCAGCCTCGGGATGCGGACCGACCACGCCGACTCGGCCTGCTCCGAAGTCGGTGACGGCTGCAGCAATCTTTCCGTTGCGGTAGCGGGCCAGGACATCGGCCGGAGCGTCGTCGCGGAGTACAAATAGGGGGCCGTCCTGGAAGAACATCGAGCGAGGTTCGCCGCGCCAAGATACCTTGACGATCGAGTTGCCGGTGGTGTCGATGTCTGATCCGCGAGATGAGATGTACCGTGCGGTATCGCCGGGCAGTAGCCCGAAACCCGGTGTGGCTCCGGCCAAATAGCCGCCAAGGCAGAAGCCGAGGTAGTGCCCGCCGGTGCCGACCCAATCGCGGATCGGTTCTGCGTAGCGCTCCATGTGGACCCACGCGGATTTCAGTTCACCGCCACCGGGTTGCGCGTAGAGCGACGCTCTCGCCAATGTCTGCGCGTTCAGCGGAACATCTTCGCCCGGACCGCAGAAGGTGACGTCGTACGGATCAGGTGCAGATTCGAGCAACCGGGCAACCGCCTCGGGGCACCCGGGCGAGGATGCCGGTCCACGGTAGACGAGTGCACTACGCGAACGGATTCGAGTGGAATCAGCCGACGCGACAACAGTGCCGCCAATTGTCACCAGCGCGGTTGCCGAGATGAGAAATGTGCGTCGATTCAGCATTTCTTTGCGCTCAACATGGCCGGGCAATCATGTACTTACTGTATCGAACTCGATGATGTGGGCGGCGTTCCCTCCCTACCGAAGACGCCGCGTACCGTTACTTCCAACACCGGCAGCGCAAACTAGAAGGTAGGAAGAAGAGCAATGTTGGAAGTCGACTTGAATGCACTGGAAGCGGCACTGGCAACGGGTGCTCCGTTGATCGACGTTCGGGAGGCCGACGAGTTCGCTCAGGTGCGTGTTCCCGGTGCGGTGCTGATCCCGATGAGCGAGTTCGTTGCGCGCCTGGGTGAGATTCCCGAAGCAGAAACCGTCTACGTGATCTGTGCGGTCGGCGGACGTAGTTTGCAGGTCGCCGAGTACTTACAGGGCCGCGATATCAACGCTGTATCGGTGCGGGGCGGAACGATGGAGTGGTTCCAGTCGGGCCGCGAGGTTGAGACCGGCGAGGTCTGATCCTCCCGTTGGGCTAGGCGGCGGCCGGCAGGACGCCACTGCGGATCGAACCCACGGTGCGGCTTGCCACCGTTGCCCAGATGGGGATCAGTGCAACCAGCAGCGTGACGGCCACAGCGAGAACCAGTGGTGAACCGGTGGCGACTCCGAAGGCGCTGGCGCCGACGGCACAGGCGCCGATCGGAAAGGTGAAACTCCACCACCCGAGCGAGAAGGACAAGCCGCGTCGCAGCGCCTGAACGGTGATCGTCGTGACGGTGATGAACGCGACGACGCCGAGCGCTCCGACGACCGTTCCATACGCAAGTCCGAATGTGTGTAAGGCGGCAGCGGTGTGTGCGTCGAGAACATTCTGCGACGCTGCGGCCAGGAGGTTGGATGCACCGATCGACTGGCCGATCACGCCCAGCGGAATCCACAGTGAGGGAATGGCATTGAACGGAATCGCATCAATTCCGCGAGCGCGATTGTCGGCGAACTGGCGAGCGACAGCGACGATGATGACGATCGCTGCCGTCAGGGCCATCGCGAACAGGACGTAACAGAACACGAGAACCGACGTGCGCAGCGCACCTTCGGGCAGATGCGACGTGACTGCTGCTCCCGTCGTGGCGGAGACCATCGGCGGTACGACGGGCATGAGCCAGAACGGCATAGCCGTCGCCATACCGGCGTCGCGGGCCAACCGAACCATCATGACGACGTACGTGCCGAGACCAAGCGCGGTACCCAGAACCCACAGAGTCAGTGAGAAGGCGATCGCGACGCCGTGGCCGAGAAAGATTTGACCGGTCGTCCCCGTCGCTGAACCCACAGTCAGCAGTGCCATTGCCACGGCCCCGTAGAACGGGAACATCGCGGGACTGCGCATGTACGCCAGAGCTTGATCGCGATGCGATGTCCAATGCGCGGCAAAAGCGCCCACCAATGCGACCAAGATGGCAACAGCCAGGAACCAGAAGACCTCCGCCACAATCTTCAATGCCGCGACCTCGGGTTCGAGGGATGCCGCCGCCACCGACACGATTCCGGTTCCCATCGCAGCCGCGAACCAATTCGGGGTGATGTGCGCGAAGGCGGACTGCGGTGCGATGTTCATGCACTCCAGTCTGGCCGGAGCCGATTCGTGCCGGTAGACGGCTCGGTCTTGAATGCCCACAATTGGCGGTTGTGGGTTTAATCTGAACCTATGTTGTCTCCTCGGGTACCGGAACTCAGTGCGCTGGACGTGCTGCGTTCGGTGGCTCGTCTGGGAAGCATGGGAGCAGCCGGTCGCGAGCACGGACTCAGCCAGCAGGCTGTCAGTGCGCGGGTTCGGTCCGTCGAGCGGCAACTCGGAATCAAGGTCTTCGATCGAGCTGCCACTGGTGTGCGGCCGACAGCCGAAGGTGGGCTGATCCTCGAATGGGCCAGCCACATACTTGTCACCGCCGAGGAAATGGCGTCCGGTGTCGCCGCACTCCGTGGGGAGCGAGACGCAGCAGTCACCGTCGCCGCGAGCATGACCATCGCCGAGTATCTTGTCCCCGGCTGGACCGTTGCGATGCGTCACAAGTTCCCGAACGTCGTCGCATCGGTCAGTCTCTACAATTCTTCCGACGTGTCAGCTCAGGTCCAGGCCGGTAAAGCTGACATCGGCTTTGTCGAGGGACCGGACGTGCCGTCGGCGCTCGCGTCGTGTGAAGTGGCGCGTGATCATCTGGTGGTCGTGGTTCCGCCGGAACACGAGTGGGCGCGCGGCGCACCGGTGCCGATCGCCGAACTTGCACGAACCCCGCTTATTCAGCGCGAATCCGGATCGGGCACCCGCATGACCCTCGAGAATGCGGTGCCGGGCTGCGTACCGCCGATGCTCGAGCTCACCTCGTGCACCGCCGTCAAAGCTGCCGTGGTCGCGGGCAATGCCCCGGCGGTGCTCTCGTCCCTTGCTGTCGCGGCAGATCTGACCGACGGCAGGCTCGTGGCCGTCAATGTCGAAGGTCTTCGGATGCCCCGACGCCTCCAGGCCGTGTGGGATCCGGTGCGTGGCTTACGCGGCGCGGCAAGAGATTTCCTCGATATTGCGCTCGGATCCAACGCTGCCGTTCACTCGCACTGACGGGTTAGACCGCACCCTTGAAGCCGTGCTGACGCCAGGCCTCATACGTCACGAGTGCTGCTGCGTTGGACAGGTTGAGTGACCGTCGACCTGGCAGCATCGGAATCCGCAGGCATTCGGTGATGTGAGCGTCCGCCAACACTTCCTCGGACAAACCCGTCGGCTCGGGACCGAACAGCAAGACATCGCCGGGTTGATAGGCAATGTCGGTATACGACGTAGTTGCGTGCGCGGTGAACGCGAACACCCGCGCCGGGAGGACTGCATCCCACGCGGCCGCAAGATTCTCGTGAACGGTGACCGATGCGAGATCGTGGTAATCCAAGCCGGCTCGTTTGAGTTTCGGCTCGGACAGGTCGAATCCCAGCGGGCCCACCAGGTGCAGTTCACAACCGGTTCCCGCGACCATGCGGATCGCGTTTCCGGTATTGGGTGGGATTCGGGGCTCGTGGAACATCACTCTGAACACCACCGGAACCCTACCGTGCCTGGGTGACGTGGCTACGAAGCCGACCTTTTGCCATTTAGGTAATAAACCAGACGGTTTGTGAGAACCTATCGGCTGCACTCCTCTCAGAACGGACATTTTATGAATCCCCCCGCCGGTTGGAACCCAGATCCCGTCGACCCGAGTATCGATCGATACTGGGACGGACAGAAGTGGACGGGGGAGACCCGACCCAAGGTGGTCGACACCTTCAATGGTGCCGATGCTCCGACGCAGGTCTTCGGCGCACCGGGTGCTGCAGTGCCGGGTGCCGACGTGCCGGATCCCGCGGCGCCTGCCAGCCGGAAGCGCAAGTGGCCATGGATTGCCGGTGCAGCGGGCGTGGCAATGGCAGGGTTTGTGGCGATCGGAGTTACCGGCGGATCAGGGGAGTCCGAAGGGTCGACGAAGCCCGTAGTGACCTCTTCTACGACAGTGGCCGCGACTACGACGAAAACGACGACTGCAACAACGACGAAGGCCACGACTACGACTACGACGACGGTTCCGCCGACCACCACGACAACAGTCCCGCCGACAACAACGACCGTCGCACCGATGCCGTTGGTCCCGCAGGTGCGGGCGACTACGACGACGCCTTACGTTCCACCGGCACCGGCGTATGTGCCGCCGCCGACTACCGAGCCCGTGTACGTTCCGCCGCCTGCCAAAGCGCCGAATGCCGGAGTGAGCTACGCGAACTGCACTGCGGTGAAAGCAGCTGGTGCCGCACCCATCTACCGAGGCGATCCGGGGTACTCGTCGAAGCTCGATCGTGACGGCGACGGCGTTGCCTGCGAGAAATAGCCGTTTGCGGCGATGTTGGTGCTTCGGTGCAGTATGTAAGTCATGCTCCCCGAAGAAACCGACATCGTCGGCGAAGACTATTCCGATGCGCGTTTGTCCGGCCAGACCTGGAGTCAGCGCACATTCACCAATTGCAATTTCCGCGATGCAGACCTGACGGGCATCAACACGGAGTCCGTGGTCTTCACCGATTGTGATTTCACCGGAACCGATCTGGGGGAGTCCGTTCACGTCGGAACGGCGTTTCGGTCATGCAACTTTGCGCGGACAAGCCTGTGGCACAGCACCTTCCGTAACTGCAGTTTGATGGGTTCAACCTTCGAGGGATGCCGGATCCGGCCGCTGACCCTCGAAGAGGTCGACTTCTCGCTCACCGCTCTGGGCGGCGCCGACCTGCGCAAGATCGATTTCACGTCGTGCCGGTTCCGCGAAGCGAACCTCGTCCGCACGGATATGCGAGGTGCAATTCTTGCATCGGCAGATCTCACCGGTGCTCGGACCGGCGGTCTCAAACTCGAGGGTGCAGACCTGCGGGGCGCACGGATGGACGCGAGTCTGTGGACTTCCGCCACAGTTGGAAACGCCCAGATCGAATTGATGCAGGCTGTGTCGTACGCGTCGGCGCACGGACTGGTTGTCGACATCTAGCCGGTGTTGGCTAGCGGATGAACTCCCGCGCGAGCAGGTCCATGAGTAGGCCGTTTTTCCAGACTCCGGTGCGGTCGCGGGAGTATTCGCGCATCACTCCGACGTCCTTGAAACCCACTGACCGGTAGCAGGCGATCGCGGTTGTGTTGTCGACTTCCGGATCGATGATCAACCGGTGGAATTTCAGGGCATCGATAAGATGAGCGCACAGAACGCGGATGGTTTCACGGCCGAACCCGCGACCGTGGAAATCCGGATCAAGGAATAGATCGAGCCCGGCGTGGCGGAAGTCCGGGTCGTCCTCGGCGTACCACTGGATGAATCCGATCAGCTGTTTGCCGTGGAAAACGCTGTATCGGATGGCGCCGGGTTCGCGTGCGCTCGGCCAGTCTGCGTCGGGATTCTGCCACCACTTCACCACGTCCGGGTGCAGGTGAATGGCCCGCAGCCGGGAGTGATGATCGGGCTCGACGGGGGTGAGGAGCACCCTCGGACCGCGTAGTTCCGGAGCCGTTGTCACTCACCGACCATAACCTGGAACAATGGTCGCCGTGACTGCAACGATCCTCGACGGCAAAGCTACCCGCGACGAAATCTTCGAAGACCTGAAGGTGCGGGTGAGCGCGCTGAAAGCAGCGGGCATCACGCCCGGCTTGGGCACCATCCTCGTAGGCGACGATCCCGGATCCGCTGCCTACGTGCGCGGAAAGCACAACGACTGCGCCAAGGTCGGCATCAATTCCTTGCGACGGGATCTTCCTGCGGACATCACGCAGGAAGAGCTCAACGCCACCATCGACGAGCTCAACGCCAACCCCGAGTGCACCGGCTACATCGTGCAGTTGCCGTTGCCCAAGCACCTCGACGAGAACGCCGCCCTCGAGCGCATCGATCCCGACAAGGATGCCGACGGCCTGCACCCGGTGAACCTCGGACGGTTGGTTCTGGGTAAGGAAGCTCCGCTGCCCTGCACTCCGCGCGGAATCCTGCACCTCCTGCGCCGCTACGAGGTCCCGATTGCCGGCGCCCACGTTGTTGTCGTCGGACGCGGAATCACCGTAGGCCGCCCCATCGGCCTGCTCCTGACGCGCCGCAGTGAAAACGCCACAGTTACTCTCTGCCACACGGGAACTCGCGATCTGGCTGCCGAAGTTCGCCGCGCCGACATCATCGTCGCAGCGGCCGGAGTGCCCGGACTGATCACGGCTGACATGGTCAAGCCCGGTGCCGCGATTCTCGACGTCGGTGTCAGTCGCACCGACGACGGATTGCGCGGCGACGTTGCCGCCGACGTCAACGAGGTTGCCGGCTTCGTCTCACCCAATCCCGGTGGAGTGGGCCCGTTGACGCGTGCGTTCCTGATCACCAACGTGGTCGAGCGTGCCGAGCGAGTCCTGGCCGGAGCCTGAATCTCATGACCTCACCGGTCGGCCTCGTGAAGAAGAATCTGCCCATGATCGTGGTTCTCACCGTGATCGCAGCAGCTTTTGTTCTTGTCCTGGCCGATCGGTGGCGCCGTGGCTCTCTGGTTTTGGGAGTGGCGGTCATCATCGGTGCTATTGCGCGATGGTTTGTATCGGAGGAACGCGTCGGGCTTCTTGCCGTGCGCGGCAAGAAGTTCGACACCGCAGCGATGGGTGTGATGGGCGCATTGATCGTCCTGCTGGCGTTGACGATCGACCCGCTCGGGACAGACTGAGTGAGCAGTCAGCTTCCGTAGAACGCCGATACGTCGATCTCGCATATCGGAATCCACTCGCTCTGGGCTGTCGTGGCTGCTGACCGCGTGGCTTTCTGGCGTTTAGTGCGCAGAGTGACTGCCAGCGAGGGCTCCTCGTCGATCCTGCCGGCCAACGCGTACAGCACGGCGAGGTGATGAACACACGGTGAGCGTTTTCCGGAGCAATCGCACGTGGCTGTGCATTCGGAAATGCTCACGGCGACAGCAATCTCGAGAGCGCGAAGATCTGCGACAACGCTGTCCGGCAGCTCCCCGGTCGACACGGACCGGTTCTTCGTGCCGGCAGCCTTCAGCAGGCGCTGGGCTGCGTCGGATTCCTTCTTCTCCCAGAGCGGCACCGTAACAACAACAGTCGATGTCTTGCCCTTGGCAGTGACCGTGCCGGAGACGTTTCCGGCGGAGATGTCCGTCAGCGTTACTGCTCCGTTGCGCGCCAGCGTGCGTGCGGTTGGCAGCGAAGGATTCGGCTTCGAGGATGCTGTTTGTTCTACGGTTCGCAACCACACCCGGCCCCACGCTGTCACTCCGAATTCGTTGGCCATCAGATGATCACCGCACCGTCGAGTTCGAGGAGTTCACGCAACTCGGTGTCCGGAAGATCGGCGAGTGCCGCTTCGGAGTTACCTGAAATCGATTCGGCTACAGAGCGTTTCGACTCGTGCATGGCGGCGATATGATCCTCGACGGTTCCTCCGGTGATCAGCGTGTGGACGTTGACGGTGCGCCGCTGACCGATGCGGTGTGCACGGTCGGTGGCCTGATCTTCGACGGCCGGATTCCACCAGCGGTCGTAGTGGACGACGTGGTTTGCGCGGGTGAGATTGAGGCCGAATCCTGCGGCGCGCAAACTCAGGATGAGTACCGGCGACGACTCGTCATCCGTCTGGAAAGCTTCGACCATTTCATCGCGTTTCGCAACGCTCAAGCCGCCGTGCAGGAATGGAACGTCGCTGATCCCCAACTCTGATCCGAGGTGCTTCGACAACAGTTCGCCCATAGTTCGGTACTGGGTGAACACCAGCGCGCGATCACCGTCGTCGACGATCTCGGTCAACATTTCGGTTGCGCGATCAAACTTTCCGGACCGTCCGTGCATATCGTCGGAATCGCCGGTGACCTGCGCGGGGTGATTGCACACCTGTTTGAGAGTGGTCAGTAGGGCAAGAACGTTGCCGCGCCGCGTGATTCCCGTTCCTAGTCCAGTATCGAATGCATCGGCAACCGCCGCTCGGTAGATCCGTGCTTGCTCCGACGTTAAGGTGCACTCGACGGTGGAGAACTGTTTGGGCGGAAGATCCTTGGCAACAGCATCTTTGGTTCGACGCAGCACATAGGGTTCGATGATGGTCGCCAACCGTGTTGCGGCAGAGCCGGAGCGACCCGTTTCGATTGGAATTGCAAAGCGCTGCCGGAATCGCGCTCGAGTTCCCAGAACACCGGGATTGGCTACTTGGAACAATGACCACAGTTCTTCGAGGCGGTTCTCGACAGGCGTTCCGGTCATTGCTACTTTCACGTCCGCACTCAAACGAGTCGCAGCCTGTGCTGCCAAAGACGACGGATTCTTGATCTGCTGAGCCTCGTCGAAGATCGTCGAGGCCCACTGGAATCGCTCCAATTGCTCTGAATCCGAACGCAAGACGCTGTAGCTGGTGAGAACGACGGTACCCGGATCTAGATCTGGGGGAAGGCGCCGGCTTGCCCCGTGGTGGACCACAAGGGTGAGATGCGGTGCAAATCGGTTGATCTCGCGTCGCCAGTTTCCGATCACCGAGGTTGGGCAGACAACGAGGTGGGAGCCGTGGGTGGCCCTGATCGCGATCATCGAAATGGCTTGCAATGTCTTGCCCAGCCCCATTTCGTCGGCGAGGATGCCACCGCCGGATTCGGTCAACGCTGTCAACCAGGCCACGCCCTGAATCTGATAGGGACGCAGTGTTGCCTGGATTTGGGCGCGTTCGAGTTCGTCGCGGATGGTCAGTGCGTGAATGAGGTGCGTCGCAGTCGACGTCGCACTCTTGATAGCGATGTCGTCGCGGTAGAGCGAGGCGTGCCCCGCCGCAGGCATGGAATGTGGTTCGCGGGTGTCGATCACTCGCTTCCAGGCGCGCACGGACTCGCCGATGCCGGGCTGACCTTCGGGCAGTGTCCGCAACGACTGCACTGCTTCGGCGAACTCGATCACCTGAACCGCGACTTCGGTCGGCGTGATGACATCGTCGATCGGAACTGCCATTCGGTAGGTGGCCGGCGTTCCGACCGGGAGTCCCAGAGTTTCGAGTTCACCAGCCGGATCAGCGACACCCCAGAACGCGAACGCCATGTGTTCAGGCAAGTAGGTTGCCTGCAGTCGATCAGGGCGCGGTTGAGTCACGGTCGCCGATGTTAGCTGGGATCAGTGACCGGGCGCTAACGGATTCGCCGCGAAAACACGCTGATCACGTGTGGTTTTCCCGACATTGACGGAATGTGATAATTCCGCTCTGGCCGTATTGCGATGTTTCGGCTGGGTAGCTGGTTAGCATTGTCCGCAGCGTCGGACGGCGCGCGGCTCACGAACGAGGACAGTATGAAACGACGGAACGCTTTCTCAGGTCAACACTTTCGAAGACTAGCTGCGGTTCTTACGGTCGGTGTCCTGGCGCTTGCCACGGCCACGGTTGCTGTTGCTGCGCCGGTCGGAGTCCCGGTCAACAATGCCGGCCACATCGCAATGTGGGGTGGAACCACCGAAAGTCAGCGTGACGGACTCCCCGCCGGTGGCGGTGTCACCGCGATCGCTGCCGGTGACCATCATTCGGTGGCCTTGACGGCCGACGGTCACATCACCGCGTGGGGGCAGAGTGTGTGGGGGGAACGTGAGAATGTTCCGACCGGTGGTGGCTTCACCGCGATCGCTGCGGGTGAGGATCATGCTGTAGCGCTCACCGCCGATGGTCGCGTCGCCGCCTGGGGAAGCGAGGAATTCGGGCAGCAGGACGACTTGCCGATACGCAGCGGTTTCACCAAGATCGCTGCTGGTACCTACCACGCTCTGGCATTGACCCCCGAAGGCAAGATCGTGACTTGGGGAAGTAAGGAATTCAAGCAGCGTGACGGTATCCCGACTACAGGAGGGTTCCGTGCGATTGCCGCCGGCAACTTTCATTCGGTGGCATTGACTTCCGACGGTCACGTCACCATGTGGGGTGGCAAGAACGAAGGTCAGCGTGACGGACTTCCGACTGTTGGCGGCTTTACCGCGATCGCAGCCGGTGAAGACAACACTCTGGCGCTGACCGGTGACGGTTACATAGTCGGATGGGGAAACAACGACTACGGACAGCTCGACGGGATACCGCTGGAGGGCGGTTTCACCGCGATCGCCGTCGGCTTCCGACATTCCGTGGCGTTGACCGCGGACGGTCACATCGTCGTGTGGGGGAACAACGAGAACGGGCAGTTCGACGCACTCCCGACCGGCGGCGGCTATACCGCAATCGCCGCCGGTGCGTACCATTCGGTGGCTCTGGACTCACAAACCGAGGCCGCACCGACTGGAACCGGATCGCTGGGGAGTCTGACCGGAAGCTGACTGCTCAGCGTCCCGAGCGGGCCAATTCCATTGTCCGACGCAATAGTTCGGCTACGGCGCCGGCTTCCGTGAGAAAACCGTCGTGACCGTCCTTGGACTTGAGAACTTCGAGGCCGGTGCAATTCGGGATTCCCGCTGCCATTTCTTCCTGAAGGCGCAGGGGGTAAGCGCGATCGGAATCGACTCCGCCAACAACAACCGGCACGGTGATCGATGCCAATGCAGCAGCGATGCCACCGCGTCCCCGGCCGATGTCGTGACGATTAACGGCCTCGGTCAAGAGTACGTATGTGCCGGGATCGAAACGTGCCACCAGCTTGTCGGCCTGATGCTCCAGGTAGCTCTGCACTGCGTACCGTCCACCATTCCAAGGGTTTTCGTTTCCCTCGGAGGCATTCTCGAAACGAATGTCGAGTTCGGCTTCGGCACGGTAGGTGAGGTGCGCAATGCGCCTCGCGATGCCGAGTCCCGCACGAGGTGAGCGTCCGGTCCCGTGGTAATCGCCGCCCTGCCAGTCAGGGTCGGACATGATGGCTGCGATTTGTGTTGTCTGCGTACCGATTTGATCGGCGGTAGCGCGTGAACCCGTTGCCAGAATCAAAGCGGAGAGCAGGTTCTCGGGGTATGACACGGCCCATTCGAGAGCGCGCATCCCGCCCATCGATCCGCCGACAACCGACGCAAGCCGGTCGATACCGAGGAGATCCATCAGCTTTTTCTCCGCCGTGACCTGATCGCGGATGGAGATGGCCGGGAACCGGCTGCCCCACGGTTTGCCGTCCTCGGCAAGGGAACTCGGACCAGTAGTGCCTCGGCAACCGCCCAAGACATTGGTCGCGATGACACACCATTCGCCGGTGTCGACGGGTTCGCCGGGGCCGATCATCCCGTTCCACCAGCCGGGGGAGGGCTGAGTGTCCGTTACCGGACCGGTGACATACGAGTCGCCGGTCAGTGCGTGCTCGACCAGTACGACGTTGTCGTGGTTCGGCGCCAGCTCACCCCATCGTTGGACGGCGAGCGAGACAGAAGGCAGTACGGCGCCGCTTTCGAGTTGAACCGATCCGATCTCGATGATCCCCATCTGGCCTCCGGGCGGAGGCAGGAGGTCGATTCTGGGCCGCGCTTCGTTTACCGTCACGAGGTTGCCGCCGCTGCCAAACCGGTTTCGAGGTCGGCGAGGATGTCGTCGATACCTTCGATACCGACGGCGAGACGCACCAGGCCGGGGGTGACGCCGGCAGCGAGCTGCTCTTCGGGGGTGAGCTGCGAGTGCGTTGTCGACGCGGGGTGGATGACGAGGGAGCGGACGTCACCGATGTTGGCGACGTGACTGTGCAGGGTGAGGGCGTTGACGAACTTCTTGCCGGCGTCGACGCCGCCGGATAGTTCGAAGGTGACGATGGCGCCGGTGCCCTTGGGGGTCAAGGTCT
>NZ_JALGQH010000047.1 GCF_022810305.1 Rhodococcus sp. ARC_M6
CCAAAAGTGGGTGGGCGGGACTGACCCTCTACGGTGTCGTGCGCGAACTTCAACGCGCACTTGCTCATTGGATCGGTACCTGCCCGCTGTGTCATCACACCTTCCCGACCTAACAAAGTACTACTAGTGAGGGTGGCTGGTTGGATGCTAGTCGTGAGCATCGCCGCGTCATCGTACAAGCGCCACCGTTTCCCGACCGAGATCATCGACCGTTGCGTGTGGCCGTAATATCCATTCACCTTCCGCGACGTTGAGGACCGAATGCTCGAACGTGACGTGGTCGTGTCCTACGAGACCGGTCCGCCGTTGGTGCGCCGAGTTCGGCCAGACCGACGCCAACCAGCTGCGCTGCCGACGCCCTGGCGTCACGCGGTTCCGGGTCGGGGCGTGCGTCGAAATCAGCGGCAAAAAGACAGCTACCGGTGGCGCGCGGTCGACCAGCACGGCAACGTGCCCGACGTGCTGGCGTAGGTCCCGGCGAAACACTGAGGCAGCCAAGCGATTCTTCCGGAAACTGCTCAAGGGGCTGCGGTACGTGCCGCGGGTTCTGGTGACCGAAAAACTCCGCAGCTACTCCGGTCGCGCACTGTGAAATGATGCCGTCGGTGGAGCACCCGCGGTCGCCGTGATGCTATAATCTGTTGTTTACAACGATAGTGGTCAACGCGACCTCTCTCAATCAGATGTTCGCCGACATGAATTGCGGCCAGAAGGCAAGGATCCGTCTATCGTCCGGTTGGAGGGAGTCCCGTCAGCGAGGTGGCAGCCGAACACCACCGTCGAGACGGATCGTCTCGCCGTTGAGCATCGGGTTTGTGACGATGGCCTCCACAAGCTGCCCGAACTCGCGGGGGTCGCCCAGCCGCTTCGGATGCAGGGACAACTCGGCGAGCGCATTCAAAGCCTCATCCGAACGGGAACCGAGCATCGGCGTCTTGAACAAACCAGGAGCGACAGCGTTAACGCGGATGAGCAACGACGCCAAATCGCGTGCGATCGGCAAGGTGGCCGCCATCACGCCGCCCTTTGACGCCGAATATGCCGCCTGCCCGACCTGACCGTCGAACGCCGCGCCTGAAGACGTGTTGATGATGACACCACGCTCGCCATCGATCGGCTCGTTTGTCGACATCGCATGCGCTGCAAGGCGAACGACGTTGAAGGTACCAATCAGATTGACCTGGATGATCTTCGTGAACTTCTCGAGTGGGAAGGGTCCGGACTTGCCGACCGTCCGGGCCCCGCCGCCGATCCCGGCACAGTTCACGGCGATCCGCAGAGTATTATCACCGTTCGCGATCTCGACAGCCTTCGTGACCGCTTCTACGTCTGTGACATCGGCGGGGACGAACTCGACAGCGTCTCCGAGACCTGTAAGCGCGTCGATGTTGGCGGTCGGAAGGTCGATCGCGATCACCCGCGCGCCGGCTTTCGCCAATGCGGCAACTGTCGCGAAGCCGAGTCCTGAGGCCCCGCCGGTTACCAGTGCGCTGCTACCTGCAATCTCCATGAAATGCTCCTTGATCAAAAGTGTTGTGCAATAGTCTCGGTGAAGAAGTAACTACAGGCTGCGCCCGATGAGTTCCTTCATGATCTCGTTCGTGCCGCCGTAGATCTTCTGCACCCGCGCCGACGTATACATCCGGGCAATCGGGTATTCCATCATGTAGCCGTAGCCGCCGAAGACCTGCAGGCATCGGTCGATGATCTGGCACTGCTTGTCCGATCCCCACATCTTCGCCATCGATGCTGTTGCCGCATCAAGCTTTCCGTCGAGGTAGAGCTGAATGCAGTAGTCGATGAACGCCTTTCCTGCGAGCACCTCCGCCTTGCATTCCGCCAGAACGAACTTCGTGTTCTGAAACTCGAGGATCGGCTTGCCGAATGCGGTGCGCTCCTTGGCGTACTTAATCGTCTCGAGAACAGCGGCCTCCGCCATCGCGACCGCACCGATCCCGATCCGCAGTCGTTCACGCGGAAGCTGTTCCATCAACTGGAAGAAACCTCGGCCCTCGACGCCGCCGAGCAGGTTTTCCGCCGGCACACGCATGTCGGTGAACGAAAGTTCGCGAGTATCCTGGCCGTGCTGGCCGATCTTCTCGAGCACCCGGCCACGTTCGAACCCCTCGAGGCCGTTGGTCTCGGCAACGATCAGCGAGATCCCCTTCGACCCACCGCTGATATCGGTCTTCGCCACAATCACCAGCAAGTCACAGTGAGTTCCGTTGGAGATGAACGTCTTCGAGCCGTTGATGACGTATTCGTCGCCCTCACGAATTGCGGTGGTTCGCACCGCCTGCAGATCTGAGCCCGTACTCGGCTCGGTCATTGCAACCGCGATCACCATCTCGCCGCTCGCCATCTTCGGAAGCCACCGCTTCTTCTGCTTCTCATTGGCATAGCTGTAGATGTAATGCGATGCGAGCATCGAATGCACACCAAAGCCGAAAGCCGTGTCGTGAGCGTATGTAAGTTCCTGTGAGACAACGATCTCGTGACCGAAGCAGCCACCGGCTCCGCCGTACTCCTCAGGAATATTCAGGCAGAGCAGTCCTGCGTCGCCGGTCTTCGTCCAGAACTCGCGGTCAACCTGATGCTGCCTGGCCCACTTGTCCTGATTGGGAGTTGCTTCCTTCCGAAAGTACTCCGCCGCGTGCTTGCGTAGGATCTGATGATCCTCGGTCTCCCAGGTTGCTCGGTAGTCGGGAAATAGTTCGGACATGACGATTCCTACTTTCGGAGAATGAATGTCGATGACGGCGGGTGGGGGCCCTGCCGGACCAGAGATGTTGAAGCTCAGATACGTTCGATGATGGTGGTGTTTGCGGTGCCCGACGCTTCACAGATGGTCTGCATGCCGAAACGCTTGCCCGTGCGCTCAAGTTCACACAGCAGGTCGGTGAGCATTCGCGCCCCCGTTGAGCCGAGTGGATGACCGATTGCGATCGAACCGCCGTTGACATTCAGCTTCTCGTCCGGAATTTCGAACTCCCGCTGGACCATCAGAGGCACGCCGGCAAAGGCCTCATTGACCTCGAACAGATCAATCTCGTCCACGGTCAGACCGGAGCGCTTCAACGCTTTCCGCGTCGATTCGAGAACCGCGGTGAACTGGATGATCGGATCGGCTGCGGCCACACACATGGCCCGGAACCGAGCACGCGGGACAAGCCCGTGACGCTCGGCGAAATCGCGGTCCGCGATGAGCAATGCTGCGGCGCCGTCGCTGATCTGAGAAGCATTGGCGGCCGTGGTGAGTCCGTCGGCCGCAAAAATCGTCTTGAGCGATGCGAGTTTGGCCGGATCCATGTTCTCGCGGATGCCCTCGTCCACGACGATCGCCGGCCCCGACTCGTCGTCGGGGTCTGCGGTGATCGGAACCATCTGGTCCCGAAATTTTCCTTCCTTGGTCGCAGCCAACGCGCGTGCATGGCTACGAATGCTGAACGCGTCCAGCGATTCACGGTCCATCTCGAACGTCTTGTTCAACAACTCCGATGCGGGGCCCGGAGCCAGCATGCCGCCGTCGTAGCGAGCGGTCATGCGCGAACCGTATTGCGGCCCCAGCGGTCCACCAGGCACGAGTCCAGCAGAGGGAGGCGTCTGCGACATCGATTCCACACCACAGGCGATCGCCAAATCATAGGACCCGGCTATGACGCCTTGCGCGGCGAAGTCAACAGCCTGCTGGCCGGATCCGCACTGCCGAGTAATTGAAACGGCGGGGACGGGGTCCGGGAAACCTGCCGCGAGAACCGCGTGTCGACCGAGGTTCGCCGACTGGGGGCCCACCTGCACCGCGCAGCCTGTTATCACGTCTTCGACGAGAGCCGGGTCGATCCCTGCACGATCTACCAGGTTCCGCAAGGTATGCCCGAGCAAGTCCACCGGATGCCACTGACTCAGTGCGCCACCACGTTTGCCGACCGGGGTTCGTACTGCCCCGACAATCACTGCTTCACGATTCGTCATTTTTCACTACCTCGTAGTTCTGTGCGGATGCCGAGCAGCGGAATATCCGCCCTCTCGGCGAGTGCTTCCCACTGCTCCGTGGTTCCGGATGCAAAGACTTGTTCGAACGCCTCTCGTGTGTCTTCTACTTCGAGAGCCTCCAGAGCTCGTGCACGGAAGTGAGGTTCGAGTGCGCCCAAGGCGACATACCCGTCGGCCGTCTCATAGATCCCGTACGTCGGAGTGGCACCGCCGAGCCTGTCCCCTGGCCCCGACAGCGAATGCCGCACCGCTGCACCGGCATCGACAGCTGCAGCCTCGAGGACGATACGATGCCGCTGACCGACGAAGTTCTTTGCCTTTCCCACGAGTGCCAACAGCGCAGCCGAAACTGCACGTTCCGCACCCAGGAAATCGGCAACTGGAACTGTAGGCATCAACGGCGGTTGCAGGGTTCCGGCCGCCGCTTGGTAAGTCAGGTCGTGACCGGGAACGTCTTCCGTGTCTCCGTCGTGACCCACTATCTCCACATGCGAGAGGCCGGGGTATCTCTCGACCACGTTCCCGAGACCGAGTCGGTGCGGAGCCGAGGGACGCATCGCGGTGATCAAAAGGTCTGCATCCGCCAAGAGTGTGCTCAGCGTGGCAAGATCGCCGGATTCTTTCAGATCCAGGGTGACAACCTTCTGATTGCCGAGGAGCTCGGCATACCAACCCGGAGCGCCTGAGGCCAGAGGATCACCGCTCGGCGACTCTACCTTGGTCACCGACGCACCGAGAGCACTCAAGCGCGATGCCGCGAGCGGACCTGGGAGATTCACTGCAAGAGAGACGATGCGAACATCGCCGAGAATATCGGGCATTGCGCTCCTTTGAGACGATCGAACCGTGATGTATGCCGGCGTCAGTTGACCGCCCGGGCCGAACCTTCCCAGTAGGAAGCTCGCAGTGCCTGCTTGTCGATCTTGCCGACCTTCGTGACCGGCAACTCGGAAATCAGTTCGAGCGTCTTGGGAGCATGATGAGAACCCTTGCGCTGCTTGACCGTAGCGATGAGATTTTCGACGTCCGGTGTCATTCCCGGTCGTGCAACTACAAACGCATGCACGGCCTCGCCCCACTTCTCGTGCGGAACGCCGATAACCGCCGCTGCAGACACCGTCGGATCATCGGTGAGCACGTCCTCGATCTCCCGCGGATAGACGTTGAATCCACCCGTGATGACCATGTCTTTCCGCCGATCCACGATGTGGAGGAACCCCTCACCGTCGCGGTATGCCATGTCACCGGTCCAGAACCAACCGCCTTTCAGCACTTCGGCAGTCTCATCCGGGCGCTTCCAGTACCCGGACATCACCGAACGGGACCGCACACAGATCTCACCGACGACACCTTCCTCCACTGGTGCGCCAGAACTGTCGAGCACCTCGACCATCGTGCCGACCACAGGTCGACCGCAGGAAGTAAGAAGCCCCGGGCGATTTGCCGAATCATGCTCGGCGGGGAGCAGCGCGCTGACCATACCCAGCGATTCCGTCTGACCGTACACCTGCAACAGCGTTGCACCGAAAACCGTTTGGGCCTCGACGATTCGGGCCGGAGCCATCGGCGACGAGCCGTAGATGAGAGTTTCGAACGAGCTCACGTCGTAGTTCCCGAGGTCCTCGAAATCGAGCAAGGTGTACAGCAATGTCGGGACGGTGAAGGCAAAATTGATTCGGTGAGTTTGAACCGCTTGCAGCCACGGAGCCGGGCTGAAGGATTGCTGCAGTACCACCGTGCCACCCCGCAACAGCGTCGGCAGAATCGGGATTGAACCCGCGTGGGTGATGGGAGTGGAAATCAAGGTTCGCGGGTCGAGTGGCAGCCGCCACGACGCAGCGACGGACTGAATCTGCTGCACCATCGCACGCTGAGAGATCATGACGCCCTTGGGCTTACCAGTGCTTCCCCCGGTGTAGGTCAGCGTCGCGATGTCCTCTTCGTCCTGACCCGGAAGGGGCGTCAACTCTCGGGCTTCAACCTCCTCGCACAGCGCCAGAAGGTCTTCACCGTGCTCGGCAGGGCCGAGGGTCAACACGTGCTTGACACTCGACGCGCGGGCGGCGATCTGCATTCCACTTTCGGCAAATTTCGGGTGGACGATCAAGATCGAGATCTCGGCGTCGTTGCACAGATCTACGTGATCGTCGATCGACCCCATCGGGTGCGCGCCTGTGTACCGAGCACCGTTGAGATAGGTCGCAGCACGTGCAAGCCACACTTCCGGAACATTGACACTGAGCGCGGCGATGGTGCTGCCACGGACACCGCCCTTGGACTCGAAGACCTGCTGCATCCGGCTCGCCAAACTCGCGGCATCGAAGTACGACATTGTTCGTTCGTCCTGGACGAACGCTGTGCGATCACCGTATCTACTCAGTGCGTCGGCAATCAAGACGCCGAAAGTGATTCCGCTCTGTGGCTCAATCATGTCTGCCTCCTGCTGTTGATGACATCGACCGGCACCAAGACACGGACGTCGATGCCTATCGACGTGTTCGGACCAGCATCCTGGTACCGAATGTTCTGTACTGCACATGAATCAACGTTTGCGCACTCTTTGCGGCTACGACGCCCCGCAGCACCCGAGTGTATGCGGATAGTAAGAATTCTCAATACTGTTGCACAGCAAAGAAATATGGAAGTTCGGCAGCAGATTCTTCATGCTATGGCTGTCACTCGACGCCGCCGCCACAGGTAGCGCAAACGGGTTGACCAAGTCAACCAAATCATGGCCTTACGGCCTACATTGTTACTGAATGATTATCAATCGTCTGCCCGATCATCGGCACCGAAGAGCATTGTGGAGTAACGATCATTCTCGGATACCGGAGCTTCCAGCACCGCCGCACAGGTGCCGATGAGATCGCACACGATGTCAGCAGACTTCTCCTGACTACGTTCTTGTTGCTCCCACCTCGCAAGGACAACGATATTGAGGTGAATGATGTTGCGAACTCGCCGCTTTACCACTTCGAGCGGTGCATTGACAACTCCGACGACTAACGCCTCGACTCGCCGAAAAGCTTCCGCACTCAACTGTTCCTGAGCAACCAAACTCAACACCGGGCCGTACATCACCTGACTCAAGAATCGCGCGTACCGGCTTCCTTTGGAGCCCAGTGTCTCCACCGCGAACGGCAGGACCAGGGTTTCGACAATCTGCCGAACCGTCGGCAGATGTCCGAGTGCATCCAACTCGTCGAGCATCTCCTCGCGACGCTCATTGACCCGCGACATCCGATCTTCGAGAACGGCCTGGATGAGGCCGTCTCGGGAACCGAAGTGATACTTTGCAGCTGACTTGTTTAATTGACCAGCTTCGATCTGCACATCTTTGAGGGTCATCGCGGAAATGCCAAACTCGGCAATGAGTCGCTCAGCAGCGTCAATCATCGTTTGACGTGAAGTGTTCCGGGCCACATTCAACATAATAAGGTTACAAACTTATTATGTCAAGAGTTGCCGCAAAGGGCGAAATGGCCGTGCATTCAGTAACTTTGACATGCGGATTTCGTTCAGTTATCCATTTGCCAAACGCCATTTGTTGACATTCTAAGGTTGTAACCTTAGTCTTTGTTCTATGGCCCACGGCACGTTGCAGTAGTAGCTGTGCACACCACACGCACTCGGACCCGAACCGGAGTAACCGAGTGCGACCTGGAAGCACTGGCGAGTCACCTCCAACTTCGTATCCCTGAGCTAGCGCGCACTGCAACAAACCTCGAGCACCCTCTGCATCAAGGAGAATCGACATGACCACCATCGTTCCTACACATAGCGATCAACTCGCAGTTGACGGACGGGACTGCCCCCATATCGGTTGACTCCTGAACTGTGAGGATCTGTCCTCGCAGTGAAAGGATGAACACCATGCCCAAAGCATTTCCCGAGGAATTCCGTCGTGACGTCGTCGCGGTCGCCCGCAAACGCGAAGCCCCACTGACCCAGATCGCCAAGGACTTCGGAATCTGAAGAACCGACCCTGCACAACTGGCTCAAGAAGGCCGACATCGAAGACGGCAACCGCCCCGGAATGACCAGGGACGAGTCCTCTGAGCTGCGGGAAGCGAAGAAACGGATTCGCCTGCTCGAGCAGGAAGCGGAAGTGATGCGACGTGCCGTCGCCTACCTTTCCCGGGATGTTAACCCAAAATGATGTTCCCCCGCACGCGGGAGGGACCCCCACCGCTGGTCCTAGACCTTGCCGGCGACGGAATCCCCGTCACGGTGACCTGCCGGGTGCTCGGATTCTCCACCCAAGCGTTCTACAAGTGGCGTAAAGAACCTGTTCCGCAACGCGATTGGGAGAACGCGCATCTAATCAACGTGGCGTACGACATTCACGCCGACGACCCCGCATTCGGATATCGCTTCATTTCCGACGAACTCGCAGACCGGGACGACCTCCAGGTCGCCGCGAGCGAGAATCGGGTGGCCAGATTGTGCAGCCAACAGCGCATCTGGAGTTCCTTCAGCAAGAAGCGGAGCCTGACCAAGAAAGCCGGGCCTCCGGTCCACGATGATCTCGTGGTGCGGAAGTTCACCGCGACCGAACCGAACCGGTTGTGGCTCACCGACATCACCGAGCACTGCACCGACGAGGAAGGTGAACAGTCCGGTAAATGGTTCTCCGGTGCCGTCGCCGCCGTGGTCGACAAATGCCAACAGCGGATGGAATCCGAAGCCGCGCTTGAAATTCGGTGCAGTTTGTTCTTTCTCCGAATGTGCCGTCACCAATGTCGCATCGAGGTCGACGATCAAGGGGTGCTGCGGGTCGATGTCGTGGTTGGGTGCGTGTTCACCGGCGTGTGACCAGGCTACTTTTCGGGCTGCAGCTCGGGCGGAGTTGATCGCGGACAATGCGGCCGGTTCGTCAGCGGCGAGGGTGCTGATCAGGCGAGATACGGTCGCGTCGGATGCGATGGGGCCGAACACGGAGGGTTGTTCACGCAGGGTTGCGATGTCGGCGAGGCAGTCGCCACCGACGGCGAGGGAGAGTGCGAGATCGAGAATGATCTTGCCCGGATCGCGCTGGGTGCTGGGTTTGCGCCACGGCGATAGCGCGTCGGACAAAGCTGTGGTCAGGCCGGTTTTTTCGGCGGTGCGGATCAGGGTGATCACTCCGCCGTGCGAGACGAGTGCGTTGCCGGTGGTGTCGACGGAGAGTTTCGGGTAGGAGGAAGTAGACTTGCTCACCGGAATGGTGCCACCTTTTTCTGTGATTGGTTCAACTGTCGCAAGTCGAATTATCCCAGGTAGGGGCACCATTCCTTGTTGGTGACACGGGTTTACGTCGAATTGTCGTGAAAGCCTGAGGCTAGTGGGTGCGCCCGTTAGTTCGTCGGGGGTCACGCGGCGAATGGCTGTGGCGCATGAGGATCGTGGCGGCCGAGGCGGTGGAGAAGTTCGTGAAGGTCAGCCCGCGTGAAGGTCCAATCGAAGGGGCGGGCGGTGGCGTTGTAACGGTTCTGGAAGGCGAGTAGGCGGGCGGCCACCTCGTCGAGATCGCAGAAGTCGTCGGGTGTGAGGGCCTTGCGCTGCACAGCGGAGAAGTAGATTTCGACCTGGTTCAACCACGACGCATGAACGGGTAGATGGATCATGTGGGCGTTGGGATAAGCGTCGTTCATCCGCTTCGCCGCAGCCCAATTACGATGCGAGGCACCATTATCGACAATCCAAAACACACGACGCGCGCTTGCGTACGGTTCGGTGGTCATCACCTGGTCCACCAGTCGGGTGAAGGGTGCGATGCCGGTGGTGGGTTCGCAGCGACCGATCACGTGGGCACAGTGGACGTCGTAGGCGGCGAAGTACGCCAGCGTGCCATGTCGATTCCACCCGCATCGGCCGGTGTGCGTCCGGCGGAAGGTTGGGTTGTTTGCGCTGGCGAGCCTGCACTCCTGGTTTCTCGTCCGCGCTGAGTACGTAGTCGTCCTCGCCGAGCGGTTCACCGTCGTATATCCGAGCGTAGAGATCGAGGGCCCGAGCGGCCTTGGATGCGAAATGCGGGTCGCGGGGAAATATCCATGAGCGGTATTGCCAGGGTTTGATGGCGTCGGTGGCCAGCCACCTGCGCACCGTGGATGCCGAAATCGCATCGGTGATACCCCGCGTCATGGCCTCACGTGCCAGTTCCGGACAGCTCCACCGCGTCAGCGGAACACCCACTCGGGTGGGCAGTTCACAGGCCAACGCTTTGATCTCGGCGACCACTTCGGCAGTGAACGTTCGCGGACGTCCACTGCGCGGCAGATCTCGTAATCCTTCGAATCTACTGCGGCAGAACCGCATACGCCATTTGCGAATCGTGTCGAGGCAGATGTCGAGCCGTTCGGCGATCGCCGCGTTGGACGCCCCGTCCGCAGCGGCGAGGACGATCCGAGCGCGCAGCACCTGCCTCGATTGCGCCGAAGCCCGCCGCGACAAAGACTCGAGTTCGGACCGTTCGTCCGCGGCCAGAGACACTTGATACGGGCTCTGTACAGCCATCCTGACTTCCCCTGTCCAGTGATCATGATCGACCGTGAAACTGTGCCCGAACACCGGTACCGCGTCGGGATGACACGCCGGGCACCACCCGTGGCAGGCTGCCCTGCATGGCCACACCGCCCGAATCGACCAAGGTCTCGCTCCGACAACGACTGCGAGCGCGTGCGAAGGAACGCTGGCCGCAGCTCGTCGGACTGCACGTGCGATACCATGGGGCATTTGCCTATGTCACAGGTGAACTGGCAGACGGCACGAGGCTGCCGCTGTGCCGTCTCCGCTACGGCGGATCGGCCACCACCTGGGGATTCGCCATCTACCGGGCCAGCCGCGACGACTATGAAAACTCCGTCCTGCCCAACGGCCTACGCGCAGGCACCCCGGCCGAAATACTCGACTGTGCCTGCGGCCTTTATCTCAACGACCCCACGGCCTGGCAACCCCCGACGAACTAACGGGCGCACCCACTAGGTCACCCGAGGGGTACATGTACTTCTTGAAGTCTGCCTCGCTCAGTCGCCTGTAACTGGCCGAGTCCTTGAAAGACCTGTCGCTAGTACTACAGTTGTAGATAGCTAGCGTCGGCGTGTTTGCGCTGATAGAAGCGGTTGCCGCGGCAAGATCCACAGTTTGTGAAGACAAATAAATCCACCGCGGCAACCGCAACACCGAGCGTAATCCATGAACGCTGGCAAGAAGGGCTCGACAGCCTATTGAGGCTGCTCGCCCCGAGATTCACCCGAAGCGAGGCGCTCCACAACGCCAGCGCCTTGATCATGGGACTTCTCGCCGACCTTGAGAAGAAGAACTGCTGGACCATCGCCGAAATATCCGGACACCGATCACCAAGTCCGGCAAGGGGCTGACGGGCCTGGACCAGCACCAGGTGCGGACGTGGACGTCGTGGCACCGCTGGGCCACCCTGGTGAGGTCCGCGCACGCGTTCCTGACCGTCGCCACGGCTGCTGAACGTGCTGCCATACCGCTGTCTCTGGGGTTGATTCGGTTGAGTGTCAACGAGTTTCGGCGTCTGTTTGTGATATTCGTTCTTCGGCAGTGGTATGTGGTCGTTGACCCGATGCACTGGTCGTTGTGGCGACGAAGACACCAATTCCAAGCCCAGTGTCACTACTATCTTCGCAGGTCAGACGAGTAAAAGGCTCTATCTACAACTGTAGTACTAGCCACCATCGTGGCACTCACCGGGCGCCTCCTTCACATCAACAACGCATCGACACACGTAGCGGCCCTTCCCTCGCCCCAGGTTGTGTTGTCCTGCGGGCTCGATCGGTACTACGGCCGCCTCCGCCACCCTTCCGGCCGACAACTCATTTCCCAGGATCACTGGTTATAGAGCACCACCGCTTCCGGCCACAGACACAGCAGCATCGCCGCCGCGCCATCGCAGATGACCGGGCCGGGGAGGGTTTCTCCAGTTCCCGTCGCCACTGTCGGTACGTTCTACGCTCCATACGCCGGAGAGTTCCTCGGCACCTGCACATCCAGGTCTTCAGTGCCTTCCATCGGCCTTCACCGTGATTACGGCGGCTCGGCTCTCTCTTCACCCCCGCCCTCTCGGGCGGGGACCTCTAACGACGCCGCAGACTTCGCTTTATGCTGCGGACCGCACCTTCGCTCCCCCTTGCAGGGCTTCTGACGCTGGGCTTCGACCACACCCGTTTCCAGATGAAGCCGCCAGCCTGCTACCGGGCCACCTGGCAGCTACCCGGACCGGACTTCCACCGGCAAGCGACGACGAGCTGACGAACAAACAGACCTATACAGACCTCCTGTTCCGCTGGACGCACGAAAGCCCGAGGTTAGGGAATGAAGTTGGCCTTGTCCGGGGACACCGCCCCTGACAAGGCCAACTTCATCAATCCGCGTCCCGGCACCGTCTGTAGATCAGCCCGCGCTGAGGTTTTCTATTCGGCAAGCATCGAATCGAGGCTCACCCTCCCCGCCTTCCAGCGACGCGGTCCACATCCCAACCATCGCGATGGCGTAGAAGTTCAATCCGTTCCTCACGCTTCCAGCCCAGAAATCAGACAGCATGCGCGGCCGCTCACCCGCCGCGTCGGCGCAGGAACATGACGGCGGTGACAGTCAGGACGACAACTCCGGCGTCGTTGACGACCTCTGCGTCCGAGGTGATCCGGCCGCGGCCGCGGTCATCGAGCGAGACCTCGGTGACCGCCAAGGAGCCGGAGAGCACATCGCCTGGCCGCACCGGGCTGACGAACACCACCTCCGTGATCTTCCGACCCGCGATGACCTTCCAGCGGCCGTCGATCCGCCGGACCAGCAGCCGCTGGTAGATCGCGAGGGTGTGCAGGCCACTCGCGATGAGCCCGCCGAACCCATGGTCCGCCGCCGCCTCCACATCGGTGTGGAATGGTTGTGGATCCCACATCGAGGCGAAGTCCACCAGCTCCGCCTCGGCGACCCTGTGGTGGCCGAACTCGTACCGATCGCCGACGCTCAGATCCTCCGCGTAGACGTCGAAGCCCTCGGCCCTCGTCACTTCGGGGGCATTCGGACTGCGCCGTCAAGCCGGACCGTCTCCCCGTTGAACATCGGGTTGGTGACGATGGCCTCCACCAGTTGCGCGAACTCGGCCGGGTCGCCGAGGCGGGCCGGGTGCAGCGTCAACGCCGTCAACGCGGCCATCGGCCCCGCCGGCAGCGAGGCCAGCAGCGGGGTCTTGAACAGCCCCGGCGCGATGGTGTTCACGCGGATGAGCAGCGACGCGAGATCCCGGGCGATAGGCAGCGTCGCCGCGGCCACCGCCCCCTTAGACGCCGCATACGCAGCCTGCCCGATCTGCCCGTCGAACGCGGCGCCCGAAGACGTGTTGACGATGACCCCCCGCTCACCGTCCACCGGATCGTTCTGCGACATCGCGTGCGCCGCGAGGCGCAGCACGTTGAACGTGCCCAACAGGTTCACCGCGATCACCCTCTCGAAGATCTCCATCGGGTGCGGGCCCTTACGACTAACAGTCTTGGTCCCACTGCCGACGCCCGCGCAATTCACCACGATCCGCAGTGAGCCCTCCGAGTTGGCGAGCGCCACAGCCTCCGCCACCGCCGCCTCATCGGTGACATCGGCCGGGGAGAACTGCACCGCGTCCCCGAGCGCCGTGAGCGCGTCGGTGTTGGCTGACGGGAGGTCGATCGCGACGACCCGGGCGCCGGATTTGGCCAACGCCTCGACCGTCGCGAGACCTAGACCGGACGCGCCTCCGGTGACGATAGCGCTGCTGCCTGCAATCTGCATCAGATTCTGCTTTCTCTCAAGAACTGTTGGGCTGCTTAATTACTGGATCAGAGACTGCGCGAGATCAGGATCTTCATGATCTCGTTAGTGCCGCCATAGATCTTCTGGATGCGCGCCGCGGCGTACATCTGGGCGATGGGGTACTCCATCATGTAGCCGTAGCCGCCGAAGATCTGCAGGCAGCGGTCGATGATCTGGCACTGCTTCTCCGAGCCCCACATCTTCACCATCGACGCGGTCGTGGCATCGAGCTTGCCGTCGAGGTACCGCTGGATGCAGTAATCCACCAGCGTCTTTCCCGCGAGCACCTCGGCTTTGCACTCGGCGAGGACGAACTTCGTGTTCTGGAAGTCGAGGATCGGCTTGCCGAACGCGGTGCGTTCCTTCGCGTACCGGACCGTCTCGAGCACCGCGGCCTCGGCGGCTGCCACCGCGTCAATGCCGATCGTCAGGCGCTCGCGTGGGAGTTGCTCGAGGAGCTGCGCGAAACCATTCCCCTCGACGCCGCCGAGCAGGTTCTCGACCGGCACGCGCATGTCGGTGAAGGAGAGCTCACAGGTGTCCTGGCCGTGCTGGCCGATCTTCTCCAGTGTGCGTCCGCGCTCGAAGCCGTTGAGCCCGTTCACCTCCGCGACGAAAAGCGAGATCCCGTCATTGATCTTCGCGACGATCACCAGCAGGTCGCACAGCACGCCGTTGGAGATGAACGTCTTCGCGCCGTTGATCACGTACTCGTCGCCGTCACGCACCGCGGTCGTGCGGATCGACTGTAGATCCGAGCCAGTGCCAGGTTCGGTCATCGCGACAGCGATGACCGACTCGCCGCTGACCATCTGCGGGATCCATCGATTCTTCTGCTCCTCGGTGGCGTAGGAGCTGATGTAGTGCGAACCGAGCGCGGAGTGCACGATGAAGCCGAACGCGGTGTCGTGGGCGAAGGCCCGCTCCTGGGCGATGACGGCCTCGTGGCCGAAGTTCTCGCCGCCGCCGCCGTACTCCGCGGGCAGGCTCAGGCCGAGCAGGCCCGCGTCGCCGGTCTTGTTCCAGAACTCGCGGTCGACGTGCTGCTGCTTGGCCCAGCGGGCCTGGTTGGGGGTGGCCTCGCGGCGGAAGAACTCCGCGGCGTGCACGCGCAGGAGGCGCTGGTCGTCCGTCTCCCAGGGCGAGACGTAATCGGGGAACAGCTCAGACATGGTTTCTCCTACTTTCCGGTGAAGTTCGGGGATCGCTTTTCCAGGAACGCGGCTTGCCCCTCGTGGCTGTCCGCGGTCCGCACGATCGTGTGAAAGTTGCGCTTCTCGTGCTCGAGGCCCTGCGCGAGCGTCGTCTCGTAGGAGGCCAACGCGGCATTCTTGGCGAGGGTGACCGCGATCGGGGAGTTCTTCGCGATCCGCTGCGCCATCGCGATCGCGGCCGCGGCGGCCTGGCCGTCCTCGACGACCTCGGCGACCAAACCTGCGGCCTCCGCCTGTGAGGCCGTCATCGAGTCGCCGGTGAGCAGCATCGCCATGGCCTTTGCCTTGCCGATCGCCTGAATCAGTCGCTGGGTGCCACCCGCCCCGGGGATGGCGCCGATCTTGACCTCCGGGACGCCGAACTTCGCGGACTGCCCGGCGATGACGATGTCGCAGGCCAGCGCCAGCTCGCAGCCCCCGCCAAGAGCGAACTTCTCGACCGCCGCGATTACGGGTTTCGGATACGCGGCAAGCAGCGACCACATGTCTGCGATAGGGGCGCCGACGAGGGGGCGCGCCCGGATCTCGTCGAACGCGGTGATGTCTGCTCCGGCACAGAACACGCCACCCTCGCCGGTGATGACCACGGCGCGGACGCCGTCATCCTCGGCGGCAGCAGCTAGTTCGGCGGCGAACGCCGTCTGCAGCGCGTTGTTGAGGCTGTTCATCGCATTGGGGCGGTTGATGGAGAGCACCACCACCGCGCCGTCGCGGGTCGAGCGGAGGATCTCTGTTGTCACTGCGCTGCATCCTTATACTCGTCGGCGTGCTCCACCCGGAGCACCTTCTTGTCCAGCTTTCCCACGCTGGTGCGCGGCAGCGCGTCAACGAACAGGACCGTGTCCGGCATCTGCCATTTCGCGAACCGGTCGCTGAGGACGTCGATGATGTCGTCGCGCGTGAGCTCCGCACCCTCCACCGGGACGACGAGCGCGAGCGGGCGCTCCTGCCACTTCGGGTGCTCGATGCCGACGACGGCCGCGTCCTGCACCAGCGGGTGCGCAACGATCGCGTTCTCCATATCGATCGAGGAGATCCACTCGCCGCCGCTCTTGACGACGTCCTTGATGCGGTCGGTCAGCTTGAAGTACCCATTCGGGAAGATCGTGCCGACATCGCCACTGCGCCAGTAGCCGTCGAGGAAGCGGTCCGCGTCGTCGTCGAGCTTGTGGTACCGCTCGATGACCCATGGCCCCCTCATCAGGATCTCGCCGACGCTCTTCCCGTCGTGCGGCAGGTCGTTGTCGTCGGCGTCGACGATCCGGATGTCGACGCCGGATGTCGGCAGGCCCTGGTAGCGCTTCAGGTCCCACTTCTCATCGTCCGCCGTGAGGTGGCCCTGCATTGACGGCTTGACACCAAGGTTCATGGTGATCAGCGGTGTGGTCTCGGTTGCCCCATATGCTTGGACGAAGTCCGCGCCGGTGAGCTCGTAGAAGTCCCGCATCAGCGACAGCGCGGGTTCCGTGGCACCGGAGAGCAGGCGGGTCGACGAGAAGTCCGGCTTCACATCGAGCGTCTTGATGTAGTCGAGCATCGGCTGGAAGATCGCCGGCGCGCCGTTGGCGACGGTCACGTTCTCCGCGATCATCATGTCGACCAGCATCGAGGTGTCCTCGGCCATGTAACGTCCGGGCAGGATGATCTTCGCCGCCGCCCACATGGTCACGTGCGGGAATGCCCAGGACTGGCCATGGAACATCGGGGTGATGAGCATCGCGGTGTCGTCCCGAGTCATGCCGCTCGCGGCGGCCATCGCCATCGCGTGCAGGTAGGTGCCGCGGTGCGAGTAGTACACGCCCTTGGGTCGGCCAGTGGTGCCCGAGGTGTAGACCGCACTGTATGTGGAGGTCTCGTCGATCACAGGCCAGTCGATCTCGGTGTCGGCCGCGGCCATCAGGTCCTCAAGGTGCAGGACGTTCTCGAGCGTGGTGCTGATCTCGGACAGCGGCTTGTCCGTCATCACGATCCAGCCCTTGACCTGGGGTACCAGCGGCGCAATGGACTCCGCGACGGGAAGCAAGGTCTCGTCCACCAGCACCCACGTCGCGTCGGCATGATCGGTCACGTAGCCGAGGTCCTCCGCCGACAAGCGCAGGTTCATCTGCAGCATCACGGCGGCGAGGCCGGGGATGGCCCAGCTCAGCTCGTAGTGGCGGCGGCTGTTCCAGTCGAGGAGGCCGACGGTGTCGGCCGCGCCGATGCCCAGGCTCGTGAGCGCATTCGCCGCGCGCTTGACCCGCTCATACGCCTCCGCGTACGTGTAGCGCTCCCAGTCGCCGGCCGTCGTGCGGTAGACGATCGCCGTCTCCGGGTAGGTGCGCACCGCGTGCCGGATCAGGTTGGTGGTGTTGAGCTGGTAATTGTCGCCGTGTGTCGAGGGGACTCCCTTGACAAGATTCTTGGTCATTGCCGTGCCTCTCAGATGCGTTCGATGATGGTGGCGTTGGCGGTGCCGCTCGCCTCGCAGATGGTCTGCAGTCCGTAGCGTTTTCCCGTGCGCTCGAGCTCGCACAGCAGGTCGGTGAGCATCCGGGCCCCGGTGGAGCCGAGCGGGTGCCCGATGCTGACTGATCCGCCGTTGACGTTCAGCTTCTCATCGGGGACGTCGAACTCGCGCTGGACCATCAGGGGCACTGCGGCGAAGGCCTCGTTGACCTCGAATAGGTCGATGTCCTCCGCGCTCAGTCCCGCGACCTTGAGCGCTTTGTGGGTGGCGTCGAGCACGGCCGTGAACTGGAGGATGGGATCCGCGGCGGCGACAGACATCGCGACCAGCCGTGCGCGCGGCTTGAGCCCGTGCTGCTCCGCGTAGGCGCGGGAAGTGAGCAGCAGCGCAGCGGCGCCGTCGCTGATCTGCGAGGAGTTCGCGGCGGTGGTGGCGCCGTCGGCCGAAAAGATAGTTCTCAGCGACGCGATTTTCGCGGGATCCATCTCCGCACGGATGCCCTCGTCCTCGGTGATCTCGGGGCCGGTGTTGTTGACCGGGTCGCCGGTGATCGGCACCAGCTGCTCGCGGAACTTGCCCGCCGAGGTGGCCGCGTGGGAGCGCCGATGGCTGCGCATCCCGAACTCGTCGAGCTCCTCGCGGGTGACGCCGAGGTGGGTGTTGAGCAGCTCCGACGCGGCGCCCTGGGCGACCATCGCGTTGTCGTAGCGGGCCAGCTCGCGGGGTGCGTACTGGGCGCCTAGCGGGGCGCCGGGCGCAAACGCCAGCGGGATCGGGACCTGCGACATCGACTCGACGCCGCACGCGATGGCCACGTCGTAGGCGCCGGCCATGATGCCGAACGCCGCGAAGTTGACTGCCTGCTGGCCGGAGCCGCACTGGCGGTCGAGTGTCACCGCGGGCACGGACTCCGGCAGTCCGGCTGCAAGAACCGCGTGCCGGCCGATGTTGCCGGACTGGTGCTCGTGCTGCAGGGCGCAGCCGGCGATAACGTCGTCAATGTCCGTCGCGTCGATCCCGCTGCGGTCCACCAAGTTCCGCAGGGTGTGCCCGAGGAGGTCGGCTGGGTGCCACGCGCTCAACGCTCCGCCGCGCTTGCCGACGGGGGTGCGCACGGCGCCTACGATCACAGCTTCTCGATCAGCCATTCTTCTTCTCCTCTGGTCACGTTGCGGATGCCGACGATGGGGATATCCACCTGTGCGGCCAGTTCTTCCCAATGGGCGTTGCTGGCGCCGGCGAACACCCGTGCCAGCGCCTCGTGCGTGTCCGCCACGCCGAGCGCCTCAAGCGTTCGGCTGCGGAAATGCGGCTCCGGCGCGCCGAGCGCGATGTGGCCGTCCGCGGTCTGATAGATCCCGTACGTCGGGGTGGCGCCGCCAAGCAATGCGCCCTCCCCTACGAGCCCATGCCGGATGGCGGCGCCGGCAGCGGCCGCTGCGTCCTCGAGCACCACTCGATATCGCTGTCCGACACCGGTTTTGGCGGCGCCGATCAGTCCGAGCAGCGCGGCGGAGACGGCACGCTCCGCGCCGAGGAGGTCCGCCGCTGGGATCACCGGCATCAGCGGGGGCTGCAGCGTGCCATGAGCAGCCTGGTAGGTCAGGTCATGGCCGGGCAGCTCCTCCAGCTCGCCGTCGTGGCCGACGATCTCCACGTGGGAGAGCCCGGGGAACCTGGCGGTGGCGTCCCCCAACCCGAGCCTGCGCAGCGCCGACGGCCGCATCGAGGTGATCAATACGTTCGCCCCAGTCAGCAACGCATCCAGCTTGACCAGATCGGACGGGTCCTTCAGGTCCAGGACTGCGACCAGCTGCTCGCCCAGAAGCTCGGCATACCAGCCCGGTGCCCCATGCGCCAGAGGGTCGCCACCGGGCGACTCGACCTTGACCACGCTGGCCCCCATTGCACTCAGCCGCGAGGCGGCGAGCGGACCCGGGAGGTTCACCGCGAGGGTCACGACACGTATGCCGTTAAGGATGTCGAGCATCTTAAGCCTTCCCTTCGAAGTCACTGACCAACTGTACAGTTAATTCAGCACATGTACAGAATTTTCTATGAATGTAAGATGTTCGCTGATGAGAGGTGGAAACATGGATCCCAGCAGCGACCCGCGTGCCAGCACGGGAGACTTGACCGCCAAGGCCCGCATCCGCAACACCGCGATGGATCTTTACGCGGAGTTCGGCGAGGACCGCACCTCGATGCGGACGGTCGCATCCACCGCAGGTGTCACCGTGGGACTTGTGGTGCACCACTTCAAGAACAAGGACGGCCTGCGAGACGCGGTGGAGGAGCTCCTCGTGGAGCACTTCGCTCAGGCCATCGCGCAAGCGCCCACCGATGGCGAGCCGAGACAAGTCATGTCGGCCCGCGACGCGGCAGTAGAGCGGATGCTCGCCGCGCACCCCGAGGTGGTCAACTATCTGCGCCGCGCGCTGCTGGACCCGGCCAAGCCGACGAACTCACTGATCGACCGGCTGACGGCCCTGAGCCGCTCCGAGCTCCGGAAGGCTCGCACGGCTGGCCTCGCGCCCACAGGTCAGCGCGAGTCGGCACAGATCGTGGACGTTATCGTCCGCCAGCTCGGCCAGCTCTTCCTGCAGCCCCTGGTCGACAGCGTCTGGGAACGAGTCGCCGCGCCTGAGGAGTCGGAGTCGGAGAAGCCGAAGCTGACCGTGGCCGTGCGCGATTCAGCCCGGGCAACCGCGCATTCGGGTTGAACACACTGCGGCGCATGCTGAGTCGGCCCGCGCGCCACGAAGCCCCCGGGGCCGGATCCACCACGTCCAGCCCCGTGGCCGACTAATGCAGGGCCAGTAGCCGTTCCCCCACGGCCGCCATCTCCGCGCAGAGCCCACCACGCGCCCGCAGCCGAGGGATCAACGCCACGTCATTCATCATCGACAGCGTTGCCTGCACCAGAATCCGCGCGGTCACCGCGTCAAGCTCCGTGTGGACCGCCCGCAACAGGTGCACCCATTCCGCGATGTAGTCCAACTGCGACTGCCGCGCCCGCAGGCGGTCCTCGGCGGGCAATTGGTCCAGCTCGGTGACGAGCAGATCCACCATGTGTGGATTTGCCAGAGCAAAAGCGCTGTAGGACAACAGGAGCCGCCGCAGTCCATCCTCAGGGTCTGTCGCACGCGCCAGGGCCTGGGCCAGATCCATTCGCAGCCACTCGGTAGCCCGTACGGTGCCCGCGATGAGCAACTCGGCCTTGCTGCCGAAGTGGCTGTAGACGCTGGGTCCAGCTATGCCCACCGCGGCGCCAATGTCCTCCATCCCGACCTTCGCGTACCCGTCCTCGGAGAATAGGCGGATAGCGGCGGCAAGCAGATCTTCCCGTCGGGACTTCCTGGGGGCCAACAACATTGGAGAAGAATCCGGATCTAGGACTCCTGCGGGCAGGGATGTCGTCAGCACGCCGTCGAGCATGCTCGCCAGCAGTTCCGTGAACTGCTCTTCTGGCAGTGTCAGCTGGTGGAAGGAGATGCTGGTGGCGACGCCGAGCAGGCAAGACGCGAGGAACGCCGCATCATCGGCGCCCAGATCCTGGCGGCCTTCCTCGATCACCTCCGCCAAGATCCCGGCGATCGCGCGAATCTGATCGTGGGCCCGCGCTCGGACCTCCTCGTCGAGGTTGCGGGACTCGCGCCGCCACATCACCCCCATCTCGCGATGTTCCAGCAGCACCGGCGCCAGCAAGCCGGACAGCTGGCCGAACCTGTCCGGCCCCAGCCCCTCGAGCAGGCCACGCACCGAGATGATCGACTCGTCCACCACCGTCGTCAGCAGCTCGCCCTTGCCCCTGAAATGCCGGTACAGCGCAGACGGCCCGATCGAGACGGCCTCCGCGATCTCGCCCATCGAGGTCCTCGCGAACCCCTTGGCATAGAAGAGTTTCGCTGCTGCCACAACGATCAACTCGCGGCGGTTGCCCGGCCGAGTGCCACGGACCGGACGGTCATCCAGCCGCATGTCCGGTCCGCTGGCCATCGCTTGGTCTCCTAGCTCGCCGGCCGGCAGTTCGGCCACGTCATCATTCGCAGTTCTTGTTTGACGACCTTACCCGCGCCGGAAATCGGAAACTCATCCGCGAAGATCACCGACTTGCGCAACTCAGTGCCGGCAATCCAGGCTTGCCGCGCGCACCCGCCCCGCGCGCACCCGCCCCGTGCGCCCATGCCCACCGGCGTCACAGCTAGGAACAGCTAGGAACAGCGCCGTGGACTGATCACACATTGACTCCGCCGCCGCAGACGACGGTCTGCGCACTGATGTAGTCGGATTCGGGGGTGCACAGCAGGTAGACGGCCCCCGCCGCCTCGGAAGGCAGGCCCGCGCGACCGAGCGGGATCATTTGCTCCATCGCAGCACGCAGGTTGGGGTTCACACCGACCTTGATCTCCTTGCCCTCCACGTTGATCGTGCCGTCGCCGCCCGCGGGGGTGTCGGTGAGCCGAGTCGTGATCATCCCGAAGGCGACACTGTTGACGGTGACGTTGTAGCGGCCCCATTCCTTGGCGATGGCCTTGGTCAGGCCGATGACGCCGGCCTTGGCCGAGGAGTAGTTGGCCTGACCAGCGTTGCCGCCGGTTCCTGCCAATGAGGAGATGTTGACGACCTTGCGGCACTGCACGGGCACGCCGGCCTCCTTTTCCTTCTTCACTGCCGCGGAGATCACCGGCTGTGCGGCCCGCAGGATCCGGAACGGCGCCTTCAGGTGCACGTCCAAGATGGCGTCCCACTGCTCGTCGGTCATCTTCTGCACCACCGAGTCCCACGTGTAGCCAGCGTTGTTCACGATGATGTCGAGGCCGCCGAAGCTGTCGACCGCGGCGCCGACAAAGCGTTCCGCGAACTCGTCGTCGGTGACGCTGCCGACGCAGGCCACGGCCTTGCCGCCGGCGGCCTCGATGTCCGAGACGGTGTCGTTGGCAGGGCCTTCGTCGAGGTCGTTGACCACGACGGAGGCACCCTCCCTGGCGAGCTTGAGCGCTATTTCTCGCCCGATGCCGCGCCCGGAGCCGGAGACGATGGCGACCTTGCCGTCAAGATTTCCCATGATGATTCACGCCTTTCGAGAGTTGTTAGAGGAGGAGAGCACCACGATCGCGTCACCCTGCAGGGTCACGGTGCCGTCGGCGAGGGTGGCGGTGAGCTCGACGCTGGCACGGCGCTCGCCGCCGACATCGTCGATCGCGACTATCGATCCAGCGCAGGTGACCTGCCCGTGGACGGGGGTGATAGCCGCGAAGCGCACCCGGTAGCTCCGGATTGCTTGCTGGTCAACCCAATTGGTCAGCACGCGGCCGAGGTAGGCCATGGACAGCATGCCGTGCGCGAACACATCCGGCAGCCCCACCGACTTCGCCACATCGCTGTCGATGTGCATTGGATTGTGGTCGCCCGAGGCTCCGGCGAACAGCGCGAGAGTGGTCCGGGAGATCGGGGATATCTTCACGGGCGGCAGCTGGGTGCCGATTTCGATGATCGTCACCGGCCGGCCTCCGGGTTCCGCACGACGATCACGCTGGTGAGATCGGCAACAGCAGAGCCGTCGTCCCTAGTCACGGCCGTCTCCTTGACGATGAACTGCATCGACCCGCCCTTCTTGGCGTAAACGTCGGAGATGCGCGGGCGGGCGGTGAGGACATCGCCCGCAAACGCGGTGGAGTGATAGGTGAAAGACTGCTCGCCGTGCAGGACGTGGCGCAGGTCCACTCCCAGATCGATGGCCCACGCGAAGGGGTCTGGCTGCTCGAGTTCGATGGAGAACAAGAAGGTCGGCGGCACGGGCAGATCTGGATGCCCCGCGGCCGTCGCCGAGTCGAGGTCCGTATACACCGGGTTGTCCTCGCCGATGGCCTTCGCGAAGAAGCGCAGCCGGCCGGCGTCGACGGTCAGGGACGTGGCCGGAATCTGGGTGCCGATCACCGCGGGATCTAGCCCTGTGTGGCCGATGGACATTTATCCCACCTTCTCGTAGAGGGTCACGACGGCCGCGCCGCCGAGCCCGATGTTGTGTTGCAGCGCCAGCCGGACGTCGTCGACCTGCCTGCCCGCCGCCTGCCCGCGCAGCTGCCAGACGAGCTCCGCGCACTGCGCCAGGCCCGACGCGCCGAGCGGGTGGCCCTTCGACATCAGGCCGCCCGACGGGTTGGTGACGACGCGGCCGCCGTAGGTGTTGTCGCCGTCGGCGATGAACTTCTCCGCCGTGCCCTCTGGGGTTAGCCCGAGCGCCTCATAGGAGAGGACCTCGTTGGTGGTGAAGCAGTCGTGCAGCTCCACCACGCCGATGTCCTCCGGCCCGACGCCCGCGGCGGCGTACACCTGGTCCGCAGCGGTCTTCGCCATGTCGAAGCCGACGACCTTGATCATGCTCTTCTCATCGAACGTCGAGCTGGTGTCCGTGGTCATGGCCTGTGCGCGGATGACCACCGACGCGTCGATGCCGTGCTTGCGGGCGAACTCCTCGCTGCACAGGATGGCGGCCGCGGCGCCACAGGTCGGCGGGCAGCACTGCAAGCGGGTCAGCGGGCCGTAGATCGCTGGGGAGGCCAGCACCTCCTCGACCGTGAGCTGATCTTTGAACACCGCGTATGGGTTGTTGGCCGCGTGCTTGCGCGACTTCACGGAGATCTGCGCGAACACCCTCGGGTCCATCCCGTATCGCTCGGCGTACTCGCGGCCCGCACCACCGAAATACTGTGCGGCGAGTGGGGCTTCGGACACGCCTTGCACTTCGTGGGCCACGGTGTCGAAGCGTTCGAACGGGGAGGGCCGGTCCGCCCACATCGAACCGAGCGCGCCGCGCTGCATTTGCTCGAAGCCGAGCGCGATCACGCACTCGACCGTGCCGCTGGCGATGGCCTGGCGTGCGAGCCAGAGCGCGGTCGAGCCCGTCGCGCAGTTGTTGTTGACATTGACGATCGGGATGCCGGACTGTCCCAGTCCGTACAGCGCGGACTGCCCGCACGTCGAATCTCCGTACACGTAACCCACGTACGCCTGCTGCATCTGCGCGTACTCCAGGCCCGCGTCGGCCAACGCCGCCCGCGCCGCCGCCTCGGCCATCTCCGGGTACGGCGCCGTCCGACTTGGCGTTGTGAACGGGATCATCCCGACGCCTGCCATCACTACTCGACCATGCACAATGAACCTCCACATTGAACCTATTGGATATACACTTACGGTATCAGCGGCGGCAGCGGAAGCATAGGGGGCAGCCAAATTTTCAGTAAATAGCCACAGGTCTTGCGCTAACCTTGCGGTCCTGATTGAATCTGCACCGACAGTGTGATCCGAGTTACACTAATTAGATATTCACTTAAGCTGGAGGTCCGCATGCCCACCATCGCCGGAACACTTCGTTTGACCGCCGCCCGCGTACCTGACCGCGAGGCCCTCGTCCATGGAGACGTTCGCCATAGCTACGCGGAACTCGATGCCCACGTGGACCGAGTGGCCGCCGTCTTGCTGGAGCGCGGTGTCGCCAAAGGCGACCGGGTCGCGCTGATGTCGACGAATAGCGACCGCTTCGTCATCGCCCTCTATGCCACCGCTCGCGTCGGCGCGGTCGTCGTGCCGGTCAACCCCGCCTCCGCCGCCCCCGAGCTGGACTACCTGATCCGCGACTCCGGCGCCGCCACCCTGATCTTCGACCCCACCCTGTCCGACGCTGTCCGCACGGCCGTCGCCAACGGACTCCCCGACGGGCTGCGGATCTTCGCCACCTACCCAGCCGTCGAGTTCGAGGACCTGTTCGCGCTCGCCGCCGAACAGCCCGGCGGGCCAGTCGAGGTCGAGGTTTCGGAATCCGACAATGCCGAGATCCTCTACACCTCCGGCACCACCGGCAACCCCAAGGGCGCACTGTTCGACCACTATCGGATCATGTGGGAGGCCACCGCTTCCATCGCCACGATCGGGCTCAAGGACGGTGACCGCCTCCTGCATGTCGCCCCGTTCTACCACTCCGCGGAACTGAATATCCTGCTCATCCCCGGCACTTTGATTGGCGCCACTCACGTCATCCACAACTCCTTCGACCCGGTAAAAGTCCTGGAAACCCTGGAGCGCGAGAGGGTCACCCTGTTCTTCGGTGTGCCCACCATGTTTCAGCTCCTGCTGCGCCAACCGAACCTGGCCAAACTGGACCTCACCGCGTGGCGTACCGGGCTCTTCGGGGCCGCGCCTATGCCTGCGTCGGCCGTGCAACAACTCGTCGCCGCATTTCCCAGTGTCGAGTTCATGAACCTGTGCGGGCAGACCGAAGCCGGCCCGGGCGGCATCTTCCTCAACCACCAGCAGGTCCTCGAGCGCCCCGAGGCCAGCGGCAGGCAGGCGCTGATCACGATGGAGGTTCGCATTGTCGATCCCGAAGGCAACGACGTGGCCCCCGGCGAGGTCGGCGAGATGATCCTGCGCGGGGTCACCATGATGAAGGAGTACTGGAACAAGCCGGAGGCGACGGCCGAGACCTTGGTCGACGGCTGGATCCACACCGGGGACCTCACTCGCCTAGACGCGGACGGCTACATGACGTTGGTGGACCGGCTCAAGGACATGATCATCACCGGCGGCCACAACGTGTACTCGGTGGAAGTGGAGAATGCGATTGCCGCGCATCCCGCCGTGCTCGACTGCGCGGTGGTCAGCCGCCCGCACGAGATCTACGGGGAGTCCATCGTCGCCGTCGCGGTGATCGATGCCGGCGCAAGCCTGGACTTGGCTGCATTGCGCGAGTTCTGCGGTAGCCGGATCACGCATTACAAACTGCCGCACGATCTCGTGATCGTCGACTCGATCCCACGCAACCCGTCGGGAAAGATTCTGAAACGCATAGTGCGCAAAACAATCGCAGCCGAATAGCGGCCTACTCACTCAAGAGACCGACATTGAACTCGGCCAGCCTCTGCCTGACCGCGGCCCCGCTGGATTCGGCGATCTAGCGCACCATTGTTAGACAAACCTGACGCGCACTCCTCGAAGAGGCTGCGGACGCAGCAGGAGTTTCCGTGCGCCTCGCCGACGAAAAGTCATGTAGTGCAGGCATAGTCGCAGATTTTGGGGAGGGCGAGATTGGGAAACGAAAATTCCATGCCGCTCTGAACTCCGCCCTCCGAACAGCCTTGACAGGCTGATTCAGAGCATTGCGCTAACCCACATTCGCACAACTCTTGCAGAAAACCCCGCCGCCGGCACGAGTTTCGGCTTGCGCCAACGGAACACCTTGGATTTGACCGACCGTAAGAAAGTAGCTGTGAGCTGATGATTCGCATGTGTAACAACACCCGTACGGGTTCGGCATGACAACCACGACGGCCGGCATCCTGTCGGAACTCGACAACGGCATCCTCCGATTGACGTTCAATCGACCCGAGCGTATGAACGCGATCGACCTCGAAACGATGAACGCGTTTGTCGACGCCGTTACCAACTCGGCCGACAACCCTGCTGTTCGCACCATCGTCATCACCGGAACCGGCCGCGCATTCTGCACCGGCGCCGACCTCGCGGCAGCCGCGATGAACCCTGCTGAACCTCACGTCGTCATGGACGCGGCAAACGCCCTGATCCGGGCGATCACCAGCGCTAAAGTGCCCGTGATCGCCGCAGTCAACGGACCCGCTGCCGGCGTCGGTGTTTCCATCGCGCTCGCCGCAGACCTGACCTACGCCGCCGAAAGTGCGTACTTCCTTCTGTCGTTCGTCAACATCGGACTGATGCCCGACGGCGGCGCCAGCGCCTTGGTTCCTGCGGCCATCGGCCGAGCCCGGGCAGCGGAGATGTTTCTACTCGGCGAAAGAGTGTCGGCCGAGAACGCAGAACGCTTCGGCCTGGTCTCCCGAACCATTCCCGACGATCAATTCGCGGCACACATCGAGGCCATCGCGACGCGTACCTCGAAAGCGCCGCGGCGTGCCGTCGAACTCACCAAAGCTGCCCTCAATGCCGCAACACTCGACCGCATCGATGCAGCCTTGGAACTCGAAAAGACCGGCCAAGTAGAACTTCTTGTCAGCGCCGACTTTGCCGAGGGCGCAACAGCAATGCTCCAGAAGCGCGCACCGAACTTCAAGTGATTCAAGAGAGGAAACCGTACATAGCCTCCATCGATACAGCGTCCGAGGTACAGCGCTTGCGACGTACCAACTGGAACAACCAGGTCGCTCACCACGCGCAGATGATCCCTGATCACACCGCGCTGCGATTCCTCGGTGATTCCATCTCCTGGAGCACACTGAGCAAACGCGTCGACAAACTTGCCGACGCCCTCTCCCGGCGCGGCGTCAGCTTCGGCGACCGTGTCTTGATCCTGATGCTCAACCGCCCCGAATACCTCGAGGTAGTCCTTGCCACTAATGCGTTGGGCGCAATCGCAGTACCGGTGAACTTCCGTCTCACCCCGCCTGAGGTCACGTACCTGGTCAACGACTCGGGATCCAAAGTCATTGTCGCAGAAGGGCCGCTCGCTCCATTGGCCGCCGCGGCGCGCGCTGCATCCGACGGCATCGACATCTCCATCACCGTCGGCGCGCCGGCCGAAGGTGACAGCCTCACGTACGAGGATCTGATCGCCGAGGCCGGCGACAGTCACATCCCTCGCGACATCCCTGATGACACACCGGCACTCATCATGTACACCTCGGGAACCACTGGGCGACCGAAGGGTTCGGTGCTCTCGCACTCCAATCTCGCGTCTCAGTCCTTGACCTGCATCCGCGCATTCCATTTGTTCAAAGAGGATTCCATCGGATTCTGCGCGACACCGATGTTCCATATCGCGGCCCTCGGATCCATTGCTCCGAGCCTGCAATTGGGCACCACCACGGTTATCCATCCGCTCGGGGCTTTCGATCCGGGTGCACTTCTCGACGTCCTCGAAGCCGAGAAGGTCACCAGCCTGTTCCTCGTTCCGGTTCAGTGGCAGGCGGTGTGTGCCGTCCAGAAAGCGCAACCCCGCGCATTGTCACTGAAGAATATTTCCTGGGGCGCGGCGCCGTCGTCGGACACGATCCTGCGCGCAATGGCGGAATCTTTCCCCGACGCATTCAACGTCGCAGTCTTCGGTCAAACCGAAATGTCGCCTATCACTTGCGTTCTCGATGGTGAGGACGCTATTCGCAAACTCGGATCCGTCGGTCGCGTCATCCCGACCATCTCGGCGCGTGTTGTCGACGAGAACATGGACGACGTCCCGCCCGGGGAGATCGGCGAGATCGTCTACCGCGGCCCGACGATGATGAGCGAGTACTGGAACAACCCGCAAGCCACTGCGGACGCTTTCACTGGCGGCTGGTTCCACTCCGGCGATCTGGTGCGCGTCGACGACGAAGGCTTTGTGTACGTCGTGGACCGCAAGAAGGACATGATCATCTCGGGCGGTGAGAACATCTACTGCGCCGAGGTCGAAAATGCTCTCTACGAACATGATCTGATCGTCGAGGCTGCGGTGGTCGGTCGCCCTGACACCAAGTGGGGCGAAGTACCCGTAGCGATTATCGCCATGGCACCCGGCTCCAGTGCTGATCTGACAATCGAAGAACTCGGCACGTTCCTCGCCGATCGCTTGGCCCGCTACAAGCATCCCAAGGACATCGTTGTGGTGGAAGCCCTGCCGCGCAATGCAAGTGGCAAGGTAATGAAGGGCGAACTGCGCGAGAAGGTTCGATCTGTCGACGCAGTTTCCTGAGCCACACTACGATTTGCGGGCGGTACCTCATCGAGGTGCCGCCCGCTCTGGGTGACCTGCGAGGCACCGATCGTCAACACCAGGTTCATGATGGTCACGTCGATTTTCAGGTCTTCGTGTTGACTCAACAGGATCGTCACCGTCAACTGCGTGGTGTCGCCCACGTATAAGAGCGTGTCTGAAAACTGTGGTGCGGGGTCAGGCAGTACGGGCAAGTCGGCGTGACATGGTGGCGATCATGGCGATGTAGACCATCGCTTCATGATGGTCGGATCGGGTTTCGTAATCACGGACGCAACGACGATGCTTGCAGATCCACGCGAACGTCCTCTCGACCACCCACCGCCGGGGAAGAACCTTGAATCCCTTGCCACTGTCGGTGCGCTTGACGACCTGAACAGTCAGTGACAGAACACTTTTGGCGCAACCGATGAGCCTGCCGGCGTAGCCACCGTCAGCCCAGACCAGGCTGACCGTCGAGAAGTGAGCACGTAACGCCGCCAGGAGTCGGACCGCACCGTCCCGGTCCTGAATCCCGGCCATGGTCACCACAACAGCGAGTAGCAACCCGTTGGTGTCGACCGCGATGTGACGTTTGCGGCCGTTGGTCTTCTTGCCCGCGTCGTACCCTCGGCTGGACCGGGGCACGGTGTCGGCGCCCTGCACCGATTGTGAATCGATGATCGCAGCCGACGGCAGCGGATTGCGCCCGTCTCCGATACGGGCACGGTCACGCAGCGCGTCGTGGATCCGCTGCCACACACCCGCCCGGACCCAGCGGGCGAAGATCGCCCACACAGTGGTCGAGGGAGGGAACTCCGACGGCAGTTGCCGCCATGCGATCCCGCCACGAACGACGTAAAAGATTGAATCGAGTATCACACGGCGACAGTGCTTCTCGGGACGACCACCGTGTCCCTGGGTGTTTCCGGCGGGTGGGAGAAGGGGTTCGAGGATCGCCCACTGTGCGTCGGTGACCGACGACGACGGGTACACCGCGCATCGGTGTCCGCCGGCATGATCGGGGGTAGGGCATGACGGGCAGAGCGAAATGAGCGATGATGACAAGTGAACTCCTGGTCGGGTCGTGGCGTAAGCACCTATTGACCTACCAGGAGTTCGCTCATTCCATGGTCGTCACACGCCGACGCTCCCCAAATTCAGAGTATTCAGATGCCCTCTTAGCCAACGCCATTATCGCAGTGCGAGTGCATCTTTCACTGTTTCAACACTGATGCAAGCCGGCTTTACGTGAAAAATCCAGGCTGACGTCCGAAAAGGCGAACCTGTGGCCAAGCTCGCGGATAGTCGGACGCTGTCAGATCCTGAGCATCCGATTCTCGCCGTGGGTGCGAGCAACAGAGATCCGGAACGAGATGAGATCCCTACCCTGCGGGTGGCTCTCAGTGAAATGGCAGCGATCGAGAACAATTTATCGCTGCGCCAATATGGATTTCGAAGACTTTGCATCCTCTGCCGATGAGGACGGCGTCTTTCGCGGGTTCTGAGCCCAAGGCGGCGGTGTCCGATGTCGAGCCTCGTGGCAGACGGGGCCCGTTCGTAGCAGCATTTTGCTGCCCTTACATTGCCCGTCACGCAGCCGCCGAAGTTCCGCTGGGACGTTTTGTAGAGGGTGCCGTCTCGGAGCATGGCGTGGCCAGAAACGGGTGTACCGACTGTGAAAAATGGCAACGGGGTAGCGCCCATCGGCACTCGACCACGACATGATTTCCGGTTGATCAGAGATTCCACAGTTCGAGGAGCACGGTGTGGAAGGCGTAGGAAACGGACGTACTACTCGGTGGTGGTCAGGTCTCGGTCTCGACTGTGATCGATCCAGGCTCGCCGTTGATGCGTTCGATGGTCGCGCGTTGCGTGTCGGTCAGCATGCCCGGGTTGGTTCCGCCTACCGTCAACGCCCACCACACTGTCTCGTTCATGCCGCAGTGCCCACAGGTTCGGGG
>NZ_JALGQH010000048.1 GCF_022810305.1 Rhodococcus sp. ARC_M6
CCCAAGCCGTCCTCGCACTGGCACGCCGTCGCGTCAACGTCCTGTGGGCAATGCTCCGCGATCACGCCAACTACGAACCCGCTCCCCTCACTTCTGCGGCTTGACAACATCATTGAGAATCCCCTTCTATCTGAAATCAACTTCGTCCGTGCCGGTTCCGAGATCGCGAGGCAATCCCGCCACTGTGGAAGGGGCATGTTCACCGGCCAGCGCAAGTGCCTTTCCGACCGTCGCGGCTTCGGCCACCGAACCGATGTCGCGGAGATCGGCCAGTCCGTCACGTAAATCGATCCGGTCTTCGCCGATGCCAACCGTGAGTGCGATCAGTTCGCACACCGCAGCGGGGTCGTCGAGTTTGACGAAACGCTCGCCGAGCAGCTTCGTCCAGTGATCCGCAATCTCCGGATCGTTGTAGTACGACGACTGGTCAGGCAGAACGAAGTAGACGTTCCAACGCTTCTCCAGCTCGCGATAGATCGAGGGAACGGAAACATCCAACCGGACCTTGTCACCGATCACGCTGCGAATGTGGCGAGCCGAGAGTCTGGGCTTGTTCAACTCGTCACCGATGATGAAAAGGTAGCCCTTACGGCCCCGCTTGTCCCACGCATCCGTACTGGTGTGGCGCGCCATGAAATAGGCTGCCAATTCGTAACTTTCCGATTTCTGGCCGCCACCGTTTCCTTCCAGGAAGATGGTGCGAAGCTGTTCGTCCATCGCATTTCCCGATTCGAATTGCCCTACCTGCAGGGGAACCCGATCACTGTCCGCGTCGCCGATACCGCCGAACAGGATCTGCGGATCATCCGCATACCCCTTACGTTGCAGCAGTCCGTGCAGCTTTCCGAGCTTGTCCTGCATGATGCGCGGAACGGCACCCATCGACCCTGTTACGTCGAATAGCACTGCTATCGGCAAGGAATCAGGGTGCCCGTCCGAGTCTCGGCATTCACGCTTGTCAACGCCGAAGGGATCGAGCGTCGGATCGGCTTTCCAGGTGTCGCGCGGACGTGCTCGAAGCGAATCGGTGTAGCCGAAATCGTCGACACCGCGGGCGGCACGAAATGTCTTGCCCGCCTTGTAAGTATTGTCGTCCCAATATCCGTATCCCATGATGGATCACTACCCTTTCGTGGAGGGAACGGTAAACGCCCGAAACGTGCGTTCGCCGTAGAGAAGATCGAGGAGTTCGTCGAACTCGCCCAGTAGATCGACTGCGTCGGGACGCAGACTCGGATTCGGCTGCATACAGCCGAGAGCAAAAGCCTTCATACGACTGGGAATTCGATCGCCGATCATGGTCGACATCAGTTGATGCGCCATGTAGACATCCCAAGCTGGTGAGACAGATTCTTCGAGTTCGGGAGGGTAGGAATCGAGGCGGGAACTGATCTTCGCCGCCGGCCGATCCCCCGGTCTGGTTGCAAACGACCAACCCACCAAGACCACCCCGTGCAGGACGGGATGAATCAGCACGTTGTCCGCCGTCACTGCGGTGTGCACCCAACCTGCTTGGTGAGCAGCCGCAAGTGCCCGCAGTAGACGCCGGTGCATCCACGCCCAGTCCCGAGGATCGAGACCGTCCGGGTAGGCACAGTGAACATCAGCGAGGGTGATGAATCCGGTGGACAGATCATCGAGGACATTGATCTGGCGAACCTCCCCCGTCACCGGGTCACTCTGCGTGATGCGGTCGACGAGTTTCGGGAAGTAAGCCGACATCCACCCGTCGTCACCCTGAGCCGAAGTCGCGATGTCGGTGAGTGCTGCGCGTTCCGTCTCCATCAGCGGATTTGCCCGAGGACTTCGCGGGATTTTGACGACGATGTGCTGTGCGCCTTGGACCCGGTACAGATCGGCGATCGAACCTCGCGCACAGTGAGAACCCAGTGTGTAGGTGCCACTATCCCCGCGATACGTGAGTTCCTGCGTATCCGCTTCCGCTTTCCAGGTCCGAAACAGTTCGTTGAGACGGGCTGCTGCGGCAGTAGCCCGGACCTCGTAGACCGGATCCACACGATCCGGATGCACCGCCGCGGCCATCCGATGAAATCGGCGTCGCGCAGCACGTTGAGTATCGAAATCAGCTGTCGGACAACCGAATATTTCACTCGGCACTCGCACCGCCTCGATCATCTTCATTGTGTTCGTCACCGTGTTCATAGTTTTAGTCTAAGTGACTAAAACGAATCGCGCAAGAGATGACATCCAGACACAACCCTCCAGACACAACAAAGCCCCTGGCCTCATGAATCCGGATGTTGCGACGCATCCAAACACAGGGGAAAACCAGGGGCAGGGTCGATACTACCCTCGCTGTGCGCCTTTATTAACCGCCCGCGGTTAATAAAGGCGCACAGCAAAAGATCAGCCCCAGCGCGACTGGCCACCGTCGAGCGGAATGGTCGCACCCGTCAGGTAGCCGGCATCTTCGCCGACGAGGAAGACAATCGCGCGTCCGATATCCGCTTCGGGATCGCCGACGCGGCCGAGGGGAATGCCGGCAACGAAGGCAGCAGCCTCTTCCGGGTTCTTGTCCATCCACCACTGCAGAGCGGGGGTCTGGGCGTGCGGCGCGACATTGAGGACGCGGATGTTGTCCTTGCCCCATTCGCAGGCTGCGGCGCGGGTGAGCGCGCGCATGCCTTCCTTAATGGAGCCGTAGGCACCGTAGTTGCTGGCGTCCCAACGGACGGCTGCAGAGGTGACCATATTGATGATGACGCCGCCGCCGCGGGCATCCATGTGCGGATGCGCTGCCCGCATCATGCGCAGGGTCGCGAGCGGACCGGTTGCGAAGGAGCGCTCGAAGTCCTCGTCGAGCACGCTGAGCAGCGGGCCGGGCTTGCAGTCGTTGGCATTGTTGACCAAGATGTCGATTCCGCCGAACACCTCGACCGTACGATCCACAGCAGCGGTGATGTCGTCCTTGTTGCTGACGTTGCAGACAACAGCCTCGCCGCGGGCGCCGATGTCGGCGAGCAGTCCGCAAGTGGTGTGGAGCTTGGATTCGGTGCGCCCGGCAACCGCGATGACGGCACCTTCCTTGGCCAATGCAAGGGCGATTCCCTGTCCGATTCCCTGGCCGGCACCGGTGATCAGTGCAACTTTGCCGTCGAGCTTGCCCATGTAATTACTCCAATGTCCTTGACGCGGGGACTGGTCGATTCTGGTGACTGCCGGTGTTTGTCGTCTACACTCGACTTACTAAACAACCAAGCACTTGCTTGACCCTAAAGTGTGCGGCCATGCCGCGTCAATCATAGTGGGCGGCAATTCAGCTCGGCCCCGGCATCAGGAAGGCTCCACCGTGTCACTCCCCAACCCTGTCGATTTCAGCGGACGTTCGGTGATCGTCACCGGCGGCACCAAGGGCATCGGCTTTGTCATCGCCGAAACCTTCCTGGCCGCCGGCGCAAACGTGCTGGTCTGTGGCCGAAACGAGCCGGAAACGCTCCCCTCGGCCGACGGCCGCACCGCAGCCTTCAAAGCCACTGACGTTCGTGATCCCGCCGACGCCGCAGCCCTCGTCCAGGAAGCCGTCGACCTCTACGGCCGGGTCGACGTCCTGGTCAACAACGCCGGCGGCTCCCCCGACGCCGATGCAGCCACCGTCTCGCCGCGTTTCGTGGAGAAGATCGTGGCGTTGAACCTGTTGGCTCCCTTCAACGTTGCGCAAGCCGCCAACGCTGTAATGCAGACCCAGGACGACGGCGGCGCCATCATCAACATCGGCAGCGTCTCCGCCATCGATCCGCAGCCCGGTACCGCCGCCTACAGTGCCGCCAAGGCCGGACTACTGGTCCTGACAAAGGCTTTGGCGCTCGAGTGGGCACCCAAGGTTCGCATCAACCACATCACCACCGGCCTGATCCGTACCGAAGCTGCAGCATCGGTGTACGGCGACGGCGCTGCCATCACCGCGACGCTTCCGATGGAGCGTATGGCTGTGCCTTCGGATATTGCGAATTCCTGCCTGTTCCTGGCCAGCCCGCTTTCCTCGTACGTCAACGGCGCCGACATCGCTGTTCATGGCGGCGGCGAGTACCCGGCCCGCTACATGGCGATGCGCGAGAACTGAAACGGCAAACAAGGAAGCCCCTGAGCATTCGCTCAGGGGCTTCCTTGTTTTGTATGAACAACTGCGAGGCGCGAAGGGGATCAAGCGCCCCGCAGTTGCGACTGGGGGGTGCTACGAAGCGGAGAAGCTCACTCGCGCACCAGAAATCGCCAGCTGTCCGTCCTTGTGAACCTGGAAGGCCAGGTCCGCCGGAGTTCCCCACGCCGCGATGGCCGGAGTCTCACCCGGATGGATGGCAGCCGCGAAACGACCCTCGAGGCTCACGAGATCAGCCGGATGAACTCCGGTGACACGAGCGAGTTCGAGCGTGCTGGCCGCCAAGGTGCACAGGCCGTGCATGATCGGACGCGGCTGGTTGATACGCGCCGCGGCCTCGGGATCGATGTGGATGTGGTGCATGTCGCCGAGGAGTCGGTACATCGCCGTCTGGTTCTCGGCGGTGGTCAGGACACCGGTCATCGAAGGGTCACCCGTGGGCTCGGCCGGACGCGACGGTCCGCGTTCGCCACCGAATCCGCCGGCACCGGGAGCGAACAGCGACCAGGTTGCGACGAAGTACTCGCACTCCACCTTCACCTCGAACACTGCGGCAGCGCCCTTGTCCCACACCTCGCCGACGGAAGCCTTCAGCGTCAGCTCACCGCTGCGGGGCAGCGGGGCAAGCACTTTCAGTTCCTGCGAGCCGTGAAGCGCGGTCGACGTGTCGAAGGCACCTTGCGAGCCCAACGCATCCGGAGCCCACTGCGCGAGCGTCAGAGCGAAGGTCGGCAATACCCGAAGGCGGTCCTCGAAAACGAGGTCCAGCTCGGTTGCCTTGGCGCCCACGGCGAGTGCGTACAGGATCGCGTCGCGCTCGGTGTACGAGACGGTGCGGGTACCGAGATCGGCTCCGCGCCAATCGCCGGCGGTCTTTACAGTTTCCGAAGCAGTCATCTGCAGTTCCTCTCTCACACCGCGCCGAGGATGAGACCGCTGGTAGGCACCGCTGTTCCGGCAGTGACCAACACGTTCTCGACACCATCGGGCTGATTGGTCGACGTACCACGAACCAGGCGGACGCCTTCGGCAATGCCGTTGACGCCGTGCAGGTATGCCTCGCCGACCTGACCACCATGAGTGTTGGACGGCAAGCGTCCACCGATCTCGAGGTTGCCTTCGCGGATGAAATCCTTGGCCTCGCCGGGCTTGCAGAAACCCAGTTCTTCGAGCTGCGGAAGCACCAGCGGGGTGAAGTGGTCGTAAAGGATCGCGGCGTTGATGTCGTCCGGCGTCAGGCCGCTCTGGCCGTACAGCTGACGGCCGACCAGACCCATTTCCGGGATACCTGAGATGTCGGGGCGGTAGTAACTGGCCATCATGTGCTGATCCTTGGCACTGCCCTGAGCGGCACCCTTGATGATGACGGGTTTGTTGGCCAGAGTCTTTGCGCGCTCGGCAGAGACGATGACCAATGCCTGACCGCCGTCGGTCTCCTGGCAGCAGTCGAGCAAGTGCAGCGGCTCGGCGATCCAGCGGGAGTTCTGGTGATCTTCGAGCGTGATCGGACGCTCGAAGAACCACGCTGCCGGGTTGTTGGCGGCGTGCTTACGCGCCACCACGGCAACGCGTCCGAAGTCCTCACTGGTGGCCCCGTACTGGTGCATGTAACGGCGGGCGAACATCGCAACCCACTGAGCGGGCGTCGACAGGCCCTGCGGGGTCAGCCACGCGTACGCTGCGCGGTCAGCGGTGCTGTCCATGGGGCGATCGTGCTGACCCGCACCGAAGCGCATCCCGGAGCGTTCATTGAACGCACGGTAGACCACCACGACGTCGGCGATACCGGTCGCGACGGCCATCGCCGCCTGCTGCACCGACGCGCACGCCGCGCCGCCGCCGTAACCGATGCGGGAGAAGAACTTCAGCTCCCCGAGACCGCAGTTGCGGGCGACGAGGATCTCTCCGTTGGTCTCCATCGTGAAGGTACTCAGACCGTCGACCTCGGACGGGTCGATACCGGCATCGCGGAGTGCAGCGACAACGGCCTCACATGCCAACTGAAGTTCGGTGCGGCCGGATTTCTTGGAGAACTCGGTGGCGCCGATGCCGACGATGGCAGCGGCACCCGAGAGCGGGCTAATCGCCATCAGGCGTTCTCCTCTTCCTTGAAAGCGACTGTGACGGTTCCGGATGCGTGGTTGCCGAGGCTGTTGGCGCCCTGCACCTTGACCACGACGACGCCATCTTCCTTGGACACGACCTCACCAGTCATCGTCATGGTGTCACCCGGGTAGTTGGGTGCGCCCAGACGAATGGCGATGCGGCGCACCGTCGATGCCGAACCAGCCCAATCGGTGACGTAGCGGCCGACAAGGCCGTTGCTGGTCAGGATGTTCATGAAGACATCCTTGGAGCCACGTTCCTGAGCCAGGCTCGGGTCGTGATGGACGTCCTGGAAATCGCGGGTGGCGATAGCCGTGGCGATGATCAGCGTGCGGGTGAGCGGAATTGCCAACTCGGGCAATACCTCTCCGACTGCGATGTCGGCGTAGTTGCGACCGGTCAAGACGGTCATGCGACCACCTCGACGCCGGACGCGAGCTGAGCACCCAGACGCGCGAGGTCCGAGCTGGCACCGCCGAGAGTGGCGGCAATCTGCTTGCCCCACAGGAGGTGACGGTGGACGGGGTAGTCGGTGTCGACGCCCATGCCGCCGTGAACGTGCGTGGTGCGGTGGACAACACGCTGTCCGCCGTCGGTGGCCCACCACTTGGCAACGAGCACCGACGTGCCGAGATCCAGGCCCTCGGTGATGCGCCAAGCGGCCTGCCACAGTGTCACGCGCATCGCTTCGAGATCGATGTAGCAGTCGGCGAGCTGATGGTTCACGGCCTGGAAGGTCGCGAGCGGACGGCCGAACTGCATGCGGCCGTTCAGGTAGGTGACAGCCTGAGCGACTGCGCCCGAGCCGACGCCCCACTGAATTGCTGCCAATGCCAGCTCAACTCGATCGATCAGCCATGCAACGGTAGTGCCGTCGGCGGGGCCGATCAGCTGCGCCGACGCACCGGCGAAGGTGACGTTGGCACAGATCTCGTGGTTGGTGGACTGCGTCTGCTCGACCGTGACGCCGTCGGCAGCCAGATCAACCAGGAAGAGCGCCGCACCGGTAGCCGTCGTCGCGGAAACCAGTGCGCGGTCGGCGATATGCGTGATCGGCATTACGGCCTTTTCGCCCGTGAGTGTCCAGTTGCCGTCGGCATCCTGCGATGCCCTCGTCAGCGGGTCGCCGCCCGTGTACGGGCCGAACTCTTCGAGACCGATAGTCAGGAAACGGCTACCGTCGGCAACACCCGGAAGGAACTCTGCGCGAAGCGAATCCGATCCGAACTCGTTGATCGCGAAGGCTGCGAGCGCGGTCTCCCAGATGGGGACAGCCGCAACGTGGCGACCCTGCTGCTCGAGCAGTGCGTACAACTCGCCCAAGCCGAGTCCACCGCCGCCGAACTCCTCCGGCAACGCAATGCCGAGCAGACCGGTGGTCGCAAGTTCACGCCACAGTTCACGGTCGACGCGCTCAGCGGAGAGTTCGATCTCCTTGGTGCGCTCGATCGTGGCCTTGCTGGTGAAAACCTCGTCGGCCAGTTCGCGAATAGCTTCCTGCTCTTCGCTGAAATTGAAGTCCATCAGTGCTCCTCGCGTGCGGCCGGCCGGAACGCGGGAAGCGTCAGATCCGGGTCGGCGTCGATCCAGTCAAGTTCCACAGGCATGTCGACCACGACATCTTCGGGCGCAATACCCACCATGTTCGCGATCAATCGGGTTCCCTCTTCGAGTTCGATGACCGCAACGATGAGCGGGTAATCGAAAGCACCGATCTTGGGGTGGTGATTGACCACGAAGCTGTACACCATGCCGCGACCGGTCGAGTCGATCGTGTCCCACGCGAGTGACTGGCATTCGCCGCACATCGGCCCGGTGGGATGACGAAGGGTCTTGCAGTCGGTGCAGCGCTGGATCACGAGGCGATGTTCCTTGGCAGCTTCGAACCAGAAAGCGTTGTCCGCGTTGAGCGCCGGACGCGGACGCAATTCGCGCGGAGCTTCCGGAGTCTTGGCTTCTTGCGGCTTGAACCGCAAGGTGCGCCACCGCTGAATGCCGACAACCTGGTCGTCACCGTTGCGATAGGTCTTGAGCGTCGTCACGAAGTGTCCGGTTCCGAGGCCCGTTTTCTTCTCCGGGGAAATCGACTCGATGACCTCGGTGTAGTTGATCCGATCGCCCGGGCGCAGTTCGGTGAAGAACTCCTGATCGGAATCGGTGGCCACGACGGAACTGAATCCGGCGGCGTCGAGGGTGGCGATCAGATCGGTCCACACCTGCGACGGGTCGTTGCCGGCCATCTTGTCGGTGAAGGTGCGCATGATCCAGACCTGGAGCATCTGCGCGGGTGCGACGACACCGTCGCGGCCAGTGGCGCGGGCAGCTTCGTCGTCGAGGTACACGGGGTTGGTATCGCCCATGGTCTCGGCCCAATGCCGGATCATGGGGATGTTGACCTCGTCAGGTCCCCAGGTGGTGGGGACGAGCGTCTGGCCTACGAAGGCTTCGAGTTGCGTCTGAAAGTCGCTCACTTGACCCTCTTTTCGCGGACCAAGCCGAGGCCGATGGTGCCGACCATGTCACGCAGAACCTCGTTGACGCCGCCACCGAAGGTGTTCACGACGCCCTGACGGGAGATCTGCTCGATCTGACCGGCGAGGATCGCGCCCGGAGACTCGGGGCGGATACGTCCGGCGGAGCCGAGGATGCCGAGCAGCGTGCGGTACACGTCGACGTGAGTTTCGGTGCCGTACGTCTTGGTGGCACCGGCGTCGGCTCCCGAAAGGGTGTCCTGGGCGACGGCAGCCGTCATCTTCCAGTTCAGCAGACGCATCGCTTCGAGCTTCGCATGTGTGCGAGCGAAATCCTGCTGGACCCAAGGGATATCGATGGTGCCGTTTTCCTTGGCCCAGTCCAAGACCAGGTTCCACAGGCCGTACGTACGACCACCGATGGCGGCCAAGCCAACTCGCTCGTGGTTGAGCTGCGCGGTGATCAGCTTCCAGCCGCCGTTGACCTCACCGACAACGTCCTTCGCGGGGACGCGGATGCCGGCGTAGTACGTCGACGTCACCATCAGACCGCCGACCGTGTTGATCGGCGACCACTCGAAGCCGGGGTCAGCCGTTGGCACGATCAGGATCGAAATGCCCTTGTGCTTCGGAGCGTCGGCGTCGGTGCGAACCGCGAGCCAGACGTAGTCAGCAGTATTGGCACCACTGGTGAAGATCTTGTTGCCGTCGACAACCCACTCTTCGCCGTCGAGCACTGCGCGAGTCTTGAGCGAAGCCAAGTCGGTTCCGGCCTCGGGCTCGGTGTAGCCGATAGCGAAGACGATGTCGCCGGCGAGGATGCCCGGAAGGAAACGTTCCTTCTGCTCCTCAGTGCCGTACTTCATCAACGTCGGGCCGACAGTATTGACAGTCACGAAGGGGAATGGCAGACCCGCGCGCTGAACCTCGTCGAAGAAGACGAACTGCTCCTCGATCGAGCGACCCTGACCACCGAACTCCACGGGCCAGCCGATACCGAGCCAGCCGTCCTTGCCGAGCAGCTTCACGATCTCGCGGAAGTACTCGCCGCCCACACCTTGTTCACCGGCAGCGCGGCGCTTCTCCTCCGGCAGCAGCGCTGCGAAGTACGCGCGCAACTCCTTGCGGAGCTCCTGCTGCTCGGGCGATTCCCTCAGATCCATCGCGGTTCTCCTATGGCATTCATGGCTAGCAACTCTTGGTCTGGACGCTAACGACGTGGCCACTGCGGCGCTGAAAAGGTCTCGTTGAATGGGAAAGCTCTGCATGAGTCCCGTCACATAGGTTGAGATGGGTCAATGGAACCCTCGGATCGGATCGCGCTCACCGACTTGGCTGCCAGGTACGCACAGGCCGTCGACCGCCGAAATCCCACCGCGCTCGCGGCTCTCTTCACCGAAAACGCGAAGTTCGTCCTACCGCCGGCGTTGAACGGAACCGACGCTCCGACGGAGATCTCGGGCAACGCCGTCATCTCCACTTCCGTTGTGGGCGCCGTCGCACACCTGCACTCGACGCGACACATCGTCGAACAGCAGATCCTCGATCAAGACAGTGCTACCACCGCTCACGGCGAGGCCTACTGCTCCGCGCACCACATCTATCCCCGCCGCGAGGACTTCCGCAACAACCGGATCGAGATTCGGTACCAGGACAATTTCGAGAAGGTCGCCGGAACCTGGCTTTTCTCCCGCCGTGAATTGGTCGTCGATTTCGCTGAGGATGTGCCGGTCATCTTGCTCGGCAAATAGGGCAGCTGATCAGTCGTCAGCCGCTCGCAAGACACCGACGAGGCGAGAACTGGTAGGTACGTCACCGCGACCCCACCAGTTCCCTAAGCAGGGGGCTCACCGTCAAATGTGCTGGGCGGCAACCCTGTAGTCGAGGAAATTCGGCGTGTGGACCTCGCGAAGGCGAGCGAGATTGCGATAGCTGATCAACCAGGTGCCGTCCACTCTTCGATATTTTTCGTGGTAGTGGCCGTAGCCATGAAGATGCTCCTCATTCTCACCGTTTGTCCACCACAGTTCATCCTCCATTGCCCAGATTCCGGTAGCAGTCGTGTCGGACGTGAGAGCAATTTCAGGTGTATGGCCGTGGTGAGCAGTCGTAACCACCGTCGGTCCCCAAAACGCTCTCGATGGCCTTTCTGAGCGCATTACGACCCACAATCGCGGATGGCTTCACACTCCCCGGTTCCTCGCCGTCTACACGCCTACCGAACGTTTCGCTCACTACGTCCTCGGTATGTAGGGTCGGATACAGGTGCTATTGCTTTGTGTCCATCACACGCAGACGCGAGGCAAAGAGCCGCTTGATCTCCTCGATAGACATGAGTTCCTCGGTCAAATTGAGTGTCGACGCTTCCGCCACTGGCCTTCTCCATTCAGTACCGCCACAAACACTTACAGGCGATTCAAATCGACACAGCTTCGAAGTCAGCTGAAAGTGGTGTCAGTGCGCAGTCGAGACAGGCGCATGGAGCAGATTTGCCAACCATCACTGGTTTTGCGGTATTCCTCGTGGTAGTGGCCGTAACCGTGCAGGTGCGTAAGTACTCCGCCGGTCGGCCACCACAGTTTGTCTTCCATCGCCCAGACTCCGGTGGCAGTAGCAGGAGAGGTAAGAGTGATTTCGGGAGTGTGTCCATGATGGACGGTACTGACGTTCTCAATATTGGCCCGCAGGAACGGCATGTAGTCCGCGACGGAATGGGTAATGCCCCCACCGGTTTCAGTCATGTCGATGACGACGTCATCGCTGAACACGGAGGCGAGGCCAGTCCAGTCCTTGGTGTCCATCAGGCGAAAGTAGCGGGCTTTGAGCTGCATGAGGGCATTGATGTCCTCTGCCGCGGTGTGTGAATTGGGGTGCGGACGCGATGTGGCGCCGATACTCGGCCCGCGGCCGAGGACCTCGATCGAACCGGTTGTGCCACGCATCTTCTTGGTGCGATGGCTCATTCGCCACGTCCCGTCGACTTGGAGCCAGCGATCGTGGTAGTCACCGAGGGTGGAGAAGCTAATCCTGGATCTGTCCCCAGCGCCGAGGTGAAGGTCGCTCACGTAGGTGCGACTGGTTGCGACGGTCCCGTTCACGTCGATCAACATGTTGCCCAGTAGGTGTTGGGTAGGTCCGCAGTCGTCGAGGAACGAGCGGATCAAGGCTTCCACCTCTGCGGGGCCGTGCAGAGTGCCGGTGCCGAGATCCGCTGTGGCGTCAGGCAGCAAGATGGCGTGCAGTACCGCCCATTCGCGATCGTCCATTGCGCGGGCGAAGCGGGTGATGGCACGCGCAATCTCACGTTCCGCGAGCAGGGTATCCAAATCGATCACGGTTCCGGCGGTCACGGTTCATCCAATCTTCTCGAGCGCACTGTCCTGCGGCTACGGATCCTGGTTTGTACGGTAGCGATGGATCGCAATGGATACCGGGAAGCATCCCAATCGTCGGGACGCCGATTGGGATGTCAATTCCGTTGCAGCGTAGCAATAGCGACCCAATGTCACTACGTCCACATTGGGCGTCAGTTCGACATTGGGCCGTCAGTTCGACGCCATCGCGATCGCGGTCCGCAATCCGCGACGCTTCCCCGTCTTCGGATCAACTCCGAATACCTCTTTGAACCCGCCACGAACACGGAACTTCAACTCCGAGTGAGTTTCCGGCGCATCATCCTGAGATGCGGAGAGAAATCGATTGGGCAACGACAGCTTCCAGATGGTCCGCAATGTCAGCGCGTATTGCTTCCACAGCGGGCCGGTGGTGTACGGCAGATCGTATTTGTCACACAGTTCTCGCAGCGGCACAGCAATTTCCGAGTACCGGCTGCTTGGCAGATCCGGGAAACAATGATGCTCGATCTGGTAGCACAGGTTGCCACTCATAAACGCCATAACCGGCCCGGCGTGAAAGTTTGCCGAACCCAACATCTGTCGTAGATACCACTGCGCCCTGGTCTCGTTTTCGAACTCCTCGAGAGTGAATTTCTCGGCGCCATCCGGGAAGTGGCCGCAGAAGATGACCGCGTAACTCCAGTAGTTTCGAATGAGATTTGCGACGGCGTTGGCGGTCAACGTCGTCTTCCACACCGGGCCGGTCAACGCGGGAAACAGAATGTAGTCCTTGGCCACCTGACGAGCGATCTTCCTCCCCACGTCACGCGCCATCTCGGATTTGTCCGACCATTTCACTTCGCCCTTGCGAAGCTTGTCTGTCTCCAAGTGATGAAGTGCCACGCCCCACTCGAAAAGCGTTGCCAACAGTGCATTGGTGATCGGCTGAAAAAGGTAGTCCACGTGCCATTTCTGGTCGCGTGTGACCCGAAGAATGCCGTAACCCACGTCGTTGTCGAGACCGACGATATTGGTGAACTTATGGTGTACGAAATTGTGCGAGTGCTTCCAGCCTGACGATGGGCATGTGTTGTCCCATTCCCAGTTACTCGAGTGAATCTCGGGGTCGTTCATCCAATCCCACTGCCCGTGGATGATGTTGTGACCGAGTTCCATGTTTTCGATGATCTTGCCGACGCCCAGCAGAGTCGTTCCGAGAATCCACGCGGGCTTCTTGTTGCTGGCGAACAGGACGACTCGACCAGCAACCATCAGTGACCGTTGAAACGCGATGGTCCGCTGGATATACCTGGCGTCGCGACTACCGCGCTTGTCCTCGATGTCGAATCGGATCGCATCGAGTTCGGCGCCGAGCGCTTCAACGTCTGCGTCGGTGAGATGCGCGTATTCCTTGATGTCGGTGATTGCCACTGGGCTTCTCCTCGAGTCGGTTTCCCGTGCGGTACCCCTACTGCCCGGGGAGAAAACGTCGGCGGCGTTATCTCACGTGCGCTCACCGCCGATCTGTGCCAGCATCGACGGGTGTGAGCACTGACAGCAAGATCGCAATCCGAACCGCCACCGAAGCCGATTGGCCGGCGATCCAGTTGCTCGACTCCACCGGGTTCGGATTCCACCCGTCGGCAGCCGACAAGACGCTCACCCGGGCGCTCTACAAGCCCGAGGACATCGTCGTCGCAACGGATGGCGACCAGGTTGTCGGCCTGGCCATCGAGTTCGACATGGAGTTCACCGTGCCGGGCGGTCACCAAGTACCCAGCCGAGGCATCACGTGGGTGTCCGTCGCCCCGACGCACCGTCGTCGCGGGATCTTGCGCTCGATGTTCACTCGGCTGCATCAGCACATAGCGTCGAGCGGCGCTCCCCTGGTCGCGCTGACCGCCAGTGACGCCCGCATCTACAACCGCTTCGGCTACGGACCGGCAACCGTCAGCGAAGGGATCTCACTCCACCGTCGGTTCGCCGAATTTCGTCCAGAGGCTCCCGACGCGAGTGGTGTGTCCATCACCGACGCACCGACCGCGGCGACGCTACTTCCGGACATTTACGATCGCTGGCGCCTCGCGACTCCCGGCGTGCAAAAGCGTCCGCAAGCTCACTGGGACCACACGCTCGCCGACCCGTCCGAGCATCGAGCGGACGCTTCCGGACTGTTCTTTCTGACACATGCCGACGGCTACGTTTCCTACCGCCACCGCACTGAAGGACACGACAGCATCGTCGAGGTCGACGAGTTCGTCGCACTTACGACGGATGTGTACGCGGCCTTGTGGCGGACGTTGTGCGGGCTCGATCTCGTGACCCGTATCGACGCTCGGCAGCATCCGGAAGATCCGTTGCGGCTGATGCTGACGGACTACCGATTGGTGCGGACAACTCGCCGATCCGACCGACTGTGGCTGCGGATCATGGATGTTCCGGCAGCCCTCGAAGCCCGCGAATATGCCGCTGACCTCGACACTGTCATCGCGATCGAAGATCCATTCCTCGATGCCGGCGGCACCTTCGCGCTGACAGTTCGCGGCGGCAAGGCCACCTGCACCCCCACCGACGCCGCTGCCCGGATCACCATGCCGTCCGACGTTCTGAGCAGTGTGTACCTGGGCGCGCACCAGGCCAGAACCTTCTCGGCCGCAGGCCGAATCCAAGCCGCAGACGTTCTCGAGATTCACCGGTTCGACGTCGCCTTCGGCACCGCGCGGCCGGCTGTGCTGGGGTACGGGTTTTAACTTTCGATGAACATCGGCGAAACGGATATTTATGCTGTCCGGCGTCCACCCGGTTAGCCTCAAACCATGGCGTTTGTAGGAAAACTGGTCAACAGCCTTCCGGAGAAGGTTCTCGTGCGGGTTCTCCCGCACGCCGAGATGCTCAAGTTCCTGGTGGTCGGAGGCATCGCCTTCATCGTCACGACCGTCTTGTTCTTCGGCATCAAGTGGACGGTTCTGCCTGAGCATCCAGTCACGGCGAACATCATCGCGGTCTTGGTAGCGACGGTTCTGTCGTATGTCCTGAACCGTGAATGGTCCTTCGCCGAGCGAGGCGGGCGGCAACGACACCACGAGGCTGCACTCTTCTTTATCGTCGCCGGCATCGGCCTGGCCATCAATCAGGTCCCGCTCTGGATCTCGAGCTACGTGTTCGATCTCCGCCACCCCAACGTCTCCGTGTTGATGGAGAACTTCTCCGACTTCATCAGCGGATCCATCATCGGCACCTTGCTGGCAACAGTCTTCCGGTGGTGGGCGATGCGCAAATTCGTCTTCCCGGAAGAGTCCATCGACGGCGAGATGATTCGCGATATCGAAGCAACGCCTCCGGTCACCTCCTCCGAGAGCTGACGCCCCGGAATACACAAAAGCGGTCTGCAGCATTGATGCTGCAGACCGCTTTTTGTTAGGTCAGTTGGTCAGACCCAGCCTCTTCGAGCATTCCGTCATCTCGTCGATGATGAGCTCCAACGACGTGCCGCGGCGACTCGCGGACAGCACGATTCGGTCGGCTCCCAAGCCCCGTGCCCAATCAAGTTTCGCTTCGTCCAACCGCGGCAGGGTTGCACCGAGAACCACGGAAACCTCAGCCGGATCGCGATCGGCCTTGACCGCAGCTGCTTTCATCGCCGCAATTGCCTTGTCAAGTTCTTCGCCGGCCAAGCCGAGGGGCTGGAAGCCGTTGCCCAGCCGACCGGCGCGGCGGGCTGCCGCCAGACTGTGTCCACCGATGTACAGCGGCACACCGGATTCGCTGTGCGGCTTCGGCCAGCTGTACGCACCCTTGAACGAGTAATACTCGCCCTCGAAATCGACGGCTCCCTTGCCAGCCCAGAGTGCGCGCATCACGGCAATTGCCTCATCGGCAGTCTTGCCTCGACGTGCGAAATCGCCACCGCAGGCTTCAATTTCCTCTTTCATCCAACCCAATCCCAGGCAGATGCGCAGGCGGCCACCGGAGAGCCGATCCAGCGTCGCCAAACGCTTGGCAAGGACTACGGGGTTGTGGTTGGGCAGCACCAACACTCCGGTGGACAAACCCAAAGTGGTTGTTGCACCAGCAACAAACGAGAGAAGCTCCAGCGGATCAGGAATGTCACAGTCGTCGGGGAGATGCGACTTTCCCGTCGGCGAGTACGGGTACTCGCTTTCGGTATCGGCGATGACAACCGAATGCTCGACGGCCGAGATCTCGTCGAAACCGAGCGACTCCGCAGCCTTGGCGAACTGCAGAATCCAATCCGGATCACCACTACGACCAAGTTCTACCGGGACAACAATACCGAGCTTCATGCGGTTTCCTCCAGAGTCGCCATCAATTTCGGACCATCCACGACTCTTCCGAGGAAGCGTTCGGCGTCAGGATCTGTTGCGAGCCACACTGCAGCCGCTGCAGGAACCGACGCCGGAGTAGCGGCAAATCCCGCGTCCACGATCGCGTTTGCGCCACCGCGAGCCTTACCGGCCTCAGTGATCACAAACCCCGGACTGAGGTTGAACGCCTTGATACCGGCGCCGCGGTACTCCGAGTTGATCGCACCGGCAATGCGTCCGAACGCGGCCTTGGACGCTGCGTAGGACAAGCCCCACCCGCCTTCACCGGGAGGCGCCGGAGGGTCCATAGTGGCAGAGCCCGAGGCCAGTCCGATGACAATTCCGTTTCCGCGCTCCACCATCGCCGGAAGCACTATCTGCACCAAGGCAAGCTGGTGCAGATAGTTTCCGACAACCATCGCCTGGGCGTCGTCGATCTCGATGTCGAGAATCCGATCCATGTTTCCGACCGTCTGCGCGTAGGCATTGTTGACCAGAACGTCGACGCGGCCCCATTCACGCAGGACGCGCTCACCGGCTGCAATGACGGACGCTCGATCGAGAAGATCCATCGGCACAGCCAACGCCCGCACACCACACTCTTCGATCTCGGCAACCGTCGTCTCGAGACTGCCCTGGACCGGGATAACCTGCTCTCCCGCACGCGTTCTCGGCGCCGCGCGGCCCTCACCTTCACGAACGGTGCGGGCCGTGATCGCAACGTCGAACCCCGCGCGAGCAAAAGCCAGCGCGCATTCTCGGCCGATCCCGCGGGAGGCGCCGGTTACCAGCGCGACACGGTTCACAGGAACCGCGAACGCCCGTGGGTGTGGAACTCCTGCTCGAGTGCATCGCAATCGGCGTCGGACATGAGCTTGTACTCCGGGTTTCCGCGTCCGACCCAGTGGTACACAGGCTCTTCGGTGCGCCAGCGATCGAGCTGCAGTTCGCGCTTGAGTACCTTGTTGGAACCTGTGGTGGGCAGGTGTGTCGATACCCGAATGAAGCGCGGCGCCGCCTTGGTTCCAAGATCCGCTTGCGCAACAAGGTAGTTCGAGAACTCGACCGGATCGAAGTCGGACAGTTCCGCAACCTCGATGCCCGCCATGACCTGATCACCCGAACGCGGATCCGGCACAGCGAACACGCCGGTCGCAATGACTTTGGGGTGACGACGCAGGATGTGCTCGATCATCAGAGCCGACGTGTTCTCGCCGTCGACGCGGATCCAGTCACCCTTGCGACCGGCGAAGTAGATGAAACCGGCTTCGTCGACGTAGCCGAGATCGCCTGTCCAGTACCAACCGTGGCGAATCTTCTCCGCGATGGCGTCTTCGTTCTTGTAGTAACCCTCGAACTTCTGCGAGCCGGCCTTGTCGACCATCTCGCCGATCGCCTCGTCCGGGTTCAGGACCCGGCCGTGCTCGTCGAGGAGCGCACGTGGACGCTCTTCACGAGTTTCCGGGTTGACGATGACGATGTTCTCGCTGGCCGGACGGCCCAATGCTCCGGCCGGCTGGTTCGGATCGAGAATTACCGAACCGGCGCCCTCACTCGAGCCGTAGCCCTCGAAAAGCTGCGCATCGAACCGACGGATGAACTCGGCCTTGTCACCGGGAGATGCCTCGGTACCAAAGCCGTGAGTGAGGGTGTTCTTGTTGTCTTCAGGCTGCTCCGCCGTCGCCATCAGGTAACCGAGCGCCTTGCCGACGTACGTGAAATACGTTGCGCCGTAGAAACGTACGTCCGGCATGAAACCGGAGGCGGTGAACTTGCGCACGAGGCAGATTGTGGCGCCCTGCGAAAGCGCGGGAGCCCACAGTGCCATCAGCGCATTGCCGTGGAAGAGAGGCATGCAGCAGTAGCAGACGTCGTCGCGGTCGATATCGTACTTAGCGCAGTTCGCGTAAGCCAAGCGAGTCAGCCGGCCCTGGCTGCAGCGCACGGCCTTCGACATTCCGGTGGTGCCGGAGGTGAAAAGAAGAAGGAAGAGCGTCGTCGCGTCGACGCCGAGATCGATCTCCGGCGTCTCCACCTGATGCGCGGCAATGGTTTCCGCGTAGGACGCGTCGTCGACAAGAATGAAGCGGTCGTCCGTCAGGCCGAGATCCAGACCGGCGAGCTTCTCGCGGCCGGCCTTGTCGGTGACGATCATCTGGCAATCGACGTATCGAACCTCGGCTTCGAGTTCAGCTCCACGCCGCGTCGGGTTGATACCGACGATCGTGGCGCCCGTGAGTGCCGCGCCGCCGAGCCAGAACAGGAACTCTGGCTCGTTCTCGAGGAGAACACCGATGTGGAATTGGCCGGCGCCGCGTAGCGACTTCGCGTAAGAACCACGGGCCGCGCTTTCATGCACAACCTGATCCCACGTCCAGTCCTGGGTGCGGGTCCGCAGTCCCAGATGTTGATCACCGATGCGGTCGATCAACATCTGCGCGACATCCTCGCGCTGCGGCGCCGCAACGGACGTGCTCGTAGATGCTTCGGTAGCGGTGTTCGTCATCGTGTCCTGTGTCCTACTCGAGATGGGAAGAAACTCTTGTGCGCGCAGTACGCATTTGAGTGGTTGCGCAGAGTGCGATTCGTTTCGAAACGCTAACGGCGTGCCGCGGAGGGAACCCGACCAGTCTCGCTCAGTGGTAACAATCCCCGCAGATATCATTGGACGTGAGATTTTGTGTCGTGAAAAGCGCCACAATACGAAAGGCCATTCCATGACTGCCCCCGCAGATCCGCAGTTGCTCCTGGACCAGGCGGTCTCACGCCTCACCGGTCCCGGTGGGCCGTTCGAGATCGTCGAAGAAGAGGTTCTCGGCACCGTCATGCCCGTGATGAAGAATCGCGGACATGCCATCGGTGAACTCATCGCCGCGTCTCGGGCCTGGGGCGATGGTGATTACCTGGTCACGAGCGACCGTCGCATCTCATTCACCGAGCACGCCGACTCCGTCGCCGCGCTGGCGACTGCGCTGCGAGACAAGTACGGGGTCCGCAAGGGCGATCGTGTAGGAATCCTCGCCGCGAACACCCCCGAGTGGGTCATGACCTTCTTCGCGACGCAGGCGCTGGGCGCCATCGCTGTCGGTCTCAATGGCTGGTGGGTTCCGCGCGAGGTGACGCACGGTATCGAGCTTTCACGTCCCAAGGTCCTCGTTGTCGACGCGAAGCGCGGCGCGGCACTTCCCGAACTTCCGGGTGACTTGACCGTACTGACGATGGAAGAGGATCTGCCTGCCCTCATCGCCGAGTTCGCCGGTTCCGATGTTCCGAGCACCGACATCGACGAGGACGACCCCGCCGTCATCCTGTTCACCAGCGGAACCAGCGGTCGCCCCAAGGGGGCATTGCATTCGCACCGCAACGTGATGGCCACCGTCGATTACCACAAGTACAGCGACGCCATCGGCGCTGCGTTCATGGGTCGCGAATACGACGCCACCAAGCCCAGCCCGCTGCGCTACCTGCTGACGTCCCCGCTGTTCCACATCGCGAGCCTGCACAACTTGGTGGTCCCGCGTCTGGCTACCGGCAGCGCTGTCATCCTGACCGAAGGCGGTTTCGACGTCGACAAGGTTCTCGGACTCGTCGAGCGCGAACGCATCACCAACTGGGGCGCGGTTCCCACCATGGCGTCGCGCTTGATCGAGCACGGCAACATCGACAAGTACGACGTGTCCTCGCTAACAGCATTCTCATTGGCGTCTGCACCGTCGTCGCCGGCGTTCAAGGAGCGCCTCAAGGAGCAGGTGCCTTTCGCGCGCAACGCACTGGTCGACAGCTACGGCCTCACCGAATGCAGCACAGCAATCGCGGTGGCTATCGGAGCCGAACTCGAAGAGTTCCCGGGCACCCTCGGTCGCCCCATCATCACCGTGTCGATGGAAATCCGTGATCCCTTCGGCGAGTGGCTTCCTGACGGCATCGAGGGCGAGGTCTGCGTCCGCAGCCCGTTCGTGATGCTCGGTTACTGGGAGAACCCCGAAGCAACAGAGTCGACCATCGCACCCGGACGCTGGCTCCGCACAGGCGATTTCGGTGTCGTCGAGAATGGTCGCCTGCGTTTGACCGGCCGTCGTTCCGACCTGATCCTGCGCGGCGGCGAGAACGTCTACCCCACCGAGATCGAGCAGACCCTCGACGAGCACCCCGACGTAATCGAATGCGCCGTCATCGGTATGCCGCATCCGGACCTCGGCCAGGAAGTTTCGGCTGTCGTCGTCCTGCGCCCCGGTTCCACCACCGACGAGGAAGAGCTCCGCGCATACGCCGCCGAGCGTCTGTCCTACTTCAAGGTGCCGTCGAAGTGGCGTATCACGCGTGATCTGCTGCCCCGCAACGCAACCGGCAAGATGGTTCGGCGCGAGATCACGGTATGACCGAAGAGCTGTCACGGATCGTCGCCGAGTCGGCGATCCGTGACCTGCTCTGCGAGTACACGCACCTGATCGATCAGGGCAGGTTGCGCGACGTCGCTGCATTGTTCGCGCAGTCCGATTACGGCCAGTGCGGGCCGGACGGCGTTGCCACCACCGTCATTTCCTCCGACGCCGACGCGGTGTTCGCCGCGTGCAGTGGATTCATTCGGATGTACGGCACTCCCCCGGTCCCACGCACCAAACATCTGTTGACCAATACCCGAGTTTTCGTGGATGGCGACGAGGCCTCCGCGCTGTCGTACGTCACGGTAATTCAGGGAACCGAAGAACTTGCGCTGCAACCGATTCTGTCGGGACGCTACTTCGATCGCCTTACACGCGTCGACGGCAAGTGGCAGTTCACACAGCGACTCTTCTGCCTGGATCATCTCGGCAATATGATTGCTCACGCGAAACGCTCACTCTGAATCCATCTCGGTGCACCTGAATCAGGAGACTGGCAATGTTCAAAGCAATCGCGCTACTCACCCGTAAGCCTGGCCTCACCCAGGAAGAGTTCATCGACTACTACGAGAACAACCATGCTCCCCTGATTGCGAAAACCTTTCCGCAGATCATCGAATACCGACGGAATTTCCCTGATCTGACTCAGGTTCTGCGTGCCGAGGGCACTCCCGACCCACAATTCGATGTCATCACCGAAATGTGGTTCCACGACAAGGCCGGATACGCCGACATGCTGGCAACCCACGCCCGGCCGGAGATAGGCAACCTGATCCGGGCCGACGAATCCAACTTCCTGGATCAGACCAAGATCATTCAGTTCGTCGTCGACGAGTGCGAGTTGCCTCGGATCTGAAATTCGGAAACAAACTTCGGCAGAAAAGAGTTTCACAGTGGAGATCGGCGTCAACATATTGGGCCTCGAAGCACTCTTCGACGGCAAGATCCGACCGGTTCTCGACTTCGCCACCGGTGCAGATCAAGTCGGCATCGATTTGATCTGCACCGGTGATCACATCGGATTCAATGCCGACGCTCATACGAAACGGGTCGACGAGCATGGCTTCGTGTTTCCCTTGGATCATCCTTGGTACGAGCCGATTTCACTACTTTCCTCGATCGCGGCCGTCACCGAACGCGCTCGCCTCGGCGTATCGGTCCTGATCGCAACGGTTCGACCACCGGCGCTGCTCGCAAAACAGGTCGCCACCCTCGACGCCTTGTCCGACGGACGCGTAACGATGGGCTTCGGAGTCGGCTGGCAAGAAGCCGAATACACCGCCACCAACATGCCTTTCGACGCCCGGTTCGGGCGCATGGAAGAAACTGTCGAGGCCTGCCGCGAACTCTGGACGCAGGCACCCGCCAACTTCAAGGGTCGAGATTTTTCCTTCGAGAATTACCACAGCATTCCGCTGTCGACGCAGGATCGCCTGCCTGTTCTCTTCGGATTCGCTCCCAGTCAACGGAACTTCGACCGCATCGCACGCGTCGCCGACGGCTGGACCGTCAACCCGACCGACCTACCTACATTCACGGACAGCGTTGCACTGCTGCGCACTACATTCGAGGCACACGGACGCGATCCCCAGAGTGTTCGCATCCAGGTCTCTGCCGCCCCGGTTCGACGCGACAACGGAACTATCGACCTCGCAGCCACCGCGGAAATGGCCCAAAATTTGTCCGACCGCGGCGCATCCGTCGTCGTATTTCGGCCCGTCGTATTCGACTGTGCTGCACAAGAACTGCCGGAATTGCTCGACTGGATGATCAGCATCAAGGAGATGTGAAATGGATCAGGCTGTGCAGGATCTGCTGGACAAGCAAGCAATCCGCGAAGTAGTCCTGACCTATGCCCGAGGCATCGACCGTCTCGACTTCGATCTCGTACGTAGTGCGTACCATCCCGACGCCATAGATCATCACACCGGATTCGACGGCAACGTAGACGAATACATCGCGTGGGTGACGCCAAAGCTCTCTGCCATCGGCGGCACCATGCACCACATCGGCAATCATCTCGTCGAACTGCACGGCGACTTCGCGATCAGCGAGGCCTACTCGATGTCCACCCATTGGGGCGGTCCCGAAGGTGTCGGGATGATCAACTTCACCAGCGGCGCACGGTTCATCGACCACATGGAGCGTCGCAACGGGCGTTGGGCGATCAAAGAGCGCTGGGCTGTGCGCGAATGGACCCGCTCGGACGAAGGCCGCTTCGTTAATCCTGAGGGCGCCGGCCCCCGAGGTCGACGTGACGAGACTGATCCGTTGACGTTACTGAGGAAAACTATTCAATCTCAGTAAGTTTCAATCCCCTCTCCTCATCCCGGCGTCACTACCGCTGCCGACGCCCGCCCACAACGGACTCCTATGGAATCCGCGACTCGAGTAAAGATTGTTCTCCGCAGAGTCGTTCACTCACGGCGCGGCATTCGCATTATGTTCGATCAGCACAGTGGCACACACGCCTGCATGTTCCGGTAGCTCACTATCGATCGACCGTCCGCTCTCCATAGATCCGATTGCCGTCGTGGACCGTCTCCGACGTGCGCAGAAGCTAATCGGCGCAAAAGCCCCAAAGCACCTATACGGACGTCCAGTTATGTGTACTCTTCGCAGTCACGTGACCTAAGTCATGTTTTATAGGTGCCGCCTGCGGCACACGATAAAGGAGGATCCGTGCGTCCGTCCCTAAGCCGTCGCCTGGCGACACCCATTATCGCGGCCGGTGCCGCGATAACACTGATGCTCGGCGGTGCCGGCACAGCCGTCGCCGATCCGACACCGCCACCGCCCTCTTCGACGGGCGACCAGTCCGTCGACAACCTCAGGTGGAACCTGAGCCTGACCGCGGTGAACGGTGCCCCGGGTAGCAACGTCGTCCACCCAGGCGACACCGTCACCTTCACTTCCAAGGTCTGGAAGAACAGCGGTGTCGGCCGGTACTTGACCGCGATCAGGCAGATCCAGCCCGCCGGTTTCGAGTACGTTTCGCATACGATCAGCAAGCTGTCGACCGTCACCCCCGAGGGCAATGCAGGTGTCAAGGCAGCCTGCACCGCTGGCGGCTGCAGCTCGGTGCCGATCCTCGGCAACAAGGGCTACCTCGACAACGTCGACTTCGCTGTCACTTACAAAATCCCCCTGACCCAGGAGTTCGGCGACTACAACACCAGCTTCAAGTTCGATGTCTTCTCGTTCAGCACTCAGTCGGGCGGCAGCGGCGCGTGGTTGCGTGTTGTCGACCCGAAGGTCGCCACTACCACCACACTGACAGCCCCGGCAGCAGCCAAGACCGGTGAGCAGATCGACCTGAGTGCCAACGTCGGTCCGGCTGACGCTGTAGGCACCGTCCAGTTCAAGGACGGCGACAACAACATCGGCAGCCCGGTCACCGTCGTCGGTGGCGTTGCATCCACACAGCACACCTTCGAAACCCCGGGGGCGCACGACATCACAGCCGTCTTCACCGGCGGTACCCTCTTCCACGACGCCACTTCCGAGATCTCGACCGTCGACGTCACGACTGACACCACCACCACGCTGACTGCTCCCGCCACCGCCGTCGTCGGCGCACCCGTCACCTTCGATGCCGCGATCAGCCCGGCCACCGCAACCGGCCAGGTCCAGTTCAAGGACGGCGACGTCAACGTCGGCAGCCCTGTCGACGTGATTGACGGAAGCGCCGCGATCACTCGCACCTTCGTCGAGGCTGGTTCACACAGCTTCACCGCGCACTTCACCGGCACCGGCGGCAACCTCAACTCCGACTCGGCAGCATCCCCACTGACCGTCAACGACGCCGACTTCGGCACCACCACAACAGTTCTCGAACCGCTCACCGCAACCGTCGGCGTCGAGACCAACCTCTCGGCCACCGTCATGCCCATCCCGAATGCAGGACAGGTCGAGTTCACCGTCGACGGAGTCCCCGCCGGCACCGTTGACGTCGGCACCGGCGACGGCGTCGCAGTCCTCCCGCACACCTTCGACACCGTCGGCACCTCGAACGTTGTCGCGAAGTTCCTCGGAACCCCCGGATTTACCGATTCCACCTCGCTTGCGTACGCGGTCACCGTCAAGGCAGTCGAACCCAACCGCGAAGACACCACCACCGTCCTCGGCGTCACCGGCAACTCCACCGTCGGCACCGCAATGACATTCACCGCGACCGTCGCCCCGGCCGGCACCAACGGCACGATCCAGTTCAAGGTCGGCACCACCCTCATCGGTGGACCCGTCGATGTCGTCAACGGTGTTGCCACCACCACGCACACCTTCGATGCCGAGGGCACCTACGCCGTCACGGCCGTCTTCACCGGTGGCAACGGCTGGAAGGACTCCGTCTCCGGCCCCACCGTCGTGGGCATCACCACCGCAACCCCGCCCGGTGACGGTGGCAGCCTGGGTTCACTCTCCGGCATCTTCGGTAGCTAGTTCCACGCCCGTAGCCCGATCCGGGGCGTGCACGCCGCGCCCCGGACCCCGGAGGGCACCCCCGACACTTTCCATTCATCCGTAGGAGAATTCGTGCAGAAGAAAAGGATTCAACGACTCGTCACACCGATCGGTGTGGGAGCCCTCGTCTGCGTCACTATGTTCGCCGGAGTACCCGCCCAAGCCCAAACCGTCGACAACACATTCATAGCTTCCTGCCTGGCAACACCGTCCGCGGTAGCAGGACCGACCGCGCTGAGTCAGCCAGCCACCGTGTCCGCGGACGCCCCGGAATCGGTCAACGCCGGCGACGAGTTCGACGTCATCATCACACCGCCGCCGATCTCCGTCCCCAACGAGGTCTCGGGTGCAAGCGTCAAGAGCATCTCGCGCATCAAGATCGACGTCGACATCCCGGCGAACGCCGAGTTTATAAGCGGGGACATCGTGCCCGGCACCAGCATCGGCCTGAGCGGGGTGACACCGAATGTGCTGCGCATCAACGAGAACGGCAATCCCGACCCCGCCGGTAAGATCATCCGCCTCTCGGGCAACAACGCCACGATCGGCAACGGCCCGAACACGAGCAAGAGTTCCGAGGGCGGGATCGTAGCCCTGGCCACCAGCGGCGCGGAAACAACCTTCAAGCTGCCCCAAGTCAAAGCACGGCTCAAGGCCGGTGCCTCGGGCACGATCGAAATGAAGTTGCGCACCGGCGGCGACGCCGGAAAGTGGGCCAACGACAAGAACTTCCTGACGTTCCTACCGAAGGCGACCCTGGTAATCACCGCATGGGCACCGACCCAGTGCACCCCACGTGATGCCGAGGGTGATGCCACACCGCTCAACGCCGGTGCGGGCGCACTGGTTACGACCAACATCATCGAAGCCGACAAGCAAACCACCACCACCGTGGTGGCTCCCGGCGCCGTCAAAAACGGCGCCGAGGTCACCCTAACCGCGAACGTCGCCCCCGCCGCACCGGGCGGTACCGTCGAGTTCTTCGACGGCGCAACCTCTCTCGGCACCGCCGACGTCACCGCCGGCAGCGCTTCGATCACCCACACCTTCGACACCGACGGTGACTACGCGATCACGGCAGCGTTCTCCGGTTCCACCGGCTTCATCGCCTCCACCTCGGCGGTCAAGACCATCAACGTCAGCACCGACGACACCGTTACCACCCTCGCGATGACCAGCCCGGACAGGGCTTTCGTCGGCCAGGACGTCAGCCTGCACGCGCAGGTCACCCCGGCAGTGGAGGGTGGCACGGTGGAGTTCACAATCGATGGCGGCGAGAAGGTGACCGGCACGGTCGGCACCGACGGTGTCGCAGTGGCGCAGTACAACTTCGGCACCACCGGCACCCACAAGGTTGTCGCGCGCTACTCCGGCACCACCGGTGTCGGGGCTTCGGTTGCACCAGCATTCCCGGTCAGCGTCACCAACGCTCCGGCGGCAGCGGTTCCGACCACCACCACCCTCGCCCCGGTCGGCACGATCACCAAGGGTGCCCCGGTCACGCTGACGGCAACGGTCGATCCGACCACCGCCAACGGCAAGGTCCAGTTCAAGATGGGTGACACCCCGCTCGGTGCACCCGTCACCGTGGTGAACGGTGTTGCGACACTGCCTACCACGTTCGCAGCTTCGGGCGAGTTCAGCATCACCGCTGAATTCATCGGCGCTGCAGGGTTTATCGACTCGGCGTCGGCTCCGCAGGCGTTGACGGTTCCCGCCGGTACCGATCCGGGCCCGGGCGGCTTCGGTAGCTTGTCGAGCATCTTCGGCTCCTGAAATCTGAACTGACAGAACAGTAAACGAAAGGCGCGTCACCGACATCGCTCGGTGGCGCGCCTTTCGTGCGAATATATCCATAACTGAAACGTAATCTATTTGTTTGCAACACTATTCGATAATGAATGATATTTCAGATTGCTGGTTCGAGACCTTGACCCCCAGAACAAATGCCCCCTACTGTATTGGTCAAGTGTCCGATCTGGACGGCTTCGTCCTTCTACGACGAATCATTGCTCAACCCAATCCCGCACTTGCGGTGAAGAATTGAAGGAGTATCCGTGCGTCCATCCCTAAGCCGTCGCCTGGCGACACCCATTATCGCGGCCGGTGCCGCGATAACACTGATGCTCGGCGGTGCCGGTGCCGCCGTCGCATACAATCCAGCAACGACGCCGCCCGCGTCGACGGGCGACCAGTCGACCGACAACCTCAGGTGGAACCTGAGCCTGACCGCGGTGAACGGTGCCTCGGGTAGCAACATCGCCCACCCAGGCGATACCGTCACCTACAGCGCCAAGATCTGGAAGAACAGCGGCGTCGATCGTTACATCACCGCGATTCGGCAGATCCAGCCCGTCGGCTTCGAGTACATCTCGAGCACGGTGAGTCGGGTGTCGACCATCGCCAACGAGGGCGGGGCGGGCGTCAAGTCGACCTGTACCGGGGGCGGTTGCGACAGTGTGCCGATCCTTGGCAACAAGGGCTACAAGAACGCCGTGAACTTCGATGTCACCTACAAGATCCCCACCACTCAGGCGACCGGCGACTACAACGCAAGCTTCAGGTTCGACGTCTACACGTTCGGCTCACAGTCGGGCGGCAGCGGCGCGTGGGTGCGTATCGTCACGCCCACCACCACCACATTGACAGCTCCGGCGAACACCACTGCCGGTACCGTCGTCGACCTGACTGCAACGGTCGATCCCGCAAATGCCGGGGGCACTGTCCAGTTCAAGGACGGCAGCACCGACATCGGTGCCCCCGTCCTAGTCGATGGTAATACGGCGACCCTCTCGCACACCTTCGCCACCCTCGGCACTCACAACGTGACTGCGGTGTACACATCCGGTACCGGCTTCGACAACTCGAAGTCTGCGGTCTCAGCTGTCGAGGTCGGTGCTCCGGCCGTGGACACAACGACGACGTTGTCGGTTCCTCCGACGGCGTTGACGGGCACCGCTGTCGACCTGACCGCCACGGTTGCTCCCACTGACGCTGTGGGTTCGGTGCAGTTCAAGGACGGCGGCATCAACATCGGCGACGCAGTTGCAGTCGCCGGCGGCACCGCAACCCTCTCGCACGCATTCGACACGGCAGCTTCGCATTCGATCACCGCCGAGTTCATCGCCGGTGCGGGTTTCCACAATTCGACATCTGCTGCTTCGGTCATCGATGTGACCGCCCCGATCCTCGACACCACGACGACGGTGACTGTTCCCGCAACGACATTGACGGGTACTGCTGTCGACCTCACGGCCACGGTTGCTCCCACTGACGCTGTGGGTTCGGTGCAGTTCAAGGACGGCGGCATCAACATCGGCGACGCAGTTGCAGTCGCCGGCGGCACCGCAACCCTCTCGCACGCATTCGACACGGCAGCTT
>NZ_JALGQH010000049.1 GCF_022810305.1 Rhodococcus sp. ARC_M6
ACGAACGCGAGAGAGTGACAAGCATGGCGCTGGTGGTGTGTGTGCTTGATGGATGGGGCTACGTTGCGGCGGGTGTTCGTTCACGGCGACTCAACGCCTTCGGGTCGGCTGTGTCGCGGGTCTGCACCTTGCAGAGGTTTCGGTGTTGCGGACTGTCGTTGCAACTGTAGCAACCGAATTTACAAGGCGGCGTCGGCGCATGCGGAGGAGAAGTGATGAGCGACAACGATATTGTGGAGACTGCATCCGTGTGGGATGCGGTGAGCGACACTACGGGTGAGGCGTACAACCGTCGACTCCGCGCGGATCTGATGACCGCGATCCGTGGGCAGACCGACCGGTTCGGATGGTCGCAGGTTGTCGTTGCCCAGAATCTCGGTGTCACCGGGTTTGTCGGACCTTGATCGAGGGAAGTTGAGCAAGTTCTCTCTCGATGCTCTGGTCAATCTTGGTAGCAAGGTCGGGGTGCACGTCGGTGTGCATGTCGACACCCCACCGATCTTGACGAACACTTCATCGAGATGTCACTTCTCCCCGTTCTCGGGCATGTGTAGATGAGCGATCGCCAACTCGAACTCACCTACCTCGAACAGTCGCGCGCCGTCCGCCTTCACGATTCTTCGGCTGTCGCAGAACGAGCGGCCGCAGCCCTGCGGCGATCAGATGGAGATCGGCCGGTGGCACGGCATTAGCGCTGCTCACTGCGTCGGAGGCGAGTGGGAGGGGTCGGAGAAGTTCGACGCGTGCGCGGGAGTCTGATGAGTTGCGGGGGGATGTGACCGGTGGCCGTCACCCTCCTGGGGCGCTATCATTGATTTACGGGCGAAAATTGATGAAAGGATGTGGAGATGTCGGACGCAGCGACTAGCAGCACCAAAGACCGCTTCCTGCACGGCGACCTCCCCTTCGAAGACGCATTGAAAGAGGTTACGGGCACCGAACTCGACCGAAGCGACCTCTGGCACATCCTCGAAGGCCTCGCCTCCGAACGCAACGCCACCGCACCGGTCCTCTCTGCCCACGACGCCCAGATCCTCGACAAGGCCGGATTCGTCGCCGATCCGTTGGCAGTGGCATCAGCGCGGGTAGACCGCGATATCCGCATGCAGAACCTGGTACACGCCTCACTCTCCATCCCGGAGGCCGCAGAGCGACTCGGCGTCACGCCGGCGCGGATCCGCCAAATCCTCGCCGAACACAAGCTGTGGGCATTTACCTCCGGTCGAAACCGGTTACTTCCGCCTGCCCAGTTCACCTCCACCGGTCAGGCACCGCACCTCGACAGGATCGTCCCTCTCCTCGCGGTCGACATGCATCCGCTGTCCGTGCAGGCGCTGCTCACCACGCCGCAGCAGTCGCTGATCGTCGAGGGCGAACCGGTGTCGATCGTGGCGTGGCTGACCGGATGCGCCGGAACCGAGGACGACATCAACCAGGCCGCCGACGTGATCACCTCGGCGCAGTGGGAGTCCGCGTAGATGGCGGTAATGCTGCCTGCGCCGCCGTCGATCGAGGACCTCCGCGATGCGGGAATCCTGCCGGACGAGCTGATCGAATGGACACCCGGCGATGTGATCTGGCGAGTACACCGCACCACCGGCCCCCACGTCCTCGCATGGAACGGACTTCGCACCTTCGGGCCGGTCCTTCGGTTCGATCACCACCCGCTTCCACCAGGCGATCGGACAAAATACGGAATCTGGTACGGCGCAAGCAATCCCCGTGGCGCCCTGGCCGAAGCGTTCCAATCCTCACGTGTCATCGACCGGCGGCACTGCGAACCGTTCCTGACAGCCGTGAAGTTCGTGAGCCCACTGCGCCTTCTCGATGTGTCCGGGATCGGTAAGGGAGTGTGGGCAACCCGTGTTGGTGGGAATCATGCGCTCGATTCGGCAGCGCACCGCCGAACTCAGCACTGGGCAGAGGCGATTCACCGCGCCCATGACGGTCTGGACGGAATCATCTACCGAGGCCGGTACGCCGGGACGGTGTGCGTGGCGTTGTTCGAGCGTGCCTCCGACGCGTTCCCCGCACTTCCGGAGTTCTCGCAGCCGTTGAGCCATCCGGCGTTGGCCGACCGTATCTACACCGCGGCGCACGAACTCGGCTACACGATCATCTGAGGGCGTGCGCTTTTCGAGCGTCGAGGATGTGGACCGTGCCGGCCGCCAGCATTTTTCGCCGATTCGTGTCGGGCAGATGTGTGGCCGGCAAACTCGTCAGAGCGTTGCCCCGAATGCGTCACGCACCTCTGCCATGACCTGGCTGCATCGCGTCAGCATCGGGTCCGGTCATGTCCTGGATTGATCGCCGCTGGGTGGCCCGGGGATGACGGTGCCTCAGGGTGAGTGAGTGACTCGGGTTTCGAGTCGGCAGACGCCGACTGCGGCTCGCCGGAGTTGACAGCGGGCGATTTGGTAGTAGCGATCGGGATCGGTCAGTTCTGTACCACTTGCCACCGTCTCGGATTGATTCATGTTGTTGCGCAGAAACTTTCGAGGCACTTTCCATCATCAGGGTCGTCGATGATGCGGAAAATCCAGGGACCGTCGAACTGGGAGCTGTCCCTGACGGCCAGCCCACTGTGGAAGATCAGCCCGTTCAGCTCACGGGGGCCGGGTGCCGACGGTACCTCTCCACTCGGTTCTATCGGTTGAGGTGGTCGGCGAGTCGGCTGATCGGGCGTGTGTCGATGGTCAGATTCGTCGACTGGTTCTCTCCGGTGATGTGTACGCCGGCGCTCGCGCGGACATGGGCGTCACCGCCGATGGCGACGGTGGTGGTGTCGGTGGCTGCGATGCGGGTGTGTCCGTCGGCGTGGACGTGGCATTGGCAGTGGGCGAAGACGATGGCGTGCTCGTCGGCGCGGATGTCGGCATTATCGGTTCCGACGATCCGGCTCTCCCCGTGCGCCTCGATGGTGGTGGTGTCGAAGGCTTCGACGTGCGCGAATTCGTAGGCGCTCACGTGGGCGTGGTGGGTCGCTTGGAGGAAGCATCGTCCGGCGGCGGTGATGGATCCGCCGGTGACGGCGGCGCAGGTTTGTCCGGTGATGGTGATGTCGATGTTGTCGGGGATGTGTCCGAGGTCGAGCCATTGGTCGGGGCCGGAGTCGATGATCAGTGTGGTGGCGCCGGCGTCGAGGTGGCGGGTGTATTCGCTGTAGCAGTGGACGCCGGCGGGGCGTGTGCGCTCGGAATGGTGCCGGGTAAGGCGGTAAGCGACGTTGTCGATGGGTGCGTCCATGAATCGATATTGCCTGTGTCCGCGGAAGTTCGGGTGGTTCTGCGTGGGAAGTCCGGTCACGATGTGACTACAGCGCCGCCGTCGAGATCCCGAGGTGGCGCATGTTCGCGTATTGGTACGCATGCACGACATGCCCCGTGTTGGTCAGAGTTTCCACAGTTGAAGTAGTGCGGTCCGGATGGACTCAGAGCGGATGTAGTGGTCGGTCCGCAGCCGTGGCCCGGGGTGCCCGTGGTCGGCGAGATGTTTCTCGGCGACGGGGAGGGGCAGTGGGGGCAGGTCGGTGCGGATGCGTAGGAAAACCAGCACGGCTCCGCCGGATCGTGGGATCCGGACGGGTTCGGAGGTCACGAGGGCCGGCGGGTAGATCCATTCGTTGTCGGCGGAGACGAGGACGATCACGTCACCGGATGTGATGGTGCTGGGTTTGCCCAGGTGCAGCGATTGGAGCTGGTACTTCGCTACCGGTCCGGCGGTGGTTCGTGGCTGCGGCTGCTGCTCTTCTAGTAGGTGTTGTTCGGTGGGGCTGGGTTGGTAGTCGACGACGTGTTTGATAAACATCCGGGCGGCGGGTGTGGGGAGGAAGTCGTTGTCGGGGTTGCGGATTCGGCCGGTGACGCCGGGGATGGGGACGGCTCGCCCGATTGCCCATTCGCGTGTGGCGTTGTCGATGAATGGTTGGTCGATTTCGGTGAGGTCGTCGAGACTGTTGATGAACGTCCGTACCGAGGTGATGATGTCGGGGTCGTCGGTGATGATGACGGCGTCGTCGGCGAAGGTGGAGTTGACGGTTGCGTTCGCGGAGCCGATCACTGCTCGCCGGGTGGTGGCAATCACGTTCGCGTGCAGGGTGGGGCAGGAGAGGATGCGGACGCCTTTGCCGAGGTAGTGGGTGAGGGCGGCGGGGGAGGTGGCATGTGCACGGATCGCTGCTTTGGAGGCGTTGACGACGAGGACGTCGCCGGCGCGTAGTGGGAGTAGTTCGGGTGCATCCTGGCCGAGGTAGGCGATCGCTGCGCGGCGTGGGCCTCGGGTGCGGATGGCGCGGGTGATGTGTGGCCACGGGTTGGGTCCGTGGAAGGTGGTCCCCATAGGGTGGAACGGTAGTCGGATGTGGAGCCGACATTGTCGACTTGAACGCGATATCGATCTCGGATGTCGATCTATGGGTTCTGTCGTTGGTGGGGTTTCCGATATCAGTTCGCTACGGCGCCGTAGTTACTCGAGCTCCGGCGTCGGAACCGTTGATCGGCTGCGGACACCCGAAGTTCACAATCCTGGTGGCCCACCGGGGTTGTGAGTGTCTGTCCGGTGGGCCGTGCGCGTCCGAGCCGGCAAAGGTGAACGCGCAGATTTTGGTGGCCCGCCGACCTCTGTGTGGCAGCTGTCGGGTGGGCAGGGTGTCCAACCCAAGGAGCACAGGGGAGATGTTACGTCGCACGGTCCGTTCGTGGCAGTTACTGGTCACTTTCCCTCTTCGGCGCACCCCGGAAGCGGTACTCGGCGCACATTTTGTCAGCGGATGTGGGGGAGCGGTGGCTGACACGTGGACGAGGGGCAGCTGTCAGAATCGGGTGATGACCGACAAAACTGGCGACACCCACACCGTGCCCGCTGTGGGTTCTCGGGTGCAGGTCACCGTCCGTGATTCGGGTACCGGCGACATTGTCACCCGCAGCGGTGTGGTGATCGAGGACTATGCGGAGATGGTGATCGATTCCGGTGCGGTGGGGCGGGATTGGGCCCCGGTGCATCGGTGGGCGATCGCGCTTGATGATGGACGGTTGGTCTTCGTCGACGATGAGGACCTTGCGGCTGTTTGATGATCGCCGCTAGTTGTCGGCGCCGGGTCCATCGTGTTCCTGGCCTCGCCGCGGTAGCTTCGTCGTGTTCGATGTCCGCCTCCCTGCTCAGTGCGCGTGTATCTCCGAACCACATCGATATCGACTGGTTCGAGGTCTACCGACTTCCTGAACAACGCCCGGGCCTTCACTCGGCGGTAGGTCCTGGCAGTCTTGCTGCACGATCAGTGCGGAGGCGCAGATTAGGCTTGTGACCATGCGTGATCTCATCGACACCGCCCGGGCCGTCAGTACGGAGGCGAGCACCAGAATCGGACATCGCACGCTTCAGCCGCGAGCGATCAGGACGAGGGACGGAATCGTCGAAGCCGCTGCCACACAATTCAACTCCTTCGGTTACAGCGCATCGAAGACAGGCGACATTCTTGCGCAGGCCGGCAGCACGAAAGGTGCGATGTACTTCCATTTTTCGTCGAAGAAGTCGCTGGCGCAGCATTTGGTGCAGTTGTGGTGCACGGTCGTCGTCGATACGGTGACCCGCCCCGTCGTCGACGAGTCGGCGCAGGATCGGGTTGCGGCGATCTTCCGGGAATTGGCGCGGCACGTGGCAGCGGATCAGGTTGTGCGCGCGGGGCTGCTCTTGAGTTTGGAGAGAGCTGTTGACGAGAACGCGAAGGTGTACCTCGCGTGGACGAGCGCGGTCACTGTCATCGTCGAGCAAGCCAGTCGCGGACATCTCGATGCGGCGGCGGCGCCGGAGAGGCTCGGAGAAAGCCTCTGCGCGGGATTTGTGGGTGCCGTGCATGTTGCGAGCAGTCTGGGTGAACCCGAAACCATCGAACGGCGCGTCGATGATCTTCTGATGCTCTGGCTCACGTAAGGGCCTGCATTCGGGTTGTCGGGGATGCGGGCGGATCGTCGATTCGTTGTTGCACAAGCGCATCGAGTTGATTGACTCGGCTCTGCTGCGTTGTATTGGCGCCGTGCCGTCGCGGATGCTGATGCAGGCGTTATCCCCTTCGTTGGTGCGCGCACCCAACCCGCGTTGAGCGGCGTCCACAACTTATCTGATGCGTATCGAATTCTCCTGGTTAGGGTTTCGTTGGTCTGCCCGCTCCAGTAGCTGCCTGGTTGTGGTGGGAGAGTGTTTAGGTCCAGAGCGGCTCGGCGGACCATCCGGGCGGGCATTCCATCTCCGTGTCGGATCGATTCATCGCCACAAATCCGGACTGAATATGCTCGGCATTCCGGAGCGATCGCCGCGCTCTCGCCCGCGTGAGGGCTCACAATAGTGAATGCTTGGGCGTTTGCTCGATACCCGCTCTGAAATCGAGAGCTTCGACCAGTTCACCGTCACCGTGGTCGCTAGCCGCCGTGGAGGTCGGCGGTGCATTTCTTGAGCGTCTGTCCTGTCTTGGCCATGCATATCTGTACGGCGGACTCAGGAGCAGTTTGATAGTTAGTGGGCGCCACAACGTCAGGTGTGGACGGAAGTTCGATATACGGCGTGACGCCTTGTGTCACGGACCAGATCCAGGCATCAGTCCTTGCGACTCGCGAACAGTACGCAGTCTCACCGTATTCGGTCATCGCGGACGCGCCATGAGTGGAGCAGCCTTGGAAGAGGGTGACGTATTCGATGGTTGGTTCAGTTTCATACGTGGGTTCTTCGTACGTGGATACTTCAGAGACGGGCTCTTCGTACGTGAGATCGGCCATGACTGGGGGCGGCAGTTCGGTAGTCGTAATCGGTGCGGTCGTTGTCGTCGTTGCAATCGCGGCCATGCTCGATGTTGGGGCATCGACTGTTCCGTCCGTCGACGAACAACCTGACGCGGCGAGAGTTGTGAACGCCAGGACGAGCAAGAGTCGTTTCATTTGTAGATCAAATCAGACTGCCAGTCAGATTCGGTTGAACCGCCGTACGTCAGACCCTGGCCGCGAAGAAGGGGTGCGGGGCACTGATCCGTGTCAGATGCTCGCAGTACGGTTTTCGATCATGCCGACCAACAACCGAATCATTGCGTTCGAGGAACTCGCCGACACTGATCTGCATGTCGGGGCTGTCTAGCTCGGAGGCACCAAGGGTGCGGCCGGGGATGACCCGTTGGCCAAGATGCTCCCGATGGGAAACCAAGGAGGTTCCGACATACGGGGCCAACCACGAAGGCATTGGACGGTGCGATCACGTAGGGAGAGCTGGAGTCGCTGCTGGGCGGAGTGGCGCAGAACGCGATTCGACCCTGTCAGATCGACGGTCTGATGGAGCTGCTCGACCGGATTTCCGTCGAGGTACCTGCCGATGCTGTCGCACCGAAGCTGAGTCCTCATTCTTCGATCACTGGAGGCCATAGCGAGGGCATTGTTCGAATCCGTAAGGGGCAAAGCAAGTTTCGAAGAGAACTTTTGCGGAGGTGCGGATTGGTGTGTGCGGTGACGGGGCCGTGTCCGGCCGAGATCCTCGAGGCTGCCCACATTCGTGCGTTCGCCAAGCATGGGACTCATGAACTCAAGGACGGCATCCTGTTACGCGCCGATATCCACCAGTTGTTCGAGGAAGGTCGGGTCGCGATTCATCCGGAGAAGCTTGTTCTTGTGATGCATCCGGGATTGGATCGGTACCTGAACTACCGGGAACTGCGAGGAGCCCCGGTCGTTCCCAGGCCTGATCCAGCTGCGCTGTGCGAGCGCTACGAAGCTTCTGTTCGGTCATGGTCATCGATTTCCAGTCAGCACCGAATGGTTGTTGGATGAATTTTCGTTAATCCGCTCAGGGGGTGTGGTGGTTGATTATCGTCCTCGGAGGAAAGGTGTGGGCGAGGCAAGAACGGGAACGTCGTAGCCGTTCTCGTCGAGGAGGCGTGCAATGGCATTGAGGTCTTCGGCAAGTTCGGTCGGGGTGTTCCGTGGTCCGATGCGTACGGCCATGATCGGTAGGAGGGGCACGGGTTCGCCTGCCGCTAAGATAGCGGCCCCTGGGGCCATTGGGTCAGCGGCGACGAGCTCGACGTATTCGACCGTGCGAGGCCCATATGCACTCCGACGTGTGCGGCGCGTGGCAGACGGCGGATCCTGTACGGCGATACGGATCTCTTCCTCACTCTCATAACCTGTGTGCTTGTGCCAGCACAGTTGCCGGAGTGCTTCGTCGAGCGCGTACTGGTGACCTTGCTGCTCAGCGACTGCGCCGTCGCGGCAACCAACCGCGGCCCGAATGATCTCTTCCAGCGCTCGACCGCTCGACGTAGCAAGTGGTCGGGAGAATGATGGCTCGAACTTCGTGTAATCCACCTCGCGCCACCTCAGGAACGGGCTAGTGGGTTCGAGCTCCTTGGCAGCCGTCTCGTCATAGCTGCGCAGACGCCACGTGGAGCAGTCTTGGAAGCAGATCGAATACCCCTGATCGCTCCCGTAGCATTTCCAATGCTCGAGCTTGTCGCCGTCCATCGAGCCGGAGGTGAAGAACAGATCGACCGACTCGATCTCGACAGATAGACGGTCGACGAGATCATCGACCGCCTCGCGGGGGACATCGGCCGCCAATTTGGACGAATCACGGTAGTGCTGCCAGGTGCGCCGCATCTCCTCGAGGGCGTACGTCACCTCGAGTGGATCATTCAGGCCCGCCCTCGCCGTCGACCACAGGCAATGGTTCTTCGCGATCCCTTGCAGGCCAGCAAGATTGGTGTAGTGCCACGCACCACCTTTCTCGAAACCATCGAGGACCATCCAATTACGTTTACCGCTCATTCTCACCGCACCTTGCTAACCGCCGGATATCTCGCGGGCGATGAATTGAACTGGCCCGCGAGTGATACACACGGTATCCGAGTACAGCGCCCCGACTGCTCTGCAGACCCGGCAATGTGGTGAACCGAGCGTTCCCAATCGGATCGTCGCTGCGCTGGATCGGTGAAATCCTTTCGGGGAGTAGGCAGTGCGTGCGCACGCTCATTCCTGGTCGGGTATCAGGCGAGTCTTGAACCCGGCGACCGCGTGATCGAGAGTGACTTCCGCAGGGTCGAGAACGAAGAGGTGGCCGGTGTGGCGCCGGAATCCGAGGGTCTGCCACAGTGCGCCCAAGGCGGCAGCCCCGGCTTCCCATTCATCAGCTGGCACATCCTCGCCGGGGTATCGGTCTCGGAGCTCGAACGGGGAAGCATGGAGAGCGACGCATGCTGCGCCGTGATCGAGATGTCGGATCGCCACGCCAGTGAGGTATCGCCCAACACCGCCACAGCCACGCCACGCAGGTTCGAGGGAAACACGATTAATGAGTACGAGTCGTGATCCGAACCCCTCTAGTTCGACATCGTCGGTGAGTCTGTCACCGTCAACCAGAGGTATGAAGACCGCGGTATCAGCACTGATTGCGTCGAGTTCGCCCGCGAGGTCTACACCCGCACCGAGGGTGAATGTCCAGCCGTCCATCCACAGTGCCAGTTCCTCTTGAGTGTCGCCGATCGTCGAGACTTTCATGGTCCAGTGGTCGGGCTCGCTCCGGTCATTCATCGTGATGGACCGGTGGTTCGCGTCGAAGGCCAGGTAGTCGAGATCGCTTATATCGGGCATGAAAGGGACGGTACTACGGCGACATCAGCATCGATTAGTCCTGTAGCCGCTGTTGTTGCTCGCACTGCACGTCGAAGCCGACTCAGAACGGCTCGACGACCCCACGGTGTACCGAGCCTGCAATTGACGCTACTACTGGCCGGAACTGGCATGCTCAGATGCACCGCAGTATCCCAACGGGTTACGAGAGTTGCAGCGGCAGGGAGAATCCGAGCTCAGGAGGTCTGGGCCCGCAGATTCCGACATGAGCATTGCTGCCGCCACGCCTTCGCCTGGGTGATGTAATTTGTTGCTGCAGTAGGTAACTGGACGAGTATCTACAAGATCACCTAAGTGGCTCGGGGGTTCGGGCCGAATTGAGGGAGGGGTGAATGTCGGTGACAATCTTGCAGTCGATGGTTAAGCCCAAGGAGCGGTGCCGTGGAGCCACCTCACGCGGTTGTCTTCGACGTCGTGGAGGGCAACTGCTCGGAGTTGGCGCGGGGTCCACCCGTCAAGAGGAGAAGGATCGTCGAACAGTGCATCCGCGAACAGCCCCGTAGACGGGAAATGCATACCTTCTCGAGTGTTGGCCCCAACGGTGAGGACAAGGACTTCCGATCGTGCGTCGTCGTGTTGTTCGATGATTCGTCTCAACTCGGCGCGGAGCGTAGATCGGGTGTAGGTCTCGTGGTACGCGAGCGCGATGTCGAAACCGATTGCTCGGCGGAGTCCGCTTTTGTACTCGTTGGGCAGACCCGCCCACGTGCATCCCACACTTCCCGGTTCGTTATGAGTCATAGCGGTGCCTGCGGGAATGGTTTCGGGTGCTCCTTGACGGCGGAGTGGATCGAAGAACTCCGGACCAGGAGGCTGGGTTGCCTTCAGGTGATCGACCATCTCTGCGATTTCCCTCCCACGGGGAGGGAGTCGGTTCTCGGTGTCGAGGTTGAACCATACGGCGACCATGTATCCGTGATGCTGGCGAAGGCGCGACTGTAACCTACCCGCTTCCCGGAATAGTTGATCTCTGAGTTGCTCGAAGAGCTTCCATCGACCGATGGAGTTGGGTTTTCCATTGCGCGTCGGAAGCATAAGCTGCGCGGTTTCGATCGTGTATTGACGATTTCGTATGTGGGCAATGCAATCGGGCGGGTCGTTCTTGTGGGGACCGGGGATGACTGTGCCGACATCGGATGCAGGGACGCATGCTGTCAGGAAGGCATGCACGTCGTCTGTTTCCTGCTGTTGTTTGGTGCGTGACGATTGCTGTGAAGTGGGAATTTCGGTCGTCAGTATGAATGCGGGTTCGGCTGTGTCCGTCGTGAAGCCTGCTACGGCGTTGAGGTCGAGGAGGCCAGGAATTATCTGGCTGACGATGACAGATCGAATTGTCATGGGGGTTTCGATTTTCATCGGAAATAGGGCCATGGAATCGCCGGTCATTCAACGAACTTAGACCAGAAGCATCGATGGGCGGATCGGTGATCGGGTCAAACCGAGTTCGCAGCACTCGTAGGCGATCGACGTCATCGCTGCGTCGGTCAGCAATCGCGACTGATAGTCCGAAGGCCCCCTGAACTGTGACTGACCGGGAAGGCGGAAGGCCAGAGAGCGGGCCTGTCCGGAGACACCTTCGGGAAGCCTCAGTTTGAGGCCGCGAGTGGGGGCTACAGGATCAAGGATCGCAATATCCTTGTTGGGCACGCGAATTGGTGGCAATGGGTGGCGCATGACAGTCGAAATGTGTGTGAGCCGGTCATCTGCCGGGATAATTTCGTTGCGCTCGATGTATTTCAGGATGAGGTAGCGACCAGTCTGGTCGCGCGACTTGTAGCCGGGCATCCTCACGATCTCGGAGAGACGGTCCAGGGCAGACTTCGGGATGGTCACGTTGGTGTCGAACCGCTTCTCTGCCACGCAAAAGATAGTAAACGCCGTTGTGACCTGCGGTGATGGCGCATCCCGAGGGGCGTGTGATGTTCGGGTGTGTTGGTTACGGTGATTTTCCGTCAGTTGCCCGGTCCCATTGAAACCTTGCAAAGCTCAAGTCGGGCGCTTCTGGCCAGGGCTTGCGGAGTGAGTGCTTCCGGTTCGTGATTTTGGTGGATCACCGGTCCCGGCCCTTTCCGCTATCCCCTTTCCGGCACCGCGCGCTGGGTGCCTTCTTGTGCGCTGACCTGGTCGAATGGTCTGCCCTTAGCTTCTGGGGTTCACGGCAGTCCGGCAACGAAAGTCGTCGTCTCCGCGCAAGACGCATAACCCGCATATCACGCGTATAGTGTGCCTAGGAGGTTTCGATGTCACAGAAAAACGAATCAGAGCTGATTGGGCCGCGCGCACTTCCGTGGCCGTCGACCTTTGATTTCATGGAGCGGACGTCAGCGGCGGAACTACTTGGCGCGGAATGGTCCTCATTGGTAGACCGGGTCGCAGAGAGTCTTGTGGTCAGCGCGGAGCGTGTCTCCCTGAATATGCAGGACGAGCACAACGTATCCAATACGTTTCATAGGTGGCTTGTTGTTTCCGCCGATACTGGTGGTCGACTTCCCCTCACAGCCCAGGATTACGTAGCTACGACGCAACAAGTGACGGTGCTGTCGCGAGAGTCGCTGTCGAAGGCACTCCAGGGGCTATCGCGTGACGGTTACATTGTGCCCGGTCCAGCTGTCGAAGCAGCTAAGGGAGCTGATGAAGATTCGGCCCCTACTGAGACCGGTGTGAGCTCAAGCTGGGGGCCGCCGATCTCTGAAGCCGAGGCCGCATCACTGGAGCGCAAGAACCTGCACCTCCAGGTGGCGCAGCGCCGCGAGCAGTTGACGACGTCGTACACGCGTGCGGAGGCGGCCGACATGCTCGGTGTTTCTCCACAGACGGTGTCGGAAATGGTTGCCAAGCATCGGCTGATCGGCATCAAGGATGGCCGGGAGTGGCGTTTCCCTGCGTGGCAGTTCACGCCGGACAGCGCGGAACCGGTTCTTCCCGAACTAGACCGCCTCGTTCGTGAATTCCCAGGTGGTGTGGTCAGTTTGTCTCGATGGATGAACCGGCCGAACGGAAACTTCGAGGGGCGGACGCCGCAACAGGAGATGCTTCACGACAGTGATCATGTGTTCGCGGTGGTCAACTCCCTGACGGCCGCCTGATGGCCAAACCGCTCCAGATGCCCGACCGGCCCCTGCCCGAAGCGGACTACCGGTGGACGTGGGAGCCAGCGGCCGGCGGCGCTGACGAGCCGTGGTTTCGCATCTACCATCGGGCTACCCACACCCCGGACGGTGTCACATTCCGTCAGTACGGACCGCTGTACCGATTCGACCACCACACACCACCTTTCGATGATCCTCAAGAGGACCCTGATGGCCGCTCGGTGCTGTATGTGGCACCGAATCTCGCGACATCCGCTTGTGAGGTGTTCGGTGAGACCGGCGTAGCGGCGCTGTGCTCGAACCGGCGCGTTGCGCAGGTTCGACCGACTCGGGAGATCATCACCTATGACTTGGCGCAGCCGGGTGCCGCGATGGACATCGGCGCATTGCCGACGTTGGCCACCGGTGACCTCCCCCGAGAGTTGACGCAGGAGTGGGCGCAGGCGATCTACGAGGATCAGCCGACGTCGGGAAAGGTAGAGGGGATCAGGTACCACACTGCGTACTTCGGTGATATTTCGCTGGTCCTGTGGGACTGCCCCGATGCGGTCGAGACGCTCATCGACTCCGCAGGTATGCCGTTGGATCTGCCTCTGTCCCATCCTGATGTGAGACTGCAACTGATCAAGACGCTTGAGCCGCGCGGAATCTCGGTGACGTCGATGTCGGATGCAGATTGCCCAGAATGCGCGAGGTCGGGCCTCTGATCTGTCTGAGGTGACGCGTGACAACGTACCCAGCGCTGTCCAAGACCGTGAAACCCGCAGCAGCACAGTGCGAATCGAACAATTGCCGAGGACTACGGCACAGCCCCCGGATTCGTCGGAGAATGTTGACCAGCTTCATCGCCTGCTGACGACAGCTCGCCCGTCGATCTCGGGTGAAGAACGCGAACCGATCCACAATGGACTGACTGTGCTGCAGTGGCATCCGATTCGCATGGTGGAACTGCCATCCGTACCGTTTCCGTTTCTTCGCAAGCGGCCGGTTTGAGGGTCGCGGCAGTGCCTTGCACAATCAACGCAGTGACCAGGGCGTGTCCGTCGCCGAGAGCTGCGCCGTAGAGATGTGCGAACGTGCGCAGTGCGAGTGCCAGTTGCTCTTTCGCTGATTGTTGGATTCGCAGAGGGGACCACACCTCGCCGGACAGGTGCCGCCATCGCTTCGGGCAGCGGCGAGATCGGCGATCGTCTTCATCGGTGGCATCACAGGGCGTCCATCGACGAGCGCCTTCGGAGGGCTCGGCAATTACTCTACTTGGAGAACTCTCGATTGAGAGATATTGCAGCACTGTGTATCTGGATTCGGAGGACCGATGTCATGCATGCCCAATTTTCATGCATACTGGGTCGTGTTGCTATCGAGTTCGAGCAGTGTGCGCGGTCGAGATTCGGCGCGACTTAGGGATGAAGGGTCGGGGCGGGTATGGATTCCGGGGAATTGATGCGGCGCAAGACTGTTTGTGTAGAGACGATGGATCGAATCAGTTCGAGCACTGATTCTGTGCGTGCTGTACCGACTTTGAAGTTTGTGACGAAGTCGGGTAGCTGTGGTTTCTACAATCGCAAGAAGAACGAAGTTTCGATCCGTGAGAAGGATTTCCTGTCTGAACCATCGACTTCGGATGGGGTGATCGAGGCCGTGGTTGTGCACGAGTTGGGTCATTGGGCGGATCCGAAGTTTGACACGAGGTGTCGTCGAAGCTCAGTTGCGATTCTCATGTCGGTGATGCCGTCCGGGTTGGTTGCTCTCGGGTTTCTAGTCGTGAAGCTGTTCGGCGGGTCGGATTTGTATTCCTTGTTGGCAACGGTCGCGGTGATGCTCGGTGTTCTGGCACTGCAGGTCGGGCGTGACATGGCTTCATTCTCCTAAGAAGTGAAGCCTCCGAACAACCCGGTGCGGTTCATACCGCTACCGTAAGGACTTGGATTGGGTGTCTTGGGAGCAACCTCTGCGAAGAACTGCCGGCATCCCTCTGGTCGATGCTCGACCACGACGATGTGCTCATCGTAGGAAATCTGACGGAGACAACAAAACTCGGATCATTGACCAAGAAATCAAAACTTGCGCACGCACTCCTGTAGCTGTGGGGCGCCTCTCTATTTGTCAAGAAGATGTGGCGAGTTTTTTTCGGTGGGGTTTCGGCTTTGGTCCGCTCGTCCACGAGCATCACACGCCAGAGGTGTCCCGCGCGGTAAATCGGCTCTTCCCGTGGTAGGACTCCGATTTCGCACGCCTGGACAGGATCTGTGAGTAAGGCGGCTCGTTGCTCGCTGGCGAGAGCGGTCGCGCGTAGGGATCGCCGTACTTCCTGAATCGGCACCGCCGGATCAAACGCCCGGAACTTCTGCCCGATGACAAACCCACCCACACACACCCGTCACGAATCAGAGACAGCGCTGCGGTGCCGTGTCCTATCGTTTCGTGCGTCCGCGCAGCGCCAACAGACCGAGACCGAGAAGAACCGGAGTCAACAGTCGCAGCGTGATGTCGGTGACGGTCCCGACCGGGGTAAGTGCGACACGATCACCGGGGTTGCGGAGCAGCACGACACTGTTACGGGCGGCAAGTTCGAAACCATCCCCGATATTCGGTGGTTCCTGAGGTTCCGGGGTTGGATCGGTGATCACTCCGGTGGACCGGGTGACAGATACCGATGGCACAGCAGTCGTCGGCGAGACAGCCGCGACGCTGTCAGGGAGCGTCGACGCATCCACGACTGTCGGTACTTCCGGAGGCCGGACGATCATTTCCGCGGTCACGTCGATCGATCTCGCGATCGCCGCGGGGTCGGAAGGTGGGGCAATCCCGACCGTCGAGAAAATAACGCCGGCGCCGACAATTACCAACGCCACCATGCTGAAAGCGCGCAGCGCCCGCAGTCCGTACCCGGACACCGCCCAGTACAACCACAACAAAACACGCTCAGCCCACGCGGTGTCCGTGCTGCGGCGCCGCATTTCCATTTCGCCGTAGTAGAAATCCGCTGCGCCGGGTTCGTTCTTGCTGCTCTCCAGTCCGCGCCGCAGATCGCGGTAGATGGTCGCGATGTCGAGGGCAGCGGCCGGCGCACCTTCTTGCAAGGTCTGGGTGTCCGCAGTGGCAGCAATGGCCGGTGTCGGCGTTGCCGAGGTGCGATGGTTGGGCTTTCGGAAGTTCAGTTCCTCGACGATGATTTTTCGGCGCGAGTTCGGCAGACGCCAGCGGCCCGGGAGTTCTTTGCTGCTGCGCATGTCACAACTGGAATCGATACGCAGGGTGTCGATTCCGTGCGCGCCGAGGAAATGGCAGTCCGTCAAATTGATCGACGACAGCACCATGTCTTTGACATTCGCAGAGCGTAAATCTGTGATCGAAGTCTTCGTGCCCCGAAGCGCTTTCAAACCTTCTGCAAGTTCACCCTCCATGGTTACCTCTGCGGCGCTGAAGAATTCGTCCGTGAACGGTGCGTCGCCGGGGTCGGCGATAATGGTACGGGCAAGGAACTCCGCGCCGGGAAACGTGATCGAGGCCCCACGAACCTGGAGGTGACCGCCCTCGTCGAATTGAGCATGTGCCATGTTGAGGGACTTGCAGAGGGCTGTAAATCTGATCCGGGAGCGAAACTTCGTGCCGTCGAGGCACACTGTCTCAGCGGCGAATGATCCAAGCTCCGGCGAATTGAACACGGCCTCCGAGAAATTCAGCAGGTGCGCAATCGCCGAGTTGAACGACGCCTTCCGGGTGAAAGTCGCCTCGCGGAATGAGGCTTCCTGGGCGAACGTTGTCTTGTCGAACCCAGCTTCCTGAGTGAAGGTTGCCTCGCTGAACGACGTGTGGTGCGCGAACGCCGCATCGCGGAAGGCTGCGTCTTGGGCGAACGTTGTCTTGTCGAACACAGCGAACTGCGTGAAGTACGCCCCCCTGAACCAGGCGTCCGCGTCGAAGGTCAACTCACTGAACCAGGCATCCTTCGAGAAGGTCGCACTGCGGAATGAAACCAACTCGGCGAAGGTCGCCTTGTTGAACGACGCGTCTTGGATGAAGGTCGTCTTGTCAAACCAAGCGACCTCGGTAAATGTCGCACCCTCGAAGTCTGCGTTCTGGGCGAAGGTCGTCTTGTCAAACCAAGCGACCTGGGAAAATATCGCTCTCTCGAACCTAGCTGTCCGGATGAAATTCGCTCCGCTGAACTCTGCTCTCTGGGTGAAGGTCGTCCGAGTCGCATCTATACCTTCAATTTTGCAGTGGTCCAACGTCAGCCTGACGGAGATACTCTCGTCGGAAAGGTCGAGTTCGTCGGTAATGATTGCCCCACGAACAGATACCGCATTTAGGGATATCTCCTTCGTGGATTCGTTCAGATGGCCGTGAAGGAGAAGTCGTCGGAGCATTTCGGAGCGAATCGTTCGATTGCTGTCCGTCCATCCCTCGATGTCCTGCGACGAAGGCTCGCTGTCTTTGTCAATGAGATGGCACGGCTGTAAGCGTCGAACAGCATCCAGCAGGCGCACCTCCGCGGGCCAGAGATTGTCTGTTTTCGCGGACACTGGGCCGTCGACGTACTCCACCTGAAAGTCTCTTTTCCGCCTGGTTGGGATCTGCGCAATCCGAAATCGAAATGCGTGATGAATCATGACGGATCCCGAACTGAACTGGACATACTGCCCCCGGAGTTCGCCCGCCGCCGTGCCGCTCAATCCCGGTGTGCCCTTTGGTCAGTCGAACTTGGTCGGGATGCGGCATACGAAGTCTTCTCAGGCGACGTCGTCGCGCAGACCGAGTACCACTGCGGGGTTGATCGTAGTGGTTTCGGCAGCGGCGGCTGCTGGCATCGATACGACATCATTCCCGACGCCACCGCGAAACCCCGGCGGTCCAGATGGAGGCATTGATGTTCGTTCATCGGGATACCACCGGCACGAGAACAGACGCGGTGAGCCCAGTGGTGGGTAACGTCCGGATCGTCGACCGCGTCGAGTTCGCGGAAACCGTGATGTTCGCAGCGGTGGCGTTTAGCCGGTACTAGGTCGGTGCCCAGGTAGATGATTCGGACGAGACCGGTCCTGTCGGTAATCTGAAATGTTCACGGTGGGGTAGCCGGAGCGGAAATGGGCGGGCCTCTACGATGAGAGGATTGTGGGCAGACAGCCTTCACCAGGCTTCTTTGATTTTGATAGTCGACACGTAGTAACGAGGGAAGGGAGGCGATATGGCTGGCCTTGGCGAGCACATCACGGCGATGGTCCGTAGCCATGCCTCCGGTGACGACTCCGTGTTCTACTCCGTCGCTCTGCAAGTTGCCGCGCGTGAGGCAAAACGCGGACACCATGTCCTGGCCGCGGACATCAAGAAAGCTGTCGACAACTCACGGCAGGTAACCCCGCGCAGCAACGTCACCAAACTTGCTCAGCCGCGAGGTGATTTGGCCGAACTGGTGGAGGTCTCTCATCCGCAGGTCCAGTTGCGGGAGCTGATCGTGCCTGGCGAACTCACTGCACAGATCGAGCAGGTGATCGCCGAGCAGCGGCAACGCCGGAATCTGTTGGAACATGGGTTTGCACCAGTGCACCGACTTCTGCTGGAGGGCCCGCCCGGCACGGGTAAGACCATGACGGCTTCCGTGCTGGCTCACGAACTCGCGTTGCCGATGTTCACTGTCAGGTTGGATGGCCTGTTGAGCAAGTACATGGGGGAGACGGGGAGCAAACTACGGCTGGTCTTCGATGCAGTCGCCGAGCGGCGTGGGGTCTACCTTTTCGACGAGTTCGATGCACTCGGTGCCGATCGTTCGGGAAATGATGTCGGTGAAGCGCGGCGCATCCTGAATTCCTTCCTCGTGTTCCTTGAGCAGGCCAGCGCCGAGTCGATTGTGATCGCCGCGACCAACCATCGCGACATCCTCGACCGTGCACTGTTCCGGCGGTTCGACGCGGTCCTGACCTACGATCTTCCGGATGCCCGACAGGCAACCTCGGTGGTTCGTGCACGCCTCGGTTCGCTTGCCACCGGTTTGAGCTTGGCGAAACTCACTCAGTACACCGCCGGTCTCAGTCACGCAGATCTGGTCAAGGCTGCCGAGGCCGCCGCGAAAAAGGTGCTCATGCGCGGCGATGCGCGAGTGACACGCGAGGACATCATCGCAGCGCTTACCGCACGACGGTCCGCGAGCGTTGGCTGACGAACTACGGCACCTCGACCACCTTTACGTCGTCGAGCATGCCGCTGACGAGGGTTTTCACCGGGGAGGCCAGGGGAACTCGAAGATCCGACCCGTCGAGCACCGCGCTCATGGTCTGGCACTCCGAGGCGACCTGGCTCAGGCATTCTCAGACAGTGACAACGAGCGTCGAAACGTCAGTGTCAGCGCCGAGGAGTTGCGCGCGCTCGGCAGTGTTGTCGTTCTCGAAGGTGCGAACGCCGCGTATCCATTGGAACTCGACCGACTTAGCAAGCTGTCACGTCATCGGAACGAGCCAAAGCGTCCGCAATGGCTCCTGCTGTCCGTACGCCAGACAACCGATGTGGCACCAGAGCGCGCCACAGTGTGGATTGCCGACACGTATCGGCCACAGTTCGTCAAGATCTTCGAGGACTACCTCACGAAGATCTCGACTACGGCTGCCGAGGACCGCTGGACGACCCCGAACGGAAACCCGGCAAACCAATCACTGGTGGCGAACATCGCCCGGATTCGTCAAGCGTTGCTGGCAGATCTGTGGACATCCGAAGGCGAACCGCCTCGCAGTGGTCGTCACTGGTGGGAGCTCTGGCTCGATTCCACCCAACCACACCTTGACACCTTCAACGGATTTCTCACCACTTACGAGCTGCGGTCGTTGCCCCGCTCGATTGCCCTGCGAGACAGGGTCGTCGTGTGGGTCGAGGCGACCTGGTCGCAGCTCGAGCTCTTGCCGGCCACGAGCGTCCCTTTGGCCGAGATCCGTAAACCGGAGTTCATCGACACCATCGAAGATCTTCCGGCCACCGAACAGGACGAGTACGTTCGCGACCTCGCCACAAGGCTCGTGCCCGCTGCCGATCACGCCCCTGCTGTCTGCCATCTCGACACCGGCGTCTACCGCTCACATGTGCTCCTGCGGGATTCCCTGGCCGAGACCGATTTGCACACCATCATCGGTATCTCCGGAACCGATGTGGAGGGGCACGGGACCACGATGGCCGGTCTCGCGCTCTACGGCCGTCTCGACGAGCACCTCACCTCCACTGCGGCAGTGCAGCTCAGCCATCGGTTGGAATCGGTCCGGATGATGCCTTCGAAGTCCGAGGCCGCGACGAACCCGCGCGACTACGGCACGGCCACTGTCGAAGCCGTGGCCCTGCCCGAGATCACCTCACCGCGGCAACGGGTTTTCTGCCTGACCCTCAGCACGAGCCCGGACAAACCGGGAGAGCCGACGCTATGGTCGGCGGCGGTGGACGCGCTTGCCGTCGGAACCGACACCGCCCGCGACGGTGACCAGTTGCAGTTGCTGTCGGCACCTGACCAGGACTCCTCACGGCTCTTCCTGGTGGCGGCCGGTAATGTCGACAGCTACCAACTCGACCACCGCACCGAGTCCGACACGTCGGCAGTCGAAGACCCCGCTCAGGCATGGAACGCGCTCACTGTCGGCGCGCACACTGATTTGGCCGGAACACCTGAGGACCCGCAGTACCGGGGTTGGAATCCGATGGCGGAGCTCGGAGGGCTCTCTCCACACAGTCGCACGTCGGTGATGTTCAACCAGCGGAACTGGCCGATCAAGCCGGACATCTGCATGGAGGGTGGCAACGTCCTCACGGACGGAGCAGGAACCTTCGAAGACAAGCACCCGATGTTGTCGCTGCGTACTACAGGCACAGCGAACGATCTCGCATTAGCCTCCGCGAACGCCACCAGCGCCGCTACGGCCCAAGCCGCCCGTCTGGCGGCGGTAGCGGTCTCCCGCTACCCGGACTACTGGCCGGAAACCATCCGCGGACTGCTCACCCACGCTGCCGAATGGACCCCATCTATGGAAGCTGAGGTCCGCCAAGACCAGCGCAAGACGGACCGCCTCCAACTCCTGCGCCGCTACGGGTGGGGCGTGCCCACCGAGGAGGCAGTGCTGAACTCTTCGCGTCAGGCAGTCACTCTGGTCACGCAGGATCAGTTCCTTCCCTTCGAAGGTGACGATTTTCGGATGCGGCGGTTTCGGCTACACAATTTGCCGTGGCCGTCCGACGTGCTTGAGCAGCTCGGTGCGGCGAGTGTTCGGCTGCGAATCAGCCTGTCGTACTTCATCGAACCATCCGCATCTCGCCGAGGATGGCGCCAACGGTACGCATACCCCTCCCATGCCTTGCGGTTCGATCTCCAAGGGCCCGTCGAGACTCAGCAGGAGTTCATCGCGCGCATCAATCGCGATGCAGAGTCCGGCGAAGAAGATGGTTCGCCCCGCACCGGAACCACGACAGATCGCTGGCTGATCGGTCCCAACCAGCGCAACTTCGGATCGCTCCATCAGGACGAGTGGCACGGTACCGGGGCGGAACTCGCACGATGCAACTCGGTCGCGGTCTACCCGGTCGGAGGATGGTGGAAGAACAACCGTCGTGCTGACCGCATGAACTTTCCTGTGCGCTATGCGATGTTGCTTTCACTGCGGAGCGACGAGCAAGACATCGACCTCTACACGCCAATCGCCAATCAGTTGCGGGTCTCGGTTCCCACGGAGATAACAACGACATAAGCCGCTCGTCGAAGTTCGGTTTCGTTGGAGAAGCGCCGGTCGATCCGGTTTTGGTGCGCGAGGTTCATTTTTTTGGGGGGCTCGGATCGAGTGAACCTCTGGCTGGGGCTAGTGCGAACAAGTTCCGGGTGCGGATGTCGTCGGCGCGGCCGTCGGTGCCGTCGAAGAGCGCTTGGATTTCGTCGTAGGTCAACGGTTACCGGCGCGGGATGCCTTGTCTTATGTCATTCGATGAGCGGAACACGTTGCGGCGCCGTCTCAAGGTGGACAGTCACACGGAAACAGTGCACAGCACCGAAAAGTCGACACACTGGTAGACACAATCATGACGGAAATCGAGGAGCTTGAGGCAGTGAGCGCAACGAGTACAGCGGATGCATTGTTGGCCGGCCCACGCGGGCGCCGGCTGCTGCTCGACTACGCGATGCATGCCGAACGGATCCGGCGACCCGAGCGGCATGACGACTCGTTCCGTTCCGCGATTGTCCGGGCGTCGCATCACCTCGACCCTGAGCGAGACTCAAGCGTGACGTACGCACGCGCGTACGAGTCCGGCGCGCAAGAGCCTCCTGAAGAGCCTCTACGTGCCGTTGTCACTGCCGACGAGGTGGCGCACCGCCTGTCCGAGGTGCCGCTTCCCGAGGTCACCGAGGTTTCGCTCCGTACGGCTCTCGCCGCCGCCACGGACACGGCGCGCTACTGGCAGGACCCCGACGGTGAAGACGTCCTCGCCGCAACCGAGCCGGTACGGCGTGAGCTTCGACGAGTCGCCGAGCACATCGCACGATCCCCACACGCCCAGTGGTGGACGTCCGCCCTCGCCGAGACCGACCAATGGTCGATAGTGAGCCGGGACGACGACAGTCCCGATACCTTCGAGCCGGCGGCTGCAGAACTACTGAGCGCGTGGCACGAGGACACCCTCGCAGCAGAAGCGCGAGCCGCTGACCGACCAACCGATCCCACGGCGAACTGGTCCGGTTACTGGTGGTCGAATCCGTCTGTTCGGTGTTCGACACGGACACTGTTCGACGGCACCCCGGCAGAATTGTGGTTCGTCGAAGACAGCATGGGCTGGAAACGCATCACCGTGCGACAAATCGGCACACCCGTCGGCGCTCGTATATACGAGATCGACGGCGCACCGGCGTGGGCGGAACTCTGCAGACGGTTCCCCCTCGAGGTCACCGCGGAGAAGCGACACGACTGGTACCGGACCACCGGACGATCAGGGCGATGGGTCATCCCCAACTGGCAGCTCGTCGCCGAAAACTATGCGGGAGTGCATCTCACCGTTGTGGGATACCTGGCCGCAGCGGGAACCGCGATCGGAGTCGAGGACGAGACGGCGAGCGTCATCGCCGGGTGGGCGCCCGACGTAACATGCTGGCTCGCCGATCCCGACCGCATCGGCGACGAATCCCGTACCTGGGTGCTCCACGAAAACCAAGAGCAGCCCGCCTGGGTCGAAGAAACGCAACAATGAGGACAGCTGCCGGTCTTGCGAGCGGAGCACCGACAGCTGCGTGAAATTAGACAGAAGGCGAGCTTCCCTCTAACTATGTATTTCGAGAACGAGCGCGGATCAGGTCTCGACGCGTGTGTGGTCGCAGGCGCTCGTCTCAAATTTCCACGTCAGCGGCAACACATATGAGGGCCGCGCACGCCGGTGTGGATGTCGACGGCAGGTGAAAACTGATCAAGGTACGGCACTTCAATATTGACCCCTGACCGCCGATCCTGGCTTTAGTCGAGCCAGGAGGGACGAAGGGATGCTGTCTGTGGAAGATTGGGCCGAAATCCGGCGTCTGCATCGAAGCGAAAGGCTGCCGATCAAGGCAATCGCTCGCTTGATGGGAGTTTCCCGCAACACGGTCCGCTCGGCGTTAGCCGCCGACGGACCACCGAAATATCAACGCGCCAAATCTGGTTCGATCGCCGACGTCGTCGAACCACGGATCCGGGAGTTGCTCCACGAGTTCCCGACGATGCCCGCAACGGTGATCGCCGAACGGATCGGCTGGGACCGCTCAATCCGCACCCTGAGCACCAGGGTCGCCGAACTCCGACCTGCCTATCTGCCACCGGATCCGGCCTCACGAACCACGTATCTTCCCGGCGAGATCGCTCAGTGCGATTTCTGGTTCCCTCCGATCACTTTGCCGGTCGATCACGGCCATGTTCGGACCGCGACGAAACTGCCGGTCTTGACGATGACCTGCGGATATTCGCGCTGGTTTTCTGCCTTGTTGATTCCCACCCGCGGCGCCGAAGACCTGTTCGCCGGTTGGTGGCATCTGATCGCCGGGCTCGGCGCAGTGCCTCGGGTGCTCGTCTGGGACGGGGAAGGTGCCATCGGCCGATGGCGGCACCGCAAGGTGGAACTAACGCAGGACTGCCAGGGATTTCGCGGCACCCTCGGTGCGAAAGTGCTCGTCTGTAAGCCGGCCGATCCCGAAGCGAAGGGCATCATCGAACGCAATCACGACTATCTGAAGACCTCGTTTCTACCCGGCCGCTCGTTCACAGGACCCGACGATTTCAACCGGCAACTGTCGACGTGGTTGGCGGTCGCGAACGGCCGTCGCAAACGGGCCCTCGGCTGCGCCCCGGCCGATCGCATCGATGCCGACCGCGCCCGAATGCTCGAGTTGCCACCCGTGCCACCGGTCACCGGATGGCAGTACTCGACCAGGCTGGCTCGCGATCACTACATCCGACTCGATTCAAACGACTACTCGGTGCATCCATCGGTGATCGGACGGCGCATCGAGGTCACCGCAGATCTGGCCCGGGTGCGAGTGTGGTGCGCGGGACAATGCGTCGCCGATCATGCTCGGGCCTGGGCGAAACATCAGACAATCTCAGATTCCGACCACGTGAAAGCTGCTGCCGCACTGCGCCATAACCGCATCACAGTGGTTCGCCCGGCGGCTGAACCGGAGGTTCAGATTCGATCGCTGAGCGACTACGACGCCATGTTCGACGTCCCTGACTACGACGGAACGGAGGCACTATGACCAGCAACAACACCGGAACCCGGCAGCCCCAGCATGACCTGACCTCCGAGTTGAACTTCCTGTCTCGCGCCCTCAAAGCACCCACCTTGCGTGATGCCGCCGGACGATTGACCGAACGAGCACGAGAAGAGAATTGGACCCACGAAGAATTTCTGGTCGCGTGCCTGCAGCGGGAAGTCTCCGCGCGAGAAAGCCACGGCGGCGAATCCCGGATCCGCGCCGCCCATTTCCCTGCCCGTAAATCGTTGGAGGAGTTCGACTTCGACCACGCTCGCGGCCTGCAGCGTGATGCCATAGCCCATCTGGGCACCCTCGATTTCGTCACCGCAAAGGACAATGTCGTCTTCCTCGGGCCGCCAGGCACAGGGAAAACGCACCTGGCGATCGGGCTCGCCATCCGCGCCTGCCAGGGCGGACATCGGGTCCTTTTTTCTACTGCAGCCCAGTGGGTTTCACGCCTTGCCGATGCTCACCATGCAGGACGATTGGAAGCGGAATTGATCAAGCTCGGGCGCTACCCGCTACTTGTCGTCGACGAGGTCGGCTACATCCCGTTCGAAGCGGAGGCAGCGAACTTGTTCTTCCAGTTGGTCTCGAGCCGGTACGAACGAGCCAGTTTGATCATCACGTCGAACAAACCGTTCGGCAGATGGGGTGAGGTATTCGGCGACGAGGTCGTGGCTGCGGCGATGATCGACAGACTCGTCCATCACGCAGACGTCATTTCGCTCAAGGGCGACAGCTATCGCCTCAAGGGTCGTGATCTCGGCCGTCCGATAACCAGTCAGAACACCGAGACCTGATCGCGCAACCGGATGCAGGGGTCAATTTTCAGATGCCGGAAAGGGGTCAAAATTCGGATGCCGTTGACAGTGGATGACGAATCGGCCGAGGCGTCCGTTCCCTCACTGCGGTTCGGTGAGAGACTACTCCCGCACGAGAGGCTCGAAGTCATTCGGCGATTCGTTGAACCGGACCCTCCCACGTACGCCTTCGGTATGGTCCAGGGGTGATAGTGCTTGGTGTCGGCTTATTGGTTATCGCCGCAGGTTTGAACCTGCTGTACGCGGCGCGGTTGTCGACTCTCAATGTCGGGCGTCGACTACCGATTGTCACTGGGCAGTACCCCGTCAGACCACCTGTGCGTGTGTCCGCACTTCGAGGAGTCGGTGCGGGTATTTCAATATTTGGTGCATTGATACTGGCACAAGAACTTTGGTCCGATCGGCCGCTACTTGGACCGATTCTCTGTGCAGTCCTCGCCGTGCTAGCCATCGTGGTCCCCACCCTGGGCGTCACCGTTGCACACAACAGGTCACTTCATGCGCGCCCACAAAGCTAGTTCCTAGGGTTCTGCGAATTTCACCGATCGTTGCGACTCCGGTATCTCACGGGCTGTATCAGTCGGCGCTGCCCACAATGAAGGTTGCGCTCGACAAGAACTCGGGCGTAATCCGCGCACCGGTGTAGTTCGCCGCCAGCGCCAACGACGCCTCGATCACCGGGAAGCCACTGTCCTCCGTCATGGGCTCCTCGCCATCGGGATTGACACCGACTTCTGCGAGTCGGGGCACCCACTGCGCGGGCATTGGGTCCAGCCCGAAGCCGCAACGCAACAGCGGATCGAAGTACGCCGTGCGTTCCCCGTCCTCCCATACATAGAACCCCGACCCGCCGTTGACGTCGCGATAGTGGGTCACCACCTCGCGCCCGAGGGAGAGTGGGCGCATCAACTCATCGGATACACCTGCGATCGAGGAAGGCGCGATCGCAATCGTCCAGTCATCCACGGAGGCAGCCCCGATGATGGCGAATTCCTCCCATCCGCGCTCGTTGACGCCGGTCAGGCCGCTCTCCGCCCCCAAGATCTCCACGGTCATTGCTTCGATCACGGTTGCAGGATCTGAGTCCTTCACATACGTCACGAAAAGCCCGTTCATGACCCACGGGTAGTCGCGGGCCACCCATTCGAAGTCTCGGTACGTCTTCCTGCCTGACTCAGGCCCTTTCGGTACATCATTCATGTCGGCACGCTATCGCGAAAGCGGTTGGACAGGTCGACAAACCTTACGTATCTACGTCCGAAATGCCCCTCACCTGCCGGCGGAGCAGTATCGGTCGACGACCGCACTGGGAGGCTCTCCTTGCCGGTAGATGTAAGCATCTGCGATCTCGGTGACATCGAGATCTGTTCGCCCGACACCAACAACGGGGTGTCCATTCGGCCACACCACCCAGCGCGCTCCGTCGACGTTCGCGACCAGTACCTGCCCCAACAACAGTGCAACCTCGCCGCCCAACATGTGGCCCAGCTCTTCATCGTCCAGTGCTTCGTCGAGTCGGCGTTCGACGGCCACCAACGCCTCACGCGAGTTGCCGAAGGGCTCACCTCGGTCGGCCAGCCACTGTGACAGGTCCTCAGGTTGCAGCAGGGCTGAGTCGGAATCGATCTCGCCGGGACTGTCCCTAGCTCCTCTGTCAAGCAACTGCGTCGATGACCGCCAGTGACTGGTCTACGACCATGGCACGGAAGACGACATCGGAAAGTCGACGCTTGAGAACCCGAAGTGCTTCCATCCCTCC
>NZ_JALGQH010000004.1 GCF_022810305.1 Rhodococcus sp. ARC_M6
CATAGAGTTACGGCGGTCATAGCGAAGGGGAAACGCCCGGTCCCATTCCGAACCCGGAAGCTAAGCCCTTCAGCGCCGATGGTACTGCACTCGACAGGGTGTGGGAGAGTAGGACACCGCCGAACACAATTTACGAGATAGCCCCCAACCATTCGTGGTTGGGGGTTTTTTCGTGTTCCGGAACGATTCTGGTTGGGCCGGACGGGGTGAACGTATCGCTGCCGGGGTTCGGCAGGGGTGGTGATACGTTCACGCGATGCGGTGGGTGGGTGAACGTATCGCTCGCTCGATCCCAGGGCGTACATGGCAGCGCCTATCCGGTGGTTGGACAGACAGAAAGATCCTCGCAGCAATCAGCTGCGAGGATCTTTCTGTCTGCCTCTAGGACTTGGGTGAGGCTCCGGCGTCGCTTAGTTGTTGGCGCACCGGGCGGCTGATCGAAGTGCCGATCTCACCAGGCATTCATGGTGTTGAGGATCTGACTTCGAGCCATCCACAGTTCAGCCGACCAGTTTGCCCACGAATGGATCCCTGAGGACGGAAAGCTGTACGTTGCCGGGATTCCCAGCGAGTTCAGTCGCAGTTCGAATGAACGCGCATGAACCAATGCGAGTAATTCCAAACCCATTCCCGTCGCGGTGTTCCAGTACTCGATCGGCGCCGAAGGTTGCTCGTACGGACCGGGGATACCGTTGGATGCCGAAATGTACATCGGCAATCCGCGAAGCAACTCTGCATTGACGAACGGATCGTTGCGAATCCAGCCTGATGACCATGGTGGACCCCACATGGAATCGACGTTGTACCGGCCGGCGTCGAGCATCGCCAAGCGGATCGCTTCGCGCATCCCCGGCCCGGAGATGTTGATGTACCCGGACAATGAACCCGCGAACTTGAACTGATCGCGATGATGTCCCGCGAGGTTCAATGCGGCGCTGCCACCCATCGACAACCCGACTATTGCATTGTTGGTGGGCGAAACACCGTACCCAGCAAGGAAACTGGGGAGTTCTTGCGTGAGGAATGTTTCCCATTTGTAGGTGATCGGCTGAGCATTGAAGTTCGACGGTGCGTACCAGTCAGTGTAAAAACTCGACTCTCCGCCTACCGGCATCACCAATGTGATGTTGTCGTTTCGATACTGATCGAACGCATTGGTCTCGAAACTCCAAGCATTGCTGTCGTTTCTCGCACGGAGACCATCGAGGAGATAGAGCGCGGCATTGCCGCCCCGTGCTGCCCACTGCACCTGAACCTTGATATTTCCCATCGAAGACGGCACCCACAACTCGTCGTAGCCACCCCACGGTGCTGAATGGATCGGCGACACAGCACGCTCAGGAGCAGCGGATGCCACGGTGGGCCCGAATGTGCCGCCGAGAAGGAGCGTCGATAACAACGCTGCGGCAAGCACTCGTGCCCGCCGTGTATTGCGCTCGGACAACGTGAATTTGATTCTCTGCAAGATTGTCTTTCCCCGAATCAGCGTCTGAAGACTCGCCGCGGTAAGTGCATCGTCGGTTTTACTGTCGATATGTTTGTCTCTTCGTGGGGTCTGCAGTGTTACAAAGTCGAGGTCATCGCAGCATTCGGAAATCCGACGAGCCGGGCGAATCGCAGTGTCGCAAAACACAATTCAGCAGATTTTCTGGCTTACTCACCGGCTGGGAGAAAGCACGGAGTGGGTTATGCGGAGGTGTTCGGGGCTTCCAATGATGTGACGGGGACGGCGAGAACTGTTTGCTGGGTGCGGCCTCGAAGGACTATCGAATCTGCGGTGACCCAATGAATACGTTCGGATTCCGAGGCAGAGGCAAGTGCCCGACCTGACGCTGCCACGTTGCCCGGAACATTCTTTGCGACTTCCGACAGGCGCGCCGCTTCGTTGACGGGATCCCCGATTACGGTGTACTCGAATCGCTCACGCGCACCGACATTTCCGGCAACTGCGATACCCGACGCAACCCCGATGCCGGCGCTGATCTCGGGGACCTCGGCGCATAACCGAACTTGAATCTTGCGGGCGGCTGCGAGCGCGCAGCCGGCGTGATCGTCGATCCGAGAGGGCGCGCCGAAGATGGCGAGTGCTGCGTCACCTTCGAATTTGTTCACGAAACCACCGTGCGCGTCGACCTCGTCGACGATGACGTCGAAGAATCTGTTGAGCAGTGTGACGACGTCGGTGGGGGAGTTGGTTGCGGCGATAGTGGTGGAACCGATCACGTCGACAAAAAGGACTGATACGTCACGTTCCTCGCCGCCGAGCTCAGGGTTGCGGCGCATCGCATTCGCGGCAACCTCGTACCCGACGTGACGTCCGAACAGATCGCGGATCCGTTCGCGCTCTCGGAGCCCTTCGGCCATCCGATTGAAACCGGTTTGGAGCAAACCTAATTCGGTACCGTCATAGACGACTACCTGGGCGCTGAAATCTCCCCGTGTGACTTGCTCCATCCCTCGCCGGACAGATTGGATGGGTGCTGCTGCAGATCGAATGTTGATGTAGGTCAGCCCAAGTCCGACGCACAGAGTGATGCCGCCGATAACCAGAATCGAGATCGCCAGATCTTGCCACCGTGGCGGACGGATATAGCTGAAAATTGCGACGATCATCAGGCCGGCGACGGGGACTCCGCTGCCGAGCACCCAGATCAGGATGGTCCGACCGGTGAGTCCGAGAACGGCAGACTTGCGTGGTGCACCGGATTCGAGGGCACGAGCCGCGATGGGTCGCAGCGCGAACTCGCTGAGGAGATAGCAGAACGCACAAGTCGTGATTCCGCTGAAAGCTATGGTGAACAACACTTTTGGAATGGTGTCGGCGTCGACGATTCCGTACAGGGTTGTGAAAGTGGCGAGAGCCACAGTCCAGAGGGCGAGTTGAACTCGGGTGAGACGCCACGGTCCGCGCAGTGCAGCACGTTGGTTTTCCTCACTGGGAGGGGTGTCCTCCGTTGCCCATCGAAGATCGTGCATGAGGCGCTTGGTACCCCACAGCAGTCCAACGATAAAAACGCACACGATGAAGACCGGAACTGCAATGAAGTTGATCAACGCGAACTCGGACCGCATGATGCTCGGGCCGGGGACAACGATTCCGATCAAGATGATGGCCAGACCGGCGCCGATCAGGTTCGTGATCAGGAGCGGAGCGGTCAGGAGGAGTTGGACGCGGATCCGTCGTCGTCGGGGGTTCTCGTCTGTGGATCCGAGCAACCACGACCCCAAGGGTGCGCTCGGGACATCGCTTCGCTGCATAGTGTGTCGAGAGTAGTCGAGGTGATCCTTTAGGGTGGTGCAGTGCGCCTAGTTATTGCTCGTTGCCGTGTTGACTACGTAGGTCGATTGACCTCCCACCTCCCGACCGCCCGACGCCTGTTGTTGGTCAAGGCTGACGGTTCGGTGAGCATCCATGCCGACGACCGGGCGTACAAACCGCTCAACTGGATGAGTCCTCCCTGCTGGTTGGTCGAGACCACGGGGGACAGCGATGACATCTTGTGGGTCGTCACCAACAAGGCCGGCGAGGAACTGCGGATCACCCTCGAGGAGATCGAGCATGATTCGTCGTACGAACTCGGTATCGATCCAGGATTGATCAAGGACGGCGTCGAAGCGCACCTGCAGGAACTGCTGGCCGAGCATGTCGAAACCCTCGGATCCGGTTACACCTTGGTGCGACGTGAGTACATGACGGCAATCGGCCCGGTCGACCTTCTTGTTCGTGATGCTGACGGTGCGTCGGTGGCCGTCGAGATCAAACGTCGCGGCGAGATCGACGGCGTCGAACAGCTGACCCGCTATCTGGAACTGCTCAACCGCGATCCGTTGCTTGCTCCGGTAACGGGAGTGTTTGCAGCGCAACAGATCAAGCCGCAAGCCAAGACGCTTGCCAATGATCGCGGCATTCGTTGCCTGGTCCTCGACTACGAGGCGTTGCGAGGTACCGAAAGCACCGAGTTCCGGCTTTTCTGAGGCCGTTAGACTTCTCGACATGCCGCGCCGCAAACCTATTCCGAAGCAGACCCGTCGAACGGACAATCGACGTGGTCAGAATTCGGACGAGCCGAGGGGTGTCCTTTTCGGCGGATCAGTGGTTCGCGAAGAACCCGGTCCGGGCGGCGAATCGTTCATGGTGCGGCCAGTTCCCGGCGCCAACGCTACGAAGTTCTATCGGTGCCCTGGCTGTGACCATGACATCAGTCCCGGCGTTGCGCATGTAGTGACCTGGCCGTCGGAACCCGGTGGCGCTACCGAACGTCGGCACTGGCACACCGGATGCTGGTCAGGCCGCGGGACTCGCAGCCTGACCAGAAGGTGGTCCTGAAGTTCAGTTGCGGGACTGGGCTCGCTGCTCGACCGCACGGGTGTCGATCTCGGCAGTATTGGTTTCTTCGGCGTCGCCTCGATCATCGAGTTCTTCGTCCGTCGAATCCGGCTCGTTGTACTCGCCTTCGTCGTAAGTAGGAGCAGCCGGCGCAGCAGGTGCGGGGGCCGCGTCGAGCAGTTCGCTCTCGCGATTCACGGAGGCGAGCATCGCCGGCACGGAATCGAGTTGGCCGCGAATTCCGAGGAGCTGCGCGAGGATTCGACCACGCAGAACTCGCAGTTCTTCGGCAAGTTCCTTGGCGTGCGCGATCTTTCGCTCGGACTGGTCGGTTGCAGCCTGTAGGCGGCGTTGCGCTTCACGGGTGGCATCCGTCAAACGACGTTCCGCTTCGGTCTTGCTGGAAGCCTCGAGATCGTTGACCGCGGCGACGACCTTTGCACGTCGTTCCGACATCGAAATATCGAAATCTTCACGGATCTGGGTGCGCTTCGCCTCGGACTCGGCTGCGAGCCGATCACGTTCCGCTTGCGCGGCCTCGACGATTCGCGCAGCCTCGGTCCGCGCTTGGAGCATGGTCTGCTCGTGCATCGTTTCCATGGCATTGCGACGGTCGTCGAGTTCCGCGATCAAGGTTTCGTAATGGCTGCGCAACCGCACGCCGTCTTGCTCGGCGATCGAGGTCATCTCCGCTGCGTCGGCCTCGGCCTTGGCGCGAACCTCGGACGCCTCGTCGGATGCAAGACGGAGCATGCGGCTGATGCGATCGCTCATACCCTCCGCTGTGGTGGGCGGCACGGACAACCGGTCGACATCCTTGCGGAGGTCGTCGATGTCGTCGCGGGCGTCGTCCAACTGTTTGGCAAGGTCACGGGCCTGTGACGCCGCGGCATCGCGGTCTGCCGCAGTGACCCGCAATTCGGCGTCGAACCGCTCGAAGTAGTTTCGTACCTCGTCGCGGTCGTATCCCTTCCGGGCGATCTGAAACGGAAGTTGGATGGAACCGCGGTCCTGCTCGTATGCCATGGCGATAATCTACCTGGCAGACGTGCAGGAGTTTGGGCTGCTAGTGATGCGCGGCCGGTTCGACCAGTTCGACGAGCACCCCGCCGGCGTCCTTGGGATGAATGAAGTTGATTCGTGAGTTGGCGGTGCCACGTCGCGGTGCGTCGTACAGCAACCGAACGCCGCGTGCGCGGAGCTCCTCGGAGATGGCCTCGATATCGGTGACGCGGTACGCGAGCTGCTGCAAACCGGGGCCGCTGCGGTCGATGAACTTGGCGATGGTCGAGTTCTCGTCGAGGGGCGCGAGCAACTGGACGGCCGGTGAGCCGGCAGGTGCACCGATGACGGAGAGCATGGCTTCACGGACGCCCTGAGCTTCGTTGACTTCTTCGTGAGTGGAGACCATGCCCAGGTGCTGGGTGTACCAAGCAATTGCTACATCGAGATCCGGAACAGCAATTCCGACGTGGTCGATCGCTACGACGAGGTCGGAGGACAAAGGTGCAAGGGCAGGACTGGGGGACGTCTGTGTCATACCTTTCACGGTAGCGCTACCGTTTGAGTAGTACACGTCGGGATGTGACTTGACTCGTATGCCGCGTGCGCGTGATGCCTATGTCTCTTTTGTAGCCGGAGGAAATCGTGACCAGTTCTGTGATTGTTGCCGGAGCCCGTACCCCGATGGGTCGACTCATGGGTTCCTTGAAGGACCTTTCCGGGTCCGATCTGGGCGGAATCGCCATCAAGGGCGCGCTGGAAAAATCAGGCGTTGCCCCCGAGCAGGTCGAGTACGTCATCATGGGCCAGGTTCTGACCGCCGGTGCCGGCCAGATGCCGGCTCGGCAGGCTGCCGTCGCAGCCGGAATCCCGATGAGCGTTCCGGCACTGAGCATCAACAAGGTGTGCCTCTCAGGTGTCGACGCCATCGCCCTGGCTGATCAGCTGATCCGCGCCGGTGAGTTCGAGATCGTCGTCGCCGGTGGCCAGGAATCGATGAGCCGGGCACCCCACATGCTCGAGAAGAGCCGTGAAGGATTCAAGTACGGCGACGTCACGATGCGTGACCACATGGCCTACGACGGTCTGCACGACATCTTCACCGACCAGGCGATGGGTCTGCTGACCGAGCAGGTCAACCAGAAGGACGGCAGCCACATCACCCGCGCGGAGCAGGACGCGTTTGCCGCGGCCTCACACCAGAACGCGGCCCGCGCGTGGAAGGACGGACTCTTCGACAACGAAGTTGTTCCGGTCTCCATCCCACAGCGCAAGGGTGATCCCATCGTGTTCGCGCAGGACGAGGGCATCCGCGCCGATACGACCGCCGAATCCCTCGGCAAGCTTCGTCCCGCATTCAGCAAGGACGGCACCATCACCGCCGGTTCGGCGTCGCCGATCTCCGACGGTGCTGCCGCTGTTGTCGTGATGAGCAAGGCCAAGGCCGAAGAACTCGGATTGACGTGGATCGCCGAAATCGGTGCGCACGGCGTTGTCGCCGGACCGGATTCCACTCTGCAGTCGCAGCCGGCGCGTGCCATCGCCAAGGCATGTGAAAAGGAAGGCATCGACCCCAAGGATCTGGACCTCGTCGAGATCAACGAAGCCTTCGCTGCAGTCGGCATTGCGTCGACGCGTGAGCTCGGGCTCGATCCCGCCAAGGTGAACGTCAACGGCGGCGCAATTGCCGTCGGACACCCGCTCGGAATGTCCGGTGCCCGTATTGCACTGCACTTGGCACTGGAGTTGCAGCGTCGCGGCGGCGGAATCGGTGCTGCGGCACTGTGCGGCGGCGGCGGACAGGGCGACGCTCTGATCGTGCGTGTGCCGAAGGCCTGACAAGCCCGAGCCTAAATACACCCGAGCATGTCTGTTTCGCTCTACGACGCCCCGTGGGTTTCCTCACACCACTACGGGGCGTCGTAGTTGTTCGGGCACAATGAGGCTCATGGCGAACGTCTTCGATCTCAGCACCACCGCAAAGCGGTTCCGTTTCATCGCAATCCTGGAAGCATTCACTTGGGTTGGCTTGCTTATCGGCATGGCCTTCAAGTACCTCCCCGAAGACGGCAATGAAATCGGGGTCAAGATATTTGGACCCGTTCACGGGACAGTCTTCGTCATATATATCGTGATCGCATTCTGGACCGCCAAGAAGCTTTCATGGAAGAGGCGGACCCTCTTCTGGGCGCTGTTCGCAAGCGTCCCTCCCTTTGGGACCATCTTGTTCGAAGAGGGCGCGCGATCCGGCCAGTCCGGTGACCTTGTCGTTGAGCCAGAGCGTGACACCGACGCCGCTCTCGTCTGAGCAACCAGGCCTCTTCGTAGGTTCGGTCAACTCGTGACAAACTGGAACGCGTGACTCGACCAGGATCCAGGCCCCCCGCGCGTTCGTCAGCAGTAGCAGCCGCCATGAGCGGCGCAGTCGACTTATCCGCTCTCAAAGAGCGGGCGACGGCTCCACCTCCGCGTAAGCCCAGCGGCGATGGGGCCGTTTCGGCGCTCCCGGGGACTGTCATCGACGTAAACGAAGTGAATTTCGAGTCGGAAGTTCTGGTCAAGTCGAGCCAGGTCCCCGTGATCGTCAACCTCGGCGGTCGCGCCTACGAGCCGTCCGTCGTATTCACCGAGGTGCTCGAGCGTTTTGCTGCGCAAGCCGGTGGCCAGTGGATCCTGGCTAACGTCGACGTCGATGTGAGCCCGCAGATCGCGCAGGCATTCGGCATCAAGTCGGTACCCACCGTTGTTGCCGTCGCGGCCGGTCAGCCGTTGGCCGATTTCGAAGGTGCGCAGCCCGAAGAGCAGCTCAGTCAGTGGTTTGCCGCTGTTCTGCAGGCGACTGAGGGCAAGCTCAGCGGTCCCGTACCGACCGCTGGAGACGTGGATGAGCCTGAGGTCGAGGACCCTCGGTTCGTTGCTGCTGAAACAGCGCTCGACGCGGGTGATCTTGACGGCGCGATTGCGGCGTACCAGGTAATCCTCGACGACGAGCCCACCAATGCCGAAGCGCTCAACGCGGTTCGTCAGGTGAAGTTCATGGCTCGCGTCGAGAACACCGATCCGGATTCTGTCGCTGCCGCCGATGCTGATCCGTCAAATCTTGAACTGCAGTTTGCCGCCGCCGACAGGGAGATGTACGCGCAGAAGCCGGAGACTGCTTTTGCTCGTCTCATCGGTGTTGTCGCGCGCACGGCAGGCGACGACAAGGCAGCCGCCCGGACACGTCTTCTGGAACTGTTCGAGCTGTTCGATCCCGCTGAGCCCATGGTGATGGCCGCGCGTCGCAAACTGGCCGCAGCCCTCTACTGATCCCGGCCGCTACTCCGTATAGCGGCTATCGCAGGCCACCTGACCGCCGAGCACACCCGTGCGAAATGCGTCGACACGTGCGAATCCACTCGGGACGGTGTCACCGTTGACGTCACTGGCGGCGAGACCGTCTGTGAGTAGGCCCGAGACAGCTTCGTCGAGGTCTCCGGGGGACAGCGTGACCTGAGCGCCCGATGTTGCCGCATTGGTGGGACTCAGGGCCGCAGTGATCACTCCGGACAGGCAGGCGGCACGCAAGGCAGTTTGTGGTGTGTCGAGTGTCTGGCCGCGTTCCTTCTGCATGGCGAGTGTGTATCTCGACGCGAGCAGAACATATGCGTTGTAGTCGCCCGTGATGGTGGTCGGCATCAACTCGCGTCGGCCGACCCGTCCGGGAGTTCCACGCTCCGCCAACTCGTCGACGCTGATTCCGATGGTGTTGGTGGCGGGGCAGAAGGAGACAGGCTCAGTGGTCGTGGCATCCGTGCAGCCGGTGTCCGCGCCGTCGAAGGTCACGGTCGGAGGATTCTGCAGCTCGAAGATCGACTGAAAAGTTTTCAAGAACTCTTGCAGTGTGGATTCGGTGACGGGCAGCTCACCGGATTCGCTCTGTTCGCTGAACTGCTGCGGGAGATCGGCGCGCCGGGATTCGATTTCGGCGTCGTCCATCTTGGCGCACGCACCGGGACCATCGGTGAATCCGATTTGGGTTGCGGTGACCCGCTCGAATGCGGACCCGTGGTGAGAATCGGGGTCGTTCGGGTCGTCGTCGCGGATGGCGACGGCCGACGCGAGGACCTTGTTCAGTCCGTCGGAGGTATTCATCGTGAAGTGAATTGCCTTGTCCTCGGCGACGTGGCGGAGGAAGGCACCGCCGAAGCAGTCGGCTTGCTGCTCACGCACCAGAGCTGCTTCGGATCCGCCTTCGACGATGCCGGCTTTTCGTTGAATGGCGTGGCCGTACTCATGCGCGAAAATGAATGCGACAGCGACGTCGCCGAACTTTTCCTGCACCTCGGGCAAGAGAAGTTCCCGATCCCAGCCGATCGTGTGATCGAGACTGCAATATCCGGCATTGATGAGGTCTTTGGTGGACTCTTCGCAGAATTCCGGACCACCGGGCTCGGTGGGATCCCACGAGATCAGTGTGTCGACAGGTTGGAACGGCTCGTTGAACAGTGCCGGATACTGGGTTTTCCAAAACGTTTCGATGTCGGTAATGGCGTTAGCTGCAAGCGCGTCGATCGGGCCACCGTCCGTTCCGACGATGTCACGCTGTGCGTCGGGTGCCCCGGGGCGGAGTCCACTGGGACCTGAGGACGCGTCGAGACCGGCCACCCGAAAGGGATCGTGATAAATCGAGACCGCATGACCGGTCGAGCCCTGCGAACAGCTGACCAACAAGGCAGCAGTTGCCATCAATGACGAAGTGACTATTGCTGCTCGCCGGCCAACCATCAACGCTCCAGACTGATCCATATCGCGCCGTTGGCGGGGAGGGCGACCGATGCTGACGCCGGCCGACCGTGCCACGACTGCGACGTCGCTGTGACCGCACCGAGGTTCCCCACACCGGAGCCGCCGTAGGACTCGGCGTCGGTGTTGAGGATTTCGACCCATCGGCCGGGCTCAGGTAGCCCGACGCGGTAGCTCGAATGTTCGCTGCCCGAGAAGTTGAACAGGCACGCGACAATCGAACCGTCAGTACCGTAACGCAGAAAACTCAGGACGTTGTTCTCGGTGTCGTTGGCGTCGATCCAGGAGTAGCCACCAGGCGATGTATCGAGTGTCCACATTGCCGGATGTTGTCGGTAGGCGGAATTGAGGTCGCTGACGAGCTGCGTGACACCGCGGTGGAGGGTTCCGGTGTGTGCGTCGTCGAGTTGCCACCAATCGAGCCCTCGCTCCTCCGACCATTCCGCGGTCTGGCCGAATTCCTGGCCCATGAACAGAAGTTGTTTACCCGGGTGAGCCCACATGTAGGCGAGCAGTGAACGGAGGCCTGCTGCCTTGGCGAAGTCGTTGCCGGGCATACGAGTCCACAAGGTGCCCTTGCCGTGCACGACCTCGTCGTGGCTGACGGGGAGTAGATAGTTCTCACTCCACGCATACATCAGCGAGAACGTGATCTCGTGGTGGTGGTACGTCCGATGTACCGGGTCGTGGCCGAGGAAGCCGAGGGTGTCGTGCATCCACCCCATGTTCCATTTCATGTTGAACCCGAGCCCACCGACATTGGTCGCGCGCGTCACTCCCGGCCATGCGGTCGATTCTTCCGCGATGGTGACAACTCCGCGATGGTTTTTGTGGACTGTCGCATTCATTTCCTGAAGGAACGCAACGGCTTCGAGGTTCTCGCGACCACCGTGGATGTTGGGTGTCCAGCCGCCGACAGGCCGTGAGTAGTCGAGGTACAACATGGAAGCGACGGCGTCGACGCGCAGGCCGTCGATGTGGAATTCCTCGAGCCAGAACAATGCATTCGTGACGAGAAAGTTACGGACTTCCCGACGACCGAAATCGAAAACGTATGTTCCCCAGTCCAGTTGCTCTCCGCGTTGAGGATCGGCGTGTTCGTAGAGTGGCGTGCCGTCGAATCGGGCCAGGGCCCAGTCGTCCTTGGGGAAGTGTGCGGGAACCCAGTCGACCAGTACGCCGATCCCGGCGGCGTGCAGACGGTCGACGAACCAGCGGAAGTCGTCGGGCGTTCCGAATCGAGCGGTCGGGGCGTAGTACGACGTCACCTGATATCCCCAGGACCCGCCGTAGGGATGCTCTGCGACGGGCAGCAATTCGACGTGGGTGAATCCGGTCTGCGTGACGTACTGCGCGAGTTGCTCGGCCATCTGCCGATAGTCGAGGCCGGGACGCCACGAACCGAGATGTACCTCGTACACGCTCATCGGCGATTGGGCGGGGTCGAGACCTACTCGGGCGTCGAGCCAGTCCTGATCTTCCCAGACATACGAACTCGTCGTGACCCGCGACGCCGTCGCCGGTGGTACTTCGGTTCCGAACGCCATGGGGTCGGCTTTGTCCTTTACGGACCCGTCATGTCCGTGGACGCGAAACTTGTACAGTTCTCCGGCCGCGATATCCGGTAGGAACAGTTCCCAGACTCCCGTCGAACCGAGAACGCGCATGGGTGCGAATTGTCCACCCCAGCCGTCGAAGTCGCCGATAACGGTGACGCCGTGGGCGGCCGGAGCCCACACGGCAAACGAAGTTCCGGTGACAGTTCCGTCCGGTGTTTCGTAGGTGCGGGGGTGCGCGCCGAGGACGTCCCACAGGCGCTCATGTCGACCTTCGCCGAACAGGTGGAGATCGAGGTCGCCGAGAGTGGGCAGGAAGCGGTAAGGATCGGCCACTACGACGGTATGTCCGCCGGGGTACGTGACCGAGTACCGGTAGTCGATCAGTTCCGGGTAGGGGACCAGTACTGCGAAAACTCCACCCGAAATATGTTGGAGTGGAAACGTTTTCCCGCCGATGACGGCGCTGACAGCGTCGGCGTGTGGACGAAGTGCCCGCAGAACTGTGCCGCCGGCGTGGGGGTGCGCTCCGAGGAAGCTGTGCGGATCGTGGTGTTCACCGCGGGCCAGAAGATCCAGATCGTGGGCGGCCGGCGCGATTCCGGCGGGCAATTTGTCGGCGGCCATCAATTTCCTCCGCGGTATGCCAACGACGTTCTGGCAGAGTAGGGAACCGGCGGTAGTGCGAGGATGTGCGCGACGGCACGCCACGGCTCGAGGCGGACGAAATTGGCCTGCCCCCAGTGGTATTGCTCGCCGGTCACTTCGTCGAGGACAGTCATCTGATCCTGCCATTCACGCCCGAGTGCCGGCATGTCCAGCCACACCGTGCCGTCTTCGGCGGCATAGGGATTGAGATTGACGATCGTGAGAACGGCATCGCCCGTGATCGGATCGAACTTCGAATACGCGATCAGTGCGTCGTTGTCGATGTGGTGGAAGTGCAGGTTGCGCAGCTGTTGCAGGGCGGGGTGGGCGCGGCGAATGCGATTGAGTGCGGTGATCCACGGCTCGAGCGATTCACCCCGCGCCGCGGCTTCGGCGAATCGACGCGGACGAAGTTCGTACTTCTCCGAGTCCAGGTACTCTTCGCTACCGGGCCGGACGGCTTGGTGCTCGAAGAGTTCGTACCCCGAGTAGACGCCCCACGTCGGCGCCAGTGTTGCCGCGAGAGCTGCTCGGAGTGCGAACATTCCGGGTCCGCCGTGTTGGAGCGACTCGTGCAGGATATCGGGTGTATTGACAAAGAGGTTGGGCCTGGCTTCGTCAGCCTTGGCGGCCAGCTCGTTTCCGAACTCCGTCAGTTCCCACTTCGCGACACGCCACGTGAAGTATGTGTACGACTGCGTGAAGCCTCGTCGGGCAAGGCCGTACATCCGAGCCGGCCGTGTGAATGCCTCGGCAAGGAAGAGGACGTCGGGGTCGGACTTCTTGACCTCCGAGATGAGTGTCTCCCAGAAGTTGGGTGGCTTGGTATGGGGGTTGTCGACCCGAAAGATCTTGACCCCGGCCTTGATCCAGTGTCGGACGACGCGCAGAATTTCCTTGTCCAGGCCGTCGGGGTCGATGTCGAAGTTGATCGGATAGATATCCTGGTACTTCTTGGGCGGATTCTCCGCGTAGGCGATGGTGCCGTCCGGGAGCACTGTGAACCACTCGGGATGCTTTGCGGCCCAGGGGTGATCGGGAGCGCATTGGAGAGCGAGGTCGAGTGCCACTTCGAGGTCGAGCTTGCGGGCCTGCGCCACAAAGGCTTTGAAATCTTCGAGGGTGCCGAGTTCGGGGTGGACAGCGTCGTGTCCGCCCTCGGCAGATCCGATAGCCCACGGAGAACCGACGTCGCCGGGCTGTGTGGTGAGAGAGTTGTTGCGGCCCTTACGGTTGATCTCGCCGATCGGGTGAATCGGCGGAAGGTAGACGACGTCGAAACCCATTGCGGCAATGCGCGGAAGATCTTCTGCGGAAGTCTTGAACGTCCCGTGCTTCGGCACTCCGTTCTCGTCCCAGCCGCCGGTGGAGCGCGGGAAGAACTCGTACCACGACCCGAACAGGGCCCGATGGCGGTCCACGAGAACGGGATGCGACTCGCCCTTGGTCACCAGTTCTCGGAGCGGATTGGCGCGGAGTAATTCCGCGACGTCCGAGGCAAAAGCGGGCGCGACCCGGGCGGTCAGGGTCTGATCGCTACGCAACGATGCCGTCACAGCCTCCAGCCTCGAGCGATTGGCCCGGGGAAGTTCCTGGGCGGCTCGTTCGAAGAGTCGAGCACCGATTTCGAGATCGTTGGCAAGTTCTGCCGGGCCCTGTCCTACGGACAATTTGGCTTCGACGGCATGCTTCCAGGTTGCGACGGGGTCGCTCCACGCTTCGATCCGAAATGTCCAGAGTCCTTCTACGGAAGGGACAAACACGGCGTCGACGGTGTCTGGCTCCCCGCCGGGATCCATCGTGATTCGCAGCGATTTGGTTCCGCGAGGACCACGTACAACCAGGGTAGCGGCGACGGCGTCGTGGCCCTCGCGCCAGACCGTCGCATGTACGGGAATCACTTCACCGACTACAGCCTTGGCTGGATAGTTACCCGAGATCGCGGGTATCGCGTCGTCGATACCGAGGCGTCCTGTCACGGGAAGCTCCATTTCTGATGGTGGAGTGTTACTGGTGTTGCCGAGTTCAACCGTAGTGGGTGTACCGGCATGTCGTCGCTTCCAGTGGACACGGTGCTTGTAAGGACACAGCCCGTCCAACTCGACTAGGGTTCGCGGGGTGAAAGCCTTGCGTCGGTTCACTGTCCGAGCCCACCTGCCGGAGCGCCTTGCCGCGCTCGGCCCTTTGTCCACCAACCTGCGTTGGTCCTGGCATCCCGAGACCCAGGATTTGTTCTCGCGCCTCGACCCGCAACTCTGGCAAGCGGTTCAATTCGATCCCGTTCGAATGCTGGGTGAAGTGGACCCGGCGCGACTCGACGAACTGAGTGGCGATGCCGATTTCCTTCGTGACCTCGACACTGCGGCAGTCGATCTCGACAGCTACCTGAGCACTCCGCGCTGGTACCAGGCGCAGCAGGCCAAGGGTGTTTCGCTGGCCGGCGGAATCGCGTACTTCTCCATGGAGTTCGGCGTCAGCGAAGTCCTGCCCAACTATTCCGGTGGTCTCGGCATTTTGGCCGGCGACCATCTCAAGGCTGCGTCGGATCTGGGTCTGCCGCTGATCGGTGTCGGTCTGCTCTATCGGTCCGGGTATTTCCGTCAGTCCTTGACGGCGGACGGGTGGCAGGCCGAGCACTACCCTCCCCATGATCCGCAGGGTCTGCCGCTTCGTTTGCTGACCGACGCCGGCCCGACATCAGGTGACGGGTCCCCGGTCATCATTCACGTCGCGATGCCAGGTGGGCGGGTGCTGCGCTCGCGGGTGTGGATCGCCCAGGTGGGCCGCGTTCCGCTGCTGCTTCTGGATTCCGACATCGCGGAGAACGACGCGGAGCTTCGGGGTGTCACCGATCGTCTGTACGGCGGCGATCAGGACCACCGCATCAAGCAGGAGATCCTGGCCGGAATCGGCGGCGTGCGTGCGGTTCGGGCGTACACCGCGGCCTACGGATTGCCCGATCCTGAGGTCTTCCATATGAACGAGGGCCACGCCGGGTTCCTGGGTATCGAACGAATCCGTGAACTTGTCACCACCAGCGGTCTCGACTTCGATTCCGCGCTGGCGGCGGTGCGTGCCGCCACGGTCTTTACGACGCATACTCCGGTCCCGGCCGGGATCGACCGCTTTCCGGCCGACCTGGTTCGCCACTATTTCGGCGGCTCCAACGGGGAGAACGAGTCGACGCTGCTGCCGGGCCTGACGGTTGATCGCATCGTGGGCATGGGCCGCGAATCGGACCCGTCGATCTTCAACATGGCGCACATGGGGCTTCGTCTGGGCCAGCGCGCCAACGGTGTCTCCAAATTGCACGGCATCGTCAGCCGAGACATGTTCAACGGACTCTGGCCGGGATTCGACGCCGACGAGGTTCCGATCGGCTCGGTGACCAACGGCGTCCACGCACCGACCTGGGCGGCACCGGAGTGGATGGACGTTGCGAGACGGATCGTCGGGCAGGAACAACTCGAAGAGTCTCGCGGCTGGGAGCGTCTGCAGGAGCTTTCGTCTACCGAATTGTGGAGCACGCGTAATGCGTTGCGCGGCAAGCTGGTCGACGAGGTGCGTCGACGCGTCCGAGCGTCGTGGATCGAGCGCGGCGCAACCGAAGCCGAACTTGGTTGGGTCGGTGGAGTTTTTGATCCCAACGTATTGACGGTCGGATTTGCACGGCGTGTACCGACCTACAAGCGTTTGACGCTGATGCTGCGCGATCCTGATCGTCTGCGCGCGATGCTGCTCGACGAGAAGCGTCCCGTGCAGTTGGTGGTGGCCGGTAAATCGCATCCCGCCGACGACGGTGGCAAGGCGCTCATCCAGCAGGTTGTTCGTTTTGCGGACGAGGCCGACGTGCGTCACCGCATCGTGTTCCTGCCGGATTACGACATGTCGATGGCCCGGTACCTCTACTGGGGTTGTGATGTGTGGCTGAACAATCCGCTGCGCCCGCTCGAGGCATGTGGAACGTCGGGCATGAAGTCCGCGCTCAACGGCGGGCTCAATCTGTCGATCCGCGACGGGTGGTGGGACGAGATGTACGACGGTGAAAATGGCTGGGCAATACCGACCGCCGACGGAGTTCTGGACGACGTTCGCCGCGACGATCTCGAAGCCAGCGCGCTCTACGAACTGCTCGAACATGCAGTGCTGCCCACGTTCTATGATCGTGACGCCCAGGATCTGCCAATGCGGTGGGTCGAGAAGGTTCGGCATACGCTGGAGAATCTGGGACCGAAGGTGTTGGCATCACGTATGGTTCGTGATTATGCGGTTCAGTACTACGCCCCGTCTGCGGAATCCGCACGGGCCGTAGTGGCCGACAATTTTGCCGGGGCCCGCGAGGTTGCGGAATTCCGTCGACGGATCGAATCGCAGTGGCCGTCGGTGAGTGTCGAGCAGGTTGACGGATCCGGATTGCCGGACACTCCGGAGATCGGCGCGACCATCTCGTTGAAGGCAAAGGTTCGTCTCGGTGGTCTGTCGGTCTCGGACGTCGAGGTACAGGCTGTGATCGGTCGGGTCAGCCCCGGTGAGGAACTCACCGACGTTGTGACGTTCCCGATGACACATTTCGGTTCCGAGGACGGTATCGAAATATTCGAAGCTGAAGTAGCGCTTCCGGTTTCGGGTTCGGTCGGGTACACGGTTCGAGTGCTTCCGCATCACCGGCTACTGGTGAATGCTTCCGAGCTCGGTCTGGTAACCACGCCGGCTGTGTAGCTGATTCTGCCCCGGGCTCAGTTGGGTTCGGGGCAGAACTGTGTCAGGGCCGTGAATCGACGCCCGTGTCAGGGCCGTGAGTCACGGATTCGCGTAAGCGCTTTGCGGACAACCTCCGGCTTGGTAGTCTCCCAGAACGGAGGCAACGATGCGCGCAGGTACCCCGCGTATCGCGCAGTAGCAAGGCGCGGATCGAGTACGGCCACAACACCTTTGTCGTCGACACTGCGGAGCAATCGACCAACACCCTGGGCCAGGAGCAGCGCGGCATGATTGGCGGAGACACTGAGAAAGCCGTTGCCGCCGTGGGACTCGATGGCCTGCTGGCGGGCCATCAGTAGCGGGTCGTCGGGACGCGGGAACGGAATCCGGTCCAGGATGACCAGGCTCAGTGACGGGCCGGGCACGTCGACGCCCTGCCACAGGGACAGCGTGCCGAACAGTGACGTCGCTTCGTCTTTCGCGAAGGCTTTGACGAGGGTGCCGGTGGAGTCGTCGCCTTGGCACAGGATCGGGGTGTCGAGTCGCTCACGCATCGCTTCGGACGCAGCTTTTGCGGCCCGCATCGAGGAGAACAGTCCGAGGGTGCGCCCACCCGCAGCTTCGACGAGTTCAGCAATCTCGTCGAGGTAAACCGGAGCCAAGCCGTCGCGTCCGGGCGTCGGAAGGTGCCGGGCGATGTAGATGATTCCGGCCTTGGCGTGGTCGAACGGCGAACCGACGTCGAGGGAGTTCCAGCGGAACGCCGAAGCGTCCGAGGGTGCTTCGGTGCCGACGGCGGTACCGGAGTCGGGGCGAACCGACGACTGCGACGGAAGCCCCCAGTTGACGGCAAGGCCGTCGAACGAGCCGCCGACCGTGAGTGTCGCCGACGTCAAGACTACCGTGGACTCGGCAAACAAGCGCTGGCGTAGTAGGCCACCCACGGACAGGGGAGCCATGCGGACCGATCGGCGGACATTGCCCCGGAACTCGTCGGAGGACAGCCAGACTACGTCTTTGCGCTTCGCGGGGTCGGGTTCGTCGAAGGCAGTGAGGACACGGACGGCGCTGTCGTGAATGTCGTCCACCGAGGAGAGGGCAGCATTGCGGGCAGCAGCGGCTTCGGGGTCGGCGGCCATCATGCCGGGCTTGGCCGGACCGATGGCAGTGCGGAGCGACCAGGCGGCATCGCGGATTGCGGCCAGCGCTGGAGCGGCGCCGTCGGGCAGCGACTCCCAGCGTCCGGGGCGAAGCTCCTCGAGGAGTCCGGCCCAGCCTTCGCCGGCAGCTTCGAGGCGATCGGCATCCTGTTCCTCGACGATCTTTCCGCAACGGCGCGCGGCAGCACTGATTGCCGATGCCGTGAGTTCCGCTGTCGCGACGCCGGTGACGCGGTCGACCAATTCGTGGGCTTCGTCGATGACCACGACGTCATGTTCAGGCAATATCTGAATGCCGGTGATGGCGTCGATGGCGAGCAGTGCGTGGTTGGTGACCACGACATCGGCCTTGGACGCTTCGACTCGGGCGCGCTCGGCAAAGCAGTCTTCGCCCACCGGGCACTGGTTTTTTCCGATGCACTCACGGGACGTCACACTGACCTGTCGCCAGGCCTGATCGGAGACACCGGGAACCAGTTCGTCGCGGTCACCAGTGTCGGTATCGGAGGACCACTCGGTGAGGCGAACCACTTCGCGGCCCAGACGCGAGACGGTGAACGGATCGAACAATTCATCCTCGGGTGGCTGCTCGGAAGCTCCGGTGTGAATCTTGTTCATGCAGAGATAGTTGTTGCGGCCCTTGAGAATTGCGAACTCAGCGCGTCGACCGAGCGGCTTCTTGAGCGCGTCGGCGAGGCGGGGGAGATCACGATCCACCAACTGCCGCTGCAGCGCGATGGTGGCCGTCGAGACAACGACGGTGCGCCCGGACTCGACGGCGTGACGCAGACTGGGCACCAGGTATGCCAGCGACTTACCGGTGCCCGTGCCGGCCTGGACGGCCAGATGCTCGCCGGTATCGATCGAATGCGCTACCGCCGACGCCATAGTGAGCTGGCTGGTCCGCTCGGCGCCGCCCAGAGACTGCACCGCCGCTCGGAGCAGTTCGGGGACATTCGGAAGTTGATCGGCCACCCAAGCAGGTTAGTGGATCCCTACGTCAGAAATGCCGACGCTGTGGGAAGGAGCATTCTCGTCGCGGCCTGTGAGCTGCACTCCGGCGGCCTGCATCTGCGTGATCGCGGCCTCGATGGTGGCCGGTGCCACACCGGCGGTCAGCGGAAGGAGCACTGTGGTGCCGAAGCCGGCGCGCACTGAATCGAGCGCAGTGGCCTTCACACAATGATCTGTCGCGATACCGATGACATCGACATCGGTGATGTCGTGGGCGCGCAACCACTGCTCCAACGTGGTGCCGTCGTCGGCAAAACCTTCGAACCCCGAGTAGGCCGCGCTGTACGCGCCCTTGGAGAACACGGCAGAACCCGCAACCGTCGCATCGAACGCGGGGTGGAACTCCGCGCCGTCGGTACCCACCACGCAGTGCGCCGGCCACGTGTCGACGTAATCGGGTTCCTCGGAGAAATGAGCACCCGGATCGATGTGGAAATCTCTGGTTGCGGCGACGGCGTCGTACTCGTGAGAGCCGACGTAATCATTGATCGCAGCGGCAACCGCAGCGCCGCCGTCGACGGCAAGTGTCCCGCCTTCACAGAAATCGTTCTGCACGTCGACGACGATCAAGGCACGCGCGGACATCACTGACCTCCGACAAATCGAACGGGTACCGCGGAGTCTCCGCGCGAGAGCTTCAAGCCCTCCCACGGGAGGCTGACGAGCCCGGCCTTGACGACCGCTCGACTGTCCTCGAGGGTCGGGACACCGTCGACGGTCTTGCCGCCGCGCACAAGCGGAATCATCAGTTCCGTAGCGCCCTCGGCAGCCGACACGGGAGACGGAGCGTCGGCGGGGTAGATGACTTCTTCGATGATCGTTCCGGTCGGACGGGCGACACGCAGGGCCTTCTTTGCTCCGCCGCGCGACGCCTTGTTGGTGCTGCGCTTCTCGACGGGGATTCCCTCGACCTCGACGAGCTTGTAGACCATGCCGGCAGTGGGAGCGCCCGAGCCGACAACGAGGGAGGTGCCGACGCCGTAGACGTCGACGGGTTCGGAGCGAAGGGCAGCGATCGCGTACTCGTCGAGATCACCCGAGACGACGATGCGGGTTTTGGTGGCACCGAGGTCGTCGAGTTGGCGACGCACCTGACGGGCGATCACTCCGAGGTCGCCGGAGTCGATGCGCACTCCACCGAGTTCGGTGCCGGCAACGGCGATAGCGGTCTTCACGCCTTCGGTGATGTCGTAGGTGTCGACCAGCAGGGTGGTCGAGACACCGAGCGCATTGACCTGCGCGCGGAAGGCAGCGGCCTCGTCGGTTCCGTTTTCGGTGGTGTGCAGGAGGGTGAAGGCGTGCGCGCTGGTGCCGGCGCCGGGAACGCCGTGGCGGCGGACAGCCTCGAGGTTGGAGGTGGCGTCGAACCCGGCCAGGTAGGCGGCGCGGGATGCTGCGACCGCAGCCTGCTCATGGGTGCGTCGTGAACCCATCTCGATCATCCGGCGATTGTCTGCGGCACTGACCATGCGTGCTGCAGCCGAAGCGATGGCGCTGTCGTGGTTGAGGATCGAGAGGATCAGCGTTTCGAGCAATACGCATTCCGCGAACGTTCCGCGGACCGAGAGGATCGGCGAGCCGGGGAAGTAGAAGTCCCCCTCGCGGTACCCGTCGATGTCGCCGGAGAATCGGTAGTTGCGCAGCCACTCGACCGTCGCGTCGTCCAGGAACTTCGAGACGATCGCGAGTTCGGGTTCCCCGAAGCGGAAGTGCTCCAGCGCATCCAGCACACGCTCGGTGCCGGCAACGACACCGTAGCGGCGACCGTCGGGGAGTCTGCGGGCAAAAACCTCGAAACTGCAGGTACGGAATGCAGATCCGTCGGCAAGCGCAGCCGAGAGCATGGTGAGCTCGTACTGGTCGGTGAGCAGTGCGGTACTCGCATCAGTGTCAGGACGATCGGAATTTTGCGTAGGCACGCACACAACTCTAAGCGGGAGAGTGCGTGGGTGGGTGTTGTCACCCGGTATCGCGTCGTACCCTGGAGGCATGGTTTCCGGCGGCGCGACAGTTCCCACGACCGCCTCGGCGCGCGTCTCGATGAAGGGCGCGACGGTGTCTTCACCGCGTGCCGTGCCCGAGCAGTCGGAGGCTGTCGCGACTATCGAAGCCGTCGATCGGCCCTGGGTGACCATCGTCTGGGACGACCCGGTCAACCTGATGCATTACGTCGCCTACATTTTTCAGAAGCTGTTCGGCTACAGCAAGGCCAAGGCCAACGATCTGATGATGAAGGTCCATTCGGAGGGCAAGGCCGTCGTTTCCAGCGGTTCACGCGACAAGATGGAAGCCGATGTTCGGCGCCTCCACGCGGCTGGTCTCTGGGCCACGATGCAACGCGAAGACACGTAAGTCTCGTTTACTTTCAATAAATCTCGACTCGATGACAGATGGGAGTCCGACGCGTGCGGACGTGGAGCAGGAAGAATTCACTTTCCGGAGTGAAGTTCAGATCCGAGATGGACGCTCACGAGGCAGCAGTCCTTCGTTCGCTGGTCGAGTCGGTGATCGGACTGTTGGACGAACGCGAATCGTCGGCTCCGCAGGACGAGCTTGCCGCGCTCACCGGACTGCGAACCGGGAATTCCGAGTCCCCGGATAATCCGGTGCTGGCGCGGTTGCTTCCCGATTTTCATCGGCCAGACCCCGACAAGGTGTCGCCCGATCCGGACGATCTCGACGACGCCGGCGCCAACGTCAACGGTGCCTTGCGGAGTTTGCACGAGCCCGAGATCATCGACGCCAAGAAGGCGTCGGGTCGGGCGTTGTTGGCTTCGCTCCCCGAAAGCGGCGGCAAGATCCTGTTGACGCAGGAACAAGCCGACGCATGGTTGTCGGCACTCAACGACGTACGCCTGGCTCTCGGAACCAACCTGGGGATCGACGCGGATACGCCGGAAAGTTTGGACCCTGACGACCCCCGGGCGCCTCATCTGGACGTGTATCACTGGTTGACGTGGATGCAGGATTCGCTCGTTCAGGCGCTCATGCCGTGACTGCAACGACCATCGGACCCACGGATTCATTGACCGACGTCGTCGGAATTTCGGTTGGTCACCATCACCGACTCGATGACAATGCAACCCTGGGAACTGGCTCTGCGACGGGCTGCACGGTTGTCCTTGCGCCGGCCGGAGTGGTTGCGGGAGTTGACGTTCGCGGCGGCGGACCAGGCACCCGGGAAACTGATCTGCTGGATCCGAGCCATTCGGTTCAGCAAGTCAACGCAGTGTTGCTGACCGGCGGAAGTGCCTACGGTTTAGCGGCCGCCGACGGAGTGATGCGGTGGCTCGAAGAACACGGCCACGGAATCGCGATGGGTGCACCGGGTCAGGTGGTTCCCATCGTGCCCGGCGCTGTGATCTTCGATCTTCCGGTGGGGGACTGGACGATTCGGCCCGACTCCGATTTCGGTTTTCTGGCCGCGGATACGGCGTCGAGCGAATGTGCGACCGGCACCGTGGGCGCCGGCGTCGGGGCTCGCGCCGGAGCGATCAAAGGCGGAGTCGGCACTGCAAGTGTGGTGATTGCCGACGGACCGGCGCAGGGGACAACGGTTTCGGCGCTGATCGTCGCGAACCCGGTGGGCTCGGTGTTCGATCCACGAACCGGCTTGCCGTGGGGCGTCGGATCCGACGGTGCCGAGTCCTTCGGACTGCGTCTGCCCGTGCCGTCCGAACTTGACGCCGCCAATGCCGTCGCCGCCAAGGGGACCGTTCTCAACACCACGATCGGGGTTGTGGCAACGGACGCGGCGCTGACCAAAGCCGGTTGCCGACGCGTCGCCGTCGCCGGACACGACGGTTTGGCACGGGCCATCCGGCCTGCCCACTCGCCACTCGACGGTGACACGATTTTTGCCCTTGCGACCGGAACGCACGTCCCGGAATTCGAGATCGCGGTACCGGCAGCTTTTCCGGCGGACCTGCCCATCCTTGACGCGGTGTGCGCGGCTGCCGCTCAGGTTGTCGAGCGGGCAATCGTCAAGGCAATTCTGGACGCGACCGAGGTTGCGGGTATTCCCAGCTATCGAGACTTGTTCCCGTCCGCGTTCATCTAGTTCCTCCGTACGCCCCAGGCCCGCGACGGTAATCTCGAGGTAGAAACAACTACCGTAAGGACGCCCGCGATGACGATGGATTTCAACAGTCCGGATTTCGGTGCCCGGACACCGGTTCCCACATCGAAACCACCGTCGGTGTGGAAGCAGTCCGCAGTGCTGATCGGCGGATTTGTCCTGGCGCTGTATGTCATCGAAATTGCGGACGCCATTTCCGGGCAGCACATCCAGAATGCCGGAGTCACACCTCGCACGTTGGACGGACTGTGGGGCATTCTCTTTGCGCCGGTGCTTCACGACGACTGGGCGCATCTGATTGCGAACACGATTCCCGTGCTGATTCTCGGCTATCTCGTGCTGGTGTCGGGCATCTCTCGCGGGCTCGCGGCGACGGGAATCATCTGGTTGATCGGCGGCGTCGGCGTCTGGCTTTTTGCGGGGGCCGGGTACAACCACGTCGGGGCTTCGGTACTGATCTTCGGTTGGGTCACGTATCTGTTGGTCCGAGGATTCTTCACCCGAAGTTTCACTCAGATTCTGATCGGGGTTGTTGTCTTCGTGATCTACGGCGGAGTGCTGTGGGGCGTGTTGCCGAGTGATCCACAGGTTTCCTGGCAGGGGCACCTGTTCGGCGCGATTGGCGGCGTGGTCGCTGCCTGGGCGCTGGCGTCGGGCGATCGGACCAAGCGGGCCGGCGCTGTAACTTCGTTCTGACCAGGCACTTTCGATACGGACGTGGGTCACACCCGTCGGCGGGTGTGACTTCGACTCGCAAAAACGGACGGGAGCTTTTTTGTTCGTGGGTAGACGTGGCAGCATGACCGGTATGCGCATGACCGTCCTGGGGTGTTCCGGCAGCGTCTCGGGGCCGGATTCACCGGCTTCGGGCTACTTGCTCACGGCGCCGGGTACCCCGCCGCTCGTCATAGATTTCGGCCCCGGAGTGCTGGGCGCTCTGCAGCGTTACGCAGACCCCGGCGAGGCGACGATCCTGCTCTCGCATCTGCACGCCGATCATTGTCTCGACATGCCGAGCTTGCTCGTGTGGCGTCGCTACCATCCCAATCGTCCCGAAGGTCGCGCGCTGGTTTACGGCCCGACTGACACGGCCTGCCGGATCGGGACGTCGTCCGCAGAATGCGCCGGAGAAATCGATGACATCTCCGACACCATCGACTTGAAATTGTGGGCCGAGAACGAGCCCGTCACGTTCGGTGAACTGACCGTCGTTCCGAGTCGGATGAATCATCCGCCCGAGGCCTACGGATTCCGATTCACCGACGCTGCCGGGAAGGTTCTCGTCTACACCGGAGACACCGGAATGTGCGACAACGTCGTCGAGCTTGCCCGAGGCGCCGACGTGTTGCTGTCCGAGGCGTCGTGGACCGACAGTCCTGATCGCCCCGCGGGCATTCATCTGTCGGGCAAGGAAGCCGGCCGTGTAGCCGCCCTGGCCGGTGTGAAGGAACTTCTCCTGACACACATCCCGCCGTGGACGTCCCGCGAGGACGTCATCGCCGAAGCGAAATCCGAATTCTCCGGACCGGTACACGCGGTCTCCGCGGGAAGTGTGTACGACATCTGACAGCTCGCCGGCGCGGGACGCTAGGCTCACGAAGGTGACTACACGAGAAGACGGCAGGGCGGACGACGAACTCCGCACGATCAAGATCACCCGCGGGTTCACCAGCCATCCGGCAGGCTCGGTATTGGTCGAGTTCGGGAACACCCGTGTGATGTGTACCGCCAGCGTCGAAGAAGGTGTTCCGCGGTGGCGCAAGGGTTCCGGGCTGGGCTGGCTCACCGCAGAATATGCGATGCTCCCCGCTGCGACACATACGCGCAGTGGACGCGAATCCGTCAAAGGCAAGGTCGGCGGCCGCACCCAGGAGATCAGCCGACTCATCGGTCGATCACTGCGCGCATGCATCGACCTCGCAGCAATCGGTGAGAACACCATCGCCTTGGACTGCGACGTACTTCAGGCTGACGGCGGAACCCGTACCGCCGCAATCACGGGCGCGTACGTCGCATTGGTAGACGCGGTCACCTACCTGCGTGCCGCCGACCTGTTGAGCGATCCCCAGCCGATCTCATGCGGCATCGCGGCTGTCAGCGTCGGTGTTGTCGACGGACGCGTGCGGTTGGATCTGCCCTACGAGGAGGATTCGCGTGCCGAGGTCGACATGAATGTCGTCGCGACCGACACCGGAACTCTGGTCGAGATCCAAGGCACCGGTGAGGGTGCGACCTTCCCGCGTTCGACTCTCGACAAACTGCTGGACTCCGCACTGGCCGGATGCGAGCAGATATTCGAAATTCAGAAGCTCGCGTTGGCCGAGCCCTACCCGGGTGTACTGCCCGAACCCAAGAACCCCGAACCCAAGAAGAAATTCGGTGCCTGAACTGTGAATGTCCGAGTGCTGGTTGCCAGCCGAAACGCAAAGAAATTGAAGGAACTCCACCGCGTGCTCGACGCCGCTGGAGTAAGCGGCATCGACCTCGTCGGACTCGACGAAGTGCCGCCGTTCCCGGAAGCCCCGGAGACAGGTGCGACGTTCGAAGAAAACGCACTCGCGAAGGCTCGTGATGGTGCTGCAGCTACCGGAATGCCTTGCATTGCAGACGATTCCGGTGTCGAGATCGACGCTCTCAATGCAATGCCGGGAGTATTGTCGGCCCGCTGGTCGGGAACCCACGGCAACGACGGCGCCAACACGGCGCTCGTCCTCGCGCAATTGGGCGACGTACCGGACGAGCGTCGGGGAGCGGCATTCGTTTCCGCCTGCGCACTGGTGATCCCCGGTGGTGACGAGACGGTAGTGCGCGGCGAATGGCGCGGAGTTATCGGTCGCGAACCGGCCGGCGACGGCGGGTTCGGCTACGACCCGATCTTCCGCCCCGACGGCGATACCCGCGCCGCTGCGGAATTGACGCCGGCCGAGAAGGACGCGGCTTCACACCGGGGGAGGGCCCTCGTTCAGTTGGTCCCGGCTCTGGCAGCGCTCGCAGGCTGATCCCAGCTACAACGAAGGCCCTGAACATCAATAACGTTCAGGGCCTTCGCTTTACCTGAAATTAGAGGTTGTAATCGCTTTTGACCTGGATGGTCCGCTTGTGCTCGAAGACAAATGACAGGAACGGAATGGTGCCGGCAAGTGCCGTGGCAACCGTCGTACCTGCCTTCCACCGCGCCTTGATTGCCAAGTCGACCGTGAACACCAGGTACAGCATGTAGAACAACCCGTGAATCTGGCCGATGTAGAACAGCCACGACGGAGCATCCGCGGAGTTTTCCAGGATCAGGTACTTGTAGACCATCTCGCCGGTCAGGAACAGCAGCCATAGGCCGGTGATCCACGCCAGAACGCGGTATCGAACAAGAGCCGACGCCACCTTCTTCTGCTTCTCGGACTGCTGGGCGGCAGTGCCTGCGGGGGTAGCGGTACTCGCTTCCTTGCCGGTACTCACGTAGTGCTCCTATCAGGCTCGCGAGCGGCGAGCTGCGCAAGGTAGTCGTTGTATTCGAGCATTTGGCGAGCCTCGGGATCATCGACGTCGTCGAACTCAGCCTTGGGGCGCTGCGGAAGCAGGTCAGCCGGAATCTCGCGGGGCTCAGCAGCCGATTCCTCGGCAGCAACCTCTTCGGGGTCGGCATCCTCGAGCTGCACGAACTTGCGGTAGGCGTACACCACAAACGCTGCGAAGAGTGGCCACTGGAACGCGTAACCGAGGTTCTGGCCTGAACCGCCGACGGCCTCGAAACGCTCCCACTGCCACCAGCCGAGCGCCAAGCAGCCCGCGGCTGAGACAAGGACCAGCAGAACAAGCGCAGGTCGGCGTTTCGTAGCTTTCTTGGACACACTATGACGGTACCTGAGAGCTATAGTGCCTCGCTCTGCGATCTCCGACACTGTGTCGTAGAGGCGTAGTTGCCGTGCGACGGCATGCCGTAAAGGCGTGCAGGTTTCCGGTGTCGGATCAACGGGAAGCCCCACATCACCCCTACCCAGTGATGGTGCGCAGTGACCCCAGTAGTTACAGAACTCGTTCCCTCGCGGCCCTATCCGAAGCGGCACGGGATAAAGGGTTCGTTCCTCTATTCCGCTGCCACCACCACCGACCCCAAGCAGTTGGGCGTGATGTACCTGGTCACGTCGTTCGCCTTCTTCATGTTCGGCGGATTGATGGCTCTGTTGATCCGGACCGAACTCGCCGTTCCCGGTCTCCAGTTTCTTTCGAGTGAGCAGTACAACCAGCTCTTCACCATGCACGGCACAATCATGCTGCTGCTGTACGCGACGCCGATTGTTTTCGGTTTCGCGAACTATATTCTGCCGCTGCAAATCGGTGCGCCCGACGTGGCGTTTCCGCGACTGAACGCGTTGAGTTACTGGCTCTACCTGTTCGGTGCGCTCATCACCGTCTCGGGTTTTCTCACACCCGGCGGGGCCGCCGATTTCGGCTGGACCGGATATTCCCCGCTGACCAGCGCGTTGCATTCGCCCGGCGTCGGTGCCGATCTGTGGATTATGGGGTTGGTGTTGGCCGGCGTCGGGACCATCCTCGGTGGGGTCAACATGATCACCACGGTGATCTGCCTGCGCGCACCCGGAATGACGATGTTCCGGATGCCGATTTTCACCTGGAATGTGTTCATGACCATGATCCTGGTGTTGCTGGCATTCCCAATTCTGACCGCAGCGCTGATGGGACTGCTCGTGGACCGACACCTCGGCGGTCATATCTTCGATCCCGCAAATGGTGGTGCGATCTTGTGGCAGCACTTGTTCTGGTTCTTCGGGCATCCCGAGGTGTACATCGTGGCGATACCGTTCTTCGGCATCGTGTCGGAGATATTTCCGGTCTTTTCCCGCAAACCGATCTTCGGATACCTCGGTCTGATCTACGCGACCATCGCCATTACCGCTCTCTCGGCGGCGGTCTGGGCCCATCACATGTATGCCACGGGATCTGTTCTGCTGCCGTTCTTTTCGATGATGACCTTCCTTATCGCCGTGCCGACCGGGGTGAAATTCTTCAACTGGATCGGCACGATGTGGAAGGGGCAGTTGACCTTCGAAACGCCGATGCTGTTTTCGATCGGCTTTCTGGTCACCTTCCTTTTCGGAGGCCTTTCCGGGGTGATTCTGGCGAGTCCACCACTCGACTTCCACGTCACCGATTCGTATTTTCTCGTCGCACACTTCCACTACGTGCTCTTCGGAACCATTGTCTTCGCGAGCTACGCCGGGATCTACTTCTGGTTCCCGAAAATGACCGGACGATTCATGAATGAACGTCTCGGCAGATGGCATTTCTGGACGACCTTCGTCGGTTTCCACATGACGTTTCTGGTCCAGCATTGGCTCGGCGCCGAAGGTATGCCGCGCCGGTATGCGGATTACCTGCCGTCGGACGGATTCACCACCCTGAACTCGATCTCCACGATCGGTTCGTTTGTCCTCGGGGCGTCGCTGTTGCCCTTTGTCTGGAACGTTTTCACGTCTTACCGATACGGGGAGGTTGTGACGGTCGACGATCCGTGGGGGTTCGGCAATTCACTCGAATGGGCAACCACCTGTCCGCCGCCGCGGCACAACTTCATCGAACTACCCCGAATTCGCAGCGAACGACCGGCGTTCGAACTGCACTACCCACATATGGTCGAAAGGATGAGAGCAGAAGAGCACGTCGGTAGAAGGCCGGGCGCAACAAAAACAGGAAAAACAGGTGAGCCCAACCTGTCGGCGGGCCCACCTGCTGTGAGTTCTTGAATCGAACTCGTCTTGTGCGCGAGGGGGGACTTGAACCCCCACGTCCTGAGACACTGGAACCTAAATCCAGCGCGTCTGCCAATTCCGCCACTCGCGCGCGGAACTCAAAGGATACGCGACTGCAGTACCCGTCGTAGTCACCGCCCTGGTCTAGCGGGCTCAGCGTTCAGTTAGCACTCGAAACCCCAGATCAAGCCGATTCAGCGAGGACGTCCGCCACGACAGGTTTCGATTGCCGTCGCGGTTGCTCGGCGGTGCGTTGATACCGCCAGGCCGCGTGGGTCAGGGTTGCGATTGATACGCCCAGTTCTTGGGACACTGCCGTCAGAAGTGCAGTCCCGTCAGCAGTGCTCAGTGGTTCCTCACTCCCGATTGCCTCGGCGGCAAAGCGCGTCAGTAGGTCTACAGAAGCTGGTGTGAGTGTGCCGGAAAGGAACAGCAGCAATTCGAAGGTGCGCGCTCCGAGTCCGGGCACGGAAATGATGGCATCGCGATGAGCGTCGGTGTCGCTGATGTCGCTACTGCCGGTGCATTCCGCTGCGATCAGTGCGGCAGCGGCCAGTGCGACTGCCTCGGCTTTGGTGGAGTAATTTCCCGGTACTCGCTGACGGTTGCCGAGGATGATCGCCAGTTCGTCTGCGCGGTCTGCGAAAGCTGCGAGTGCGGCTAGATCGTCAAGAGGTTCACTGGACTGGCGATAGCCGCGCCACTTGGCAATGACGGCTCGGACGCCCGTGGACGGCGTCCCGTAGGCGGCGCGGGCCGAGAAGATCGCGTCGAGAATTGCGGCTTCTGCTTCCTGCTGCCAGCCGTCGTTCCAATGTGGCCAGGCGGCGAGTGGTAGCTCGCTCTCGATGAAACTGACGGCCGATTGTGTGTTGGTGATACCCATGATTTCTCCCCCCAGAGAATGTGGTCCGAATGGACGCGCTCAACGTAGCGAGGGGGTCCGACAAGTTTGGCCGTTGAACGCATGTGACGCGCCAACCGTCAAGAGGGTCACGAATTGGTAACAATAAATATGAGGAGTTCCTCAGGTTTGTGGAAATGCAAGTAACAGTCCCTGGCAGGTGCTTTGCGACCTACTCGCGAGTCACTTTCTCGATGTGCGGTGAGGAAGATCACCGCCGGGAAAGTCCCGTAAACCGCCCCGCTGGCAAACGTGAGGAAATCCTCATGATCCTGTGCAAACCTTGTTGTGCACGGATGCCTTGATCGTGCCGATTTATTCGGTGGATACGCGAGCAATTCGCACCGGGCAGGACACTGCAAATCCCACCTCGCCGCAGAGGTGACCAGGAGAGGACGTACGCGTGACGATCGATGACACGACACCTACAGGAAACGGACGCGACTCGAAGGACGGACGCCGCGTTGGCGTCGACGGGGGAGTTTCTCGAACGACCAGCAAAGGTGCCCTCGTCGATTCACTGAACAACGGACTCCCGTACGCGGTTGCGTTCGGTGGGCAGGGTGCTCCGTGGCTCAGCACGCTCGAAGAACTCAGCCGCGACAACGGGCTCGAGCCGGTTCTGACCGATCTGGTCAACGATGCAGCTGCGCGCCTCGCTCCCGTTGCTCAGGATCTCGTGGTTGTGCGCCCGATCGGGTTCGACCCGATCGCGTGGATGCTCGAAGCCGAGATCGTGGACGAAGAAGAAGGTGAAAAGCCGGCAGGACCGTCTGCTGCAGCACTCACCGCAGCACCAGTTTCACTTCCCGGTGTGTTCCTCACGCAGCTTGCGGCGTTGCGTGCGCTCACTGCGCAGGGTCTCGATACCGCCGTTCATGCGCCCGTACCTGTCATCGGCCACTCGCAGGGCGTTCTTGCGACCGCTGCCGTTGCCGCCCGCGGCAACGACGACGGGGAGCTTCTGGCCGTCGCACAGCTCGTCGGTGCTGCAGCCAGCCTGATCGGACGTCGCCGCGGAATCATCGCGGGCGCCGCCGGCAAGCCGATGGTTGCCGTATCCAACGTCGATCCCGAGCGACTCGCCGCTGTAGTTGCCGAACTGGCCGAGACCACGACGCCCGACGGCGCAGCTGTTCTCGCTATCCGCAACGGCCGCCGCCGCGTCGTCCTCGCCGGACCCCCCGCTCAGCTTGCGCGCGTTCAGGAACGCTGCGAGCAGATCGAAGCTGAAGAAGCGCGTGAACGCGAAGGCAAGAAGCGTGGCGGTTCGGTATTCGCGCCGTCCTTCGACCCACTCGACACCGAGATCGGCTTCCACCACCCGGCACTTGCCGACGCCGTGGACCTGGTCGGTAGCTGGGCAATCCGCTGCGGCTTGGATGCAGATCGCGCCCGCGCACTCGCGCAGGCAGTGCTCGTCGATCCGGTCGACTGGGTACAGGAAGTTGATGGTGCCATCAAAGCCGGTGCCCAGTGGATCCTCGATCTCGGACCGAGTGACCAACTGACCCGCATGACGGCGTCGTCGCTGCGCGGACAGGGCGTCGGCATCATCGCTGCTGCCACTCGCGGCGGACACCGCAACCTTCTCACTCCCGGTGCTACGCCTGAGGTCTCACGTTCGTGGACCGAATTCGCGCCCAAGCCGGTTACGTTGCCCGGCGGACGCATCGGCGTCGAGACAGCCTTCACGAAGTTGACCGGTCGCTCGCCGATCCTGCTCGCCGGCATGACGCCGACGACAGTCGACGCCAAGATCGTTGCTGCCGCAGCAAACGCCGGCCACTGGGCCGAGCTCGCCGGTGGCGGCCAGGTCACCGAAGAAATCTTCGAAGACCGTGTCGCAGAACTGAAGATGCTGCTCGAACCGGGCCGCGCGATCCAGTTCAACTCCCTCTTCCTCGACCCGTACCTGTGGAAGCTGCAGCTCGGTGGCAAGCGCCTCGTGCAGCGCGCTCGCACTGCCGGTGCACCCATCGACGGTGTCATCGTCACCGCCGGAATCCCGGAACTCGAAGAGGCAGTTGCCCTTATCGATGAGCTCTCCGAAATTGGCATCACCAACATCGCGTTCAAGCCCGGCACCGTGGCGCAGATCCGCTCCGTGATCCGCATTGCCAACGAGGTTCCGAACTTCCCGGTCATCGTCCACATCGAAGGCGGCCGCGCCGGCGGACACCACTCGTGGGAAGACCTCGACGATCTGCTTCTCGACACCTACGCCGAACTGCGTGCACGTCCGAACCTGGTCATCTGCGTCGGCGGTGGCATCGGAACACCCGAGCGCGCAGCTGATTACCTGACCGGCCGTTGGTCGGCCGCAGCGGGCTTCCCGGCAATGCCCGTCGACGGCATCCTCGTCGGAACCGCTGCCATGGCAACGCTCGAGGCAACCACCTCGCCCGAGGTCAAGCAGCTTCTCGTCGACACACCGGGTACCCCGGATTGGGTCGGCGCCGGCACTGCCGAAGGCGGAATGGCTTCGGGCCGTAGCCAACTCGGTGCCGACATTCACGAGATCGACAATGCCGCTTCGCGCACCGGACGCCTCCTCGACGAGGTCGCCGGCGATTCCGACGCCGTTGCCGAGCGTCGTGACGAAATCATTGCCGCGCTCAACGTCACGGCCAAGCCGTACTTCGGTGACGTCGAGACGATGACGTACGCGCAGTGGTTGCGTCGTTACCTCGAGCTGACCGTCGGCATCGATGCTGCCAAGGAATTCGACTGCGGCGCAGACCTGCAGGAAGCAATCGCCGAGGCAACGTCGAGCCCGTGGCTCGATATCAGCTGGCGTGCACGCTTCGGTGACATGCTGCAGCGCGCCGAGGCTCGTCTACACCCGGTCGACCGTGGCCCCATCCCGACCCTGTTCGCCGACGCTGCAACTCTCGAGCGTCCCGAGGCTGCGATCTGCGCTCTGCAGGCGTCGTACCCGGACTACAACACCACGGTTCTGCACCCGGCCGACATCTCGTTCTTCATCTCCCTGTGCAAGACGCCGGGCAAGCCCGTCAACTTCGTACCGGTTGTCGACGGCGACGTACGTCGTTGGTGGCGTAGCGATTCCCTGTGGCAGGCACACGATCCGCGGTACACCGCCGATCAGGTCTGCGTCATCCCCGGAACCGTTGCCGTCGCCGGCATCACCGAGGTCGACGAGCCCGTCGGTGCCTTGCTCGATCGCTTCGAGAAGGCCACGTACGACGAGTTGGTGGCTGCCGGAACAACTCCGGTGACCCTCGCGAGCCGTCGTCATCAAGATGCCGCTCCCGGACTGCTCGACGCTGTTCTCTCGGCACCGGATCTCCAGTGGGCCGGTCGTCTGACCCAGAACCCGGTCCGTCGCCTCGGCGATCTCGATCAGTGGTCAGCTCAGTCGGCAGAAAAGGCTGTTCACGGCACCACTGGTGCAAGCCTGACCGTCGTCGACGAGACGCACGTTCTACTTTCGGTTCCGTTGGTCGCCGCCAAGTCCGTTGACATCACCATCACCATCCCGGCATCCGTCGTCGACGGTGGCGCTCCGGTTGTCACCGAGGCCGACGCAGAAGCTGCGATGTCCGCACTCCTGGCAGTTGCTGCCGGACAGGAACTTCCGACCGTCAAGAACGGCAAGGCGCGCGTCAACGTCGCGTGGGTTCCCGATCGCATCGCTGACCATGCCGGTGTCACCGGTTCCGGTCTGCCCGCGTCGCTGAGTGTCAGCGGCAAGGCTGTTCCGGACGTCGTTGTCGGAGCTTGCTGGCCTGCAGTCTTCGCGGTTCTCGGCGCAGCGGAACTTGACAGTCTGGCTGTCATCGAAGGCATGCTCGATCTGGTTCACCTGGATCACACCGTCGAACTTGTCGGTGAGCTGCCCTCCGAGACAAGCATTCTTGTTGTCAACGCCGAGGTCGCCTCGGTTCTCGACACAGACCTCGGTCGCGTTGTCGAGGTCAAGGTCGAGGTCGGTGCCATGCTCGGTGAGGGCCTCGACGCTCCCGCCGTGGTCACCATGACCGAGCGCTTCGCCATCCGTGGACGCACCGGTGCCGGCGAACTCTCCGATCCGGCACGCGCCGGCGGATCGATCACCGACGCTGCCATCGACACCCCGCGTCGTCGTCGTCGTGACGCCAAGATCCTGGCTCCGGTCAGCATGGGCGCTTTCGCCCAGGTCTCCGGTGACCACAACCCGATTCACACGTCCGACAACGCTGCTCTGCTGGCTGGCCTCGGAAGCCCAATCGTGCACGGCATGTGGCTCTCCGCTGCTGCCCAGCAGGTTGTCACCGCTGTCGATCCCAGCGAAACCCGAACGCCCCCGCGTCGTCTGACCGCGTGGACCGCTCGTTTCCTCGGCATGGTTCGCCCGGGCGCCGAGATCGACGTTCGTGTCGATCGTGTCGGCATCGATCAGGGCGCCGAAATCGTCGAGGTCGGTTGCCGCATCGACGGTGAACTCGTCATGGTCGCCACGGGACGCACCGCCGCCCCGAAGACCGTCTACGCGTTCCCCGGCCAGGGCATCCAGCGTCCGGGCATGGGCCTCGACGCCCGTGCTCGCTCCAAGGCTGCTCGTGAGATCTGGGATCGTGCCGACAAGCACACCCGCAAGGCTCTCGGATTCTCCATTCTTGCTGTGGTGCGCGACAATCCGGTGATCGTCAAGGCTCGCGGTGTCGAGCACAAGCATCCCGACGGTGTTCTGCACCTGACGCAGTTCACTCAGGTCGCGATGGCGGTTCTCGGTGTTGCCCAGGTTGCGGAACTGCGTGAGTCGGGCGCCTTCGTCGAGGGTGCACTGCTGGCCGGTCACTCGGTCGGTGAGTACAACGCTCTTGCCGCCGTCGCCGGCGTTCTGCCTCTCGAGGCTGTGCTCGAAGTTGTGTTCCAGCGTGGTTCGGCCATGCATGCTCTGGTCCCGCGCGACGAGGCTGGTCGCTCCAACTACCGCCTTTCTGCAATCCGTCCCTCGCAGATCGGCGTTGCCGACGAGGATCTGAAGGACTTCGTCGATTCGGTTGCTGCCGCGTCGAGCGAATACCTCGAGATCGTCAACCTGAACCTGCGTGGCTCGCAGTACGCGATCGCCGGCACTATCGCTGGTCTCGAGGCTCTCGAGAAGGAAATCGACATCCGCCGTGCTGCTTTCGGTGGCAAGCGCGCCTACATCCAGATCCCGGGCATCGACGTTCCGTTCCACTCCACGGTTCTGCGTGGCGGTGTAGACGATTTCCGTCGCGTCCTTCTGGATCTGCTTCCGCAGGACATCGATCCGGCTATCCTGATCGGCCGTTACATCCCGAACCTGGTTCCCAAGCCGTTCTCACTGCGACGTGAGTTCGTGCAGGAGATCGCCGATCTGGTTCCGTCCGAGCCGCTTGCGGCTGTGCTCGCAGATTTCGACGATGCCGCCAAGCATCCTTCTGATCTGGCACGCACCATCCTCAGTGAATTGTTGGCCTGGCAGTTCGCCAGCCCGGTTCGCTGGATCGAGACGCAGGATCTGCTCTTCGCCGACGAAGCTGACGGCGGTCTCGGAGTTGAGCGCTTCATCGAAATCGGTTTGGGCGCAGTCCCGACCGTCGCGAACCTCGCGTCGCAGACCCTCAAGCTTCCGGGCCGTTTCGGTTACCCGGTCGAGGTCCTGAACATCGAGCGTGAAGCCGGAATCGTTTACGGCACGGACGTCGATCCGGCTGTCGACGACGATGACGACGTGGAAGCACCCGCTGCTGCTCCGACTGCTGCTGCCGCCGCTCCGGTTGCTGCTGCCGCTCCGGTCGCCACCTCCAGCGGACCGCGTCCGGACGATCTCACCTTCAAGGCGCCCGACGCCACCAAGGTTCTGATCAGCCTCTGGACCAAGCTGCGTCCCGATCAGGTCGGCCCCGCCGACACGATCGAGGCACTGTGCGACGGAGTTTCCTCACGTCGTAACCAGCTCCTCGTCGACCTCGGCTCCGAGCTTTCCCTCGGCGCCATCGACGGTGCGGCAGATGCTGACATGGGCTCGCTCGGCGCCACCGTCGACAAGTTGGCTCGTACGTACAAGCCGTTCGGACCGGTTCTTTCCGATTCGATCAACGATCACCTCCGCAAGGTCTTCGGACCTTCGGGCAAGCGCCCCGGCTACATTGCCGACCGTGTCAAGAAGGTTTGGGAGCTGGGCGACGGCTGGGCACATCACGTCACCGCAGCGGTTGCGCTCGGTACTCGTGACGGCGCCAGCATCCGCGGCGGCGACCTCGGCGGACTGACCTCCGGCGCACTCGCCGACGCAGCAGCTGTGGACGCTGTCATCGACAGCGCTGTGGCTTCGGTCGGATCGGCTCGCGGCGTCAGTGTTGCTCTGCCGGCTACCGGAGGCGGCAGCGGCGGAACCGTCGACGCAGCAGCCCTCGGCGAATTCACCGAGAACATCACGGGCCGTAACGGCGTTCTGGCTTCGGCTGCACGCCTGGTGCTCGAGCAGCTCGGCCTCAATGAAGAAGCTGCTGTCACAACGGTCGAAGACACCGAACTGGTCGATCTCGTATCGGCTGAGCTCGGTTCCGACTGGCCACGTCTGGTTGCTCCGGCATTCGACGCCCAGAAGGCAGTCCTGCTCGACGACCGTTGGGCAAGTGCGCGTGAGGATCTCGCTCGCATCTGGCTCGGTAGTGAGACCTTGTCGGTTGAGAACTTCATCGGATCGGGTTCCACCGTTGCCGCCCAGGCGAAGTGGTGGGCCACCCGCGCAACCGACGAAGGCCGTACGACGCTGGCCGAGGTGTACACCCGCATCGCTGACGCGGCTGTCACCGCCGAGTCGGACGCACCCGAATGGGCCGGCGAGGTCGCAGTCGTGACCGGCGCCAGCAAGGGCTCCATCGCCGCATCGGTCACCGGCAAGCTCCTGGCCGGCGGCGCAACGGTTTTCGTCACCACCTCACGTCTGGACGGCAAGCGTCTCGGCTTCTACCGCGACCTGTACCGCGAAAACGCTCGCGCCGGCGCTGCACTCTGGGTGGTTCCCGCCAACATGGCGTCGTACACGGACGTCGATGCACTGATCGACTGGATCGGCAACGAAGCCACCGAAAATGCCGGTGGCGCAAAGAAGCTGATCAAGCCGGCCATGACGCCGACGATGCTGTTCCCGTTCGCGGCTCCTCGCGTCGGCGGCGAGCTTTCCGACGCCGGTGCTCGCGCCGAAATGGAAATGCGCGTACTCCTGTGGTCGGTGGAGCGCCTCATCGGTGGTCTGTCGAAGATCGGCTACGACAGCGATGTCGACACGCACCTGCACGTAGTTCTGCCCGGTTCACCGAACCGCGGAACGTTCGGTGGCGACGGTGCTTACGGTGAGGCCAAGGCTTCGCTGATCGCTGTGGTCAACCGTTGGAAGGCCGAGCGGAACTGGGCCGAGCGAGTCACGTTGGCACACGCCATCATCGGCTGGGTCCGCGGAACCGGCCTGATGGGCCACAATGATCCGATCGTCGACGCTGTTGAAGCTGCCGGTGTCCGTACCTGGTCCACCCAGGAGATGGCGACCGAACTGCTGAAGACGGCTACCGCCGAGTCGCGTCGTAGCGCTGCGAAGGCACCGCTCGAAATCGACTTGACCGGTGGACTTTCCGAGGCGAACCTCGATCTTGGCGCACTGGCTCGCGAAGCTGCCGAGGTTGCAGAACTGGCAGAGGCAGTGGACGAAGCCGTCGACGAGAGCAGCATCCTCGCACTGCCGGCGCCCGCTCGAATCGATGTCACGATCAAAGCTCCGAGCTGGCCCGAACTCGACACCAATCCTTCGGACCTCGTGGTCATCGTGGGCGCCGGCGAGCTCGGCCCCTACGGTTCCTCGCGTACCCGCTTCGAGATGGAGGTCGACGAGCAGCTTTCTGCCGCCGGCGTTCTGGAACTCGCATGGAATACCGGACTGATCGTCTGGGAGAACGACCCCAAGGCCGGTTGGTACGACGTCGAATCCGGTGACCTGGTGCCCGAGGCGGAAATCGCCGACAAGTACCACGACACCGTCGTCGAGCGTTGCGGCATCCGTCGCTACGTCGACGAAGGCCACATGATCGACAACACCGCGCCGCTGCTCACGTCCGTGTTCCTGGACAAGGATCTGAGCTTCGTCGTCGGCAGTGAGGCCGAGGCACAGGCCTTCGTCGAGTCCGATCCCGAGAACACCGTGGCTTCGGTTTCTGCCGAGTCCGGTGACTGGACGGTCACGCGCCGCGCCGGCACCGAGATCCGTGTCCCGCGCAAGATGAAGCTGACCCGCAGTGTGGGCGGCCAGATTCCGACCAACTTCGACGTCACCAAGTGGGGCATCCCCGCCGACATGGCCGATTCGGTCGACCGCGTCGGACTCTGGAACATCGTCGCAACGGTGGACGCTTTCCTTACAGGCGGCTTCACTCCGAGTGAACTGCTCCGCTGGGTTCACCCGAGCTTGGTTGCCAACACACAGGGCACCGGCATGGGCGGTATGACGTCCATGAGGAGCCTGTACATCGACACGCTGCTCGGCGAGAACCGCCCCAACGACATCCTGCAGGAAGCACTGCCGAATGTTATTGCGGCGCACGTCGTTCAGTCGTACGTCGGCGGCTACGGCTCGATGGTTCACCCCGTCGCAGCCTGCGCCACCGCTGCAGTGTCGGTCGAAGAAGGCGTCGACAAGATCCGTTTGGGCAAGGCCACGTTGGTTGTTGCCGGCGGCTTCGACGACTTGAGCGCGGAAGGCATCATCGGCTTCGGTGACATGTCGGCCACAGCCAAGACGTCCGACATGCACGCCAAGGGCATCGAGGATCGCCGCTTCTCGCGGGCCAACGATCGCCGACGTGGTGGCTTCGTCGAGTCGGCCGGTGGCGGCACGATCCTGCTCGCTCGTGGTGACCTGGCACTGGAAATGGGCTTGCCTGTTCTCGGCGTCGTCGCCTGGGCCGGTTCGTTTGCCGACGGTGTCCACACCTCGATCCCGGCTCCGGGAATCGGCGCGCTGGGTGCCGGACGCGGCGGCCCGGATTCGCAGCTCGCGCTGTCACTGAACGCTCTGGGCGTTACCGCAGACGACATCGCGGTCATCTCCAAGCACGACACCTCCACTGCCGCCAACGATCCCAACGAGGCGGAACTGCACGAGCGCCTCGCCGGAGCGCTGGGACGCAGTGAAGGTGCCCCGATGTTCGTCGTCTCGCAGAAGAGCCTGACCGGACACGCCAAGGGCGGTGCCGCAGCCTTCCAGCTGATCGGTCTCTGCCAGGTGCTGGGCCAGGGCGTCATCCCGCCGAACCGCAGCCTCGACTGCGTCGACGACAAGATGGCCGAGTTCGAACACCTCGTGTGGGCACGTCAGCCCCTCAAGTTCGGTGAGCAGCTTCCGCTGCGCGCCGGCCTGCTGACCAGCCTCGGCTTCGGTCACGTCTCCGGACTGATCGCGGTTGTCCACCCGCAGGCATTTGTCGAGTCGGTACCGGTCGCCAAGCGTGAGGCGTACATCGCCGCCGCGCAGCAGCGCACCATCGACGGTCAGCGTCGTCTCGCCAAGGCGATGTGCGGCGGCGACAGCCTCTACGAGCGTCCCGCAGATCGTCGCCTCGGCGCCGACGGAACGCCCGCGAAGGCATCGCGTCAGCTCGAAGCGGACATGCTCCTGAGTGAGGATGCTCGCCTGGGCGCCGACGATCGTTACCGCTCGAACCTGCCTGGCTGCAAGTAGCAATAACGGCATGGGAGTTCTGGGTATCGGCTTCGACCTGGTCACGGTGTCGGAGTTTGCCGAGCAGCTGAAACGGCCGGGAACGGCTATGCTCGACAACTTCACACCGGGCGAGCGTCGGGACGCCAATACCCGGAGTTCCGATCCGGCAAGACATTTCGCCGCCCGGTGGGCTGCGAAGGAAGCAGTGATCAAAGCGTGGTCCACTGCTCTCTTCGCCAGCCCACCGGTGCTGGGGGAGATGATTCACAATCAGATCGAAGTGGTCTCCGACGCGTGGGGGCGTCCCAGCATCAGGTTGCGCGGCGACGTCGCGAAACACCTCACCGACGTGAAAATACATATCTCGCTGACACATGACGGAGATATGGCCGGCGCATTCGCCGTCATCGAATCGCTCTGACGAGTGGATTAACCGTCGTTTTCGGTGCCAAGACCCATCGAGCGAGATTCCTTCTCCGCCACCAAAAGGTAAGCGCCCATGAGGCGTTTGAGTTCGACTACCGCGTCGGCATGGCTCTGGCCGTCCTGGACCGAGAAGTTCAACATCGAATACACCACGTGCACAAGAACTTCCGCCATCATCATGCGGCGGTCGCGAGGGGAGCGTGGTGTCAGTGGCCCGAGCATTTTGGCGACTGTCTCCGCGAACTGCTTCTCGTGGATGACTCCCGTTGCCCGGGTAGACGGAGTCGACTGCATTGCCAGCCACACCTCACGGCGTGACGGATCCGACGTCCAGAGGCCAGCCATGTGATCGACGAAGCTGTTGAGGAAACGTAGCCAATCCAGTGACGGCACTTCGCCGCCGAACTGAGCCAGTTCGTGTTGGACGCCGACCAGGTCCTGACGGTTCAATTCGCACACGATGACGTACTTGTTGGCAAAGAACTGATACAGCGTCCCGATGGGGACGTCGGCGCGCGCCGCGACTTCTTCGCACGTGAACGATTCGAAACCGACATCGGTGAGTAGATCCCGAGACGCGGCGAGAAGAGCGTCGAATTTGCGTTGGCTTCGTTCCTGCGTCGGGCGCTTACGCGGAAGCAGTTCCTGAGGTTCCTCATGGTGCGAATTCTCGAGTGCTGGGTCCGGCCGTCGCCGTACGCGACTGCGGGTGGATGGCTGCACGGCTTCGAGGCTATCGGGGTTTGTCGCAGAATTTGGTACTTGTGGAATATCCGAGGTCATCGAGTGATCACCGGTCCGACGGCAGGCGCAAGAAATGCGATGCGTCGCTGCGAGTGCTCGAAATCCCACGACGTTGCCACACTCCGATTCTAGGTGACCAAGTGTCCAACTGATCAAACGGTTGCTGATCGGAGATTCGGGCACACTGAAAAGTGTCATGACGGAGAGGGAGACAATGACCGAACATTTGCGCGCAGTGGTGTCCACGCTCATGCCCCGGGCCCGAGAAGACCTGGCAACTCTGGTAGCTCTGCGATCCGTCGCCGATGCGAGGCAGTTCCCGCCGCAAGAATGCGCTGCGGCCGCGCAGTGGGTCCTGGAAGCTTTCCGAGAGCAAGGATTTGCCGACGTCGGATCGATCGAGACCTCGGACGGTTCCGCTGCAGTCATGGGCTTTCGGCCCGGCCCGACCGGTGCCCCGACAGTTCTCCTGTACTGCCACTACGATGTTCAACCGCCCGGAGACGAAGAGCTTTGGGAATCGCCGCCTTTCACGCTGACCGAGCGGGCCGGGCGCTGGTACGGGCGAGGGGCAGCGGACTGCAAAGGCAATGTCGTGATGCATCTGACTGCCCTTCGTACGCTCGCTGCGGCAGGCCTCGAACCAACTGTCGGTGTGAGAATCATCGCCGAAGGCTCGGAGGAGATGGGCACCGGCGGCCTCGAGGATTTGCTCCGGGATCGGCCGGAACTCTTTGCTGCAGACATGATATTGATCGGGGATACGGGAAACGCCGAGGTCGGGGCGCCGACAATCACGACGTCCCTACGGGGCATGGCCAACGTCGTGGTGCACGTGTCGACGCTCGAGGGGGAGGTTCATTCCGGTGCGTACGGGGGCTCCGCGCCGGATGCAATTACCGCGTTGGTGCAGATGCTCTCGACTCTCCACGACGAGAACGGCAACACCACCGTCGACGGATTGACGAATGATCAGCGCTGGGATGGCGTCGAGTATGCCGAGGGTCGGTTTCGGGCTGATGCCGGCGTGCTCGACGGTGTCGGCCTGAGCGGTTCGGGTTCGGTGGCCGAACAGGTGTGGGCTCGTCCAGCACTCACGATTCTGGGGATCGATTGCCCGCCGGTAGTCGGTTCGGCCGCAGCGATCGCGCCCCGGGCGTCGGCGCGACTAAACCTGCGCGTCCCGCCCGGCACAGATCCCGTCGTCGCGCAGGACCTACTGATCGGACATCTGCTGGCTGCAGCGCCGTGGGATGTTCGTGTTTCGGTCGAACCCGAGTCGACGGGTATGCCGTTCAGTGCGTCGACGGGCGGTCCCGGATACAAGCAGCTCAGAACGGCGCTGAGCGAGGCGTACGGGGCCGAAGTCGGGTTTGCTGGACAGGGAGGGTCGATTCCCTTGTGCAACGCGCTCGCAGAGCAGTTCCCCGACGCCGAGATCGCGTTGATCGGCGTCGAGGAACCACAGTGCCGCATTCACGCCCCGAACGAGAGCGTCGATCCTTCGGAGATCGAAAACCTCGCGCTGGCGGAAGCGCTATTTCTGAGTCGGTTCAGCAGTTAGACCGAAAGGTCGCGTCGTAGCTTTGCGACGTGTCCGGTGGCGCGCACGTTGTACTGGGCCACCTCGATCTTGCCTTCTTCGTCGACGAGGAAGGTGGAACGGATGACGCCCTGGACGGTTTTGCCGTACATCTTCTTCTCGCCGAAGGCGCCCCACGCCAGAAGTGTCGACTTCTCCGGATCGGACAGAAGCGGGAAAGTCAGTTCCTCGTTGTCGCGGAACTTGGCGAGCTTCGCCGGCTTGTCGGGGGAGATGCCGATGACGTCGAGTCCGGCGCCGTTCAGCTCCGCGAGGCTGTCCCGGAAGTCACAGGCCTGCTTGGTGCAGCCGGGGGTGCTCGCGGCGGGGTAGAAGTACACGATGACCTTGCGGCCGCGATAGTCGCTCAGTGAAACTTCGTTGCCATCGGCGTCGGGAAGCGTGAAATCCGGCGCAATGTCGCCGGCTGACAATCTACTGTTCTCGGTCACGAGAATCGAGGTTAGTCGAGAAATTGCGCAGCAGGTGGGCGCGAAGGCATTCTGCTCCTCTACGGTAGAACCAAGCGTGGGCGCACGGCACCCACGGAGCAGTACACACAGACAAGATAAGACAAGTTGGAGGACACGTGCCCAGGGACACCGAGAGCATCGAGCGCGAGATCGAGAAGGCGCGCAACCAGCTCGCGAGCACACTCGACGAACTGACGGTCCGTACCAACCCGAAGCGGCTGGTCGAGAACACCAAGTCCGCGGTGCTTGCCAAGCTCAACGAGCCGGCTGTGAAGTACGCACTGATCGCGGTGGGATCCTTCGTCGGACTCCTCGTGGTGCGCAAGATCGTTCGCCGATAAGCGGATCGGAACATGAAGAAGGCCCCCACCTCGATGAGGTGGGGGCCTTCTTGCAAGTGCGCCCACAGGGACTCGAACCCCGGACCCAGTGATTAAGAGTCACTTGCTCTACCAACTGAGCTATAGGCGCTTGCTCTTGCGAGACAGAACATTAGCCGACAGGTTCAGAAGATTGCAAAACGCATGCTCGTAAAGGTGATCGCAGTTACATTTCGCGGACCGTTCAAGAGTGCGGCGGACGGGAATTCGGCCATCCGATCAGCCCTTCGAGTTGCTGTGCCAGTGCCAGAATCGTGAGTTCGCCGTTCGGTCGCGACACCAATTGGACGCTGAGGGGCAATCCGCTTTCGGAGAACCCGGCCGGCACCGCAGCGGCCGGATTTCCGCACACATTCCAGATCGAGCAATACGCCGCGATGGGCAACGACTTGCGGGCGGCAGAGACGAGTCCGGCACCTTCGAGCTGGCCGATCGCGCGGGGCAAGGCGGGAGTTGTCGGAGTCAGGACTACGTCGAAAGTGTCGAACACCTGATTGACGGTGTGCGCGATGCGTTCGCCGCGGCGGTACGCCGCCTTGCCGACACGCCCCGACGACGCGATCCGTCCGATCGCAGATAAGGCGCGGGTGCGTCGTTCGAGGAGATCGGGCCGATCGACGCGCAACGCCTCATCCCGCACTCCACCGAGTACCTGCGGAAGGAATGATGCTGTCGCATCAGGGTATTCGGGGTCGAACTCCTCGACATGATGACCCAGAGCGCTCAGCATTTCTGCGACGGCGTGCACTCCGGCAACCACCTCTGGCGCTGGGCTGACGCCGCGGACGGGGCTGCGAGTAGACACGGCAATGCGCAGGGGACTGTGTGTCGACGACAAGGCTTCCGTGAAACTGATGGGGAGAGGCTCAGCGCGGTAGTCGTCGACGGCGGTCGTGCCGAGAATAGCGTCGTACATCAGCGCGCTGTCGTGAACCGAGCGAGTCAGCGGACCGAGAGTGCCGAGCCCGCGCCACAGGTTCCGGTTGGGAGCGGTGCTCACGCGACCGCGTTGCGGCTTCAGTCCGAACAGTCCGCAGAACGCGGCCGGCAACCGGATGGAACCGCCGCCGTCGCCGCCAATTGCTCCGGCCACCATGCCCGACGCCACTGCAGCTGCCGAACCGCCGCTCGATCCACCCGTCGAAACGCCGGTGTCCCAAGGGTTTCGGGTGTAGCCGTGGGCGGCGGTTTCGGTGAACGGCCAAATTCCGAACTCCGGCATCGTTGTTTTTCCGATAATCACGGCGCCGGCGTCGCGCAAGCGTCGCACTACTTCGGAGTCGGCAGTTGCGATTCGCGTGACTGCTGCGCCGCCGTAGGTAGTGGGTGTTCCGGCAACATCGTTCTCGTCTTTGATGGCGATCGGTACACCGTGGAGGGGGCCCAATTCTGTTCCGTCGGCCTGATGCTGATCGCGGCGCGTGGCTTCGTTCATCGCCTCGTCAGCAAGGATGCGGGTGAACGCGTTGAGGCTCGGGTTGAGTCGCTCGATCCGTCGGAGAGTATTTTCCGTCAACTCACGTGCGGAGAGTTGGCCGGAGCGAATCAGCTCGGCTTGGCCGACAATGCCGGCAAACGCGAGTTCGGAATCAGGTAGATCAGACATGTCGCTCCAGCCGGTCGGGTTCGCTGGGGAGTGTATTCGACCGGGGGAGACAAAAAAGATCCCCACCTTGTTTCCAAGGTGGGGATCTTTGCAAGTGCGCCCACAGGGACTCGAACCCCGGACCCAGTGATTAAGAGTCACTTGCTCTACCAACTGAGCTATAGGCGCTCGCTCTTGCGAGACAGAACATTAGCCGAAGCGTTCGTCCGGGGGCAAATCGCCAGGTGAGGGAGCCTGCTTGGGATCGATTCCGCAGGAGCCCACGCCTCTGCGACCGGGTCGAATTGTGTGATCTCGTCGGAATCGGTAACAAAACGTCCGGTTCGAAGCGATTGATACTCGAACGTTACTGTTGGGTGGGCATTTGATGACCGTTGGTAACGAAGTGCCTGGCATCATTGACTTGGCGCAAAATGCTGGTCGGAAACATGTGAAGCGGAGTCGAAGAATGAGTCGTCAGTGGTGGGGTCTGTCCGAACGTGGTGGGGCGGGTCGGGTCTCGAAGGGTGCTGCGTTGATCGCAGCCTCGCTCGGTGCATTGGTCCTCGTGACCGCCTGCACCGCCGGCGGGACGGCGGTCGACGACCAAGGTGCTGCACCGATCGACTCCAATCCGTTGACCGAACTGATCAAGCCGAAAGTCACTTCCTCTGCCGCCGACGGCGCGATCGGATTCTCGCCCGGCGACCCGGTACGCATCGACGTTGCCGACGGCACCCTGTCCGAGGTTCGGATGGTCAACCCCAGCGGCGAGCGGGTGGCCGGCGCTATCGCCGCCGACGGTGCATCGTGGACGACTACCGAACCGCTCGGATACAACCGCAAGTACAAGATCGAAGCGCGCGCCTACGGATTGGGTGGAGCGAGCACCACGGTGTCGTCGTTCACCACCAGTGCTCCGGGCAATGTCACCAAGCCGTACGTGATGCCCGGCGAAGACTCCGTCGTCGGCATCGGCCAGCCCATCGCCGTGCAGTTCGACGAGAACATCCCGGACCGCAAGGCCGCCGAGGACGCAATCGCCGTCACCACGACGCCGGCCGTCGAAGGTGCTTTCTACTGGGTCAACAACCGTGAGGTGCGGTGGCGTCCGGAGGACTACTGGGCCCCCGGCACCAAGGTCGACGTGAAGGTGAACGTCTACGGAAAAGATCTCGGCAAGGGTGTATTCGGTCAGGAAGACGCAACCACGTCCTTCACGATCGGCGATTCCGTCATTGCCATTGCCGACGACAACACCAAGCAAGTCACCTTCGAGGTGAACGGCAAGTCCGTCATGACGATGCCTACGTCCATGGGCAAGGACAGCACGCCCACCGACAACGGCGTTTACATCATCGGTGACCGTCTCGCAGACATGGTGATGGACTCCTCGACCTACGGTGTCCCGGTCACCTCGTCCGAGGGCTACAAGACTCCGGTCCAGTGGGCCACACGGATGTCCTACAGCGGCATCTTCTTCCACTCGGCACCGTGGTCCGTCGGGCAGCAGGGTTACTCCAACACCAGTCACGGCTGCCTCAACCTGAGTCCGTCCAACGCGAAGTGGGTGTACGACAACACCAAGCGCGGAGACATCGTCATCGTCAAGAACACTGTGGGCGGCACGCTCTCCGGAACCGACGGCTTGGGTGACTGGAACATCCCGTGGGCGACCTGGAAGGCCGGTAACGCAGACGTCTGAGCGCGTCGTGAAGCCCTGAATGTGAAGAATGCCCCCGGCCGGTTGGCTGGGGGCATTTCTGCGTTCTGGGGGAGTTGTGGCTGCTTTCGGCCGCTCCGCTTCCGGTCCCCATCGCGTGAACGTATCGCTACCCCTGTTGGGCGAGGGAAGCGATACGTTCACGCGATGGAGTGAGGGGTTTCGAAACCAAAAGAACCCCCGGAAATGTCTTTCAACATTTCCGGGGGTTCCCTTTGGGTGAGCGACGGGACTCGAACCCGCGACAGCCAGGATCACAACCTGGTGCTCTACCAACTGAACTACGCCCACCATTGCCTCCGCGACCGATTTGACCCGGCTGCTTTGACGAAAGAGATACTAGCGCGAAAGTTGGTCAGGAAGCCAATCGGCTGGTCAGGCGGGTCCTAAACCCTCGACGACGGCTGCGATCTCGGCGCTGGACGGTCCGGGCGCGGGGACAAAGGCAGTGCCGCGGTAGTACTTGAGTTCGCGAATGGATTCCTTGATGTCGGCCAGCGCGCGGTGCGCGAGACCCTTTTCGGGCTGGCCGAAGTAAATGCGGGGATACCAGCGACGGGAGAGTTCCTTGATAGAACTGACATCGATCATCCGGTAGTGGAGGTAAGTGTCCAGGGCCGCCATGTCGCGGGAAATGAATCCGCGGTCGGTGGCGATGGAATTACCGGCCAGGGGAGCGGTTCCGGCGACGGGAACGTGCTTGCGGATGTAGGCGAGCACCTCTTTCTCCGCCTCGGCGAGGGTGACCGTCGACTTGCGCACTTCTTCGGTCAATCCCGATTTGGCGTGCATTTTCTTCACGATGTCGGGCATCGAGGCCAAAGCGTCGTCGTCGGCGTGGATGACGATGTCGACGCCTTCGCCCAAGATGTTCAATTCGCTGTCGGTTACCAGAGCCGCAATCTCGATGAGTTTGTCCGACTCCAGCCGCAGCCCGGTCATTTCACAATCGATCCATACCAATTTGTCCTGCACCAGGAACACAGTAGTGCGCGCGCTCGCGGGATAAGGTCGGCGGTGAAAATTTGACGCGCAAAGATCTTCTTTCGTACTGCGCAAAGATCTTCTTTCCTACTGCACTGAGGAGGGGCCTGTATGACCGTGGATCCGAAGGACAGCACGTTGACGCCGGCAGAGAAGGCGAAGGTGGCGAAGGCTGCCGCTGCCGAAGCTGCGCGTCTTGCCGCTGAGGCTGCCAAAGCTGCCGAGGAAGCCGAGCGGGAGGCTCTCGAGGCAGAAGGTGCAGTGCACCTGTCGGCTCCGTCGGGTGCTGCTGCCGAGATCGCTGCGGGCTACGCGTCGGACGGTCGGGCCTTGGAGCTCGGCTCGGTGGTGGTCGACGGTGTTGCTGATCCAGCCGCCCGAGTGCGCATTCCGTTGGCCACGATCAATCGTCACGGGCTGATTGCCGGCGCGACGGGTACCGGCAAGACGAAGACTTTGCAGGGAATCGCGGAGCAACTGTCGGCTGCAGGAGTGCCGGTGGTGATGGCGGATGTGAAGGGTGACCTCTCGGGCCTGTCGCGGGCGGGGGAGAGCAACGACAAGATTACCGCTCGTGCGGTCGAGACGGGCGACGACGCTTGGACGCCGGCCGGGATGCCCGTGGAATTTCTCTCGCTCGGTACGGGCGGCATCGGGATTCCGGTTCGAGCGACCATCACGAGCTTCGGCCCGATTCTGCTCAGCAAGGTTCTGGGACTCAACGAGACCCAGGAGTCCACTCTCGGGCTGATCTTCCACTGGGCGGACACTCAGGGCCTCGCATTGCTGGACCTCAAGGACCTGCGCTCGGTCATCGCGCACCTCACCGGCGACGAGGGTAAGGCTGATCTCAAGGGAATCGGCGGAGTATCCACGGCAACAGCGGGCGTGATTCTGCGCGCGCTGGTCAACCTCGAGGCTGACGGCGGCGACACATTCTTCGGTGAGCCGGAACTGGAAACCGAAGATCTGCTGCGCGTCGTAGGCGGCGCTGGCGTGATCACGCTCTTCGAACTCGGCGCGCAGGCTGCCAGGCCGGCGATGTTCTCCACATTCCTGATGTGGGTGCTGGCCGATCTCTTCCAGACTTTGCCGGAGGAGGGCGACCTGGACAAGCCTAAGCTCGTTTTCATCTTCGACGAAGCGCACCTGCTTTTTGCCGACGCGTCGAAAGCCTTTCTGCAGCAGGTGGAACAGACCGTCAAGCTCATTCGATCCAAGGGCGTCGGTGTGTTCTTCTGCACCCAATTGCCTACTGACATCCCCAATTCGGTTCTGTCGCAACTGGGTGCGCGCGTACAGCATGCGTTGCGGGCGTTCACTCCCGATGACCAGAAGGCGCTCAACAAGACGGTGCGCACGTACCCGAAAACGGAGCACTACGACCTCGAGAAGGCGCTCACCTCACTCGGAATCGGCGAGGCCATCGTGACTGTGCTTTCGGAGAAGGGTGCGCCGACGCCGGTGGCCTGGACCAAGATTCGTCCGCCGCGATCCTTGATGGACACCATCGGCAACGACGCCATCAAGGCCGCGGCCACCTCGAGTCCACTGAATCAGAAGTACGGTCAGACAATCGATCGTGAATCGGCGTACGAAAAGCTGACGGCGAAGGTGGCCGGCGCTCCGACGGCAGATCCGTCGCTGGACCTGCCGCCGTTGCCGGATCTGTCGCAGCTTCCGCCACCCCCTCCGGTCGAGCCGGAGGGGCCCAACATCGCCGAGCAGATTCTCGGTAGCTCGGCGGTGAAGAGCTTCCTGCGATCGGCCGCATCGGCTGCCGGGCGCGAGATTTCGCGGAGCATCTTCGGTACCGGAAGTCGACGTAAGCGCTGACGTCAACTCGCTCGCGAGACTACATTCCGACCTCGCGAGCGAGTAGGTCGTCGATCGACTCGCGCCGGATCAACGGACGTGCGATGCCTCCGAGCACCGCGATCACGGGTGGACGACACACGCTGTTGTACGTCGACGCCATGCTGTGGTGATAGGCGCCGGTGCAGGGGATACCCAGCAGATCTCCAACGTGCAGGTCCGCGGGAAGTTTTGTACCAACAGCGATTTCGTCACCGGATTCGCAGTGGCGCCCGGCAACGGTCACCTCACGGACCGGCGCGTTCGAGTGACGATTCACCAGTTCGACGTCGTAAGTGCTCCCGTAGAGGGATACTCGCGGATTGTCGCTCATGCCGCCGTCGACCGAGACGAAGGTTCTTCCGCCGCTGACGGTCTTGATGTTCTGTACTCGATACAGCGTTACCCCGGCGCGCGCGGCGATTGCCCGTCCGGGTTCGAGAACGATTTCCGGGCGGGGAAACCTGTTACGGATGCAGGCGTCATCGAGGGATTCCTCGATGACGCAGGCCAGGCGTGTGAGATCAAGTTGCGAATCTCCGGGCCTGTACGCAATGCCGTGTCCGCCACCGAGATCGAGCTCGGTGAGGATCAGGTTGTGAGCTCGTCGGATGTCGTTCATCTGCGCGATCATCGTGGCTACAGCAGTGCGGAAATATTCCGGGTCGGTGATTTGTGAACCGAGATGGCAGTGCAATCCGATGAGTTGGAGATTGGCGGCTCTGTTCACGACCGCAACCGTGCGTTCCAATTCCTCTGAGAATGCTGGGAGTCCGAACTTCTGATCGACAATGCCGGTGGACACGGCTTTGTGTCCGTGGATGTCGATGCCGGGAGTTACCCGGATCAGCACCTTCTGGGGACCGGTACACACGGATGCAAGCAGTGCAGCTTCGCTGGGTGAGTCGATGACGATCCGGCCCACGCCGGCCCTGGCTGCCGCTCGGAGTTCGGCGACCGTTTTGGCATTGCCGTGCAGGATAATTCGGGATGGGTCGACCCCGCCGGCGAGGGCGATGGATAACTCACCAGCCGAACAGACGTCGACTCCGAGTCCTTCCTCGGACACCCACTTGGCCATGGCCCGGATCATCAGGGCCTTGCCGGCATACACGATCTCGGAATCGGGGAAGATTTCGCGGTATGTACGGCAACGGTGGCGCACGTCGGACTCGTCGACAACATAGGTCGGAGTGCCGTATTGGTCGGCGATGTCTTCGAGGGCTACGTCGCCGATACAGACGCGGCCACGCTGATCGTGACGAGTACTGATGGGCCACAACGCAGGATCCATGCGAGGCGTCATGGCGCCGCGTAAGGACGGGAAGATTTCGAGTAGCGTCACGTCGATCTCCTGAAGGTGACCCGCTGTGTCGCGGGGCTACTTCAGATCTACTCTCGATCGAGGCGGTCGAGACCGGTCTTGACGGTTACTTGACGTGCTACCGAGATAGGTTGACGCACCCCTGATGCTGCGCGCTCAGTTGGACCGCCGCCGTTTCCAATAGAGTCCGCCGAGGGCGAAGAGAGCAAGGGCCGCGACGGCGCCGATGACAGTTTGTGTGTCGACGCGTAGACCAAGCGCGGTGGGTCCGCCGGGCTCCGGAGCGTACCCGGCACCGTAGACGGATTCGACGGCGGCCGGGACGTCGAAATCGCTGCTGGTGCGCGGGCCGCAACTGTATCCCTCGAATTCGGCATCGACGTCGTACGGCTTCGAGAGGAACATCAGTTGCTCAGTGCCGAGTATGTAGCTTGTGCCGCAACCATTTCCGTTTGCGAGCGTCCCGACCGACGTGACAGACGTGACTTTGCCCTTGTAGACGCGGGAGACATCGAATTGGTAGGTGTCCTCGAAACCGTCGGAGGACTTCTCCGTCGGAGTCCCGAGGAAGATGGTGCTGGAAACACTGACTGCTTCTTCAGGCGATGCAAAAGCCATGCACGAGCACGCATTTGCTGTCGTGGGTAGCAGTAAGGGCAATCCTCCGGTCAAGAGAAGGATTGCCCCTGCTGCCATCATGTGCCGCGTAGCCATTAACCGACTATACGGTCCGTATTGGCCTGAATTGAGAAGTTTGGGTAAATCAGCCGCCAAGCTTCTTGTAGAAGGTGCCCACGATGGGCGCAACTACCGCGCGGGGCGTGTAGCCGCCGGCGACGGACATCGCCTTGCTCAAGATGCCGGGTACGACGCGCATCTTGTTCTCGGCCAGGCCGTCGAGCGACACCTTGGCGGTGTACTCACTCGAGATCCAGAAGAAGTCCGGTACGAGCTTGTCGACGATGGAGGCTTCGGCCGGGTCCGGAATCTCGGTACGCACGGGGCCGGGGGCAAGGAGCGTGACGTTGACGCCGGTGCCATTGAGTTCGCCGCGCAGGGACTCCGAGAAGGTGTTCACAAACGCCTTGGTGGCGGCGTAGGTCGCGTTGTTGGGGATCGGCATGTTGCCGGCAGCGGATCCGACCATCAGGATGCCGCCGGACTTGCGCTCGAGCATGCCGGGCAGCACGGCCAGGGTGAGGTCGTGAACTGCGACGGCATTGAGTTCGACCTGGGCGCGCTCGTAGGTCGGATCGAGTTCTGCGACCGGCCCGAAGGTGGCGATACCAGCGTTGTTGCACAGGATGCTGATCTCGCGCTTACCGAGCTCTTCGACCAGTACGGCGCGGGCCGCGCTGTCCGAGAGGTCGCAGGCGCGGACCTCGACGTCGACGCCGTGCTTGGTACGAAGCGTCTCGGCGAGACCCTCTAGGACGTCGCCGCGGCGGGCGACGAGGATCAGGGAGTGTCCGCGGGATGCCAGATCAGTGGCCAGTGCCTCTCCGATGCCGGAGGAGGCGCCGGTCACGACGGCGCGGGCTGTGGTGGTGGGTGTCGGCAGGCTCACGATCAGTCAGCGTAGTCGGTCAGATCTTTGCGGCCAGCCGTGTGCCCTGTTCGATGGCACGTTTCGCGTCGAGTTCACCGGCCACGTCGGCGCCGCCGATGACGTGGGTGGTGACTCCGGCGACGGTCAGTTCGTCGACCAGGTTACGGACAGACTCCTGGCCGGCGCAGATGACGATGGTGTCGACCTCGAGAAGTCGGGGCTTCTCATGCTTCTCGCCGAAGGTGATGTGCAGACCGGCGTCGTCGATGCGCTCGTAGTTGACGCCCGAGAGTTCGTGGACACCCTTGTTCTTGAGGGCGGCGCGGTGAACCCAGCCGGTTGTCTTGCCCAGTCCGGCACCGATGCGTCCGGGCTTGCGCTGGAGGAGGTAGACCTCACGCTCGGAGAGCTCGGGTACAGGCGTGGTGAGTGCGCCCGGAGCCATCTCGGGTTCGGTGACGCCCCATTCCTGCTTCCATTCCTTGAGGTGCAAGGTGGGAGAGATTGGGTGAGTGAGGAATTCGCTGACGTCGACGCCGATGCCGCCGGCACCGATCACCGCGACGGTCTTGCCGACGGGCTTGCCTTCGCGAACCACCTCGGCGTAGGTGAGGACCTTGGGGTTGTCGATGCCGGGGATACTCGGAACGCGCGGTGTGACGCCGGTGGCAACTACCACCTCGTCGAACGATCCGATGAGATCAGCCAGGGCGACTCGTGTTTCGAGCTTGACGTCGACGCCGGCGAGTTCGAGTTGGCGCGTGTAGTAGCGGATGGTCTCGGCAAACTCTTCTTTCCCGGGAATCAACTGCGCGATCCCGAACTGGCCGCCGATCTTGTTCGAGCCCTCGAACAGTGTGACCGCGTGACCACGTTGGGCGAGGTTCAGCGCAGCCGAGAGTCCGGCCGGGCCGGCGCCCACAACCGCAAGGTTCTTGCTACGTCGGGTCGGGGAAAGTATGAGCGTCGTCTCGCGTCCGGCGCGCGGATTAAGCAGGCAGGAAACATGTTTGCGCACAAAGGCATGGTCGAGGCAGGCCTGATTGCAGGCGATGCAGGTGTTGATCTCGTCGGACGCGTCGCGCTGCGCTTTGTTTACCCAGTCGGGGTCGGCCAGCATCGGGCGAGCCATGGAGATCAGTTGTGCGTCGCCGCGGGTGAGGATTTCCTCGGCGGTTTCGGGCATATTGATGCGGTTTGACGCGACAACCGGAATGCTGACGTGCTTTTCGAGTTTGCCCGTGATGTCGACAAACGCCGCGCGGGGCACCGACGTCACGATGGTGGGCACGCGAGATTCGTGCCAGCCGATATCGGTATTGATGATGGTGGCACCGGCGGCTTCGATTTCCTGTGCCAGAGTGACGATTTCATTCCACGTCTGACCGCCCTCGACCAGATCAGCCATCGACAGTCGGAAGATGATGATGAAATTCGGGCCGACGGCACCGCGGGTGCGTCGCACGATTTCGACGGCCATCCGTCGACGGTTCTCGGAGCTGTCGCCCCACTGATCTTTCCGCTTGTTGGTGCGCTCACACAGGAACTGGTTAATGAAATAGCCTTCGCCGCCCATGATTTCGACGCCGTCGTATCCGGCAGACTGGGCAAGCTTGGCGCAGCGGACGTAGTTGCGGATCTGCCAGCGGACTCCGCGATCGGTCAGCTTGCGCGGGCGGAACGGATTGATGGGGGCTTTGATCGATGACGCCGAGACGCTGAACGGCTGGTAGCTGTATCGGCCGGCGTGCAGGATCTGCATCGCGATTTTTCCGCCGGCGTCGTGGACTGCCTTGGTGATGCGTCGATGTCGACGCGCCTCGACGCGGTTGGTGAGCTTGGCTCCGAAGGGGAGGAGCCACCCGGTGCGGTTGGGGGCATAGCCGCCGGTGATGATCAATCCGGTTCCGCCGCGCGCACGTTCGGCAAAGTACTCGGCCAGACGGTCCGTATCCTTTGCGCGGTCTTCGAGGCCGGTATGCATGGAACCCATGACGACGCGGTTCTTCAGCGTCGTGAATCCGAGGTCCAGGGGTTCGAACAGGAGTGGGAACTGCGTGCTCGTCATGGCTGGGGGTGTCCTTCTGTGTCGTGCACTCCGGCGGGGAGTGCATCCAGGATTTCCTGGCACCAGTTCGTGAAACCTTCTTCGACGCGGATGCCGCCGCGAAGAACCAGATACTGGCGCAGGGGAGAGCCGGAAAGGGCTGCGGGGTTCGGGAAATCGCGCTTCTCGATCAGTCGGTAGACGTCGAGTCGGGCGGCGTGGCCGTCGCGGTAGCGGATGACCTCACCTCGAAGTGCTGGGATATCGGAGTCGGCAGCGGCGCGGATCTTGACCGCCAACTCGCTGCGCAGGTGGCTGGGTTCTGACGGTTCGGCAATCCAGCGCGTCAACTCGACGCGGCCGGCCTCCGAGGCTCGGTACACCTTCTTGTCGGGGCGACCGTCTTGCGTCACGGTTTCGACGTCGACCCAGCCGGCCTCGTCCATTCGTTTGAGGACTCGGTAGATCTGCTGGTGCGACGCGCTGTGGAAGAAGCCGATGGATTTGTCGAACCTGCGCGTGAGGTCGTATCCCGACGCGTCCTGCTCGGTCAGTGAGGCGAGGATCGCGTGTTCGAGGGCCATGCACAAAAGTATGTATGCAACGAGGTGCGTATGCAACTAGGTGAGTAGAAACTTTGGCCTGTGCGGTGGCTCACGCTCGCATAGGCTCGCGTCCATGAGCGCAGAACCGGCTGTGGGACCCGCCGATCAGTTGCCCGCCGGAATTGGCGGCGCGGCAAAACGGAGTCAGGTGTTCGCGTGGGGTCTGTGGGACTGGGGGTCGGCGGCCTTCAATGCGGTCATCCTGACGTTTGTCTTCTCGGTGTACCTGACGGATGCGGTCGGCGACGATCTGCCCGGTTCGATCTCGGCCAGTTCTTGGCTCGGCTGGTCGCTCGGTATCGCCGGTTTCTTCATCGCCGTCCTGGCGCCGATCTCGGGCCAGCGGTTCGACGCCACCGGACGCCGAAAGCTTTCGCTGGCAGTTCTCACCGGGCTGACGGTTCTGTCGATGGCCGGGCTGTACTTCGTGCAGGACTCGTATCACTACCTGTGGCTGGGGTTGGTGTTGTTAGCCGTTGGTTCGGTCATCTTCGAGCTGGCCGGAGTTCCGTACAACGCGATGATGCGTCAGGTGTCCACCCCCGAAAATATCGGCCGGGTATCCGGATTCGGTTGGGCTATGGGTTATTTCGGTGGCATCGTGCTGCTGCTCCTGTGCTACTTCGGATTCATAGTCGGCGACGGTGACACTCGCGGGTTCCTGGGTTTGACGACGGACGGCGGACTCAACATCCGCATGGTGGCGCTGCTTGCGGCAGTGTGGTTTGCAGTCTTCGCCATTCCCGTTTTCCTCAAAGTTCCCGAACTTCCCACTCCGGATGCGGACCCCGGCGCTGCCAAAGCGGGATTCCTCGACTCCTACCGAGTGCTGTGGCGGGACTTGCGGGAACTGTGGACGGTCGACCGCCGCACCATCTACTTCCTGATTGCGAGTGCACTGTTCCGCGACGGGTTGGCCGGCGTATTCACTTTCGGCGCTGTTCTGGCAGTGAACGTCTACGGGATTGCGGCAGCGGATGTCCTGCTGTTCGGCGTGGCCGCCAACGTGATCGCGGCAGTGGGCGCCTTGGTTGCCGGCCGGTTCGACGACAGGATCGGCCCCAAGACAGTGATCACGGTGTCGCTGGCATCGATGATCGTGGTCGGATCGGTTCTGATCGCGGTATCGGGACCGTTGATGTTTTGGATCTTCGGTCTCGCGCTGTGTCTCTTTGTCGGACCGGCACAATCGTCGTCCCGCACGTTCCTGGCACGCATCACGCCGCCGGGACGCGAAGGTCAACTGTTCGGTCTCTATGCGACGACGGGGCGTGCGGTGTCCTTCCTGGCGCCGACGCTGTTCGGATTTTTCGCCTGGGCCTTTGGTGCAGATCGAGCCGGAATTATCGGATTGGTGCTGGTGCTGGCGCTCGGGTTGGCGGCGCTGACGGCGGTGAAGTCGCCCGACCAGGATTCGATTCCGGACGTGTCGAACAGTTGAATGTCCGCACTTTCGCCGGGTTCGACTGCTTTAGTAGTTGTTGCCGGGCAAACTAGGGGAGTGGCGAATGTCTGTACGTGGCCTCATCACAGTTGCGCTGGGGACTGTGATGGCAGTAAGTCTTGTTGCTCCGAGTGCCTCAGCTCTGCCGCCGGACGGAGGGCCTCTCGGCGCCGAGTGGACAGCCAATGTGGATGGTCCCCAACAGTATCCGGGCGTCAACGTTCAGTGGGATGTTCCGATCACCATGAGCGACGGAGTGGTGCTGAAGGCTAATGTCTACCGGCCCGCGGATGCTTCCGGCGCAGCCGTCGACACTCAGACGCCCACCATTCTCAACCTGACGCCGTACACCAAGATGGTTTCGGCGTTGGCAAACGCAGCGTTTTCTCTCCCGGAACTCGAAGATCCGCTGATGAAGTTCGTGGCTGAGCTGAACCTGTCCGGTACGCCGGTTAGCGGACTGCAAGATTTGGCCGAAGTAGTCACGGGCGGTGGCCTGCGCACCTTCACTGTTGATCAGAGTCTGATCCGGAGCGGTTACACCCAGGTGGTTGTCGACGTTCGCGGAACCGGATTCTCTCAAGGTAAGTGGCAGGTTCTGCAGCAGCGTGAGCAGCAGGACACTGTGGAGGTCATCGACTGGGCGAGCGGCCAGAGTTGGTCCGACGGAGACGTCGGCATGACGGGTGTGTCGTACTCCGCGATCAATCAAGTCCAGGCGGCAAGTAAGCAACCGGCCGCGCTCAAGGCAATTTTCCCGATGGAACCAGGCGGAGACGTTCTTCGTGACGTCGTCGCTCCCGGGGGCGGTATCGGAATCGGATTCATGCCCGTGTGGCTCGCGGCCGTGAACGGAACCAAATGGCTGCCGAATGTGCAGTCGATGCTCGACGGGACGTTTGACTGGACCTGGCTCGCGGACCGGCAGGCCGATCCGATGACGTTTGTAGGATTGCTCCTCAATGCGCTGACCGTCCCCAGTATTGCGGACATCACCCCGGACCTGAAAGACCTTCTGGAGAGCAATAGTTCATTGCGGAAAGACTTGATCTCGCATCCGGAGAACATCAACGTGCCGACGATGGTCTACGGCGGCTGGCATGACATCTTCACCAACAGTGAGCCTAAGATCTACAACGCAATTCCGTTGCCACCCGGTCGGAAGCAGCTGATCATGGGCGATTCCTACCACTTGAATTTCGGATCCGGGTTCGGCGGCGAGGACGCTCCGCCTCGTCTGGATGTGTTGCAGCGGGCCTGGTTCGATCACTGGCTCAAGGGAATCGACAACGGCATCAACACCTTCGGTCCGGTAACCCTCTACCAGCAGGGCGGCGGATGGACCAGTACAGATCAGTTCCCGCGCGCCGGAATGAGTTACCAGCGTGTGTATCTCGGCGCGCAATCGAGCGGAACGAGTCCGGGGAGTGCTCACGACGGCAGTCTCACCGCGCAGGCACCCGGGGCCTTCGCAACGTTGACGGTCGCCCCAGGTTTGGCGACGGTATGTTCGCGCGATTCAGCGCAGGAAACGATGGGCATCGTGGCGATTCTGGACATGTGCGCCAAGGATGCCCGTTTCAGTGAACGCGACGCGCTCAGCTTTACCAGTGTGCCCGTCGATGAACCCACCGAGATCTCCGGCGCAGTGAACGTGCATCTCAATACCTCGTTGGACACCACCGACGGATATTGGACGGCGACGCTCAACGACGTGGCGCCCGACGGAACTTCGCGCGTGATCACCAGCGGTCAGCTCACGTCGTCGCTACGCGCCGTGGATGATTCGAAGAGTGTGAAATCGGTCAACGGAGACTACACCGATCCGTACTATGTCCTCGATCTGGATTCCCGTCAACCGATCGTCCCCGGTCGGCCCACAACTCTCGACGTGGGCCTGGCCGCGACGGACGCGATACTGCAATCAGGTCACCGGGTGCGAATTGACGTGTACGCGAGCAACTTCCCCAAGGGGATGCTGCTGCGTCCACTTCTCAACGAGAGCCAACTGGTACCCCAGCACCTCGTGCTCGACCCCACTGCGCCGAGCTTCGTGAATATCCCGGTCAGCCGACCGATTCGATGATTGTCAGTCCTTGAAGTAGACGAGTTGGTGGGTGGTGGCGAGCAATTCGCCGTCACTGCCCCACAATTCGCCGCTCTGATCGAAGTAGCCCTTGCCGAAACGCTGGGTGCGCGCCGTTCCGAGAACTGCGCGATCAGCTTGCTGGGCCAAGGCGGCGGCGTCAGCGTGGAAGTAAATGGTCAGCGATACCGTTCCGGCGGGTGCCATCTTGCCGCGGCGCAGAAACACTCGTGGAAAGAATACGTCGCACATCGAGGTCAGAGACGTGAAGTCCAGCGGCCGAGACACGGCGTCGCGTAGCCACAGCGTTGATACCGAATCTGGATGTTCCACGGCTTCCAGATCGGGGATTGCGCCTTCGACAAAGCGCATCTCGTAGTTCTGGGCCCAGGCGATGAATTCGGGGAAGGGTTGCACAGCAACATCTTCTGCTGCCGGAACGGGCGGCATGGCGATTTCTGTGGATTCCCACGTCTCGCGGCGGGTTCCGAATACAGCGGTGGCGGTGGTCGCCACGGTGCCGTCCTGGGAGAGTTCGATGGACCAGTGCTGAGTCGACCGGTTGGTGCGTACCGGCCGGGCAGTGATCTCGAAGGGGCCCTCCGCGATCGGGCCGGCGAAGTTGACGGTCAAGGACAGCGGTTGGCCCAAGCATTCGGGGTGACGCTGCACAGACTCGACCAGTGTGGCGGCGGTAATGCCGCCGAACGGTCCCACCATGTTGTTGTACGCCGGGCTGGTCTGCCCGGTGGACAACCCGGGGGTCAGCGATTCCAGTTCGACTGCAGCGTCGAAGGGATGCAGAGATGTAGCAGTCTCGGTCACGACAAACTCCTGAGGATGGAATCAACACGGTTCTATGTATGACAACTTACATAGAGTTCGAGGTGGGGCCTAGTTCAGGATCCGGCTCGCCGAATAATCGCGTCCGCCAATTCCTCGGAGCGTTCCTCCGGAATCCAATGGCTACCACCTTCGAGCACGACAAATTCGTAGGGGGCGTCCACGAACTCACCGCAACGTTCGGCGCCGGCGCGGCCCAAGGCCGAGTCGTCCGTGCTCCACACGTAGGTGGTCGGCACCGTGGTGGGTTTGATGTCTCCGAAATCGCGGGTCATTGCGCGGTACCAGTTCAATGCACCGGTCAGCGCACCGTCGTCGCTCAAGACATCGATGTGAGCGTTCGCGAACTCGGGATCGATCTGACCGTCGAACATTGCGCGCAGCCGTCGGAAGTTGTCCTCCGACAACACCTCTTCGGCCTTGCCTTCTTGACGTAGTAATCCGATGTACGACGAGCGCTGCTTCTGATCGGCGTCCTCGCGCAGCGCCCAACCGAAAGCTGTGGGGTGAGGAACGGACACGGCAGTGAGGCTGCGGATCCGGCCGGGGTGCCGGCCGGCCACCTGCCAGGCGACGGCAGAACCCCAATCGTGACCCACCAGATGGGCGTCGGGAATGCCCAGGGCGTCGAGAAGTCCGACGACGTCCGCTACCAAGTGTTCGATCCGGTAAGCATCTACGCCCTCGGGTCGGGCGCCGGACGAGTAGCCGCGCTGATTCGGGGCGATCACACGATATCCGGCGGCCGTCAGTAACGGCGTGACCTTTCCCCACGATGCGGCACTCTCGGGGAAGCCATGCAGTGCTACCAGCGGAATTCCGTCGTCCGGACCGGAAATCAGGACGTCGAAAGTGAGGTCGCCGACGGGAATCTGGAACGTAGTGGTGGAGGACATGCTGCCCACGGTACGGCGAAAGTCTGCACCTGACATCAACTTCGAGATGGATTCCAGGTAGCCATTCCGAGCATGATCAAGCGCAGCTGCTTTTCGGCGCGGCCGATCACCGCGTCCTCGCTGCGGTGTCCTAGCGAACCGGCATCCAGGAGTTCGACGACGGTGGTGAACATCGCCCCGACGATCAAATCGGCTGCCATCTCGAGGTCGGGATCCTGCCAACCTTCCAGGCCGACGATACGAGAGAGGTCGACGGTCAGTTCGCTGACGAACAATCGCATCTCGGTGTTGATGGCGCGTCGTACTTCGCTGACACCTCCGTACCGTTCGCGGCAGAGGAATCGGAATTGTCGTTCGTGGGTATGCACCTGGCGTACAAGGATATCGAGTGACGCTGCCGCGTCCTTTGTGTTGTGGTTGCGTCTCGCGTCGCGCAGCATCTGGCGGAGCATCCGCATGCTTTCTTCGACCAGCGCAACGCCGAGGTCCTCCATCGACGCAAAATGGCGATAGAACGCGGTGGGGACGATTCCCGCTTCGCGAGCCACCTCGCGCAAGCTGATTCCTGAGAAGCCACGATCGGTGAGGAGGTCCATCGCTGTATCGAGGAGAGCTTGGCGGGTGCGTTCCTTCTTTGCGGCCCTGGTTTCAGGCGCATCGTTCGGCGATGGTGCCGGTCCGGCCTTGGTCACGATGTCGAGTCTAGGTACCGGCATCCGACATCCCCTCAGTGGTTCGAGTAACGCGGGTCACATTGTTGTTGACATGTTCCTGTGTCTACCTGTCACACTATAGTCAGTGAACAATCGTGCACTGAAATCTTCTACTCGAGGAGTGTCATGACGATCGCATCAGCTCCGAAGGCTATTGCCAAGCGTGGATTGTCTTTGATCGGACTCGTCGAGGCCATGGCAGCGCCACATCAGATCGACCGCTACCTCGAGCTGGTCAATCCGATGGCGACGGTGCGGGACCTGCGCGCTCAGGTGATGGCCGTCGACTATCCGGTTGCTGATTCCGTCACTCTGACCTTGCGCCCGACCCGGCAGTGGAGCGGTTTCAGTGCCGGACAGTTCGTGCAGGTAGGCATCGTGATTGACGGAGTCCGTCATACCCGCTGCTACTCGCCCGCCGGCAGCGCCTCCGCACGCAATGGGTTGATCGAATTGACCGTCAAGGCTCAGCCGGACGGCCTGGTCTCTCAGTATCTACATCGGGAGGCTCAACCTGGACTGGTCGTCAGCATTTCGCAGGCCGACGGCGTATTTTTGCTCCCGACGCCGAGGCCGACCAAAGTGCTTCTCATCAGCGGTGGCAGCGGAATCACTCCGGTGATGTCCATGCTGCGGACGCTGGTCGATGAGGGGCATACCGGTGAAATTGTGTTTGTGCACTACGTGAACACCGACAAGGACGTGGCGTATCTACGCCAGTTGACGTCCATTGCTGCGGAGAATTCCAACGTAAAACTGGTACTTGTGTACACCGAAACCGGTGGGGGAGACCTCGAAGGATTCTTCGATCGCGGTCACCTCGACGCCGTGGCGCCCTGGATTGTCGATCCGAAGGCAATAGACGCTCAGGCCTACCTCTGTGGGCCTCCCGGTCTGATGCGCGGTGTGCGTGAGGTGTTCCGCGATATCGGCGTCGAGCATCTGCTCAATACCGAAGAGTTTGCCCCAGCAATTGCTGAACCTGGTGAAGTTGGCGGACAGGTTTCTTTCACCAAAAGTGCTGTCGCAGCAGAGAATTCCGGCAAAACTCTGCTCGAGCAGGCCGAAGCGGCAGGTCTGACGCCGGAATACGGCTGCCGGATGGGAATCTGCTTCTCCTGCACTTCCGTCAAGAAGGCGGGCCGCACACGCAACATTCGCACCGGTGAGACCGACGACGAGCCGGACAAGAAGATCCAGCTCTGCGTCAGTGCTCCCGTCGGCGATGTCACCGTCGAAATCTGAACGCACCACAACTCTTTGGAGACTGTCATGTTTGGACTGTCACTTCCCACCTTCCCTCTTCTTGGTAACGGCTCCGGCGCGAAGACCGAGGCGCCCGTCGTCCTTACTTACGACCAAGTCGAGGAACTCGGCCGCGAACTCGATGCGCTTCGTGCGCGTACCGTCGCCTCGCTCGGCACGGAAGACCGTGAGTACATTTACAAAGTCATCAAGGCGCAGCGAGGTTTTGAGGTCGCCGGACGAGGGCTGATGTACCTGGGCTTCCTGCCGCCGGTATGGCTCGCAGCCGTGGGCGCACTGAGTGTCTCGAAGATCCTCGACAACATGGAGATCGGCCACAACGTCATGCACGGTCAATACGACTGGATGCGTGAACCGGGACTCAATTCCGAAGTATTCGAATGGGATACGGTCTGCCCGGCCGATCAGTGGCGGCACTCGCACAACTACATGCACCACACGTACACCAATATTCTCGGCAAAGACCGTGACGTCGGATACGGCATCCTGCGGATTGACGAAGCCCAGAAATGGAATCCTTACTACCTCGGTAATCCGTTGTGGGCGTTCACGTTGATGATGCTTTTCGAGTGGGGCGTCATGATGCACGATCTCGAGATCGAGAACGTAATTCAACGCAAGCGGACGTGGAATGATGTCAAGCCTTTGCTCAAAGGCTGGTGGAACAAGGCCGGCAAACAGGTACTCAAGGACTACGTCATCTTCCCGGCACTCACGGGACCGCTGTTCGTCACCACTCTCGCCGGTAATGTCACTGCCAACCTGGTTCGGAACGTGTGGACGTACTCGATCATCTTCTGCGGTCATTTCCCCACTGGCGTACAGAGTTTCACCGAGGATGAGACAGCTGACGAGACTCGCGGACAGTGGTATGTCCGTCAGATGCTCGGCAGTGCCAACATCGAGGGTAGCCCGCTCTTTCACATCATGTCCGGCAATCTGTCCCATCAGATCGAGCACCACCTGTTCCCGGATCTGCCGGCTCACCGGTATCCGGAACTTGCGCCCGAGGTCAAGGCGTTGTGTGTGAAGTACGGTTTGCCGTACAACACGGGAGGGTTCTTCAAGCAGATCGGTTCGGTGTGGGGCAAGATCTTCAAGTTTGCCTTGCCACCCGCATTGGTCAAGTCGCAGAGCCTCGCCGGTGTTATCGTCGAACGCCAGCGCACTGCATCCTGAGAGGCACAACTGATGGTCGGGAAATTCGAACGACGCAAGGACACTGTCCAGGAGCTGACCGAATCTGCGGCCACCCATGTCGGTTCCATCGCGATGATCATCGCCGGTGCTGTCCGGGACGTGACGCGGGAGATTGGCGACTGGGTATCCGACGGTATCGAGATGCGCGAGGCTGCAAAGAAAGCCGAAGCGGATGACGATACGGAACCGCCGGCCAACTGACACTGCATGACTATGGGCGCCTCCGCAATTGCGGAGGCGCCCATAGTCATGTGCAGATACTTTTTAGATGACGCCCAAGGAGATCATGGCGTCGGCAACCTTGACGAAGCCGGCGATGTTCGCGCCGTGCACGTAGTCGCCCGGCTTGCCGTACTCGGCAGCCGTGTTGATGGTGCGTTCGTGGATACCGCGCATGATGCGGGCGAGACGCTCATCGGTGTACTCGAAGCTCCAGGAATCGCGCGAAGCGTTCTGCTGCATTTCGAGTGCGGAGGTAGCAACGCCACCGGCGTTGGCTGCCTTGCCGGGAGCGAAAGCAACGTCGGCGTCGCGGAAGAGTTGGACGCCACCGGGGGTGGTGGGCATGTTCGCGCCTTCGGCAATAGCCTGAACGCCGTTGGCGATCAACGTCTTTGCTGCGGTTTCGTCCAGCTCGTTCTGTGTTGCACAGGGGAGTGCCACGTCGCAAGGTACGTCCCAGATGGAACCGCCTTCGATGAACTCGGCATGGGGGACTGCGTCGGCGTACTCGCTGATGCGGCCACGGCGAACTTCCTTGATCTCCTTGAGGAGGTCGAGGTCGATGCCCTTCTTGTCCACGATGTAACCCGAGGAATCCGAGCAGGCGATGGCGACGCCACCGAGCTGGTGGATCTTCTGGATAGCGTAGATGGCAACGTTGCCGGATCCGGAGATCACGACGTTCTTGCCCTCGAGATCAGTGCCCCTGGCCTTGAGCATTTCGGCGACGAAATATGCGACGCCGTAGCCGGTGGCCTCGGTGCGAACCTGCGAACCGCCCCAGGTGATGCCCTTGCCGGTGAGAACGCCGGACTCGTAGGTGTTGGTCAGTCGCTTGTACTGGCCGAACAGGTAGCCGATCTCGCGGCCGCCGACGCCGATGTCACCGGCGGGCACGTCGGTGTACTCACCGATGTGGCGCTGGAGCTCGGTCATGAAGGACTGGCAGAAACGCATGACCTCTGCGTCGGTACGACCCTTGGGATCGAAGTCCGAGCCACCCTTGCCGCCGCCGATGGGCAGGCCGGTGAGGGAGTTCTTGAAGATCTGCTCGAAGCCGAGGAACTTCACAATGCCCAGGTTGACGCTGGGGTGGAAGCGCAGGCCGCCCTTGTACGGGCCCAGTGCACTGTTGTACTGAACGCGGAAGCCACGGTTGACGTGGACGTTGCCGTTGTCGTCGGTCCACGGCACACGGAAGATGATCTGGCGTTCCGGCTCGCACAGGCGCTCGATCAGTCCGCCGTCGGCGTAGCGCGGGTGGCGCTCGAGCACGACCTGCAGGGACTCGAAAACTTCGGCAGCAGCCTGGTGGAACTCGGGCTCACCTGCATTGCGAACCAACACCTGATCGTAAATCTGCGCTACGCGGTCACGTACGGACACCGCTCACCTACCTGACATTGTGAGTATTTTCTTACATTTCCGTTACATAGTAGGCGCATTTGATGCGCAATCGACCATCCGTGAACGAACGTGAAATCAGACACACCGACTTTTGCGCGAAAATCGAATGACTGTTTTATAACGATTTGCTCAGGTTTCACTTGCTTAACAGTGCACTGGTGGTTTGCTGGGCGGGACGAAGGTAACGGGGCGGGGCGACCGGTCGTTCTTTACTATCTGCAAGGTCGGATCGAGCTAATCAATCAGAGAGGCTGCGTGTGCGTACAAAACGGTCCATGTCAGCGTTGTTGTCCATAGGTGTAGTCACCATCGCGGCCACAATCGTTTCAGCGCCGGTGGCGTCGGCCGTCGGTGGCCCGTGTGGTCAAGGTGGCAACGGTTCGCTGGGCTCGATAACGGGTTCGCTCGGTTCGCTAACGGGATCACTGAGCGGCTCTGCCGCTACGGGTTCGCTCATGAACGGATTGCCGTGGATCACCGGTGCACCCAATGGCGCGCTGCCCGTCCTCCGGGGTCGAACCCAGGCCATTGAAATGGTGACCGGGCCGGGTAGCCCCAATGACACGATCAATCGCTTCAGTGTTTCCGGTACCGACCTCGGAATCATGTGGGACAACGGGCTTCCCGGTTCCGAGCATGGTGTTCAGATGGCGTTCGGAGACACGGTCGGGGACTGCGATAGCCCCGGCGACGACTGGCGCAGCAATGTGCTCTTCCGCAGCAGCAATACTGATATCGCGAACAAGTTTCGGATCGACAGTTCTCCTAAGGATGGTCCGAACCACTCGAAGGAAATCATCCCCGAACCCCAGTTTGCCCCGGGGTTCGAGTTCACCACCATCCCAACGGCCGGAATCTCTTATGACGGAGTGCAATACATTCGAATTATGTCCGTCCGTTCCTGGGATGTACCGGGTGAGTGGACAACCAACTACTCAGCTCTGGCCTACTCGACCGACAACGGTGAGAACTGGGTAGTCGATCCGGTCACGGTGCGCGCGAACACCGGGGATATCGATCTCGGCATCCTGGGAATCCCCGCGATATCGCCGATCAACAAGAACTTCCAGCAGAGTGCCTTCCTCGAGGGCAGAGCCGAAGACGACGGTGACGGGTTCATCTACGAATACGGCACCCCGTCCGGACGTTCCGGTGGCGCATTATTGTCCCGGGTTCCCGGGGCGGAACTTCGTAATCCCCTTGCCTACGAGTACTGGAATGGGTCCGGATGGAGTGCGGACCCAGACGGCGCAGTGACGGTAATCAAGTCACCGGTCAGTGAACTCTCGGTTCAGTGGAACGACTACCTGAACAAGTACGTCGCTATGTACACCAGTCCGAGGGGGCTCGTGATGAGCCAGGCCGAGCATCCGGAAGGTCCCTGGAGTGGATCGCAGGTCTTGGTCAGCGGAGCTACTCTGCCGGGCATCTACGGCGGATTCATGCACCCCTGGACTTCGCGCCCAGGCAGCCACACCCTTGAGTTCGTTGCGACCACGTGGGATCGCTACAACGTGATCTACATGCAGACGGATCTCACGGGCATGGGAATGTCGGGCTCGGATTCTCGTGACCGGCCGGATCCCGCGACAACCGGTGAAGCGGAGCTGCTCGAGATGAGAATGCCAGCAGAGCAGTAAGAGATATCGACAGAACTATGGCCTGCAACCCGGAATTCGGTTGCAGGCCATAGCTCTTTTTGTCGTCAGAGAATGTAGAGCATTTCCTGGTACGTCGGAAGCGGCCAGTGATCGTCCGCAACCATAGTTTCGAGGAGATCCGCAGCAGTCCGAACTTCCGCCATTGCCGGCATCAGTACTTCCTGTGCATGGGTGGCCTGCTCGAGCGGAGACTCGTCGGGAATTGCCTTGATACCGGCACGCAAGGCGGCGAGGGCGCCGCGGAGCGCCGTGACCGGCTCCGAAACCTCATGCAGCGGTGCCATATCCGGTTCGATCCCGGCTGCCTTGAGTGCCACGAAGTTCTGGGCGATCTCCGTCTGATGACGCACTGCCGCCGGAAGGATAAGCGTCGTACCGATTTCGACTGCCAGACGTGCTTCGACGCCGATGCTCAGTGCGTACTGCTCGAGGCCGACCTCGTAGCGGCTGTGCATTTCGCGATGATTGAAGACGTTGTACTTGTCGAATAGTTCCAACGCGGATTCGGAGATGAGCTCAGGCAGGGCATCCAACGTGGTGCGCAGGTTGGGTAGTCCGCGGGCAGCGGCCTCGATCTGCCAGTTCTCCGAGTATCCGTCACCGTTGAAGACAACCGCACCGTGGTTGGTGATGATGTCGGTCAGCAGATTCTGTACGGCGGTGTCGAAGTCGGCGCCGTCGGCAACTGCTGTTTCGAGTTCGGTGGCCATGTAGTCGAGTGCTTCGGCCATGATGGTGTTGATCGTGACCATCGGACCGTTGACGGTCTGCATGGAACCGGGTGCGCGGAACTCGAACCTGTTGCCGGTGAAAGCAAACGGGCTCGTGCGGTTGCGATCGCCGGGATCGGTGGGCAGTACGGGGAGTGTATCCGCACCGATCATCATGGTGCCCTTGTCCTTCGACGACGTGGCAGCACCCTTGGCGATCTGCTCGAAGACGTCGGCAAGTTGGTCGCCGAGGAAGATCGAGATGATAGCCGGCGGAGCCTCGTTGGCGCCGAGGCGATGATCGTTGGTTGCCGACGCCACCGAAGCGCGGAGCAGACCCGCATACTTGTGGACAGCGCGAATTACAGCAGCACAGAACACCAGGAACTGAGCGTTGTCATGCGGATTGTCGCCGGGCACAAGCAAACTGCCGAGCTCAGAGTTACCCAACGAGAAGTTGACGTGCTTGCCGGAGCCGTTGACACCGTCGAAAGGCTTCTCGTGGAACAGGCACTCCATGCCGTGCTTCTTGGCGACGGTCTTGAACGTCGTCATCAGGAGTTGCTGGTGGTCGGCAGCGATGTTGCCGCGCTCGAACATCGGCGCGATTTCGAACTGGCCGGGAGCAACCTCGTTGTGACGGGTCTTCGCGGGAATGCCGAGTTTGAACAGTTCACGCTCGGTGTCCATCATGAATCCGAGGACACGCTCGGGGATGGCACCGAAGTAGTGGTCGTCGAATTCCTGGCCCTTGGGTGGCTTGGTGCCGAAGAGTGTGCGGCCGGCGTTGAGCAGATCGGGGCGTGCCAGGAAGAAGTGGCGATCGATCAGGAAGTACTCCTGCTCCGGACCACAGAAGGACACAATGCGCTCGGGATCGTTGTGGCCGAACAACTTCAAGATGCGTTCGGCGTGCAGGCCCATGACCTGCTGTGAACGGAGCAGCGGAGTCTTGTGGTCGAGGGCTTCGCCGGTCATCGACACAAATACCGTCGGGATGCACAGCGTGTTGCCGTTGGGGTTCTCGAGAACGTAGGCCGGACTGGTGACATCCCAGCCGGTGTATCCGCGGGCTTCGAACGTATTGCGCAGGCCGCCGTTAGGGAAGCTCGACGCGTCCGGCTCACCCTGGATGAGTGTCTTGCCGGCAAATTCGGCCATGGCGGAACCGTCGCCGACGGGCTCGAAGAAGCTGTCATGCTTCTCGGCGGTTAGGCCGGTTAGGGGGTAAAAGACGTGAGCGTAGTGGGTGGCGCCCTTCTCGAGTGCCCAGTCCTTCATTGCCGAAGCGACGGCGTCGGCGACTGCCGGATCCAGGGGCGCGCCCTGCTCGATCGTGGCGATCACCGACTTGTAAATCTGCTTGGGCAGACGCTTCTGCATCACTACTTTGTTGAAGACGTTGGCGCCGAACACCTCACCCGGTGCTTCGTCGGTTGTGAAACTGACGATGGGAGGTACGTAGGCCTCGACGTCTTTGATCGCTTGCAGACGGACTGCGTTTCCACTCATCTTTACTGACCTCTCACCCGGGCCCAGGGCAGCTGGTTGCGAGCCCGATTGCGGTCACCATACGAAACTTGTGTATCGGGAATGTTTCGTAAATATTTCGGCCGTCCACAATTGTGTCGGTGGGGTGGTGCACGATCGTCCGATGTCGACGATCCGAGTGTTGGTAGGAAGCACAGTCAAGTCGGAGAATCTTGCCGAGGTGCTCGATCTTTACGACGAGCTTGTTCGCGAGACGCGACGAGAGGAAGGCTGCATCAGTTACGAGTTGCTGCAGCGGACGGACGAACCGGGCGAGCTGATGTTGGTCGAGGAATGGCAATCGCAGGCGCATTTGGATGCCCATACCCATACCGAGCATTTTGTGCGTTTGGTTGCTGCTCTCGGTAGGCTCGAGCAAGCGGCGCCCGCGATAATTTTGTCAAAAGTGTTGTGACAGAGGGCTTCCCTTTGGTAATTGACGCAGGTAGGCTGGGGTGAATATTCGAATGGGGGTTCGATGAGCGATACGGCGGGGGCATTCGCGGATGCGTTGGTGGAACAGCATGCGTCCATTGCGCGCGCTCAGTTCCTCGAGGTCGATGCGGTCACGTCGTTGTATTTCCGGCGGTGCGACGAGGACGAGCTGGCCGGGCGTAATGCAGCAGTTCAGGGTGAGTTCGTCAATGTCGAGGTCGCGTTTGTTCTGAGCATCACCGAATATGCGGCGACGCGGATGATCACGTTGGGGTGCGATCTTCGTCTGCGGCTACATCGGGTGTCGGCGGCGTTCGCTTCGGGGGAGATCGATCTCGGTCAGGCGACCGCGTTGTCGGAGGCGCTATCGAATGTGTCCGAGGATGCGCTGGATCTGATCGAAAAGTTGTTGGTCGAGTGTGCGGCGGGGTGCAGTAGTAGTCGACTCAAGGCGAGGGCACGCGGACTGATTGCCCGTCATGATCCGGAGGGTGCGGTGGCTCGTCGTCGCCGCGCTCAGGAGGATCGGGATGTGCGGATCTGTGCGGGTGTGGACGGGATGTCGACGTTGGATGGGGTGTTGCCGGCGGTGGGGGCGCAGACGTTGGCGGCGAAACTGAGGGCGATGTCGTTGCAGGTGTGTGCGCGTGATCCTCGTACGTTGGCGCAGCGTCGTGCGGATGCATTGGTGGCGTTGTCGGAGGGTCAGTTGATGCTCGAATGTTCTTGTGGGAGTGAGTGTGTGCGCGCCGGTTCGTTGCAACCCTCGACTGCGCCGCCGGCGACGATTCTGGTGGGTGTGAATGCGTCGACGTTGCTGGGGTTCGATGATCTTCCGGGGTTTCTGCATGGTTACGGGGCTATTGATGCGGAGTTGGCGCGTGAGATCGCGGCGGACGGTACGTGGCAGCGGGTACTCACTCTCTCGGATGAGGATCGGCAGACGTTGTGTGCCACCAGTGCTCGGGGTGGTCCTGTTCTCGGGGTGGGTAAACGGGTTGCGGCTCCGCTGATTTCGCCGGCTGCGGTTGCGGCTCGGAAGAAGTTTCGAGAGGAGCGGACGTACCGGCCGACTGTTGCGTTAGCGCAGGCGGTTCGCACGCGGGACGGTACGTGTCGGTTTCCGAATTATGGTGTGCGGGCAGAGAGTTGCGATCTCGACCATACAGTTTCGTTCGATCACGAGGATCCTGAGCGTGGTGGGTTGACGACTGAGCTTAATTTGGCATGTTTGTGCCGGAAACATCATCGGCTCAAGACGTTCGGGTATTGGTCGGTGCGTCAGGTTGGGAGCGCACGGTTGGAGTGGACCGATCCGCGGGGTGTGGTGGTGGTGACGAAGCCTCGCGGCGCGTTCTGTGATGTCGATGTCGCGCCGGATGTGGCGGAGCGGTTCCGTTTGTCGGAGAGTCATGTGGTGGAGAGGTTGTTTCGGTGTCGTGGTCGCGGGGTCGAGGCGGATTTGGAGTATCTGCTGGATTCGACGGTTGCGGGGTGGCGGAGAGCCCGGCCGAAGAAGATCAGTGGACCGCAGTTCAGTGTTCCGTCGGGGCTCGACGATCCGTCACCGTTCTGAGTGGTACCAGTTGTGTACAAATCGACGGGTCCGACCCATCGACTCTTGCCAATTGAAGTGCCGATGGGTCGAACCACTGTCATTCGCGTTGAGCACACAACGCGGTGACCCTCTATCCGTGCCGAGCTGACCCCTCATGTCTGACCCTGCCTCGGTCACGGTATGGCTGAGTTCGCGATAGGTCCATAGTTTCGCGCAGAATTTCTCGAGTGGTGACTAAAGTCCCGACCTGAGAGGGCGGCGGAATGTCCGAAGTTAATGCTGGCGGCCGCCCCACGTGAAACACCGCCCCGGCCCTATTCGAGGGTCGGGGCGGTGGTGTCTGCTCGCACGTACTCTGCACGTCATTCTGATGTTGCGGTATAAACGCTGTTCAGAGAGTGCCCCCGGCAGGATTCGAACCTGCGACCAAGAGATTAGAAGGCTCTTGCTCTATCCCCTGAGCTACGGAGGCGCGCACAAGATATTACCTTCCCCAGATAATGGGTTTGACACCCCTCTGCGGAATAGGCTCGTACTCGAGTGTGCACCGAATGGGAGCCGAATGATGCGCGATGTTCTGAAAGACCTGCTGACGGTCTGGCGTGCGGGCGGGACGGCCGGCGTCGGGACAGTTGTGTGCACGTACCGTTCGGCACCCAGATTGCCGGGCGCATCAATGATGGTGGCCCCGAACGGCGCTGTCACCGGCTCGGTATCGGGTGGGTGTGTCGAAGGTGCTGTGTATGAAACTGCCACGGAGGTAATCGAATCCGGGGTTCCAGTGCTGGAGAAGTACGGCGTTACCGATGATGATGCTTTTGCAGTCGGGCTGACCTGTGGGGGAACGATCGAGGTATTTATCGAGTCGGTTTCTCGGCAGAATTTCGGCAGTCTCGAGAGTGTTGCCGCTGATATCGAGGAGCATCGGCCCGTGGCGGTGGCGACTGTCATCGCCCATCCGGATCCATCGTGGGTGGGTAGACGGTTGGTGATCCGACCGGACACTGCGGACGGATCGATCGGATCTGCGCGCGCGGATGCGGCCGTGATTGATGATGCGCGGGGACTACTGGCCGCGGGGCGCACCGAGGTTCTGACATACGGCCCGGATGGTGAGCGCCGGGGAGAGGGGATGCGCGTATTTGTCGCGAGTTACGCTCCGCGAGCACGGATGCTGGTGTTCGGCGCTATCGATTTTGCTGCTGCGGTTGCGCGGCAAGGCTCGTTTCTCGGGTATCGGGTGACGGTGTGTGATGCGCGTGAGGTCTTTGCCACCCCGTCGCGATTTCCGACGGCCGATGAAGTGGTGATCGATTGGCCCCATCGATATCTGGCAGCGCAGGCGGAAGGAGGAGAGATCGACTCGCGCACCGTTATTTGTTTACTGACCCACGATCCGAAGTTCGATGTCCCACTTCTCGAGGTTGCGCTCCGACTGCCGGCGGTGGCCTTTGTGGGTGCAATGGGTTCACGCCGAACACATCAGAACCGGCTCGAGCGCCTTCGTGCTGCCGGCCTCACGGACACCGAGTTGGCGCGATTAGCCAGTCCGATCGGATTGGATCTCGGTGCGCGGACCCCGGAGGAGACTGCCGTCTCGATTGCTGCGGAGATCATCGCGATGCGATGGGGTGGGGAAGGTACATCGCTGAGTGGACTGGACGGACCGATCCATCGAAGAGGCTCTGACCTGGGGATTTGATCCTTCACATACAGTGCCCTTGACTCGCTGTGACACTCGGCCGAAGCTGGGAGAGCAGGCGAATGTGGGGTGCATCATATGCAGGTTCCAGGTCCGTTCGAATACGAACGCGCAACCGGTATCGACCACGCCATCGGATTGCTCGACAGGTTGGGCGACCAAGCGCGGGTGCTCGCGGGTGGCCACAGCCTGCTTCCGATGATGAAGATTCGACTGGCGAACCCGGAGTATCTGATCGACATCAACGGGTTGGCGGACCAACTGGGCTACGTCACCGTCGCGGAGGCGCAGGTTCGAATCGGAGCAATGGCACGTCACCGTCAACTGCTCGAATCCGACACACTCGCTGATGTCTTCCCGATCTTTCGCGACGCAGAAAAAGTGATCGCTGATCCGGTCGTGCGCAATCGCGGCACCATCGGCGGGTCGTTGTGTCAGGCCGATCCAGCCGAAGATCTGACCACGGTGTGTTCGGTTCTCGATGCGATCTGCGTTGTACGAGGACCGTCGGGAACCCGCGAGATCCCGATGGCCGAATTTCATCTCGGACCGTACGAGACCGCCGTGAGTGGCAACGAAATACTTCTGGAGATCAGGATTCCGCGCCGGCCCCACAGTTCGAGTGCCTACGCGAAGGTAGAACGACGAGTGGGAGATTGGGCGATCACGGCCGCCGGCGCAGCGGTGTGGATGGACGGCGATATCCTAGCCGGCGCGCGAGTCGGACTTACTGCCGTTAATTCCGATCCGTTGGCTCTGGCATCGATTGCCGAGTATTTGGCAGGACAGACACCGTCGGAAGAGGTGTATCGCCGCGCCGGAGAGATGGCCGCACAGGCCTGCGAACCTGTCACCGATCCGCGCGGAACTGCCGACTACAAACGCCATCTCGCAGCGGAACTCACGGTGCGAACCTTACGAACTGCTGTAACTCGGATCGGTGAACAAGGCACTGGAGGCTGATGTGCGGGTAGCGATGACGGTGAACGGCGAGTCCGTCTCGGAAGAGGTGGAACCGCGGATGCTTCTGGTGCACTTCCTCCGAGATCAATTGCGGCTCACCGGAACACACTGGGGCTGCGACACCAGCAATTGTGGAACGTGTGTGGTTGCGGTGGACGGAGAGCCGGTGAAGTCGTGCACCATGCTCGCTGCGATGGCCGACGGTCACGAGATCAGGACCGTCGAGGGCCTCGAACGTGACGGCGTGCTCGATCCGATCCAAGAAGGATTTATGCAATGCCACGGACTGCAGTGCGGATTCTGCACGCCCGGAATGATGATTACCGCGCGGGCCCTCCTCGATCGAAATCCGGACCCGGACGAACCCACGATTCGTGAGGCAATCTCGGGTCAGATCTGCAGATGCACCGGCTATACGACGATTGTGCGTTCGGTTCAGTGGGCAGCGGCGCATCCGGTAGGAGGTGCGTGATGACGGCGGTCGACGCTGGTCCCGAACATGAGGTGAACGACGGAAAGCCGTGTGGGCACGGCCGGATGCTCCGGAAGGAGGATCCACGCTTCATTCGGGGGCAAGGTCATTACCTCGACGATGTGCAACTTCCCGGCATGCTGCATCTGGCAATCTTGCGGTCACCGGTTGCTCACGCGCGGTTGGTGAGTATCGATACCAGTGCAGCGCAGGCGCATCCGAAGGTCAAAGCTGTGATTACCGGCGAAGACCTTGCGGCCCAAGGTCTCGCGTGGATGCCGACGCTGTCCAATGACGTTCAAGCGGTCTTGGCGACGGACAAGGTGCGGTTCCAAGGTCAGGAAGTTGCCTTTGTTGTTGCCGAGGATCGATATTCGGCCCGCGACGCCTTGGAATTGATCGACGTCGAGTACGACATCCTCGACCCGGTGATCGATGCTCGGACGGCTTTGTCTCCGGACGCTCCTGTGATTCGCACGGATCTCGATGGTAAGACCGACAACCACTGCTTCGACTGGGAAACCGGAGACAAGGCAGCCACCGATGCGGTGTTCGCCGCTGCCGAGGTGGTGACCAAGCAGGAGATCGTCTATCCGCGGGTGCATCCAGCGCCGATGGAAACCTGTGGGGCCGTGGCTGATTATGATCGCGTCACCGGAAAGCTGACACTGTGGTCGACCAGCCAGGCGCCACACGCACACCGCACTCTTTACGCCCTGGTGGCGGGATTGCCCGAGCACAAGATTCGCGTGATCTCCCCGGACATCGGCGGTGGATTCGGAAACAAGGTGCCGATCTATCCGGGATATGTGTGCTCCATCGTAGCTTCCCTGGTGACCGGGAAGCCGGTCAAGTGGATGGAGGATCGCAGCGAAAACCTCACCAGCACAGGGTTTGCGCGTGACTACATCATGGTGGGGGAGATTGCGGCAACCAAGGAAGGTAAGATCCAGGCTATCCGCACGCATGTATTGGCTGATCATGGTGCGTTCAACGGAACTGCAGCACCCACCAAGTATCCGGCTGGGTTCTTCGGTGTGTTCACCGGTAGTTACGACCTCGAGGCCGCCTATTGCTCGATGACTGCGGTCTACACGAACAAGGCTCCGGGTGGTGTCGCGTACGCGTGCTCCTTCCGCATCACCGAGGCGGTGTATCTGGTGGAGCGGTTGGTCGACTGCCTTGCATTTGATCTGGAGATGGATCCCGCGCAGTTGAGGCTGAAGAACTTGTTGAAGCCGGACCAGTTTCCGTACACCAGCAAAACCGGCTGGAAATACGATTCGGGCGACTACGAAACCACCATGCGCAAGGCGATGGAGATGATCGGCTACGACGCCCTACGCCGCGAACAGGCCGAGAAGCGTTCTCGCGGAGAGTTGATGGGCATCGGAATGTCTTTCTTCACCGAAGCGGTCGGCGCCGGCCCGCGTAAGGATATGGATATTCTCGGGCTCGGAATGGCAGACGGTTGTGAACTGCGTATCCATCCGACAGGCAAAGCGGTAGTGCGTATTTCAGTCCAAACTCAGGGTCAGGGACACGAGACCACGTTCGCGCAGATCGTGGCAGAAGAACTCGGGATTCCTCCCGACGACATCGACGTGGTGCACGGTGACACCGACAACACGCCATTCGGCCTGGGCACCTACGGCAGTCGGTCCACTCCGGTTTCCGGTGCTGCGGCGGCCCTGGTGGCACGCAAGGTTCGGGACAAGGCCAAGATCATCGCCTCCGGAATGCTCGAGGTTTCCGTGGCGGATCTCGACTGGGTCAAGGGTTCATTTCATGTGAAAGGAGATCCGTCGGCTTCAGTCACGATTCAAGAGATCGCGATGCGGGCACACGGCGCGGGCGATCTACCGGAGGGAATCGAAGGTGGTCTCGAGGCCCAGATTTGTTACAACCCAGAGAATCTGACCTATCCGTACGGTGCCTATTTCTGTGTAGTCGACATCGACCCGGGAACTGCGCAGGTATCCGTTCGCAGATTCTTGGCTGTGGACGACTGCGGAACGCGAATCAACCCGATGATCATCGAAGGCCAAGTGCACGGCGGCATCGTCGACGGTATCGGTATGGCGTTGATGGAGATCATCAGTTTCGACGAGGATGGCAACTGCCTGGGCGGTTCGCTCATGGACTACCTCATCCCGACGGCACTGGATGTGCCCAACCTGGAAACCGGCTTCACGGTGACACCCTCGCCGCACCATCCGATCGGTGCCAAGGGAATTGGTGAAAGCGCTACCGTCGGCTCGCCGCCCGCCGTCGTCAATGCGGTTGTCGACGCCTTGAAGCCGTTCGGGATCAGGCACGCCGACATGCCTCTGACACCGTCGCGGGTGTGGGAAGCAATGCAGGGCCGGGCCACACCACCAAACTGAGTGACGGGACATCTTCGCCATGAACGGCACCACGAACGATTTGCGATTGAGAGCAGAGCAATTGCTCGGCGAGCGACGTCCGTTTGTGAACGCCACCGTCGTGAGAGCCCAGCAACCCACGTCGGCTCATCCCGGAGATTCGGCAATTGTGTTCTCGGACGGCACTATCGAAGGGTTTGTGGGAGGGCAGTGTGCCCAGAACTCGGTTCGAGTTGCGGCCAGGGGAGCGCTGAAGAGTGGTGAAAGTGTGTTGCTGCGAGTGCTTCCCGACGGTGCGCCGGAGTTTCCGAAAACCAAAGGTGCGGACGTGGTAATCAACCCTTGCCTGTCCGGCGGTGCGATGGAAATCTTCCTCGAACCCAATCTGCCCGCGCCGGTATTGGGTGTCTTCGGTGACACTCCGATTGCGAAGTCACTGGCCGAGTTCGCTGGGATGCTTCACTTCGATATCGCGCACTGCTCGGTTGATGCTGCCCCCCAATCGATTCCAGAAGAGACTATGGCCGTTGTCATCGCCAGTCTCGGGGGAGAGGAAGCGCAGACTGTTCGCGCTGCCTTGGATGCCGGAGTGGAATACATCGGACTGGTGGCTAGCCGTGTCCGCGGCGCATCCGTCCTTGACCAATTGGAATTGACCGATTCCGAGCGTGAGCGCGTACATTCCCCGGTCGGGCTGTACCTCGGGGCCAAGACGCCGGCCGAGATTGCACTGTCCATTGTCGCTGACTTGGTCCGTGCTATTCGCCTCGACGGTCTTGGCGCCGTTGAAACGGCGGTACCGACGCCGAAGACCTCAGTTGATCCGATCTGCGGGATGGTAGTGACAATCGGACCGGATACACCACACCTCGAGATTGACGGCGTCGACGTCTGGTTCTGCTGCCCGGGTTGTCGCCGCCAGTATGAAAAAAGCAGTCAGTTCGAGAACAGATGAGCGGCGAGTTCTCCGATGTGGCCGAACTGATCAGCCGCTTCGACAAACGTGACTACCTGCTGGACGAAGGTACCGCTACCGCCCTGTATCTGGCGCTGGAGTTGGGCCGACCATTGTTGCTCGAAGGCGAACCTGGAGTGGGAAAGACCACTGCAGCAAAGGCATTGGCACAAACACTCGAAGTGCCCTTGATTCGTTTGCAGTGTTACGAGGGACTGAGCGCCGACGAAGCTCTCTACGATTGGAACTATCAGCGTCAACTGCTCGCGATCAAACTGTCCGAAGCTCGCGGGGACGCACTCGATGAGGCTGACCTCTTTACCGAGGAGTTCTTGCAGGAACGCCCGATCCTGCGCTGTGTCCGCCACCGAGGCTCCGCCGCGCCGGTACTGCTGATCGACGAAATTGACCGTGCCGACGACGAATTCGAGGCTTTGCTCCTCGAGTTTCTGGGTGAATCCGCGGTCACGGTGCCCGAGCTGGGTACGTTCACAGCGTTGCACCCACCGGTGGTAGTGCTGACGTCCAACCGAAGTCGCGACCTCCACGACGCCCTCCGTCGGCGCTGTCTTTACCACTGGATCGACTACCCGCAGCCGCAGCGCGCAGTGGCAATAGTGCGCCGAATGGTGCCGTCGGCGAATCTCGCGATGATCGAGCATGCCACCGCCTTCGTGGGGCAGATCCGCGGCGCCGACCTGGACAAGGCACCCGGCATCGCCGAAACCATCGACTGGGTATCCGCGCTTGTGACGCTGGGGGTGGCAGACCTTGTCACCGACGATGTGATTGTCAGTTTGGGGGCGTTGGCAAAAACGCCTGACGATCGCACCGTGCTTCGCGACGCCTATCTCACGCAGATCACCGGATGAAAGGCACACGATGAAGATCGCACACGAATTCACCGTCAACGCACCCGTCGAGCAAGCCTGGACAACTCTGACCGATCTGGAAGGAATCGCGCCTCTATTGCCCGGAGCGCAGATGACCGGACGAGAGGGAGACCAGTTTCTCGGCAAAGTCACGATCAAAGTGGGACCGGTATTGAGCGAGTTCGCAGGCCGCGCGAAGTTTGTCGAGAAGGACGAAGCGACGCACCGAGCGGTCATCGACGCCCGCGGTCGCGAATCTCGGGGATCGGGCAACGCGAGTGCAGTCATCACGGCGCAGTTGTATCCGGAAGGATCACAGACCCGGGTGAGCGTCGATACCGACGTGAAGATCGTGGGAAAGCTGGCGCAGTTCGGCAGTTCCATGATCACTCAAGTGTCCGAAAAGCTCATGGGGGAGTTCGCGGCCTCGTTGGAATTGAAACTGGCCGGGCCCGTAGAAACTGATGTGCCGCTGGTACTGGAACCGCAACCGGTCGAGCCACTCGACGTCATCGAACTTGCCGGCGGGTCAGTCGCCAAACGGGCATTGCCGGTGCTGGCCGCTGCAGCCTTGGCGATCGTGGTGATTGTCCTCTGGCGTCGACGCGGCCGATGATCAACACCTCCGGAGCGACGCTGCTGCGCGGAGTAGATGTGGCGGCCTTCGCGACGGCATTTGCGGACAGGCTTCGCCGAAGCGGGGTCGGAGTGTCGGCCGTCGGCGCAGCCAATTTCAGCCTGGCCCTGAATGTGGCGTCGCCGCACACTCGGACGCGCCTCTATTGGGCGGCGAGGATCACCCTGATCAACCGCCAAGAAGACCTCGACGCTTTCGACTCGGCATTCTCGGAGGTTTTCGACAAGGTCACTTTCGCGCTGGATCCGCCGGCTCGCCGCGTGGGGCGCGAACGCAACTCAGACGCGTCCACACGCCTCGGACCCGTCGATGCCGGACGGCTCGAGACCGACGCCGACGAGGTTGTCTTGCCCTGGATCAGCCGGGGCAATTCGGGTCCTCAAGCCGACGTTCAGCAACAACGTCGGACAGGCCGAGTGCTCCCCAGCTCCGTCGCCCAGAAATCCGAAGAACCTTTTGCGCAACTGAGTGCACGCGACCTCCGATTGCTCGGAGCGTGGATCGAACAAGCCGCACAGGACTGGCCCCGGCGCCGACGCCGAAGGCGTCGACTGGGTAGTCGTGGACGCGTCGATCTGCGGGCGAGCATGCACTCGTCGAGACGGACTGGTTTCGAATTCATCCGACTGGCCCGCGCCCACACGCAGAGCCGGCCCCGCACCATTGTCGTGATCTGCGACGTGAGCCGTTCGATGCACGGATATGCGGACATGTATCTGCATTTGATGAGAGTTGCAGCACGGCGCGGCGACGCCGAAGTGTTTGCCTTCTCCACCACCTTGACCCGGCTCACCCCGACACTCGCGCACCGTAGCGCCGACGCGGCTATCACCCAAGCCAACGACCGAGTCGTGGACAAATACAGCGGCACCCACATCGGATCCTCCGTCGCGGAACTGCTCTCCTCGCATCACGGACAAACCCTGCGAGGGGCCGTGGTTGTCATAGCCTCCGACGGCTGGGACAGCGACGATCCCGAAATTCTCGGCCGTGCGATGGCCCGAGTGAGGCGCCGCGCCCACCGAGTGGTGTGGCTCAACCCGCGGGCCGGAGCAGACAAATTCGAACCATTGACAGGGTCGATGGCGGCGGCCTTGCCCTACTGCGACGCCCTGCTGCCGGCGGATACTTTGACCGCGCTTCGCGCCATGTTTCGAGCTGTCTCCGACGCTGTTTGAGACGCTGTTTCAATGGCGTCTCCGACGCTGTGTCGTAGGTGGATTGTCATCGGCGATATGCGAGGTCCTACCCTTGAGCTATGGCTACACCCGACCTTGCGCCGACTGATTCCCCTCCACAGAGCAGCGTCCGCGCTTCTTCGACCGCGATTTTTGTGGTCTGTGGGCTGATCGCCGGGCTGGTCGCAGCCATCGTCGTGGGGCTTTCCGCTTCGCAGGCTCTGACACTGCTCGGCATTCCGGATCCCGGCCCGATCACCACTTACGGACTGCCGGCAGTCCGCGCGATCGGGGAAATTGCGGCGGTCATCGCTATCGGTTCACTACTGTTGGCCGCGTTTTTTGTTCCGCCGCAAAAGTCCGGCGTGCTCGATATCGACGGTTATCGGGCGGTCCGGACCGCGTCGGTCGCGTCGGTCGTGTGGGCAGCATGTTCGCTGGTAATGATCCCGCTGACACTCTCGGACACGTCGGGCCAGCCTTTCTCCGAAGCGATCAAACCGGCGAACCTGTGGTCGGGACTCGATCAGATCGAGATTGCCGGCGCCTGGCGCTGGACAGCTGTCATCGCTGTAGTACTCGCGATTCTCGCTCGCTTGACACTGCGCTGGTGGTGGACGCCGCTGCTGCTGGTCGTTGGCCTGCTAGGCCTGATGCCGTTGGCCCTCACCGGTCACTCGTCCTCAGGCGGATCGCACGACATCGCGACCAACAGCCTGATCCTTCACCTCGTCGCGGCCTCGCTGTGGGCTGGTGGATTGTTTGCGCTCCTGGCGCACGCTCGCCGCGCCGGCGAGTACACGGATGTAGCTGCTCGACGCTTTTCAACCGTCGCAACCATCTGCTTTGTCGTCATGGGATTCAGTGGCGTCATCAACGCGATTGTTCGTCTCCCGCTCGACGACTTATTCACGACGACCTACGGGCGTTTGATCGTCGCGAAGATCGTTGCGCTGATCATTCTCGGTGGCTTCGGTTGGGCTCAGCGTTCGCGCTCGTTGCCGGCGCTCGCCGAGAACCCGCAATCTCGTTCGGCGCTGATCCGTTTTGCCGGCGGCGAGGGCATCATCTTTGCCGCAACCATCGGCCTCGCCATCGGACTGGGCCGCACTCCGCCGCCACCGCCGTCGAGCATCCCCACGATTCCCGAGGTCGAACTCGGTTACAACCTGCCGGATCCGCCGTCGTTCATGGCTTTCGTGACGGAATGGCGCTTCGATCTCATGTTCGGCACAGCGGCAATCGTCGCTGCGGTGCTCTACGTGATCGGTCTGCGCAAGCTGTCCAAGCGTGGCGATGCCTGGCCTGTCGGCCGGACCATCGCCTGGATGAGCGGTTGCGCAGTGCTTCTCATTGCCACGTCCTCGGGCGTCGGCAAGTACGCGACTGCTGTGTTCAGCGTTCATATGGGCGGACACATGGCACTGTCGATGTTGGCTCCGGTTCTGCTTGTTCTGGGCGCACCCATCACGCTGGCGTTGCGTGCACTCGACCCCGCCGGAAAAGATGGCGTTCCGGGTATCCGCGAATGGATCTTGATCGCGCTCCACAGCCCGTTCTCGCGGTTCATTACCCACCCGATTGTTGCGGCCGTTCTGTTTGTCGGCGGCTTCTACGTGCTCTACCTCGGCGGTATCTACGGCGCGACAGTCGGTTCCCACAGCGCGCATCTGCTGATGAATCTGCACTTCATCCTCAGCGGCTATCTCTTTTACTGGGTGGCGATCGGTATCGATCCGTCGCCGCGCCAACTCCAACCGGTGACCAAGCTGGCCATGGTCTTCGGTTCGTTGCCCTTCCACGCGTTCTTCGGCATCGCCTTGATGAGTACCACGACGATCATGGGCGGAGAGTTCTTCCGCTCATTGGGCTTGGGCTGGAACAACGATCTGCTCGGCGATCAGCAGTTGGGCGGCAGTATCGCCTGGGCGACGGGTGAGATCCCGCTGATGGTGGTCATGCTTGCGCTCCTGGTGCAGTGGTCGCGCAGTGACCGCAAAACAGCCGTTCGGACAGACCGTGCGGCAGAACGCGATCACGACGCCGATCTGGCCGCTCACAACGCGATGTTCGCCGAACTTGCGCGACGTGACCGCGACGGCTGGCCGACGCGCGAGAAGTCCGAAGAATCTTCGTCGGCAGACTGAGTACCGATCAATAAATCGGGTCAGTGCAGTGCCGGTATTTCCGTGGCCTCGAACACCACGTCGGTTCGGCTGATCTCGATGTTGCAGGCGTTGCAGGTGTAGCGGGGGAGCAGGATGTGATCTCCGGCTCGGTGAAAGAACTCGAGCCCGGACAGTCCGTCCGGAGACAGTTGGTCTTTGGCCCACTCGTTGAGTGCCGCGAAAACCGGAAAGAAGTCCAGGCTCTTGGGCGTCGTACGGTATTCCTGCCGGCGGGCGCCGTCTGTGACAGGCACTCGCGCCAGCATTCCGTTCTCGACGAAGACAGTGAGGCGGTCAGCGAGGGTGACCGGGGAAATCGAGCCGAGTGCGTCCTGGAAGTCGCTGAATCTGCGGATGCCCTGCAAGGCGGCAGACAAGATGAAGGTGGACCAACGGTCGGCGAGAACACTTGTCGAGTCCATGTTGGCTGCCACGTCGTTGGCGGAAGATCGGCGGGATCGGCGATCGCTGACATCGAGAAGCAATCTGTCGTCGACCTCGGTGTAGACATCGCGGGCCGAGATGCCGATCGCATGGCATTCTCCGCAGCCGAATACGGGTGCAATCAGGTGCCCGCAAGCGAGATGCCGAAGGGCGGTATCGGATCTGCGGCTTGCTCGGGGTGCCCACGCTCGGTCCCAAGTCCAGAGCGCAACAAACGTCTGCCAGAGTTGCTCGCCGGATTCGGTGAGCACGTATTCGTTTCGCGGCGGTGAGGTCGAGTACTGACGTGCTTCGACAATGCCGTCGGCAGTCAGTCGGGTGAGCCGTTGCGACAGGACCGCATCTGAGATCTGTAAGTCGTCACCCAGCTGCCGGAAACGTCGCGCGCCGCCCAACGTGTGGCGAATGATCTGCAGGCTCCATTTGTCGCCGGCGATCAGGAGCGCGTGCCCCAAGGCGGACGACGCGGGGCGCGGCGCGTTCGCAGGGGTATGCGGCTTCGTGGACATGGACTTCATCATTGCAAACCTCCGTACTCGCGTTCGACCGGCTTGCCGCGTTCGCCGAAGTCAGAATCACTCTTGTAAACGAAGTGATGACGTAGCTCTCGCGAAGCGGAGGGCGTTCCGCATCGGCGAATTCATCTGTAGATAAGCCCTAGAAGTCGGTTAACCGTATGTCGAGCGACATCGTCGAGTCACTATGGGTCTTGTAGTAATCGAATCAAGGCGCTAATCTTCGGGACAAGCGATTGTGATGTCGGCAACCGTGTTCCCAGCTCCTTGTCCAGATTCTGCGGACGATTCCCGAGAAGGAAGTGCACAGCGATGAGACTGCATCCTCAAACGACGGTGGATGAGTACACCCGAGCCGGCTTGTGGGGGCAGGACACGTGGGACGTGCTGCTGGAAAAGAACGTCGCAGCGCAACCCGATGCCATTTCCATCGTCGACCCGGCAAATCGGGCCGCCATCACTGACGGTCCGCCGCGAGAACTCACCTGGGCGGAGCTTTCAGACCTCGTAGATCGACTCGCAGTCACGCTGTTGGACGCAGGAATCGGTATTGACGACGTGGTGGGCGTGCAATTGCCCAACTCGGTCGAGCTCTCGGCGGCGCTGCTCGCGATCACCAGTATCGGCGCCATCGCCTCGCCTCTGCCCGTCCAGTACCGCGAGTACGAGCTCGAACAGCTGGCCGAGCTCGCGAAGTTCCGTGCATTCGTGACGGTCAGTCGCGTTGGCAGTCACCGGCTGGTCGACTCGGCCGTGACGGTCAAGAGCGGTGTCCCCAGCCTTACGACAGTGTTCGCATTCGGTGACAACCTCCCTGCCGGCGCCGTGGACATGGGAGCAGCATCGGCAGACGTCACTGATTTCAGCGCTCTACACGAGCACCGCGCCACATTCACCGCCGATCCGAACGACTGCGTCACGATCTGCTGGACATCGGGTACGGAGTCGACGCCCAAGGCAGTTCCGCGGTGTGCCAACGACTGGTACGGCTCCGCCATGGGGAGCGTATCTGCCGCTGCTCTCACTCGAGATGACGTGCTGCTCAACCCCTTTCCGATGGTCAACATGGCCGGAATTGCCGGCATGTTCCTGCCCTGGCTCATGACCGGTGCGACGCTGGTGCAGCATCATCCGTTCGATGCGCCTACCTTCTTCGGCCAGTTGATGCAGCGCAAAGTCACGTACACCGTCGCACCGCCCGCGCTACTGACCCGCGCACTCGCAAGCGACGCGGCGTCCGCAGGTGTTTTCGACAGCGTCCGCGTCATCGGCTCAGGCTCGGCTCCGTTGTCTCCTCACATGATCGGGGAGTACAAAGAACGTTTCGATATCGAGATCAACAACTGCTTCGGCTCCAATGAGGGCACGTGCCTTGTCGGTGACCAGGTAACCGTGCCGGAGCTTGGCCGTCGTGCCGTCTACTTCCCGCGGTTCGGTTCGCCCGACCACACCTGGGACAACACCGCGTCGCTCGGGATGGACAATCGACTGGTCGATCTCGCGACGGAGGAAGAGATCACCACAGCGGGTGTGCCCGGAGAACTGCGAATCAAGGGGCCTCAGGTTTTCGCGGGATATCTCGAGGGAACGGCATCGTCGAACCCGTTCGACAAGCAGGGATACTTCGCGACCGGCGATATTTTTCAGTACGTCGCCGACGAGACCGGCGATCTGCGGTACCTCCAGTATGTCGACCGCGCCAAGGATCTGATCGTGCGCGGCGGTATGAACATTTCACCGGCCGAGCTCGAATCCATGCTGGCCGGACATCCGGCGGTGGCCGAGGCCGCCATGATCGGGATTCCCGATCCGGAAATGGGCGAGCGCGTCGCAGCGGTGATCGTGGCTTCCGGCGACGTCGACCCCACACTCGACGAGATCCTGAGTTTCCTTCGCGCACAGAATATTGCAGCCTACAAACTGCCCGAATCCTTGACCGTGCTCGACGAATTGCCGAGAAATCCTGTCGGGAAGGTCGCCAAGCGTGACCTTCGAACGATGGTCGCCGCAGTTTCGTCGAGTGCGTCCAAGAGTTAAGGAGAAGGTCCGATGACTGACCCCGTTTACGTCCTGGGCGGAGCCCAGACCGATTTTGCTCGTAACTGGACCAAAGAGGGACTCGGTCTCTTCGACATGTTCGCGGAGATCCTTCCGGCCACACTGTCCGACGCCGGAGTCGACGCGACAGAGGTGGAAGTCATCCATGTGGGAAACCTTGCCGGAGAACTATTTTCCGGTCAGGCACAGCTCGGCGGAATGGTAGTCGCAGCTGAGCCGGGGTTGGACGGAGTGCCGAGCACTCGCCACGAGGCGGCATGTGCGTCGGGTGGCACTGCCGTTCTGGCGGCTTGCGCCGACATTCAGTCCGGACGCTACGACGTGGCCCTGGTGGTCGGCGTCGAATTGATGCGCAACGTTTCGGCGCAGACAGCTGCCGAACACCTGGGCTCGGCAGCCTGGGCCGGCCGCGAGGCAGTAGATGCAACCTTCCCGTGGCCGGCTCTCTTTGCCGAGATCGCGACCGAGTACGACCGGCGCTACGGACTTGACCATGTCGAGTTGGGGCGGTTTGCCGAAATCGCATTTGGCAACGGCGCTACCAATAATCTTGCGCAGACGCGTGATTGGGACTTTCCGGAAGGTTCGTTCGACGAGAATGACGACGTCAACCCGGTCGTGGAAGGACTGCTTCGCAAGACTGACTGCGGCCGGATCACCGACGGCGCCGCCGGAGTCATCCTTGCCGGGCCGAAATTCGCTCAAGCCTGGGCTGAGCGCAATGGCCGCGCACTCGAGGACGAAGCGAACATCGCGGGCTTCGGGCATCGCACAGCGACACTGCTACTCGCAGACAAGTTGGAGCAAAGTGCCGACGCAGATTACATGTTCCCGCATCTGCGCGGTGCCGTTGAGGACGCGTACCGGCGCGCCGGCATCACGGGCGTGGAAGACCTCGACGTGGCAGAAATCCACGACTGTTTCACTATCAACGGACTGGTCACACTCGAACATATCGGAGTGGCGGCTCCGGGCAAGGGCGGTCAAGCCGTCACACAAGAGGTGATCGGCCGCAATGGCAGCTTGCCCGTCAATCCCGGCGGCGGCCTTCTCTCGAACGGGCATCCCGTGGGGGCAACCGGAGTGCGGATGGTTCTCGACGCTGCAAAGCAGGTGACGGGACGGGCCGGCGAACACCAGATCGACGGTGCGCGTACTGCTTTGACGGTCAACATCGGCGGGTCGTTCACCACCGCCGTGTCCACTGTGGTGACGAGAGGTGTCCGATGAGTCGCGATCGCGAAGCGTATGTTCTCGGTTCTCTCCGAACTCCGCGTGGGAAGTCCTCGGCATCGGGCGGACTAGCCGGTACAACTCCACTGCAGCTGGTGGAGCAGTTGTTGAACGGTTTGGTGACGAGGCTGGGTCTCGACCCGAATGCGGTTGACGAATTCATTCTTGGTTCCGCCACCCAGGTGGGGCCGCAGGGCGGAAACATCGCCCGCACCGCCATTCTTACTTCTGGTTGGCCTCAGCATATTCCAGGTTTGGTGGTCAACCGTTTCTGTGCGTCCGGCATCGACGCCGTATCGCTCGCTTCGGCACTGGTGCGCTCGGGCCAGGCCGACCTCGTGATCGCGGGCGGAGTTGAATCCTCCTCGTCCGTACCGATGTTCGCCGACAAGGGTCCGCTGTGGGCTGATAGCGACGTCATCGAATCCATCGGCAGCGTTCACATGGGTATCGCCGCTGATATTGCCGCGACCGAAGGCGGATACGAACGCGAAGAACTCGACGCCTACGGGGTACGGACGCAGCATCGCGCTGCCGCTGCGTGGGCCGACGGGTTCTTCGATTCGACCGTCATGCCCGTTCTCGACGGTGCGGGCGCGGTGGCGCTGGATCACGACGAGCACGTGCGAGCCTCGGTCACCGCAGAGCAGTTGGCAGATCTCCCACCGGCATTCGCCGAGCTGGGTGCATCGGGTCAGGACGCTTTGGCGCTGCGACACCTCCCCGAACTGGGGGAGATTCGGCATCTGCACACGCGCGGCACATCGCCGTCCGTCGCTGATGCCGCCGCGATGGTGGTCATCGGAACGGTAGAGGCTGCGCAACGCGCCGGACTGACCCCGCATGCCCGGGTGGTCAGTGCGGCAAGTTCGGGATCGGATCCTGTTCGCATGCTGCACGCGGGGCAGCACGCAATTGAACGGGTACTGGAACGGACGGGTCATACGCCCGATGATCTCGATGTAATCGAGTTTGCCGAGGCATTCTCCGCGCTGTGCCTCAAGATTCAGCGTGACCTGCGCTTCGGCGACGAGCGGTTCAATGTCAACGGCGGAACCATCGCAATGGGCCATGCTTTCGGAGCGACGGGTGCCATTCTCGTCGGCCAGGCCGCGGAGCAACTGGGCCGGTCCGGTGGTCGCTACGGTGTGGCGGCGGTCAGCGGTGCGGCCGGACTGGGATCGGCAGTACTACTCGAGAGGGTCCGATGAACACGCGCCTGGAAGTATCACTCGGATTGTGGCAGGACCGCCCCGCCGAGGAGGCGCTCAAGACAGCCGCCCTTGCCGACGAGTTGGGATTCCCGGCACTCTGGATCGGCGAGATGGCGACCTACGACGCGTGCGCACTCGGCATGGCGGTGGCGGCGCGTACCGAGCGAATCAGCCTGACCCTGCGGCCTTTTGCTGTCGCCGTGCGAGATCCGATGATGATCGCCATGGGCGTTGCGTCTGTTGCATCGCTGTCCGGACGGACTGTAGACGTGGCGTTGGGAACGTCGAGTCAGGTTGTGGTGGAGGAGTGGCACGGTCGATCGCGGGCTCGCTCGGCGCGCGCTCTCTCGGAATCGGCTCAGGCACTGCGTCCGTTGCTGGACGGTGAAAAGTCTTCCCTGGACGGCGAAGTGGTGCGAAGTCGCGGTTACCACTTGCGGCTACCCGCGCCGAAATCGAGTTTGACGGTGGCTGCTTTCGGGCCGTCGGCTATTCGAACCGCAGCGCGATACGCGGATCGGATGGTCCTCAATCTGGTGAGCGTCGAAACTGCGCGAGCGTTGATCGCGGACCTGCGTCGAGAAGCTGCAGCACTGGACCGGCCGTGCCCGAGGATTGCCGTGTGGTTGTCTGCCGCGGTGGATATGGGCAAGCCTGCGATCGACCAGATTCGACGTGCTGTCGTGGGATACCTGGCCGCGCCGGGCTATTCGGAGATGTTCGAGCGAGCAGGGTTCGGTGACGTGGTGGCCTATGCCCGCACCCGTCCGCATCCACGAGATCTTCTCGCCCGAGTTCCTGACGAGCTTGTCGCGGCAGTCGGTGTGATCGGCGATAGAGATCAGGCACGCGCGCGCGTCGAGGCGTATATCGACGCGGGAGTGGACGACATCGTGTTTCTGCCCTCGGCCACCGACGCAGACCCTGCGGGCGAGCGAACATTGCGCAGTCTCGCCGGTATATTTCCGAACAACCTTACCTAGTTGCAACTTTCATACTTTCTGTTGATCGAAGGAGTGCCAGCTATGGACATCGAAGTTCTGGGCCGCGTTCTGTCCACGATTCCGGACGACGACGATCACCCGTACCGCACTGGCCCGTGGCGTCCGCAAACCACCGAGTGGTCGGCAACGGATCTGGTGGTCGAAGGCGAGATTCCCGCAGATTTGGATGGGGTCTATCTACGTAACACCGAGAACCCGGTCCATCCATCGTTGGGCAACTACCATCCGTTCGACGGTGACGGAATGGTTCATGTTGTCGGTTTTCATGATGGAAAAGTGTTCTACCGCAATCGGTTTGTCAAGACTGATGGATTTCTGGCAGAACAGGAATCCGGTGGACCACTCTGGACCGGTATCGTGGGCAATCCGAACAAGTCGATTCGCGAGGACGGCTGGGGTGCGCGCGGTCGTCTGAAGGATTCTTCCAGCACCGATGTCACACTGCATGCCGGGGTCGCACTCACCAGCTTCTATCAGTGCGGAGACCTCTACAAGCTCAACCCCACTACTTTGGAAACGCTGGGCAAGGCTGACTGGAACGGCCAATTCCCTTCCGACGTCGGCGTATCGGCACACCCCAAGATCGACACCCGCACCGGCGAGATGCTGTTCTTCAACTACGGCAAAGACGAACCGTATATGCACTACGGAGTCGTCGATGCGCAGGAACAGTTGGTGCACTACATCGACATTCCGCTACCCGGGCCTCGGCTACCGCACGACATGGCGTTCACTGAGAATTACGCAATTCTCAATGATTGCCCGTTGTTCTGGATCCCGGAAGCCCTCGCCGAAGGTAAGCACGCCACCCGCTTTTATCCCGACATTCCCTTGCGGATCGCGGTAGTGCCCAGACGTGGAAACACCGCTGACATCAAGTGGTTCGAGGCAGACCCGACATTTGTGCTGCACTTCGTCAACGCCTACGAAGAAGGTGAGGAGATTGTTCTCGATGGCTTCTACGAGGAGAATCCCGAGCCGGCCGACGACGGCGTCGGTTCCGCGTATCAACGTGCATTCCGCTTCCTGTCGCAGGAGCGGATGGGAACACGTCTGCATCGCTGGCGACTGAACATGCGAACGGGAACGACTCGGGAAGAGCATCTTTCGGATCTCGTAACCGAATTCGGCATGATCAATGCCAACCACGCGGGAGTCAAGCATCGGTACACCTATGCGGCACAGGCGGTTCCGGGCTGGTTCCTGTTCAGTGGACTGGTCAAGCACGACACTCTGACCGGCAAAGAAGAGACCTATTCCTTCGGGGAGGGTATCTACGGCAGCGAAACCGCGATGGCGCCGCGTATCGGGTCGACGTGCGAAGACGACGGCTACCTGATCACCATCATCTCCGACATGAACAAGGACATCTCGGAATGCCTGGTATTTGACGCGCAACGACTGAGTGACGGTCCGATTGCTCGAATCAAACTCCCCGAACGCGTCTCGAGCGGAACACATTCGACGTGGGCACCGGGTTCCGACCTGCCCGAGTGGAATACCGCTGACAAGATGGAGGATGCGCTCGGACTGTAGCTCGCTGAGGCTTCTAACAGCCGGCACCGACACTGCCCGGGCCGGAAGGCCCGGGCAGTGCTGTTTCTCCACAGGGGTCCTGTTCATCCACAGGCGGAAATCGATTCCGCACAATCCTCGATTCCCGATTCAGACTCGAAGGGGCCGACGATCGATCGGCGCGTGGCTAAAGGGATTCGAGGGGGATTAGACATGTACGAGACATCTGTAGTCGTCGTAGGCACGGTCATCACCAACCCGGTGAAGCGGCAGACCACCAATGGTGAAGAGGTGCTGAGCTTTCGGATGGCGAGCAACGCTCGTCGCAAAGACACGACCACGGGCGAATGGACCGACGGCGCGACGCTCTATCTGACGGTCACGTGCTGGCGACGATTGGTGACCGGCGTTGGCGCATCCATTATGAAGGGTGATCCGGTCATGGCCGCGGGGGAGTTGCGCACCAACGAGTACACGACCAAAGAGGGGATTCCCCGCTCCGATCTGGAGATGCGGGCCACCGCAGTGGGGCCTGACCTGGCGCGGTGTATCGCGAAGATCGAGCGGCACAGCAAGCCTGTGTCGACCGACGAGTTCGTACCGTCGGAGGATTCGGTGGACATCAGCGACGCTGTCGATATCAGCGACGCTGTCGATATCAGCGATACCGTCGCTGCGTGAACTAGCTCACGCTCCGGGTTTTCGAGCAGTCGCGGGCTCGGCCATGGTCGTGACCCGCGTCTACTCGCTCGAGCAATTGGTACAGAACACTCTGCTCGGAATCATCGAGGTCGTCGAACACATCGGCGGATTCGCGCCGCTGAGCTTCGGTGATGTCCGCCGCCAGGGTGGCACCCGAGTCGGTGAGTTCGAGGAGTACTGCGCGGCGATCGCCCGGATCGGGCATGCGCGTAACCCAGCCTGCGGCCTCGAGGGAATCGACGACGTCGGTTGCGGAACGGGGGACGATACGCAGTCGCTCGGCAAGGAAGCCCAAACGTACTGGTTCGCCGGCGCGTGCAAGTACCCGAATCGCGCGGCCTTGGGATGGCGACAGGCCGAACGGTTCCAACGCGGCGATCTGGCGTCGCCGAATGGTTCGGGCTACGGACATCACTACGTCGGTGAGTTCGCGCTCTCGGGAATGCATGCGGTCAGTCTAGCGTTGTTGGTGTCAGCCTCATAGTGAGGTAACCTCATCAATATGAAGTGTGGGTGAGAAGCGCCTCCAGGAGGTAAACGTGAGACCAGATCACATCAGAGATTTTGACAAGCCCGCCGCCCCGTTTGCTCCGGCGGACCCCGTATCACCGCGACGAGTGCTCGAATTGTTCAGGCCGTACCGGAAACAAATCGCGATAGTCACAGCCGTGATCACTCTCAGCGCGATCGTTGCGTTAGGAAGTCCGCTGCTTCTCCGCGAAATGCTGGACAAAGCTATCCCGGACAAGAACCTCGGACTCGTCAGTTTCTTGGCGATCGGCATGATCGCCATTGCGATCATCACCAGTTGCCTCGGCGTGGCTCAAACCTGGATGTCCAACAGCATCGGCCAGAAACTGATGCATCAACTGCGTGTGCGGGTGTACTCGCATCTGCAGAATCAGTCCCTCGGATTTTTTGCCCGGACAAGAACCGGCGAAGTGCAGTCGCGCATCGCCAACGACATCGGCGGCATGCAATCGGTAGTCACCAACACCGCAACGTCGATTGCGCAAAACGCAACAACAGTTGCCGCGACCATCGTCGCGTTGTTCCTGCTCGACTGGCGTCTGGCGATTTTCTCGCTCGCGATCCTGCCGGTCTTCATCCGCATTGCGCGAAAGATCGGCAACGAGCGCCGCAAGATCTCGGGTACCCGGCAAAAGTTGCTCAGTGACCTGTCTGTTCAGGTGGAAGAATCCCTCTCGGTCAGTGGCATCTTGCTCGGCAAGACCACCGGCGCGAAGTCAGCGCTCACCGACCGCTTCAGCGAACGCTCCGCCGAAGTAGCCGACGTCGAATTGCGCGCGATGATGGCCGGAAAATGGCGAATGGCAACCATGTCGATCACCTTTGCCGCAATGCCCGCATTGGTCTACTGGTTTGCCGGATTCACGCTCGACCACGGCAACACCATTACCGTCGGAACCCTGGTTGCCTTCACGACTTTGCAGACTCAGTTGTTCCGGCCGACCATGATGCTCCTCAACACCGGCGTTGAAGTACAGAGTTCCATGGCTCTGTTCAGTCGGGTGTTCGAGTACCTGGATCTGCCGATCGACATTGCCGATCCGGAGGAGTCGAAGGAATTCGACCGGGCAACGATGACTGGCGAATTGCGATTCGACCACGTCGACTTCTCGTACCCCGGGACTGACTCCAAGACGTTGAACGATATCGATCTGAGTGTCCCCGCCGGCGGAACCCTCGCGCTGGTCGGATCAACAGGTTCCGGCAAGACCACCCTCGGATACCTCGCCGCGCGGTTGTACGACCCGACGGCCGGTTCCGTGACGATCGACGGCGTCGATCTACGTGACCTCGATCTGTCCACGGTCTCCGACCTGATCGGCGTTGTATCTCAGGAGACATACTTGTTCCATACGACGATCCGCGAGAATCTACGGTTCGCGAAACCCGATGCCACTGACGTAGAGATCGAGCAGGCCGCACGCATCGCGCAGATCCACGAGTTCATTGTCGGTCTGGACGAGGGTTACGACACCATGGTTGGTGAGCGTGGCTACCGGTTCTCGGGCGGCGAGAAGCAACGTATCGCCATTGCGCGCACAGTATTGCGAAACCCGCCGATCCTGGTTCTCGACGAGGCGACCAGCGCGCTGGACAATCGCACCGAGCGTGCGCTCCAGGACGCCCTGGATGAACTCATGGTTGGGCGCACCACTCTTGTTGTGGCGCACAGGCTTTCCACGGTTCGGGACGCGGACCTGATTGCCGTGCTCGACCAGGGCGTGGTCGTGGAGAAGGGTACACATGACGAGTTGGTGGAACGGGGTGGACGGTATGCGCAGCTTCTCGCGGCTACCGGCAACGACGCTACGGAACTGCCGTCCGAACTGCAGAGCGTGTGAACCTCCACGCGCAATGTGGGTAATGCGACAATCGCCGATAGGCTGACGGTCATGGCTGAGTTTATTTACACGATGAAGAAGGTGCGCAAGGCGCACGGTGACAAGGTCATCCTCGATGACGTCACGATGAGTTTTTACCCCGGCGCGAAGATCGGTGTCGTCGGACCCAACGGCGCTGGTAAGTCCAGCATCCTCAAGATCATGGCCGGACTGGACCAGCCGGGCAACGGCGAGGCATTCATCGCTCCCGGAGCAACGGTCGGCATCCTCATGCAGGAGCCGCAGCTCGACGAGACCAAGACCGTTCGTGAGAACGTCGAAGAGGGCCTCGGCGAGACCATGGTTCAGCTCAAGCGATACAACGAGATCGCCGAGCTCATGGCTACGGATTACTCCGACGAGCTGATGGAAGAGATGGGCGAGCTTCAGGAGAAGCTTGACCATGCCAACGCCTGGGAGATCGATTCCCAGCTCGAACAGGCCATGGACGCGCTGCGTTGCCCGCCGCCCGAGGACATGGTCACCCACCTTTCCGGTGGTGAGAAGCGTCGCGTCGCACTGTGCAAGCTGCTGCTGAGCAAGCCCGATCTGTTGCTCCTCGATGAGCCCACTAACCACCTCGACGCCGAGTCGGTCCTGTGGCTCGAGCAGCATCTCGCTGCCTACCCCGGCGCTATCCTCGCCGTCACTCACGATCGTTACTTCCTCGATCATGTGGCGCAGTGGATCTGTGAGGTCGACCGCGGTCGCCTCTACCCGTACGAGGGCAACTACTCCACGTACCTGGAGCAGAAGGCCGCTCGCCTCGAGGTGTCCGGCAAGAAGGACCAGAAGCTGCAGAAGCGGCTCAAGGACGAACTCGCGTGGGTTCGTTCCGGTGCAAAGGCCCGTCAGGCCAAGAGCAAGGCTCGTCTGGATCGCTACGAAGAGATGGCGATCGAGGCGGAAAAGACCCGCAAGCTCGACTTCGACGAGATCCAGATTCCGGCACCGCCGCGTCTGGGCGACATTGTCGTCGAGGTCAAGAACCTCGACAAGGGCTTCGACGGCCGCGTCCTGATCAAGGACCTCTCGTTCACGCTTCCGCGTAACGGCATCGTCGGCGTCATCGGCCCCAACGGTGTTGGTAAGACGACTTTGTTCAAGACCATCGTCGGTCTCGAAGAGCCGGACTCGGGTGAGGTCAAGATCGGTCAGACGGTCAAGCTGAGCTACGTCGACCAGAACCGCAGTGGCATCGACCCGAAGAAGACGGTCTGGGAGACCGTGTCCGACGGACTCGACTTCATCGTCGTCGGCCAGACCGAATTCCCGTCGCGCGCCTACATCAGCTCGTTCGGATTCAAGGGTCACGATCAGCAGAAGCCGGCCGGCGTTCTCTCCGGTGGTGAGCGCAACCGTCTGAACCTGGCGATGACGCTCAAGCAGGGCGGCAACCTGATCCTGCTGGATGAGCCGACTAACGACCTCGACGTCGAAACCCTCGGTTCGCTGGAGAACGCTCTCGAAGAGTTCCCGGGTTGCGCCGTCGTGATCTCGCACGATCGCTGGTTCCTGGACCGCACGTGTACCCACATCCTGGCGTGGGAAGGAGGCTTCGGCGACAACGAAGCTGCTTGGTACTGGTACGAAGGCAACTTCGAAGGCTACGAGGCAAACAAGGTTGAGCGACTCGGCGCCGACGCCGCGCGTCCGCACCGCGTCACGCACCGCAAGCTCACCCGGGACTGACCTGTGGCAGACGCATTCAGTTGCGAGGTCCAGGTTCGGTGGGGTGATTCCGACCGCCTGGGCCATGTCAACAACACCAAGTACGCCGAGTACATGCAGGAAGCTCGAATCCAGTTTCTGGAGTCGAAGCTTGCTGCTCACGGTGGGCGGCCGGGGTACGTCGTCGTTCGAAAGATGACTATCGAATTCCTCAAGCCTGTGACGGATTCTTCCGGTCCGTTGCAGATCGACGTCGTCACGACACATGTCGGCAAGTCGTCGTTCACGGTCCGTCACATCATCCGCGACAACACGGGTGCCGAGTGCGCCTTCGGCGACGCGCTGATGGTCGGATTCGACAAGGTGACCGAAAAGTCCAGAACCCTTGCCGAGAGTGAACGTTCGGTTCTCGAAGCTGCGCTCGTCTCGGTGAATGAACCGCAAGATTTCGTCTCGTAGTTCGCCCTAGATGGTGGTCGCCGCGGCTAGTCTCGAGTCAGAGATTGGCCGCGGTGATCAGAACTCACCGTGATCTAGACCTACAGGGATGTGAGTCAAGAATGACGGACCGACAAGAGACCTCCTCAAGCCTCGACGAAGCGACGTTACTCACGCGCCTTCGCGAGGCTTTTTTCACACATATCGACGAGGGTGACAGCGACGATGTGATCAATGGCCGAACTGATCGAGTCTTACTGGCACATCTTGCACTCGGGCGACACCGGACGCCGGGAACCGCGGTGTGGCGTGTGTACCGCCCGGGGGGACCGGAAGGTCTCGGAGCTTCCGTGCAGATCGTCACCGACGACATGTCGCTGCTCGTCGAGTCCGTCACGGCGATGCTCAATCGGCTCGGTGTGGGAATCAGTCAGTTCGCGCATCCGATCCTGACCGTGGAACGCGACAATTCTGGCAATCTGGTTTCCTTGGACGGCAACGGGATTCAAGAATCCTGGATGCACGTTCAGTTGGATTCCGAAGTCGACGAATCAGCTCTCGACGCTATCGGTGCGCATCTGGGCAAAGTGCTCGCAGATGTCCGTCAGGTCGTCGGCGACACTCCGGCCATGACTGCGCTCGAGTTGGGTATCGCTGATGAACTCGAGCGATCGGCATCCACGGCGTCGGGGAGAATTTCGCCCGAAGAGTTTTCCGATACCGCGCGGTTGCTCCGCTGGATGGCCGACGGCAACTATGCGGTGCTGGGATACCGCCGATTCGAGGGCACCTCCGACGGTTCACGCACCGTCGAGGGTAGCGCTCTGGGAGTGCTCCGCACCGATGTCGTCACCGAAGGGCCGATGAGTTTGCCGCCCGTTGCGGATCTCCCGGACCGCCCGCTGCTGGTCCTCACGCAAGGCTCGTTCCCGGCCACGGTTCACCGCGCGGTTTACCCCTATTTCGTCGGCGTCTCCATCCTCGATGACAACGGAAACATCGTGGGGGAGCACAGGTTTCTCGGAGTGTTCACGGTGGTGGCGCTACACGAGAACGTACTCGCGATTCCGCTGATCGAGCGCCGTGTACGTGAAGTGATCAAACGGGCCGGTGTGGATCTCAATTCGTATTCCGGCCAGGCGATGCTCGAAGTGATCCAGTCGTTCCCGCGTACCGAGTTGTTCTCGAGTGACACACAAACCTTGTTCGAGACCGTCCATGCTGTCCACAGCATCGGACTGCGTCGGCAGGTGCGGTTGTTCGTACGCGAAGACACGTTCGGGCGCTTTGTCTCGTGCCTGGTGTATCTGCCGCGCGACCGCTATACGACGCGTGTGCGCCTGGCGATGCAGCACACGCTGTGGCGTGAATTCGGTCCGGGCACTCTCGATTACACAGCCCGGGTTACCGAGAACGATCTGGCGTTGCTTCACGTGACGATCCGCCGCGAGCCGGGCAGCGAACCGGTTCATCTGGATGTGTCCGAGGAGAATCGTGAGCGGGTCCAGGGGTTACTGACTGAGGTCAGTCGCAGTTGGGACGACCGAATCACGGACCTTGTGCGCGATGCGTCGAGTGCGGAACTTGAACTTGTGCAGCGGTATTCGCGTGTTCTTCCGGACGGGTACAAAGAAGATTTCGAACCTTCCCGAGCGCTGTCCGACATCGCTCGACTGGAGGCCCTGGCACCCGGAGCGATCGATGTATTGCTTTATCGGGCGGAGGATTCCGATCCGGGTCAGTGGCGGTTCACACTCTTTGTCGGCGGCGGCGGTATCTCGCTCAGTCAGGTTCTTCCGGTATTGCAGTCGCTCGGAGTGGAGGTGCTCGACGAAAGGCCACACGTTGTGGAGCGCCTCGACGGAGTGCAGTGCTGGATCTACGATTTCGGGCTGTCAGTTCCGGCGGATCTACGGGCGTCCGTGGAAATCGACCTCGATACACAAGTTCCGTTGGAAACCAGCACAGTTCCGCTGACCGAGGTGCAGAAGCGTTTCACCGCTGCCTTCGGTGCCGTGTGGTTCGGACGCGCCGAGGCCGATCGTTTCAACGAACTGGTGCTGCGTGCCGGAATGACGTGGCGGCAGGCAGTTGTGCTGCGTGCTTACGCAAAGTACTTGCGGCAGGCTACCTTTCCCTATAGTCAGTTCCATATCGAGGGAATTGCCCTCACACACCCGAAGACGGCTTGTGCGTTGGTGGAGTTGTTCGAGGCAATGTTCGATCCGCAGTTGCGCGATGAAGCGCGCGTCGCCGAGTTGGAGGAGCAGTTGCGGGCCTCCATCGACGAGGTACTCAGTCTGGATGCCGACCGCATTCTGCGCGGCATGTTCTCGCTGGTGAAAGCCACGTTGCGCACCAATTTCTACGTCATCGACGAGGACGGGCGTTCACGCGACTACCTGTCGATCAAGCTCGATCCGTCCCGGATCAGTGAATTGCCCAAGCCCAGGCCGGCTTTCGAGATCTATGTGTACTCGCCGAAAGTCGAAGGAGTGCACCTTCGGTTCGGTGCGGTCGCGCGCGGCGGTTTGAGGTGGTCGGATCGGCGCGAAGATTTCCGCACCGAGGTTCTCGGCTTGGTGAAGGCCCAGGCCGTCAAAAATGCCGTCATCGTGCCGGTGGGTGCCAAGGGTGGGTTCGTCGTGAAGAATCCGCCGTTGCCGACCGGTGATCCGGTGGTAGATCGCACGGCAACATTGGAGTCCGGCAAGGCGTGCTACCGCACCTTCATCTCGGGGCTTCTCGACATCACCGACAACGTCGATCCCGATACGGGAGCGGTTGTCACCCCGGAGCGGGTGGTGCGTAAGGACGACGAGGATCGTTACCTGGTAGTCGCCGCAGACAAGGGGACTGCATCGTTCTCCGACCTGGCGAACTCTGTTGCTGCGCAATATGATTTCTGGCTCGGTGACGCTTTCGCATCAGGTGGATCGGTGGGATACGACCACAAGGGAATGGGGATCACGGCGCGCGGCGCGTGGGAGAGTGTCAAGCGTCATTTCCGCGAGATCGGCGTCGACACGCAGTCCGAGGATTTCACCACCGTCGGCGTGGGCGACATGAGCGGCGACGTTTTCGGCAACGGCATGTTGCTCAGCCGCCACATCCGACTTGTCGGCGCTTTTGATCATCGGCATATCTTCCTCGATCCCAACCCTGATGCAGCGCGGTCGTTTGTGGAGCGTGGGCGACTCTTCGAACTGCCCAGATCGTCATGGGCTGACTACGACGCCAGCCTGATCAGTGAAGGCGGCGGAGTCTGGGATCGCACGGTCAAGTCCGTTCCGATCGCCGAAAGCGTGCGTGTTGCACTCGGACTGGACGAGGGTGTCACCAAACTGTCACCCCCCGAATTGATGCGGGCAATCCTGTCCGCACCGGTGGACCTGCTGTGGAACGGTGGAATCGGTACCTACATCAAGGCGGCCAGCGAAACCAACGCCCAGGTCGGCGACAAGAGCAACGATGCAGTACGCGTCGACGGTCAGGATCTACGGGTCAAGGTGGTCGGCGAAGGCGGCAACCTCGGAGTGACAGCGCTGGGGCGCATCGAGTTCAGTGCCGGCGGCGGACACATCAACACCGACGCCATCGACAACTCTGCCGGTGTGGACTGCTCCGACCACGAGGTCAACATCAAGATCCTTCTCGACACTCTGGTTCGTTCCGGATCATTGCCCGTCATGGAGCGGAACCCGTTGTTGGTCTTGATGACCGACGATGTTGCAAGACTTGTTCTGGCCGACAACATCGCTCAGAATGCGCTTCTCGGAATATCGCGCGTCAGTGCGCCGCAGATGCTCGCTGTCCACCGCCGACAGCTGACTGATCTGGGTAAGACTCGCGGGCTCGATCGTAAGCTCGAAGCGCTGCCGACGGACACGGAGATCGAGCGGCGATTGGAAGCTGGATCCGGTTTGACGTCACCGGAATTGGCAACTCTCACAGCACATGTGAAACTCTCGCTCAAGGACGATCTGCTGGCCACCGAACTGCCGGACAATGAATATTTTGCACAACAGATTCCCGGGTATTTCCCGTCGGCGGTGAGTGAGCGTTTTGCTTCGGAAATCAAGGACCACCCGCTGCGACGGCAGATCGTGGCGACAATGCTCGTCAACGAGGTCATCGACAACGGCGGCATCACGTACGCGTACCGGTTGGCGGAGGAGACCGGTGCCAGCAGTACGGACTCGATCCGGGCGTACGCGGCCGTCCGTGAGGTGTTTGCTCTCGACGACGTGTGGGAGCGGATCCGGTCGGCTGGACTCACCGCTGATCTCGAGAACGATCTGATCATCGAATCGTGCCGACTGCTCGATCGGGCATCGCGGTGGTTCCTCGCGAGTCGGCCACAGCCGATTGCGGTGGGGGCCGAAGTGTCGCGCTATTCCGCGGCCTACCGATCGACGGCCCCACTTGTTCCCGGCTTGCTCGGCGGACATCAGTTGACAGATTTGCTGGCCCGATCCCAATCGGTTATCGATCGCGGCGCCCCGGAAGACCTGGCGCTCGAAGTCTTTCGGCTACTGGACGTGTACTGCCTCCTCGACATCGCGGACATCGCCGATATCGCCGAGCACGACATCGCGGAAGTTGCGCAACTGTATTACGCGCTCGACGCGCATCTCGGAATCGACTGGCTGCTCACCGCAGTGTCCGGACTCGAACGGGGAGATCGTTGGCATTCGCTGGCGCGGTTGGCGTTGCGCGACGATCTCTACAGCTCACTGCGGCAACTCACGATGGAAGTGCTGTCCGGCGGTGAGCCCGGGGAGTCACCTCAGGAAAAGATCGACGAATGGGAATCGACCAACGCGTCGAGGCTCAGTCGGGCGAGGGCAGCTCTCGGTGAGATCTTCGAGTCTGGGACGCTTGACCTGGCGACGCTCTCGGTGGCGGCGCGGCAGGTTCGTAGCATGGTGCGCAGCATGGGCACCCGATCGGAGGTAGGACGTTGAGCAAAGGATTTCACGCCGACGTAGTGGTTCGGTGGTCCGATATGGATGCCTTCCAGCACATCAACCATGCCCGCATGGTGACGTTGCTGGAGGAGGCTCGAATTCCTTGGCTGTTTCAAGACGGCTGCCCCACAGTCACATTGCGCGACGGCGCCGTGATTGCAGATTTGCATGTGCGGTACCGAGGTCAACTGCGGCATGAAGATTCACCGCTCGATATTTTGATGTGGGTGGAAAAAATACGGGCAGTGGACTTCACGATCGCCTACGAGGTGCGGCCCAAGGGCGCCGGTCTCGACGTGTCGCCGTCGATTGTCGCGTCGACGCAGATCGCTGCATTCGACATCGATACTCAGCGTCTGCGTCGACTCAGCGGACCCGAGCGGGAGTATTTGGAGAGCTGGCAGCGTGCATGAACGAATGCTCACCGTGCCCGATGAAGCCGAGCGCAAGAACTTGGCCGGTTTCATCGGGCACGCGCTCAGGTTGGACGAATCTGCCGTGATCCGGATGCGTCGACGGGGCCCGGATCATGTGAGTGCCTGGGCAGCAACAGGTTTTGACGCATTGGCAACCCGCACCGTGGTGGGCACGATCAACCCGGACGACACCTCGGCCGCGGGGGATCAGTTGCTGGCCGCCCTCAGACAATCGACCGACGAGTTCATCGATCCCGGTTTTGCGATGGATTCTGCCTGGCGCGGGGCATTGCCGCCGATGGACGGTTACGAGCATCTCGATGATGTTCCCGCTCGCGTGTTGATCGAATTAGCCCAGCGCGGAAATGCTTTGGCGCAGGAGCACGGCAGCAATCAGGGTCCGCCGGCGTCGTTGCTGGATCAGGACGTGCTCGAGGTCAGCGGTCCGTCAGGCACGGTCGGAATCTCGATGCGCGTGATATTCGCTTTGACGGCAATGGGATTCATTCCACACGCGGGCTCCGACGCGATGACGGCCGATATCGACCTCGCGCTCATCGACGCGTCGGAGTTGGTGCGTGTGCGGGCAAGTAAATCGTGGGTTCGACTCGACGCACGGTTCGGTTCCATCTATCGGCACCGCGGTGGGTCAATTCCGCTGATGGTGGCCCGATAGCAATTCTGTTAGATCAGCCAGGCGGCAGCGTTGGTCGGCAATTGACCGTCGATCAACGGTGCGCTGGTGAGCAGGACCTTGCCACCCGGAAGCGCGATGGGTTCGTCCGTCGTATTGAGAGCGCAGATCAAGCCGCCCCGTCGACGGAACGCCAGACACCCCGGAGGGCTCCCGTACCAATCGATGTCACTGCCGGAGATCTCCGGCGTCGATGCACGTAGTTCGAGGGCGCTGCGATACAGCGAAAGCATTGAATCTACGTCCTCGATCTGTGCTTCGACCGTCAACGTGGACCACTCGGTCGGCATCGGCAACCACGTGGTTGCAGCGGTGGTGAACCCGAACGGCGGTTCGGCACCTTCCCACGGCAACGGCACTCGGCAGCCGTCGCGGCCACGCTCGGCATGGCCGGAGCGTTCCCACACCGGATCCTGCAGAGCGTTTTCGGGAAGTTCGACGTTGGGCAATCCCAATTCTGCGCCGTTGTAGATGAAGGCGGCACCGGGAAGTGCGAGTTCGACCATGGCCATTGCTCGTGCGCGTTGGGTCCCGATGTCGCCTCCGCCGTATCGGGTGACTTCGCGCTCGACGTCGTGGTTGGACAGCGTCCACGTGGGAGTTCCGCCGACTGCAGCGACTGCAGCGATGGAGTTGTCGATCGCTGCGCGTACCGACTCCGCGGAGAATTCGGTTTCGGCCAGTCGAAAGTTGAATCCGAGGTGAAGTTCGTCCGGGCGGATGTATTCGCCGAACCGCTCGTTGTCCCGTACCCAGATCTCGCCGACGGTCATTGCCTGAGGGAACTCGTTCATGACTTTGCGGATTCCGCGGTGAATCTCGTGGACGGTCGGATTGTTGAATCGGGGGTCGTCGTCGGAGTTGCGCATGAGCTCGTTGAGTTCCCAGTCATGGTCCGGCAAACCATCAGGCTTGGCCATCCCGTGGGCGACGTCGATGCGGAATCCGTCGATGCCGCGGCCGAGCCAGAAGCGCAGGGTCTTCGCGAGATCCTCGAAGACCTCCGGGTTGTTCCAGTTCAGATCCGGCTGTTCCGTCGCAAAAATGTGGAGGTACCACTGGCCGGGTGTTCCGTCGGCTTCCGTGACGCGGGTCCACGCCGGTCCACCGAAGATGCTGGGCCAGTTGTTGGGCGGTTCGGTCCCGTTCTCGCCCTTGCCGTCGCGGAAGATATAGCGGGATCTTTCAACCGAACCCGGGGCTGAAGCCAAAGCGGCTTTGAACCACTCATGCTGGTTGCTGGTGTGATTGGGGACGAGGTCCATCGTGACCTTGATGCCACGCTCGTGTGCCGACTCGATCAGGGAATCCATGGCGGCGAGGTCGCCGAACAGGGGATCGATGTCACGAGGATCGGAAACGTCGTAGCCGTGATCGGCCATCGGGGATCGCATGACCGGGCTCAACCAGAGTGCGTCGATACCGAGAAGTTCCAGATATCCGAGTTTGTCTTCGATGCCACCAAGGTCACCGATGCCGTCGCCATTGGAATCAGCGAAGGATCGCGGATAGATCTGATAGAAAACCGCCTCGTTCCACCAGGGTGGACGAGGTGGGTTGGCGACGGTCGAATCCGCGGGGGTGCTCACAGCGATTAATAGTGCCAAACCTCGAGCGCTCCGACGACTTGGACACGGGAGTTTTGTGGTTCTTTACCTCACCTTGGTGTACTTTGCTCTTGCGAAGTGATTGCTTTCAGCAACCTTTGCGTTACCGGGGGATCAAAAGTATGGGGGGGCACAACCATGAGTTTGTCAGCGATCGAATCGGTCAGTTTGGACCAACTGCCGTTGAACGACGATCCGATCAACGAGGACTGGATTATCTCCGGAACTCCGAAAGCACGGGCAGCGCAGTGGTCGGCCAGCAAGGATGGCACCACTACAACACACGTCTGGGACTGCACCAAGGGGCAGTTTCGCTGGTACTTCCCCGCAGACGAGATCGTCCACATCATCGAAGGCTCGGTCACCGTCGAATCGGATGGCAGCGAGAAGCGCACGCTGCGCGTCGGTGATGCTGCATTGTTCCGCGCCGGAAGTTGGTCGGAATGGAACGTCGACGAGTATGTCCGCAAGCACGCAATCCTGAGCGTGCCCCTGCATCCGAGTGTCTCGTTCGTGGTTCGAGCCGCGCGCAAGATCAGCCGGATGGTCGGTTCGCGCTAGAAGTTCAGATGGCCGAATTCACCATGGATGCCGCAGCCATGTCCATGTAGTCGGTCAGCTGCTTGCGGTGCGCAGCGTCGAGGGTTTTGTCGTCGATCGACGCGATGGCTACGTGCATGCAGCGTAGCCACGCGTCGCGTTCGATCGGGCCGATCACGAATGGGTTGTGACGCATCCGCAGGCGCGGGTGTCCGCGCTCCTCGGAGTACGTCTGCGGGCCGCCCCAGTACTGCTCGAGGAACATTCGCATGCGCCGCTCTGCCGGCCCCAGATCATCTTCGGGGTAGAGCGGGCGTACGACGTCGTCCTTCGCGACTTCCTCGTAGAAACGCGCGGTGAGCTTGTGGAACGTCTCGGCTCCGCCGACGGCGTCGTAAAAGGTCTGCTGTACGTCATTCATGGCGAGTCCCATTGTGCCTGATGGTGATGGAGAGCGGTTTCCGGGTTGCTCGGGCTGTGTTCACCCGAAATTCACCGTGTGCCGACACAATTTTGTGCGAAATAGGAGTGCGCAACTCGATCATCCGTGGTCAACTTGGGGGCAGTTACCCGGAGGTCGTATGAAGAACCGACACGCTGCACGCAATCACCGACAACTCCAGCCCACTGGCGCACGGAAAGACCATGCGTCAGGGGCTGTTCTGGAAGTTGTTCCTGACGGGTTCAGTCCGATGGCTGACCCACTTTTTTCCGACCACGTGGTTCCCGAGTGGGTTAAACGTCGGGTGCTGCTTCTCAATGTGACCTATGAGCCGCTGACCGCCCTTCCGGCGCGTCGCGCAGTAGTCCTCATGGCCTGCGGAAAGGCCGATACGGTTCACGAGGACGAGCACGGCCCCGTCGTCCATTCCGCGGACTGGTCGGTGCAGGTGCCTTCGGTGATCCGACTGCGTACTTACGTGCGCGTCCCGTATCGCGCCAGAATTCCCATGACCCGTGCCGCGCTCATGCATCGTGACCATTTCCGATGCGCGTACTGCGGAGCTAAAGCCGAAACCATCGATCACGTAGTTCCGCGCAGTCGTGGCGGTGGGCACTCGTGGGAGAACTGCGTAGCCTGCTGTGCGCCGTGCAACCACCGTAAGGCCGACAAAATGCTCAGCGAACTGGGGTGGACGCTCCGAGCCGAGCTGGTTCCGCCGACCGGTCCGCACTGGCGACTGCTCGCTGCGACCAAGGAACTGCACCCCTCCTGGATGCCGTATCTCGGGGTCGGCGCTGCCTGACCGGATGCCCGAGAAAAAATTGCCCGAGAATTTGTGGCCCTGACGCTTTCCTTCGGGGAGTTCTGGGCTACCGTTCTGGGGTGAGCATTCTCGAGGTAGTACTGATATACGTTGGGATCCCGGCCCTGATCACCGCCTTCTTCGCGGGTGCGTCCTTCCTCGGGAAGAAGACGCCGGGTCCGGTTCCGCCGGCGTTCCATCTGGGTGAGTCGTGGGATCACGCCCCCGTTCTGTGGAGTGCTGTCGACGAGGTGACCGTTCGCGGTGGCCATCACGGCAGTGCACACGCGATCGAAGCCGGTTCGGCTGATCTGATTGGAGGGTCCGCAAGTGGCAAGTGGTGATCATTCGGCAGCGGTCGCAGTAGCGCCCGAAGACCTGCCTATGGGCAGCGTCATCACGTCCAGTGGCCGTATTTCCGGCGTGCACCGGGTGGGGGAGCCGTTCACGGACGACCTCCCATTCGAGACGAAGGATCTTGTTGCCCTCGACGTAGCGTTGACCGAGGCCACGCGCGCCACCAAGGTGCGTTTCAACGCGTACATCGGTGACCTGGGTGCCAACCCGGCAGCCGGTGCCGACGCACTGTTCCCGACCACGCCCGAAGCTGAGCGTTCGGTCCTGATCGCAGTCTCGCCCAACCAGCGCGTCGTCGAGGTCCGTAGTGGCCGCGTCATCGCCGATCGTGTTACCGACCGCGTTGCCCAGCTCGGTGCAACCGCAGCGGTCAGCTCGTTCAGCGAGGGCAACCTCATCGACGGACTGATCAGCGCGATCCGCGTCATGAGCGCCGCAATTTCTGCGCCGTAAGTTCTTCCAGCCAGACAAGGCCGGTGCCCGCCTCGATTGAAGCGGGCACCGGCCTTGTGTATGTCTGGGAGTTTTTGTCAGCTCGCGTCGAACTTTCGGGCTGCCAACGACCGGACTACTCCGGCCTGACCTTCTACGACCAGGCGGCGCAATGCCGGCGGGATATCGCCGGTCAGGAAACGATCTGCCGCGGCGACGGATTCTTCGGTGATCGACCACGACGGGTACAGGCCGACGACGACGGTCTGTGCGACCTCGCTCGAGCGTCGCTCCCACACCGCGGCGATATCGCCGAAGTAGCGCGAGACAAACGGCTCGAGGAGATCGTCTTGGCCCTCACGGGCAAAACCGCCGATGATGGATCGTGCCGTGATGTTGGGTACCGAGTCGTCGCCGACGACCTTTGCCCACACCTGTTCCTTGACGGCAGCTTGCGGTCGGCCCGCAGCGGCCGCAGCAGCCTGGCGGGCGCCTGCAGCCGTCGGATCGCGCTGGGCTTCGGAATCGATGAACGGAGTCTCGATTCCTGTGGAGTCGATTTCACCCGCCGCGGCGAGCGCTCCGACAATGCGCCAACGCAGGTCGGTGTCCACAACCAAACCGTCCAGGCCAACCGTCGCGGGGTCTGCGTCGAGCAGTTCCTGCAGAACCTCGGTGTGCCACGGTGAGAGCGCTACGCCGGTGAGCGCGTTGACAAATGCCAGCTGGTGATCGGACCCGGCCTCGGCCTCGCGCGCGAGTTCCAGGAGTCGGTTGGCAAAACCTGCCCAGCCTTCGGCCGACGCCCAGGCAGGGTCTGCGTAGCTTCCGATTGCTGTCTGCGCCTGAAGCAGAAGACGTTGAACCACACCAACTTCGGTCTCGGAGCTGATGCCACGCTGAACCAGTGCCACGAAGTCGCGAGCCTTCAGTTCGGCCTGGCGCGTCATCTCCCAGGCTGCCGACCAGACCAGGGTGCGGGGGAGTGATTCAGCGACATCGCCGACGCGGTCGATCGCCGTCGCCAACGACTGCGGGTCCAAGCGCACCGAGCAGTACGTGAGGTCGTCGTCGTTGACCAGAACCAGTTGGCCACGATGGATGCCGACCATCTCGGGGACGTCGGTGCTGGGCGTCGCGTCGAGATCGAGTTCGACGCGATGGGTTCGCACCAGTGCGCCGTCGACGTCGTCGTAGATTCCGACGGCGATACGGTGCACTCGATACTCACCGGCGCCGGGCGCGGCGCCGTCCTGCAATATCGCGAAGCGGGTGAACTTACCGTCGGCGTCGATGTCGAAGTCGGGACGCAGGATGTTGAGGCCGGTGGTCTTGAGCCACTGGGTTCCCCAGTCGGAAAGATCACGGCCGGAGGACTTTTCGAGTGCTCCGAGGAGATCGTCGAATGTTGCGTTACCGAATGCGTGTTCGCGGAAGTACTCTCGCAATCCGGCGAGGAAAGGTTCGAGTCCGACGTAGGCCACCAACTGTTTGAGGACGCTGGCGCCCTTGGCGTAGGTGATTCCGTCGAAGTTGACCTCGACCGCAGCCAGGTCGGGAATGTCTGCTGCGATCGGGTGTGTGGACGGCAATTGGTCCTGCCGGTATGCCCACGACTTCTCGACGTTGGCGAACGTTGTCCAGGCGTTCTTGTATTCGGTGGCCTCGGTCTGGCACAGGACGGAAGCGAAGGTGGCGAAGGATTCGTTAAGCCACAGGTCGTCCCACCAGGTCATGGTGACGAGGTCGCCGAACCACATGTGGGCCATTTCGTGGAGCACGGTCTCGGAGCGTCGCTCGTACGAGTAGCGGGTGACCTTGGAGCGGAAGACGTAGTCCTCCAGGAATGTTACGGCTCCCGCGTTCTCCATCGCACCGGCGTTGAACTCGGGAACAAAGAGTTGGTCGTACTTCCCGAAGGCATAGGGGACACCGAAGTTGCGGTGGTAGAAGTCGAAGCCCTGCTTGGTTTCGGTGAACAGGCGTTCTTCGTCCATGAACTCGGCAAGCGAAGCGCGGCAGTAGATCCCGAGGGGGATGTTGCCGTGCTCGTCGGAATAGTTGTCGGTCCACTGCGCGTACGGTCCGGCAATGAGAGCGACGAGGTACGTGCTCATCTTCGGGGTGGTGCGGAATATGTGTTTGCCGGGGTCTGCGGCCAGTGACTCTACGGCTGCCGAGTTGGAAATGACCTTCCAGGACGTGGGGGCGCTGACGCGAACGTCGAAGGTGGCCTTGAGATCCGGTTGATCGAAGCACGCGAACATACGCTTGGCGTCGGCAGTCTCGAACTGGGAGTACAGGTAGACGGCATCGTCCGTCGGATCGACGAAGCGGTGCAAGCCTTCGCCGGTGTGCGAGTACTCGCAATCGGCTTCGATGACCAGTTCATTGTCGGCAGCCAACTCTGACAGTGCGATTCCGGTGGATTCGTCGTAACTCGACACGTCCAACGCGGCGCCGTTGAGTACCGCCGAGTGAATGCGGGAGGCGATGATGTCGATGAAACTGCTCGCTCCGGCGGTGGCAGCGAACGTCACGGTGGTCTTGGAAAAGAACGTGTCGTCTCCCGGACCGTCGTTTCCGTCGGTGAGATCGAGTTCGATCAGGTAGTTGTCGATCGTCAGCAGCGCTGACCGCTCGGCTGCGGTCTCGCGGGTCAGATTCGGTGCGGCCACAAAGATCTCCTCGTCGATGGTGTGGATCTAGTGTGTCCATCCCATCATGACGGGAACTACTGTGTGTCCGCGGACGCTTCTGCTAGTGGAATTGTGGGATCTGCCAGTCGTTTCGGATCAACGGGGTGCGGCGTGGCAACCAGTTCCTTGATGGCATCACCGGCGTCCCAGATGTTGACGTTCATGCCGGCCAGAACCTTGTTGTTCGCGTCCAGCCAGAACGTCAGGAATTCGCGCTTGTCGACGTCGCCGCGGGTGACGACGGATGCATAGGCGCCCCGAGGTGCATGGCCCACATATTCCATTCCGAGGTCGTATTGATCAGTGAAGAAATACGGCATCCGGACGTATTCGGCGGGCTTTCCCAGCATCGTGTCGGCCGCAGTTGCAGGCTGATTGAGGGCGTTTGCCCAGTGCTCCACCCGGATTCGAGAGTTCAGGATCGGGTGCATCGCAGCTGCGATGTCGCCGACGGCCACCACGTCCGGGTCGCTGCTCTGTAAACCGGCATCGACCAGTATCCCGTTGTCGACGGCAATTCCGGCAGCCGACGCCAATTCGGTATTGGGGAGGGCGCCGACGGCGATCAAGACGGCGTCGGCGGGGACAACGCTTCCGTCGGCCAAGGTAACTCCGGTTGCGCGGCCGTCGGAGACAGCAACGGATTTCACGTCGGTACTCGTTCGAAGGTCGACACCATTGCTTCGATGCAATGCGGCGAACACTTCACCCATCTCGGGACCGAGAGAGGTTTCGAGCGGGAGATTGCCGTGTTCGAGAATAGTGACGTCCACGTCGAAAATTCGGGCCGATGCCGCGATTTCCAGGCCGATCCACCCGGCCCCGATCACGACGAGTTTCTTGCCGGCCGAGAGTGTTCCGAGAAGCGCTGAGGCCTGATCGACTGTTCGGATGTAGTGAACGCCGGCCGCGTCGGATCCCGGAATGTCGAGGAGTCGTGAGCGTGAGCCTGTGGCCAATGCCAGCTTGTCGTAGACCATGGTCGAGCCGTCGGGCAACGTGACCGTGTGTGCGGCAGTGTCCACGGCTGTCACCGTGGTGCCCGGGCGTAGGTCGACGTGGTGGTCGCGGAACCATTCGCCGTCATGAACCGTGAACTCCGGGAGTGTCTTCTTGCCGACAAAGAACTCTTTGGACAGTGGCGGCCGCTCGTAGGGGAGATGATCTTCTTCACTCAGCAGGACGATGTCGCCGGTGAAATCTCGTGCACGCAGGGCCTCCGCGGTTTTTGCGCCGGCCAAGCCGCCGCCGATGATGACGAATCTCCGGTTTGCGCTCATGTCTGAACCACTCCTTCGCACTCGTGTCACTTCGACATTACTGCTGCGCGAAGGTACTTCGGGAGTACGCGGGAAGGATTGTCGGTGGATAATTGTTGCCCTGGCGGGCGCGGAATCTTTCGCGCTCGATAAGACCATGAACATATGAGGGAGTTTTCTTCGTGAGTGCAACCCCGAATACAAGCGCCGACAGAGCTGATTTCTGGTTCGACCCCCTCTGCCCGTGGTGCTGGATCACGTCCCGCTGGATCCTCGAAGCCCAGCAGGTGCGCAACATCGACGCGAAGTTCCACGTCATGAGCCTGGCAGTCCTCAACGAGGGACGCGACCTGCCCGAGGAGTACCGCGACATGATGAGCAAGGCGTGGGGGCCGGTTCGGGTTGCGATCGCCGCGGCCAAACTCAAGGGTGACGACATCCTGCTGCCGCTCTACACGGCAATGGGCACCAAGATCCACAACGAAGGCAACCAGGACTTTGCCGACGTCATCAAGAGTTCACTCGAGGAAGTTGGTCTCCCGGCAGATCTCGCGGATGCCGCCGAGTCGACGGACTACGACGAAGCCCTGCGTGAAAGCCATCATCACGGCATGGACGCAGTCGGCCCCGACGTCGGAACGCCCACCATCCACGTCAACGGAGTTGCCTTCTTCGGCCCCGTACTCTCGCGTATTCCGCGGGGCGAGGACGCCGGACGCGTCTGGGACGGTGCCGTTGCGCTCGCGAGCTACCCGCACTTCTTCGAACTCAAGCGCACCCGGAACGAAGATCCTCAGTTCGACTGAGTCGTTCGGACCAGATCGAAACGGAAGATCTGACTAGGCCGAAAGAAAAGATGACCGGAGCGCGTGCGGTTGCGTAATGCAGCCGCACGCCAGGTCAGCACCGGGTGGCTCGCGAGGATGTTCACGAACCAGGGAAAGAATCCGGATTCGAGAGTCGCCCGGTCGGCCAGCTCGTCGAAACCCACCAGACCCACCAGGTACTTTCCGGCGCCCAGCACTCCCATCACGCCGGCGGCTCCCTGCGGACGCATGTGGAATCCGAAATTGTCGGCGGTGTATTCCATCGATCGTGAGAGCGAAGATCCGATCACCGGAATGTAGTTGGACGCGAACTGGCCCCACTGACGCCAATACGACGCGTGGCCGGCCGCGATATGCCCCACCTCATGGCCGATGATGAACGCCAGTGCATCCGGCTGACGAGCTTCGCCGCCCACCTCGAAGAGGTCGCTGTAGACGACAACAAACCGGCGAAACCCATGGCCCGACGCAAACGCATTGATCTGGCCGTTCCCCAGCACGACAAAGGCGTCGGGAGCAGTTTTCAGGCCGAAGCGAGCTGCGGCTTCTGCCACCAGCTGATAGCCGTCCGGAAATTGTGTGGGCGACATCTTGATTCCGTTGACCTGCTGGGAACCGTACAACTGGCCACGCGCGAAAAACAGCAGGATCGGTGCTGCCAGAACAATGAAGATCCACGTCGACAGGCTGCCGGTCGCGATCAGGACAAGCGCGACGACGTACGTCGCGACAGTGGTCAGAATGGCCAGAACGAGGAGCGGGATCTCCCAAGGATGTCGAACGAGAGAGTTTCCCGGTAATACTCGGCCTTGCTGGGGATACATTTGCACCAGGATAGGCCCGGGTGAGCAGTGTCTGCTGGGCCTGAGAGAATTGTCGGCATGCGCGTATACCTGGGTGCCGACCATGCCGGATTCGAACGTAAGAACGAGATCATCGAACACCTGAAAGCGAACGGCCACGAGGCCATCGACTGCGGTGCTCACGAGTACGACGCCGTGGATGACTACCCGGCCTTCTGCATCGAAGCAGCCAAGCGAGTAGTAGCCGACGAAGGAAGCCTGGGCATCGTCCTCGGCGGAAGCGGCAACGGCGAGCAAATCGCAGCCAACAAGGTCCCCGGCGCTCGCTGCGCCCTGGCCTGGAGCGTCGAGACGGCCAAGTTGGCCCGCGAGCACAACAAGGCTCAGCTCATCGGCATCGGTGGCCGCATGCATTCCCTCGAGGAATCACTGGCAATTGTCGACGCGTTCCTCGCCACCGAATGGTCGGGCGAAGAGCGACACCAGCGTCGCATCGACATCCTGTCCGAATACGAGAAGACCGGCGTCGCACCGGCTTTGCCGCAGGCCTGATCGAAGAATAGTCCCGTGCCCGAAGGTCATACTCTGCATCGACTGGCACGGTTGCATGCCCGTAAATTTGTCGGTTCACCAGTCCGCGTTGTCAGTCCGCAAGGTCGATTCGCGGAAGATGCGCGGTTGGTGGACGGTCATGTACTCGTATCGTCCGATGCTTGGGGCAAACACCTCTGGCACACCTACGACAACGGGCTGATCGTCCACGTGCACCTCGGGTTGTACGGAAAGTTCACCGACAGCGTCCTGCCGATGGAAGAACCGGTGGGGCAAGTTCGGATGCGAATGGTCGGTGCCGATTTCGGCACCGACCTTCGTGGCCCCACTGCGTGCGAGGTTCTGATGCCGCCGCAGGTAGCCGCCATCGAAGCCCGTCTCGGGCCCGATCCTTTGCGACGTGGCGCAGATCCGGACGGGGCCTGGGCGCGAATCTCCAAGTCCAAGACTGCAATCGGTGCGCTTCTCATGGATCAGGCAGTGCTGGCCGGAGTCGGAAACGTGTATCGCGCCGAACTTCTCTTCCGTCACGGAATCAATCCCGAGCGCCCCGGTAACCTCGTCACCTACGGCGAGTGGGCTGCAATGTGGGCGGATCTGGTCGAGCTCATGAAAGTGGGCGTACGACGAGGTCAGATGCACGTCGTACGCGACGAGCACGACATCGGAGATCCTGCCTATGCGAAGGATCGTCCGCGTACGTACGTCTACCGAAGAGCAGGATCGCCGTGCCGCGTATGCGGTACACCGATCCTGCATTCCGTCATGAAGGCACGAAACCTGTTCTGGTGCCCCGTGTGTCAGGCGGTCTAGAAGTCCATTCCTCCGCCGAAGTCCATTCCGCCGTCGCCGCCGTCGAAAAATCCGCCGTCGCTCCCGCCGCCGTCATAGTTGCCACCGTCTGCGGTGTTGTCGGTATTGCCTTGATCGCCTGAGTCATAGCTTTGATCGCCCGCGTCGGCGCCTTGGTCCGCATTCGGATCGCCGCCGGCTTCGAATTCCTGTGCGCCGTAAGGAACTCCGGCCATTCCGGAGAACATGCTCGAAAACAGCATCATCGAACCTAGGCCCCAGGCGCCGGCCACCAGGGCAGGCTTCCACCACGGTTCGGAGTACCAGCCGGCCGGAACCGGGCGCCCGGCAACGCGTCCGCCGGGGTAGTAGTTGGGGGTTCGTGAGGACGGCGTGGGGGACGCGGCGATCTCGCGGCCTTCGAACTCCACCTCACGTGCTTCGGTCACTGCTCCCGCAGCTTTCTGGCCGTCGATGGTGGGAATCTCTGGTCCCGGATCCATGCCCATGGCGACTCTGGCCGCGCGAATGTAGTAAAGCCCTTCCAGTGCAGTCTGTTTCGCGAGCCTGGCCTGGACCGGCGTGCTGGCCTGATCGATCTGCGAGCCCGCTGCGTTGTAACGCTCGGCTGCGTCGGCGAGTGCTTGGCGCGACGCGTCGTCGCTGCCCGTGAGGTTGTAGACCTGGCCGCCGAGGCGCTCGATCGCCTGCCGGGCATCGGCTTTTGCGTCGTCGAGTTGTGTTGCGCTGTTGCCGGAACCGCGTTGCTGGCTCTTCATGACCAGGAACACGACAACGGCCAGTACAACGAGGATGAGAAGAATCGTGGTCACGAGTGGCCTCCCGAGCTGCAAAAGATCCGGACAACTCCAGGATACGGACCGGTACAACAAAAAATCCGCACCGGCGAGGCCGATGCGGATCTTGTGGAAGTTTCCCTCCAATGGAGGGGATGACGGGAATCGAACCCGCGTGATCAGTTTGGAAGACTGAGGCTCTACCATTGAGCTACATCCCCGTGCATACGAGAAACCCGGGATCGCCGTGTTCGTCGTCTGCGATTCGAAACTGTACCCAATGGCTGTCTGGAATTCAAAATCGGGGGTCGGCAACGCTCTCACCAGGCAAAATGTTCACAAGGTTGGTTTTCTCGGTTGTGTAGAGGGTGTGACTGTGGGTGCAGGCGGGGCGGTCCGGCAGTTCTGCCCCACTGTGAACAACTCCCATCCGTGTACAAATGGTGGGCGGATTCGTGAGAGAGTAGTGAGCGCGATAAGGTTCTATCCGGTCACCGGCGAGCGACGCTCGTATCGTGTGATTTGCTTCGTATGTTCGAAAAACGGGATGTAGCGCAGCTTGGTAGCGCATCCGCTTTGGGAGCGGAGGGTCGCAGGTTCAAATCCTGTCATCCCGACCAGTACGAACTCGGTACTTCACCACTACTTGCGTAGGGGTGGAGTGCCGCGAAAGATCAGAAGTTCAGCAGTACACAAGTTGTGAGCAAGACCAGACGAAGGAGCGAAGTTTCGTGAAGAGCACCGTCGAGCAGCTCAGCCCGACGCGAGTCCGTATCAACGTTGAGGTGCCCTTCGCGGAACTCAAGCCTGATTTCGACAAGGCCTACAAGGCCCTCGCGCAGCAGATTCGTCTCCCCGGCTTCCGCCCCGGCAAGGCACCGGCACGCCTCCTCGAGGCACGCGTCGGTCGCGCCGCTGTGCTCGAGCAGGTCGTCAACGACGCTCTCTCGTCGCGTTACCCGGAGGCTGTCACCAGCGCCGGCGTAAAGGCCATCGGCCAGCCCGAGATCGAGGTCACCAAGCTCGAAGACAACGAGGTTCTCGAGTTCTCGGCCGAGGTCGACGTGCGCCCCGAGATCGAACTCCCGGATTTCAGCTCCATCAACGTCACGGTCGATCCGATCGAGATCACCGATGAAGCCATCGAAGAGCAGTTGCTCTCGCTGCGTCAGCGTTTCGGCACCCTCACGGGCGTCGAGCGTGCAGTCGAAGACGGCGACTTCGTCTCCATCGACCTGTCGGCCACCGTCGACGGCGAGAATGTTGCCGAGGCAACCGCCAGCGGACTGTCGCATGAGGTCGGTTCGGGCCAGCTCATCGAGGGTCTTGACGAAGCTATCGTCGGCCTGAAGGCGGGGGAGTCCAAGGACTTCACGTCGACGCTGGTTGCCGGCGAGTTCGCAGGCAAGGAAGCTGTTGTTACCGTGACCGTGCAGACGGTCAAGGAGCGCGAACTTCCCGCTGAGGACGACGAGTTCGCTCAGCTCGCCAGCGAGTTCGACACCCTCGAAGAACTGAAGGCAGACCTCCGCGAGCGCGTCGCACGCGTCCGTAAGGTCGAGCAGGCCGGTCAGATCCGCGACAAGGTCCTCGAGCAGCTGCTCGAGACCGTCGAGGTTCCGCTGCCTGACGCTGTCGTCAAGGCTGAGGTCGACGCTGCATTGCACGACGCCGTTCACGGTCTCAACCATGACGAAGAGGCACTGAACAAGGCTCTCGAAGAGCAGGGCAGCAGCCGCGAAGAGTTCGACAAGGAAACGCTGGAGTCCGCTGAGCGCTCCGTCAAGACGCAGCTCCTGCTCGACTCCATCGCCGATGCCAACGACATCACCGTCGGCCAGGACGAGCTCACCGAGCGCATCCTGTTCCAGGCGCAGCGTTACGGCATGGCTCCGGAGCAGTTCATCCAGCAGATCCAGCAGGCTAACCAGCTCGGCGCAATGTTCGCCGACGTTCGCCGCGGCAAGGCTCTCGCAGCCGTCGTCGAGGCTGCCGGTGTCACCGACACCAGCGGTGCCGTTGTCGACACCGCCGAGCTTTTCGGTGGCGGCGAGGCAGAAGCTGACGCAGAAGCGTCTGATTCCGCCGAGAGCGAAGACAAGTAAACAAGCAGAATATCGGGTGTTTTCACCACGATTGACTGCATCAAGTTTTCCGCTTTGAGCGAAGTAGGGCGGCACCGGGACTCCGGTGCCGCCCTACTTCGTTAGTGTCTGTGTCAGCAGAAGAGTATTTCGCAAAGAAGATCCACATAGAAGGCAGGTACCGTGACTTCCAATCATCTGGAGACTGTGCAGAGTCCCGCCATGACTTCCGCGACAGCTGGGTTGAACCTCAGCGACTCGGTATACGAGCGCTTGCTGCGTGAGCGCATCATTTTCCTCGGTACCCAGGTCGACGACGACATTGCCAACAAGCTTTGCGCTCAGATCCTGTTGCTTTCGGCCGAGGACCCGACGCGGGACATCTCGCTCTACATCAACTCGCCGGGCGGATCAGTTACCGCCGGTATGGCAATTTTCGACACCATGCAGTTCGCGGAATGCGATATCGCGACCTTCGGTATGGGTCTTGCCGCTTCGATGGGCCAGTTCCTGCTCTCGGCCGGAACCAAGGGCAAGCGTTACGCCCTGCCGCACGCTCGCATCATGATGCATCAGCCGTCCGCCGGTATCGGTGGTAGCGCCAGTGACATCGCGATCATGGCTGAGCAGTTCAAGCACACCAAGCGTGAGATGGCCGAGCTGATTGCCGAGCACACCGGTCAGACGGTTGAGCAGATCACGGCCGACTCCGATCGTGACCGTTGGTTCACGGCGAAGGAAGCCCTCGAGTACGGCTTCGTCGACCACGTCGTCTCCCGTGCAAACCAGGCCGGCGGCGCCGGTAACTGAGCCGGCCCGTCTGTCCTTGCTGCCCAATTCATACTTTGGAGAACTGATGACCAATCCTTTCGGAGCTCACTCGCTGGGCGGCCAGGCGCCGTCGGCACCCCAGTCGCGCTACATCCTGCCCCAGTTCACGGAGCAGACAAGCTACGGAGTCAAGACGTCCGACCCGTACAACAAGCTGTTCGAGGAGCGCATCATCTTCCTCGGCTCGCAGGTCGACGATGTCTCCGCCAACGATCTGATGGCGCAGCTTCTGGTTCTCGAATCTCAGGATCCGGACCGCGACATCACGATGTACATCAACTCTCCCGGTGGCTCGTTCACCGCGCTGATGGCGATCTACGACACGATGCAGTACGTGCGTGCAGACATCAGCACGGTCTGCCTCGGCCAGGCTGCGTCGGCTGCGGCCGTCCTGCTCGCCGGTGGTACGCCCGGTAAGCGTTTTGCGCTCCCCAACTCGCGCATCCTGATCCACCAGCCGTCCACCGGCGGCATCCAGGGCCAGGTCTCCGATCTGGAGATCCAGGCTGCGGAGATCGAGCGTATGCGTCGCCTCATGGAGAACACCTTGGGCCTGCATACCGGCAAGGACCCGGGGACGATCCGCGTCGACACCGATCGCGACAAGATCCTCACGTCCGAGCAGGCCAAGGAATACGGCATCATCGACGACGTTCTGGCGTACCGGAAGCTCAGCGCTCAGAAGTAGTCCGTTTCCGCCTCGTGTCGAACATTGGAATTTTCCGTTCGACACGAGGCGGTTTGGTCGGGAATTGGCAGGTCATGAAGGTGGGCTGATCAATTTTTCGGCAAGGTTGTTTTCAATTCGCAGACGAAACGCCGAGAACAGGTCGACCCGGCTTCGGATCTGCGGGTACCGTCACTTCACGGGCTGGTTCTCGATCGCTGCTCCGAGATTTCCACGAAAGATTTCCACGGAGCGTCACGGCTGATCGATGGCGGCGAGTGTAAGTACATGAAGGAAGTAGGGACCTCACGAGATGGCACGCATCGGCGACGGCGGGGATCTGCTCAAGTGCTCTTTCTGCGGCAAGAGCCAGAAGCAAGTCAAAAAGCTCATTGCAGGACCCGGGGTGTACATCTGCGATGAGTGCATCGACCTCTGTAACGAGATCATCGAAGAAGAGTTGGCCGAGTCCAGCGAGGTCAAGCTCGACGAGCTTCCCAAGCCTGCGGAGATTCGGGATTTCCTCGAGAACTACGTCATCGGTCAGGATTCCGCCAAGCGGACACTCGCAGTGGCTGTCTACAACCACTACAAGCGCATTCAGGCCGGCGACAAGGGCCGCGATGCGCGCGGGGAGACCGTAGAACTCGCAAAGTCGAATATCTTGATGCTCGGCCCCACAGGTTGCGGTAAGACGTACCTCGCGCAGACGTTGGCGAAGATGCTCAATGTTCCGTTCGCGATTGCCGACGCCACTGCGTTGACCGAAGCTGGTTACGTCGGTGAAGACGTCGAGAACATCTTGCTCAAGCTGATTCAGGCTGCCGATTACGACGTCAAGCGCGCCGAGACCGGCATTATCTACATCGACGAGGTCGACAAGATCGCTCGTAAGAGCGAAAACCCGTCTATCACCCGGGACGTGTCCGGTGAAGGCGTTCAGCAGGCTCTGCTGAAGATCCTCGAGGGTACGCAGGCCAGCGTCCCGCCGCAGGGCGGACGTAAGCATCCGCATCAGGAGTTCATCCAGATCGACACCACGAACGTGCTGTTCATCGTGGCCGGCGCGTTTGCCGGTCTCGAGCGCATCGTGTCCGACCGTGTCGGTAAGCGCGGGATCGGCTTCGGCGCCGAGGTTCGCTCCAAGGCTGAAATGGACACGATTGATCGTTTCGCGGAGGTCATGCCCGAGGATCTGATCAAGTTCGGTTTGATCCCCGAGTTCATCGGGCGTCTGCCGATGATCGCGTCGGTCACCAACCTCGACAAGGAATCGTTGGTCAAGATTCTGTCGGAGCCCAAGAACGCTTTGGTCAAGCAGTACCGTCGACTCTTCGACATGGACGGCGTGGAGCTCGAGTTCACCGAGGAAGCCCTCGATGCGATCGCCGACCAGGCAATTCTCCGCGGCACCGGTGCCCGTGGTTTGCGCGCCATCATGGAAGAGGTTCTCCTCCCCGTGATGTACGACATCCCCAGCCGCGACGATGTCGAGAAGGTTGTGGTGACCGCCGAAACCGTTAACGACAACGTTCTGCCGACCATCGTTCCCCGCAAGCCCGAGCGGGGCGAACGGCGTGACAAGACTGCCTAGTCCTTGCTTCACAGCGTGAAATGACTGTGGCCCTGCATCTCCTTCGTGAGATACAGGGCCACAGTCATTTTGTGGGGTGTTCAGGCGGTGGCTATTGCTGCGTTGCCGCGACCAGTTGGTCAACTTGCTCGACGGTCATGCCGAGCCCGAAGCCCGCGAGTTTGACGAGGGGCATGGAACCCGCCATTGCCATCAACTCTGGTGGTACCGGCGCCGCGTCTTCGGACATGGCCTCGGCCATCGCGGCACCGAGGACTGCGCCTCCGACGGGATGGGCAAACCATTCGGCGATGGTGGACATCGGAGTCAGGGGGCGGACGCCAATATTGCCGGTGAGTGTGACCCGCTCGGTGGCTGCGATGTCGCGTGAGGAGAAACCGACCCGAATGTCGTAGTCACCGGCTTCGACGGCCCAGTTCTGACCCTCGACAGACCAGTAGGAGAACGCACGGGAATCGAGTGTGATTGTTGCGGAGGCTGTTTCACCAGGTGCGAGGTGAATCTTTGCAAATCCCTTCAATTCTTGTGTGGGGCGGTTGATGGTCCCGGACGTGTCGTGGACGTAGGTCTGGACGACGGTGCTGCCGGCCCGCTCGCCACTGTTGCGAACGGTCACTGTCAGTTCGGCGGAGTTGTCGCAGGCGATGACGGAGGTTTCGGTGACCTCGAAGGTGGTGTAGCTGAGGCCGAATCCGAACGGGTAGGCAACGTCGTGGTCGACGGAGTCGTAGTAGCGGTATCCGACGTAGAGTCCTTCGCCGTAGCGGACGTGCTGCTGCGCTCCCGGGAAGTGAAGGTATGACGGATTGTCCTGCAGGCGAAGGGGAATCGTCTCGGTGAGGTGTCCGGACGGGTTGACGACGCCGAACAGGATGTCGGCGATTGCAGATCCGCCGGCCTGGCCGAGTAGCCAACCTTCGAGGATGGCAGCTGCATATTTCCGCCAAGGCGTAATCGACACGACACCACCGTTGGACAACACGACGACGGTATTCGGATTGACTGCGTGAACTGCTTGCAGCAGGGCCAACTGGTCGCCGGGCAGGTCGATGTCCGTCCGGTCGAACCCCTCGGATTCGGTGGCTGACGACAAGCCCAGGAAAAGGACAGCGACATCGGCGTTGCGGGCTGCCTCGACAGCCTCAGCGACTTTCTCGCGGTCAGCATTTCCGTCGAAGTTGAATCCCGGCGCAAAACTCACGCGCTCGGAACCGGCAATCGCCTGGACGGCGTCCAAGGCATTGTCGAGCGTCGTCGGAACCACCTGTGAACTACCGGCACCCTGGTAGCGAGGGCTGCGAGCGAACTCGCCGATGACTGCGATGGTCTGTGCCTCGGCTGCGAGCGGGAGGATGTTGTTGTCGTTCTCGAGGAGCACGGCGGATTCGGCTGCCGCGGTTCGGGCAAGCTGGTGGTGACCCTCGGCGTCGTAGGTGTGACCTTCGACCCGCGCGCCGGCGGTGCGTTCGACAAGCGTCGAGACGCGCTGGGCGGCGGTGTCCACGACGGATTCTTCGAGGTCCCCGTTGCGGACGGCGTCGACGATCTCTCCGTCGGTACCCGAAACGGGCATCTCGAGGTCCAGCCCCGCGGCAATCGCTGCGACGCGGTCGTTGACGGCACCCCAGTCGGAAACAACGAGACCGTCGAAGCCCCACTGCTCGCGCAGAACTTCGGTGAGAAGCCAGTGGTCCTGGCTTGCGTAGACGCCGTTGATCTTGTTGTACGAGCACATCACGGTGGTGGGCGCCGCAGTGGTAATGGCGTATTCGAAGCCCGCCAGGTAGATCTCGCGCAGAGTCCGTTCGTCGATGTCGGCGCTGACCCGCATGCGGTCGGTCTCTTGATTGTTGGCGGCAAAGTGCTTGAGTGACGTGCCGACGCCACGTGATTGAACGCCCGTGATCAGGGAAGCCGCGAATCGGCCCGAGAGGAAGGGATCCTCGGAGACGTACTCGAAGTTTCGCCCGCACAGGGGGGAGCGTTTGATGTTGATGCCGGGGCCGAGAAGTACGGAGACGCGTTCGGCCTTGGCCTCGTCGCCCAGGGCTTCGCCGACGCTCTGGATGAGGTCCAGGTTCCAGGATGAGCCGAGCCCGACGGCAGGCGGGAAACACGTAGCCGGGATGCTCTGGCCGAGTCCGAGCGCGTCGCCGCCTTCGGGTTGCTTACGAACGCCGTGGGGCCCGTCGGTCAGCAGCATCGAGGGAATTCCGGAGACTGCCTGGCTGTGCCAGAAATCGGACCCCGAGGTCAATGACGCTTTGTCCTCGAGTGAAAGTCCGGTTACCTGGTGTTCGACGGTGTCCGTCACGTTCGTCCTCCTGATTGCAGTTGCGCGTTCAACTACTAGCGTATGCGCCCGAGTGAGAACACGCGGTCGGTCACCCGATCACGACGCGATGTGGGTGCGAGTACACGTTCATCGAGTCGCCCCGAATAAATCCGGCGAGCGTGAGACCGGATTCCTGGGCGAGTTCAACTGCTAATGACGACGGAGCCGAGACCGCGCCCAGGATCGGGATTCCGGCCATGACCGCTTTCTGGACCAGCTCGAACGACGCGCGCCCACTGACGATCAAGACGGTGTCGTAGAGGGGGACTCGGCCGTCGGTGATTGCCCAGCCGATCACTTTGTCCACCGCGTTGTGCCGTCCGACGTCTTCGCGGAGAGCGAGCAGTTCACCGGCGCTGGTGAACAATCCGGCCGCGTGCAGACCGCCGGTGCGCTCGAAAATTCGTTGGTCTGAGCGGAGTGTGACGGGCATGGAGCCCAGAGTTGTCGACGTGACCGCGGTTGTGTCTCCGACGAGCGGATGTTTTGTGGTTGTTCGGACGGCGTCGAGCGACGTCTTTCCGCACACCCCGCAGGCAGAGCTGATGACAGTGCTGCGATCCGTGCTCGGATCCGGCAACGCCACACCGGGAGCCAAAGCGATGTCCAGCACGTTGTACGTGTTGGCGCCATTCGCGTCGACGCCGTCGCAGTAGCGAACGATGCTGACATCGTCGCGGGTTGCGATGATGCCCTCGCTGAGCAGGAAGCCGTGAACTAGGTCGACGTCGTTGTCCGGGGTTCGCATCGTCACCGCCAGGACCTTCCCGCCGACGCGCATTTCGAGCGGTTCTTCGACGGCGAGGTTGTCCGGTCTGCGCACAACTTGATTGCCGGAGATTCGGACTACCGGCGTTCGTGCCGTTACTCGGCCCATCAGTGGACGCCCGCAGGTTCGAGCCGAACGGTCACGCCTTTGGATACCGGCGTATTCGACTTGGCTGCTACATGTTCGAGCGGAACCAGCGGATTGGTCTCGGGGTAGTACGCAGCGGCATTTCCGCGCGGGGTGTCGTACGAGACGATGCGGAAATCCGTGACCCGACGCTCTTCGAGGGTTCCGTCGGCGCGGGTCCACTCGGAGATGATGTCGACGAGGGCTCCGTCGATGAATCCGAGGTCGGTGATGTCGGCGGCATTGACGAGGATGACTTTGCGTCCACCCTTGATGCCGCGATAACGGTCGTCGAGGCCGTAGATGGTGGTGTTGTACTGGTCGTGGCTGCGCATGGTCTGAAGAATCAATCGACCGCTCGGGGTCGGTAGCCACCGCAGTTCGTTGATTCCGAAGTTCGCTTTGCCGGTGTGGGTGCGGAATTCGCGTGAATCGCGGGGCGGGTGTGGAAGTTGGAAGCCGTCCGGTTGGCGCACTCGTGCGTTGTAGTTCTCGCATCCGGGGACGACGCGTGAGATGGAGTCTCGGATCAAGTCGTAGTTTCCTTCGAATGCGGACCACCGCACCGAGTGGTCTTCGCCGAGTATCTCGCGGGCGAGTTGGCACACGATGGCAACTTCGCTGCGCAGGTACGGGCTGACCGGGGTGAGACGGCCACGCGAGAGGTGCACCATCGACATGGAATCTTCTACGGACACAAGCTGTTTGCCACTCGATTGAACGTCGAGATCGGTGCGGCCGAGGGTGGGGAGGATGATCGCGGTCTGGCCGTGGACAACGTGGCTGCGGTTGAGTTTGGTGGAGACCTGCACGGTGAGTTCGCACTGGCGAAGGGCAGTTTCCGTCGCTGCGGTATCGGGACTGGCTTGAATGAAGTTGCCGCCCATCGCCATGAAGAAGCTTGCCTTGCCGGCGTTCATGGCGCGAATTGCGTCGACGGTGTCCCAGCCGTGCTTGCGAGGGGCGCTGATTGCAAATTCGGTGTCGAGCGCGGCCAGGAATTCTTCGGGCATCTTCTCCCAGATGCCCATCGTGCGGTCGCCCTGCACGTTGGAATGCCCTCGGACCGGGCATACTCCGGCGCCGGGCTTGCCCATCATCCCGCGCATCAGGAGAAGATTGACTGCTTCCTCGATGGTGGCGACTCCGTGGGCTTGCTGGGTGAGCCCCATAGCCCAGCAGGTGACTGTGCGCTCCGATCGCGCGAGGGCAGTCGCCGTTTCTTCGAGTTGCGCCATCGTCAGACCGGTCGCTTCGAGCACGGTATCGAGATCGACTGCGCGGATGTGCTTTTCGTAGTCGCTCCAGCCCGCGCAGTACTCGTCGACAAACGTGCGGTCTACAACGGTGCCCGGAGCGCGATCCTCCTGTTCGAGCAACAGTTTGCCCAGACCCTGGAACAGGGCCATGTCGCCGCCGAGGCGGATCTGCAGGAACTCGTCGGCGATGTCGACGCCGTGACCGACTACTCCGGACACCTTCTGTGGATCCTTGAATCGCTTGAGTCCGGCTTCGGGCAGAGGATTGATCGCGATGATCTTGGCGCCGTTACCCTTTGCCTTCTCCAAGGTGGAGAGCATGCGGGGATGGTTGGTGCCGGGGTTTTGCCCGGCGATCAGGATGAGATCGGCGTTTTCGAGGTCGGGAACCGTCACTGAACCCTTGCCGATGCCGATCGACTCGGTCAGTGCGCTGCCGGAGGACTCGTGACACATGTTGGAGCAGTCGGGCATATTGTTGGTGCCGTAGCTGCGAATCATCAACTGGTACAGGAATGCGGCTTCGTTGGAGGTGCGCCCCGACGTGTAGAAGACTGCTTCGTCCGGTGAGTCGAGACCCTTCAGGTGGTCCGCGATCAGCGCGTAAGCGCCATCCCAGTCGATGGGTTGATAGTGGGTAGCGCCGGGGGTCAGCACCATCGGGTGGGTCAGCCGGCCTTGTTGGCCTAGCCAGTAATCGGTCTTGCCGTCCAGATCTGCGAGGGAGTGCTCGGCAAAAAACTCCGGGGTGACGGTGCGCAGGGTTGCTTCTTCTGCAACGGCCTTGGCACCGTTCTCGCAGAATTCTGCCGGCTTGCGGTGACCGGGTGTTTCGGGCCAGGCGCAGCCGGGGCAGTCGAAACCGTGGCGCTGGTTCAATCGAGTGAGTGTGCGCGCGGTCCGCAACGCCCCCATCTGTTCGATTCCTCGTTGCAGCGAAACGAGAACTGCCGGCACTCCGGCCGCGTAGTCCTTGGGGTGAGTGATCTCGAGGTCCGACTCGTCGATGTCCTTCGAGGGTCCGCGGCGCGTCATGTGTCCATACTGGCCTGAAGTGACGTGCACCGCCATAGGAGATTGGAACGACGGTCAAAAAACCACGAGAAGGTTTGGCGAACGTTATCTAATAACGCGCCCAGGGGAGAGTGGTCTGAGCGTTCGAGCCGACTTTGCCCGGTACGCTCACATGATGGGTGTGAGCGTAAGGCCGGCTGAAACCGCGGACATTTCTGCTCTTGCAGCAGTACTTGCCGACGCGTTCGAGGACGATCCGTTGATGGCGTGGATACTTCCGGACGAGGACGGGCGTCGAGGCCGGTTGGCCAAATTGTTCGCCGCCGAAGTTCGATACCACCACCTGTCCGGTGGCGGCGCCGAGGTGGCCGTCGACGGCAACGGCGTGATCGGGGGCGCGGCGCTCTGGGATCCGCCGGGGCGATGGAAGCAGTCCACCTGGGAATCCATGATCAGTTTCCCGGCTACCTTGCGTGCGTTGGGTTCTCGCATCATGGTTGGTGCAGAAGTGGGTGGAGTCCTCGAGAAGGCTCACCCGACAACGCCGCATTGGTACCTCGCCACCATCGGCACGGGAGCCAACGCGCGCGGCGGCGGTTATGGCAAGGCGCTGCTGAACTCGCGACTCGACCGATGTGATCGTGATCGGATTCCCGCGTATCTCGAATCCAGCAAGAAGGAGAACATCCCGTACTACAACCGCTTCGGGTTCGAAGTGACGGGCGAAATCGTGATCCCCGACGGAGGGCCGATGGTCTATCCGATGTTGCGGGAACCGAAGTGATGTTGCCGGAATTGCATGGGGGTACGCCGTTCGACGAGATGGACGATTACATTGCCCTACCTCGCCTGTCCGGCCTCGCACTCTCGCCCGACGGTTCTGTTCTGATCTGCGGGAGAACTGTTCTCGACGATGCCGGTGCCGAGTACGTGACGTCGCTATGGGAGTTCGATCCCGCCGGGCGTCGGCCCGCTCGCAGATTGACCTGGGGCACGACCAGTGAATCCGGCGCGGTATTTGCTTTCGACGGTGACATCCTTTTTACCGCAACACGTTCCGTGCCCGGGGAGGAAACCCCGCAGCCGGCATTGTGGCGACTACCCGCTGCGGGCGGTGAGGCACAGTTGGTGTGCACTCGCGGCTCCGGAATCTCGGGTGTCACAGCAGCCAAGGCGGCTCCGACTTTTGTTGCCCACACACCGGTGATGGCGTCGGCGCGCACCCTCGACCTCGATGACGAAATCCGCAAGGCACGCAAGGACGGCAAGGTTACGGCGATGCTCCACACGGGTTATCCCGTGCGCCACTGGGATCATGATCTGGGTCCCGATCAGCCGCATCTGGTTGTCGGAGAATCGGATTCGGAAGGTGCCGTCGTACTGCGGGACGTGACGCCCGATGCCGGCGGCGCGTTGCGTGAGGGGACGCTCTCGATCAGTAGTGACGGCATGTTTGCGATATCGACCTGGGCCGTCGGAGATTTCGGTGCTGCCCGTCGGTCGACGCTCGTACGTATCGACACAGTGAGCGGCGATCGCGTCACGGTGGTGGACGACGCGAGCGCAGATGTGCACAGTCCGGTTCTGTCGCCGGACGGAACCCAGGTTGTCTTCATCCGTGAAACTTTGACAACTCCGGAACTCGCGCCGCGAGTTTCCCTGGGGCTCTACGTTTTCAAGACCTCCACGGAGACCACTGTCGCGGAAGGCTGGGATCGGTGGCCGACGTCGCTGGCATGGCTTTCGGATGGTTCCGGGCTGGTTGTGACCGCGGACGACAACGGGCGTGGCCCAGTCTTCACCATTGACCTGTGGGGTCAGCCTGTCCAGTTGACCACCGACGACGCGGCCTACAACGATGTCCGGGTGTCTTCCGACGGTGAGTCGATCTACGCCTTGCGTGCGTCGTACGAAACGCCGCCGCACGTAGTGCGCATTGCCATTCGCACGGGTGAGGTTTCGGCCCTACGAGGACCGGACCCCTTGCCGGAATTGCCGGGCACTCTGACCGAGATCAGTGCCAAAGGCGAGGATGGGAGCCCGATTCGGAGTTGGTTGGCGCTGCCGACGGGTGCAGCGGCTCACTCGCCGGTGCCTCTGTTGCTGTGGGTGCACGGTGGTCCGCTCAACTCGTGGAATACCTGGTCATGGCGATGGAATCCGTGGCTGTTGGTGGCCAAGGGTTATGCGGTACTGCTGCCCGATCCGGCGTTGTCCACGGGATACGGCCAAGATTTTGTGCAGCGCGGCTGGGGGCAGTGGGGCCAAGCGCCCTTCACCGATCTGATGGCGATCACCGACGCCGCCGAGGCGCGCGACGAGATCGACCCGAACCGCACCGGCGCAATGGGTGGTTCGTTCGGCGGCTACATGGCGAATTGGATTGCAGGCCATACGGATCGGTTCGATGCCATTGTCACTCACGCAAGTCTGTGGGCGCTGGACCAGTTCGGGCCGACGACGGACTCGGCGTGGTATTGGCAACGGGAGATGACTCCCGAGATGGCCGTCGAGAACTCACCCCACCTCTATGTAGCCGACATCAATACCCCGATGCTGGTTGTTCACGGGGACAAGGACTATCGAGTACCGATCGGCGAAGGGTTACGACTCTGGTACGAACTGCTGGCGGAGTCCGGATTGCCGGCCGACGCAGATGGCAAGACGGACCATCGGTTCCTGTACTTCCCGGACGAGAATCACTGGGTGCTCAAGCCGGCACATACCAAGATTTGGTACGAGGTTGTCACCGCATTCCTGTCCGAGCACATCCTGGGTGAGGATGTACCGCTCCCGGAGATTCTCGGTTGATCGACGCCGGCCTCGGCCGTCGAACGGGGCCCACGACGGGTCAGGCGCCCGGGCCCTGAACGGTGTAATTCCAATCGGTGTAGTTGGGGCCCGTGACACGGACCAGTCCTGACGACGCGAGCCCCGGCGGAACGTTGACGACCAGCGCACCGGTTCACTGGTTGATGTCGCCGCCGGCGTACCCGGTGCTCTGGATCAGCTGGCCTTCGTAGAAGACCTCGATCAGCTCCGGGATGGCGTAGGTCTCGTAACCCACGAGGAACGAGGTGGGACCGCCCCGGCCGATCTGATGCTTGGTGCTGGTGATGCCGGCGCCGCCGGAAATAGTCGATGCATTGCAACCTTGTGTCGGTGTAAACGATCCGCCGCCGCCGCCACTGCCACTCGCCAAACCGTTGAGAGTTGCCCGGGGATCGCCGGTGGCAATACCGTCGGCAATGTCACCGCGGCTGCCGCTGGCGATGCCGTTCGCACTATCGTTGCCGGCGTCGCCGATGCTGCCGTTGATCGTGGCAATGCTTCCGTCCACGCTTCTTTCAATTCCGGGTTGGGCGGACGCTGCGGCCGGAACCACGAGGGCAATCGCTGCTCCGATGGTGGCCGCGGCAGCCCGAGTGCGAACACTGCTGTATCGAGAACCCAACTTGTTCAACATGATTCCTCCGGAGAGTGATTGTCGGAAATCCTTCGCCACGATCATTTCAGCGGGGCGGATCGATGAGTATCCTTCGTTCGGCGGACAACAGCCATGCGCGAGAAGGCCTCGGCTGTGACTGTGTCGCTGGTCTCGAGTTCAGAGGTCGCTGCAGATCTGCCGGGTCTCACGTGACGGGCAAATTCGCTCGCAGCGGGGGAGTCACTAGGATCATGGGGTGACCAGTGCATCCCCAGAGAACCCTCAGACCCCCGCCGACGCCCTCCCCAAAAGCTGGGACCCCAGCGCTGTAGAGGCTGATTTGTATCAGGGTTGGGTGGATGCGGGCTACTTCCAGGCCGACGCATCCAGCGACAAGCCCGGATACTCGATCGTGCTCCCGCCGCCGAATGTGACGGGCAGCCTGCACATGGGCCATGCGCTCGACCACACCCTCATGGATGTGTTGAGCCGTCGCAAGCGGATGCAGGGCTACGAGGTTCTGTGGCTGCCGGGTATGGATCACGCCGGTATTGCGACGCAGTCCGTTGTGGAGAAGCAGCTGGCAGCCGAGGGTAAGAAGAAGGAAGACCTCGGGCGCGAAGCGTTCATCGAGAAGGTCTGGGATTGGAAGCGTGAGTCCGGCGGCACCATCGGCGGCCAGATGCGCCGTATTGGTGACGGCGTCGACTGGAGCCGCGAGCGCTTCACGATGGACGAGAACCTCTCGCGCTCCGTGCAGACCATTTTCAAGCGGATGTTCGACGAGGGCCTGATCTATCGCGCCGAGCGCCTGGTCAACTGGTCGCCCGTGCTGCAGACCGCGATCTCCGACATCGAGGTCAAGTTCGAGGACGTCGAGGGGGAGCTAGTTTCCCTCCGTTACGGCTCCCTCAACGACAACGAGCCGCACGTGATCGTTGCCACCACTCGCGTCGAAACGATGCTCGGTGACACCGCAGTGGCAGTGCACCCGGAAGACGAGCGCTACAAGCATCTGCTCGGCACCACCCTCGAGCACCCGATCACCGGCCGTCAGATCCCGATCATCGCCGACGATTATGTCGACCCCGAGTTCGGCACCGGCGCCGTCAAGATCACGCCCGCCCATGATCCCAATGACTTCGAGATGGGTATGCGGCACAACCTGCCCATGCCCACGATCATGGACAAAGCCGGCAAGATCGCCGATACCGGAACCGCGTTCGACGGCATGGACCGTTTCGAGGCTCGTGTCAAGGTTCGTGAGGCACTCGCCGAGCAGGGTCGCGTCGTCGCCGAGAAGCGCCCGTACCTGCACAGTGTCGGACATTCCGAGCGCAGTGGTGAAGCCATCGAACCGCGTCTGTCGTTGCAGTGGTGGGTCAAGGTCGAGACCCTGGCCAAGGCTGCCGGTGATGCAGTTCGTAATGGCGACACCGTGATTCACCCGGCCAGCCAGGAACCGCGTTGGTTCGACTGGGTCGACAACATGCACGACTGGTGCATTTCGCGTCAGCTGTGGTGGGGTCACCGCATCCCCGTCTGGTACGGACCTGAAGGCGAAGTTGCCAGCTTCGGCCCCGACGAAACCGCACCCGAAGGCTGGGTTCAGGACCCCGACGTTCTCGACACCTGGTTCTCGTCCGGCCTGTGGCCCTTCTCGACGATGGGCTGGCCCGAGAGCACGGCGGAACTCGAAAAGTTCTACCCCACCAGTGTTTTGGTGACGGGTTACGACATCCTGTTCTTCTGGGTCGCCCGCATGATGATGTTCGGCACGTACGTGTCCGAAGATGAATCGATCACTGCCGGTGCCGGAAAGTCGGGCCCGCAGGTTCCGTTCAAGGACGTGTTCCTGCACGGTCTGGTCCGCGACCAGTTCGGCAAGAAGATGTCGAAGTCGCGCGGTAACGGTATCGATCCGCTGGACTGGGTCGAGCGTTTCGGCGCCGATGCTTTGCGCTTCACCCTCGCCCGCGGTGCCAACCCGGGTAGCGACCTCTCAGTCGGTGAGGATTCTGCGCAGTCCTCGCGTAACTTCGCCACGAAGCTGTTCAACGCCACCAAGTTCGCGCTCATGAACGGCGCCGCGCCGGCACCGTTACCGGCGCGCAGCGAGCTTACCGACGCGGACCGTTGGATTCTCGATCGTCTGGACGTTGTTGCAGCCGAGGCTGATTCGGCGTTCGATCGATACGAGTTCAGCAAGGCCTGTGAAGGCCTGTTCCACTTCGCGTGGGACGAGGTCTGTGACTGGTACCTCGAACTGGCCAAGGTTCAGTTTGCCGGCGACGAGACCACCGCGGCCAACACCCGCGCTGTCCTCGGCAACGTCCTCGACGCGCTGCTGCGCCTGCTGCACCCCGTCATTCCGTTCGTCACGGAAACCCTGTGGAAGGTACTGACCGGTGGCGAGTCCATCGTCGTCGCAGATTGGCCGACGCTGTCCGGCGAAGCCGTCGACACTGCGGCTGCTACCCGGATCGAAGATACCCAGCGTTTGATCACCGAGGTCCGACGCTTCCGAAATGATCAGGGCCTCAAGCCTTCTCAGAAGGTCCCGGCTCGGGCTTCGGGACTGTCCGAAGCTGGACTGGACGGCCAGTTTGCCTACGTCCAGGCGCTCGCGAAGCTGACAGAGCCGCAAGAGGGCTTCGAGGCCTCCATCTCGGTGGAGGTGCGCCTGAGTCAGGGAACCGTGACTGTCGATATCGACACGTCCGGCACCATCGACCTCGGCGCCGAGAAGAAGCGGCTCGAGAAGGACCTGACCGCGGCGCAGAAGGAACTCGTCACCGCGGACAACAAGCTTGCCAATGAAGCCTTTCTCGCGAAGGCGCCCGACGCCGTTGTCGACAAGATCAAATCGCGTCGTCAGATCGCCATCGAAGAGATCGAGCGCATCACCAACCGTTTGAAGGAGCTGGGCGACAAGTGAGCTCGGTAGAGCCCCCGCCGTTCGGGGAATCAGAATTCGGAGATTTCGGTGCAGTACCGCTCAGTGCGGTACCGACACCGGTAGATATCGCCGAGTTGGCGCTGGTCGAAGCAGCACTCGACAAGCGTTGGCCGGAAACCAAGATGGAGCCGTCGCTGACGCGCATCGAGGCCCTGATGGATGTGCTCGGGTCACCGCAGCACAACTATCCGGCCGTGCATGTCACCGGCACCAACGGCAAGACGTCGGTGACGCGCATGATCGATTCGCTCATGAGCGCACTGCATCGTCGTACGGGCCGCACAACCAGTCCGCATTTGCAGATCGCCACCGAGCGGATCAGCATCGACGGCAAGCCGATCTCGCCGCGGCTCTATGTCGACACGTACCGCGAGATCGAGCCCTACGTACAGATGATCGATCAGCAGTCCGAGGCCGCCGGGGGACCGGCAATGAGCAAGTTCGAGGTGCTCACCGCTATGGCGTACGCCGCATTTGCGGAAGCGCCGGTCGATGTTGCCGTTGTCGAGGTCGGTCTGGGCGGACGGTGGGATGCCACCAACGTTATCGACGGACAGGTCGCGGTCATCACCCCGATCAGTCTCGATCACGCCGAGTACCTGGGCAGTGATCTCGGCGGTATCGCTGAGGAGAAGGCCGGAATCATCAAGAAGGGCCGCGAAGGCCTGGTTCCACTTGACACCGTCGCGATCATCGCGGAGCAGACTCCCGAGGTCATGGAGGTTCTGCTGCGACGTGCCGTCGAAACCGATGCAGCAGTGGCGCGTGAAGGTTCCGAATTCAAGGTGCTCGGCCGACAGATCGCAGTCGGTGGGCAGCAGCTGGAACTTCAGGGTCTCAGCGGCGTCTACACCGAGATCTTCCTGCCTCTCCACGGTGAACATCAGGCCCGCAACGCAGTACTCGCGTTGGCCGCAGTCGAGGCATTCTTCGGTGCCGGCCCGGATCGCCAGCTCGATCAGGATGCCATCCGCTCCGGGTTTGCTTCCGTCGTCAATCCTGGTCGCCTCGAACGAGTTCGGAGCGCGCCGACGGTTTTCCTCGATGCAGCTCACAACCCGGACGGTGCGCGTGCGCTCGCTGCGGCGCTCGCCGCCGAGTTCGACTTTCGCAAGCTCGTCGGAGTTGTCAGCGTCATGGCAGACAAGGACGTCGACGCGATCTTGACGGCGTTCGAGTCCGTCTTCGACGAGATTGTCGTGACCCACAACGGCTCGCCGCGCGCGATGGACGTCGAGGAACTCGCGAACATCGCCGTCGCCAAGTTCGGTGACGAACGCGTCGTCGTATCGCCGCTGTTGGTGGACGCTCTGGAGACCGCCATCGAAATGGCGGAGCAGGTTGCCGAGCCGGGCGAAGCAGTATCCGGGGCCGGTGTCGTGGTGACCGGATCGGTGGTTACTGCAGGCGCAGCCCGCACATTGTTCGGAAAGGATCCAGCGTGAGTACCCCGTCAGACCCGAGTTCGACGCCGGATGGACAGTTCGGCCCGCCGACCAAGGATCCGTGGAAGGGCTTCCGCGGTGTCATGGCGGGAACCTTGATCGTCGAGTCGATCGTGGTGTTCCTGACGATTCCGGTAGTGCAGGTTGTCGGTGGTGGACTCACGTGGTTCAGCGGTACGTACATCATCGGGCTGGGTGTGCTGATGATTCTGGGCGGCGGCATCCAGGGACGGCCTTGGGCGATCTGGTACAACGTCGCCTTGCAGGTACTTCTGGTCCTCGGCGTCTTCATTCACGTGTCGATCGGTGTGATGGGACTTGTGTTCGGCCTCGTCTGGGCCTACCTGGTCTACCTGCGAAGAGACATCGCGCAACGAATGGAGAAGGGCCTGCTTCCAGGTCAGCGAGACTGACCATTTAGGCTGGCGGACGTGACTGAGCGCACCCTCGTACTGATCAAGCCCGATGCCGTTGCCCGTGGATACGTGGGAGAAATCCTTAGTCGTATCGAGCGCAAGGGCCTTACCATCGCAGCACTCGACCTCCGGGTTGCTTCCGAAGACGTGGCTGGTAGCCACTATGCGGAGCACGCCGAGCGTCCGTTCTACCCGAGCTTGTTGGAGTTCATCACCTCCGGTCCGCTGGTTGCCGTAGTGCTCGAAGGCCCCCGTGCCATTGCAGCTTTCCGTCAGCTTGCCGGCGGAACCGACCCGGTGGAGAAGGCGCTACCAGGAACAATCCGCGGAGACTTCGGCCTGGAGTCGCAGCAGAACTTGGTTCACGGAAGCGATTCCGTCGAGTCCGCAGAGCGCGAAATCGCACTCTGGTTCCCGGCGCTCTCTTCCATCTGATTTTTCGTACGCTTCACCCGAACGGCACTGATCCCACATCGGTGCGCCCTTGCAGTAACGGGTGCACGGATGTGGGATACTGCTATCAGTTGGACCGCAAATTTGTTGTACGCGCGTTCAGCCGGATGGCACTAGGTTCGATGTGACACAGATTCGATGCCCTTTCATCGCTGCTACCGGTCAACAGGAAATCCCTGGACCCGTGCATGCTGGATGATCAGGCGCTCGAGTTGCGGATCGCTGCCATCCAGCCAGGCACTTCATGCGTCCGCAGTGAATAACGGGCATTACGGACCATGCGGAGCGAGACCTTTACAATCTCGTACTCACTTCTGAGTGCGAGTACACACAGCGCGCCCCTGCGTGGCCGCGTGACAACTCGATTGCAGAGTTGGACGCGCCCGGGGGCTGAGGAGACTTACGTGGCCAATCAAGCCCCAACAGAATCAGAATCAAACGAAACCCCGGTCTTTCCGGACAAGATGCGCGTCCACGCGCTGGCGAAGCAACTGGGAATCACCAGCAAGCAGGTACTCGCCGAGGCCGTTGCGCTCGGAACTGATGTCCGCAGTGCTCAGTCAAGCCTGAACCGTGACCTCGCAGAACGCATTCACGCATCGCTTCATTCCGCGGCCGAGGCAATCGAACCCGTTGTCGCCGAACTAGACGCGCTGATCGACCCAGTCGTCGAAAAGCCTGTTGTCGAAGAGCCCGTCGAAAAGCCTGTTGCCGAGAAGCCGGTTCGTGCCCGGCGCTCGCGCAAGAAGGTTGTTGTCGAAGAGCCTGCAGTTACCGAACCGGCAGTCGAAGAGCCAGCCGTCGTCGATCCCGCAGTTGCCGAGATCACTGCAGATCTGGATGCAGCAGCGGCCTTGCAGACCAAGGAAGCTGAGCAGTCCGACCTTTTCACGTCCTTCGAACGTCCCCAGGCGCAGCCGTCCAAGGCAGCGCCCGCACCGGCACAGGTACCGCTGTTCCTCCAACCGGACCTCGAAGCCGTCGAGGTGGCGCCGCGTCGTCGTCGTGCGCGTCGTGAGCCGGCCGCACCCGTAGTCGCCCCGGAATCGACAGTAACGCCGGTCGAAACCGAGATCGCAGAACCGGAGACGGCAGTAGTCGAGCCGGCACCGGAGAGCATCACCTCGGCACAAACCGAAGGTGAGAGCACCGAAGCCGAGTCCGATGAGGATGAGGACGGCCAGCCGCGTCGTCGTCGTCGTGGACGCCGTGGCCGTGGCCGCGGTCGCGGCGAGCAGGCCAACGAGCAGGGTGACGACGAGTCCGAGTCTTCGGATGCCGAGCCGGAATCGGCTCCCGAAGCCACCCAGACCCCTGCTGTGAGCCCCTCAGCTGACAACGCCGAGGAAAGCTCCGACGAGACCACCGAGTCCGAGTCCGAGAATGCTGACGATTCAGACCTCGATGCCGACGGCACCAACCGTCGTCGTCGCCGTCGTCGTCGTCGTAAGACCGGAACCGACGCCGCCGTCGATGCCACCGTCGTATCGGAAGACGATCCGCCGAACACCGTCGTTCACGAGCGTGAACCGCGTAGCAAGACTCGCGTCGTCAAGGACGAAGTCCAGGGGATCAGCGGCTCGACGCGTCTCGAAGCGAAGCGTCAGCGTCGCCGCGACGGTCGGGATGCCGGTCGTCGTCGTCCGCCGATCTTGACGGAGTCCGAGTTCTTGGCACGCCGTGAGGCTGTCGATCGTGTGATGGTTGTTCGTGATCGTGCGGACAGCGGTCAGCCGCATGCCACCACGCAGGTCGCGGTCCTCGAAGACGGCGTTCTGGTCGAGCACTTCGTCACCAACTCGGCAGCTGCCTCGATGGTCGGCAACGTGTACCTGGGCCGCGTCCAGAACGTGCTGCCCAGCATGGAAGCTGCGTTCATCGACATCGGACGTGGTCGTAACGGTGTGCTGTACGCCGGCGAGGTCAACTGGGAAGCCGCCGGTCTCGGTGGCAATTCCCGCAAGATCGAGCAGGCTCTCAAGCCGGGCGATCAGGTTCTGGTGCAGGTCAGCAAGGATCCGGTCGGGCACAAGGGTGCTCGCCTGACCACGCAGATCTCGTTGGCCGGACGATTCCTGGTGTACGTGCCGGGAGGTTCGTCCACCGGTATCAGCCGCAAGCTGCCCGACACCGAGCGCAAGCGTCTCAAGGAAATCCTGCGCGACATCGTTCCGGCCGACGCCGGCGTGATCATCCGCACTGCCTCCGAAGGCGTCAGCGAAGAAGAGTTGGCGCGCGACGTCACTCGCCTGCAGTCGCAGTGGGCCGGCATCGAAGAGCAGGCCGCAGCGGCGGACACCGGCAAGTCCGGTCAGCCGCAGGCACTGTACGAAGAGCCGGACATGCTGGTCAAGGTGATTCGCGACCTGTTCAACGAAGACTTCTCCAAGTTGGTCATCGAAGGCGAGAAGGCGCACACGACGGTTGAGAACTACATCAACTCCGTGGCTCCCGATCTGCTGCCGCGGCTCGAGAAGTACACGCCGAACAACAACATCGACGTCTTCGCAGCGCGTCGCATCGACGAGCAGTTGGCCAAGGCACTCGACCGCAAGGTGTGGCTGCCGTCCGGCGGCACCCTGGTGATCGACCGCACCGAGGCCATGACGGTTGTCGACGTCAACACCGGCAAGTTCACCGGAGCGGGTGGCAACCTCGAAGAGACCGTCACGCGAAACAACCTCGAAGCTGCCGAAGAGGTCGTTCGCCAGATGCGCCTGCGGGACATCGGCGGAATGATCGTCGTCGACTTCATCGACATGGTCCTCGAATCGAACCGAGATCTTGTCCTGCGTCGTCTCACCGAATGCCTGGGCCGCGATCGCACGCGCCACCAGGTATCCGAGGTCACCTCGCTGGGCTTGGTTCAGATGACGCGTAAGAAGCTGGGCACCGGATTGGTCGAGGCATTCTCGACTACCTGCGAGCACTGCCATGGCCGCGGCATCATCGTGCATTCCGAGCCGGTCGAGGTGAAGTCGGCTGACGACGGTGGATCACGGTCCGGTTCACAGCGGAGCGAGCCCGGAACATCGCGCAAGAACAAGCGCGGCCGCGCCGACAAGCCCGCGCCGAGCGAGTCCAACGGCCAGGAAGCGCCCGCGGTTGAGGTTCCGCCCGTCGACGCGACCGTCAAGCGTGCACATCCGGTCGCCCTGGCGATGGCTTCGCATCATGACGAAGACGGCAACGTAGCAACGGACGCTACCTCGGAGTTCGATGCTTCCAAAAGCGTCGAACGTGCGGATTCGGCTGTTGCCGATTCTGGCCGGGTTAATGATGGCGCTGTGGATAATGTTGCGGCGCAGCCCGATACGGCCAAGAGCGATGCGACTGAGCGTCAGGACGGACACGTCGAATCTGCTCCGCGGGGTCGTCGTCGCAGTCGTAGGGCGTCTCGGGCAGCGTCGGCACCCGTCACGGAAGCGCCCGAAGTGAGCACGGTCTTCGTAGTTCCGACGCCGGAACCTGTCGTCGAGGCGGTAGCGCCGGAACCTGTCGCAGAGGTAGTCGTGGCAGAACCGGCAGTGGCAGCCGTCTCGGCGCCGGTGGAAGACGACGTCGTGGTGGTCAAGAGGCCTCGCCGTCGCCGCGCAGCAGCACGTCCGGCCGGTCCTCCGGTCGAAGGCGAGTAGAGAACTACCTTCTTTCGGATGGCTGGATGTCCGCGCACCTAGTGGCGGGCATCCAGCCGTGGTCCGAAGTTTCCGCTGGTAGAAGCAGTAAATGTACAATCGATTTACCCCTCGGCGGGGCGGTTTGACCATGACGGTTGCTTTCCCGTAACCTTGCATAGTCGCCACCCGGCGGTAGAGATTCCGTGTGCCTAGAGTGCATGAGAATTTCCAGGTACTGACCGTTTGTTGGTTCAGTACCGAGCCGAGGTGACATAAACCAGACCAGTCGCGATGCATTTGAAGCCTGAAGGCAGCAGCGCGAGCAAGTTCGAAGAAGCAAGGGGTAGCCCTCCGATGGCAACGTACGCGATCGTCAAGACCGGCGGAAAGCAGTACAAGGTCGCTGTTGGTGACCTCGTCAAGGTCGAGAAGATCGAGGGTGAGCCCGGCACTGCTGTCTCGCTTGCTCCCGTTCTCGTGGTTGACGGATCTGACCTGACTGTCGAGGCCGCCAAGTTGGCGAACGTCTCGGTCACCAGTGAGATTGTCGAGCACACCAAGGGCCCGAAGATCCGCATTCACAAGTTCAAGAACAAGACGGGTTACCACAAGCGTCAGGGCCACAGGCAGCCGCTTACCGTGATCAAGATCACGAGCATCAAGTAACTCGTTCTTTTCAGCTGATTTCACCCGAGGAGGGTCAACAACATGGCACATAAGAAGGGTGCATCCAGCTCCCGTAACGGTCGCGATTCAAACTCTCAGCGCCTCGGCGTGAAGCGTTTCGGCGGCCAGTCGGTCAGCGCAGGCGAAATCCTGGTTCGCCAGCGCGGCACGCACTTCCACCCCGGCGTTAACGTCGGCCGTGGCGGCGACGACACCCTGTTCGCTCTCGCTGCCGGTGCAGTCGAGTTCGGCCAGAAGCGTGGACGCAAGACCGTGAACATCGTTCCGGCCGTCGTTGCGGTTGAGGTCTAGTCTTTCTCGCTAGTAGTACGCTTCCGGTTGCGCTCCTGTAGTAATGCCGAAACGTGTTCAAGCTCCCAATAGGGGCGGACCAGGGTTGAAATAACCTGGTCCGCCCCTATTGTTTGTTTAAGCAGTCCTGTTTGTTTTGTCCCGAGCAACCCTGCTCACCAGAAGTTCAGCTCATCGCGTGAGACCCGCAATTGACTGAGGAAGGATCCGGCAGTCATGTCCCGATTCATTGACCGTGTTGTGCTGCACGTCAGCGCTGGAAGAGGCGGCAATGGTTGTGCCTCCGTTCACCGTGAGAAGTTCAAGCCGCTGGCTGGCCCCGACGGAGCAAACGGTGGACGCGGCGGCGATGTAGTTCTCGTCGTCGCCGAGAACATCCACACCCTCCTCGACTTCCACTTCCACCCCAATGCGAAGGCCACCAACGGCAAGCAGGGAGCCGGCAGTAACCGCGAGGGCGCAAACGGTGAGGACCTCGTCCTCAAGGTTCCCGACGGAACCGTCGTGCTCGACACCAAGGGCAACATCCTCGCCGATATGGTCGGCGTCGGGACGCGTTACGACGCAGCTCAGGGTGGACGCGGTGGCCTCGGCAATGCTGCATTGTCCTCGAAGGCCCGCAAGGCTCCCGGTTTCGCGCTTCTCGGTGAAGACGGCGTCGAGCGTGATCTGGTTCTCGAACTCAAATCAGTCGCCGACGTCGGACTGCTCGGATTCCCGTCCGCCGGTAAGTCGTCGTTGGTTTCCGTTCTGTCGGCTGCCAAGCCGAAGATCGCGGACTACCCCTTCACGACTCTCGTCCCCAACCTCGGCGTCGTGTCGAGCGGTGAAACCACCTTCACCGTCGCCGACGTGCCTGGCCTGATTCCCGGTGCCAGTGAGGGGCGCGGTTTGGGTCTCGACTTCCTGCGTCACATCGAGCGCTGTGCTGTGCTGGCTCACGTAGTCGACTGCGCGACCCTGGATCCGGGACGCGACCCCATCTCCGACATCGACGCACTTGAAGCCGAACTGGCGGCATACACGCCGGCACTGTCCGGCGATTCGGGACTGGGAGATCTCGACAAGCGTCCGCGCGTTGTCATTCTCAACAAGACCGACGTGCCCGAAGCTGCGGAGTTGGCCGAAATGGTCACTCCTGAAATCGAAGCTCGCGGATGGCCGGTCTTCACGATCTCGGCAGTAAGTCGAGAAGGTTTGCGTCCGTTGACATTCGCGTTGGCGAAGATGGTCCTCGACTATCGTGAGGCCAATCCCAAGCCGGAGCCCAGCCGTCAGATCATTCGTCCGGTCGTGGTCAAGGACTCCAGCTTCACCGTCGAACCAGATCCGGAAGAGGTGGGCGGATTCATCGTCCGCGGTACCCGTCCGGAGCGGTGGATCCGTCAGACGGCATTCGACAACGACGAAGCCGTCGGCTACCTCGCCGACCGTCTCGCTCGGTTGGGTGTCGAAGCAGCACTGGTCAAGAAGGGCGCGCAGCCCGGTGCACCGGTTACGATCGGCGACGTCTGCTTCAATTGGGAGCCGCAGACGCCGGCCGGCGTCGACCTCACCCGTACGGGCCGCGGTACTGATCCGCGACTCGATCAGGTCGAGCGCATCGGTGCCGACGAGCGTAAGCACGCTCGCCGCGTCCGTCGCGGGCTGCTCGACGAAGACAACTGATTCAGAAGTAACCGGATACCGGCGAGACCAGAAGCGAGGGAACGGGACTGTGCTCGGTTCCACCAGGGAGTCGATTGCGTCGGCTCACAGTATTGTCGTGAAGATCGGGTCGTCCGCGCTAACCAGTTTGGTCGCGGGACTCGATACTCATCGACTGGATCTGCTGGCCGACGCCATCGAAGCCCGCATGCGTGCGGGCTCCGATGTTGTCGTCGTGTCGTCCGGTGCTGTCGGTGCCGGGTTGGCACCGCTCGGGCTCACCAAGCGACCTCGTGATCTCGCAACCAAGCAGGCTGCTGCCAGCGTCGGACAATTGGCGCTGGCACATGCCTGGGGTACTTCCTTCGCGCGGTACGACCGCACCGTCGGGCAGGTGCTGCTCACCGCCGACGACATCGCGCGACGCACGCAACACCGCAACGCGCAGCGCACTCTCGATCGTCTGAGAGCACTGCATGCGGTAGCCATTGTCAACGAAAACGACACTGTCGCAACAACCGAACTCCGTTTCGGTGACAACGATCGCCTGGCTGCATTGGTTGCGCATCTGGTTGGCGCCGACGCCCTGATTCTTCTGTCCGACGTCGACGGGCTCTACGACGGTGATCCCCGAAAGGGTGGCGCCACACTGATTTCCGAGGTCAACAGCCCCGAAGATCTGGACGGCGTTGTCGCCGGTTCCGGCGGAGCGTTGGGCACCGGGGGGATGGCCTCCAAGCTTTCAGCCGCTCGTCTCGCTGCGGATTCCGGAGTGCCCGTTCTACTGGCCGCGGCATCCGATGCGGCGCAGGCCCTCAGCGGCGCCGATGTCGGAACTGCTTTTGCGGCGCGGCCCACCAGGCTGTCTGCTCGCCGGTTCTGGGTGCGTCATGCCGCTGATACGCAGGGAGACCTGCATCTCGACGAGGGTGCTGTCAGTGCAGTTGTGGGCAAGCGTCGAAGCTTGCTCTCGGCCGGAATCGTCGGTGTGTCAGGCGATTTCCATGCCGGTGACGTCGTGTCGCTCATGGGACCGGGGGAGAAGCCCGTAGCCCGCGGTGTTGTGGCCTTCGATGCGTCGGAAATCGAAGACATTCTGGGACGTTCTACCGCCGAACTGCCCGCGGAGATGCAACGCCCCGTCGTTCATGCCGACGACTTGGTTGCCCTGTAAGTTTCACTGGTTACCAGTGCGGAAAGTGCTTCGGTACAGCCGATTTCGAGTTTCAGATCTGCGAATTCGTCGCCGCGGGTGTGTCCGCGGTTGACTATCGCAATCGTCTTGCCGGCCTTCGCGGCATAGCGCACGAACCGTAGACCCGACATGACGGTTAACGAGGATCCGGTAACCAGCACCGCGTCGGCTGCGTCAACCAGGCTGTAGGCGCGGGCAACCCGCTCTTTGGGAACAGACTCACCGAAGTACACGATGTCAGGCTTGAGGATTCCGCCGCACACGTCGCAGTCCACCACGCGAAAATGTGCTGTCGATTCGATGACGGCATCCGCGTCCGGTGCGATCTCCACTCCTTGTGCAGCAGCAACAGTTTCGGCAAACCCCGGGTTTGCTTCTTCCAGGCGCTCGGCAAGTGTGGTGCGGGAGATCAACTTCTGGCAGTCCAGGCAGCGAACCTGCGCGTAGGTGCCATGTAGATCAATGACGTTGCGAGCCCCGGCTTTGGTGTGCAGGAGGTCGACATTCTGGGTGATGACTCCGACGGCCTGGCCATTGCGCTCGAGCGAAGCCACCGCTCGGTGGCCGAGGTTAGGGCGGGCACCGTCCATGAACCGCCAGCCGATGTGGTTGCGCGCCCAATAGTGGCGTCGGAACGCGGAGTCGCCGATGAACTGTTGAAACGTCATCGGGTTGCGGGGAGGGGAATCGGGTCCGCGGTAGTCAGGGATCCCTGAATCGGTGGAGATGCCGGCCCCCGTCACGATGGCTAGGCGTCGGCCTGACAGAAGTTCGGTCAGAGCGTCGAGTCCGGCGTTGCTGGTGTGCACGGGTTCCAGGATAGGCGCGTCGGTCGCCCGCCGAGCCAGGGCGGGTAGTACGCAGTGTGGAACTCGGCGGCCTCGGGTAGTCCTCCTTGGAGTACAAAGACGAGGAGTAGTCATGTTCGGGATTACGCTGCCCATAGTGTGGGATGGGGCTACTTTTGGTTTTACTCCCTGGAACCAGTTTGCCCAAGCGTGGAACTCCGGAGCTTTCGCGTCATAGGCAGCCGTAGGTCAGTAACCGGCGATCGGATCCACGAGGGCTGCGAGAGTTTCACCCTTCGCGAAGCGGGCCACGTTCTTGCTCACGTGATCGGCAAACGCGGCGGGGCGGACACCCGGCGGATTGGAATCGTGCGGCGTGATGATGGCGTTGGTCAAGTCCCACAGGGGGTGACCGTCGGGGAGCGGTTCGGGCTCGGTGACATCGAGTCCGGCGCCGCCGATGCCCTCTGTTTCGATGGCCTCGACGAGGGCATCGGTGTCGACCAGTGAACCGCGCGCGACATTGATCACCCACGAATGGGGGCGCATCTGCGCAAGCTGAGCACGCCCTACGAGGTGGCGTGTCGCTGGAGTGGCGGGCGCTGCAATGACGAAGTGGTCTGCACGAGAATAGATTTCATCCATCTTCGACGCCGGAAATGTTGCGATGGCGCCGGGTACTGGACTACCGCTGCGATTGACCGCGATGCTGTCTGCCCCCTGTGCGGCCAGCATCGGGATCAACGCACGACCAATTCCACCGGCTCCGATAATTGCGACCGTGGAACCACGTAAAGTACCGATCTTCGGGAAGAACTCGAACTGACGCCACGTCTTTGCCTCGATGTGCGCGGGCAGGTGGCGAACTCCGGCCAGGAGCAACATCAATGCGTGTTCTGCTACCGAGGCGGAGAATGCGCCGGCAGCAGACGTCCACGTGATGTCGGTGTCCTTGGAAATCACTTTGGCCTCGAACCAGTCCTCGATCCCGGCGGAGGGCAGCTGCACCCATCGGATCGACGGGGGCAATACTCTCGGAAACGAATCCGGCAAACCAGCCCAGATCAGGGCGTCGGCAGATTCGATCGGACTGATCACGCCGCCGCCCCGGAGCACTGCGCTGTCGAGCAGTGCATCGGGGGCGGGGCCGATAGCTACGCGGGGTGAAGTGTCAGGCGCCATGGCTTGACGTTACGCGGGGACCTCGATGAGTGGGTAGATTCCGTTTTCATCGTGCACTTCCCGGCCGGTGACCGGGGGATTGAACACACACAACATACGCATCTCGGTGTCCGGCTCGACGCGGTGACGCTCATGGCCGTCGAGTAGGTACATCGACCCGGGAGCCAGTCTGTATTCCTTGTTGTTGTCCAGGTCGATCAACTTGCCGGTGCCTTCGACGAGCCACACTGCCTCGACGTGGTTGGCGTAGTGGAACTCGTTGATGGATCCGGCCTTGATGGTGGTCTCGTGGAACGAGAAGCCCACGCGGTCGCCGCCGAGAACGATGCGCTTGCTGCGCCAGTTTCCGTCCTCGCTGGAGACGTCGCGGTCTGTGCCGGAAATTTCGGTGGTGGTGCGAACGATCATGGGGGAGTCCTTCCCTTAGCTGCAGACCTTGAGTGTCGCTTCGGCCAGAATGGAGAGGCCGTGCTCGAGCTCCTCATCGGTAATCGTCAGTGCCGGAAGCAGTTTCACTACCTGGTCGGACGGGCCGGAGGTTTCCGCCAGCAATCCCTCGTCGAATGCCAGTTGGCAGACCTTGCCGGCCCGTTCGGGCTGCTCGAAGACAAGTCCCTGGACCAGACCGCGTCCGCGGGTCGAAACCTCGCCGGGGAATTGATCGGCGAGATTTGCGAAGCACTCGCGGATGCGGGCGCCCTTCTTCAGGGTCGTCTTGGTGAGCGCATCGTCGGACCAGTAATGATCGAGTGCCACCTTGGATGTGACAAACGCGGGGTTGTTTCCGCGGAACGTTCCGTTGTGCTCGCCGGGACCCCAGACATCGAGTTCACGTTTGAACAGTGTGAGCGCCATGGGCATTCCGTAGCCGCCGATGGATTTGGAGAGCGTGACGATGTCGGGAACGATTCCGGCTTCTTCGAACGAGAAGAACGGACCCGTACGGCCACAACCCATCTGGACGTCGTCGACGATCAGCAGGATTCCGCGATCGGAGCACAGCGTTGCGAGTGCCCGAAGCCATTCGGGGCGAGCGACATTGACGCCGCCTTCACCCTGCACGGTCTCGACGATGACAGCTGCGGGACGGTTGAATCCGCTGCCGGAATCATCGAGCACCCGTGAGAACCACTGGAAATCCTCGGTGACGCCGTCGAAGTAGTTGTCGAACGGCATCGGCGTTGTGTGCACCAGTGGTACACCGGCGCCGGCTCGCTTCATCGAGTTGCCGGTAACCGACAGTGCTCCCAGTGTCATACCGTGGAAAGCGTTGGTGAAGTTGATGATTGCGGATCGCCCAGTGACCTTGCGGGCCAGCTTGAGTGCGGCTTCGACAGCATTTGTTCCGGTGGGCCCGGGAAACTGGACTTTGTAGTCGAGGCCACGTGGCTCGAGGATGTTGCGCTGAAAGGTTTCCAGGAACTCACGTTTGGCGACAGTCGACATGTCGAGGCCGTGGGTGATGCCGTCACTCATGATGTAGTCGACCAGTGCTGATTTCAGCACCGGGTTGTTGTGTCCGTAGTTGAGTGCGCCGGCGCCGGCGAAGAAATCCAGGTAGTCGCGCCCGCTCTCGTCACGGATCCACGATCCGGAAGCGCTGGTGAACACTGCCGGCCAATCACGGCAGTAGCTGCGAACTTCGGACTCGAGCGTCTCGAAAATGCTTGCTTCGTTGATGTTCATATCTTCTTAGTTCCTCCGGGGCATGCTGTGTACCCAGCGCGCAACGCGCTAGGCGCCGATGCGGAAAAGATCTTCGGCTTCGTGTCCATCGGGAAAATCATTGGGCGAGAACAAGCTCTGCCGACTGATAGGTAATTCGCGCCTTCGTGCGAGCGCGGTGAAGAGTGCGATCGAAGCCTCGTTGTCGGGGCTGATCGTCGTCTCCAGATGTGTAACACCCAGTGGCGCTGTGCGATCCATCAATGCTGACAGCATGCGGCCGGCAATTGCCTTACCGCGCTGGTCTTCATCGACCGCGACTTGCCATACGAACAGGGTTTCCTGTGCGCTGGGCCGGGCGTAGCCGGAAACAAATCCGACAACACGTCCGTCTACTTCCGCAACAATCGATGTTGCGCTGAAATCCCTGCACCACAACAGGTATGCATAACTCGAATTGAGGTCGAGCACCTTCGAATCTCGTGCGATCTGCCAGAGCCGGACTCCGTCATCGATCTGTGGGCTTCGCAGTAACACCGCGTCCGGCGCGGTGGTCGGGATAGCTCTCGTATCAACAGGCTTCATCTGTCATCTGAACGTAACAAGCATTGCTGCAGAAGTCATGTAGATGTCCGTTTCGGGCCTTGGGTAACCGGGTACGGCGCAGGTGACAGCATGAATGTGAGGGTGGTCACATTATGTAACTATTGGTGTTGTCGGAGCGACTATTTCGGGCTTGCGAGCGCCAACGGAAGCACTGACTGTGCACCGGCTTGACGCAATGCGCGGGCAGCCATCGTGAAAGTCCAACCGGTATCGGCGAGTGCATCTACCAGGAGGACGGGCCCTTGATGTGCGCTCATGTCGGGAACATCCCACGCGTCAACCAATCCGGCGACGCGATAGGCCGAGTTGGCGGCCGAGACGGGTGGATGTTCAGGCCGAAGGTGAAGTACGCCGAGGTCGGTGAGTCGCCCGACCTGAGCCAACTTCGCCGAAAGGCTCCGGACAAGGATTGGGTGAGTTGACGATTCAAGCGCCATCACGCCGGTGGGTCGATCAGTCCAATCCCACGCTGCCAGAACACTGATGCAGGCACTGACTACTGCATCAGGCACCTCGGCATCGGGTCCGTCGAGCAACGCGCGTAGGCGCTGGCCCCAGCCGAGATCGGACAGACGTCCGAGGATGCGTCCGGATTCCGGCCCTTCCTTGATCTTTCCGGACAGGTTGATTCCCAGCTTGCTGAGTCCCGTCGGCCACATCTTGCGTGGTTCGAGATCGAAACCGGGGCGCTGCAGGCGTGCCCGAGTTTCGTCGAGTGCGGCGGTGTCGACTGTCGTGTCATACCGCTGACCGGTGCAGTTGTCGCATCGACCGCACTGCGAGTTGTCCGGGGTGAGGCCGGGATCGTCGAGTTGCTCACGGAGAAAGGTCATTCGGCAGGTCGTGATGTTCTGGAATTCGACCATAGCAGCCTGCTCGGCCTGGCGAGCTTCCTCGAGACGGCCATAGCGCAGCGCGTCGTACACCCACGGTTCTCCGGTGCTGATCCAGCCGCCCTTGACGCGTTTGACCGCCCCGTCGACATCGAGGACTTTCAAGACCATTTCGAGCCGGGTGCGGTTGAGCTCGACCAAGGGTTCCAATGCCGGTGTCGACGTGGCTTTTTCGGTGTCGAGGTGCTCGATGACACTGCGGACCAGGTGTTCACGCGGGAACGCAACGGACGCGAAGTAGCTCCAGATCTGCTTGTCCTCGGAGCCCGGAAGCAAGATCACGTCAGCGCGATCGGTGGAACGACCGGCGCGTCCGACTTGCTGGTAGTAAGAGATCGGTGATGACGGTGCGCCGAGGTGGATCACGAAGCCGAGATCAGGCTTGTCGAAACCCATCCCGAGAGCAGACGTCGCGACAAGGGCTTTGACACGATTCCCGAGCAGATCCTGCTCGAGGGATTCACGCTCGGTGGGGTCGGTTTGGCCGGTGTACGCGGCGACAGTGTGGCCACGCTCGGACAGCAGGCTCGACAGGTCGCGGGCTGCCGAAACGGTGAGGGTGTAGATGATGCCGGAACCAGGCAATGTGTCCAGGATCTGAGCGAGCCAGGCGGCGCGCGCTGTTGCCTCCGGGATATTAACGACAGATAGGTGCAGTGATTCGCGTTCGAGTCCGCCGCGCAGAATCAACGTTTCCTCGCCGCCGACTCCGAGTTGTGCGGACACGTCGGCGACGACGCGGTCATTGGCCGTCGCAGTTGTCGCGAGAACAGGAATGCCGTCCCCGAGTTCGGCGATCAACGTCCGGATGCGCCGGTAATCCGGACGGAAGTCGTGACCCCAGTCGGACACACAGTGAGCCTCATCCACGACGACCAGTCCGGCATCGGCAGCCAAGGACGGCAGAACCTGGTCCCGGAAGTCCGGGTTGTTGAGACGCTCGGGGCTGACGAGCAGAACGTCGAGATCATTTGCGGCGACGCGGGCGTGAATATCGTCCCATTCGGTCATGTTGCCGGAGTTGATGGTGGCAGCGCGAACACCCGCCCGTTCGGCGGAGGCGACCTGGTTGCGCATGAGCGCCAAGAGAGGGGAGACGATGACCGTTGGACCGTGCCCAGCAGCACGCAGGAGCTTTGCGGAGATAAAGTACACCGCCGACTTACCCCAGCCGGTCCGCTGCACCACCAGAGCGCGCTTGCGCTGAACCACCAGGGCCTCGATCGCGATCCACTGGTCCTCGCGCAGGCAGGCATCGGGCCCGGCGAGTTCGCGGAGCAGACGCTCGGCTTCGTCGCGCAGTACGGGGGCAGTGGTGGTGGTCATGCCTCCCATGGTGCATGACACCTCCGACAGGTGCGTATTTCAGACCTTGTCGATGGGCTGCTGAAGTTCGGTGACCCAGCCGTCGACGTCCTCGGTGTAAGCCAAAGTCACCTCGCGACCCGGTCCGGCATTGCGGTATCCGGCTTCGTCGATCCAGCGGGCAAGTGCCTGGTAAGCCGGTAGGCAGTTCTCCATCGAGCCCTTGTGCAGCAGAGTTGCCATCTGCTGTTCGCCCGGCAGATCGGTCACAGTGAAGTCGTATTCGTCACTGGGGTTCGCGTCTACCGGCAAAGCGGCATGTACGACGACGTTCTCTTCGTCCCCGGCGTCCTCGTAGTAGGCGATTGCCGGGCCAATGGGGATCAGGCCGGCGCGGCCCAGTTCGGAGCTGAGCTTGCCGTAGAGCCCTTGAACAACGGGACCGATGGACGACGGCTCCATGGACTTGGCGATACCGGTCAACTCGGCCACTCGCACGGCAGGAACCGGCTTGACTACAACTTCGTAGGTAGACATCTTTCCCTCACTCTCGATGATGCGTAAACGCGCCTGGACGTGGGCCAGTCGCGCGGTGTCTTCCTGGATCCGGGTCTCGAGCTCGGCGCGGCGAAGCGTGAGCATCCCGCGAATCTCGTCGACGCTGACGGACGACTCGACCACTTGCCGGACCTGGGCAAGCGTGAGTCCCAGATCCTTCAACGCCACGATTCGGTTGAGCAACGCCAATTGGCCCGCGGAGTAGGAGCGGTATCCCGTGGAGGCATCTACTTCGACTGGGGTGAGCAGGCTGATGGCGTCGTAGTGGCGAAGCATCCGCACGGACACACGGCCGGCTCTCGCGAAGTCCCCGATGCTCAGCATGATTGCCTCACCTTCTTGCGTGAATTACCGACACCGTCAGTTCTACGGCCTCACACGGTGTGAGAGTCAAGCCGAGCTTTCCAGCAAATCCTCGATCGCGGTTCGGGTCGGCGACGACGCAGCCGCGCCGGGGACCGTCGTTGCGAGGCTCCCCGCCACGCACGCAAAATGCAGCGCACGTGATCGGTCAAGTATCCATTCCACGGCAAAGGCGCCGGTGAAGGCATCGCCCGCGCCGGTGGTATCGACCGGCGTCACTTTCGGTGAATCCGCGTGGACGGCGCTGCCTCGGCTGCGCAGATCGGCGCCACCCGCTCCGAGGGTCGTGACCAGGTGTTCGACGCGATCGGTGATCGAGGAAAGCTGTTCCACTTCGGTCTGATTCACGATCAGGATGCCTACTGCGTCGATCAGTGTGTTCGGAAGATCTTGTACCGGTGAAGGATTGAGTATGACGGTTGTGTCATTGAGCTGAGCGTGCTTTGCTGCGGCAACTACGGTCGCCAGCGGAATCTCGAGTTGGCACAACAGCACGTCCGCGTTTGCGATGGCGTCGAGATCGCTGTCGGTCAACTCAGTGACGGATCCATTGGCTCCGGCAACAACGATGATGCTGTTCTCGGCCCGAGCGTCGACGGTAATTGCCGCAACTCCGCTGGGGCCGTTGACGGTGCGCAACAGCGTCGTATCGACACCGGCAGAATCGAGCGTCTGCCGGAGTTCCCGGCCGAAACCGTCGTCGCCCACCGCGCCGATGAAGATGACGTCGCCGCCGGCTTTGGCGGCGGCAATGGCCTGATTACTGCCTTTGCCACCGGCAGCGGTGGCAAAGGCAGTGCCCAGCAAGGTTTCACCGGGAACCGGGAATCGGGAGACAGTGGAGGTGAGGTCCATGTTGACGCTGCCGACAACGACGATGCGGGGCTGGCTCATACGTCGAGGTTATCGGCCTTCACCTTCTTGCGGCGCACCTTGAGGATGATTCGACGGGCCTCGTCGTTGGTGGCTACTGCCGGCGGCGAACCGTCGAGAGGCTTTCGGGCCGTCTCTGGGATCAGGAGAACTGCGAGACCACCGATGACCGCTGCAATCATCATGTACATCGGAGCAACCAGATTGCTTCCGGTTGAACTTTCGAGAGCGGTCAGTACCAGGGGAGTGGTGCCGCCGAAGATCGACACTGCGAGGTTGTATCCGATTGCCAAGCCGCCGTATCGAATTCCAGTGGGAAAGAGTGCGGGGAGTACTGAGGGGAACACACCGACGAAGAGGAGGAGAAGTCCGCCCAGGATCGCCAGGCCGAGAAAAACAGTGAAGTAGTTGCCGACGCCGATCAGGAGGTAGGCAGGCAACGACAACACGAAGAAGCCGATAAATCCGCTGAGCAGCAAAGGTTTCCGGCCAACCCGGTCGGACCATTTGCCAACGTAGCTGATGCCGATCATCATCACGAGCATGACGATGATCATGAGAACAAGACCATGGGATTCGTCGTAACCCAAAGTGTTGGTGAGGTAGGTAGGCATGTAGCTGAGCAGGCCGTAGTGGGCGATGTTGTACGTTGCGACGAGCACGATGCACAGAACCAGTGGTCGCCAATTCTCGACGATCGTCTCGCGGAGCTTCGTGCCGGTGGATTCGTCGGCGAGAGAACGCTCTTCGGCCTGTTCCATCTGCTGAAATGCCGGTGTTTCCTCCAATCGTAATCGGAGATACAAGCCGATCAGGCCCAGCGGACCGGCGATGAGGAACGGGATGCGCCAACCCCATTGGAGGAGTTCTTCCGGGCTGACCACGGTCTGGATGATCGTGACAATGCCGGCCGCGGCCACATACCCTGCCAGAGTGCCGAATTCGAGGAAGCTGGCAAAGAAGCCGCGACGCTTGTCGGGTGCATATTCGGCGACAAAGGTACTGGCTCCGCCGTATTCGCCGCCGGTGGAGAAGCCTTGCAGAAGGCGAAGGAGAACGAGGAGTATCGGTGCCGCGATTCCGATGGACTCGTAGCTCGGGATAAGACCGATCCCGAATGTGCTGCCGGCCATCAGAATAATGGTGGTGGCCAGGACCTTCTTACGTCCGATGCGGTCGCCGAGTGGACCGAAGAACAAGCCACCCAAAGGTCGGACGATAAACGCCGCGGCAAAAATTGCGAATGTCGAGAGGAGTTGCGCGCTACCGCTGACCTCCGGGAAGAACACTTTTCCGATAGTGGTGGCTAGATAGGCGTAGACGCCGAAATCGAACCATTCCATGGCATTTCCGAGCATCGTCGCCTTGACAGCCTTCTTGACCGACGCGTTGTCGGTGACGGTGACATCGGGTGATTCGGCCACGTCGAGGGCACTGATCGAGTTCTCTGGTGTTGTCATGACAGCGCTCCCCAGCGCAATCATCGAATCGAGCGGAGCACGTACCTGATGCACGCATCTTTTGTTGCCCACTCGCCGATGCGCCGGTCGGGAACAAAACGTCCGCGTGCCCTGTGGCTCGATGCGACCCCCGTCGCACGGCTCTGGCTCGCGGCAATGTCCGGAGCCCCGAGGGCTCCGGACTACCGGCAAGTAAGGCACTCACGGTATCAAAGGGAAACGCAGAAACCGATTCTCGGGTTAGAAAGCCCGGGCGTACTGCGACGGAACCCGGGGTCCCACTTCGGCATTCAGTTCTCGGGCGGCGCGCCGTGCCCAGTACGGATCGCGCAGTAGTTCGCGGCCGAGGAGCACGGCGATCGCGCTGCCGTCCTCGATGATTCTCTCGGCTTGTTCAGGTTCGGTGATCAGCCCGACTGCGGCAGCGGGGAGCAGAGTTTCATTCTGGATTCTGCGGGCAAACGGAACCTGGTATCCCGGCTCCACCGGGATCTGTACTCCTGGCGAATTGCCGCCGGTGGAGACGTCGATGAGGTCGACCCCGTAGTCGGAGAGGATATTGGCAAGTGCGACAGTCTGATCCGCCGTCCAACTACCAACCTCGAGCCCGCGCTCCTCCGTAAGCCAGTCTGTGGCGGACATACGGACGAAGAGCGGCAACTCAGCGGGCCACACTTCACGAACTGCGGTGAGGATTTCAAGGAGGAATCGGATGCGGTTGTCGAAGCTGCCGCCGTAGTGGTCTGTCCGCTTGTTGCTCTCAGGGGAGAGGAATTGGTGAATCAAGTAGCCGTGAGCCGCATGGATTTCGACTACCTTGAATTCAGCCTTGAGCGCTCGGGTTGCTGCTGCGGCAAAGTCCGCAACCACCTTCGCGATGTCTTCGGTGGTGAGTTCGACGGGTTCGGTGAGGTGACCGAAGGGCGCAGCACTGGGCGCGACGGTCTGCCAGGCAAGGCGGTCGTCGGCATCGAGACTCTTGCCGCCGCGCCACGGAACCTGCGTCGACGCCTTACGGCCCGCGTGTGCCAACTGGATACCGGGAACGGCGCCGAAGTACGCGAGTTGCGCGTTGATCTCAGCGAAGGCGCGAGCCTGCTGATCGTTCCAGATCCCCAGATCAGCGGCGCTGATCCGGCCGTTGGGGCTCACTGCCGTCGCCTCGGTGAGGATCAGACCGACGCCGCCGATCGCCCGGCTGACGAGGTGAGTTCGATGCCATTCGTTGGGCACTCCGACCTGGTCACCGATGACATCGGCCGAGTATTGGCACATGGGCGCCATCCACACACGGTTAGGAATGGTGACACCGCGCAGGGTTATGGGTTCGAACAGCAGACTCACGGAAAATGCTCCTGACTGGAAGAATGTGGATAAGTAGGTCCCCGACTCGAACTTTGAGTCGGGTGGACTTCTCAACCTCGTGCAACAGCGATTCGAGTCCGAATCATTCCCGAAAGCAGGCTGTCGGGGTGGATGGCTAATGTGTATCTATGACTGCTGTAACTTCTGCCGGGCCCACCGCGGGTTCAGGCGCTTCCGACACGCGCACTGTCGTGCACGAGGCCGCTCGCCGCGCCCGTAAGGCCTCGCGTGTTCTGGCCCTGTTGACCACTGCGCAGAAGGATGCCGCGCTCCATGCTGCAGCCGATGCAGTTCTTGCTGCCACCGATCAGATTCTTGCGTCAAATGCCATCGACATCGACACTGCCAAGGCTGCCGGTACCGAGGAATCACTCCTCGACCGTTTGCGCCTCACCGCGGACCGGATCGAGGGCATCGCCTCCGGCCTGCGTCAGGTTGCCGGATTGCCCGATCCCATCGGTGAAGTGCTCCGCGGATCTACCCTGCCTAACGGCTTGGAATTGCGTCAGCAGCGAGTTCCGCTCGGCGTCGTCGGCATGGTCTACGAGGCTCGCCCCAACGTGACGGTCGACGCATTCGGCCTGACACTCAAGTCGGGAAATGCTGCGCTGCTTCGTGGTTCGTCGTCCGCAGTCAAGTCCAACGAGGCTCTGGTTGTAGCTCTTCGCGAGTCGTTGGTTGCGCAGAAGCTCCCGGAAGACGCAGTTCAGCTCCTGCCCAGCGCTGATCGATCCACGGTTACCCACCTGATTCAGGCTCGCGGACTCGTGGACGTCGTCATCCCGCGTGGTGGCGCCGGCCTGATCAGTGCGGTCGTCCGGGACGCCACCGTTCCCACCATCGAGACGGGCGTCGGAAACTGCCACGTCTACGTGCATTCGGCAGCTGATCTGGTGATGGCCGAGAAGATTCTGATCAACTCCAAGACGCGTCGTCCCAGCGTTTGCAACACTGCCGAGACCATTTTGATCGACTCGGCCATCGCGGAGACCGCGGTGCCACAACTTCTGCAGGCCCTGCAGATGCACGACGTCGTTGTTCACGGAGATTTGCCCGGTCTGGTTCCCGCGACCGAGGACGACTGGTCGAAGGAATACCTGACACTCGACGTCGCTCTCAAGGTTGTCAAGGATCTCGATGCTGCCGTCGAGCACATCGATCAGTACGGCACCGGACATACCGAAGCTATCGTCACAGCAGATCTCTCGGCCGCGCGCGAGTTCACCGCCCGCGTCGACGCAGCTGCCGTGATGGTCAATGCGTCCACCGCATTCACCGACGGCGAGCAGTTCGGATTCGGCGCCGAGATCGGCATCTCGACACAAAAACTTCATGCACGCGGCCCCATGGGGCTGCCGGAGCTGACGTCCACCAAGTGGATCGTCTGGGGCGACGGACACACCCGCTCCGCCTGAAAAGTTCGCCCAGACTTGACCCACCTTCAAGGAGTTAACCGTGGACCGCGCTCTTCCCGACACATCACCGTTTTTCTCGAGCGTCGACGACGTCATCGAGCGGCTGGCTCAAACCGGCTACCTGTCTGACAAGGGGACTGCCACCGCCGTATTCCTCGCGGACAGGCTCGGTAAGCCCTTGCTCATCGAGGGGCCGGCCGGCGTCGGAAAGACGGAACTGGCTCGCGCTGTCGCCCAGACGACGGGTGCGGAGCTCATCCGTCTGCAGTGCTACGAAGGCGTCGACGAGGCCCGCGCGTTGTACGAGTGGAACCACGCGAAGCAGATTCTGCGGATCCAGACAGGCTCCGATCACAGCTGGGATTCCACCAAGGCAGATGTGTTCTCGGAGGAGTTCCTGCTGGCTCGGCCGCTGCTCAAGGCAATTCGCCGCGAGGAGCCGACCGTGCTGCTGATCGACGAGACCGACAAGGCAGATGTCGAGATCGAGGGTCTCCTTCTCGAAGTTCTGAGCGATTTCGCGGTCACCATCCCGGAACTAGGCACCATCACGGCAACTCGCAAGCCGTTCACTGTGCTGACGTCCAACGCCACCCGTGAGCTGTCCGAGGCGCTCAAGCGTCGTTGCTTGTTCCTGCATCTGGACTTCCCGGATGCCGATCTCGAGCGCCGCATTCTCGCCAGCCGTGTGCCTGAGCTTCCCGAAGCCATCGCCGAGCAGTTGGTCAACACCATTCGAGTTCTGCGCGGAATGCAGCTCAAGAAGGTTCCTTCGGTATCGGAGACCATCGACTGGGGCCGTACGCTCCTCGCGCTGGGTATGGACACTCTTGACGACGACGCCGTGCGCGCAACCCTCGGTGTCATCCTCAAGCACCAGTCCGATCAGGTGCGAGCCACCGCTGAACTTCGGCTGAACTGAGGTCTGGTCATGGCCCTCGGAGGTTCGACGTCACCGCTCAAGCCGGGTGGGTTGGCAGCACCGCACGGTCTGCCCGGTCACCTCGTCGATTTTGTCGAGGCACTTCGCCGACGCGGAATCATGGTCGGACCTTCCGAGACCGTCGACGCCGGCAAGGTCATGTCAGTCCTCGACCTTCTCGACCGTGAGTCCCTGCGTGAGGGGCTGGCTTGCTCGCTCCTGCGTCGGCCCACCCACCGAGCCACCTTCGACGCGGTATTCGATCTGTGGTTCCCGAAAGCGATCGGTAACCGTGCCGTCGGCGACGTCGACGTCTCGCTGCCGCGCAAGGCCGACGGAACCATCGATCTGCAGGCATTGCGTGAGCTGATCGCCGAACTGCTGACCGCCGGCAGCGACGAGGCAATGGAGCTGACCGAACTTCTCACCGCCGCGATGGTCGAGGAGATGGGGCAGTACCAGTCCAGTAACGGGCCGTCGTTCTCCGCGTACCAGGCACTTCGCGACGTGGCACCGGAGACGTTGCTCAACAAGATCCTTCAAGGTCTACTCGGCAATCAAGAAGGTTCGGGCAGCGAAGGCAAGGATGCATCCGACTATCAGTCGGAGGTCGCCAAGCGCACCGCAGCCCAGCGAATCGCAGATTTCCGCAAGATGGTCGAGAAGGAAACGCGTCGACGCACGGCCGAGAACCTCGGCAAGGAACGCGTCGCTACGTACGGCGTTCCGAAACTGGCGGAGGAAGTCGATTTCCTTCGTGCTTCCGACGCAGAACTCACCACACTCAAGAAGAACGTCGCGCCGCTGGCCAGGTTGCTCGCCAGCCGCCTGGCTGTCCGGCGGAGTCGAAGCCGATCGGGTTCCATCGATTTGCGCCGTACGTTGCGCAAATCCATGTCCACCGGTGGGGTTCCGATCGATCTGGTGCAACGGAAGCCGAAGCGTGCGCGTCCCGAACTTGTGGTGATGTGCGACGTTTCCGGGTCGGTCGCCGGGTTCAGCCACTTCACCTTGTTGTTGGTCAACGCGCTGCGCGAGCAGTTCTCACGAGTACGAGTTTTTGCGTTCATCGACACCACCGACGAGGTCACCCGGTTCTTCGATTCCAATGCCGATCTCGGGTCTGCGATGTCGCGGATGATTCGCGAAGCCGAACTCATCACGTACGACGGTCACTCCGATTACGGAAATGCCTTCGGGGTGTTTCAGGAGAAGTTTGCGCAAAGCATCACCAGTCGCACATCGATGCTGATCCTGGGCGACGGCCGCAACAACTACCGGGACCCCAACCTCCAATCGTTGGCACAGATGGTTGCCGTCGCCAAGCACGCACACTGGCTCAACCCCGAGCCCAAGGGGCAGTGGGGGACGGGCGACTCTGCAGCCAAGGTCTACAACGAAGTCATCAGCATGCATGAGTGTCGCTCCGCCAAGCAGTTGGCCGAAGTGGTGTCCGGCTTGCTGCCGGTGTGAAACACGTAAGCTCGTCAGTCGTGCAGAAGGGACAATCGGTGGAACGTGCTCGACGCCGCCTCGGCGTGATGGGTGGCACTTTCGACCCCATTCACCACGGACACCTCGTCGCAGCCAGTGAGGTCGCCGACAGGTTCGGGCTCGACGAAGTGATCTTCGTCCCCACCGGCAGACCGTGGCAGAAGCAGGCGCGAGGTGTCAGTCCGGCGGAGGATAGATACCTCATGACTGTCATCGCTACCGCCTCCAACCCGCGGTTTTCCGTCTCTCGCGTCGATGTCGACCGCGAAAAAGTGACGTACACCGTGGACACTCTCCGCGACCTACGGGCCTATCATCCCGACGCCGAACTGTTCTTCATCACCGGTGCCGATGCGCTGGCCAGCATCCTTTCCTGGCAAGATTGGGAAGAGTTGTTTGCATTGGCGAAATTTGTGGGCGTATCGCGGCCGGGTTTCGATCTCAACGCCGAACACCTGGCCGGTCATCTCGACACCATGCCCGCGGACGCGGTGACATTGATCGAGATCCCGGCGCTTGCCATTTCGTCGACCGAATGTCGACGTCGGGCGAGCGAAGACCGTCCCGTCTGGTACCTGGTGCCGGACGGAGTGGTGCAGTACATCTCGAAGCGGAATTTGTATCGACCCGTCGACGCTCAGCGGCGTGACGGGGCGACCACGATGTCGGAGCCGGCGCCTGGCAAGTCCGCTGATTCGAACTAGAAGCAAGACCTGAAGACGAAACTGGAGAACATCGAGTGAGCGCAACAACACAAGCCATCGACATGGCACGCATCGCGGCCCTGGCGGCCGACGAGAAGCTGGCTACCGAAGTGGTGGTGCTCGACGTGTCTGAGCAGTTGGTCATCACGGACTGCTTTGTCATCGCATCCGCCCAGACCGAGCGTCAGGTGAACTCGATTGTCGAGAACATCGAAGATTGCCTCCGCGAAGCCGGCCACAAGCCGCTCCGTCGCGAAGGCACCCGTGAGGGACGTTGGGCGCTGCTCGACTACGCCGAGATCGTCGTTCACGTCCAGCACGACGAGGAGCGCAATTTCTATGCTCTCGATCGCCTGTGGAAGGACTGCCCGACGGTAGAGGTCGAAGGCCTCGGCGAGAACCGTCCCGGACCGGCCGACGCACATACGGTTTTCGACACCGATACGGTTTCCGAGCCGGACGCGTCGGACCTCTCGCTGTGACTTCCTCGGCGCCCAGTCCGGCGTCGAGTGTCCGTCGGCTCATCTTGTTGCGCCACGGACAAACTGAATACAACGCCGATTCTCGGATGCAGGGGCAACTCGACACCGATCTTTCGGAGCTGGGCCGTACTCAAGCTAAGAGTGCGGGCCCAGTCATCGCTGATCGCAGGCCGTTGACCATCGTGTCCTCGGACCTGCGTCGCGCGTATTTCACGGCAGTTGCCGTCGGAGATGCGGCCGGACTGCCGGTCCTCACCGATCCGCGACTGCGTGAGACACACCTCGGTGACTGGCAGGGTTTGACTCACGGTGACGTCGACCGGCAGACACCTGGCGTGCGGCAGACGTGGCGCGCCGACGCGACCATCGCCCCGCCCGGCGGTGAGAGCCGAATCGACGTCGCGAAGCGCAGTGTGCCGGTGGTGCAGGAACTTCTGAAGTCGCTTCCGGATTGGTCCGAACGGCCAGTTGTACTGGTGGCGCACGGTGGGCTGATTGCCGCGCTGACGGCCGCATTGCTGGACTTGCCGGTTGATCGTTGGCCGGTCTTGGGTGGCCTCGGAAACACGAGTTGGGTGCAACTCAGTGGACACGGAGACCCCCAGTCCATCGAATGGCGACTGGACGTATGGAATGCTTCTGCGAGTGTCGCAAATGACGTCCTCTGAGAGTGCCGACGGGCAGCGCCCCGTCTTGTTGGTTATTGCCGATTCGTTGTCCTACTTCGGGCCCAAAGGCGGACTTGCCGCCGACCATCCCCGTATCTGGCCGAACATCGTGGCCGAGGAATTGGGTTGGGATGTCGAGCTCGTTGCTCGCATCGGCTGGACGTGCCGCGACGCCTGGTGGGCGCTGACTCAGGACCCGCGAGTGTGGGCTGCCGTTCCGCGCGCCGGCGCCGTCGTGTTTGCCGTCGGCGGAATGGATTCCCTGCCTTCGCCGTTGCCTACTGCGTTGCGTGAGACCATCCGCTACGTTCGGCCACCGGCGCTACGACGCGTGGTACGTGAGGGCTATCAGTGGCTGCAACCGCGGCTCGCTCCGCTCGGTCGCCCGGTCGCTCTCCCTCCGAAGTTGAGCGTCGAGTACCTCGAGAGCTCGAGAAATGCGTTGGAGTACATGCGGCCGGAGTTGCCGATGATCGCCACGTTGCCGTCGGTACACCGCAGCGATGCGTACGCGAGTGTCCATGCGGGCCGTCCCGCGGCTGTTTCTGCGATCACCGAGTGGGCTACCGAGAAAGACGTGCCGGTCGTGGATCTTGCCGACGCCGTCCGCGAGAACGTTTTTTCCGACAACGGAAACCCTGACGGTATTCACTGGGGTTGGGACGGCCATGTCGGCGTCGCCAAGGCCATGATTGCGACGATTCGCGCAGCCGAAGCTCAGCGTGTGTCCACCTCGGCGAGCGAGGTCGGGTAGCGACGTGTCAGTTGTTGTCGTCACGGATTCGTCCGCCTGCGTCCCGCGTGAGCCGGCTGATGCGTGTGGGCTCCAGGTTGTGCCCTTGCATGTCCTGCGTGACGGCTGCGATTTCCTCGAAGGCGTCGATACCATTCCGGATGACATGACCGGGGTGACGACGGCTGGTGCGTCACCGGCAGAATTGATCGAAGCTTACGGCCGAGCACTCGAACTGAGCAAGGGTGACGGTGTTGTGGCTGTGCACATCTCACGTCAGCTCTCCGGCACCTGGGAAGCGGGCCGGCAGGCGGCCCTGGAATTCGGTGGCAAGGTTCGAATTGTCGATTCAGCTTCTGCGGGTATGGGTTTGGGGTATCCCGCGTTGGAGGCCGCGCGATTCGCAGCGGCCGGGTCCTCGCTCGATGACGTGTACGACCGCGCCGTCGACATCGCAGACCGTTCTCGTGCCTTCATCTTCGTGGACAAGCTCGATCAGTTGCGCCGCGGCGGCAGGATCAGTACGGCCGCAGCGCTATTGGGTACAGCATTGGCGATGAAACCACTGTTGCATCTGGTGGACGGCAAGCTGGTACTGAAAGAGAAAACCCGCACCACCACCAAAGCGCTTGCACGCCTGGTCGATGCCGCAGTCGAGCGGGCGGGGCTTGGCCGCGTTGCAATCGCTGTTCATCACATGAAGGCGCGTGAACGAGCCGACGGCATTGCCGAGCAATTACAAGACCGAATCCCGGACATCGCCGAGACAGTGGTCACCGACTTCAGTGCGGTGATCGGTGCCCATGTGGGTGTCGGTGCGATCGGTGTTGTGGTGTGTCAGCTCCCGGAACCCGGTGCGGATCAGTAGGTCCGTTCTCCACAGGCCGGTAGTTATCCCCAGCTTGATTTCTCGTCGACGCGCTTTCGCTTCTCCTCGCTAGCGTCCCCTTATGCGGATCAGTGAAGAGCGGGAGAGGGTGCGCGATCGCCTCGCCGCGATGAGTGGTGACTTTTCCAGCGCGCGTGTCGGTTTCGGACGGGAAGACGTCGCGGAACCAACTGTCCCCGATTGGTTGCTCGAATCCGACGAAGACGAGGAGCTGGAACCTCTCACCCCTCGTTTTCAGGCTGTGCCCGAGCGCTGGCGGGATATGCGCTGGAGCCCACGCCGCCGAGGTGCCCTGGCTCTGGTGATTGTTGCGCTCGTCGCTGCCGGGATCGGTGTGTTCACAGTGTGGTGGGGTTCGCCGACCATGCAGGCGGTTCCGCCGTTGCCGACGGCGGTGGGCGTTCCGATCACAGTGTCGGGGCAGCCCAGTGCCACTGAGCGCGTATCGCCGCCGATCGAATCCCCGCGGGCCGCTGCGCCGGTGGGTGTGGTGGTCAGTGTTGTGGGACTGGTACGCAACCCTGGATTGGTGACGCTTCCGGACGGCTCACGTGTTGCTGATGCATTGACCGCGGCCGGCGGTGTGAACGCGGGTGCCGACACACTGAGCTTGAATCTGGCGCAGAAACTGTCCGACGGTGATCAAGTAGTGGTCGGCGTGGTCGGTGATTCGGCTCCCAAGACAAGTTCCACGGCCGCGGGCACCGGCGGCGCACCGGCCGCGCCGGAGGGCGGGGGCCTGATCAATCTGAACGCTGCCACCGAAGCCGAACTCGACACGCTACCCGGAGTCGGGCCCGTCACGGCGAGTGCCATTGTGGCGTGGCGAACTTCCAATGGAAAGTTCACGGACGTAGAACAATTGGGTGAAGTAGATGGTATCGGGCCAGCTCGGCTCGACAAGCTGCGTCCGCTGGTTTCGGTGTGAGCGGTGAGACCGAGCAGCCGGTCCTTGATGCTCGACTCGTACCCGTAGCGTTGACCGTGTGGGGTGTGACGGCTGCGGGAATCGTCTTCGGCTCGACTGTTTCGTGGATTCTTGCGTCGGTGTCGGCTGCCTTCTGTGCCTGCCTCTTCGTCGTCGTTCGGCGGCGGGGATATGCAGCCTGGGTTCTGGTTGTGTTGGTGGCCTGCGTGTTCGGCACCGCGTTCAGTGTCCTGACGGCGTGGCGGATGTCCGAGGCGGAGGTGCATCCGCTGACGAGAGCGGCGGAGTCGGGAGGGTGGGTGAGCGTACAGGTAACGCCGATCGAAGACCCGCGGGTAATGGCGTCGTCGATGGGGCCCGCTCGAGTGTATTTCCACGCCTCGGTCCGATCGGTCACCGTAGGCAAGCAGCGATTCGATGCCGGCGGTTCGGTGACAATTCGCGCGCCCAGTGACCTCTGGCCCAAAACGCTTCCCGGGCAAGTGCTCACGGTGCGGGGAAAGGTGAGTGTGCCGCGTCGATCGGATCTGACTTTGGCGGTCGTCACCACGGAAGGTGGGCCGATCGCGGTCGGTGACACACCGTGGTATCAGCGGTGGGCGGGAGCTGTACGGTCTCGGTTCGCAGCTGTCTGTGCCGCGGCGCTGCCCGCTGATCAGGCGGGATTGTTACCCGGGCTGGTTGTGGGGGATACGTCGGCGTTGTCGCCGGTAGTCAAGGACAACTTCACTGCCGCTGGGCTTTCGCACCTCACCGCGGTGTCCGGCGCAAACATCAGCATTCTTCTGGGCGCTGTCTTGTTGCTGGTCCGAGCAGCGTCGTTCGATCCCCGGATCGGCGCAGCGCTTGCGGTGGTGACGCTCGTTGCCTTCGTCATTGTCGCGCGGCCTTCGCCCAGTGTGCTGCGGGCCGCGGTGATGGGCACGATCGGTCTGCTCAGTTTGGTCACCGGACGTCGCAAGCAGGCGCTGCCGGCATTGGGGTGCGCGGTCATCGTTCTGGTGACAGTGATGCCGGAACTTGCCGTGGACTGGGGATTCGTATTGTCGACCACGGCCACCGGCGCGTTGGTGATCCTCGCACCGGTGTGGGTCGACGGACTCCGTCGGTGCGGTTGGCCACGGTGGCTGGCTGAGGCGACAGCCGTTTCTTGCGCTGCCTTTGTCGTGACGGCGCCGGTGGTGGCCGCGATGGCGGGAACGCTCAGTGTTGTTGCGATCGTGGCGAATCTGTTGGTCGCGCCGGTCGTCGGGGTGCTGACGGTATTGGGTGCGCTCGTGGCACTTCTGGCGTTGATCAGTGCTCCGGCGGCCACACTGGCGGCACACACCGTTCGGCCGCCGATGTGGTGGTTGCTTTCCGTCTCGGAGCGAGCAGCGGCGGTTCCCGGCGCAAATCTGACCGTGCCGTCGGGAATTCTCGGAGCGGTGTTCGTCATCGGTGTGCTACTGGTGGCAGTGGTGCTGGTGTGGAATCGTATCTCGCGGTGGGTGATCGGCACGATTGTGCTCGGAGTTGCTCTGGCTCTGGCATTTCAGCATCTGTTCGCAGGCGGACGGATTGCGCCCGGCTGGGGATTCGTGATGTGCGACGTCGGGCAGGGAGACGGTCTGGTGTTGTCGACGGGAGACGGTCGCGTAGTCGTGATCGACGTCGGTCCTGATCCGACATCGATGGACAGATGCCTGAAAATGCTGGGGGTCAACGATATTGCGCTGGTTGTGATCAGTCATTTTCATGCGGACCATATCGGTGGGCTCGAAGCGGTGCTTGCCGGTCGTTCGGTTTCAGCGGTGGGTGTCGGTCCGATGTTGTTGCCTGAATCAGGTTTTCGTGTTGTTGAATCTGCTGCCAGCTCGAAAGGGGTTCCACTGATCGGTTTGCGTAGCGGGTCGGAGTTCACGTTGGGTTCCGTGCGCCTGAGTGTTCTCGGTCCTACATTGGCTGTGCCGCGTGACCGCGACGACGCGGCTGAATCCGCCAATGATCAATCTCTTGTACTGATGGCGTACACAAGCGCTGGGCGAATCCTGCTGACGGGTGATGCGGAAGTTGCCGGTGAAGCTTCGATACTGCGCGCCGGAATCGACGTGCGGGCGGACATTCTGAAGCTGCCCCATCATGGTTCGCGGACCACGTCCGAAGCCTTCCTCGAAGCCGTTCGCCCACGGCTGACGTTGGTGAGTGTCGGCGTCGGCAACACGTTCGGGCACCCGAATCCCGCAGTGTTGGGCGAACTCGAATCCTTGGGCGGCGCCGTGGCGCGGACCGATCGTGACGGCACCCTCGCTGTGTACGGGAACGGCGACGGGTCCATGTCCGTGGTGTCGGTACCTCGTGGGAACATCTTCGGGTGAGTAATCCGGCTGGCGTCGAACCGCTACACCTTGTTCTCGGGGACGACGAGTTCTTGATTGACCGCGCGGTATCTAAGCTCATCAAAGAGGTTCGGGGCGATCGAGGCCAAGGAATTACGGATCTTCCGGTGACGCGGATGCGTGCGGGGGACGCCAACGCTCCTGAACTTGCCGAGCTGTTGAGCCCGTCCCTGTTCGCGGAAGATCGTGTCATCGTGCTGGAAGCTGCCGCGGAGGCAGGCAAGGATGCTGTCGCGCTGGTACTCGATGCTGCTCGCGAACCGTCCGAAGGTGTGGTTCTCATCGTCCTGCATTCGGGAGGTGGCCGCGCAAAAGCGCTGGCGCCGGCGCTGGAAAAATTGGGTGCCGTAGTTCATCAGGCCACCAAACTCGCCAAAGGCCAGTTGGCAGACTTCGTTCGGGGTGAATTCCGCACTGCCGATGTCAAAGTATCTCCGGATGTCATCACGGCAATGATCGAAGGCGTCGGATCGAAACTGCGCGAACTTGCTTCGGCCTGTTCGCAGTTGGCTGCAGATACCGGCGGCAAGATCGACGTCGCAGCGGTGCATCAGTACTATGCCGGCAGAGCCGAGGTATCCGGATTCGATGTCGCAGACAAGGTGATCGTCGGCGACGTCAAGGGAGCTGTCGAAGCCTTGCGTTGGGCTGATCAGATCGGAACCGCGCATGTTCTTCTGGCCGACGCTCTGGCCGATGCAGTCCACACCATCGCGAAGGTGGGCCCGTACGCGCGGAATGGTGATCCGTTCCGATTGGCGTCGGAGCTGGGGATGCCGCCGTGGAAGGTCAAAAAGGCAATCAAGGAAGTGAACGGCTGGGATCCAGCGTCGATCGGCGCTGCCATGCAGATTGTTGCGGCGCTTAACGCGGATGTGAAGGGCGCGGCAGTCGATTCGTCCTTCGCCCTGGAGATGGCTGTGCGCAAAGTGTGTGCGCTGCGCAAGAGCTGAATCTCGAGAGAGGTACCTGACACCACGAGCGGGCCACATCACTTTTGATGTGGCCCGTACTTGTGTGCTCTGCCGTCGAAACGGGTCTGTCTGCGGAACGCACAATAGCCGCTCCGGTCGAAGTGACCTGAGCGGCTATTGTTGCACCACTGGTGACGGCGAACCGTCAGAAAGTGTGTGTCAGAGCTTGTTGGCAGCCTGCGAGAGTGCAGACTTCTTGTTTGCAGCCTGGTTGGCGTGAATAACGCCCTTGCTGGCTGCCTTGTCGAGCTTGCGGCTGGTGGCGACGAGGAGCTCGTTGGCCTTGTCCTTGTCACCGGCTGCCGCAGCCTCGCGGAATGAACGAATCGCGGTACGGAGCGCGGACTTCACCGACTGGTTACGGAGTCGGGCCGCCTCGTTGGTACGGATTCGCTTCACCTGGGACTTGATGTTGGCCACGCGTAAAATCCTTGTCGTCTTTAGCTGGTTACGGTCGAGAAAGCTGTGGGCACACTGATGCACCGACTGGCAAGATTACCAGTCCAGGGTCCAATATCCCAAACCGCCGCACGATGCGCCTGCCGAGAAGGTTACACGTTGTACGCCTCAACTCCTCCCACGGTCGCAAACGCCCACATGTAGGCAGTGTCTGCCGCAGTCCTACGCGGCCTCCCAGGTCGGCAGTGGACGGAAGGTCTGACAACCCACACGTGGTGCGAATCCATGCGTCGGAGTGATCTGTCGACAGCAGTTGGATAGCCGTGCCGATGTTGCTCGAAGGCCGTCGTCGGATGCGCGGGTCTGGTGTGGGGCGTGTCAAGCACGATAACGAAACGATTCAGCGCGGATCTCGGAACTATTCGAAATGTGCCCCGGATTTGACGTTGTCGGTAATTGCCAAGGAATTGCGATTAGTGGACGAACCCGGATTGACGGTTGGTAACTGAGCTGTAACAAGTTTTCGGAGGAATGTCTCTTGTGTCGCAAAGTACCGTTGTATGTACTTCGTTGGCATGGTTCGGGAATGTTTGAAAGTTGTCCGTTGGGCAGACATCATCACGATTGATTAGGCTTCGAACCTGCGGAATTCTCGACAAGAATGATTGCGTGTACGTTCATTCGAAGCGAGATGCACCGACCGGGGGCTGGTGGTGCGCGGTTCGCATGCCGGTAAAGGGGGTGGGGCGGGTGCTGGTAGAAACTGTGCTCACATAGAAGAGTTAGCTGAGAATGAACAGAAACTCTCGGTGTATGCGCAGCAGCACTATTCATAGGATCCGTCAGTCGTCGGCACCTTTATCTTCTGTCCGGCCAAAAGAATCTCAAAGTTGTTGTGGAGTTCACACACCTTGCGTAAAGTCCGGAAAATCTAGTCGAGCGAGCATTACTACCGATCCATGAGAAGTTAGGTGGAAATATGTCTCCAACTGCACAGGAATTGACTGAGATTGAACCGATCTCGGATGTGAAGAAGTATGCGGCTGAAGCAGTAGGGACATTTGTCCTCGTGTTCTGTGCCGTTGGAACTGCAGTGTTCGCCGGTGCCAAGGTCGGTAATCTCGGAGTCGCGCTGGCATTCGGTCTGACCCTGATGTTTCTGGTGTACGCAATCGGACCCATTTCCGGTTGCCACGTCAATCCTGCGGTAACCGTCGGCCAGTTTGTCATCGGCCGGATCTCCGCCGTCAATGCCTGCATCTACATCGTCGCCCAGGTAATCGGCGGACTGATTGCGGGTGTTGTCATCTTCACAGTCGCCAACAGCCTTCCCGCGTATAACCGAGCAGTCGACGGTCTGGGGGCAAACGGTTGGGGCGCGCACAGTCCGTCAGCTGAGAAGAACCTCCTCGGCCAGGTAGTTTCCGACGGTTACGGCATCGGTGCCGTGATGATTATCGAGATCCTGCTGACCGCACTTCTGGTGTTTGTCGTTCTGGCGTCGACGGATCAGATTTCGGATGTGCCGCTGGCCGGCGTGTCCATCGGTTTCACACTTGCAGTGATCCACTTGGTCTCGATTCCGATCGACAATACGTCCGTCAACCCCGCTCGTAGTCTCGGTGTGGCGGCCTTCCAGAACGGTGCCTTGCCGCAGGTCTGGGTCTTCATCGTGTTCCCGCTTATCGGCGGCGCTCTCGGCGCACTGATCTATCGTGCACTGTTCGGCCGTTTCAACCGCCTGAACAGCTGATCATTTTCTGTTCTCAACTCTCGGGTCGGCTTCAGCTCCAGCTGAAGTCGGCCCGAAGTTTTGCTGCCACGACATCGAATTTCTTGTGGTCCATAACCGCACCTTCACGGCGAATTCCCCCTTCGGGCACGTCGAGTACACGGTCCAGCCTGATCCAGCTGGGGCGGCCTTCGACGTCCCAAGGGCCGGATCCGATTGAAAGCCAATCTCGCTCACCGTCCCGCTTGCTCTGTGAGGACAGCATCAAACCCAGAAGTGTGTCGCCGTCGCGGCCGACGACCAGGACGGGGCGGTCCTTGCCTTGCGTGGGGTCCTCTTCGTAGGCAACCCAGGTCCAGACGATTTCGCCCGGGTCGGCCTTGCCGTCCAAGTCGGGGGAGTATTCGACCTTGCGGGCGCGGTGCGCCGTGGGGACAGTTCGGGCCGCCACCGGCCGTCCGGACGAGGCCTGGGGCCCGCTCGACGACTGGAGTTGACGGAGGAGCGCAGGCCCCTTGTCCCGGGCGAAGTTGCCCAGGGTTCTACCGATCTGCTTCCACATGCTTGCCATAGCGTCCGAGCATAATCAGGTAGGTGCGGGAACCAGTGGCGCGGTGGCCGCAAGAGTTGGATATCCTAAGGGTTGACAGTGGCCCGGATCCGGGCCGGTGCCGGTCCGACTAAGGGGTCCCCCATCAGCAGCTTCGCCGACAAGACGTTTACGGATCCTGCGCAGATCCGGAACTTCTGCATCATCGCGCACATCGACCACGGCAAGTCGACGCTGGCAGACCGCATGCTCCAGCTCACCGGTGTGGTCGAAGAGCGGGCGATGCGTGCGCAGTACCTGGACCGCATGGACATCGAGCGTGAACGCGGCATCACCATCAAGGCGCAGAACGTTCGACTGCCGTGGACTGTCAACGGCGAAGAGTTCGTTCTTCACCTCATCGACACCCCCGGCCACGTCGACTTCACGTACGAGGTCTCCCGTGCTCTCGAGGCCTGTGAAGGTGCAATTCTGCTGGTCGACGCTGCTCAGGGCATCGAAGCGCAGACGCTGGCCAACCTGTACCTGGCGATGGAGAAGGATCTCAAGATCATTCCCGTCCTTAACAAGATCGACCTTCCCGCTGCTGATCCGGATCGCTACGCCGAGGAAATCGCGCACATCACGGGCTGCGAGCCTGGCGACGTTCTGCGTGTCTCGGGCAAGACCGGCATGGGTGTCAAGGAACTGCTCGACGAAGTTATCGTTCAGATCCCCGCACCGGTCGGCGAGGCCGACGGTCCCGCTCGCGCGATGATCTTCGACTCCGTCTACGACGCCTACCGCGGCGTGGTCACCTACGTGCGTGTGGTTGACGGCAAGATCCGTCCCCGCGAGAAGATCACGATGATGTCGACCGGCACCACCCACGAACTTCTCGAGGTCGGCATCATTTCGCCCGAACCCAAGGCCAGCGTCGGCCTGGGCGTCGGCGAAGTGGGCTACCTCATCACCGGTGTGAAGGACGTTCGTCAGTCCCGAGTCGGTGACACCGTCACCTCAGCTCGCAACGGTGCAACGGAACCCCTCGTCGGTTACCGCGACCCCAAGCCGATGGTCTACTCGGGTCTGTACCCGATGGACGGCTCGGATTACCCCGTCCTGCGCGACGCTCTGGACAAGCTGCGACTCAATGACGCTGCACTGGCCTACGAACCCGAGACGTCCGTCGCCCTGGGCTTCGGTTTCCGTTGCGGCTTCCTCGGACTGCTGCACATGGAAATCACCCGCGACCGGCTCGAGCGCGAGTTCGGCCTCGAACTGATTTCCACCGCACCCAACGTGGTCTACCGCGTTCAGCTCGAAGACGGAACGATGCAGGTTGTCACCAACCCGTCGTACTGGCCTGAAGGCAAGGTTCGTGAGGTCTACGAGCCTGTCGCCAAGTGCACCGTCATCGCGCCGAGTGAGTACATCGGTGCCATCATGGAGCTGTGCCAGTCCCGACGCGGCGAACTCGGCGGCATGGACTACCTGTCGGAGACGCGTGTCGAGCTTCGATACGAATTGCCGATGGGCGAGATCATGTTCGACTTCTTCGACGCATTGAAGTCGCGCACCAAGGGCTACGCCAGCCTTGACTACGAGGAGGCCGGCGAGCAGGCAGCGGACCTGGTGAAGGTGGATATCCTCCTGCAGGGTGAAGCTGTCGACGCATTCTCGTCGATCGTGCACCGCACCAACGCCGCTGCTTATGGTGGCCGAATGACCGGAAAGCTGCGCGAGCTGATTCCGCGCCAGAACTTCGAGGTCCCGATCCAGGCGGCTATCGGATCCAAGGTCATCTCACGCGAGACGATCCGCGCTATCCGCAAGGACGTTCTTGCCAAGTGCTACGGCGGCGATATCAGCCGTAAGCGCAAGCTGCTCGAGAAGCAGAAGGAAGGCAAGAAGCGCATGAAGACCATTGGGCGAGTGGAAGTTCCCCAGGAAGCCTTCGTGGCAGCGTTGTCGTCCGAATCGGTTACCGACAAGCCCAAGAAGTAGGAGCACCGCCTGTGATCGCCACGTGGTTGACCCGAGAGTTCGGAATCGAGATCCCCGTTCTCGGGGCACCCATGGGCGGTCGCGCCGGCGGCGAATTGGTCGGCGCTGTGTCGGCCGCCGGCGGGCTGGGCCTGCTCGGTGCAGCCCGCTACAACAGTGCGCAATGGGTAGCTGACGAGGCCGCGAAAGCTCGCGTCGGCGGCCGCTTCGGTATCGGCCTCATGACGTGGTCACTCGACGGTGACACCAGCTTGCTCGACGCCGCTATCGCGGAGAAGCCCGCACTGATCACTTTGTCCTTCGGTGACCCTGCCGCGTACGTCGAGCGGGTTCACGCGGCAGGCATTCCTGTTGTGTCGCAGATCAATACGCTCGAAGACTTACGGGTTGTCGAGGCCGCCGGAGTCGACGCCGTCATCGCGCAGGGCGCAGAGGCCGGAGGCCATACCGGGCGCATCGGCACGCTGCCGTTGCTGCAGGAAATCCTGGAATCGACAACGCTTCCCGTTCTTGCCGCCGGTGGAATCGGCACCGGCCGCGGGCTGGCAGCGGTCATCGCTGCCGGTGCCGAAGGCGCCATGATCGGCACCGCTCTTCTTGCGAGTCCCGAAACCACGGGACCCGATTACGCACGCACCCGAGTCGTCGAGGCCGGAAGTGCGGATACCGTCTACACCTCCGTGTTCGACCGGGCGCGTAGCCAGCCGTGGCCGCAACGGTGGGGTGGTCGGGCCATTGCCAACGAATTCACTTCCACGTGGGAGGGCGTCTCGGCCGACGAGGAAACTCTCGCGAAGGCATATGACCCGTCGGACCCCAACAACGGCGTCGTCTATGCCGGTGAAGCCGTAGGTCTCGTGCACGGTACCCATCCGGCCGGTGACGTCGTCAGACGTATCGGCGCGGATGCGGACCGCTTGCTCTCTCGTTTCGCCTAGCTGCTGTGCGCCTTTATTAACCGCCCGCGGGTAATAAAGGCGCACAGCAGGTTAGGTCGCGCTGTGCGCCGGCTGGAATGCGCCGGCCTCCGCGGCTTCCTCCGCTCGGATCACGTGCACGACCGCGTTGATCAATGCCAGGTGTGTGAACGCTTGCGGGAAATTTCCGAGGTGCCGACCAGTGTGTGCGTCGATTTCCTCGGCGTAGAGCTTGAGCGGGCTGGCGCATCCGAGTAGCCGCTCGCACAAGTGTTTTGCGCGAGCCAGTTCGCCGATCTCGACCAGGGCGGACACCAACCAGAACGAACAGATCGTGAATGTTCCTTCTTCCCCGCTCAATCCGTCGTCGGTGGTCTCGACGCGATAGCGAAGCACCAAGCCGCCTTCGGTGAGTTCGTCGGCGATGGCCAGGACCGTCGCACGAATGCGTGGGTCGTCGGCCGGAAGGAACCGCAGGAGCGGTGCCAAGAGTAATGATGCGTCGAGTGAATCGTGGCCGTACCGCTGGGTGAGCACGCCGCGGGAGTCGACGCCGTGCGCGAGAATGTCGGCCTTGATCTCGTCGGCAATTTTTGTCCACTGTTGCGCAAAGCTCTTCTCGCCCTGCATTTCTGCGAGCTTGGCGCCGCGGTCGAGAGCGACCCAGCACATGATCTTGGACGAGGTGAAGTGTTGTGGTTCACCGCGCACTTCCCAAATGCCCCGATCGGGCTGACGCCAATGTTTGATGGCCTCTTCGACCTGCTTCTTGAGGAGTGGCCACAGGGCTTCGGGAACGCGCTCGCGAGTACGGATGTGCAGGTACACCGAGTCGAGCATGGTGCCCCAAATATCGTGCTGTTGTTGATTGAAGGCGCCGTTGCCGATTCGGACGGGACGGGCGCCGTCGTAGCCGGAAAGGTGGCTGAGTTCGGATTCCTCGAGGGTTCGTTCGCCGCCGATGCCGTACATCACCTGGAGTGGATGCGGTTGGCCGTTGTCGGAACTGGACACGTCGTAGATGAAGTTGAAGAAGTCGTTGGCTTCGCGATCCAGTCCGAGGGTGTAAAGCCCCCAGAGTGCGAATGTGGAATCGCGTACCCAGGCGTAGCGGTAATCCCAGTTACGTTCTCCGCCTGGTGTTTCCGGGAGTGACGTTGTGGCTGCAGCAAGCAGTGCGCCGGTGGGCGCGTAGGTGAGGCCCTTGAGGGTGAGTGCGCTGCGTTGAAGATAGGCTCGCCACGGATGGTCGGGGAACTTGCCGATGGTGACCCATTCGCGCCAGGACTTCGCGGTCTGCCACATCTTGTCGGTGGCCTCGTCGAAAGTCTGGGGCGCAGATAGCTCGGACCAGGTGAGTGCCACGTAGCGGTTGTCGCCTTCGACGAGACGGGTACGCGCACGCGCTTCGCGGCCCTCGATGCCCAGCCTCAAGTCGGTGGTGATCTTCAGCGTCGGGTGATCGCCGGGCTTGGTCGATCTACACGTCGCGGTGGCTTCCTCGTAGACCTTGCCGGTGTACTCCCACTGCGCCGGGGAGCGGTGATAGTCGAACGCAGGCTCGCAGCTCATCTCCAACTCCACCGTGCCGCTGACGCACTTCACAGTGCGCAGCAGGATGTGCTCCGCATCCCAGTCGGTAGGGGTGCGGCGACGTGTGCTGGAACGCTCGGTGACGTTGTGCCACGGACCGAGAACCAGCGCGTCACGCACGATGAGCCAACCGGTTTCCGTTTGCCAGGTGGTTTCGAGGATGAGGCCGCCGGGGAGATAACGTCGCGCAGCCGGAACGTTCTGGCCGTAGGGGCCGATTCGGAAATGTCCTGCACTGCGGTCGAGAATGGCTCCGAAGACGCTGGGGGCGTCGGGGCGTGGAATGCACATCCACTCCACCGAACCGTTCCGCGCGATCAGGCACGACGTCTCGCAGTCGGAAAGAAACGCGTAGTCGTCGATCGGGGGGAAGGTACTTCGGTGATGGCCGGACGTGACGGAAGGCACGGTCTCCAGAACTTCGTCGTCAACACTCATTTTCACATCATCCGGCCATATCGCGGACGCGTCCACTCTTGGCGTATTCGGTGTGGGCGCAACCGGAGGATAGGGTGATGGCGTGGATCGGATTGCGGGTTGGTGGGACGGCTTCGAGCTGTGGATTGCGGGTCTTCCCTTCATCCCACAGGTCGTGTTGGTCCTTGCCGTCGTTGTTCCACTGTGTTGGTTGATTGCGGTCGGTCTCGATCGTGGATTGTCAGCGGTGTTGTCCTGGCCGGTCTTCGGATGGTTGCGACGAACCCCCCGAGAAACTCTTAGAGAAGTTGAGGAAAACTGATGCCCCGCTCACGGGTCACTCTTGCCCTGATCGCCCTGGTCCTTCTCTGCATCGTGGCGTGGCTTTTCACCCGATAGTTTTGTCGATACAAGACGAGTAGAGACCCCGCGCGCGCTCTGCTAGAGTCCACGACGTGTCCGAAGCAGCAGCACCTCAGATCCGCCATGAGTTGGCGTTGATCGCTGTCGGCATGCTCGACGTCGCTGACGTCGCCTGTTGTTGATTTCCTCCGGTTCGACTCCGTCGGCGGTGCCTTGCACCCCGCTCGAACTTTTCTGCACGTAGTCGTGCACTGCCGATAAGAGTTCTCTCTGTCGGATTCTCTTTCCGTCCACTTGGGTTCGATCCCGTGGACGTTTATCGCTGCGATAATCCCTTTCAGGAAGGTTTTTGCAATGAAACGCCGTTCCCGCATCCTTGCCACAGCTATCGCGACCCTGGGGGCCGTGGTACTCACAGCGTGCAGTGGTGGCTCGAGTGACGTCGTTGGCGGTGACAGCGCTGCCGGTGACGGTAGCGGCGGCACCATCAACCTGTTTGCCTACGCAGTCCCGAAGCCCGGATTCGACAAGCTCACCGAAGCCTTCAAGCAGACGGAGGAGGGTAAGAACGTCAATTTCAACCCCTCGTACGGAGCTTCGGGCGACCAGTCGCGCAAGGTCAAAGACGGCGCCGAAGCAGACTTCGTCAACTTCTCCGTCGAACCTGACATCACCCGCCTCGTCGATGCCGGCTTGGTGGACAAGAACTGGAATCAGGACGCCTACAACGGAATTCCGTTCGGATCGGTCGTGACCATCGTGACGCGTCCCGGAAATCCGAAGGGCATCAAGGACTGGGACGACCTCCTGCAACCGGGGCTCGAAGTTGTTACGCCGAATCCGTTCAGTTCTGGCTCGGCCAAGTGGAACCTGTTGGCGCCCTACGCCGCAAAGAGTGACGGTGGAAAGAATGCGCAAGCCGGACTCGACTACGTCACCGCGCTTGTCAACGACCACATCAAGATTCAGCCGAAGTCCGGACGGGAAGCATCGGAGGCTTTCCTTCAAGGCAGCGGCGACGTCCTGCTCAGCTATGAGAACGAGGCACTCTTCCTCGAAGGAAACGGTGACCCCGTCGAGCATGTCACGCCACCGACCACGTTCAAGATCGAGAATCCGGTTGCCGTGATCTCGAACAGCAAGGTTCTGGACAAGGCAACCGCCTTCAAGGACTACCTGTACACCACTGAAGGTCAAAAGCTTTGGGCCGAAGCAGGTTTCCGTCCCGTCGATCCCGGAGTGGCCGCAGAATTCGCCGACAAGTTCCCGCAGCCCGCGAAGCTGTGGACGATCGCAGACCTCGGTGGATGGAAAGCCGTCGATAGTTCCTTGTTCACCAAGGACACCGGTTCCATCGCCGTGATCTACGACAACGCAACCAAGTAAGGCTGCTGTGACTGACACTATCGAACACGCCCCCGTGATTAGCCGACGCAAACTCGCGCGGGTCACGGGGAGTGTGGGACCCCTCGGAATCGGTGTGGCCACGCTGTGGCTTTCCGTGATCGTTCTACTTCCGTTGGCTGCGTTGACAGCCACCGCTTTCGACGACGGTATCGCCGGATTCTGGAACGCCGTCACCGCGCCTGTCGCGCTGGCGTCGTTGCGCGTGACGCTGTTCGTCTCGATCATCGTGGCGTTGATCAACGTCGTGATGGGAACGATCATCGCGTGGGTTCTGGTGCGAGACGAGTTTCCGGGCAAGCGAATCGTGAACGCGCTGATCGACTTGCCGTTTGCGTTGCCGACCATCGTCGCGTCGATCGTGTTGCTGTCCCTGTACGGACCGCAGTCACCGATCGACGTCCATCTCAACGCGACCCAGCCCGGACTGGTCGTCGCGCTCGCCTTCGTGACTTTGCCTTTTGTCGTGAGGTCGGTACAGCCGGTGCTGATCGAAGTCGACCGTGAAGTCGAAGAGGCAGCAGCTTCTCTGGGCGCGTCCAATTGGACGATCTTCCGTTCAGTAGTCCTGCCGACTCTGGCTCCCGCGGTCATCGGCGGAGCCGGTCTCGCATTTGCCCGTGCCATTGGTGAATACGGTTCGGTTGTGCTGATCGGCGGTAACATCCCGCGCGTCACGCAGATGGCGTCGCAGCTCATCCAGCAGGACATCGAAATCGACCGGCCCACCGACGCCGCAGCGGTGTCGGTGGCGCTGCTCGCGATCGCGTTCTTTGTTCTGTTCGTCCTACGGATCTATGCCAGCCGGGGCCAGCGCCGGGAGGAGAAGTCCTGATGAATATTTCCCGGAGTTCCAAACTCGGTCTGCGTACCGTCGCTCTCGTCTATCTCTTTGTGCTGGTGGTCGTTCCGATCGGCGTGATCTTGACGCGCACATTCGAGCATGGGATCGGTGCATTCATCGATTCGATCACGACGCCGGCGGCCATTTCGGCTCTGAACTTGTCGCTGATCATCGTCGCGATCGTCGTACCGATCAACGTCGTATTCGGCATCGTCACCGCACTTGCCTTGGTGCGTGGGCGTTTTCCCGGGCGCGGTGTGTTGCAGTCGGTAGTGGACCTGCCGTTCGCAGTATCCCCAGTGGTGGTTGGTGTTTCGCTGATCCTGCTGTGGGGCGCCAACGGCTGGTTCGGAGGTATCGAATCGCTGGGCTTCAAGATCATTTTCGGGTTACCAGGCATGGTGATCGCCACGATCTTCGTGACGCTGCCGTTCGTGGTTCGTGAGGTCGAACCCGTCCTTCACGAGATCGGCGACGAACAGGAACAAGCTGCCGCGACGCTCGGTGCGTCGGGCTGGCAGACCTTCTGGCGAATCACGTTGCCCGCCATCCGTTGGGGCTTGACCTACGGAATCGTGCTGACAGTCGCACGTTCCCTCGGCGAATTCGGTGCCGTCATCATGGTGTCCTCAGGTTTCCCCGGGGTATCCCAGACATTGACGTTGCTCGTGCATTCACGATACATCGACGACCACAACACCTTTGGTGCGTACTCGGCAGCCACATTGCTGATGGGCATCGCCATCATCGTCCTTTTGCTGATGACGCTTCTGGACCGCAAGAGGAGCACCACATGATCACTGTGACCGGCGCCCGCAAGAACTACGGTGATTTTGCGGCTCTCAACGACGTCTCCATCAACATTCCGTCAGGTTCGCTGACGGCTCTGCTCGGGCCCAGTGGCTCGGGAAAGTCGACGCTCCTGCGGTCGATCGCCGGGCTCGAAGAACTCGATTCCGGAACCATCACCATTGCCGGCAAGGACGTCACCGGCGTCTCGCCGCAGAAGCGCGACATCGGCTTCGTCTTCCAGCACTACGCAGCGTTCAAACACATGACCGTCCGCGACAACGTGGCCTTCGGTCTCAAGATCCGTAAGCGTCCCAAGCCTGAGATCGAGAAGAAGGTCAACGAACTTCTCGAGATCGTCGGCCTCGACGGATTTCAGCATCGTTATCCCGCACAGCTTTCCGGCGGTCAGCGTCAACGCATGGCATTGGCCCGGGCATTGGCCGTCGATCCGCAGGTGCTCTTGCTGGACGAGCCCTTCGGTGCTCTCGACGCGAAAGTTCGTGCAGACCTTCGTACTTGGCTGCGTCGTTTGCACGATGAAGTGCACGTCACGACTGTGCTGGTCACCCATGATCAGGAAGAAGCACTCGACGTCGCGGACCGCATCGCGGTACTCAACAAGGGTCGGATCGAGCAGATCGGCGAACCTGCCGACCTCTACGACCGTCCGGCCAACGATTTCGTGATGTCATTCCTCGGATCTGTCGCGAAACTCAACGGGCAATTGGTGCGACCGCACGACATCCGTCTCGGCCGCGATCCCAGCATGGCACTGGCGCAGGAAGCGGGAACTGCCGAATCACTCGGTGTCACCCGGGCAACGGTCGAACGCGTCGTATACCTGGGCTTCGAGGTTCGCGTCGATCTGCGCAACGAGGCGACGGGGGAGTTGTTCTCAGCCCAGGTCACCCGTGGCGACAGTGCAGCCCTACATCTCGAAGCGGGGGAGACGGTCTACGCCCGCGCGACGAGGGTGCCGAATCTGCCCGAAGCGCCGCTGGAAGCTCCACTGACAGTCAGCATCGTCGGGGCGGTTTGACGGCTTTGCGCACCTTCGCTTTCGAGTGAACGTATCGCTCCCCTTGTCTGACAAGGGGAGCGATACGTTCACCTCAGGAGGGCGGGGCGGGGGCACGGGTGGGAAGGGGGTGGGGTGAGGTGGGAAAGGGCAGGCAGGTCAGCCCTCCCGGCAGACCAATACCGGGCACTGGGCGTGGTGAATCAGACTCTGGCTGGTGGAGCCCACGATCGAGGCCATGAACGGGCTGCGCCCGTGGCTGCCGACCACCACCAACTGGGCTTCGGCGGAATGCTCGAGAAGTGCCTTCATCGGACCACTTCGTTGAACGCTGCGGGTGACCTCGACCTCCGGGTACTTGTCACACATCCCCGCCAGGCTTTCGGCGAGCAGTGCGTTCTCATGCTCCTCGTACGGTCCCCAATCCGTGAAACGCCTCGCTTCCGAGTAACCGCCGAGCGAGGCACTGTCGTCCCAGGTGTGAACGGCGACGAGGGGCGCCTCGAGAAACGCGGCAAACTCGAAGGCGTGGGCGATGGCCAATTCGCTGAGTTTGCTGCCGTCGACGCCGACGACGATGGGCCGCTTGTCGGCTACGGCGTGGTCGCTGGACCCACGGAAGACGGCTACCGGGCAGTGCGCGCGGTTCACTATTCGGATGGCGTGGGAACCCAGGAAAACTGATTGCATCTCGGTAGTAGCGGCCTGACCCAGCGCGAGGATGCGGGCAGATTTCGAGAGTTCGACGAGGCTGGTTGCCGGTGTACCGGCTACGAGGCTGCGTTCGATCGTGACATCGGTATGGTCGTCACGAATGGCGTTTTCGGCCTCGTCGAGTAGCTTGGCACCGTCTGCGCGGGTGTGATGATTGAACATCTCTTCATCGGTGACGGTTACCGACGTCGACTTCGGGCGCCCGGGCAGTATGTGGGTGAGACGCAGCGGCTCGTCGAATTGTCGGGCCGCCGACGCAGCCCACCGTGCGGCATTCACCGCGCTGGCAGAGCCGTCGATGCCGGCCACGATTCCGTGGCGAACAGATGCACTGGTCATGGGAGTCTCCTCACGTTGCCTCCTACCAGTGTGTCCCTGCTTACCTCAGGTTCGCTACACGGAAGTCTTTACTCGTGTGGCCAGAACATCGGTAGAGACCGTGGGCAGCGATCGATGTGGGAGCAATGAGCGTGCTGCAGAGATCAATTCGTTACCGGGAAGCCTGAATTCGACGTCCTTCAAGACGGTGCGACGCATCAGGGCGAGCAGTGCGGCGACGCCGGTAACTGCCATCCACATGGGCAGGGGATACAGCGTCAGGCGCTCTCCCAATCCGAAGGTGAGGGTTCGGGCGAGTAGAAGTACGGCGCCGACGATTCCGGTGGCTGCGCACAGTCCGGACCACACTGCGATCCATCGCTTGTGATTCCAGAACGAAACAGCCAGGAGGACTAGAACGGCGTGACGGGCGACGAAGCCGGGAAGTACTGCTGTCCAGTGGACAAAGGTTCCGTCGTTCGCGGGGAAAAGACCGGTTGCCGCGGTACTCAGGGCAACAACAACGGCGAGTCCCATGATCCATTTTTTGGCGCGACCGTCCGGAATGTACTTGTGCAGCAACGCTGCTCCGAGGATGGTGAGTGCGCCCAGGATCATGAACGCAGCGTTCATCACGTCGTGGAGTGGTGAACAGGAATCTGCACTACAGGTTGTGACGCCGAGCGAACTGATGGAGTCGCGAGCGAAGCTGTACGGGGTTTTCCAAGCACCAGCGGTGAAGATCTCGACCAGTAGGTAGAGAATGGAGAGGACCCAGGCGATGCCCGCTGCGCCGAGGCGAAAATTGTGAGTGATCGTGAGGCTCCCTGTCGCGATACTGTCGCAGGCGACGCACGAGCTCTCGTCTGCTGGACATATCCAACAGTACGGTAACAATCTGATAACGGCCTGTGGAAAGTGCTCAGGCGGAGCGAACCAGGCGATCGGTCAGGCGTTCTACAGCCTGCTGGTACCGGTCGATCATCGTCTCGATCAAGAGTGGATGCGCACCGATGGTGTCAGCGAACACGGCTCGATCGTCGGCCGCTGTGGCGGCCGCGCCGAGTCGATCGGTCAAAAGACCGGGCGCGAGGAACCAGGGGGCGACGACGATGCGGTGGGCACCACTCTCTCGCAGCGCGGACATTGCCTGCGCAACGGTGGGTTGGGTGGACGTCGCAAAACAGATCTGAACGCCGGACCATGTGGTTCCCGACGCCAGAAGATCGGCAAGTTTTGTGGTGGCTGCGTTGGCGAGTGCTCCGGATGAACCGACGGCAGCGAGGGCAACCCCGACGGACGGATCGTCGGGGTGTGCGCCGGCATCGAGGATGCGATGACGCACCGCAGATACGAGGCGTTTGTCACGGCCGAGAACATCGGCCTGGAATACGGCCAACTGCGGGTGACGCTGCCGAGCGGCGGCGAGGAGGCCGGGTAGATCGACTCGCGCATGGAAAGCGTTGCCCAGCAACATCGGAACTACGACGGCCTGGGTGTACCCGTCGGAAGCAACCCCGTCCAGCACCTGGTCGAGTGACGGAGCATTGAGGTCGAGAAACGCCAGCCTGATATCGAGATCGGGTCGGCGCTCGCGAAGCGCCGCGACGGCAGCCGCGATCACCCGAGCGGATCGGGGATCACGGCTGCCGTGTGCGACAGCGATCAACGGCATCATCGAGTTAGACGCGCTCGCCCAGTTCGACTGCAGCGATGACATCGCCCACGAGTCCGGCGGCGAGCGTATTTCCGCCGGCCGGATCGATGAGCAGAAAGCTGCCGGTGTGGCGGTTCACGGTGTAATCGTCGGCCACGATCGGCTCGGCGACGCGCACCGAGATCTTGCCGATCTCGTTGAGCTCGAGGGTTTCCGGGCTGGGATCGGTGGTGAGATCCTGCTCGTTGAAACGCTCCACCAAGCTACCCACGATTGCCTGCGTCGTACGCGTGCCGTGCTTGAGCAGCAAGCGTGCGCCGGGACGCAGCGGCTTCTCGGCCAGCCAGCAGACGGTGGCGTCGAACTCGCCGATCGGTTCCGGTGCATCGGAGGGCGAAGCGATGGTGTCGCCGCGCGAGACGTCGACGTCGTCGGCCAGAATCAGCGTGACACTGCGTCCGGCGTGAGCGATATCCAGTTCACCGTCGGCGGTGTCGATCCGGACAACTGTGGTGCGGGTGCCTGAGGGCAGGATCACCACTTCGTCGCCGGGTACGACGCTGCCGGCAGCAATCTGACCGGCATAGCCGCGGTAGTCCAAGAACTCTGCGGTTCGGGGGCGGATCACGTACTGCACCGGGAAACGCAGGCCGACGCGATGCGGCTCGGCGTCGACAGGAATCGACTCGAGGTGCTCGATCAGCGTGGGACCGGTGTAGTACGGGGTCTTGTCCGAGCGGATGGCAACGTTGTCGCCGTGCAGAGCCGACACCGGGATCTCGACGACGTCTTCGCTCGCCCAGCCCAAGGAGCTGGTGAGCTCGTTGAACTCGGCGGAGATCGACGTGAAGACCTCTTCCGGGTTCTCGACGAGGTCGATCTTGTTGACGGCGAGAACCAGCTTCGGTACGCCGAGCAACGCGAGAACCGCTGCATGCCTGCGAGTCTGGGAGATGACACCCTTGCGGGCATCGACCAGCAGAATTACCAACTGTGCCGTGGACGCACCCGAAACGGTGTTGCGGGTGTACTGCACGTGTCCCGGTGTATCGGCCAGCACGAACGTGCGATTCGGGGTCGCGAAGTAGCGGTACGCCACGTCGATGGTGATGCCCTGCTCACGCTCGGCGCGCAGACCGTCTACCAGCAACGAGAGGTCCGGCGTGTCCAGGCCGCGGTCAACCGAGGCGCGTGTGACGGCGTCGATCTGGTCGGCGAGAACGGATTTTGTGTCGTACAACAGACGGCCCACGAGAGTGGACTTTCCGTCGTCGACGCTGCCGGCCGTGGCTAGTCGCAGAAGCTGAGCAGAATGGTTGCTCCGCGCTTGTAGGTCGCTCATCAGAAGTAGCCCTCTCGCTTGCGGTCTTCCATGGCCGCTTCGGAAACTCGGTCGTCGCCACGGGTCGCGCCGCGCTCGGTCAAACGTGATGCGGCAACCTCGGCGAGAATCGCCTCGTTGTCAGATGCTTCCGAAAGGACTGCACCGGTGGTCGAGCCGTCACCGACAGTGCGGTAACGCACCGAAAGGGTCTGCAGCTCTTCGCCTTCAGCTGGGCCGCCCCACACGCCGGGGGTCATCCACATGCCGTCGCGCTGGTACACCGGACGCTGGTGGGCGTAGTAGATGCTGGCCAGTTCGATGTTGTCGCGGGCAATGTAACGCCAGATGTCCAACTCGGTGAAGTTGCTGAGTGGGAACACGCGAACCTGCTCGCCGGGGGAGTGGCGACCGTTGTACAGGTTCCACAGTTCCGGGCGCTGCTTCTTCGGATCCCACTGGCCGAAGGAGTTGCGCAAGGAGAAGATCCGCTCCTTCGCGCGAGCACGCTCCTCGTCGCGCCGGGCGCCACCGAAGATCGCATCGAAGCGGTTCTCGGCGATGGAATCCAGCAACGGCACGGTCTGCAGCGGGTTGCGGATACCGTCGGGACGCTCGGTGAGACGACCGTCCGCGAGGTACTCCTCGACGCTGGCAACCTGCAGACGCAGGTTGTACTTGGCCACGACGTGATCGCGGAAGTCGAGAACTTCCTGCAGGTTGTGGCCGGTATCGACGTGAAGCAGCGTGAACGGCACCGGTGCCGGCCAGAATGCCTTGATCGCCAGGTGCAGCAGCACCGTGGAGTCCTTGCCGCCAGAGAACAGAATGACCGGGCGTTCGAACTCGCCTGCCACCTCACGGAAGATGTGGATGGCTTCGGACTCGAGGGCGTCAAGGGTGTCGAACTGTGTCCCGTCGAGCTGAGGCCGTGAAGGTGTCAATGCAGTAGGTGTCAATTCAATGGTCATGATGCGTGCAACCCGCATTCTGTCTTGGAGGCGCCGGCCCAACGACCGCTACGCGGATCGCTGCCGGGGGCTGGCTTATTGGTGCAAGGTGCGCAGCCGATGGACGGATAGCCCTCGTCGACAAGAGGATTGACGAGGATGGAATGGGTATCGATGTAGCTCTGCATTTCTTCGTCTGACCAGGGAGCGATCGGATTGATCTTCACGAGTCCGAAGCCCTCGTCGAAGGAGATCAGAGGTGCGTTGGCGCGGGTGGGGGCTTCGACGCGGCGGATGCCGGTCACCCAGGCCCCGTAACCGGACAGAGTCTGCTTGAGCGGTGCGACCTTGCGAAGTGCGCAGCAGCGGTTGGGATCTCGGGCAAACAGATCCTTGCCTTCTGCGACGTCCTGCTCGGCAACACTGGCCAGTGCGCGGGCATTGATGACGTTGACGCCGTACACCTGCTCGACCGCGTCACGCGTTCCGATGGTCTCGGGGAAGTGGTAGCCGGTGTCGAGGAACAAGACGTCGACGCCCGGATGCACCTGTGCGGCAAGGTGAACGAGCACCCCGTCCTGCATGTTCGACGCAACAATGTAGTTGCTGCCGAACGTATCTTCGGTCCACTGCAACAGTTCTTGCGCGGTGGCGCCTTCGAGTTCTGCGGCACCCTTCTCGGCGATCGCGCGCAGTTCGTCGGCGGTGGCCCTCGTGATGTCTACAGTCATCGCAAATCTCCTTCGTCTGCTCGCACTGCCCATTCGGCGAAACGTTCGCCCTCGTTGCGGTTCTTCACGAACTGCCGGACGACTCGATCGATGTAGTCACCCATTTCGACGCTCGTGACCTTGTGCTGGCGTAGCTTTCGCCCGAAGGCGGTGTCGAAGCCGAGGCTGCCGCCCAGGTGAACCTGGAAGCCTTCGACCTGGTTGCCTTCACCGTCGTCGACCAACTGGCCCTTGAAGCCGATGTCCGCGACCTGCGAGCGGGCACAGGAGTTGGGGCAACCGTTGATGTTGATCGTGATAGGCACGTCGAGCTGGGCGTTGATGTCCGCCAAACGCTCTTCGAGTTCGGGTACGAGAACCTGTGAACGCTTGCGTGTTTCGGCAAACGACAGCTTGCAGAACTCGATGCCGGAGCAGGCCATCAGGTTCTTGCGCCAGTGCGACGGCCGAGCCGGCAGGCCCAGGGCGTCGAGGTCGGCGATCAGGGGTTCGAGAGTTTCTTCGGCCACGTCGAGAATGATCAGCTTCTGGAAGGGCGTGAAGCGGATCCGGTCACTTCCGGCCTTCTCGGCTGCGTCGGCAACCTGAGCCAGGATGGTTCCCGAGACGCGGCCGGCGATCGGCGCGAAACCGACTGCGTTGAGACCGTTCTGGGTCTTCTGGATACCGACGTGGTCGATGGGACGCGTCGGCTTCTCGGGTGCCGGGCCGTCGATGAGGGGACGCTTCAGGTACTCGGTCTCGAGGACTTCGCGGAACTTCTCGATGCCCCAGTCCTTGATGAGGAACTTGAGCCTGGCCTTGGCGCGCAGACGGCGGTATCCGTAGTCGCGGAAGATCGAGACAACGCCTTCCCAGACGTCGGGGACCTCGTCGAGCGGAATCCAGGCGCCGACGCGCTGAGCGAGCATCGGGTTGGTGGACAGGCCGCCGCCGACCCAGAGATCAAGTCCGGGACCGTGTTCCGGGTGGTTCACGCCGATGAACGCGACGTCGTTGATCTCGTGGACTACGTCCTGCTGGCCGGAGATTGCGGTCTTGAACTTGCGGGGCAGGTTGGAGTAGCGGGGATCGCCGATGTAGCGGCGGACGATCTCGTCGATCGCGGGGGTGGGATCGAGTACCTCGTCGAGGGATTCGCCGGCCAGGGGAGAACCGAGAACGACGCGGGGGCAGTCGCCGCACGCTTCCGTGGTCTTGAGGCCGACAGCTTCGAGACGGTTCCAGATCTCCGGGACGTTCTCGACCTCGATCCAATGGAACTGGACGTTCTCGCGGTCGGACAGGTCGGCGGTATTGCGGCCGAACTCCTGTGAGATGCCGGCGATGGTGCGCAGCTGCTCGACGTTGAGAGCGCCCGCGTCGCAACGCACTCGCATCATGAAGTACTTGGCCTCGAGGAGGTCGAGGTTCTCGTCACCGGTGAAGGTGGCGTCGTATCCCTCTTCGCGCTGTGTGTAGAGGCCCCACCAACGGAAGCGTCCACGCAGGTCGCTCTTGTCGATGCTGTCGAACCCCTGCTTGGAGTAGATGTTCTCGATGCGCGCCCGCACGTTCAGCGGGTTGTCGTCCTTCTTCGCCTGCTCGTTGGCGTTGAGGGGCTCGCGGTATCCGAGGGCCCACTGACCTTCGGCGCGAGACTTCGTCGGGCGAGGAGAACGGGCAGGCCGTGCTGGTGCGGCAGCTGCGTCATCAGCAGCTGTAGCGGCGTCGGTCGTCGACGTCATCGATGATCTCCTGGATCTGGGCGGTGTTGACCGGTACGCACGGCGGTAAGTCCGTGTTGGTGTCCGATCGGGGTGCACCGGTCCGTATCGAGCGAGGGGGCTGTCCTCGTTCTCGGAAGGCTCTGGGCCGGCAGATGTGCTCACGAAGAAAGTCAGCTATCAATGCTGACGACTGGTGAAGCAGATGAAGATGAGCGGGAAGGCTGATTGATCAGGTGAAGATCAACAGCAACAGGAGGGCAGACACGTAGAGCTGCACACACGCTTGAAGTCGACGTGGCGACGCGCCACAAGTCGTACTCCGAGTCCGGTCATGACGACCATTGTGCCACGTCAAATCGATAATTCCGACCCGGGTACCTATTTCCACCAAAATTGGGGGAAATGCACTGCTCAGGCTGTCGGCGCAAGTGGAGTAGGACGACGCTGCGAATGCTGGGAGACTGGTGGAGTGAATGTCACCGGTACAACTCCTGCTCAACAGACTGCGGCTCCGTTCGCGTTGCCCGCACAGTCGCTGGAGGGCGTCGGAAAGCGGCCGTTCGGGATCTACATCCACGTTCCGTTCTGTGCGACGCGGTGCGGCTACTGCGACTTCAACACCTACACAGCCGGTGAGTTGGGCACCTCCGCGTCGCCGCAGTCCTGGATGGAAGGGCTCAAACGTGAACTCGACCTCGCGGCCGAGATGACGGGGGCTCCGGCAGCGGAGACGGTATTTGTCGGTGGCGGTACGCCGTCGTTGCTCGGTGGCGACGGACTCACCGAAGTGTTGGCGGCAGTGCGCAGCAGTTTCGGACTTGCTCCCGGTGCCGAGGTGACGACGGAATCGAATCCGGAGTCGACGTCGCCGGAGTTCTTCGATGCTCTCCGTGCCGGCGGATTTACCCGCATCTCGCTCGGTATGCAGTCTGCCGCGCAGCATGTACTCAAGATCCTCGACCGCACCCATACTCCGGGCCGCGCGGTGGCGGCCGCGAAAGAGGCTCGCGCAGCGGGCTTTTCGCATGTGAACCTCGACTTGATCTACGGAACGCCGGGGGAGCGGGACATTGATCTCGACGCGTCCCTGGATGCAGTTCTCTCCGCCGACGTCGACCATGTGTCTGCCTACGCGCTCATCGTCGAGGACGGAACTGCCATGGCGCGCAAGGTCCGCCGCGGTGAGTTGCCGGCCCCCGACGACGACGTGTTGGCGACGCGTTACGAACGGATCGACTCACGGCTGTCCGAGGCCGGCCTGTCTTGGTACGAGGTGTCCAACTGGGCGAAGGCCGAAACCGCCGAATCCGGCGACACCCGGTGCCGTCACAACCTCGGCTACTGGGACGGTGGCGATTGGTGGGGCGCCGGCCCCGGCGCGCACAGCCATGTCGGCGGAGTCCGCTGGTGGAACGTCAAACATCCCGCGCGCTATGCCGAGCAACTCGCGCAGGGTGAACTGCCCGTCGGTGGCAGTGAAGAACTGACTGCCGACGATATTCACATGGAGCGGGTGATGCTGACCGCCAGGCTGCGTACCGGCCTTCCGTTGTCGGAATTGGATGCGTCCGAACGACTTTCGGCTGATCAGGTTGTGGTTGACGGTCTGGCTGTAATCGAGAACGATCATCTGGTTCTGACCGATCGTGGGCGTCTACTTGCCGATGCTGTGATTCGTACGGTGCTGGCATAAACGTGGCGGTGCCGGCCTAGAAGTTGCGTCGTCATTCGTGCAGGTGCGTGGCCGCGAGGCTGGTGGCTTGTTCGATCTCCCGGTCGTGTCCTGGACACGTACATTGCACCGCCTCGCATCGTCATACGGCGGTCGGTTTCGGCGGGTAACGTCACTTCCGTGGCCCTCATCTACAGTGCGCAATTGAATCCGTCGAAGATCGAGTTGCTCAGGGCATGGGTTCCCGAGCAGTCGTGGCTGGGATCTACTGATGCCTCGAGCCTCGAACCGATCGGTGCCTATCGTTTCGACGATCCGGCCGGTGAGGTCGGTATCGAGACCCACCTCCTTCGCGCTGCGGACGGCACGGTCCTACAGGTTCCGCTCACCTATCGTGCTGCTCCCATCGTCGGGGCAGAAGCGTTTCTTATCCGGACGATGGACCATTCCGTTCTGGGGGAGCGGTGGGTCTACGACGCGTGCGGCGACCCGGTGTATGTTCGCGCACTTGCGACGACGATCATCACCGGTGGTTCCGAGGCAACGTTGGAGTTCGCGAATCCAGATGATGCCCGCGAGGTCACTACTCACGTATTCGGTAGCGGTGCAGTGGGTTCCGTTTTGCCGGAAATTGGCGCCGCAACATGTTCGCCCGCCGCTGGGGGTACCAAGATTTCGGCCGGTACGACGGAGTTGACGGTGGTGCGAGTGGTCGATCCCGAGCGGACTTCGGGTGGCTTCACCTTGACGGGTACCTGGCCAGACCAGACGGATCCGGCGCTGCTGGCGTCGATGCGGATCGCTTAGCGGGCACTCTCGATGACGCCGGGCATGGCATCGAAGTCGAAAACGCGGGCGTGCAGGACAACACGATTTCGCAGTGCCGAACGCACGGCACGATGCAGGCCGTCCTCGAGATAGAGCGTGCCCTTCCACTGAACTGCGTGCGGAAAAAGATCGCCGTAGAAGGTTGAGTCCTCGGACAGCAAGCGGTCCAATTCGAGGACTTTGGTTGTTGTCACGATTTCGTCGAGTCGGACCTGGCGCGGCGGAAACTTGGCCCAGTCGCGCAGAGACAGTCCGTGGTCGGGATACGGCTTGCCGTCCATGACGCCCTTGAAGATCATGACTCCAGAGTAAGGGCAACACCCGAGACTGGCGCTCGGGCGATTAGACTGCCAGTTGGGACAGTGCACACAGAACGTAGGGAACGGAGGTCGCAACGATGTCGAGTACCGACGACAGGCGATTCGAGGTCCTGCGGGCTATCGTCGCTGATTACGTCTCCACGCAAGATCCGGTCGGATCGAAAGCTTTGGTCGAGCGTCACAACCTCGGTGTGTCGAGTGCCACGGTGCGCAATGACATGGCATTTCTCGAAGCTGAGGGATACATCGCACAACCTCACACCAGTTCCGGACGTGTTCCGACGGACAAGGGTTATCGCGAGTTCGTCGATCGCATTGCCGACGTCAAGCCGCTGTCCGGACCCGAGCGTCGTGCCATTCTCGAATTTCTGGAATCCGGCGTCGACCTCGACGACGTGCTCCGACGCGGTGTGCGTCTGCTTGCTCAACTGACCCGCCAGGTTGCCGTGGTTCAGTACCCGACGCTGTCGGCGTCGTCGGTCCGCCACCTCGAAGTTGTGGCGTTGACACCGGCCCGCCTGCTCCTCGTGCTGATCACCGACTCCGGACGAGTCGACCAGCGCATCGTCGAGTTGGGTGACGTGCTCGACGACGAGGACCTCGTCCGTCTGCGAACGCTCCTCGGTGACGCACTCGAAGGTAAGCGTCTGGCTGCCGCGTCCATCGCAGTGTCCGAATTGGCCGAAGAGTCTCCCGACGATCTGCGCGACGCCGTCATCCGGTCCGCGACGATCCTGGTCGAGACACTGGTCGAGCACCCGGAAGAGCGTCTGGTGCTCGGCGGCACGTCCAACCTGACGCGCAACGCATCCGACTTCTCGGGGCTGGCAGGATTCCCGGGTTCACTGCGGGCAGTTCTCGAAGCGCTCGAAGAGCAGGTTGTAGTGCTCAAACTGCTGGCGTCGACGCAGAATGCCGGCATGGTCACCGTCCGGATCGGCGAAGAAACCCAGGTCGAACAAATGCGCGGGACCTCCGTGATTTCGACGGGCTACGGCGCAGCCGGTACCGTTTTCGGTGGTGTCGGTGTGCTCGGCCCCACTCGGATGGACTATCCGGGAACAATTGCATCGGTTGCCGCCGTTGCCAGATACATCGGCGAAGTTCTCTCCGAGCGATGACGGGGCGTCGACACCAGTCGGCACTCCTCTTCGTGAGGTTCGAGGAAAACTAGAAGTAAGAGAAGGACGAGAGAAAAAACGTGGCACGGGATTACTACGGATTGCTCGGCGTCAACCAGAACGCGACCGACCAAGAACTCAAGCGCGCATACCGCAAACTTGCCCGCGAACTGCACCCCGACGTCAACCCTGACGAAGAAGCGCAGGCCCGGTTCAAGGAGATCTCGACCGCGTACGAGGTTCTGACCGATCCGGAGAAGCGCCGCATCGTGGACCTCGGCGGCGATCCCCTTGAATCAGGCGGAGGCGGCGGTGGCGGCTTCGGCGGTGGATTCGGTGGAGGCGGCGGCCTGGGTGACGTCTTCGAGGCATTCTTCGGCGGCGGTGGCGGCGCAGGCCGTGGACCGCGTGGGCGCGTGCAGCCCGGAGCCGACTCGTTGCTTCGTACCAAGCTGACCCTCGCTGAATGTGCGACGGGCGTCAGCAAGCACGTCACCGTCGAGACGGCAATCCTGTGTGACGGTTGCACCGGTGCCGGAACCAACGGCGATTCCAAACCCGTTCGTTGTGAGACCTGCAATGGTGCCGGCGAAGTGCAGTCCATTCAGCGTTCTTTCCTCGGCCAGGTTATGACCTCGCGTCCCTGCCCGACATGCCGCGGCGCCGGCGAAACCATTCCCGATCCCTGCCACAAGTGTGGTGGCGACGGACGCGTCCGCGCCAAGCGCGATATCACCGTGAAGGTTCCGGCCGGTGTTGCCGGCGGTATGCGTATCCGGTTGACCGCACAGGGTGAAGTTGGCCCCGGCGGCGGACACCCCGGCGACCTGTATGTCGAAATCGTCGAACAGCAGCATGAGATCTTCGTCCGTGACGGCGAAGACCTGCACTGCACCATCCGCGTTCCTATGATCGATGCGGCATTGGGCACCACGGTCACCGTCGACACCATCATGGACGGCCCCAAGGACATCACTATCGAGCCCGGAACTCAGCCCGGCCATGTCGCTGTCCTGCGTGGACACGGAATGCCGAAGTTGCGGTCCGGTGCGCGGGGCGACATCCACGCTCACCTCGAGGTAGTTGTCCCGAGCCGCCTCGATCACAAGCAGGCCAAGCTGCTCAAGGAATTCAAGTTGCTCCGCGATCGCGACGAGGCCGAGGTCGTCTCATCCGGATCGCAGAACAGCGGCGGGTTGTTCTCGCGTCTGCGCGAAGCATTCAGCGGCCGCTGACAGTGGCTGCAACAGTCTTTTTCCTCGACCCCGTTCCGGGTGTCGGGGAGACAGCGGTTCTCGACGGCCAGGAAGGTCGCCACGCGGCGACCGTCCGCCGGATCGGCGTCGGCGAGCGCCTTGTGCTCGCCGACGGCCGGGGTCGCGTAGCCGATGCCGAGGTAACAAGCGTCGGGAAGGATCGACTCGAACTTCTGGTCTCGGACGTTCAGGTGCTCGAGCAGCCGAAACCGCTGGTCACTCTCGTTCAGGCTTTGCCCAAAGCTGAGCGGTCCGAGTTGGCTGTGGAGTTGGCAACAGAAGCCGGCGTCGACGCAGTCATTCCCTGGCAGTCATTGCGATGCGTCGCAAAGTGGGAGGGTCCAAAGCTCGCCAAAGGTGTTGCGCGGTGGCGTAGTGCCGCGGTGTCGGCGGCTAAGCAGTCACGCCGCGCATTCGTTCCGGATATCGCTGAACTGCACAAGACCCCAGCTGTAGTTGCTGTGGTTCGCGAAGCGGTTTCACGCGGCGCTGTAGTTGCAGTTCTTCACGAATCTGCGACGACGCCGTTGGCTGCCCTTCCGTTGGCAAGTGCGAACGAAGTCTTCCTTGTTGTGGGTCCTGAAGGCGGACTTGATGATTCGGAGATCGCGGCACTCTCGGAAGTCGGTGCGACGCCAGTGTTGTTGGGGCCGACGGTTTTACGAACCTCGACGGCCGGCGCGGTGGCGCTGGGTGCTATCGGAGTTCTGACCGATCGTTGGGGTCCACGCCCGCTGCACTGATCGGGGAGATAGTCCACCACTAGTCGTTTCTCTCGGCCCTAAACAATTACTCCCCGGAAGTCGGACTGAGAAATTCAGTTCCAACGTCCGGGGAGCAGTTCTATGCATGCACGAAGTTCACTGTCCGAGGATCGATGAACCACCTTCACAGCTGTTTGATTATGCGGTGAATTGGTCGCGTAGATCCCGCTTCTTGAACTTGCCGGTCGCGGTTCGTGGAATGGTGGAAACGAACTCGAACCGCTCGGGCAGTTGCCACCGGGCGAACTCGCTCGAGAGGTGTTCACGAAGCTGTTCCGGATCGGCAGTCATGCCGGTTCGGAGGACGAGCACAGCCAACGGCCTTTCACCCCAACGGGTGTCGGGGACGGCGATCACTGCGGCCTCTGCAACCGAAGGGTGCGCCATGAGGTGGTTTTCGAGATCGACCGAGGAAATCCACTCGCCGCCGGACTTGACGAGGTCCTTGGAGCGGTCGCAGATCCGGATGCAGCCGCGGTGGTCGATGCGGACGATGTCCCCGGTGCGGAACCAGCCGTCATCGGTGAAATTGTCTGCGCCCGTGCCGTTGTGGTAGCCGGACGCCACCCAGGGTCCACGCACTTCGAGCTCACCCATGGCGACGTCGTCCCATTCGATGAACCCGTCGTCCTCGTTCCGGGCTCGGATGTCGAAGAACGGCATCGCGACACCCTGTCGGGCTCGGAAGTCGTATTTTGTGTTGTGGTCGCAGTTTTCGAGGTCTGCGGGGAGGCGGCTGACGGTGCCCATCGGGGAGGTCTCGGTCATGCCCCAGGCCTGCACGACCCTCAGTCCGTGGCGGTCGAATCCTTCGAGGAGGCTGCGTGGTGCTGCTGCTCCGCCGACGATCAACCGGTCGAGGTGGCGCAGGTCCCAGCGTTGCGGTTGGGCGTCGAGGGCGTCGAGCATCGTCATCCACACGGTCGGGACTCCGGCGGTCATGGTGACTTTCTCGGTTTCGATCAGGTCGAGGATGCTGACGGCGTCGAGTTTCGGTCCGGGGAGGACCAGTCGGGCGCCGAGGAGTGCGGCGGCGTAGGGAAGTCCCCAGGCGTTGACGTGGAACATCGGTACTACTGGCAGCAGGGTGTCTTGTGTCGAGACGCCGAGTGCGTCGGGTAGTGCGACGGCCATCGAGTGGAGCACGATCGCACGGTGGGAGTAGACGACGCCTTTGGGTCGGCCGGTGGTGCCGGACGTGTAACACATTGCGCCGGCTTGTCGTTCGTCGATGAGAGGCCACATCATTGGTTCGGCGGTAGCGATGAGGGTTTCGTAGTCGAGCATTCCCGTCGGCGCCGGTCGATCGTGGGCAACGACGATGACGTGGTCGAAGTGGTGGGTGTGTCGGAAGCTGTCGAATACGTCGAGGAGGGATTCGTCGACGACGATCACCCGGTCCTGGGCGTCGCCGACGATGAAGGTCAGCTCGTCCGCGTGCAGGCGCGGGTTGAGGGTGTGCACGATCGCTCCCATTGCCGGGACGGCGAAGTACATTTCGAGGTGTTCGGCTTGGTTCCACAGCAGGGTTGCGACTTTGTCGCCGTCGCCGATGCCGAGGTCGGTCAGGGCGGTCGCCAGCCTTCGTGCTCGGTGTGCGCATGCGCCGAGGGTGGTTCGGGCGATGTTTCCGTCGGGTCGGCGGGAGATGACGTCTTTGGTGCTGTGGAATTGTTCGGCGCGCTCGACCACAGCGGTCAGTGATAGGGGGTAGTTGTCCATGGTCAAGCCATTGGTCACGTGGAGCTCCTGGGTGGGGTGGGGAGAAATTCTGCGGTAGCGGATCTGTCGCTGATCTCGGCATGTGGCCTTCCGGGCGGTACGAACCGCTCGGAAGGTGGGGCACGAAACCTGGTTTCGTGCCCCACCGTGTAAACGAGCCGGACTGCTAGGCGTGGTGGGTGAAGCCGACCTGGCCGGGGCGGCGGTTCGGTGCGTAGCCGAGTTTCGCCAGAGTCTCGTTCACGTCGGTGTAGGTCTGCCCGATCTTGTAGATATCGCGGGCGTCCTTGCCGGTGGCGACCTCGCGGCCGAGTTCACCGGCGATGCGGACGAGCTGTTGAATCTGCTGAACCGAGGTCATCTTCTCGCCCTTACGGCCCCAGATGGTGTCCTCGTTGCCGCAGCGGGCGTGCAGGCCCATCGCGATCGCCATCGTATTGACGGGCAACACTGCACGCATCAGAGACTCGAGCGTCAGTGCCGCACCGTCCGGAACGCGCTGGATGAAGTTCATGATGTTGTACGGGTTCGGACCCTCCATACCGCCGCCGATACCGGTCCACGTCACATTCAGCGGTCCGGTGTAGTGGCCGCGGCGAATGAGCCGTTCGACGCTCTCGAGGCCGGTGATACCGGTCAGCGCGAACAAGGGCTGGATGTCGGCTGCCTGCAGGCGCCGGAGATGCTCCTCGACCCATCCGGGGCCGGCCGGAATCGTCATCTCCCGGTAGGTCTCGTACATCTCCGGACGCGCCAGGGACGTGCCGGCGATGTCGTCTTCGGTCAGGAGCTCCGTGATGTTCATCTGACTGGTGTTGATGGCGATCGTCACCTGGTCCGGCTTCGGATCAAGCTCGGCGAGCATATGCCGGGTATCATCCGACAGCCACTTCGCTTCTGCACCTTCACCTTCCGGAGCGAAGGAGATCGAACCTCCGACCTGCAGGACCATATCCGGCACGGCCTCACGCAATCCGGCGAGCAGCTCGTTGAACTTGGACAGGCGCTTTGAGCCCTTCCCATCGAGCTCGCGGACGTGGATGTGCAGCACGGACGCGCCGGCTTCGTAGCAGTCCACGGCCTGTTGGATATGCTCATCCATCGTGAGCGGCAGGTCCTCGGGGAAGTCCTCGACCGCCCACTCAGGGCCATACGGGGCGACGGTGATGACCAGTTTTTCCTGGTTCTCGGGGAAGAGTGCATCGTCGTGGAAGTACATGGTGTAGCTCCTGTCTAGGGCTAAAACTCGTGTGAGAGAAGTCTTTTGATGTGGATTGTGGTTGGTGTTGGTTAGATGACCACGCCGCCGTTGGGGCTGATTATCTGACCGACCAGATAGTGGTTCTCGCCCGCCAGGTAGACAGCGAGGGAGGCATATTCTTCCGGTCTTCCCAGGCGGCCGACGGGAATCATCTGGTACAGGTTGCGCTTCTCGTCCTCGGTGGCGTTGTCGAGATACGTCTGGAAGGGAGGGGTGAGAACTCCTCCACACGCGATGGCATTGACGTAGATTCCGGCGCCGGCGACATCGAGAGCAACTGTCTTGGTCAGGCTCACAACAGCAGCCTTGGCTGCCGAGTAGCCGGGACTGTGCGTGCTCCCGGTAGAGATGCCGGCGATCGAGGCGATGTTGATGATGCGGCCGTAGCCCTGCGGTTCCATGAACTTCAATGCTTCACGGGTGCAGTAGAAGACGCCGTGGACGTTGACGTCCCACCACTTGAGCCAGTCTTCGTCGGTGAGGCTGCTGGTGATGCCCATGGACTGGCGTTCCATGGGGGTGGTGACGTACGCGTAGTGCCGGTTGCGTCGTGCTTCCTCGGCGGGTGAGTTCGGTACGCGGGCAGCGTTGTTGACCAGGATGTGGATTGTCCCGAAGTGTTCGGCGGCGCGGGCGAAGGCGTCGGAGACCTGCTCAGAGGAGGAGACGTCGCAGCGCAGTGCCAGGCTCTTGCGGCCCAGTGCTTCGATCTCGGCGGAGACCTCCGCCAGTTTGTCTTCTTGCAAGTCGCAGAGGACAAGGTTTGCGCCTTCGTGTGCCATGGCGAGGGCGATGGAACGGCCCAATCCCTGTGCTGCTCCGGTCACGAGGGCGACTTTGTCGAGTAGCTGCATTTCTGGATCTCCTCTTGGTGAATCGGTGAAAACGACAGCCCTACAGCAGGTGTCGAGGTATTTATCAGGTGGTTCGGGATCTAGGCGGAAACGCCGGCTGTGTTCGGTACTACAGGCTCCATCTCCGAACCCCTGAGCGGCACTGAGGCGAGCTTGCGGAGACCAGAGGGGTAGAGCTTCATGCCGAATGCAAGGACAGCAATCGACACGACATATGCGAGGGGGACCCATTGCAGTGCGCCGAGCAGTCCCAGTCGGTCGGACAAAATGCCGACGACGACTGGACCGAGCGCCAGGCCGAAGACGTTGTTGGCAAGGGTGCCCACGCCGAAGGACGATGCATGGATCGACGGGTGAGAGAGGCTGGCAACGACCGCCGTTGTGGCACCGGAGAACCCGGAGCAGAAGAATGCTCCGGTGCCCAGCAGAATCAACTGGACCGGGCCGTTCTCCAGCTGGAATCCGATCATCAGGCACACCATTGCGATGACGGCATAAGAGATGGCGGCACTCCATCGCCGCTCAGGCTGTCGACGCCCGAACCGGTCTGCGGCGATGCCGCAGAGCACTGTTCCGGCTCCAATCAGGAGCACGAAGAACGACGCGGCCAAACCTGCACTCGCTGCATCCATGTCGTGATAGCGGTTGAAATAGCTGGGAAGCCAGGCGAGCAGCACTCCCGCGACGAAGAACTGCATTCCGCCACCGATGTATGCGCACGTCAGAGAGGCATTGGTGAACAAGCTCGAGATCGGAGCGCGTCCACCAGCTGCGACCGGGGCTCCGGCTACCGACTGATCAAAGGCATGGCGCGCCAAGCGATTCTCGCTGACGACGATCCGGAAGAGGACGACGAGGCTCAACCCAAAAGCGGCCATGATCAAGAACGCCGCGCGCCAGCCGAGTCGATCGGCAATGACGCCGCCGAGGGCGACACCGATGACTGAGCCGAAAAATGCCGAACCGAGGAATGCGCCGCCGAGCGAGGCATGGAGTCGTGGGGCGAAGACTCCGAGCATGACCGCCAAGCCCACGCTTGCATATGCGGCTTCACCGAATCCGATCAGAAAACGGGCTCCGAGCAGCTGCGTGTAGTTACTCGCCGCGGCGCACAGGACGGTCGCGATACTCCACAAGACTGCCATCAGGACGACGCTACGGACGCGGCCCCAACGGTCCGCCAAGAGTGACATCGGGAGCGCCAAGACGCCCACCATCAGAGCTACGACGCTGGTAAGAGCAGCAAGCTGCGAGTCCGACAGGTTCCAATCGGCCTTGAGGACGGGGAAGACCGAACTGAGAACCTGGCGGGACATGTAGTCCGACATCATCAGCCCGAAGATCAGTACGAACACTGCCCACGGAAAGATCCTGGACCGACGGCCGCCGCCGGAATCGGCTTCGGTTGCGAGAGACTGGGTCTCCAGTTCCATGTGTGCTCCTTGTTCTGAAGTCGTGTTCGTTGGAGCACGTCTTCGATATGACGCTGGTCCTGAAACAGCAGGCGTTCGAGAACCGTTGCGGCGTAGTATGTTCGGGCCGACGTGGGTCGAGTCGGCCGCCTTGTGCTGACAATGTGTTCGATCGGGGCGGTGTCGGCGATGCTGGGTGGTGCCCAGAACAGCGATCCGAGCCGTAGTGCTCCTGACTTACCGACGGGAGTGACAAGCTCGGTGACTCATGTCACGATAGACCGATTGGGTCAATTAGTCTTGTCCCATTGGGACATTTTCCTTGGCATCTTGGGGCGATTAGAGGGAGTCGATGGCGAAAGTGCTGAAGGTGCGAAGTTCAGTTCTGAACGGGTACGTGGAGGTAGCGCAGTCTCTAGGTTCGGATCCGGATCCGACGATGCGGGCGGTGGGTATCGACCCGGCTACTCTCGCCACGCCGGACGCGTGGCTCGCTGCTCAAGTGGTAGACGAGTTACTCGAGCGCACGGCCGTGGTTACGGAGTGTCAAAGCTTCGGAGTCAGGATGGCAGAGGGACGACGAGTCTCGAATCTCGGACTGATCGGGTTGGTTGCCAGGGAAGAGCCCGACGTCCGGAGTGCCCTGGCAACAGTGTTGCGTCACATGCAGTTTCACAACGAGGCCATTCGACCACGGCTCGTCGAGTTCAATGGACTTGTGTCTCTGCAGATCGAGTCGGAAACTGATGTGGCACTCGGGCGTCAGTCGATCGAACTGACCGTCGCTGCCATTTCCCGGATACTCGGCACATTTCTGCCAGATGATTGGAGTCCGCTGTCTACCTGCTTCGTCCACGATGCGCCGACGACACTCGACATCCACCACCGCGTGCTGGGACCTAACGTCGCGTTCGAGCGAGATTTCAACGGTCTGGTGCTCTATTCGAGTGACCTGGACACGCCGAATCCCTTGTCGGATCCACTGTTTCGACCGTATGCACGACAGTATCTGGATCTGCTCGCGCCGCGGGAGGACTCGTCTGTTGACGACCGTGTGCGCGATATGATCGAGGCGCTCCTACCTGGTGGGGGGTGCACAGCGAGTCGGATCGCGCGCAGTCTAGGCATGGACCGGCGCACCTTGTATCGACACTTATCCAAGTCGGGTAAGACCTACTCGTCTGTCGTCGATTCCGTGCGTGAGGATCTTGCGCGACGACATCTCGCACGGGGTGACCGGACCTTTACCGATACTGCCGCAGCACTCGGGTTCTCGGACCTCAGCGCGTTCTCGCGTTGGTTCCGTCGATACTTCGGTCTGAGTCCGACGGCGTGGGCTGCACAAGAGCGTGAACTCGATCGGCGGTAATCTATGGCAACAAGCTCGACCTTGAGCCGATCTGCAGGTATGCGGAGCAATGTGCCCGGCAAAGCTCATTTCGGGCTGAATGCCGGACCGAGAAACGCCTCCAGGTAGGCCGACAGAGCCTCCCGATCGTCCACGTCGACTGCTGACCCCGGCGTCCCCACCAGGGAGACGAGAATCCGGATCAGCCATTCCGCCGCCGCGGGTAGGTCGAGGTCCTCGCGGGCCAGTCCCCGTTGCTGGGCGTCGCGTAGTCGGTCCACCCAGAAGTCGGACAACTGGGCGACCACGTCGCGAGAGTAGGTGCCCACGATCTCGGCGTACTCGCGCGGTTCCCGGGCGGCCAGTTCAACGGCCAGCGGCCCTAAAGGGGCCTGCCTCGACAGCACAACAGCCTCGGTCAGCATGCCGGACACGCTGTCCTGCCGCGTAATTCGATCTGCTGCGTCGTCCCAGAAGTCCGCGCCGCGGCGGATCAGGGCCGCCGAGAGCAGTGTCGCCTTGTCGCTGAAGAACCGGTACAGATAGGCGCGGCTGACATCGGCTTCCTGAGCCACAGCGCGCACGGTGGTACGGCGGATCCCGTCGCGCGCGAGACAGCGTTCAGCGGCGTCGAGGATGCGGTCGCGAATGGCGCTGGAGTGGGGGTTCATGGCGGCTCGATCATAGGACGTCTGGGACTTCTGTGAAATCTTCTTGTAGACACTTGTGCAGAAGTGTCTACTGGGAATACGTTCTCCACCAGGACCGGCCGCGACGAGGCCCGGTCGCCAACCGCGTCGACGTAGTGTCGGCGGCGGTGAGCGCAACGGAGGACCTATGGGATTCCTGCTACCGGTGGAACCGGACATCGATGCGGACGAGTTGCGCGACGGGCGGCGACCCACCCAGATGCGGATTCTCTCGGAGAACTACCTCTCACAAGGTTTCGGGACGCCCGATGTGGTGTACGTCGGATATCTCTTGAAGATTGCTCTGTTCATCCTCGGCGCGGCACTCTTCGCGTTGACCACACCCGGCGTGGACGGACTGTTCAACGTCAGTGAGTGGTGGGCCATGCCGGTCGTGTGGCAGAAGGTCGTGCTCTGGTGCATCCTCTTCGAGGTCACCGGTCTGGGCTGCGGATTCGGGCCCCTGAACCTGCGATTTCTGCCGCCGTTGGGTTCGTTCCTCTACTGGTTCCGCCGGGGAACCATCCGGATGCCTCCGTGGCCGAGGCGAGTTCCGCTCACCGCTGGAGACCGGCGCGGCGTCGCCGACATCATTTTGTACGCCGCGCTGCTCGTCTCGCTGCTGGTGGCATTGGTTTCCGCGACCGCTGCCGGGACGGTTCAGTTGCCCTGGCAGAAGGTAGCCGTCGTGTTGGGGCTACTCGCTCTCATCGGACTGCGTGACCGGACGATCTTCCTGGCCGCCCGCGCCGAGGTCTACGGCGCGATTGCCATGACCTTCCTCGTACCGTTCCCCGACTCCCTGGTGGCAGCCAAGTTCGTGCTGCTGTGCATCTGGTGGGGTGCGGCGGTCTCGAAACTCAACGTGCACTTCCCGTCGGTCGTGCAGGCGATGGAGGCGAACAGTCCGCTGTGGCGAACGAAGCGCATCAAGCACCTCTTCACCCAGTCGTACCCTGATGATCTGCGCCCATCGCGGCTCTCGAAGTTGCTCGCCCACGGCGGAACCGCGATCGAATTCGGCGTTCCACTCGTGCTGATCCTTTCCAGCGGCGGCACCGTCACGACGGTTGCCGCGATCGTGATGATCCTGTTCCATCTGCACATCATCCTGACGATCCCGATGGGGACGCCGCTCGAGTGGAACGTATTCATGATCTTCGCGGTGCTGACTCTGTTCGTGAACAAGGCATCTCTGGGACTCGACGACTTGGTGCATCCCGCGGTCCTGCTGATCCCGGCCGTGAGCTTCCTTCTCGTGATCCTCGGCAACCTGTTCCCAGAGCGGATCTGCTTCCTGCTCGGGATGCGGTACTACGCGGGGAACTGGGACACCACCGTCTGGTGCCTGTCGCCCAGTGGAGAACAGAAGCTGACCGACGGCACCATCCGATTCGCGATGCTGCCGCACCGACAGCTGGAAAAGATCTACGGCGGCGAGGACGAAGCCCGAGTCACGCGCCTGACCGGCTTCGCGTTCCGTGCGATCCACACGCACGGTCGCGCGCACGCCGCTCTGCTGCCCCGACTCCTCGCCGACCAACCCACAACCGAGTACGTCGAACTCGACGGCGAGACGGTGGCCGGCGTCCTTCTCGGCTGGAACTTCGGTGACGGGCACTTGCATTCCGAGCAGCTCATGGAGACTCTCCGTGGCCTGTGTGCCTTCGATCCCGGTGAATTGCGGGTGCTGGTCTTGGACGCTCAGCCGATCCACAAGCAGACCCAGGCTTATCGGTTGCTGGACGCCGCCACCGGTGAGTTCGAACGGGGCACGGTTCGGGTTGCGGACATGGTCAACCGGCAACCCTGGGCTGACGACATGCCGGTGACGGTGAGAGTTCCGTGAGTCGCAATCACTGTTGGTCGATTGCTCGGCGGAGCAATGCGTAGACCGCCTCGGTGACGTCGTCTTCGTCCTGGTCGCCGAGTCCGGCGATCTCCTGAACGAACCGCCCGAACACACCCCAGCCGAGAGCCATTCCCGTGATCGCGGCAACAAGGATTCGAGGGTCATCGCCTGAGGTGGACGGACGGTCGATGTCTCCCGCGATGCGTTGGCTCAGTGCGGCCAGCGCTGGAGACTGACCGAGGAGCGTCTCGGGTGCGCCGCCGGCGAGGATCGATTGCGCGACCATGCGGGCATACTCGGACGACTTCGGTCTCATGATGGTGGAGACGGCGTCGTCAACGGTCGGTGCGTCGACGAAATAGTCTGCCCATTCGGCTGATGCTCGTTGCAGCACGATCTTGAGGAGATCGTCCTTCGTACCGATGTAATGGTGGATCAGTCCGTAATTGACCCCCGCAGCCGTTGCAACTTCTCGGAGCGAGACGTCGCTCGCCCCCTTCTCCGCGAACAGTGGGCGGGCAGCCGCAACAAGACGGGCGATTACTCGCTCACGGGCCGACGAAGTGGTCGTGTCTGTCACAGCGGGGCCCCGTATCGATCGTTCGGTTGGAAGAGCAATCTTCACTGTAGTGGGGTGTCGGATCTGCCCCGCTCGTTGTTTTTCCCTCCTGATGGAACAAGCCCTTGCCAAACTTAGCCACACGGCTAATCTGATGCGTGTTCGCTGGGCATCGAGGGAGCAGTTCTATTGCGGCACTTGCGATCAAGCTCAGCGAGGGCGTTCAGGATCGTGACTCGCGAAGAGGTGGACATGAACAATTTTGATCTCGTTATCCGAAACGGCACAGTCGTCGACGGCTCGGGCCGACCCCCACAGCACGCTGATGTAGCTATCTCTGACGGCGTCATCGTCGAAGTAGGAGACGTGACCGGCGTCGGCCGCGAGGAGATCGATGCGCGTGGTCAACTGGTCACCCCGGGATTCATCGACGTACATACGCACTACGACGGTCAGGCCACGTGGGAGAACCGGCTGGTTCCGTCGACCAACCATGGGGTGACGACTGTAGTCATGGGCAACTGCGGTGTCGGATTTGCGCCGTGTAAGCCCGAGCAGCGCGACATGTTGATCAAGCTCATGGAAGGTGTCGAGGATATTCCGAACGTCGTACTCAGTGAGGGGTTGGACTGGCAGTGGACCACCTATCCCGAGTACCTCGACTACCTGAGTCGGCGTCAGTTCGACGCCGACATCTGCAGCTACGTCCCGCATGCCGCCCTACGCACTTATGTCATGGGGGAGAGGGCATTTCACCGCGAACCGGCTACGTCGGAGGAGATCGAGAAGATGGCTGCTCTTCTCGAGGAAGCGATCCGTGCCGGCGCTTTCGGGTTCGGCACGTCACAGACGATGTTCCACCGTTCCAGCGACGGCCAGCTCACGCCGACCGTGGCCGCGACTGAGGAAGAGTACGCCGGACTGGCCGCTGCCCTCGGACGAGCCGGTGCGGGCCTGATCCAGTTCGTCATCGAGTACAACGACAACTGGGAGCAAGTCTTGGACATGGGCTTGCGACAGGCGAAGGAGTTCGGCCGACCCTTCAGCATGTCGGTGGTCCAAAGTCACGGTAATCCAAAGATCTGGCGCACCGTCGTGGACAAGTTCGACACGTTCAACGCAGCGGGCGGCGAGGCCACGATGCAGGTCCTGCCGCGGCCGTTGGGTGTCCTGCTGGGTCTCGAGCTGACCCTGAGTCCCTTCTACTCGACCGAGACCTACCTGGCGATGGCTGACTGGCCACTTGCCGACCGCGTCCGCGAACTGCGCAGACCGGAGGTCAAGGCGCGCATCCTCGCCGAGAGTAACGACCCCGATCCGGATATGGCGATCGGAATGCGGGTACGCGACTTCGGTCAGCTCTACGAGATGGGTGAGGGTTTCGACTACGAACCCGCCCGCGGCAGCAGCATCGGTGCGCAGGCCGAACGTTGGGGTGTCGCTCCCGAGAGCCTCGTCTACGACAAGCTGTTGGACAAGGACGGCCGCAATATCCTCTATTTGGCATTCTCGAACTACGCCGATTACACCCTCGAGCCGACTCGCGAGATGCTCCTCAATGCCCACGCCGTTCCAGGTTTGGGCGACGGTGGTGCCCATCTCGGGGTTATCTGCGACGGCAGCATTTACACCCACCTGCTCACACACTGGGGCCGGGACCGCGTCCAGGGGGAACGGTTGTCCCTTCCTTATCTGATCCATGTGATGACCAAGCGATGCGCCGAGGTGATGGGCCTGCAGGATCGGGGCCTCATCGCGCCGGGCTACCGAGCCGACCTGAACGTCATCGATCTGGAGAAACTCGAATTGGAGCTGCCGCGCGTAGTCCGTGATCTACCGGCTGGCGGCCGACGCCTGATGCAGGACGCGCGCGGCTACACCGCCACCATCGTCAACGGCACCGTCGTCACCCGCGGCGGGCAGCACACCGGTGCCTTGCCGGGGAACCTGGTTCGAGGCCCGCAACCTGCACCATCCCGTCTCTCATCCTGAAAATTCCACGCTCTATCCAGGAGGAACTATGAACGACGCCCTCTCGCCGGTCGGCGGTCGCCGCGCCTGGCTCGGCAGCGCCATCGACTACCGTCAGGACGGCCTGCGGCAATTGTCCGCAGCAGAGCTCACCGAGATCGACGCAGCATTGGCCACACTGAAGGCCCGCGGCGACCTGGACCTAGCCGACATCACCGTCGACACTTTCCCGCTACACACCGTTGGACGGTTCCTGTCTCGACTGCGCGACGAACTGTGGTCGGGCTTGGGCTTCGTGCTCATCCGCGGGCTGTCACGCGAACGGTACTGCGACGACGACCTGGCGCGGATCTACTGCGGCCTCGGCGCTCACCTGGGCGTCATCATCCCGCAGTCGGGAAATGGCGAGATCCTGGGCCATGTGCTGAACGTGGCCGACCTGGTCGACGAACAGGTCCGTGGTTACCGGTCGGCGCAGTCGATGAACATGCATTGCGACGGACATGACGTGGTCTCGCTTCTCTGCTTGCGCGAGGCGAAGGACGGCGGAGCCAGCAGGATCGCCAGTGCGGCGGCGGTCCACGACCGCATGATCGAGACGAACGCCGACCTTGCCCGTGTGCTCTACGAGGGTATGCCGGTGATGCGGGGGCAGATGGATGCCGAACGCGGCGACGGCAAAATCGTGACCTCGGATAGTGTTGCGCTCTTTTCCCAGAACGACGGCGTTTTCAGCTCGTGTGTCCACATTGCCCAGACCCGCGACGCCGCCCGGGCAGGTTACTTCGACATCACGACTGAGCAAGAAGCTGCGTTGGAGCTGTTCTGCGAACTGTCCTCCTCACCGGAGTTCTACCTGGACATGAGTATTGCGCCCGGAGACATCCAGTTCCTCAACAACCGACTGATCGTCCATGGACGCACACCGTACGAGGACCATGAGAATGTCGACCAGCGGCGGCACCTGATGCGACTCTGGGTGAACGTTCCGTCGTGGCCGCGTCGTCCGGACAACCAGCAGGACATCTACTCGATGGCCGACCTGCCGCGGTGGGCGCAGTTCCGCACGCCCTACATGGAGATGCCGGAGCGCTACCTGGCCCAGTTCAGGGTTCCGTGAGTCACAATCTCGAGTGGTTCGGATCCTGCACTCAGCGGTGTGTCAGATGTGGGCACTATCGTTGAGTGGCCGACGGCATCTCGTCGGAGGTAGTCGTTCGGAGATTTGCAGGAGGCACGATGCGCTCACAGACGCACAAGCGAGTTGCCGGTGCGGTGGCGGTCGTCGCGGCAATGATGCTGGCAGCGGGGTGCACCGTCTCCACTGACGACACGGCAAGTCCGCCGGCCGCCGGAGTTACCACCACGGTCACCAGCGACGCAGTTGTCACGGTGTCACCGGCCGAAGGCGGTACTCCGATCAATCCGCTGGATCCGGTCACCGTCGAGGTTGCCAAGGGAACATTGACGAGTGTCACCCTCACCAACCCCGAGGGTAAGGACGTCGCCGGAATCATCACGCCGGACGAGACGGCCTGGAAGCCGAGTGGGCCGCTCGGATACGGCAAGACCTACGACTTGACGGTTGCTGCCGTCGACGCGAATGATGTTGCAACAACAAAGAATACGACGCTCACGACCGTCGCGCCCGACAATCAGACGCGGGCGTACATCAACACCACCGGTGGAGCATCCATCTCCGACGGGGGCACGTACGGCGTCGGCACCGTTGTCGCTGTTCACTTCGACGAGTCGATCGGTGACAAAGCTGCAGCCGAGAAGTCTCTGACGGTGACCACCAATCCGCCGGTGCTGGGATCCTGGTACTGGGTGGACAGTCAGAACGTTCACTGGCGCCCGCAGAACTACTACGCGCCTGGCACAACGGTTTCGGTGAACGCGAACATCTACGGCAAGGAACTGGGTAAGGGGCTCTACGGCGAGCAGGACGACACCGTTGCGTTCAATATCGGTGATTCGCATGTCTCGATTGCCGACGACAACACCAAGATGGTGACCGTCTACGAGAACGGTCAGGTAGTCAAGGAAATGCCCACCTCGATGGGCATGGGCGGCACCGAAACCATTGGCGGCATCACACTTTCGTTCTGGACACAGCCTGGCACCTACACCGTCCTGGACAAGGCCAACCCGGTCATCATGGACTCGTCGACCTACGGCCTGCCCATCAATTCGCGACTCGGGTACAAGGAATCCATCAACTGGGCGACCCGCATCAGCAATGACGGCATCTACCTGCACGAGCTCGAGAGCACCGTCTGGGCTCAGGGCAACACCGATACCTCGCACGGTTGCCTTAATCTCAGTGCGGCCAATGCCAAGTGGTTCTTCGACTTCTCGCAGCCCGGCGACGTAGTCGAGATCAAGAACACCGGCGGCGCACCGCTCGAGGTGTGGCAGAACGGCGACTGGAGCCTCTCGTGGGATCAGTGGGCCGCAGGCAGCGCGCTCGGCTGAGCTAGATTTTTTCCTGTGCCTCGCATCAAGATTTCCTACGGTTCCCACAGTCAGCAGTTCGGGCACCTCTATGTGCCCGACAGCGCAGACGGTCCTGTCCCAGTTGTCATGCAGATCCATGGCGGCTACTGGAGTGGGCAGTACGGACTGAGTCTCGGTACGGCATTTGCCGTCGAACTTGCTCGCAGCGGAGTCGCAGTCTGGAACATCGAATACCGGCGCCTCGGGGCGGGCGGCGGCTGGCCGGAGATGTCGGCGGATGTGAAAGCCGCGTACGACGCGATCCCCGGGATGGTTGCCGACGCTTCCTCGGTTGACTTCGACCTCAAGCAGATTCGACTGGTCGGGCACTCGGCCGGCGGGCATCTCGCGGTCTGGTTGGCGGGGGAGAACGACGTGTTCACGCGCCCCGCGAGGGTTGTCGCGCAAGCTGCCGCGCTGGATTTGGCGTCGGCGGCGGAGCGTGGCCGGCGTATCAGCTACATCGAGGACCTTTTCGGAGTTCCGTTCGAATCCGATCCTGATCTGTATCGCAGTGCGTCACCTCAACATCGCTTGCCGATCGGTGTACCCGTTATCTGCGTGACGGGTGAGGAAGATCTGCAGGTGTCAGCGAAGGTTAGTGCCCGCTATGTGGCAGCGGCCGATGCGCTCGGCGATCCGGTGGCGTTGCACGTGGTCGAAGGCGAGGGGCACGACGCGTTTCTCTCGCCCTCGACGGAGAGTTGGCGGCTCTCCCGTGAGTTGATCCTTGCCGAAGACCTGCTGACTCCGAACATGTCACGCTGACAAAGCTTTCTTCTTGCCAGGAAGAATGAACGCGACGACGACTGCGCCCACGAGTAACGCGAGACCGCCGGCCCAACTGGCCGCCGAGATCGCGTCGGCGTAGGCGCTACCGGCCGCGTCGAGCAGTGGCTGAGCTTGCGCGGCAGCCAACGGGTTGCCGGCCATCTCTTGGGCAACCAGCGAAGCACCTCCGACGGATTCTCTCGAGACCTCCATTGCGTAGGCGGCCTGCTGCGCGAGTTCCCCGGTCAGCTGTGGGACAGCCATGCCTTCGATGAAACCGGCAATCGAATCCTTGTAGCTTGCCGCGAGAATCGATCCGAGAATTGCGATTCCCAACGAGCCGCCGAGTTCGATGGCAGTGTCGTTGAGCCCGCCCGCAGCGCCGAGGTCATCTTCGGAGAAGTTGTCCATGATGGCGTCGGTGGCAGGCGGCTCACTCAGGCCGATGCCCAGTCCGAGCAGAATCAGCGGCACCGCGAACATCCAGTATCCGGAATCGCCGTCGACCTGCGTGAGTACGAGAACACCGGCCGCAGCGATCGACATTCCGCCGACAATCGTGGCGCGAACACCGATGAGTGGTGTGATTCGCCCGCTGACCACAGCGCCGATCGAGACGGCAATTGCCAAGGGCAGGAGTCGAACACCCGTTTCGAGTGCGCCGTATCCGAGGATGAACTGGAACTGCTGAGAGACGTAGTAGATCGCGCCGAATGCGGCGAGAAAGAGGAGGAGGACTGCGAGTGTCGCGCCGCCGACCATTCGCTGTCCGAGTTTACGGACGTCGAGGAGTGGTTGCGGGTGGCGTAGTTCCCACGTGATGAACAAGGCCAGGCCGACAAGCGAGAGGCCTGCTGCGCCGAGGGGTCCGATGCTCCAACCGAAGTGGAAGCCGTTGATGATCGAGTACACGAGCGAGCCGATGGTGACGACGGAGAGTGCGCCGCCGACCCAGTCGATGCGGCCGAGGTTCTCGGCTTTGCTCGGCGGGACCAGTAGGACTGCGGCGATTGCGGCGGCAGCGGCAATCGGGACGTTGATCAGGAATGTGGCGCTCCAGGAATGACTTTCGAGAATCCAGCCGGCGAGTAGTGGTCCGAGTGCGATAGCCAGGCCAGATGTGGCTGCCCAGGCCGCGATGGCTCGTGATCGTTCCGATTTGGGGAATGTCGCGACCAACAGGGAGAGCGTCGCGGGCATGATGATCGCGGCTCCGACGCCCATGATCATCCGTGCCGCGATGACTGCGGTGGTCGTGTCCGCGATACTGCCGAACACTGCGCCGGCCGCAAAGACGGCGAGCCCGGCGAGGAGTGCGCCGCGGCGGCTGTATTTGTCGCCGATCACGCCGAACAGCAGCATCAATGCCGCGTAGGGGACGGTGTATCCGTCGATGACCCATTGCAATTGGGTGCTGGTAAGTCCGAGATCGCGAGTCATGTCGGGGGCCGCGACGATCAGGGCCGTGTTTGCCATGACAACGATCAGCAAACTCAGGCAGAGGACGCCCAGTGCCGCCCATCGTCGGGAATAGGGCTGGTCCATCTCTGGGACCGGCGTGGTCTGCAAGGTAGTCACGATTGGACTCCGTTTCCGAAAAGTAATTGCACAGTGATGTGTAAGTTAATAACTTGCACACGGTTGTGCAACTATCATTGACCTAGATCACACTGGGAAGGTGGAGAGTGCGTGACGCAATCGGGAACTGCTGCATCGGGGACGCGCCAGCGGCGAAGCCAGGCCCGGATAAATCGCAACCGCATCATCGAGGCCGCAATTTCTGCTTTCGCCGCCGATCCGGACGCGAGCATGGACGACGTGGCGAAGGCAGCCGGCGTTGTACGACGCACTGTCTACGCTCATTTCGAGAGCCGAGAAGCGTTGATCAACGGCATCGTGGACGAGGCGTCGGCGGATCTGGTGACTGCACTACAGGGGGCCGGCGAACCGCCGGAGCGTCCGGATGTGGCGACTGCCGTTCTTGCTCTACTGGCGTGGCCGGTCGGCGATCGGTTTCGGGTGCTGCTGAACTTCGCGCGTAGAGAACTGGGGGAGCAGCGAATTTTCGAGCTCATGGAACCTGCGCGGGCTCTGAGCGTCGAGGTGATGGAGCGTGGCCAGCGCGACGGGACCTTCTCGACTTATCTGCCGGCCGAAACACTGGTCGCGATGACCGAGGCGATTACGATCACCTTGTTCGATCAGGCAAATAGTGGGGTGATCACGGACTCGGGTGAGTCCTTCGCGATTGCCTGTCTCGTACTTGCCGGGATCAGCCCGGACCGCAGCGTAGAGGTAGTTGTCGAAGCCGCGACATGGATTCGGGAATCGACGACAGGGAGCCGAGAATTGCCGACGCCGGTTCGCCCTGCGGATTAACAAGTGGGCCGTGTCGGACTCCGGCGCTAGACTTCGAAGTATCGAGTCTCACGAGTCGAGTGGGCTCTTTCGGACCAGGAAGCAGGCCATATTCTCCACGTGAGTGAACACAGTGAATTCGGCAGGAACCGTGCAACCACCATTACCGAGCGCGCTTTGCCTGCAGAGCGCACTGTCCGATCGAGCATTGACCTGGCGCCGGAGACCGTGCGCCAGATCCTGGGGTCGACAGACGAAAATCTGACCGCACTCGAGCATGTGCTCGAGGCTGATATCCACGTCCGCGGCGGAATGATCACGCTGTCGGGTACACCAGCCGACGTCGCACTCGCCGAGCGTGTGTTCGGGGAATTGGCTTCACTCGCCGGACGTGGCCAACCCATTGCGCCCGACGCCGTTCGTCGAATCGTCGGAATGCTCACCCACCCTGTCGGTGAATCTCCGGCCGAGGTGCTTTCCCTCGATATCCTCTCGCGTCGTGGCAAGGTCATTCGGCCCAAGACGCTCAACCAGAAGCGGTACGTCGATGCCATCGACGAGAACACCATTGTTTTCGGAATCGGACCCGCCGGCACCGGCAAGACGTACCTGGCGATGGCCAAGGCCGTGCAGGCGCTGCAGGCCAAACAGGTTTCGCGCATCATCTTGACGCGTCCGGCCGTCGAAGCGGGCGAGCGGTTGGGCTTCCTACCAGGCACACTGCACGAGAAAATCGACCCGTATCTGCGTCCCCTGCACGATGCGTTGCACGACATGATGGATCTCGAAGCGATCCCCAAGTTGATGGCAGCCGGAGTCATCGAGGTTGCGCCGCTCGCATACATGCGCGGTCGCACTCTCAACGACGCATTCATCATCTTGGACGAGGCGCAGAACACTACGGCCGAGCAGATGAAGATGTTTCTCACACGCCTCGGATTCGGTTCCAAGATCGTCGTTACCGGAGACGTCACGCAGGTCGACTTGCCCGGGGGAGCACGCTCCGGTCTGCGGGCCGCTGCCGAAATCCTCACGGGCATCGAGGATATTCATTTCGCGAAGCTCGACAGCAGTGACGTCGTGCGTCACCGATTGGTCGGCGACATCGTCGACGCCTATGAGCGCCACGAGTCCGATCACGACAGAGAAGCGACGTTCAGTAATCGGGCGCAGCGCCGCGCTGCGCATGTTCATTCACCGCGACGGTAGGCTGAGCGACGCACCAACCCCTACTTTTCCCAGGAAAGAGCGTCGCACATGAGCATCGAGGTCTCGAACGAATCGGGCATGGACATCTCCGAACCGGAGTTGATCAGCGTTGCCCGTTTCGTGATCGCTCGGATGGATGTCCATCCAGCGGCCGAGCTGTCGATGGTTCTCGTCGACTCCGCGACGATGGCGGATCTGCACGTCCGGTGGATGGATCTGCCGGGCCCGACAGATGTCATGTCCTTCCCGATGGACGAACTCGAGCCCGGTGGACGTCCGGACTCTCCGGATCCCGGACCGTCCATGCTCGGCGATATCGTCCTGTGCCCGTCCTTCGCGGCCGATCAGGCAGACAAGGCCGGGCATTCACTGGCCCACGAACTTGCGCTGTTGACCGTCCATGGCGTGCTGCACCTTCTCGGCTACGACCACGCCGAGCCGGAAGAAGAGAAGGAGATGTTCGGACTACAGAACAGTCTCCTCGAAGAATGGTACGAAGACCTGCGTCGTATCGACCGCGAGGCTGCGATGGCCGAACGAGATCAGAAGTTGCTCGGCAAGACCGGGTTCGTCGACGGCGCGGACCTATAATCATATTCTCGCGGGGGTTGTGTAGTGAGTAGCGCCATCGCGCTCTTTGTCCTGGCGGTTGCTCTGGTCCCCGTCGGCGGAATATTTGCCGCCGTGGATTCCGCTCTCAACACCATTTCGTCGGCGCGTATCGACGAGATGGCCAAGGAAGAGCGAGCCGGCGCCGCTCGCGTGCAACGGATCCTCACCGATCGTCCGCGGTACGTGAATCTGATGGTGCTGCTTCGCATTCTGTGCGAGATCACCGCGACGGTCGTGTTGGTGGGTGGGCTCATCGATGTGATGTCGATGGGGTGGGCACTGACAACAACGGCCGTCGTCATGGTTTTGGTCTCGTACGTGGTGATCGGTGTCGGACCGAGGACTCTCGGTCGTCAGCACGCGTACTCCATCGCTCTGGCAGCGTCGTTGCCGCTCTTGTGGATCGGTGTTCTGCTCGGTCCGGTCAGCCGAATCCTGATCCTGGTGGGTAACGCTCTGACGCCGGGTAAGGGATTTCGGAACGGGCCGTTCGCGTCCGAAATCGAACTGCGCGAACTGGTGGACATGGCGCAGGCCCGCGGCGTCGTGGATGACGAAGAGCGTCGGATGATCCAGTCGGTCTTCGATCTCGGTGACACCTCGGCCCGCGAAGTGATGGTGCCTCGCACCGACATGGTCTGGATCGAAAGCGACAAGAGTGCCGGGCAGGCAACGTCATTGGCCGTGCGCAGCGGACATTCGCGGTTGCCCGTCATCGGTGAAAATGTCGACGACGTTCTCGGCGTCGTCTACCTCAAGGATTTGGTGAAGCAGACGTATCACCTGCCCGACGGTGGGCGAAGCGTCAACGTCTGCGAAGTCATGCGTCCGGCGGTATTTGTGCCGGACTCGAAACCACTCGACAGCCTGCTCGCTGAGATGCAGCGCGATCGCAACCACATGGCGATTCTCGTCGACGAGTACGGCGGAATCGCGGGACTCGCCACCATCGAGGACGTCATCGAAGAAATTGTCGGTGAAATCGCCGACGAGTACGACGAGGACGAGACACCGCCCGTCGAGGATCTCGGCGACGGAATGTTCCGGGTTTCGGCGAGGCTCCCCATCGAGGATCTCGGCGAACTGTTCGATCTGGAACTCGAGAACGACGAGGTCGAAACCGTCGGCGGGCTGATCGGTTACGTGTTGGGCCGGGTGCCGCTGCCCGGGTCCGAGGTGGAGTACGACGGCTTGATATTGCGCGGCGAAGGAACCAACACCGGTCGTGGACGGGTACGTATCAGCACGGTTTTTGTGCAGCGTGCACCTCGCTCGGAAAACGAAGAAAAAGAAGACAACGATGACTGAGCGAGAAGTTCAACGAGGAGTGGTACGAGTATGAGTAAAAAGGAATTCCGGTCCGGGTTCGTATGTTTCGTGGGCCGTCCCAACACGGGTAAGTCCACGCTGACCAATGCGTTGGTCGGTGCCAAGGTGGCCATCACTTCGTCACGGCCGCAGACGACACGCCACACCATCCGTGGAATCGTGCACCGCGAGCATGCCCAGCTGATCCTTGTGGACACGCCGGGCCTGCACAAGCCGCGAACTCTGCTCGGTCAGCGACTCAACGACCTGGTGCGCGATACGTACTCCGAGGTCGACGTCATCTGCCTGTGCATCCCGGCCGACGAGACCATCGGTCCCGGCGACCGTTGGATCCTGCAGCAGATCCGTCAGATGGCACCCAAGACCAAGCTGGTCGGCCTCGTCACCAAGATCGACAAGGTCAGCCGCGACGACGTCGGCAAGCAGCTGCTGGCATTGTCCACGCTGCTCGGTCCCGAATCCGAGGTTGTGCCGGTCTCGGCACAGTCCGGCGAGCAGGTCGAGATACTCGTTGACGTGCTGGCAAGCCTGATGGACGAGGGCCCGGCCTTCTACCCGGACGGCGAACTGACCGACGAGCCCGAAGAAGTCCTCATGGCAGAACTCATCCGTGAGGCTGCACTAGAGGGCCTCGGCGAAGAATTGCCGCACTCGCTCGCTGTTGTGATCGAAGAAGTGATTCCGCGTGAAGGCCGCACCGAGAAGCAGGGCGAACTGCTCGACGTCCACGCTCTGCTGTACGTCGAGCGGCCCAGCCAGAAGGGCATCGTCATCGGTAAGGGCGGCGCCCGACTGCGTGAGGTCGGAACCAGCGCTCGCCTGCAGATCGAGAAGCTGTTCGGTGTGCGGATCTTCCTCGAGCTGCACGTGAAGGTTGCCAAGGACTGGCAGCGCGATCCCAAGCAGCTGGGCAAGCTGGGCTTCTAGGGGCTACGCCCCGGTGCGCCTTTCTGGTAGGGCGAACTACCAAAAAGGCTCACGGGTGCGAAGCACCTCTCAGGATCAACAGGATCGACGACGTGATGTCCTGGTCGTCGATACCTGTTGCCAGCTGTCTCAATTGGATGCCGGCAATCAACGCGACCATGGCGGAAGCGACAGGCTGCGGATTGGGTACCCCGAGTGCGGTCAGGATCGTGACCGCCAGATTGTCGTACGCGGCAAAGCATTCCATCGCCACCTGGTGTAGTTCGTGATCACGTCCGGCGGCGATATACATCTCGAACGGCGCTATCCGCTCGGCGGAGAACGAAAGATCGCGCGCGACACTCTCGGTCATGGCGGCAGCGTCTTCGATGCTCAATCCGGCGAACCGGTATTTCTCGGCCAGTGCGAGCAATCGTGTGGTTTCGTCGGTCACGAACCGGAACAGGGTGGCGCGCAGCATGTCCGACTGGGCCGGGAAATGGTACGTGATCGATCCCAGTGATACCCCGGCCTGGGCGGCGATACGCCTGTTGCTGACGCCGGCAATTCCGTCGGTGATGACGATGTGGAGAACGGCATCGAGAATTCGGGTGCGAACATCGAGTGTGCTCATGTGGTTCACCACCACGGTTCGGGACGAACCTGATCCCAGCGCAGCACCGACTCCAATTGCGCTGCGAGGGAGACCAACAGCGGTTCGGTGTTCTCGTTGCCCATCAACTGAGCGCCGATCGGCAGGCCGGCCTTGCTGAACCCGGCGGGAACACTGATCGACGGCCAGCCGAGAACATTCCACGGCCAGGCGTAGGGGCAGGCTCCTGTCATCACCTTGTCGGTTTCCCAGGCACCGATGTTGTCGATAGCGGTTGCCTTGATCGGCGGCGTTGCTGTGGTGGGCGCCAGGATTACGTCGTACTTCTCGAATATGGCTCCGATGCGTCGTCGCATCCGAGGTTCGGCTGCGCGTGCGGCACGAAGCGGTGCGCCGCGAAGTAGCTTGCCGTTCTGCGCATTTCCGAGAGTTCGGGGATCTGCCAGCGACGGATCCGGGAGGCGCTGGAGCCAGTCGTACACGCCGGCGAGTGAGCGTGGGAGAAAGTTCAAGCCGAATACCAGTCCGTACGCGGGATCGTCCACGACGACGCGGTGTCCGAGGCTGCGCAGAGTGTCGGCCAAGGAGTACACTGCTCGGCGGACCTCAGGGTCGAGGGCGACCGGAGTGGCGGTGAACGGATTGCGCAGGGACAGTGCGATGTTCAGCTTGCCCGGGTCGCGTCCGACAGCATCGCTGACGGTCACGGGTGTCGGTCTGTGCAGATCGCCCTCGTGATTTCCGGCTGCAACGTCGAGGAGCAGTGCCGCGTCGGCGACGGTTCGGGCGAGTGGTCCGTTGACGGTCAGTCCGTAGAACGCTTCGGCGTCGGGCCAGGTGGAAATTCGGCCTCGTTGCGGTTTGATGCCCACCAGATGGGTCCAGGCAGCCGGGATGCGGATCGACCCGGCACCGTCGGAACCGATTCCGGCACTGACCAATCCGGCGGCAACGGCGGCTGCGGTGCCACCGGACGAGCCACCGGGAGTATGGTGCTGCGACCACGGATTGCGGGTGTATCCGAAGGCGTTGCCACTGGTCACCGGCCACTGGCCCAGTTCGGGGCTGTTGGTCTTGCCGACGATCACGGCGCCGGCGGCGCGGAGGCGTCGAACCATCTCGGAATCTTCTGTCTTGACGGGGAATTCGCCGGGGCAACCGAAGGCGGTGGGCTCGCCGACAATGTCGACGTCGTCCTTGACTGCGATGGGCACACCGAGCAGAGGGAGACGCTCGCCCAGCGCGAGACGACGATCGGCGTCGGCAGCTTCTTTGAGGGCCTTTTCCCGACGCACGATCTTGAATGCGTTCAAGGTGGACTGCGACGCGTCGATGCGGTCGAGGGTCGAGGTTGTAGCGGCGACGGACGTGGTCGCGCCGGACGCCAGACTTGCCACCTGATCGACCAGAGATGGGGCATAGCTCGGTTCGGTGTGCGGTCCTGACGTCATCGCATTCCCTTTCGGTGGACTGTTCGTTCGAACGAACAGTAACGAATTTCAGTATTGACGAGGTGCCTTTGCGCGTCAAGATCTCATCAAGACGCCTTGTCGCCGCGTAAACGGATTGTCAGAGAGCGTCAATGCCAGGTTTTCGAGGTCAAAGCTGGAGGAGCGCCCGCGGTCTACTAGGTCTTCTAGGACCGTGCGTCATGGCTGCGATGTACTGCAGCACGGATTTCGATGTCGAAGAGGGAAGCTCATGGCCGATCTGGCCTACGTTGCTCTGATTCTCGGTGGTTTTCTCGTGTGTGCGCTGGTTCTGCGCGCCCTGCAGTCGAGTGCTCCCAAATGACCGTCGCCGGCGTTGTCAGCGCGCTGCTGATTGCCGTAGCCGCGGCACTGGTCATCTATCTACTTGTTGCACTCATAGATCCTGAGAGGTTCTGATGTCGCCCGCTCTTGCAGCCGGCCTGCAGATTGCTTTTGTGCTTGTAGTCCTGGCGGCCGCCTACGTCCCCGTCGGCGACTACATGGCACGCGTCTACACCTCGACTCGCGACCTGCGGGTGGAGAGCGTGATCTACCGCTTCGGTCGGATCGACTCGCGCGCCGAGCAGACGTGGTACGGATACGCCGCCAGTGTGTTGGGATTCTCGCTGGCAAGCGCGTTGTTCCTCTACTTCCTGCAGCGAATTCAGGGTGTGCTGCCCCTGAATGACGGCTTGTCCGGGGTCAGCCCGGCCGTAGCCTTCAATACCGCGATTTCCTTTGTGGCCAATACCAACTGGCAGTCGTACACACCCGAAACGACGATGAGCAACTTTGTCCAGCCCGTCGGTTTGGCTGTGCAGAACTTTGTCTCGGCAGCTGTTGGTATGGCTGTGGCAATTGCACTGGTGCGTGGCTTTATTCGGGTATCCCGGGGAGGTGAGATCGGAAATTTCTGGGTTGACCTCACCCGTGGGTGCTTGCGCATCCTGTTGCCATTCGCCTTCGTGATTGCGTTGATCCTGTTGAGCCAGGGTGTTATCCAGTCCTTCCACAGTGGATTTGCATCCACCGGGCTCGACGGCAACTCCGTCACCAATGCTCTGGCGCCGGTTGCGTCGCAGGAAGCGATCAAGGAACTCGGCACCAACGGTGGCGGAATCCTTGCCGCCAACTCGGCGCATCCCTTCGAGAACCCCACGCCGCTGAGCAATATCGTCGAGATCCTGGCGATCCTGCTGATTCCCGTCTGCCTGACAAGGACTTTCGGAACGATGGTCGCTGACCGTCGTCAAGGGCTGACCTTGCTCGCAGTGATGGGAATTCTGTGGAGCGGACTGCTCGCAGTCACGCTGGCCGCAGAGTCGGGCGCTCGTGGCGTTGCCGCCACCGCGGCCGGATCGATGATGGAAGGCAAGGAAGTTCGCTTCGGCATTCCGGGGTCTGCGCTGTTTGCCGTCGCGACCACCGGAACATCCACCGGCGCAGTCAATTCAGCACACGACAGCATGTCGCCTCTCGGCGGCGGCGCGGTACTGCTGAACATGCTGCTCGGTGAGATTGCTCCCGGTGGCGTCGGAACCGGCCTTTACGGCATCCTGGTGATGGCACTGATCGCAGTGTTTGTCGGTGGACTCCTGGTCGGCCGCACCCCCGAGTACCTCGGCAAGAAACTCGGCCGACGCGAAATTACCTTGGCAGCTTTGTCGATACTGGTCATGCCGGCACTGGTCCTCATCGGCACCGGCATCACGGTGATCCTCGGATCGACGCTGGGATATCAAGGCAACGGGGGAGACCCGGGGACTCCGGGATCGATCCACGGATTCAGTGAAGTGCTCTATGCCTTTGCGTCGGCGTCGAACAACAACGGCAGTGCGTTCGGTGGCCTCACTGTCACGAGTGACTGGTTCCAGTCCGCTCTCGGTATTTGCATGCTGCTGGGCCGATTCCTGCCCATCATCTTCGTGCTTGCTCTGGCCGGAGCGTTGGCCTCGCAGAAGAAGGTGGCCGCGACGGCCGGCACCCTGCCCACCTCGGGACCGATGTTCACCGGACTTCTCACCGGCACCGTCGTTCTTGTTGCCGCACTGACGTTCTTCCCTGCCCTCGCACTGGGCCCAATCGCGGAGGCTCTCCAATGAGTGTGCATATCGAAGAGAAGCCTGTAGTGGCAGACAAGGTCGAGAATGAAGGCTCGAGCCATCACGTCAAGGCCGGTGCCTTCAACCCTCGGCAGATGATCACGGCCTTGCCCGGGGCCGTACGCAAGCTCGACCCGCGGCATTTGGCGCGTAACCCCGTGATGTTCGTTGTGTTCGTGGGCTCCGTCATCACGACGATGATGGCCGTCGCCGACCCGTCGGTGTTCTCCTGGGTAATCACACTGTGGCTCTGGTTCACGGTGATCTTTGCCAACCTCGCCGAATCCGTGGCCGAGGGACGCGGCAAGGCGCAGGCAGCAAGCCTGCGAAAGGTGAAGCAGGACACCACAGCCCACCGTATCACTGTGAGTGGTGCGATCGAATCGGTTTCCGGCACCGATCTGGTGGTCGGTGACCGCGTGATCGTGGTGGCCGGCGAGGTCATCCCCGGTGACGGCGACGTCGTCGAGGGCATCGCGTCGGTGGACGAGTCCGCTATCACCGGTGAATCCGCTCCCGTTGTGCGGGAATCCGGTGGCGACCGTTGCGCGGTCACCGGCGGTACGACGGTTCTCTCCGACCGCATCGTCGTGGAAATCACTGCGGCACCGGGGCAGTCGTTTGTCGACCGGATGATCGCACTGGTCGAGGGTGCTTCTCGTCAGAAGACACCCAACGAGATTGCGCTCAACATCCTCCTCGCGTCGTTGACCCTGATCTTCCTTCTGGCCGTCGTGGCCATCGGTCCGATGGGTCTGTACGCCGGGCACGAGCAGGATCCGGTCAAGCTGATCGCACTTCTCGTCTGCCTCATTCCGACCACGATCGGTGCGCTCCTCTCCGCGATCGGTATCGCGGGCATGGATCGCCTGGTTCAGCGCAACGTGCTGGCGATGTCCGGTCGCGCGGTGGAGGCTGCCGGCGACATCGACACACTGTTGATGGACAAGACCGGCACCATCACGTTCGGTAATCGCCGAGCGACGGCACTTCATCCGGCTCCGGGTGTCTCGGCCGCCGATCTTGCTGCCGCAGCACGGTTGTCGAGCCTCGCCGACGGAACCCCCGAAGGTCGCAGCATTGTCGATTTGTGCGGCGAGCAGTTCGGTCTGGCGAGTGAGCCCACCGCCGGCGAGGAGAACGCACAATTTGTTCCGTTCACGGCGCAGACGCGGATGAGTGGGCTGGATCTTCCGGGACGTGAAATCCGTAAGGGTGCATCCGATGCAGTACTGAATTGGGTGGCTCTCGGCGGAGGAACCGTTGATGTCGCAGTCACCGATACGGTAAGCGAGATCGCTCAGGCCGGTGGAACGCCACTCGTCGTGGCAGTCAATGAAGGTGGTAGCGCTTCAGTTCTGGGCGTCATCGCACTTTCGGACGTCGTCAAGCCCGGTATGGCCGAGCGGTTCGCAGAACTGCGCGCAATGGGCATCCGCACCATCATGATTACCGGTGACAATCCCTTGACTGCCAAGGCTATTGCCGACCAAGCAGGTGTCGACGACTTCATGGCGGAGGCAACTCCCGAGGACAAGCTTGCGCTGATCCGCAAGGAGCAGGAAGGCGGCCGACTGGTCGCAATGACCGGCGACGGCACCAATGACGCTCCGGCACTGGCACAATCGGATGTCGGCGTCGCAATGAACACGGGTACGTCGGCGGCAAAAGAAGCCGGCAACATGGTCGATCTCGATTCCGACCCGACCAAGCTGATCGAGATCGTGGAGATCGGCAAGCAGTTGCTGATAACCCGTGGCGCTCTGACCACGTTCTCGCTGGCAAACGACCTCGCGAAGTACTTCGCGATCCTGCCGGCACTGTTCAGTGGCATCTACCCGCAGTTGGACGCACTGAACATCATGCGATTGGCGACACCTGAGTCGGCAATCGTCTCTGCGGTGATCTTCAACGCGCTGGTGATCATCGCGCTGATCCCGCTGTCCCTCAAGGGCGTTCGATACCGTCCGACGACGGCGTCGAAGCTGCTCGGACGCAACCTGCTCGTCTACGGGCTCGGTGGTGTGATCACGCCGTTCGTCGGCATCTGGCTGATCGATCTTGTTGTTCGTTTGATTCCCGGAATTGGGTGAGATAGACATGCGTTTCACTATCGGTTTTGCCAAGCAGGCGTGGGCGGGGCTTCTCGTCTTGCTCGCCCTCACTGTGATTCTCGGCGTGGTCTATCCCGCCGCGGTGTGGGGAGTGGGCCGGATCAGTTCCGGCTCGGCCGAAGGTTCCCCGGTTACCGATGCGTCGGGTTGTGTTGTCGGAAGCGCCTGGGTGGGTGTTGATCCGCAGGTTGCCGAAGGTCAGCAGGACCCGTTCTTCCACAACCGGGTTGTGGGTTCGGTATCCGACGAGGATCCTTTTGCTACCGGCGATCCCGCCGCTGCCCTGCCGTCCAATCAGGGGCCCAGCAGTGAGATCCTGGCCGGCTTCATCATCGAGCGTCGAGCCGCTATCGCAGCCCGCGAAGGCGTCGACCCGGCATCCGTTCCCGTTGACGCGGTTACCGGTTCAGGCTCGGGCATCGATCCGCACATCAGCCCGGCCTATGCTGCGCTGCAAGTTCCCCGCGTTGCTGCAAACAACGGGATGTCCGAAGACCAGGTGCGAGGGTTGGTTGCGGAGCACACCGATGGACGACAACTCGGGTTCCTGGGTATGGAACGCATTAACGTTCTCGAACTGAATCTGGCGCTCGGATTGACGGCACCAGCGTGTGCCACACCTCCCGTTGGTGGATGATTGTCACGTGAGTTCTTCTGAGAAGGTCGGTAAGCGCAAGCGAGGTGAGCTGCGCATCTACCTCGGCGCCGCACCTGGCGTCGGAAAGACCTTCGCGATGCTCGGCGAAGCTCATCGTCGTCGGGATCGTGGTTGTGACGTGGTTGCGGCCGTTGTGGAAACACACGGCCGCGCCCGCACGGCGGCGCAGATCGGTGACTTGGAGATCATCGCGCCCAAGTTGGTGGAGTACCGCGGGACTCGGATGCCGGAATTGGACGTCGAAGCAGTCCTGGCGCGCCGCCCGTCGCTGGTATTGGTCGATGAGTTGGCGCACACGAACACTCCGGGGAGCAAGAACCACAAGCGGTGGCAGGACGTGCAGGAACTGCTCGACGCCGGAATCGACGTCCTGTCGACAGTCAATGTGCAACACCTCGAAAGTCTCAACGACGTCGTCGCGCATATCACCGGTGTGGTGCAGCAAGAGACCGTGCCCGATGACGTCGTGCGCAGTGCCGCTCAGGTAGAGCTCGTGGATATCACTCCGGAAGCGCTGCGGCGCAGACTCTCTCACGGCAATGTGTATTCGCCCGAACGTGTCGACGCGGCTCTCGGAAATTACTTCCGGCGCGGAAACCTCACGGCACTACGAGAACTCGCACTCCTCTGGGTTGCCGATCAGGTGGACGCGGCTCTCGCGAAATATCGCGCAGAGAACAAGATCACCGATACCTGGGAAGCGCGGGAACGCGTCGTCGTCGCAGTGACCGGGGGATCGGAGTCGGAAACCCTCGTACGACGCGCATCCCGAATTGCCTCGAAATCCAGTGCGGAACTGATGGTGGTCCACGTCGTTCGGGGCGACGGCCTCACCGGTGTCTCGGCACCGGAGATGGGGAAGGTGCGGGCGCTGGCAAACGGTGTGGGTGCCACCCTCCACACGGTGGTGGGCGATGACGTGCCGTCGACGCTTCTCGAGTTCGCGCGCGAGGAGAATGCCACTCAGCTCGTTCTGGGTACGTCGCGGCGCTCGCGCTTGGCCCGCATTCTCGACGAGGGTATCGGCGCCGCCGTAGTCCAGCAGTCCGGCGGTATCGACGTTCACATGGTCACTCACGAGGAGGCAACTGCCCGACGCCGGATTTCGATTCTGGGACGCTCGGAGCGTCGCCTGCTGTCGTGGATTGCGGCAGTGGTGGTTCCGACGGTCGCGGCGGGCATGATGGGCTTGGTCGACCGGTTCTCCGGGGTGAACGGCGAGAACGCCTTGTTCTTTGTTGTGGTCGTCCTGGTCGCACTTCTCGGCGGCGTTGGACCGGCCATCCTTTCTGCACTGATCTCTGGCTTGCTGCTCAACTACTTTTTCACCGACCCCAAATACAGTTTCACGATTGCCGAGCCCGACAACTTCATCACAACAGTGGTGCTATTGATTGTTGCTGTGGCAGTGGCAGTTCTGGTTGATGCTGCAGCCAAACGGGCCCGGGAGGCGAAGCGGGCGTCCGAGGAAGCCGAACTTCTTGCGCTGTTCGCGGGTTCCGTGCTGCGCGGTGCTGATTTATCGACACTCTTGGAGAAGGCTCGCGAAATCTATCGGCAGCGTGGGGTTTCCGTTGTTCATCTCGACGAGGGCGTCATCGAGGCTGTGGGAACTGAACCGCCGACGACGGAGTCGGAAGCCGACACGGTATGCGAGGTCAACGACGGCGAGTACTTGCTGCTGCTCTCCGGTCCCGAGTTGAGTGCCCGTGACCGCCGCGTGCTGACCGTGGTCGCGCATCAGGCTGTCGGCATGATTCGTCAAGAAGTGCTGACTATCGAAGCGAGCAAAGCGGCGGCGTTGACCGAGGCCGATCAACTGCGCCGAGCACTGCTTTCGGCTGTGAGCCATGACCTTCGGACACCGCTGGCCGGCGTCAAGGCCGCGGTATCCAGCCTGCGCAGCGACGACATCGAATTCTCACCGGAAGACACTGCGGAACTGTTGGCAACTATCGAAGAATCCGCCGACCAGCTCACCGCGTTGGTGGGTAACCTCCTCGATTCGTCGAGATTGGCTGCCGGAGTGGTGAAGCCGACCTTGCGGCCGGTGTATCTGGAAGAAGTTGTGCACCGGGCGCTCCTCGGACTCGGTATCGGCGGACGATCCGACTCCCGGGCTCGGAGCGTGATCGTGGATGTCGGAACCGTTGCAGTGCAAGCCGATCAAGGCCTGCTCGAGCGAGTGATTGCAAACATCGTGGACAACGCTCTGCGTTACGGGGGAGGCACACCGGTACGGGTGGGCGCTGCACGGATCGGTAATCAGGCTGTGATCAGCATCGCCGACACCGGTCCGGGGGTGCCGCGAGGCGAAGCCGAAGCAATGTTCCAGCCGTTCCAACGGATGGGGGACCGCGACAATACCGGTGGCGTCGGGCTCGGACTTTCAGTAGTGCGGGGCTTCGTTGACGCGATGGGTGGAACGGTCAGTGCCACCGATACTCCGGGTGGCGGGCTGACGATGATCGTGGAATTGGCCGCGGCAGGTACGAATGGAAGCGAGTCATGAGCCGAATACTGGTAGTTGACGACGAACCGCAGATCTTGCGGGCACTACGCATCAATTTGTCGGTGCGGGGATACGACGTAGTGACGGCGTCGACCGGTGCCGGCGCATTGCGAGCCGCTGCGGAACGTCCACCCGACGTCGTGGTACTCGATCTCGGGCTTCCCGACATGGACGGCACCGAAGTGCTTGCCGGACTGCGCGGCTGGTGCACCGCGCCGGTCATCGTGTTGTCGGCGCGAACCGACTCGGCCGATAAGGTCGAGGCACTCGACGCGGGCGCCGACGATTACGTGACAAAGCCTTTCGGGATGGACGAGTTTCTGGCTCGCGTACGCGCAGCGGCACGGCGGGGGACATCCGCGACTGATACGTCGGAGCCGTCGGTGGAGACGGCGTCGTTCACCGTGGATCTGGCAGCCAAGACCGTCAGCCGCGGAGGCGAACAGGTCCACCTGACACCCACCGAGTGGGGAATGCTCGAAATGCTGGTCCGTAATCGCGGGAAACTGGTGGGGCAGAAGGAACTACTGCGCGAGGTGTGGGGTCCGGCCTACGACACCGAAACCCACTACCTGCGTGTGTACCTGGCTCAACTGAGGCGCAAACTCGAAGACGACCCGGCACACCCCAAACACCTGATCACCGAGGCTGGGATGGGCTATCGCTTTGTAGTGTGACACGCGAATTCGCCATGAGCGATACTGGTGACTATGGGGGGAAAGCAGTTATTGCCGGGGTCTCGCGGGGTTATCCGCGCGACGACCTCGAAACGAAATCATTGGGTTCGGTTGACAAGTCGCGTGCCGTCGCCGAGGTGTGTCTTCCCGGACGGATTGGAGAGTCGCTGTCGGACATCACGCTGGATGGTGCTGTCTATGTCGGCAAGGGGCAAATCTACGTCGGCACGTTCGGAGAGAGTGTCGTGGTCAACTGCCGCGACGGAGATTTCCTCACGCGGAATCTTCGCCAATTCGGTAATCGGAACACGATGCGTTTGCAGTTCACGAGCGTCACCAATTCGGTGTATCTGGATTTCGTGGACGAGTTTCGGCAATCGGCGAGAGCTCAGTGGAATCGGCGGGGACTGCTCGTTCGAGGACGGTGATCGCGAACTACTACAATGTGAACGTCCTTTCTGGGCAGGTGAATACGACGATGTGTATCGACTTCCCAGCAGCTACGAGGATTTCGGCGACCTGCCCTTCACTCCGACGGACTTCGGAGAAGAAGCATTGCGTGCGCTCTTCGGATTTGTTCGAGAAGCGCGGGCACAACCGTCGGACCTCGATCCCACATTGATCATGATGCACGGCTTCCGTGTACTGCCGCTTCGTGAGCCGGACGAGACTGAATCCGAATATCTGCGCCGGCACCTCCGCCACCGCCAATTCGGCGGAAATGGTGGAGGCCTTTCGGCTCAACTCAGGGGAATGTGTGAGAAGAGACGATCAACAGTGGGCACTCCGCTCGATGTAGAAGGTTCCGGCTCGTGGAGCCGAGGAGCATCGAGGTGAAACCGCCACGCCCTCGTCGGCCGACGACCACCAGTTGTGCAGCTTTCGATTCGGCGATGAGTTGGTGTGCGGGACTGTCGCGCACGACAACTCGCTGAACCGCGACATCCGGATACTTTTGCTTCCAGCCGGCCAGCCTTTCAGCGAGTACCGCGTGTTCGGCAGTCTCGATGGCAGGTAATTCGAGGGCGGATCCGTCGGGAGCGGAGCGGAAAGCTGTTGAATGATGTGAATCGTCCCAAGCATGAACCGCAACAACATCAACTCCGTGCAGAAAGGCGGTCTCGAAAGCCTCGGCAATGGCGGGTTCACTGTTCTCCGTGCCGTCGACGCCGACCACGACAGGGCCGTCCAGTGGTGGCTCGGGGTGTGGCGGGACTCCTCGAATGACGGCTACCGGACAACGTGCGTGCATTGCGGTCGCGGTGCTGACGGAGCCGAGCACGCCGTCGGCCCAGCGGCCCTGGCCACGCGATCCCACGACCAGCATCGCGGCGTCCGTGGACTGCTCCAGGAGAGCTTCGACCGGGTGCCCGCGGGCCAAGTGGTCGGTAATTATCAGACGGTCGTCGTTAAGCTGTGCAGCAACCGAGTGTGCGTCGGAAAGTCGTTCCCTTCCTTCGTTTCTCTGGTCTGGAAACTTCGGTGTGCCAAGGGTGAAGGCATTTCCGAAGGTATTCGATTCGGTGTGCATCACGGCAACCAGGTGCAGCGGCAGGTCGCGGAGCAGTGCCTCACGCGCGGCCCATCGAACCGCGTCCAACGCGCGCTCGGATCCGTCAACTCCGACGACAATTGGTGCGTTCATTTCGTCCTCCCGAATTGAAGTTGTCGCGCTCAGGGCATCAAGACTGCAGCGCCGGTGACTCGGTCCTCGGCCAGATCGGCCAAGGCCGAATTGGCTTGGGCAAGCGGATATTCGGTGGTGGTGACGTCGAGATGATGCTCGCCGGCAAACTCGAGGAACTCCCGAGCATCGCCCCCTGTATTCGCTGTGACCGAACGTATTTCACGTTCGTAGAACAGGTGCTTCTGATAGTTCAATCGCGGAATATCAGAGAGGTGGATTCCGGCGATTGACAGGATTCCGCCCCGATTCAATGCCTCCATGGCGGTCGGAACTAGGTCGCCGACGGGAGCGAACAGGATGGCCGAGTCGAGCTTTACTGGCGGAGGTTCATACGCATCCTGCACTGAGGTGGCACCCAACTCGGTGGCCAATGCGCGAGCCGATTTACTCCGCGTCATGACATGGACTTCCGCTCCGCGTGCCATTGCTACCTGTGCCGCGAGGTGGGCACTCCCGCCGAAGCCGTAGATTCCCAATCGCCCACCCTCAGGGACATCAGCTCGTTGGAGTGCGCGAAACCCGATGATGCCGGCGCAGAGGAGTGGCGCCAATTCTGCATCGGAATATCCGGTGGGCAATTTGAGTACGAATCCTGCTGTTGCCAAGGCGTATTCGGCATACCCGCCGTCGACATCCCAGCCCGTGTACGTGGAGTTGGGGCACAGGTTCTCACGGTCGCGAAGGCAGAACTCGCATCGCCCGCACGTGTAGTGCAGCCACGGAATTCCGACGCGATCATTAGGGATGAAACCTTCGACTGCATCTCCGACCTCCTCGACCCGACCGACGATTTCGTGTCCGGGGATTACGTTGGCACGGTGAATCGGGAGGTCGCCTTCGGCCACATGAAGGTCAGTGCGGCACACCCCGCAGGCGAGGACGCGGACCAGCAGTTGGTCGGCGGCAGGGGCAGGTATCGGCTGGCGGGCTTCGATCAGTGGATGTGTTTTGACAGGTCCAGGGTTGTATACCTGCCACGCAGTCATCGACGCAGAAGTTCGGGGGCGGGTAGGCACGTCGGTCACGGTTGCCTCCGATCGTCGGTGTCTGCGTTCCAGTCGTCGGGCTACCTCAATCGTGCCTCGTTGGGGTGGAGTGTGGAAGGGGGTCGCATTGTTTACCGCATCTGCGCGCACATAGCGCGGAAGCCTATCTACTACAAATTGTAGTAAAACGCTCCGCGGTGAGAGTGGTGTCGGTTAGGTTGACGACATGGGGACACTTGGGAAGCCTGATGCGTCTACCGTCGACGAGGAATCAGGAGTGCAGGCCGACGACGATCTACGGAGTGGGGTAGCGGATTCGACGCCTCCGAGGCTATGGCGCATGCTATTTCGTGTAGCGGGATGGATCTTCGTCGGGTTGATCTCGGTAGTTGTTGTTGCCGTTGTAATTTCAGCGACGGTCCATTGGTGGCAGACACCCCGCGACAGGGAGGCCATCGAGCAGTTGATCGGCCCCGAGCACAGGTATGTCGACGTGAACGGGCACCGGATGAGCGTCGCAGTCCAGGGTTCGGGGTCGCGAACTATCGTCCTGATGCCGGGATTGGCCACGCCGGAACCGATCCTCAGCTTCGGCCCACTGGCCCGGCGCCTGGCTGAGCAGAACACGGTCGTCACCGTCGAGCCTTTCGGGCTGGGCCTCAGCGACGGCACCGACACGCCCCGCACCAGCGAGGCGATCGTCGACGAGACCCGGGCCGCGCTCGGAGAATTGGGACTCAGTGGTCCCTATGTTCTGATGCCCCACTCGATTTCGGGTCTGTACGCGATGTGGTGGACCACCCACCACCCAGACGAGGTCGCAGCTGTGGTGGGTTTGGACGACGAGCGCTACACCTCGGACAGTGCTCAGGGCTCCCCGGACTGGCCAAGTTGGATGGCCGGCGTCAGCGCTGTGGGCGGCATCCGAGATCTGATCGCCCTGGACAAGAGCACCGACTACCTGGAGTTGGTGGCTGACTACCGGGAGAGTCTCGGCGACGCGGCCCAGTACACCTCGGACCAGCAGGATCTGTACCTCCGTGCGTACTCGTGGGTGTTGAACCCGACCGCGCTGGACGAGATTGCCCGCGGGGCGGAGAACGTGCGAGGGGCCGAGGGTACGGTGTTCCCGTCGACGCTACCGGCCCTGTCGATCCTCGCAGCCTCCTCCCTCGCGGTGGAACCGGAGTGGGAACCCTCGCACCGCTCGGCAATTAGCAACCCGGCGATCCAGCAGGTCACGATTATGGACGGCCACCACTACCTGTTCCATGCCCACGCGGCGGCGATTGCCGAGATGGCGCAGCAGTTTCTCGATGAGTATGTCCCGGCTCAATGACGAAGTGGTCGGGCCGGTCATTCCCGGTCGCCCTCAATGAGTTGGTCGAGTTCGACAACCTGGCCACGATTGATGCTGACCCAGTCTCGCCCCGTACGTAGGGCCGAAGGCATTTCCCGATCAGAGCGGCATCGGCGCTGGATTTCGTCCGCTGTATTTCGTAGACGTGGGGCAACGCAGCCATCCTGGTCACCACCTGACCGTTGCAGATCAGGGGAATTCGCATGGTAGGTGTTTGTTTCGAGACGTGATGTCGGTCAAGAAATGGTACTGCCCGGTGACCGTCGGGCGTCGACGGTCACCGGGCAGTGACGAGAAATATGTGAAGGTGTGGGGTTAGCGGAGGTACTGACCGCAGACGGGCCATGCTCCGACGCCCTGGCCGGCGAGGACGTTTTCGGCGACGCGTTCCTGCTCGGCCTGGCTGGCGTTGTGGGCGCTGCCGGATCCGCCGAAGGCGTTCCAGGTGCTCTGGGTGAACTGCAGTCCGCCGTAGAAGCCATTGCCGGTGTTTGCAGCCCAGTTGCCCGATGATTCGCATTCTGCGACGCCGGACCAGTCGTGGGTGGCGGCGGATGCGGTGCCGGCGCTGAGTCCGAGGGCTCCTGCTGCGAGTGCTCCGGCTGCGGCGACGGTTGCGATGGTGCGGGTAACGGTGTTCTTGGTCATTCGGGGTGAATCCTTTCGGGTCCCGCCGTTGGAAGACGGTGACCGTCTCAATTCCCACCACTAGGAATGATGTTGTCCGATATCGCGGGGTGGGATGTGGCGCCGGCGATTCGGTGCTGCCCGGTTGCTCGGGCTGAGAACAACGATAGAGAACAATTACGGATTGGTCACGGGTCGGCGTGTTTGCGCAGTTTTTTGCAACGGATGTGCATCGGTTGGTGTTTTTGCAGGTCAATTGCCGTTAATCGGGCGCGGAAAACGTTACAGAATTGCTCCTATATGTGATGCAGATCACTTTTGTGACCGTCTTTGTTGGCCTGATGTGAGCTGATTTCGAGCGATTTGTGACGCTGAATCGACCGTTCCGAGATTCTATTCTCTGTTAACCGACCGCCCCGATTCTCCTTGCAGGCCAGGAGAATTGAATCTTGTCCACGACGACCTGAGTGAACGAGATGCTCCCAATGGCTGTCTGGTGGCGTAGCGCCGGATGGAGTCGTCGCTGCAGGAGGGCTGACCGCAAATTCCCCACACTGCGAACAGGGCACGGTGAACTCGCCGATGGGGAGAACGCTGTCGGATAGGCGATCTCACATCTACATTTGTGGCAAATCGAAGGGGAGAGGATCGACGATGCGAACAGCGGGAATCATCGGAGGCGGTATCGGGGGTCTGGCAACGGCGCTAGCCCTTGCGGACGCGGGCCGGTCGGTCACAGTGTTCGAACAAGCTCCGGCCCTTACCGAGGTGGGTGCCGGAATCACTTTGTGGCCGAACGCACTCGCTGCACTCGATCACCTTGGAGTAGGCGATGACATCCGAAGGAGAGCCGCCCCAGGCTGGGTAGGCGGGATACGTAATCGCCAGGGGCGGTGGTTGATGCGGACCAGTGAGGAGAGATTTCGCGCGATGCACGGCAACTTCGTGGCGATGCATCGCGCCGATCTGGTCGATGTTCTCCGCACAGCACTTCCAGAGTCGGTAACTGTACGGCTCGGCTCCCCGGTCACGGGGATTGAGGTGGGTGGTGCGATTCGATGTGGTGATCGCACTGAGAATTTCGATCTGATCGTCGGCGCCGACGGAATCGACAGCCTCACGCGACAAACGATTTTCCCTGAGTATCCAGTACCGCAGTCGCTGAGCATTCGCGCGTGGAGGTGGATCGTTGATGACGTCGGCGATGTCGATGTTGGTGGGATCCTTGGCACCGGAACCGAATTCGGAATCGTTCCGCTGGGGAATGGGCGGTTGTACGTCTTCGCCGCCACCCGACTGTCGAAGGAAACGCCGGACCCGTCGTTGGACGACTTTCTGGACTGGCCGGGTCCGATTCCTCAACTTATCTCTGCTGTCGCGCCGGATCAAATTCTTCGGCATGACATCAGGGATCTTCCGGCACTACCGTCCTTCGTTCGGAAAAGTGTTGTGCTCGTGGGTGATGCCGCGCATGCGATGGGACCGCATCTCGGTCAAGGCGCATGCCAGGCTCTCGAGGATGCCGTTGCGCTCGGCGCGCATGCTGATGATGTGGCGACCTACGATTACCTGCGCACCCGGAGAACACATCGCCTTCAAGCGCGCTCGCGCCAATCTGCTCGAGTAATCCTCACTCGCGGCGCTGGCTCTACCGTTATTCGAGACCTCATGCTGCGGGCCCTTCCAGCCGAGTTGTTTCTGCGCGGTGTGGGATCGAACTTCAGCACTCGAAACATGATGTAAAACTCGAATTGCGGCCGTCCTCGACGCTCCCGTATCGCAGTCAAGCATCGTCGAGGGACGAGGAACATCATCAGTGTCGGACCCTCGTGGGAACCTGGGTTCGTGGACTCGTCGTTGTCAGGACCCCGAGGCGAGCACCGGTCCGGTGACGCCACGATCCTGCATGCCGATCTCGATTCGTTTTATGCCTCGGTCGAGCAGCGGGACGATCCAGGGTTGGCCGGTCGTCCCGTGATCGTGGGCGGCGGAGTGGTCCTTGCGGCGAGCTACGAGGCCAAGGCCTTCGGTATCAGAACTGCCATGAGTGGTGGTCGGGCGCGGGCACTGTGCCCGCAGGCAATCGTCGTTCCGCCGCGTATGGAAGCCTATTCGCAGGCGAGCAAAGATGTTTTCGAGGTCTTTCACGACACCTCGCCGCTGGTCGAAGGAATCTCGATTGACGAGGCGTTTCTCGAAGTCGGGGGACTGGCTCGGATCGTCGGAACACCGCTGCAAATCGGTGCGAACCTTCGCCGCGATGTCGCTGAGCAGGTAGGTTTGCCGATCACCGTGGGAATTGCCCGCACCAAGTTCTTGGCGAAGGTCGCAAGTGCATTCGCCAAACCCGATGGGCTGCTGCTGGTTCCACCGGACGGTGAGACTGCGTTTCTTCATCCGCTACCGGTTGGGAAATTGTGGGGCGTCGGCAAAATTACCGCGCAGAAGCTGCGCGATTTCGACATCGTAACGGTCGGGGATATTGCTCGGCACGACGAGTCGTCGATCATCTCGATTCTGGGCCGCGGCGCCGGGCGTCACCTGTATGCGCTGTCGCACAACCAAGATCCGCGGCCGGTTCGTGCTTACGCAGGCCGCAGTTCGATGGGAGCGCAGCACGCGTTGGGCAGCGGGATGCATTCGCGATCCGATCTGGAGGCCTCGCTGATGTCGCTGACAGATCGGGTGAGCCGGCGTATGCGCTCATCGACGCGGACCGGACGCACCATCACGCTCCGACTTCGCTTCGCTGATTTCACACGGGCTACGCGTTCTCAGACACTGCGACGCTCTACCGCGGACACAGCTGAATTGTTGAACGCTGCGAGGGTCCTGCTTGCCGACGCGGCACCGATGATCTTGGACAAAGGCATCACGTTGATTGGCGTCGCCGTATCGAATTTGGATAACGACGGCGCTGAGCAGCTCGAATTACCCTTCGACGGTGGTCCCGATACGGCCGCCCTCGACTCGGCGATGGACAGCGTTCGGAAGAAGTTCGGCTCGGCCGCTCTCACTCGCGGCGTGCTGCTGGGCCGCGACCCGGACATCGCGGTCCCGCTGCTCCCGGACTAGAGAGATTCTCCCTATCCGATCTGATCACTCCACACGGCTTTCGCGCCGCTTTCACCGATTCGATAGACCTGAACCATCGAACCTGCAGCGACCAGAACAGATACGACGGCAACGGCGATCATGATCACCTTCCACACCGGCGCTGACGGGCGATCAGCTCGCCATTCAGTGAATCGTTTGGAATGAATGATCCACCAGATAGCGGCAAGAACGAATACCGCGATGGACCAGAACAGCATCTGTTCACCCAGCTCGGCATGGGCGTCGATCAGGGGATCGGGTGGTAACTGATCCTTGAGCCATTGACCGGCGTCGGTCGTGATCGGGACCAACACGAGCGTGACCAGCGCTACCACCGCCGGGGCCAAACCCAACCGAACTCTGGCGGCGGGCCAGCACACCGCAACGATCAGCAGTATCGCGGAGATCAGTACCAGGACAACGACGAAATGAATAAGAAGCGGGTGTGCGGGTAATCCGTTGATTGTGGTTAATCCCATGAGCGTTGTCCTGACATTGGATCGCAAGAATATTGAAGAGTGTCACTCTTCGTCAGGAATCGGCGGTGGCACTCCGGCTGTGCATCCTCCGTCGACGATGAACTCGGTGCCGGTTGAATACGTTGCTTCGCAGACGATGAACCGAACCATCGCGGCTACTTCTTCCGGTCTTCCGATCCGGGGGATCGGTTGCTGTGTGACGGGCACGGAACCGAATCCCGGAGTCATTTCCGAGTCGATCTGTCCCGGATGGACGGAGCACACTCGGATGTTGTGCGGGCCCAGGTCAAGCGCTGCAGCTTTCGTAAGACCACGTAGTCCCCATTGGCTCGCGCAATACGCTCCGATATTGGCGTAACCGGTCAATCCGGCGGTCGAGGAGATGTTGACGATGACACCGTCCCCAGATTTGATCAGTGCCCCAGCAGCACAGTGCATTCCAAGCCAAGCGCCGTACAGGTTGGTGTTCAGGACGTGTCTGAACGAGGTCGGATGTTGCTCCTGAATGCTGCCGAACTCGAGAAGTCGGGCATTGTTGACGAGAGCAATGAGTGGCCCGAATGTTTCTTCCGCGGTTTCGAGCGCGGATTCCCAGCTTTCGGTTTGGGTGATGTCGAGATGTTGAAATGCGACTCGGCTGCCCAACTTCGCGGCCTGCTCCTCGCAGTCGCTGTCGAGGAGATCGCCGATGAGAACTCCAATTCCTGCTTCCGACAAGGACTTGGCGATGGCTGTTCCGATCCCGTGTGCACCGCCGGTGACCAATGCACTTCTGCCGCTTACAGAGTTCATGACGCCTCACTCGTCTACTCGAAGTTTTTTTCCTTGCAGTCGAGATAATCGATGATCCGTTGTCGCGCAAGGCGTTCGCTCAGTTCCGGCAGAGCAAGCTTTGACGCCCACGACAAGTCAGCCACGCAACCGTCGACGACGATGCCGATGGATTCCGAGGAGATGAGGTTGCAGAACTCTGCGGTGAGACGCTGGACGGTCAGGTCATGTTGTTCGGAGCTGGTCATCGAATCCGTGTGATGGGACGGATCGAAGTGAATCGTCATGTTTTCAGCCGATCAATATGATGTGCAGGGGGTTTGGGATGTTCGTTCAAGGTGTGCGGGGTGAGTGCACGATCAATAGCGGGCACACCACCGTATGCATGAGGCGTCGACTGGTGGAACCGAGGAGCATCGAGGTGAACCCACCACGACCGCGCCTGCCGACAACAACCAGTTGTGCAGATTTCGATTCGGTGATCAATTGCCGGGCGGGTCTGTCATGCACCACAACCTGCCGGATCGCGACATCCGGATTCTTTTCCCGCCAACCGGCAAGTCTTTCGGAGAGCACGGCATGTTCGGCCGTGGAGATCGCGTTCCAGTCCAAGGCAACACCGTCGGGGTCGGAGCGGAATGCTGTTGAGAGACGGGAATCGCTCCACGCATGGACGGCAACAAGATCTACTCCGTGGAGGGACGCCGTTTCGAACGCTTCCGTGATTGCCGGTTCACTGTTTTCAGTGCCGTCGACACCGACCACGACGGGACCGTCGAGTGGTGGTCGTTCTGATTCGGGAAGGTAACGAATGACCGCTACCGGGCACTGTGCATGCAGTACTACTGCGGCGCTGACGGATCCGAGGATTCCGTCGGCGAGTTGATCAAGTCCGTGCGAGCCTACGACAAGCATTGCCGCGTATCGTGATTCACCGAGAAGGATCTCGACTGCGTTCCCGAATCGTAGATGCTCGACCACGGCGATTCGGGTGTTGCCCACAGCTTTGTTGTCAACTGCTGCGTCGGCGACAGAGTCCAGCGCAACTGTATGCGCTTTCGACAGCCGTTCCCGGCCCTCGTACCGTTGATCCGGAAAGTCGGGTGCTCCCAACTGCACTGCGTGTCGAAATGTGTTCGCGGAGCCAGGCATTGCAGCAACCAAATGCAATGGTCGACGGCGCAGCGCGGCTTCGCGGGCTGCCCACCACACGGCATTCAACGCACTGTCGGAGCGGTCAACTCCGACGACGATGGGTGCACGCGTATTCATGGTGTTCCTTCCGGTTCCAAATGCCGTGTGTATCTCGGCGTACCGAGAATCACTTCTGCCCAGTCGCGCACCGCGTTCCAATCGCGATAGTCGCCCTCCGGAGCGTGTACGACCCTCACGGCGACTCGTTCACCGAAACCGAGTTCGCTACGATCAAGTTTGCCCGCGAACAAGCGATGTTCGACTGCACCTGTCATTTTCAACAAGTCGGGGATGCCGGCCGGATCTCCGACAGGTGGGTCATTGTCGCCGACAGGGCCGGACGAGAACAACCAGACCTGTCGAAGGCGCAGTGCGTCGGCGAATCGTTCCGCGAAGCTCTTTGCGTCTTTCATCCAGTGGTCGAGGTAGATCGCACTGCCCAGGACGATCGTGTCGTAGTCGGTGATTTCGTGGACTGCGGCCGGTTCGATGAGGTCGACTTCGGCACCGTTGTCGCGGAGGGCGGCGGCGAGTGCTTCGGCGATCTCGTCCGTCGAACCGTGTCTACTTGCAGCTGAGACCAAGGCTCTCATCAATTCCTCCACGCAGATTGTTGGTGCCGATGCTTGAACCGGAATTCAAAGATGTGTGTCGGGGCTCGAGTGCGGGCCTCACCTCGAATTGTTCCGTGACGAAGGGCCTGGCGTCAGAGTCGCCAGGTGCATTAAAAAGGGTCTTTGGACCATCTCACCGGTGTTCGACGGCACGGGTCAGCTGCGGAGAGTCCGTCTAACGTAGAGAGTGACACTCGCCGTGGGATCGGTGACGGTAACTCGGTGACCCTAACTCAGGGAGGCACAATGGAACCTCGGGAGTCTGCACATCTTGTGAGCGCGGTGGGGGAGACTGTGGCAATCGCCGGAGATGGTGACGTTCGGTCCTTTCCTGTTGGAGTGTGGATGTTGACGGACGGTCGACGTGTCGCCGTAGTCGGTGAGGGTGGCCCCATTTCGACGGGTGATGTCGACGGAGCGCTGTTGATCAATGCTGTGCATGCACGGTGGCCTGGGGCCATTGTGCTCGAGCGGCAACCGGTGGTCGGAAGTGTTGCGGACCCTCGGGGTTATTCGGCCCGATACGTCGAGGTCCACGCCGACGGTTCACGTGCGGACCCGGAGTTTGGAGATCTTGCGAATGCAGGCTTTGCAGTGGGACCCGCTCCCTGAGCCATCCCGAGGGGACGGACGTCGATGGAGCAATGGTGAAGCACTTGTTGCCGCTGGACGCCGACATCGATTGCTGTGGAGGTCGCCATGGTCAGATCTCCGATCATTGTGGGAATAGACGGATCCCAGCATTCGCTGGACGCGTTGCGGTGGGCCGCACGCGAGGCAACTCTGCGTGCGGTCCCATTACTTCTGTTGTGCTGCACCACGTATCGTCGAACGGATGATGGTCCGCACCTCGTCAGAGAGTTACACGCTCGGGCAGATCGAGTGCTTGCTGCGGCACTCGAGGTGGCTAGAGCTGCGACGGCTGGCGAACCGATCGAGATCCAGACAGAGGTATCGCTCCAGTACGCGCCAGGAGCTCTGATCGATCGCTCCGAGGGGGCAGTGATGATCGTGCTCGGACGCCGTGGGCTTGGCGAGTTCTCCGGTCGGCTTGTCGGCTCGGTGAGCTCGGCGGTGGCTCGTCAAGCGCATTGCCCGGTGGTCGTGATCGACGGTTGGTCAAGGGGCAAGGACAGTACGGACCCCGTCGTGGTCGGCGTTGACGGGTCGATGAACAGTGAACCGGCCATCGGCCTTGCCTTCGAGGAATGTGCTCTTCACGGAGCGGCACTGATTGTGCTGCACGCTTGTTTCGACCAAGATCTGTCATCGCCGCAGGTCGATGCAGGGGCCGAGGTCCGCGCCGCGGTGGAAGCGGCAGGACGGTTGGTGCTGGCGGAAAGTGTGTCCCGGTGGTGGAAGCGGTTCCCTGACGTCGGGGTGCGGCAGAATCTTGTTCGGGACCGGCCGGTGCACCACCTTCTCGCGTTAGCGGGTGATGCCCAGCTGGTGGTGGTGGGAAACCGTGGACGGGGCGGCTTCGCCGGGATGACCCTCGGCTCAACAGGTTCAGCCCTGTTGCATAGAACTCCGTGCCCGCTGGTGATTGTCAGACGGCCCGGCGGCGAAAGTGTCGATGAACGTGGATCACCGGAGTTGAGTTCATGACTAGAGCTGCGATCGACCCTCGCCGTAACGACCGCCGAATGTCCGAAATACCGGAAGCTTTGACGTCGCGAGAACAGTGGACCGTTTTCTTGCGTTCCCGGCGACCCGCAGTCTTTCTGGACTTCGACGGCACCCTCTCGAACATCGTGAACGACCCGACAGCTGCCACCCTCGTCGACGGCGTAGCAGAAGAACTTGCCAGGCTGGCTCGCAGTTGTCCGGTAGGCGTGATCAGTGGCCGCGATCTGGCAGATGTACAAACCCGAGTTGGCATGACCGGGATCTGGTACGCGGGGAGTCACGGTTTCGAAGTGGTCGGACCGGACGGCCAACACGACCGAAATGATGCGGCCTTGGCCTCGGTGCCGGACCTCGAGCGTGCCGCAGATGTGCTTCGGAGCCGTTTGTCCGGCGTGCCGGGGGTTATGGTGGAGCACAAGCATTTTGCTGTTGCTGTTCATCACCGGAACGTCGATGTCGACAGGGTTGACGAGGTTGTCGCCACGGTCCATGAGGTTGCGGATCTAGCCGGGCTCCGTGTCACCAGCGGACGCAAGGTCACCGAGCTTCGCCCCGACGTCGACTGGGACAAGGGCCGGACACTGGACTCGATTCTCGATCACCTCGCGCATGCCGACAACGTGCTGCCGATCTATATCGGCGACGACCTCACCGACGAGGACGCCTTTGTCGCGCTGGCCGATCGAGGGATCGGGATTGTGGTGCGCCACTTCGAGGACGGAGATCGGCGGTCGGCTGCTCGTCTGGCGGTCGACAGCCCCGACCAGGTGTGCACTCTGTTGGAATGGCTGGCAGATCTGCTGGGCAGCGACCCGGAAGACGTGCCGCCGCCCGGTGATCCCTGGACGGTGTTCTTCGATGGATACGACCCGAGCGCCGAGAGGTTGAGGGAGGCGCTCTGCACGGTAGGCAACGGGGCTTTCGCCACTCGCGGTTGCGCACCGGAGTCCCGCGCTGGGGTCGTCCACTACCCGGGTACGTACGCTGCCGGCATCTTCAACCGCCTGCAGGACGAAGTATCCGGGATTACTGTCGACAATGAGAGCATGGTGAACCTTCCGAACTGGTTGCCGGTGACGTTTCGGATCGAGGGCGGGCCGTGGTTTGATATCGACGTCGCGGAGGTTCTCGAGTACAGCCAGTACGTCGATCTTCGTCGGGGCGTTCTGACTCGCAGGTTCCGAATACGCGACAACGAGGGCCGCACCACCTCGGTTGTCCAGCGGAGATTTGTTGCCATGCATCTCGCGCATGCCTGTGCGCTCGAGATGAGGATCGTGGCCGAAGACTGGTCGGGCCGACTCGAGTTCCGCTCGCAATTGGACGGCACTGTCCACAACGCGCTGGTCGAGCGCTATCGCGAACTTGGCGGTCATCACCTCGAGCTGTTGCAGGCAACTGCGCTGTCCGAGAGCACGGTGCTGCTTACGGTGCAGACCAACCGCTCCCGAATACCGGTGGCGATGGCGGCACGGAATTCGGTGTGGCGCGATGGAGAGCCCTTTCCCAGCGAGTTCCGGTTGGTCGAAGGTGACGGCCGGATCGGGCACGACATCACTCTGCATCTCGAAGCGGGCTGCTCGGTGACTCTGGAGAAGATGGTGACTCTGTTCACCGGGCGCGATCACGCTGTGTCCGAGCCGGCCGACGAAGCCGAGCGCTGGCTCTCTCGGCTGGGCCGTTTCGATGTAGTGCTCGACCATCATGTGCTCGCACTGGTAGGTCTGTGGGACCGCATGGGCATTGACCTCGAGGGCCATGGTCACGCGTTGCGTGTCATCCGGTTCCACATTCTTCATCTGTTGCAGACAGTTTCACCGAACACTGCCGACCGGGACGCAGGCGTGCCGGCACGTGGATTGCACGGTGAGGCGTACCGCGGCCACATCTTCTGGGACGAGTTGTTCGTTTTTTCAGTGCTGAACCTGCGGCTACCCACGCTGACCCGATCGTTGCTGCGGTATCGGTATCGCCGATTGGGGGAGGCCTGCCGGGCCGCGAGCGAAGCCGGCCACCGGGGTGCGATGTTCCCGTGGCAGTCGGGTAGCGACGGACGGGAGGAGAGCCAGCAACTGCATCTCAATCCTAGATCCGGTCGCTGGAACCCGGATCCGAGCCGGCGCCAGCACCACATCGGCATCGCGATCGCGTACAACGTCTGGCAGTACTACCAGGTGACCGGAGATCTGGAGTACCTGATCGATTGCGGCGCTGAGATGTTGGTGGAAATCGCTCGTTTCTACGCGGACCTCGCCTCCTTCGATCAGGCACGCGGCCGCTACGTCATCCGGGGCGTCATCGGCCCTGACGAGTTCCACTCCGGATATCCGAACGCTCCGTATGGCGGGATTGACAACAATGCCTACACCAATGTCATGTCGGTCTGGGTGATTCTGCGGGCACTCGAGGCGCTCGACGCGGTCCCGCTTCAGATCCGTTCGGACCTCACTCAGACACTCGGCCTGTCCAAGGAGGAGATCGAGCGTTGGCAGGATATCACTCGCAGAATGTTCGTCCCGTTTCACGATCAAGTCATCAGCCAGTTCGAGGGATACGCGGACCTTCCGGAACTGGATTGGGATGAGTATCGCCGGCGTTACGGCGACATCCAACGCCTCGATCGACTTCTCGAGGCGGAGAGCGACGACGTCAACTGTTACAAGGCTTCGAAGCAGGCTGACGTCGTGATGCTGTTCTACCTGCTGTCTGCTGACGAGTTGCGGTGCATCCTCGAAGGTTTGGGGTATGAGTTTGAGGGCGATGCAATACCCGCAACCATCGACTATTACATGGCGCGCACTTCGCATGGTTCGACGCTCAGTGGCATCGTTCATTCCTGGGTGCTGGCCAGGGCTAACCGCGACCGGGCGATGGAATTTTTCGACCTGGCGCTCAAATCCGACATTGCCGATATTCAGGGTGGCACCACCGCGGAGGGAATTCACTTGGCAGCCATGGCCGGCAGCGTCGACCTATTGCAAAGATGCTTTACCGGGCTCGAGACGCGAGGTGACCGCCTGATCTTTTCCCCGCACTGGCCAGAACCGCTCGGTACCTTGGAGTTTCCCATTTTCTACCGGGGACACCGTCTGCGTCTGTGCATCAACGGCAAGGTAGTGCAGGTCAGCGCCGGGGTGGGAAACCAGCCGTCGATCGAGATCGAGTGCCGTGGTCAGGTTGTGCAACTCCATCCGGGCGCCACAGTCCGACTGACCTAGCGATCATGTTCGTGGGCAGTCGATCTGGCTGATATCGGATACCGCCACGTCTGCACCGCTCTCGGTCAAGGCCGCAAAATTCTCCGCTGGACCCAAGCCGACGCATAGTCCGAAGCCTCCGGAACGGGCAGCGCGGATTCCGGCGGTTGCGTCTTCGACAACAACGCATTCGGATGGCGACATCGACAGTCTTCGTGCAGCTTCCGCGTAGGTATCGGGGTCCGGTTTACCTCGCAGGCCCAATTTCGCGGTGTCGATTCCGTCTACCCGAGTATCGAAGTAGTCGGTGAGTCCCGCTCGATCGAGTACATATCGCGCATTTTTGCTTGCCGACACAACAGCCGTGCGAACGCCCATCGAACGCAACTGCTGAATCCACCGGACCGTGGGAGCGATCACCTCGACGCCACTGCGACCGAGTTCGTCCAGAAAGTAAGTGTTCTTGCGGCGAAGGAGGTTACGGATCGTCATGGCATTCGGGGAGTCGTCAGGAGTTCCGGGCGGTACAACTGCGTGCCGCGAATCGAGGTAGGACATCAGGCCGCGCCGCCGGTCCTTTCCGTCGATGTATCGCCGGTAATCGTCGTCACTGAGTTCTACGTTTCCCATGTCGCTGTGCTCGGTCAGGTCCTGGAACAGACGACGCCACGCCGAGAGGTGGAGACGCGCGGTGTCGGTGACCACGCCGTCCATGTCGAACAGAACCGCACGAAAGACCTTGCCGCCGATCATGATGGAGGCCCGCGATGGTGTGTCTGTGTGCACCACGGTCACCGATGACTGTTGACGACCATGAGCGGACACTGCGCGCCGTGAAGAACTTCCCGGCACGTACTTCCGAGAAGCATGCCGCTGAAGCCGCCGCGTCCGCGCCGGCCGAGAACGATCAATTGAGCCCGTCCGGAATGGTCGATCAGATTCTGGCCGGGCTTGTCCTTGACCACAGTGGTGTTCACACTCACGTCCGGATATCGGTCGCCGAATCCGGCCAGACTCTCTGCCAGCAGTGCGCGTTCGGTGTCCTGCCGCGCTTGCCAATCGACATTCTCGAACTTCGAGAAGACCACTTCGAGAACAACATCCGACCATGCGTGGACTGCAATGAGATCGACGCCCCGCAGGGAGGCCTCCTCGAAGGCTGCAGCAATGGCAGGTTGACTGTGAACGGTTCCGTCGACACCGACGACAACAGGGCGTGTGTCATCTTCGAGTCCGTCATCAGAGATACCACGAACGACGATGACCGGGCACAGTGCGTGCACTGCCAGGGACGAGCTCACCGAACCCACCAGCCCGCCCGTGTATTCACCGTGCCCGCGGGTTCCGACGACGACCGTCCGAGCGGTCTTGGAGATCTGTCGAAGTACAGAAATTGGTGGATCTTCGGCGAGTTCGACGTCGATCTCGAGTTCGCGTTTGCCGATGGCAGATTTGGCGAGTTCGCTGGCTTCCGTCAATCGCTTCTTCGCCGCCCCTTCCTGCTCGTCGAAGTAGGTTGCGGGCATACCGATCGGAACGCCATAGGTGGTCGGCGTGAATATCGTCGTGACCAGGAGCAGTGGCGCGCCGCGAAGGGCGGCGTCACGTGCACCCCACCACACGGCGTCGCGCGATTGCGCCGATCCGTCGAATCCGACGACTACCGGTGGATTGATTCTCACGACTGTTCTCCTTCGGTATTCGAGACACGAGTGTTGGGACTGTCCTTGAATCGTCGGACAGTGATGGCGGTACTAGCAGAGGAAAAGGTCCTTTCAGTCGTCACCTTCATGTCCGTGCAGGATTTCGATTCCACATACCTCTGAGGCGGTGACAATCGGCACTTCTGTGAATGGCCCAGTACTGCGACGCTTCAATTGACAGCCGCATCCAGGCCGTTCATCTGTCGATACCGGAGTAGAAATGGACCTCACCCGACCCGACTCGAGCGTTCTACAACTCGCCGTTGATTTGGCGTGCCGAGCCCCCTCGTTGCACAACAGCCAGCCGTGGCGATGGAAGTACGTCGACGGTCAACTACAGCTTCTCGGTGACCACACCAGGCTTTTGCCGGCGACAGACCCGACCGGTCGACAGCTTCACATCAGCTGCGGCGCAGCGCTACACCACTTGAGTGTGGGACTGCTGGGACTGCGCTGGAGCACCGACATTCGATACGAAGAGCGTTCGGTGTCCCCGAACCTGCTTGCCACGATCAGTTTTCGGCGTGATGCCCGTCCGCGCTCACATGATTTCGACATGCTCACCGCTATCCGTCGCAGACGGACGGACCGTCGGGCGTTCGGGGCCTTCGAGGGTATCCACGCTCTGGTCGAGAGTGCTGTCGGTCAGGCCCGGGAACTGGGGGTCAGTGTTGTCGCATTGGACTCGCTCCAGCGGGAAGGGCTTCTCGAGGCAACTGAATCGACCGCGTCGGCACGGCGCTACGATCCGGAGTACCAGGCCGAGTTGCATTGGTGGGCCGGTCATTCCCTAGCAACAGGGGGTATTCCGGAGACGTCGCTCGTTTCGGGTGCGGCCGGAGTTCCGATCGGTCGCACATTCCCCTCGCGGCAGAATGCGCCTCCGGAAGAATCCGGTTCGATTGACGAGTCGACTGTGCTGGCATTCGGAACGCCCACGGACACGCGAACCGATTGGCTGCACTGCGGGCGGGCGCTTTCTGCTGTCTTGCTCGAAGCTACGGTGCAAGGGGCGGCGACCTGCCCGCTATCGCACGTGACCGAGGTGCCGAGGAGTCGTTCGGTGATTCACCGGATTGTGCCCGAGATCGGGGTTCCGCAGATGCTGCTCCGCATCGGGCGTGCCCCGACCGGTACGCCGCCGGTATTGACGACCCGTAGGTCGGTGGCCGAAGTCTTTTCCAGTAGTTGATTGGTTCGTCCGGCGATGGGTAGTCGTGGAGTGTGGGTATTCGCGCATATCTGCGTCGAGAACGGATGTCTTGATGATTGATGTATTTCTCGTCGACGACCATGAAGTTGTGCGCCGTGGTCTGGCCGAGTTGCTCGACGACGATCCAGAACTCCGTGTCGTCGGTGAAGCGTCGAACTATGCGCACGCGATTGCGCGAATTCCGGCTCTCAAGCCAGACGTAGCCGTTCTCGACGTTCGACTGCCCGATGGAAACGGCATCGAACTGTGTCGGGAACTGCTGTCGAAACTGCCCGGACTGCGTTGCCTGATTCTCACGTCGTTCGAAGACGATCAGGCGATGTTGGATGCGATCCTGGCGGGCGCCAGTGGGTACGTCGTCAAGGACATCCGGGGTTTGGATCTGACCCGGGCAGTCCGTGACGTCGGATCAGGAAAGTCTCTGCTCGACAACCGTGCTGCCGCGGCGTTGATGGCGAAGTTGCGTACCGATGCCGCTGACAAGAACGGGCCATTCGAGGAACTGACCGACCAAGAGCGTGTTTTGCTGGGGTTGCTGGGCGAGGGGCTGACCAACCGACAGATCGCGGCCAGGATGTTCTTGGCGGAGAAAACCGTGAAGAACTACGTATCGCGATTACTGAGCAAGTTGGGCGTCGAACGCCGTACACAAGCTGCGATTCTCGCAACCAAGATGCATGAGCATTTGCCGCGGACATGACTGACGAAAAACCAAGTTCCGAAGTACTTTTCGAACCGACTCGGCTCGGAGCGGGTGTCCAGCCGGACAGTGGAGCTCGTATCGACGGACTCCTGGAAGCGTTGCTTGCAGTCTCCGCGGGACTCGACCTGGATGTCACGCTACGCACGATCGTCAAATCTGCAATTGCCTTGGTCGACGCGAAGTTCGGCGCTCTGGGTGTTCGTGGGGAGGGCGACGAGTTGGAGCAATTTGTGTACGAGGGAATTGGCGAAGCGACCCGCGAACTGATCGGGGATCTTCCACGTGGTCGTGGTGTACTCGGAGTCTTGATCTCGAATCCGAAAGTCCTTCGTCTGGAAGATCTGTCGCAGCACGAGGCGTCTGTCGGATTTCCCGAGCACCACCCGCCGATGCGCACCTTTCTCGGGGTCCCCATTCAAACCAGGGGCACCGTGTTCGGCAATCTTTACCTGACAGAGAAGTCGAACGGTCGGTCCTTCACGGTGCACGACGAGACGATCGTTCGAGCGCTAGCGTCGGCAGCGGGAATAGCGATCGACAACTCGCAGCTGTACGCGCAGGCCCAGATCAAACAAGAATGGCAGCGCGCGACAAGTGAGGTGGCGACCGCATTGCTGGCAGGTGTCGACGCGCTGCAGGTTCTGCAGTTGATATCGGACAGATCTTTGTCGCTCACACAATCCGATTGCGCGTTTCTGGCGGTTCCGCCGGATCCCGAACTGACCTCCGCGGACCTGACCGAGTTGGTCATCACGGTGGCGAGCGGTCCCGGCTCCGATATTCTCGTCGGGCGCGGCATTCCCCTGGCCAGTTCGACATCCGGGCAGGCATACCGGCTGAAGAAGCCGATCACCGCCGACGCACTGGAGTTCGATCCTGGGTTCAGTGACGAACAGAAGTACGGTCCGGCAATTGTCTTGCCATTGCGAGACGGTCAACAGGTCATGGGCGTGCTGGCAGTTCTGAAGTCGTGCGGAGCCCAGCTGTATCGGCCCGATCAAGTGACCTTGATGTCAGCGTTTGCAGATCAAGGTGCGGTCGCGCTCCGCCTGGCGGGCAATCAACGCCGGATGCGCGAACTCGATGTACTCTCCGATCGTGATCGAATCGCCCGAGACCTTCACGATCACGTCATCCAGCGCGTGTTTGCCGTAGGACTGTCAGTGCAAGGCACACTACAACGGGCGCGTTCGCCAGAAGTTCAACGAAGGCTCAAAGGGACGATCGACGACTTGCAGGACATCATTCAGGACATCCGTCGAACTATCTTCGATCTTCATGCCTCCGACGACGAAGTGCCCACTCTCCGTAGTCGCCTCCACAGCGTTATCGCCACAGTCACCGCTGACGCGGAACTGAAGGTGACTTTGCAAGTGAAAGGACCACTCTCCGTGGTCGATTCGCAGATGGCGGATCATGTCGAGGCTGTACTGCGGGAAGCGCTCAGTAACGTGGTGCGACATGCGGAGGCGTCGTCGGTAACTGTCACCGTAGACGTGCAGGACGATTTGACGCTCACAGTGTCGGACGACGGAGTCGGTATTCCACTGGGAATTCGCCGTCGAGGATTGAATAATTTGGCCGATCGGGCGTCCGAACTCGGCGGAACATTCGAACTGCGAACCACCGCCGGAACAGGCACCACCCTGGCCTGGTCGGTTCCGCTCCCGGAAGGGACCGAGTGACGATGACACGGATTCTGATTGGATACGCGAGCGCCAAGGGGTCGACGGAAGGCGTCGCCCGCAGGATCGGAGAGCGTTGCGCTGCCGCCGGAATCGAGACGAAAATCGTTTCGACAGAAAAAGATCTGGACTTCGAACAATTCGACGCTCTGATACTGGGCAGCGCTGTTCACAATAGGGACTGGTTGCCGTCAGCGCACAAAGTTGTCGATCGGCTGGGATCGTCCGGACGGGTACCGCCGGTGTGGGCGTTCTCCGTATCCACGTGGGGTGCGACCTCCACTCTTCTTGCTCGCCGGCTTACTCGCCGAATCCGGCGGACCACTACGGAACCAAAAACCGTCGCGTTCCTGCGGACCACTGCCGACTTACGCGATCACCGGCAGTTCGCGGGCGTCCTGAAACACGGAGATTGGCCACTGTTCGGTCGAATTGTCTTCGCGCTCATGGGCGGTAGATACGGTGACGCCCGAGACTGGTCGGACATCGAGATGTGGGCCGACGCTATTGTCGGGCAACTTCGCACTGGAGTCTCCGATTCGACTTGAGTTGGTGGCTCCGTGATGACCAAGGACCGTAGCGAGCACGCGGGCCGTCATTGCAGAATCAAGAGAGGCATCTGAGGGAGGCCTGCCTGAGATATCGCGACAGGCCTGCCTGCGGAAGATTTCCGATGAGAGTGGTCTGCAATGGCGCACTACGCAAGCGCATGTCCCGAAACGATCACCAGTGCAGTCGAGTCCGCTTGCGCGGCACCGTCCGTTCACAATGTCCAGCCGTGGTCGTGGCGACTACAACGCGGTCAACTCAACCTGTACGTCGATCGTCGACGCTCGATTCCGGTCGAGGACCCGGACGGTCGGCAATTGATCATCAGTTGTGGGGGCGCACTCCATCACTTGAGAATTGCCCTGGAACACAATCTCCTCGAACCGATCGTCACGATACTTCCGGACCACTCCGAACCGGATTTGTTGGCATCGATCACGTTCCGGGGGCGGGCGCATCCGGAAGGATCCAGTGCTGCCCTGTTCTCGTCCTTGGAGCGTCGACGGACCGACCGGCGTCCGTTCGATGCGCCTCCGGTCGGATCAATGGGCGCACTCTCACACGGCGCGAAGGAATTCGGCACGTCGATGACCACCCTGGCGCGGCAGTACGGATCCATGATGGAGCACGCGTCGGCTATCACTGCGCAAGAACATCGCAATGATCCCCAATATTGGAATGAGCTCGAGGAGTGGATTCGTTCAGCCGGATCCGACGAGGGAATTCCGCGGGATGCACTGCCTGATGCGCTGTCGTCGCACGAGTCTGCCTCTGCCCGAGCGTTCCCTTCCGGGCATCTGAAGATCGAACGTGATGCTCGGGACCACGCTGCGCTGGTTCTGCTCAGCACGCCTTCGGACGCGCCGATCGACTGGTTGAATGCGGGACTGGCGCTGTCCTCGGTGTTGCTGCACGCAACGGCATCGCACCTGGCGAGCTGTCCGCTGACACATTTGACAGAGGTGGAGGCGAGTCGCGAGATCGTGCGCGACGTCGCATCGAGGTCCGGTGAGACATTTCAGAATCCACAGGTCATGATCCGGATCGGACTGCTGCCGCACAGTAAGGAGACGGAAATGGAGGACGCGGACTCCGGTGCCGACGAACCGGTTGCCTCGGGACGCCGCGCGATCGAGGATGTTCTCACGATCGTGCACTGAACCTTACGGCCATTTCGCACCCGAGTTCCACACGTCCAGAGCAGCATCGACGCTTACGTCGACCGCGACATCGGTATCGACGGAGACGGCCGCCGGCCACGGATCGTGCTCTCGCTCGATGGCCGTCGCAGTTGCAGCGGTAGCGTCGGAGAGCGATTCCGTGCGCATCGCTATTCGTTGCACTGCAACCGGTAGCGTTGCACTGCAGCAGATTTCGATCAACGCAGAGAAAGTGGACGCCGTCAGTGTACCTGCTTCACGTCGATGCCTTGAATCAGACCACGTCGCGTCCAGGATCACAGATTGTCCCAGGTTCAATTGCTCGTGAGCCCGAGTGAGCATCTCGGAGTAGACCGTATCCATGGCAGCGGGGGAGTACAGGCCTTCCCGGTACTCCCGCACGCTGCCGGTGAGTGTGCCGGCGTCGACCAACTCGCGGCGCACTCGGTCAGTCGAAATGACAATTGCGCCGGTATGTTCGGCGAGTGCTGCCGACAGAGTCGACTTACCCGACCCCGGGAGTCCGCCGACGAGGCACAACCGCACCTCGGCACGTCGAAGGTGGGAATACGCAAGAGTGAGATGGCGTCCGAGTCGGGCGACACTGCCCGTGCCGCCTTGACGCATACGCAATGCGTCGACTTTTGCGCGGACAGTCGCTCGATAGGCGATGTAGTGGTCGAGTAGCGCTCGCGGTGGATGGTCCTGCGACACCGCCGCCATCGCCGTGAGAAATTCGCCTGCCAGGTCCTCGCGCCCGAGAAATTCCAGATCCATGGCGAGGAAACTCGCGTCGTCTACGGTATCGACGAATCTGAGTCGATCGTCGAAGTCGAGGCAGTCGAGGATTCTGGGACCGTCGGGGAGAACGAAGATGTCGTCGGACAGCAGATCGCCGTGTCCGTCGACGATGTGCCCCGCGGCAATTCTCTTGTCGAACAATGCTGTTCGTCCGAGTATGAACGTCTCGGCCAGTTGGTCGAGTTCGTCGACGGTGTCACCGGGCACGGTTCCCGCGCATATCTCTCGTAGTTCGGCAAGGTTGGTCTTCCATCGCGCGCCGACACTCCCGGCTGTTGCATGTTCGTCGATCCGAGTGCCACGGGCCGCACGGTGGTGAAACTCGGACACTGCAGAAGCGATGTCGTGTAATTCGTCTGTGACATCCTGCCCCGACGTGATCATCGACGACAGTCGTCGATCGTCAGGCATGCGGGCCATCACCAGAATCGGCTCGCTCGACTCGTCGAGCGGATCGTTCAGGTGAGTCACGCCCAGATACACGTCCGGGCACATCCTCCGATTCAAGTCGAGTTCGCGGAGCAGCGCAGCCTCACGTTGCGCCGGGCTTCCGAAATCCAGGTAAGCAGTCGATACGGCCTTCTTGATCTTGTAGGCGCGGTCACGCGCAAGGATGACGACGCCGGTAGTCGTCTCGCGTACATCGACGTAGGAGTCCTGGGTGTCCACCTGAATTCGCTCCTCGACTTGTCGAGACCGTGTGCTGAGACACGGTGTGCTGAGACGGGCTTGGGGTAACTTGTGTGCCTCGTCCTCAAGTGTGTTCGGATCTCGGGCCCGCTGTCACGGGGTATTCCGATGATCGAACCGGGCATTACGGCACTATCGGTTGTTCGATCGGCGTTGTCACGCTGGAAGAATGCCGCTGATTCGAGACCTGCTCCGGCGCTTCGTATCCAACGCCGAGTCGATTCTTCTCGCTGTCACGGTGACTTCGTTGACCGCTGGTGCTCTCGCCTGGCTGCTCGACCGGGATTCGGCAGCGGCGACCCTGTGGGCAGCGGGGACCATCGTGGCATTGATCCCCGCGACGTGGTGGGTCGTCGACGGGTTGCGGCGGGGGCGGGTCGGTGTCGACATCATCGCTATCCTGTCGTTGCTCGGAACACTCTGGATCGGGGAGTATCTCGCTGGAGCGTTGATCGCCGTCATGCTGGCGACCGGGCGCACTCTCGACGCGGCAGCCAACCGTCGAGCGACACGTGATCTGCGTTCTCTCCGCGAACACGTCCCCGGCACCGCACAACGGGACCGAGACGGACAACTCGAGACGGTGGCGCTCGACGAGATCGGCCCCGGCGACCTGATATTCGTCGGACCCGGCTCGGTGGTGCCCACTGACGGGTGGGTCGTCGGTGGGTCTGCGGTGTTGGACGAATCAGCCCTGACCGGTGAGTCCACCGTTGTGGAAAGGCCCGTCGGCGATGACGTTCGGAGCGGTGCGGTGAATGCGGGCGGGGCCTGCCGCATCGAGGCGAGTCGAGATGCGGAGTCGAGTACCTACGCGGGAATCGTTCGGTTGGCGAGGGAAGCCGCAGCCGAGAGCGCCCCTGTCGTACGCCTGGCCGATCGAGTGGCAGCTTGGTTTCTTCCGGCGACGTTGATTGTTGCCGGTTCTGCGTGGGCGCTGAGCGATACCCTCACACGGGCTGTCGCCGTACTGGTTGTCGCGACGCCGTGTCCATTGTTGTTGGCCGCTCCCGTGGCGATCGTTTCCGGCCTTTCGCGTGCGTCGCGCATCGGGGTGATCGTTCGGTCGGGTGGAGCGCTCGAGAAGCTTGGAAGTGCACAGACTCTGGTGATCGACAAGACCGGCACCTTGACCACCGGACGGCCGACACAATCGGATGTCGTGTGCGGCGGCGGGGACGACAGTGCGACGATACTTCGTTTGGCGGCGTCGGCCGATCAGGTCTCGTCGCACATCCTGGCCGAAGCGATCGTTCGTAGCGCCCGAGCGCGTGGATTGTCCCTCAGCACGCCCGACATGGTGACCGAGCGACCTGGCTACGGAGTTGTTGCCACGGTGGACGGACGCACCGTCACCGTCGGCAGGATCGACAGGACCGTCGCTCGTTCCGAGTGGGTTGCCTCGGTGGAGAATCGTGCGCGTCTCGACGGCGCCGTGATCGCCTGGGTAGGTATCGACGGGATTCTCAGTGGCGCAATTCTCCTGGTCGACCCGATGCGGACGGACGCGCCCTGGACTATACGACGACTGCGTTCCGCCGGGATACGAAAGATTGTCATGCTGACGGGTGACCGGCCGGAGCCGGCAGTCGAGGTCGGATGTGCGTTGGGGCTGGATTCCGTTCAGGCGGAACAAGAACCGGACGACAAGGTTGCGCGAGTCCGTGAAGAATCGGCGCAGGCAGTGACGATGATGGTAGGCGACGGGATCAACGACGCGCCGGCCTTGGCGGCAGCGTCGGTCGGAGTCGCAATGGGGGCGCGGGGCGCGAGCGCGTCTTCGGAGGCGTCCGACGTCGTTCTGACAACCGATCGGCTGTCGAGGGTTGCCGACGCGATGGACATTGCACGTCGATCCCGTCGGATCGCGTTGCAGAGCGCGATACTCGGAACCGCACTGTCGCTCGTCGCGATGATTTTTGCTGCCTTCGGATTCCTGATTCCCGCAGTGGGCGCGCTGTTGCAGGAGTTGATCGACGTTGCCGTGATACTTAATGCGTTGCGTGCATTGAACGGCGGAAAATCCACGGTTCCGGCACTCGATCCGAGGCTGTTGACGATGCTCCGAGGGTTTTCCGCCGACCATCGGAAGATGCGGGACGAACTGGAAATCATCCGCATCACCGCAGAGACAATGGTGAGTGGAAATCGTGCGTCGGCACTGCGTCGACTTCACGAAACCGATAGATTCCTCCAAGAAGTGATTCTTCCACACGAGCGTATGGAGGGGGCGAATCTCTATCCAGCGCTGGAACATTCGCTGGGCGGCGCCGATTCGATTGCGACAATGGCCGGTGCGCACGCCGAAATCGAGCGACTCTGTCGGAGATTGGAACACCATGTGAGAACTGCCGATCGCAATGGTGGGGTGGAAGCGGAGCAGGTACAAGATCTCCTTGCCTGCCTGTACGGCTTGTATGCCGTTCTGACGCTGCACTTCCGCCAAGAGGAGCAAAGCTATTTCGTACTAGCCGACCAGTCGGAGACCGAAGGCGTGGATTCACGAGAGTGATCCGACAACAGTTTCGTTCAGCGTTCACGAGTGTTGCTGAAACTTTTTCTTCCACTCCGCGTCCCACATTCGGGCATTGTGCCGACCGATCAGATTGCGGGCCACCGCGACCATGAGGTGCATCGCCAGGGTGATCGCGCCGCACAGCACGACGGCAGCTGCGACGCCGTCGACAGCTGCTATCGACGTTTCGGTGGGTGGCTGAACTTGATCACCGTTGTCATTCGTCCAGACTGTGATCGTGTCACCGATTTTCGCACCGTAGTGGGCAATCAACGGTTCGGTGCGCGGCGCTCCGTTCATCGTCCACGTCACGGCCTTGGGTGCGGGGCCGACGTCCTTTATCGCCTTGATATCCGGAGTCGCCGGTGGCGCCGGCGGGGTGCTCACGACCGTGCCGTTCCACTCTTGGTACGTGCTGTGCTCCTGTTCGATTCGAGCTCGGTCGGATGAATAGACGGACGTTCCGATTGTTGCCGAGACCGGTATCGCGAGAGCCACTACAGCGATGGCGGCAATGATCAAGGCGGACAGGAGTCGGTCCGATGGGCGCATCAATCGATTGGAGGACCACGGCGCTTGCCGCCACCAATGACTGGGCCGAGAGATCGTGCGAACCGGGTGGTTCCGCATGGTGGTCCGCCTTCCGGAGCGGCGTGGTTGCAGGGAAACTTCACGAGCGGCTGACGCTGAGGGTACTTTCGTCGAATGTTGTTTCCTTGACCGTGTTTTCATTCGAGCTGTGGCTGGAGAGCTTTCCGGCAGAGATACCCTCCCGTTGGAGGAACGAACCCAGTTCGCCGATTGCGCTCATCAGAGGCGCGGGAAATACGACGGTGGTGTTCTTCTCGACACCGAGTTCGGCAAGGGTCTGCAGGTTGCGCAGTTGGAGCGCCAACGGGTGCGCCATCATGGTGTCCGATGCCTCGCCGAGGCCGGCAGCGGCACGGGCTTCACCTTCGGCCGCAATGATCTTTGCCCTCTTCTCGCGCTCGGCCTCGGCTTCGCGTGCCATCGCTCGCTTCATGCTCTCGGGCAGCTGAATGTCCTTGAGTTCTACCAGCGTTACCTCCACGCCCCAGTCCAGCGTGGTGGTGTCGAGTATCTGACGAATGCTGGTGTTGATCACCGCTGTTTCCGACAGGACCTCGTCGAGAGAATGCTGACCTACTACATTGCGGAGCGTGGTCTGCGCGATCTGATTGATTGCGGAACTGACATTCTCGATTGTCACCACCGACTTTTCGGCGTCGATGACGCGGTAGTAGGCGACTGCCGCGATGTCGACGCTGACGTTGTCGCGTGTGATGATTCCCTGCGACTGGATCGGCATCGTGACGATACGCATGGAGACTTTGGTCATCCTGTCGATCGCAGGAATGATGAGCGTCAGACCAGGATCGCGCACCGCGATGATCCTTCCGAGCCGGAAGTGAACTCCACGCTCGTACTGGGTGACGACTCGTATTGCCATTGCGAAAATTAGCAATACGACGACCACGACCACGACGGCGATGATGGTTACGTTCATGGTGATTCTCGATTCTGTGCGGAACGGCCTACCGACGCTCCTTACTTGCTGAAGGTTCGGATGCCCGTCTACCGTCCAGCTTTGCCCCCACGCACTGGTCGTCTACATGGCCGAATGTCACTAGCTGGACGGCCGGTGACCCCGATTTTCGATCAAGCACGCCATCGGGCAAGAGTTGGCGACCGATGACCCTGGTATAGCGCTCTCGCACGGAGAAACCTCGAACGTAGTAGTTGTTCGCGGATTTTCGATCGAGGTGGGAGGTGCGCGTGTCCGAGACGGTTGCTGATTCGGAATCAGACGCAGTCAATCCTCGTGAATCCATGGAGCGGATGTTTCGGGATCTGAGGTCGGGGCGGCAAGGACTCGCATCGAGGGAAGCCGAACGTCGATCAATCGTCCACGGATCCAACGAACTCCAGCGTCGGCGTGGCCGAGAGTGGCCAGGTCAGGTGCTTCGACAGTTGACTCATCCACTCGCACTGCTTCTATGGATGGCCGCGGCGCTCGCTGTTGTCAGCGGAGCGTCTCCACTGGGTGTGGCCATTGTCTTCGTGATTCTTGTCAATGCGGTATTCGCATTTGTCCAGGAACTGCACGCGGAGCAGGCGGTGGAGGCGCTGTCTGCATTCCTTCCTGCCCAGGCGACGGTGCTACGGGACCGCATCGAACAGGTGGTTGATGCACGGACCCTCGTTCCGGGCGATGTCATCGTTCTCGACGAAGGTGGCCGGGTATCGGCAGATGCACGGTTGGTTTCCGGTTCCGTTCAGGTTGATCTGTCGGCACTGACCGGAGAGTCCGTACCCGTTTCCGTTTCTGCCGATGCGGGTGGTGGCACGGGCCCTCTGGTGGCAGCTCGCGACATCGTCTTCAGTGGGACAGACGTGTTGGGTGGCAAGGCAATCGGATTGGTCTTTGCGACCGGTATGCGTACGGAGATCGGACGTATCGCAGCTCTGTCCGAACGGGTCGGGCGCGACGAGAGCCCGCTCGAAAAGCAGGTGAAGAAAGTGGCTTGGTTGATCGCCTGCGTGGCGGTCGTGATGGGCGCCGCATTCATACCGCTCGGGAGCCTGATTGCGGGGCTGTCCTGGGGTGATTCGGTCAATTTTGCAATCGGACTACTGGTAGCCAACGTTCCGGAAGGCCTACTGCCCACTATTACGCTGGCCTTGGCAGTCGGAGTCCGAACTCTTGCCCGGAAAGGTGCTCTGGTCAAACGAATTTCGGCGGTGGAGACGCTCGGTTCCACCAGTGTGATCTGCACCGACAAGACCGGGACGCTGACCGTGAATCGTATGCGCACGATCAAAATCTGGACGCCGTCCGGAGTTCTCACCTTCGACGGAGACAAACAACCACAGCCTTCGGGATCCCTGCCGCGTCGGATGGCGCATGCCGTCACATCCTGTTGCTCTGCCGAACTACGTGATGCGACGAAGGCCGGGGAGAGCGAGGGGACCGGGGATCCCACCGAGTTGGCGATGTTGCGCGCTGCGGACCTGATCGGCGAGCCCGTATCCGCGGCACGGAAAGACCATGACATCACCTTTCCGTTCGATCCCGAACTGCGACGGATGTCGACGGTGGATCGAGTCGGCAGTCGGTTCGAGATCCATGCGAAGGGTGCGCCGGAAGAGATCTTGTCCCTGTGCTCCCACATTGCGGAACCCGAAGGAACTCAGCACCGCCTGACGTCCGCGGAGCGCTCCGACATCGCTGCGCTGGTGCATGACTGGGCGTGCGTGGGATTGCGACTGATCGCAGTGGCAGAGCGCTCGGTAGCCGTTGACGGTGGGGAACCGCTCGTTCGTCGAGATACCGAGCGAGAGATGACATTGCTGGGCATCGCAGCCATGATCGATCCACCGCGACCCGAGGTCAAGGATGCCGTCGCGAAATGCCATACGGCTGGAATACGAATCATCGTCGTGACAGGCGATCACGGACTCACCGCCCGCGGAATCGCAGAGAGCGTCGGAATCGGGAAACTAGGGCTGCAGGTGGTTACCGGCGCTGAACTCGAAGCTATGTCCGAGAAGGATCTCGACGCACTCCTCTATACCGACGACGAAATCATCTTCGCTCGTAGTTCGCCCGAGGACAAGCTGCGGATCACGGACGCGCTGCGCGCCGGCGGCTATGTAGTCGCCATGACGGGCGACGGCGTCAATGATGCACCCGCACTGCGAAGATCGGATATCGGAGTGGCAATGGGCAGATCCGGTACCGACGTCGCTCGCGAGGCGGCGACTATGGTGCTGACCGATGACAATTTTGCCACCATCGTAGAAGCAGTCCAAGCCGGACGCAGGGTGTACGACAACGTGCGGAAGTTCATCGTCTACATTTTTGCGCACGCAACACCGGAAGTGGTGCCCTTCCTCGTCTACGCGTTGTCCGGTGGTCAGATTCCACTTCCGTTGACGGTGATGCAGATCCTGGCAATAGATTTGGGTACGGAGACGTTGCCCGCGCTGGCGCTCGGCCGCGAAAGGGCGGAACCCGGGCTTATGGATCGCAGGCCGCGAAAGGCGACGCAGAACGTCGTGGACAGGGCGATGCTGATTCGATCCTGGGGGCTACTCGGCGGGGTGTCGGCGCTGGCAGTCATGGTTCTGTTCATGGCAACGCTCGTCTCTGGCGGCTGGACCTTCGGTGCGGATGTGTCGACGGGTTCTCTCGAACACACCTGGAAGTTGGCGACGACAATGAGTTTCCTCGGAATCGTGTCGTGTCAGATCGGTACGGCAGTTGCCGCTCGCACCGAGCATGCGTCCTTGCGGCAGATCGGGCTGTTCTCGAATCGACTGTTGCTGTGGGGAATTGCATTCGAAGTCACCTTCGCCGCAGTCGTCGTGACGGTGCCGCCGATGCAGCGTGTATTCGGGACCGTCACCCTAGAGTGGTATCAGGTTTTGTGGTTGCTGCCGTTGCCTATCCTGGTGTGGGGATGCGACGAAGTGTGGCGGTGGATGCGTCGGCGTCGATCGGAGCAGTCCCGTGCCGAGGTTCCGTCGTAGCCGGAGTCCAGTCGAAACTACGGCTGCTCGGCAGCGCGCTGGTCGCTGGTCTCTCGTGCGCTTTTCCTTTGGGCGCTCATCAATAGCACCCTCAGCTCACTCTCCAACCATGTTGGTAGAAGATCGATTTCGGAGACAGAGTCGTAGTCGGCTGTGATTCCGAACGCTAGCTGATCGTTGTAACTGAGAATTGCGAATCCGAGTCTCAGTCGCACCGCAATGGGTACGAACGGATAGATGCTCACGATGTCTCGGCCCATCAGTCGACATTCTGAAGCCGGACCCGGGATGTCGGTGACAACCGTGACAATGCTTTGTTGTGGAACCCGCGCAGCTAGTCGAACGAACCACGCAGACGATATGAACGGCACATACTGAGCGAGCGTCGTGACAAAGTGGCCACTGCGAGATTCTCCTCCTCGCTTGTACCGTGAGAGCCTCTTGTGAATCAACTGCAGACGGTCGACGGGATCTGGCACTTCGACAGGAAGAAACGGGAGCAGAAGCGAAACTTCGTTATGTGGTGATGTGTCATCATCCGACGTTCGAACTGACACAGGCACAAGGCAACGTACAGCATTTTCGTCGGGTTTTTCGTTGCGGTGCAGGAGAAGTGAACGTAGGGCGCTGGTCACACAAGCCAGTGCCACGTCGTTGACGGTCACCTCGAAGGTCGAACAGATCGTTTGGACATCGTGCATTCGCATGGTGGCAGTGGTGTATCTTCGCTGGCGGCCGATCGGTCCGATCAAACTCGTGCGTGTGCTCGGGGTGAGCACATCACCAATCAAGTGCGCGAAACCCTCTGCCCGGCGCAGTACCCGGTGCGTTAAACGGAGAGGTGCTCCGAGAATGGACGCGGAAACCCCGATGACCATGTCGATCAGGGATTTCGACTGTTCCGGTGCAGTAATTCCGGCGGTAGTGGTGTGTTCGGAAATCGGCTCGGATTCTGTTGGCATGTCGAACAACAGGTTGAACAACCGGGCACCGCTCACGCCGTCCAGTAGCGAGTGATGCACTTTCGTGAGTACTGCCCACTGGTCGTGTTCGAGGCCTTCTATCAGCCAGCATTGCCAGAGCGGACGATCTCGATCGAGTCGTTCGGACATTATCCACGCGACAGTCTCCGAGACATCCCTCAGTTGACCCGGTGACGGAACTGCGACCCTCATGACATGACGTGCCGGGTCGAAATTCGGATCGGGCGTCCACGTGGGTGCGGCCAGATCGACAGGAACTGTGTGAAGGAGGTCTGTGCCGTGCGGGATGAATCTTATCCGTGAGGTCAATCGTTCGAGGTACTCGCGATCGCTCGGCACTGGGCCCTCGGCAACCACCAATGCGCCGATCGCGAGACTTGCGTGCGCATCCGAGTCCTCGAGTTCGAGGAACCCGGCATCGAGCGGAGTCAACCTGTCCGACATCGACTTCTCACCTTCTTCACACTGGCCGGCTTCACACTGGCCGGGCGAAACGGGTCAGGACGTCAGCCGAATAGGTTCGTTTGTCATGCTCGCGAGATCTGTAGTGGTGGCTTCGATCAATTGACGGGAAAGGTCGGCGAGTGCACGCGCGACGGCGAGTTCGTCCCCGATCTCGGGTACATCGCGGTCGGACGGGTTGCAGCGTGCAAAACCTGCTCCGGCGAAGTGCGTGTCGTCCCGCGAATGTAGGCGCGCGATGGCGCGAGTTCGGTTACCGGTCTCTGAAGTGTGCTCGTCGATGGTGATGTCCACCGACCAGTGCTTCTCGTTCATGAGTCGACTCCTCATTCTCGGTTTTTCGTGTGCGGAGCGGCGAACTACGGCGCAGTCTGTACCCGGTGGACCAGTTCGACCCATTCGGTCGGCACGTAGTCCGTCGTGCCCTGGACCGCGTCGATCAATTGCCGCGCGGCCGAGACAACCGACACGTGCTGACGTTTGGCGACGTCCATCAACTCGTCGAAGGCTTGGCGCTGGTTGTATCCACGGCCGGTGGCCAAGATCCCTCGGGCCGTCGTCACCACGTCGCTTCCACTGGATCTTGTTGTATCTATCGAGGAATGGATCGGGTCGTGATTCGGAAACATCTCGCTCCTGCCGACATCAACGGCCGCACGATGTCACGTGAGCCCTGGCGTCCTTCCTGTTTCATTCTCCGCGGATCAGGTGTCCAGGAGTAGAGGCAAAGGGAGGTATTCGATGACAAAAGTCCCTGACGTCGGCCAGGATCGCGGAGACGACAAGGGGGACGGAAGCTGCAACGGTGGGTGACAGTCCGACACCGTAGCCGGTGTCTTGCGCCTCGACCGTGTAGATCACCAGGTGGCGTGGTTGTCGGCCGAGTGCTGCAGCCAGGGCCAGCGCCTCCATGATGCCCAGTCCATGTGAGCTGGTGAGTTTTCCGAAGTTTTCTACCGACCGGTCTGTGATTCGGTGGATCTTCCCAGGATGTGCCGTACCGGCGGACGGATTCCGGACAACAGCATCGACGATGATCACCAACTCCGACCCCGCCCACGTATCCAGTAGTGTCGAAGCCTCGCCGTTCTGGATCACCACGTTCATGCCGGCCGGGTTCCTGAGTTGTATTGCTTGTGTCACAACGGGTCCGACGCCGTCGTCTTGGCGGAATTCATTCCCGGTTCCGACCACCGTGACAGTCATCCGCGGTCGATTGTCAGGTCGAGAAAATGAGTGGCACAGGAGATGCAGGGGTCGTAGTTCCGGATGGTCCGTTCGCACAGTCCTGTCAGCTCAGTGTCTGTCAGTCTCAGGTTCGCGGAGAGGGTGCTGCGGAGGTCGTTCTCGATTGCTGCCTGGTTCTGGGAGGTGGGCGGAATGATTGTCGCGCGTAGGATTCGGCCTTCGGAATCGAGTTGGTAGCGGTGGTACAGCATGCCTCGCGGGGCTTCACTGACGCCGTACCCGGTTGCGGCACGGGGCGAGGTGTCGACGTACGGGCGATCCGGGTGTTGGTACTCGCGTATCAGGCGTAGCGCCTCGTCCACCGCGAAAACTGTTTCGACGGCACGCACCACAATGCTCTGAAACGGGTTGCGGCACACTGTTCCCAAGCCCGCCTCGGTGGCAGCTTGACGAGCGGTGTCCGACAGTTCGGCGGAGTGGAGGCTGTACCGCGCCAATGGCCCGGTGAGATAGGCATGACCGTCGAGGTGCGCGTGCAGCGCGGTCGAATAGGGAACCTGACGTTCCTCGACGTGATCGGAGAATTCCTCGGGTGTGAAAGACAATCCGGATGTGGTTGTCAACATGCCGTTTTCGATCGCGTAGCGTCCCGGCTGAGCCAGAGCTAGTGCGAGTAGTTCGGAATCTATCTGGGCATCGGGGAATTCGAAGTGAGACACCCACCGCACCGTCGCGAGAGCGTCGTCGAGCGCCGTGCGCAATTGTTCGGCGAGGGGCTCCAGTTCAGTCGGCGTCGGCGCTCGATAGAAGCCGCCGAGGCGAACGTTGACCGGGTGAATCGATCGGCCACCGATCAATTCGAGAATCGCGTTTCCCGCCTTCTTCAAGGCGAGCCCACGTTCGACGTCGGGACGCGCGATTCGGGCGAGTTCGATGGCATCGGCGGCTCCCAGGAAATCAGGCGCATGCAGCAGGTAGATATGCAGGGTGTGACTGGCGATCCACTCGCCGCAATAGAGGAGTCGTCGCAGATCGAGAATCGGTTGGGTGAGGTGCGCGCCGCAGGCCTGCTCGATCGCGTTGCAGGCGCTGACTTGATAAGCGACAGGACAGATTCCGCAAATCCTGGAGGTGATGTCGGGAGGCTCGCGGAAATCGCGGCCCCGGAGAAATGATTCGAAGAACCGTGGGGGTTCGTAGATGTTCAACTCTGCGGCTTCGACGCGGCCGTGTCGGACAGTGAATGCCAGACGGCCTTCCCCTTCGACACGGGCGAGGGAACCCAGTGTCAGCCGGGTGGTTTCACTGTCCATCTCGCCTGATCCCGTCGAACTCGGGGGAGGCGACGTTGAACGTCGAGAAGACCCGCTCGATACCCTCGTCGGTCATCCCGCAGGTTCGCAGCCACCCGGACATTGCAGTCAAATTCGGATCGGACGACGGGCCGAAGCATCCGTAGCAACCCCGCGAATGTGCGGGACACAGTGCGCCGCAGCCGGAATGGGTAACCGGCCCCAAGCAGGGTGTGCCGTCAGCGACCATGACGCAGGTGAGACCACGTCGCTTGCATTCGGCGCAGACGCTGGTGTCCGGGATGTTCGGCTTGCGTCCCACCAGGTACGACGAGATCACCTCGAGGAGTTGCCGACGATCGATCGGGCAGCCTCGGAGTTCGAAATCGACCGGGACATGGGCGGCAATCGGTGTGGACGTAGCGAGAGTATCGATGTATTCGGGACTTGCGTAGACCACGGACATGAACTCGGAAATGTCCGCGAAGTTCCGGAGAGCCTGTATCCCACCAGAAGTCGCGCAGGCGCCGATCGTCACCAGGTACCGGGAGTTGTCCCGGATCATGTGTATGCGTTCGACATCGGCAGCGGTGGTGATCGACCCCTCGACCAGAGAGAGGTCGTAGGGCCCACTTTCCACCGCGCTCGACATCTCGAGGAAATGCGAGATGTGAACGGCGTCGGCCAAAGTGAGTAATTCGTCCTCACAGTCGAGCAGCGTCAGCTGACATCCGTCGCAGGATGCGAACTTCCAGACCGCCAGGGTGAGTGTGCTCATCACAACTCCTTCACTGCGAGGAGTGGCTCGGCCACGCCGTAGTCGACTACCGGACCGTCCCGACAGAGTAGAAGTTCGCCGAGTTGGCAATGCCCGCAGAGCCCGGTCCCACACTGCATGTTCCGTTCCAGCGAGACTCGAATATTCTCGCGCTCAACGCCTTTGCCGAGCATGGTACGAGCTGACATCCGCATCATCAGCTCGGGGCCGCACAGCAGTACCGTCGTGCGTCCGGGCTCGACAACGAGGCGGTTTAGGGACTGCGTGACAAAGCCGACATGGCCCGGCCAGTCAGGTTCCGCCACGTCGACGGATAACTCGAGGTCGACCAGGTCTCCCTGACTCCATGCGTCGAGATCGGGGCGGTACAGGAGATCGGACGGTCGGCGAGCGCCCACGCTGAGGACAACTCGACGAAATCGACCGCAGGACTGTGCCTCCAGGACTGCGGAACGTACTGCCGCCAAGCCGACGCCTCCCGCGACGACGATCAGATCGTCCTTCGCGGAATCCAGATCCCATCCCTTTCCGAAAGGTCCTCGTACACCGACTACGTCTCCGACAGAGGCATCGCGCAACGCGCGGCTGACGGCACCGACAGCCCGAACGGTATGGACCACAGTGTGATCGGCGTGAGCCGAGTCTCCACTGATCGAGAGTGGAATCTCGCCCACTCCCCGCGCATAGACCATCATGAACTGGCCGGAGCGGAACCCGGGAAACCACTGCGCCGGTGCGGCGAGGGTCAGGGTCGAGGTATCGCTGTTCTCGTCCCGGCGGGCGACAACCTTGCACGGCGTCGGGACGAGTCGATCACGGAACATGTTCGCGTGAATAGAGATCGAGCAGGCGTGCGCGCGTAGCCTGCAATCGATGGAGGAGTGTGTTCGCCAGGGTCGAGTAGATCGCCCGTCCGAGATCCGGATCGTTCTCGGCGACGGACTGCAACATGGTGGCATCGACCTCGGCTGCTGTCACGGAAGTGACCGCAGTCGCTGTCCACTGCCACTGTCGAGGTGGGCGGAACCAGGAAACGCCCAGAATCTCACCGACAGAAAGTGTTTCGACAGTTTCCTCACCGCGTCCGGGAATCCTGGTGGTGAGCGCAATCCTGCCCGACCGAAGAAACCAACACCTGTCAGCGTGTTCGCCTTCGCGGAACATCACGGTACCGGTCGCGAACTGAACCTCGTGCGAGATGGCCGCGAGTCTATGGCGTTGATCGTCGGCCAGAGCTTCGATTTCTCTCGGACAGTGCTCGCCGGCGTGATCGTTCATCAGTGACCACCAGCATCGATGTCGGGTTCTACATTCAAGGCACCAGTGAGGCGGGCCGCTTCCGCCGTGATGTCGATACCCACCGGACACCAGTCGATGCATCGACCGCAACCGACGCAGCCGGACGAGCCGAATTGGTCGTGCCAGGTGCCCAGCTTGTGAGAAATCCACTGTCGATACCGGCTCTCGCCACTGACACGCACCGCACCACCGTGCAGTTGTGAGTAGTCCAGGTCGAAACATGACGACCAGTGCTGCCAGCGCTCGACATTGTCACCCGTGAGATCGGAGACGTCCTCGGTAGTTGTGCAGAAGCACGTCGGGCACACCATCGTGCAGTTTCCGCACGTCAAGCACCGTGATGCGACATCCTCCCAGACATCGGCGTCCCGTGCGTCGCGGAGCATGCCGCGAAGATCGACGTCGGGCATTTCGCGGCCCATATGGTGTGCTGCTTCGGCGACAGCGTGGGCTGCCTCGGCAGTTTCCTCGTCCGTCGCTTGTCTGGGACGGACCAGTGCGAGTATCCGGGATCCTTCCGCGGTGCCCACTCCGGTGACGAATCGGTGGCCGTCGTTGTCGATTCTTTCGGTCAGACACAGGTCGTACCCGGTTTTTGCCTCCGGGCCGGTATTCATCGACGCACAGAAACACACCCCGCCGGGTTCCGTGCAATTTGCTGCGATCACGAACAGATTCTCGAAAAGACTTGTCGCGGACTTTCCACCTGCGGAAAGCACTGTCTCGAGTATTCCGATCGCTGCGAGGTCGCATGCACGTACGCCGAGAAATGCGTATTTCACCGGTTCGGTCGGCGGTGCGTGGAATGTGCCGTCCTTGGATTCGCTCCAGAGTTGTTGACGCGACGGGTGGAGGTACTGCTTCCAGGATTGCGGCCCGGCGGAGTGACCGAAGACGGCAGAATCTGCTCTCTTACTCAGTCGATACCGGCCCGGGCCGGTATCGACACCCCATCCCGCCGGCAATTGGTCACCGGACTCGAGAGTGTCCAGGACGATCGCGCTGTCGCGGACAGTCGGGCCGATGACGCGATAGCCCTCGGCACACAACACCGAGATCAGATTGTCGAGCCCGGCTCGGTCTATGACAACGTGATCGTGCGTGAGGTCGGTGGGTAATCCGGCACCGGTCATGGATCCTCCTTGCGGGCGACATCCGTATTCCTCCACGATCCAGCTTCGCGCATGAGCTGCCGGCGGGGTAGGGGCGAAGGATGATATTCGATGACAAAAGGCTCTGCCCACTACCGGCGATGCCACGGTTCAATCGGGAGGTATCCCTCCAGCCGAATCAGGTGATGATCGATGGCCGTGACGGGCAGCGGAATCGGCACGACAACAGTTCGGTGCCTCGGAGCAAGAGACGCCGATGCGGTGCAGCGGCTGCATGCGCGCCTCGACCAGCACGATTCGTACATGCGGTGGTTCGGGCCGCAGCCGAAACAGCTCACCGCCTTTTCCGGCCAGTTATGCGAGTGCAACGATCGGCGATGCGCTCTGGGCGCGTTCATCGGCGAAGAATTGGTGGGTGTCGGAAGCTTCGCCGTGTTGGACGGGGTTTCACCGACCACCGTGGAGTTCGCCCTCGTAGTAGCGCAAGACGAGCGGTTGCACGGAATCGGTACCTTGATCTTGGATCGGCTCGAGGCTCAGGCTTACCGATTCGGTGCGCGATGTATGGTGGCCGAGGTGATGGGGGAGAACGCACCTATGCTTCAGGTCATTCGTGAACGAGGCTGGGCACATTCACTCCGTCGTGACGGATCCACACTTCACCTCGAGGTGAAACTACATGTGGCAGAATAGCTCTCGTGTTGTGACGGTGACGATGAATCCGGCGCTCGATATCTCGACCAGTGCGCCCGCGGTGCGTGCGACAGACAAGATGCGCTGCACTGCTCCCCGTCGTGACCCTGGAGGCGGCGGATTGAACGTCGCCCGAGTTCTGCATTCGCTCGGGGAAGACGCGACAGCGGTCTTTCCATCGGGTGGACACTGCGGACGGGCGATAGCGGATCTGCTCAGTGGCGAACAGGTGCGATTTTCTGCCGAGCCGATTTCCGGCTCTACCCGCGAGAGTTTTACCGTCGACGACATCTCGACGGGTCAGCAATACCGTTTTGTACTGCCGGGGCCGACGCTGACGGATGCCGAGGTGGATTCGTGTCTCGCACGGGTGAGCGAATTCGCAACAGGATCCCGCTTTATCGTCGTGAGTGGCAGCCTGCCACCAGGAGTCGGTTGCGATTTCTGTCAGCGGCTCGCCGACCTGCTCACCGACACCGGGGCGCAACTGGTTGTGGACACCTCCGGCGGTGCGCTGCGCGCGTTGCAGCGAGGCGTCTACCTCGTCAAACCGAGTATCCGAGAGCTCCGTGAATGGGTTGACCGGCCTCTCGAGACGAAGTCGGAACAAGCGGCTGCGGCGAGAAGCATCGTCGAACGCGGCGTGTCCGAAGTGGTGGTCGTCTCGCTCGGTGCCGACGGCGCACTAGTGGTCACGGCTGACATCTGCGAATACATCCCATCGGTGGATATTGCGTCGATCAGTGGGGTCGGCGCCGGTGACAGCATGGTTGCGGGCATCGTGTATTCGCTCGTGCACAACCGTTCGCTGGTGGAAGCGGTGCAGTTCGGTATTGCGGCGGGGGCTGCAATGCTGCAGACGCCGGGTACTGCGGCATGTAAACCTGCCGACGTCGAGATGTACTACGCACGGATACAAGAACTGCCTGACCTGGGAGTATTCCCGTCCTGACCCGGGTCATTCCAACTCTGTGAGCCGAAAAACAGGTATGTCCCAGGTAGTTCGGCCGTCGTCTCGCGCCGGTATCTGCGAAAGGCTGTGACTCAGTCCAGTCACTGCTATTTCGAGGAATGCCCACCTATGTCAGAACACGATCTTCGCCGAGCCGGCCGCGTTGCGTGGCATCAGGTGGTTACCGGAGTCGGAACCGTGTCCTACGGTGCGGTTGGGCAGGGTCCTCCGGTGGTGTTCCTTCATGGATGGGGTTTGACTCCACGGTCCTATGATCACGCGCTGCGTCAACTGGCGACGCATGGCAGGCGGGTATTCGCGCCGGCGCTTCCCGGATTCGGCGGTACCGCCGAACTACCACCGGGCGAGCGGAATTTTGTCGGCTACGCGCACTGGCTGGAGCGTTACCTCGATTCGGTCGGCATCCACGAGCCGGTCACCATCGTCGGGCATTCGTTCGGTGGTGGTGTCGCGATCGCGGCCGCACACGAGTTCTCGAGCCGAGTGTCGCAGCTCGTGCTGGTCAATGCAGTGGGCGGCGGTGCCTGGTCGACCGATGACAACGTTGCACGACCGATACACGAGCGACCGTTGTGGAAATGGGGCGCCGCCGCCGTCGGTGAGGCGTTCGCTGTCCGGTCGGTCCTGGGGATGACAGCGACCATTGCAGACTGCGCCATATCCAACGTTCTCGGCAATCCCGGTGCGTTCTGGCGTGTCGGCCATCTGGCGCGGACCGCTGATTTCACCGCTGAACTCGAGCAACTCGTGCTGCGGAGGGTGCCGATCGCACTGCTCTGGGGCCTCGACGATCGGATCATTCCTGCGGCCAGTTTCCAATCGATGCGATCGGTGTTGACGGATTCGCCCGTGATCACGGTTCCGGGAGCCCACAGTTGGCTGATCGACGATCCAGAACGCTTTGGTGCGGCAATGAAAACAGCGTTCGACAAGTGCCCTCAAGAGGTACTGGCATGACGGCGGTTTCTGGGCGGCACGTTTACCCGGCGCGAGCCTGACCGAGAAGAATTCGTCGCTCGGCTACCGCAATTGCGCGCCGAGTCGTATCGGCCGCATCGGGAGTGACGGAGACAGACGTGATCCCTTGTCTCACAAGGTGTTCCGCCAGTGCAGGATCCGTGGATACCGCTTGGCCGCAGAGTGAGGTAGTCATACCGGCAGCGGTGGCACGTTCGATGATCGTGTCGATGGCGTCGAGGACCGCAGGATCCATGGTGTCGAAGAGGTCCTTGCAGATCTCCGAATCTCGGTCTACGCCGAGAACCAATTGCGTGAGGTCATTGGTGCCGATGGATACTCCGTCGATTCCCATTGCCGCGTAACGGGGAATCCAATACGCCACCGAAGGTATCTCGGCCATGACCCATCGCAGCATCCGATGATCTGACCCGAGGGGATGGGCATCCAACTGTGCCAGGCACTGGGACAGTTCCCAGCCGGTCCGAACGAACGGAATCATGAGATGCACGTTGGGGTAGCGCTTTCGGGTTTCGGCGATGACATCGAGATCGAGTGCAAACAATTCAGGTTCCCGGATGTAGCGGAAACATCCGCGGTAGCCGATCATCGGATTGTCTTCGTGTGGTTCGACTTCGCCTCCTTCGAGGTGCGCAAATTCGTTGGTACGTAGGTCAATTGCGCGATAAATAACGGGCCGTGAGCCGAACGCGGCCGCGATGCGCGAGAGAGCCGAAGACATTTCGGTTACGTACTTCTCATGCAGGCCACGCGCAATCATCGTGTGGGGATGTAGGCCTTCGAGGGCGTCCATGATCAGGAACTCCGCCCGAAGTAGACCGACACCGTCGACCTCCGTGGCGGCCACTCTTTCTGCAGCTTCCGGTGTTGCCAGGTTGACGTAGACGGATGTTGCCGTGGTCGGTCCGCGGGTCGACGCCGCCGAAGGTGCAGTTGGGGTCGTCGGTGCGCTCGTAGTGACGGCAGTCGCCGCATCCGCTTCCCTGACCGTTCCCGCGGTGCCGTCGACAGTGATCAGCATTCCGTCGACAAGATCTGTTGTTGCCGTGCGCGTTCCGACGATAACGGGTCGACCGAGCTCGCGGCCGACGATGGCGGCGTGGCACGTGATGCCGCCGCCGTCGGTGACAATTGCGGCAGCGCGCCGGAGAACTGGCAGCCAGTCCGGTCGGGTCATCGGTGCCACGAGAATTTCACCGTCAACGAGATTGCGGCCGTCCGCTACTGAACGTAGGACCCGTACCCTGCCGGTGGCTTTTCCCGGTCCGGCGCCCAATCCGTGCGCCAGGATCTGTGCACTCGAACCATCTGATTGCGAGTCAGGCGGTTCTGTTTCTGCGTGCTGTCCGAGCGTAGTGATCGGGCGTGTTTGGACAAGCCACAGTTGCTCTCCGCTGTAGGCGAATTCGAGGTCCTGAGGCCGCTGATAGTGCTCTTCTACCGCTGCAGCGAGTACCGCGAGTCGGTGGATCTGATCTTCGGTCAGGATCTGTTGTTCGCGTTGCAGCAGAGGGATTTCCGACGATTGCTCAGTACCGTCGGACAGTGTGATCGCGAAGGATTGTGAACCGATATGCACATCGAGTACCGACAAATCCGGTTTCGACACCACGTATGTGTCTGGTTCCACCTGTCCTCCCACGACCACTTCACCCAGGCCGGTCGCAGCTTCGATCACGATGCGATCCCTCGCGCCGGTGCGGGGGTCGGCCGTGAACACGACACCCGACTGGTTGGCCTCGACCATGCATTGGACAACAACTGCCAACGACGGTTCTTCGTGTACCCCTTGGAGACTGCGGTATGTCAACGCCCGATCCGACCACAGCGATGCCCAGCACTTTCGGACCGCATCGATCAGATTCTCGTCTCCGGAGACGTTTGTGAAGCTCTCGTGAATGCCGGCATACGACGTGTCGGCCGCGTCTTCGGCCGGCGCGGACGAACGGACGGCGACGCGTGTGGTCGAAGGCCCCAGTTCACGATAAGCGTCGATAATCTCCGCGCGCATCGCGTCGGGGACGACGGCGGCGCAGACTGCGTCCTCGGTGCTGTCGGTGCGTGGCAGAGGTCCCTTTTTCAGCGTTTCTCGAAGTCCGGAAGCATCCATTGCATCGAGATAGCCCGCAGTGTTGATCACGAATGCCGGCGGAACCGGGAATTTCGACCGAATCAACTCGCCGAGGTTGGCGGCTTTGCCGCCGATAGTGGGTGCATCGTCGGGTCCGACGGCATCGATCGGTACAACCCACCGGTATGCGGCGACTGGATGCGTGGCGGTTGAACGACTCGTCTTCATGGGCTCTCCCGATCCGAGTGGGGCCGCTCACCGGATCGCGGCCGACAGTGTTCAGCGAACTCTGATGCGTGTCGAGTCGACAGAGGCGGAAGTCACTGCACTCGGGGTCGATTACCGGTACACGCACGGTGCCCATGGCCCTTCCGTCGCGGGATAGGAGTTTGTCACGCTGGATACATCAGTCCTTCGATGTCGGCTGCCTCAACCGGGCAGCCAAAGGAGAATCGGCATGCTTGCACGACACATCATGAGTAGTCCTGTGACGACGATCGATCAGGCGACCGGTACCGACGAATGTCTACTGGTGATTTCACGGTCGGGATTTTCGGTGCTTCCCGTGATCGACGAACAGAAGCACCTTGTCGGGATCGTTTCGGAGGGTGACCTTCTCCGGAGTAGGTTTCAAGACTTGTCGCAGAATGATCAGCCCGCTTCCGGCGTCGACTCGGTCGCGGATGTCATGACCAAGCCTGTGATTGCGATGACTGCAGATGCGGAGATCAACGCTGTCGCCTCCGCGATGCTCCGCTCCGGCTTGCGCGCGGTGCCGATCGTCCATGAGGGGGATGTCATCGGAATCGTGACGCGCCAGGACCTGATCGGGGTCTTGGCGCTGGACCCTGATCGCATTGTCGACGAAGTACGGCATCGACTTGACCTCTACGGTGGGCCGGATCTGTGGGCGGTGGAGTTTGCCGATGGAACACTCACTATCAGCGGTGTGTCCGAGGATGACCCACAGCGAGGAGTTGTCATTGCACTTGCATCGTCGGTGCCGGGAGTGGACGAGATACGGCTACAGCCCTGAGGGTGGGTGGCGACAAGGGAATCGAGTGGTGATGAGCGCAGTGGACGTGCGATCGATGACGCAGACGGATCTGATGTCGTGGCGGATGGAGGAGGATCCGATCCTTCGCTCGACAATCGTCTCAATTGTGCTGTTGGACAAGGTTCCTGACCAAGGTCGATTGGTCGATGTCATGCACCGCGCCATCGACGCGGTACCGATGTTCAAGTGTCGAGCCGTTGCGAGTTCGTTTCCTTGGACTCCGCCTCGATGGGTGGACGATCGCGACTTCGACCTCAGTTGGCACCTGCGTCGGATGACACTGCCGGAGCCAGGTACTTGGAACGAGGTTCTGGAATTCGCTCGCATCACCGGGATGGCCGCCTTCGACAAGGATCGTCCGCTCTGGGAGTTCACAGTGCTCGACGGACTGGCCGACGGCGCCGCGGCGCTGGTGGTCAAGGTCCATCACTCTCTGACCGACGGTGTCGGTGGAATGCAACTGACACGTGAAATCACTGACGAGACAAGGGAAGGCATGTCAAGAGTCGGCACATCGAGTCTGTCCGCGCCGACCGCGGTGACGCCTATCGATCGTCTGACGGGCGCGAATGCTGTGGCACACTCGGTTGGGTCTGCCGCGGGGTCTGCTGTCCGAGCGGGTGCGCGTACATTGCGCCATCCTGTCGATACCGTCCGCGGCGCCGCCCGAATCCTGGGTTCGACATCACGTATGGTGCGACCGGCGACAACCACATTGTCGCCGGTGATGACTGAGCGTAGTGCGCGTCGTAGTTTCGGCGTGCTCGAACTTCCGGTTGCGGCCCTTGCCGCTGCCGCGACAGCTACACAGTGCTCGATCAACGATGCGTTCTTGGCTGCTGTTCTTCTCGGAATGGCTGAGTACCATCGACGCTGCGGTGCTGTACCGCCGGAGCTGATGGTGACCTTGCCGATAAGTTTGCGCACCGATCGAGACCCGTTGGGCGGCAACCGCATTTCGTTGGCAAGATTTGCGCTACCGCTCGATATCTCGGATCCGGATCCGCTGATGCACCGGGTCCACGCCACCGTAGAGAGCTGGCGGAATGAACCTGCAATTCCGCTTTCGCCCCACCTGGCCGCGATGCTGAATCTGCTGCCGGTTGCGGTGACGGGCAACATGCTCAAGCACATGGATTTTGTCGCCTCGGACGTGGTCGGTTCCACGACTCCGCTGTATCTTGCCGGCGCGGAGATCACCCGGCAGTGGGCGTTCAGTCCTACTCTCGGTTCAGCATTCAACGTGACGTTGATGTCGTACACCACGCATGTGTGTGTCGGAATCAACGCCGATGCGGGTGCAGTTCCCGATCTGCCGGCGCTGATCGCATCGGTTTCCGATGGATTCCGTGCAGTGTTGGCCGTAGGTCCGCCGGGAATCGACGTCGCAGTGACGGTGGCATGCTGACTCGTCAGCGCAGGTCCCGCCGTCGGAAAGCGGTTAGACCTGTCGCAATCAGTGCCGCTGCGATGAGTGTCAACCACACGAGCGGCATGGCCTCGAATGGTGCGCCGGGGAGTTTCGGGGCGTGAGTGAACGGTTCGAGGTCGAGTACCCACTGGGGAAGTTGCGCGAGTGAGCCGACCATGAAGATGAAGAGGAATCCCACGAGAACTCCCCACGCGACGGGCGTGAATCTGGGGATCATCCCGAACAGCAGGACAGTGACACCGGTGAGAACCCAGACTGCCGGCAGTTGAACAACCGCAGCACCGAGCGCAGAGGGCAAAGCGCTTCCCACATCGCCGATGGCGATTCCGTAGGTCACTCCCGCCGCGACTCCGGCGACCAAGAGCGCGATCGCGGGGCCGAGCAGCGCAAACACGATGTGACTGGAAGCCCAGCGGATTCGGCTTACCGTGCCGGCTGTCACGGGTTCGAGACGCTGGGCGGTTTCTTCGGAGTACAGGCGCATCGACGCCGAGACGGTGAAGGCCGCAGCAGCTATCCCGAGCATGACAAATGCGTAGCCGATGAACGATTTCTCGAGCGATTGAGATCCACCCATACGTATGATGATGTCGCGGATGGCCTGGCTGTCTCCGATCTGTCCGCTGACGCTCTTGGCGGCGCTGCCGATGAGTAGGCCGTAGAACCCCAGTCCGATCGTCCAGGCCGCAAGTGTGCCGCGGTGCATGCGCCACGCCAGGCCGAGAGTTCCTGTGAGACCGGCTGATGCGACCGCCGGACCTTCTCGTTCGGCAATCAGTCCACTGCCGACGTCGCGTCGGCGCAGGAGTAAGTAGGCAACCCAGGTAAGCGCGACGGCTGTGACGACTGTGGGTACCAGGACCCACCAACGTTCGTCGGCATAGGCGCGGATCTGCAGGGCCCAGCCCAACGGTGAGAACCATGAGAGTGTTCCCGATCCCGCGTCGCCGATGGCCCGCAGTGCGAAGGCGAGGCCGAGTACCGACATCGCGATTCCACGAGCGACTCGGGCGCTGGGACTCAGTTGCGCCGCGACGGCTGCAACACCAGTGAAAACCAGGCCGGAACCGGCGAGTGCGGCGCCGAATGCAATGGATCCTGCGCTTGGGAGATTGTGAGTGAGAAGTGATGCAGTACAGAGGATTCCGGTGACAATAGACGCGGTGCCGGCGACAATCAGTGCGGCAGTCAGGCTCGAGTATCGTCCGACGGAGGTGGAATCGAGAAGTTCGGTTCGGCCGTTCTCCTCTTCGGCGCGTGTATGACGAATGACCGTGAGGATCACTGCAATTGCGATCAGTGTGGAGTAGATTCCGGCCTTCCAGACTCCGACAGAGCCCAGGCTGGAGTTGAAGATCGGGCCGTACATCGCGATCTCGGCCGGACTTGCCGCGGTTGTTGCCGCGAACATGGCGAGTTGTTCTGGGGAAGTATAGATGCCGGAGATGCTGGCAACGTACAGTCCGGGCGCAGACGCGAAGATCAGAATCCACAGGGGGAGTGCAATTCGATCTCGGCGGAGGTACAAGCGCAAGAAGTGAAGGGTTCCTGTGAAATTCGAGTTCGAGACTGGCTCGTGCTCGCTGAACTGTGGGCGAGAGATCGTGGGGGTGCTCATGCCTTCACCTCCTCCACTCGGTCGGGTGACGTCGACGTCGCGTCGTTGATCCCGTAGTGGCGCAGGAAGAGTTCCTCGAGAGTGGGCGGCGCACTGATGAGACTGCGAACACCGGTATCTCCGAGAACACGGATCAGTGTTCCGAGATTCTCGCTGTCGACCTGACAATGCAGCATCGATCCATCGAGTTGGATGTCTTCCACGCCGTTGATTCGGCTGAGATCGCCAGGGTCACCAAGGAGTTCGGCTGTGATGGAGGTGCGACTGAGATGTCTCATCGACTCGAGTGTTCCGGATTCGATAGTTCGCCCCGACCGGATGATGGTGACGCGTTCGCAGAGCGCCTCCACTTCGGACAGTATGTGGCTGGACAGCAAGACCGTCACGCCGCGACTGCTGGCTTCGACGACGCACTCGCGAAAGACCTTTTCCATCAAAGGGTCCAGGCCGGAAGTCGGTTCGTCGAGGAGGAGCAGTCGGGCATTCGAGGAGAGCGCCGAGATCAGCGTGACCTTCTGGCGATTGCCCTTGGAATACGCGCGGCCCTTCTTGCGCGGATCAAGGTCGAAACGCTCGATCAGCTCTTTCTTGCGGGCGCTGTCCAACCCGCCTCGCATTCGCGCCAGGAGATCGATTGTTTCCCCACCCGACAACGACGGCCACAGTGTCACGTCGCCGGGGACATAAGCCATGTCGCGGTGCAGTTCGACGGCATCTCGCCACGGGTTGCGTCCGAAAACGGTGGCCTCGCCGCTGTCCGGATGCAGGCTGCCGAGCAAGACACGGAGTGTGGTCGATTTACCAGCACCGTTAGGCCCGAGGAATCCGTGTACCTGCCCTTCGTCGACGGTGAGTTCGAGCTCGTCCAACGCCCGAGTTCGTCCGAACGTCTTCACCAACTTGTGAACTTCGATGATCACGCTCATTGCTACTCCTAGTTCGTGGAGTCTGTGGCAAAGCTGTGCGTACTGACTACGCTAAATGGCCGTTCACCTTTGGCACAGGGTTGGTGGGGGCCAACCGCTCACCTTCCGTTGCTTGTTCAGCCTTGCACGTTCACAGTCTGCGGGCGATCGATTCCGCCTGGGCGCCCAATTTGGCCAACCTCAGGTCGGCAAACGGAGTGAGGGCACCGCCCATTCGGTTGGTCACGAATGCCACCGACAAGCAGGTCTCAGGGTCCGCGAATGCCCCGGATCCACCAAGCCCGTAGTGTCCGAAGGCCTGCAGCGACGAATTTCGGCTGGCAACAAAGGCCGAGTGATAGCCGAGTCGCCAGTTCATGCGGATTCCGAGCACATAGTCGCGCGCCGTGGTCTGTACCTCGCCCATCTGTTCCAGGGTCTCTTCACTCAGGAATCTGTTTCCTCCCACCATTCCCTGGTTGGCAAGTGCTGCGTACATTCGGGCAAGGGCGCGAGCACTGAAAACGCCGTTCCAGCCGGGCATGACGTAATCGTGGATCGAGGGATTGCGGACCAACTGGTCGAACCCCGTCGGCATGCCGGCATCCGCGATATTCCTGAGCGCAGGCAACCGGGTCAACGCGAAGGAAGCGGTGTCCCACGGAACCTTGAACTGATTGATGCGGGGGAACAACTTTGCGATGCGATGGCGTTCGTCCTCGGGCACCTGGAACCAGAATTCCGGAATTCCGAGAGGATCCGCGATCTCTGTACGGACCAGGTCGGTAAACGATGAACCAGTTGCGCGAGTTGTCAGTTCGGCGACCAGCGAACCGAATGTGACTGCGTGATAACCGGGTGTGGTGAGGCGGCGACGGTCCGGTGTGGCCAATGCGAGGGCGCCGACGATGCTGTCGTGATCGAGCAGCGCCAATCGGCCCGGAACCAGGCCGCGTACACGATGCAACCCGGCCTGGTGGGTCAACAGTTGCCGCACCGTCACAGTTTCCTTGCCTGCACTTGCGAACTCCGGCCAATACTCGGCGACCGGTGTGTCGTAATCGATCAGCCCACGTTCCACGACACGGTGCAAAACCGTACTGGCAACACCCTTTCCGGTGGAGAAGGACACAGACACGGTGTCGGGTAGCCAGCGGGTATCCCGAGTCGACCACCCTGCCCAGATATCGACGACGGGCTCCCCGCCGAGATAGACCGCCAATGCTCCACCGCCGCTGGAAGGGCGTTCGAAGAGGCGAAAGAATTGCCCGGCCAGCTGCCCGAACCGCGGGTCGACCAGCATGACACGTGGCGTGGAAACAGTGGGAATCACGGCTGAAGCGTCGCGACGGACCGTCGAAACATCGCGACGGACCGTCGGTGGAAGGTCGGTCGGAAGCAACCCCTCGAACTCGGGGAGATTCGTCATAATGTGCACTTCTCATTCAACCGGGGGTCGCTGATTACCACCCTGTTACTTCTCTGAAACACTCCGGAAACCGGCAGGATTCCACGGTTGGGGCTATTGGGGCAGATGGAGCAGAAGTGCCCTAAGACAAGGACTTGCGGCAGGACGGATGACACTTTTTTGCTCGTGGAAGTCGAGCAGAAAGACCCTGTGGATGTGTCGGGGAACAGCGCATCCTGAGGGAAGACGCGTGAGACGCCCCTTCGAGGGAGTGCGCACGGCCGCATGGAGAACTTGGAGGCCCGTTGTGATGTACGACCATTATTCCGGTAGTTGGGGTTGGGGTTACGTACTGATGTTCGTTGGTATGGCCCTGTTCTGGGGCCTGCTGATCTTGGGGATTTTTCTGCTGATTCGCTATGCCGGACACGGACCCGCGGAGTCTGGAAGTAGGTCGTCCGGAAGCAGTCCGTCGGCAAGTTTTCCGCCGCCGCATCACAGCGCCGAGCAACTTCTTGCTGAGCGTTACGCGCGTGGGGAGATCGACGAGGCCGAGTACAGGAGCCGCCTGACTGTTTTACGAACAGAGCCGTCCCCCTGACTAATTCGCCGCGAATGAACTAATTCCCAGAGTGAGGAATCGAGTGAAATGGTCAAACGCTGGCTGGTGACGGACGCGGAATGCGACGACACACGAGAGCCGTATCGAACGCGGGTGGCCGGGGCAGGTCGGCATTTTCCCGTCACACGACTCACGACCGAGGATTTGATGGCAACAACACGCCACGAAACTCATGTCGACCTCGAACGACTGACTGGAATCCACGAGCGTCGGGTCAGTGTGGGCGACGAGGATTCCTACACACTTGGGATTGCAGCCGCGCAGGATGCATTGCGACGGTCGGGTTGTGCCGCCGAGTCGATAAACGTGGTGATCAGCTGCAGCATCACCAAGTTTCGTGGCGGCCTCACTCAGTGGCTCGAGCCGACAATGAGTAGTGGCGTTGCGCAGGCTCTCGGGGCCGACAAGGCTATGACTTTCGATTTGTCGAATGCTTGCGCTGGGATGCTCACCGGTGTGATGGTGGCCAACAACTGGATTCGTCAGGGCTTGATCGAGCGGGCGCTGGTCGTCAGCGGTGAGTACATCTCGCAGCTCGGTCAGAATGCCGCGAAGCATATTCACAACATCATGAGCAAAGAGTTAGCTTCCCTCACCTTGGGCGATGCGGGCGCGGCGCTCGTCCTCGAACGTGCGCCCGCCGGTGCGGCGGGGATCCGGCTCGCGGGATTTACGACTGTCGCCGACTACAGCCGGTTGTGCCTGGCTTACCCGAAGGGCAATGCGCCGGGTGCTCGCATGTTCACCAATTCGCGAGCCATTCAGAAGGCCGCTATCGCCGACACTCCGTTGCTGTTGCACGAGGTACTCGACACGCTCGGGCTGTCGATCCACGACATTGACCATGTGATCACCCATCAAACTTCGGCGCGGGCAATCAAGAAGGGTATGGCGCAGATGGAGGCGTCGTTCGGCGATAGTCCGCGGCACGACGCGGTCATAACCGTCGATCGATACGGGAACACGGCTTCGACAACCCACACGGTGGCGTTGGTCGAAGAACTCGAGGCAGGCCATATCAAGCCGGGAGAGACCGTTGCGTTGATCTCTTTGGCCTCCGGGTTGGAGATCGGGGTAGTCCTGGTGGAAATCGACGAAGAACTGGTGGCGCGCTATGGGAACGATCATTGAGCAGCTGTACGTCACTCGGGCTGGATGGCTGAGTCGGCACAGTGCACTTCACCTTGCGGTAGCGGCGGCGAAGTCTTGCCTCGAACAGGCCGGATGCCGCCCGGACGACTTGGATCTGCTCCTGAACGCCGGCCTGTATCGTGACCGCAACCTTGGTGAGCCGGCCCTCGCTGCGCTGATCCAAGACGACATCGGGGCGCATCCGGAGGACCCGCACACCGGCGAGCACGGCACGTTCTCCTTCGATATTGCGAACGGTACCTGTGGTGTCCTGACCGCACTGCAGATTGTCGACGGATTCCTTCGCTCTCACGTGATCGAACGTGCCCTCGTCGTTGCCAGTGATGCGGACCCGGGACATCGGCTAAGTGAGCGGTTTCCGTTTTCGGCAGTCGGGGGAGCCGCGTTGTGTCGTTGGACCGACGATGAGTACGGGCTCGGCCCAGTGCAGTGGCTGAATAATCTCGACGGTGGTGATTCTTTCCGGGCAACGGTCAGCCAAGCCGACAACCGAAACATTCTGCGTTTCAACGAGTCCAATTCACTCGACGACGACTACGCCGCAGCAGGCTACGAAGCAGTAGCTGCCTGTCTGAAGCAGGCGGAACTCGATCTGGCGGCGGTCGATTCCATCGTGGCCGCTCCCGCCTGCCCAGGCTTTCGTTCGGCATTGGCAACAAAGCTGGGGATACCAAGCTCAGGCGTCACCGTTGCCGAAGACGAGCACATACATACCGCTGCACTGATCGCAGGTTTGGAGAGGGACGAACCCCGACGGTCTGCGGGAACACGGATAATTCTTGTAACAGTGGGAGCCGGCGTGACAGCCGGTGCCGCTCTGTACAACGTCCCGCCGAACCACGAAGCGCACACAGCGACAGGGCTTGACGGTGCCGGGTCGAACTAAGTTGACTACAGGGGTTGCATGAGACGCGGTGTCACACTAAGTTTAGGCGCAATCGAGTTCGTTGATCGCGATCGACGAACAGGCGCCTTGAGGAGACACCGATGGTTCGGTCAACGTCTATTGAAATGGATCAGCCTTACCGCGAGTTGCTCGCAACACTCTCCGATGGTTCCGTTCACAAGCGGTTCGATCCCTACCTCGATATTGACTGGGATTCAACGGAATTCGCGATAGACCCGAATGATCCGCGCTGGGTGCTCTCGGCGGTGTCGGATCCACTCGGCGCCACCCGTTGGTATCAGGATCAACCGCTGGAACGTCGTATCGCGATGGGAAAGTGGCGCCAGGCGAATGTAACCAAGGTGGGCTCGGCATTCGAGAGCATCCTGATCCGCGGGATGCTGCAGTACATCATGGCACTACCCAACCAATCTCCCGAGTTTCGGTACTGCCTTCACGAGATGACCGAAGAGTGCAATCACATCCAGATGTTCCAGGAATTCGTGAATCGGGTGGACGTCGACGTGCCGGGGATGCGTCCGTTATTCCGGCGTTTGTCACCGTTTGTGGGGTTGCTTGGCGCCAAGTTCCCGGTCATCTTCTTTATTGGCATCCTTGCCGGTGAAGAGCCTATCGACCATTTTCAGAAAGACCTTATCCGTGAAGGTAAGGATACGGTGCCGGTCATGCTGCGCACCATGGAGATTCACATTGCCGAAGAGGCGCGGCACATCTCCTTTGCTCACGATTTTCTGCGCCAGCGTGTTCCAGCGCTGAGTCCGTTCGGTCGAGCGATGACGTCCGTTGCCTTTCCCGGTGCCATGCGGTGGCTGTCCGGCGAAATAATGTCACCGCCAAAGGAATTCGCGAAGAAGTTCGACATTCCCGAGTCGGTGATAAGAGAAGCGTTCTGGAGCAGTCCGCAGTCGCGTCGAATTCTGGGTAACTACTTTGGTGAAATGCGCACGCTGGCAGACGAACTCGGATTGATGAATCCTGTGTCGAGGCGGGCGTGGAGAAAGCTGGGTATTGCCGGCGACATGGCCCGGTATCGCGGCGAACCGAGGCGCTCGGAGAAGGTGCGAGTCGCCTAGGGGGACAGGTGGCGGCGCTGCAACTACGGAGATCGTGTCGCAAGCGCTGCTTGTGATGTGTCCCTTGAGCAGTCAACCTGGCCCTTCAGGGCCAGGTAGTTGATAGTGATTCACCCCCGTCGCGGCCCTCGTGTTGATATCTTTCGCGTGACGCTATGCGCCACCGCACAAGGTTCGCCGATAAGGAGAACCTATACGAAGGAGCTTTCGATGGGATCGATCACCAACATTATCGACGCCTTGCAACCCCAGATCCACGTCCTCCTCGGCTCGATGGACATCCTGCCCGGCATCCTGCTGATCAGCGTCGACCTCGGCAGTTTGCCCGATCTGTGATCGGGACGGTGCAGTAGGTCCCGGTCCAGCAAGTCCTGACCCCGGATTCACCGAAGTGTGAGGGCCGCTCGGCCCCCACCACTTCGCGTGTCACGCGCACTGCTCGCGATTTTGTGTCAGCAAATAGGCGCGGACCTGTCGGTCCAAATTTTCGCGGCCGGCCAGCGGCACAGCTGCAGGCATGCGCGCAGCTAAGTTTGCGACGCCGCGTCGGTGCAACGTGGGACACTGGTTCGGTGAGGTTGTATCGAGACACAGCGGTGGTGCTACGCCTGCATAAGCTGGGCGAAGCTGACCACATCGTCACGTTGCTCACCAACCAGTTCGGGTTGGTGCGTGCCGTGGCAAAAGGTGTCCGTAGAACCACCTCCAAGTTCGGTGCCAGGCTCGAGCCCTTTGCCCACGTCGACGTCCAACTATTGCCGGGTAGAAACCTGGACATCATCACGCAGGTACAGACGGTCGACGCTTTTGCCACCGACATCGTCGACGATTACAGCCGCTACACCACGGCATGCGCGATCCTCGAGACTGCGGAGCGGTTGGCCGGCGAAGAACGTGCGCCGGCGCCTCAACTTCAGCGACTTACTGTCGGCGCCTTGCGGGCGATAGCCGAGCAGGGTCGTCCCGTCGAGTTTGTTCTCGATGCTTTCTTACTCCGAGCCATGGGCTACGCCGGGTGGGCGCCCGCCCTCGAAGAATGTGCCAAGTGTTCGGCTCCGGGTCCGCACCGTGCGTTCCACGTCGCGGCCGGTGGAGCAGTCTGCACGTACTGCCGACCACCAGGTTCGGCGACGCCGTCGCCCGGTGTTCTTGATCTCATGGACGCGCTCGTACGCGGTGAATGGGAGGGGACCGACGAGGCCCCGATGTCGCTGCGAACCCAGGCCAGTGGCCTTGTCGCAGCGCATTTGCAATGGCATCTCGAGCGGCAATTGCGCACGTTACCGCTCATCGAACGATCCAGGCCGCATGCGGCAGTCGAGGTTGCCGCGGCAGTGGGGCAGGATGGAACGCGTGATTCGACGACGCGAACCGCGCACTCTGCCTGACTCCTCCGCAGATCGGGTGATCCGGCCCCCGGACCCCCATCCCTCCGGAGCCACACCGCCGATCCTGCAAACCGAACTGATCCCGCGCCACATCGCGCTGGTGATGGACGGCAACGGGCGCTGGGCGCAAGAACGCGGACTACCGCGAACCGCCGGTCACGAGCGCGGTGAAGCCGTCCTGATGGACTCCGTCAACGGGTGCATCGAAATGGGCGTCGAGTGGCTCTCCGCATACGCCTTCTCCACCGAGAACTGGAAGCGAAGCCCCGACGAGGTGCGTTTCCTCATGGGCTTCAACCGTGACGTCATCCGTCGCCGACGCGATGAGATGAACGAGATGGGCGTGCGGGTCCGCTGGGCCGGCCGGAAGCCGCGGTTGTGGGCGAGCGTCATCAAGGAACTCGAAATCGCCGAAGAACTCACCAAAAACAACACGGTGATGAACCTGACGATGTGCGTCAACTACGGCGGACGAGCCGAAATCGCCGATGCAGTCAAGGAAATCGCTCGACGCGTCGCCGCCGGACAGATTAATCCCGAAAAGATCACCGAGGCAACAGTTGCCAAGTATCTCGACGAACCCGACATGCCCGACGTCGATTTGTTCCTGCGTCCGTCGGGGGAGCAGCGGACGTCGAACTTCTTGATCTGGCAGTCCGCTTACGCCGAAATGGTGTACCAGGACAAGCTCTTCCCGGATTTCGACCGCCGTGACCTCTGGGCTGCGTGTGTTGAATACGCATCCCGCGACCGCCGATTCGGTGGCGTGAAATGACAGAGCGTGAAATGACAGGTGAAGACATGACCGAGACAACCGACAATGCCGCGCGATTACAAGAACGTGCTGCCGAAGCGCTGTCGCATTTTGTGACCGTCGACGTAGCCGACGACGGCTCACTGGGTTTCCAGTACTCCGGTGCCTTGTGCTCCGTCCAGGCGATGAATCTTTCCGAAGGCCTCGATGTTTTGTCGATGACCTGTGTACTGGCGTGGGATCGCCCCGTCAGCGCTGCGCTGCATCGCAAGGTGGCCGAGCGCAATCGCACCATCCAGTTCGGTTCGATTGCCGTCTTCGCGCATGGCAGCCTGGCCGATGTGATTCTGCGCTATACCTTTCCGGCAGCCGGGTTGGCCGACGAGGCACTCACCACGATGCTGCTGTTGGCGCTCACCGGAGCCGACACAGCCCGGCAGGGACTACTTCCTTAAAGGGCAGCAGCGCAGTCGCGGCAGGTACCGAAAATCTCGACTGTGTGACTGACGTCGGTGAAACCGTTGTCGTCGGCGATGGTCTGTGACCACTGCTCGACGATCGGGCCCTCGACCTCCACGGTGAACCCGCAGGTGCGGCAGACCAAATGGTGGTGATGGCCGGAAGAGCAACGGCGATAAACGGATTCACCGCTGTCGGTACGCAAAACGTCGATGGTTCCGGCGTCGGAAAGGGCTTGCAGAGTTCGGTAGACGGTGGTCAGTCCGATGCCCTCACCGCGCTTACGCAGTTCGTCGTGAAGCTCCTGGGCCGACTTGAACTCGTCGATGTCGTCGAGCAGAGCGGAGATCGCGCTGCGCTGCTTGGTGGAGCGAATGCCGACGGTGGCAGAGCTGCGCTTGACTGCTGTCGGTCCGATGTTGGTCATGGTGGTGGTGATCATCCTTCTTCTGCGTGAGCGACGGCATCGACGACGATGTGAGCAAGGTGGTCGTCGGCTAGTCGGTAGAGAACTTCACGGCCATGCCGCTCGCCGCGGACTACTCCGGCAGCTTTGAGGACGCGGAGATGCTGACTGATGAGCGGTTGAGTAACGCCGAGTGCGCCTACGAGTTCATGAACACAGCGCTGCGATTCCTGGAGCTGGAGCACGATGGCGATGCGCACGGGGGCGGCGAGGGCGCGCAGGATCTCGCCTGCTGCAGCCAGGGTTTCCTTCGGGGGGACTACCGCCGGCGGGATGGCGTCGAAGGGACTGTGTGGGTGTCCGAGATCGGGATGATCCTTGGTGTTGTGGAGATCGCCGGTATCCGCAATGCTCACAGCGAGGCTCCTTCGAGGGATCTGTCACGACGTTCCGGTGTGGCCATCAGACCACACTATTGCAAATCACATTCATTTTGATATGCATAAGTACGCATGTCAACCGTGGCGCGAGGGCCAGTTCTGCGGCCAGTTAGTCTAGGTAGGCAAAAAGCGCAGGAAAACCGTGCATCTATTACCCAGATGGAGAGCAATCCAGTGGCACCGAAGTCCAAGATCGAAGCCGTCGTCAATCTCGCCAAGCGGCGGGGCCTGGTCTACCCGTGCGGTGAGATCTACGGCGGTACAAAGTCCGCATGGGACTACGGCCCATTGGGTGTCGAGCTCAAGGACAACATCAAGCGTCAGTGGTGGCGCAACATGGTCACCAGCCGCGAAGACGTCGTCGGCCTCGACTCCTCCGTCATCCTGCCCCGCGAGGTGTGGGTCGCTTCCGGTCACGTCGGTGTCTTCAACGACCCGCTGGTCGAGTGCCTGAACTGCCACAAGCGTCACCGTCAGGATCACCTGCAGGAGGCGTACGCGGCAAAGAAGAAGATGGACAACCCGGACGACGTCACGATGGACCTCGTCGGTTGTCCCGATTGCGGCACCATCGGTCAGTGGACCGAACCGCGTGACTTCAACATGATGCTCAAGACGCACCTCGGCCCCGTCGAGACGGAAGAGGGCATGCATTACCTGCGTCCCGAAACCGCGCAGGGCATCTTCGTGAACTTCGCAAACGTACTGACCACGTCGCGCAAGAAGCCGCCTTTCGGCATCGGCCAGATCGGCAAGAGCTTCCGCAACGAGATCACGCCCGGCAACTTCATCTTCCGCACCCGCGAGTTCGAGCAGATGGAGATGGAATTCTTCGTCAAGCCCGGTGAAGACGACGAATGGCACCAGTACTGGATCGACTACCGCATGGACTGGTACACCGGCCTGGGCATCAACCCGGAGAACCTGCGTCTGTACAAGCATGCGCAGGAGAAGCTTTCGCACTACTCCAAGGGCACAACCGACATCGAGTACCGCTTCCACTTCCAGGGCAGCGAATGGGGCGAACTCGAAGGCATTGCCAACCGCACCGACTTCGATCTCTCGACGCACTCCAAGCACTCGGGCACGGATCTGAACTACTACGACCAGACGACCGGCGAGCGCTACACGCCGTACGTCATCGAGCCCGCAGCCGGCCTCACCCGTTCGCTGATGGCCTTCCTGGTCGACGCGTACACCGAGGACGAGGCACCCAACGCCAAGGGCGGCGTCGACAAGCGCACCGTGCTGCGTCTGGACCGCCGTCTGGCTCCGGTCAAGGCTGCAGTGTTGCCGCTCTCGCGTAACGCTGACCTCACGCCGAAGGCGAAAGACCTTGCGGCGCAGCTGCGTCAGAACTGGAACGTCGAATTCGACGACGCCGGTGCTATCGGTCGTCGTTACCGTCGCCAGGACGAGATCGGTACGCCGTTCTGCATCACGGTCGACTTCGACACCCTCGAAGACCATGCCGTCACCGTGCGTGAGCGCGATTCCATGGCACAGGAACGCGTCGCACTCGATCAGGTCGAAAGCTACCTGGCAGCACGTCTGATCGGCTCCTAGCCGTAGGTGTAATCCGGGCGGCCTTCCTCTTGCCGAGGGAGGCCGCCCGTTTCCGTTTCCTGGCGCGGCGGGTCGAGGTGGCGCAGGATCGAAGTATGAGAAATCTGTCTGTGACCAACAGCGTGACTCTCGACGGCGTGATGCAAGCGCCCGGCGGACCCGAAGAGGACCGTCGCTGCGGCTTCGAACATGGCGGCTGGGCAGCGCCGTTCAGCGATCTGGTGATGGCCCGAAAAATGGGGGAGGGTATCGCCGCGAAATCGGATCTGCTTTTCGGGCGTCGCACCTACGAGCAGTTTGCATCGTATTGGCCGTTCCAGAACGACAATCCGTTTACCGAGGTACTCGACAACACCCGTAAGTACGTTGCGTCACGCACCTTGACGGAACCGTTGCCGTGGAAGAACTCCACCCTCCTGTACGGCGACGCGGGCGATACGGTCGCGGCTTTGAAGGAAGCTCCCGGCCCGAATGTGGTGATTCTCGGTAGTGGGGAACTGATTTCGGCGTTGGCGCGCCGCCGCCTCATCGACACCTACATACTGCTCATTCATCCGTTGGTGCTCGGGACGGGACGAAAGTTGTTTCCCGACGGGTCAGCCCTGGCTCAGTTCACCCTGACCGAAAGTGTCTCCACCACAACGGGAGTCATCATCGCGACGTATCAGCTGGTGTGAAGTGCTCGACCTGCCATTTTTGCGTTCTTGATGCTTGGGCGCTGGTAGTGGTGACCCACGGCGGGTACACGCGGATGGCACGCTTACCGCCCACAAAATTTGTGGACACCACGCCGTGCTTCACGAGAGAGCCGACGGGAAAGATGAAGTGCCCGAACTGTTCTCCGTCGCTGACCCGTACGATGAATATCTCGACGCCGTCGCTGGTATCGAACGGGCGGATGGGCCCGGCGTCGGAACGACGCCACAGTGTCACGAACTGGCCGAGCTTGGTGGGCGTGGTTTTAGCGATTCGAAACACCGCGCTCGCCCCGTTGACTGTCAGGGTATGCGCGCCGTATTCCGCACCCTCGGGTTCAGGAACCGGTGTGGACCAAGTGCATTCGTGTGCGTTCATCGACAAAAATCATTGCACACGCCACCGACAGCGCCCCGGCAAGGCGCCGCCGGTGCGGCATCGTTCACGCAGACGGAACTTTATCGAGGAAGCCGAGAACGAGGGTTACCCGGCCGTCGTCGTTACGCTCGACCACATCGAAACCGTCGATCAGGGATTCGGACCCGGCCGGTCCCAGTGTCCAGCCGAATCGAGCCTGCTGATGGTGTGCATCGACGGGGCCTGCGAGCGTGAAGACCATTCCCGGAAACTGTTGCTGCACAGCATTGATCATCGCGTCGATCTGGTCGTGGCCTGATACGTCGGCGAGGGGATCGGTGTAGCGGCCGTCGACGGTGAACAGTTGCTCGATCCGACTCTTGCGCGCGTTGGAGTCCGTCTCGTTCCACAGATCGATGTAGGCAGAGGCGATGGCGTCGAAGTCGCTCATGATTAAATCCTGTCTCTGAGGTGTCCGGTGTTGTTTCCGGCTGAGACAACTGTGCAGCTGGAATCAGAGCCAGTCGATTACCTCAGAGGTCATGGCCGGGCAGTACCGCCGGTCGATATGTTGGGTACATGACGCAGAAAGTAGATGTGGGAACGCAACTCAAAGCGTGGCGCGAGAGGCGGAGACTTACCCAGTTGGGGCTTTCGTCGGCGGCCGGCGTTTCGACGAGGCATCTGAGTTTCATCGAAACCGGCCGATCGAAGCCCAGTAAGGACATGATCATTCATCTGTCCGAATGTCTGGATGTGCCACTACGTCAAAGAAATTCGTTGCTATTGGCCGGCGGTCATGCGCCGGCATACTCGCAGAGCGCATTGGCCGAGGCGCCGATGGCTGCGGTCAGCGATGCCATCAATCGCATTATCGACGCGCACGACCCATTTCCTGCCGTCGTGGTCGATCACCATTGGGATTTGATCGCCGGCAATCGTGCAGTCGGCATCCTGACCGAGGGGTCGGCGCCGTTTCTCCTGGAACCACCGGTGAATGTGCTGCGTCTGAGCTTGCATCCCGAGGGGATGGCGCCGCGCATTGTGAACTTGGCGCAATGGCGAACCCATGTGATTGCCAGGCTACGACGCGAAGTCGAGGTGACGGCGGACGCGCAACTGGGCGGGTTGCTCGAAGAACTACGGACCTACCCCAGCGGGGGCGAATGGCATGAAGACGAGATGAGTTCACTGCTGGTGCCGTTGCGGATTCGCGCCGGCGATACCGAACTGGCGATGTTCAGTACCACCACCGTGTTCGGTACGCCGCGCGACGTCACCTTGGCCGAGATCGCGATCGAGTCTTTCTATCCCTCGGATCCCGCGACCGCAGAGTTCTTCAGATCTGTCGGTTAGATCTACCGGGACTTCTTGCCGAACTTCAGCTTCCACGGAACCAGTGCCGACTCGATCTGAACGCTCAGGCTCATCTTGGAGACACCCTCGGTGCGCTCCTCGAAACGAATCGGAGTTTCGGCGATCTTCATGCCGCGCTGCACAACTCGGTAGTTCATTTCGACCTGGAATGCGTAGCCGTTGCTCTGTACCGATTCCACGTCGATGGCACGCAAAGTCTTTGCATGCCATGCCTTGAATCCGGCAGTCGCGTCCTTGACGTGCAGTCGCAGGATCGCGTTGACGTAGAAGTTGGCCCACGCCGAAAGTGCCTTGCGGTGCCACGGCCAGTCTCCGGCCACTGCGCCGCCCTCGACGTAGCGTGACCCGAGCACGACAGCAGCGTCCGTTGTGGTGAGGATCTCGATCATCGAGGGGATTACCTCGGACGGATGCGAGAGATCGGCGTCCATCTGAATGACGATGTCCGCGTTCTCGGCGAGAGCGCGGGTCATTCCGGCGACGTAGGCGCGGCCGAGTCCGTCCTTGACGGTGCGATGCAGAACACCTACCGGGATGGGTCCATCGATGCCCAATTTGTCCGCAACGTCACCCGTTCCATCGGGAGAGTTGTCGTCCACCACGAGGACATGCAGGTTCGGGATCTTCAACGCGGCAAGGCGATCGACGAGCTTGGGCAGGTTCTCACGCTCGTTGTACGTCGGTACAACCACGGTTATCTGCGGGGCAACGCTGTTCATAACACCTTCGTATGATCTGTGATCCCGACTTGCCGGATGGAGCGTACGACGAGGTCGGTCGCGAACAAAGTCAGAATTTTACTACCTCGAGTGCTGGCCTCAGAACCGGCCGCCGCCGCCGCCCCCGCGACTGCCCCGTCCGCCGCCCCCGCCGCCGCCGAATCCGCCGCCTCGACCGCTACTGCTCGGGCCACCGTACGACCGCGGACCGCCGCCGCCACCGCGCAGAACACTGTTGATCAGAATTCCGCCGAGGATCGCGCCGGCAGCGTTGTTGCCGCCACCCCCGCCGCGGGGGCGCTGGCTCGCTTCCCAGGCGCTGACGTCGTTCTGAGCGGCACGCAAAGCATGTGTAGCCAGCGTGGTAGCCGCCTGCGCATGTTGCAGGGCCGTCGACGGATCGGAGGCCTGCAACTGCTGAGCCGCTTGCAGGTGGCGCTGAGCCTCGGCGTAACGAGTACGTGCCTCGGCGCCGATCGCACCGCGACGGGTATTGAGGAAGTCGCCGGCAGCGGTGATCTGGGCCTGCGCAGCCAACATGTCCTGCGCGAGCCGCTGCTGCGCACGTTCGAGTTGCTGTTTCTGTTCCTGGGCTGCTGCGAGAAGTGCGTCCAACTGTGCGTCTGCCGCCACGACCTGGTTGAAGGCCCCGAGCGGGTCGGAGTCCTTCGACGCCTGGGCATGAGCCAGCGCTGCCTGCGCCGCGGCCTTCGCTGAGGCCAACTGCTCCCCGCCCTGGGCCAGATACGAATCCGCCGCCGTGATTCCCTGCTGCACATCTTCCATGGCGGCAGGCAAGGTTGCGATGGCATTGCGGATGTCGTCGGCCGCGTGATCCACACCGTCGAGCAGCTTGCGCGCCTGATCCAGTGCGGCTTCAGCAGTCCGAATCGCTGTGACAGCGCCGCCCTGCTTGCCGGCCGGCAAGGCGACGGCGTCGCGACCAGCCTCGATGGATTGTTCGGCAAGAGTCAACCGTTCACCGGCCATCGTCACGTTGCCGACCACCGGCGCCAGCGTCGGAGCGGGGAATTGGCTCTTGAGAGTTGTCAGGACTGCCTCGGACTCAGGCAGACGGACACTGAGTGCTACGACGCTTTGTGTCAGAGCGTCCAACCTCGCGGGCGCATTGATAAGGAGGTCACGCATTGCGTCGAACTCTTCGACCCGCGCTTCCAATTCTTGGTCGGCACGACCACAGGAAGAAATGATGTCGATCAGCATCTGACGCCGCTGCTCCGGTGACTCCGGGATGGCGTCGTCAAGCTTCTGCCTGATCCCGAAGGCCCCGGCGAGCGTCGACCTGGCTTTGTCGAACGCCTGGGCAAAAGGTGCGACGGCGGCGTCACCGAATTCGCTCCGTGCAAGTTCGAGTTCTTCCTGGCTAGCCGAGATCGCATTGTCGGTCTCGACGAGAATCGCCTTGGCCCGGTCGTCGAGCGTCGGCAAGGGAAGTGCATTCAGTCCGGCAATGTCGTCGGGCGCGATGTGCTTGGCGGCCTCGAGGCTTGCCTTGTTGTGATCGGACTTGCGTTTGCGTGAGTACAGAACCACGCCGCCGGTTCCAACGATTACCGCACCACCGGCGATGAGGAGTGTGCTCGCGGACATGCCGCCGCTCTTGGAGTTCGCGTCACCGAGGGCGCCGGCGGTGGCGATCGCTGCGCCGGCCCAATCGCCGTCGGCGAGAGCGGGTTCCAAGGCGTCACCCGTGATGGAGTCGATGTCGGACTGTGTGATGTTCTTCAATCCCGGTGGAACATCGAGGTAGTAGGCGCGTTCCGTTGTTGCGACTGCGAGCAGTACGGCATTGTTGCGAAGAGTCGACTTGGTGGCTGTCTGCTCCGCCCAGGCCTGACCGCCCATCTCGTTGAAATCGGGAACGAATGCGACCCACAGATCGATTTGATGGTCTTCGCTGAGTTGGTCGATTGCAGTCTGGATGTCGTTCTTCTGACCACTGTTCAACACGCCGGACGTATCGGTGATCTGGTTGGGAAGCACCAACGGCGGATCTGCCGACGCGGCCGCCGGGCTGAAAATCAGCGCGAGAATGGCGAAGAGCGCCGCGACTGCTGACATAGCGCCCCAGCGCCGAATCGGACGGAGATACGCCCGGCCGCGATCCGTCGGGGACGACTGCTCGATGTGTGCTGCGAAGGCCATGACGCAAATCTAACCGTTGTGGCGAGTCGGCAGCGCAGGTGACCGATGCGAACTGGCACAATTGCGGGAGTGAAACCAGCTTTCGGCAACCGATCCCGCAACTCCACGTCCTCACGGGCCGGTGGCGGCTTCGGTGAGGGTTTGGCGCGATGGACCCGACGGTTCATCGTCGGGGCCATCCTCATGACGTTTGTTCTGATCGGTGGGACGGCGGCGCGGGTGTGGCAGGTTGCACGAATCGACGACACCACCCCCGCCGACGCGATTGTCGTTCTCGGGGCGGCCCAGTATTCGGGAACTCCGTCGTCGGTATTCGAAGCCAGGCTCGAGCAGGCGTACAAGCTGTACAAGCGAGGCGTCGCTCCCCAGATCATCACCGTCGGCGGCAAGCAGGAAGGTGACGAGTACACCGAAGCTGCCTCGGGCAAGATGTATCTGAGCGACCGGGGGATACCGTCCAGCGCGATCACCGCAGTCGAAACGGGTTCCGATACCCTGCTCAGTATCGACGCCGTCAGTGCCGAAATGTCTTCACAGGGAATCAATTCCGCAGTTCTGGTCAGTGACCCCTGGCATTCGCTACGCACCCGAACGATGGCCCGCGACACCGGCCTCGAGGCCTGGACAGCTCCCACCAGGCAAGGCCCCGCTGTATTCACCCGCGAATCTCAGCTGCACGGAATCGCCCGCGAAACCGGCGCGCTGCTCTGGTACCAGCTCACACATTTCTCCGCTGACTTCCCCTACACGGCAGGGCAATAGGAGCATCCATCATGACGGCACACACCACCTACGGCGGCGGAACCTACTCCGAGCACGATCTGGAACGTCGCGTCGTCGAAACTCCGAAACGAGCGGGGCTACCGGGCTCGCAGATCGCTGCGGCGCAACACCGTTCGGACTTCTCGCGCGACCGCGCCCGCGTGCAGCACTCCGCAGCGCTACGACGCCTCGCCGACAAGACGCAGGTCGTCGGACCTCGCGACGGCGACACCCCACGCACCCGACTCACACACTCGATGGAAGTTGCCCAGATCGGCCGCGGGATCGCCGATGGACTCGGCTGCGATCCTGACCTCGTCGACCTTGCGGGTCTGGCACACGACATCGGGCATCCGCCATACGGACACAACGGTGAGAAGGCGCTCGACGAAGTCGCTCACAGTTGCGGCGGTTTCGAAGGCAACGCCCAGAACCTGCGCATTCTCACCCGCCTCGAACCCAAGATTCTGCGACCCGACGGGTTCAGCGCCGGCCTCAACCTCACCCGCGCGGCCCTCGACGCCGCGATCAAATATCCATGGACGAGGCCCGAACCCGGCGCCAAATTCGGTGCCTACGACGACGACGCCGACGTGTTGGCCTGGGTACGCGAAGGCGCCCCCGAGCGTCGGCAAGCACTGGAAGCGCAGGTCATGGACTGGGCAGACGATGTCGCCTATTCAGTGCACGACGTCGAAGACGGCGTTATTGCCGGCCGTATCGACCTGCGTTCACTCGCCGACCCGATTGAACAGCGGGCTCTCGCCGAATTGGGTGCGTCGGAGTTTCGGGGCCTCGTCGTCGATGATCTGATCGAAGCGGCGCAACGCCTGTCGGAACTGCCTGTAGTCCAAGGCGTCGGAAGCTACGACGGGACCCTGCACAGTTCCGTCGCACTGAAGAACTTGACCAGCGAACTGGTTGGACGCTTCGCAACGGCGGCCATCGCCGAGACTCGGTTGACCAACGGGGATCGTCCGCTCACTCGCTACCAAGCAGATCTCGACGTTCCCGAAGCCGTTGCCTCCGAAGTCGCGCTCCTCAAAACCGTTGCGCTGTATTACGTCATGTCCGACGCCGGGCACAAAGCACGCCAAGACCGTCAACGTGACCGAGTACACCGAGTCGCGGAATGGCTACTGGCAACTGCGCCGGCGGGATTGGACCCGATCCTGGTTCCGGCCTGGGAACACGCCGACAGCGACAGCGCCCGCACCCGAGTGGTCGTGGATCAGATCGCGTCGTACACGGAAAGTCGCCTCGAGCGCGTCGACAAAGCCAGCCTCGGCGCCCAAGCAAGCTGGGGCTGACGCTTCAGCAGGTGATGAAGCTGCTCGGATCGGTCGAGCGGTCCAGCCACTTGCCGTAGGCATCGCCGTCGGCGGCCTGAACGTCGGCGCAGATCTCAGCACGTGTGGTTCCCGAGGGGCGAAAGACTGCATAGATTGCTGTGCCGGAGTCCGAAACCTGGCGCAACGACGAGCAGGACTGGTCGGTGCGCAGGTACTGCGAACCCGGAAACATGTCGAGATAACGCTGGATGTCATTCGCATACGTTGCTGGATCAGTGGCATTGGCCAGCACGACAATTCCGGAACCGTTGCACGACGGAACCGTCATCAACTCACTCAATCCGAGGTCCCCGAACCGGGCGACTGCGGCCACCGTGGTGGTGAGCGGTGCGGTGGTGGTGAGCGGTGCGGCGGTGGCTCTCGGTGTTGTTACTCGGCTTGTAGTCGGTGCTGGGGTGGTTGTAGTTGCCGGCGTGGTGGTTGTTGCCACCGCGGCAACAGCAGTCGGAGCTTCCTCGGAGGATCGCGACATCAGCCAGATCGCGGTGCCTCCGGCGGCCAGTAGGACAGCAGCCGCGGCAGCGCCGAGAATGATCGGCACTGTGCGCCGGGTTGCCGGCGCTACCGGTGGCGGCGGGGGAAGGGTGGTGAATCGAACAGGCTCGCGAGGAGGCGCCGGCGGCGGGGGTTGCATCGGGCGTGGAGCTATCGGCACCAATTGCTCCGGAGCATCGGGCATCGAGAGCGCCCGAGTCGCGTCCTGAGTGAACTCGCGAGCCGACGAATAGCGTCGGGTGGGGTCGACGGACATTCCTCGGGCGACGACTGTGTCGAAATGCCGTGGGAGCGAGCGAATAACGGAACTCGGTGGCGATTCTTCCGAAAATGTCGTTCCGGTCAGCGATTCGTTCAAGACTGCAGCCAGTGCGGTGACGTGGGCGATGTTCTCCCCGGTCGAATCGGGGATACCGAAATCAGCGAGATACACGAAATCCGTCGACGTGATGATGACGTCGTGCGGTGTGACGGTCCGATGGATGAGACCAGCCGCGCGTGCCGCATCCAATGCTTCGGCGAGTTGGGAAACGATGTGCACGGCGCGGGCAGGTTCGATTCGGCCGTTCGTGGCCAACTCGCTGCTCAGAGTGTGCCCCTCGATCAGACGCATATCCATGAAAGGGACACCGCTGACGGTCCCGGATTCGTGGACCGGGATGACGTGCGGGTCGCTCACGCCGGCGCTCGATCGGGCCGAAGCGAGAAATCGCTCGACAATTTCCGGATTGTCGGCGGCCTGCCCGTTCAGGAGTTTGAGTGCGACCACCCGACTCTTGGATGTGTCGTAAGCCTCGTAGACCTCGCTGGTACGGCCGCGGCCCAGTAGCCGGCGTAGTTCGTACACTCCGAAGTGCGTGCCCACACGGTTGTCAGGGGAGTTGTCGCCACTCTGTGTCATTGTCGGTCTCATCGCTCCCGTTCGGAATGAGCATTCAACATATCGTTGTCCGGCGGTATCGCCGGACCACCTAGACTGGTGGCGTGGCGGGCCGAATTTCTGACAGAGACATCGCGGCCATTCGCGAACGCACACGAATCGAAGACATCGTCGGTGAGTACGTCTCGCTCAAGCGCGCTGGTGGCGATTCCATCAAAGGTCTGTGCCCGTTCCACGACGAGAAGTCCCCGTCGTTCCACGTGCGTCCCAACCACGGGCTCTACCACTGCTTCGGCTGCGGTGAGGGCGGCGACGTCTACTCGTTCCTTCAGAAGATGGATCACATCAGTTTCGTCGAGGCCGTCGAACAGTTGGCCGACCGACTGAACTACTCGATTTCCTACGAGGGCGGCGGTCCCTCGGTTCAGCGCGATCGCGGGACGCGGGCACGATTGATCGCAGCCAATGCGGCCGCTCAGGAGTTCTACGCTGCCAGGTTGAAGGAACCCGACGCGCAAGCTGCGCGCGATTACCTGACCGAGCGAAATTTCGACGGTGCGGCTGCCCTGCAATTCGGCTGCGGTTACGCGCCCGACGGCTGGGATATTCTTACAAAACACTTGATGGCCAAGGGATTCGAGTTCAAAGAGCTCGAAGCTGCCGGGTTGTCCAAGGAAGGTCGACGCGGCCCGATCGACCGATTCCATCGTCGTCTGCTGTGGCCTATCCGCAGTGTCGCCGGCGACGTCATCGGCTTCGGTGCGCGCAAACTATTTGACGACGACACCATGCCGGGCAAATACGTCAACACCCCGGAAACCATCCTGTACAAGAAGTCTCAGGTCCTATTCGGTCTCGATCTAGCCAAACGTGATATCGCCAAGGGCCACCAGGCGGTCGTCGTCGAGGGATACACCGATGTGATGGCGATGCATCTGGCCGGCGTCAAGACCGCCGTCGCATCCTGCGGCACCGCATTCGGTGAGGAGCATCTTGCGATGCTGCGCCGACTCCTGATGGACGACAGCTACTTTCGTGGCGAGATCATCTACACCTTCGACGGCGACGCCGCGGGACAAGCTGCTGCGATGAAGGCCTTCGAGGGCGACCAGAAGATGGCCGGGCAGACCTTTGTCGCCGTCGCCCCGGACGGAATGGATCCGTGCGATCTCCGTCTTGCATCCGGCGACGCGGCCGTCCGTGACCTTGTAGCGCGCCGCACCCCGATGTTCGAATTCGTCGTCAAATCCATCCTCACCGAACACGATCTCGAGACCGCCGAAGGTCGCGTCGAGGCCTTGCGTCGGACTGTTCCCGTCGTCGCGCAGATCAAGGAATCGACACTGCGAGACAGCTACGCGAACCTCCTGTGCGGGTGGGTCGGTTGGGACGATCTTCCATCCGTGCGCCGACGCGTACGTGACGAAGCTCGCAAGCGGGCAGCCATGCGTGGTTCGTCGCCCGCACCCAAGCGTCGTCAAGTTATCGCGGAACCGAGCGACGACGCTTTGGCGCTGCCGATCGGCATCTCGAGGCCTCGCCCCAACGACCCGGCGCTCTCTACCCAACGAGCCGTCTTGAAGGCGGCCCTGCAGTATCCCGGGATCGCCGGAACAGTATTCGACTCCCTGCCCGCCGAAACGTTCACGCATCCGGCCTACGTGGCAATCAGGCAATCAATGGCCGACGTCGGAGGAACCAGCAAGGGGCTCGGCGGCGCCGAATGGATCGACGTCGTCACCAAGGGCGTCAACGACGTGACGGTTGCCTCGGTAATCTCGGAATTGGCCGTAGAACCGATGCCCTGCGACGAAGAGACCGTTCCGCGGTACATCACCGGCGTGCTCGCCCGACTGCAAGAAGCCTGGGTCGGCGAACAGGTCGCGGACCTCAAATCGAAGCTTCAACGTATCTCGCCGGCCGCAGCACCCGAGGAATACAACTCACTGTTCGGCGACCTCGTCGCACTCGAGCAGTATCGCCGACAACTGCGTGAACAAGCTGTCGGCGATACCAGCGCCGGATTGCCCGGCTGAGCTAGCGGTTCTTCTTCAACTGGTCGTGGGGGACCAGGATCGTCGTTTCCTCGTTGAGCGGCTTCATGGGCTCGAGCTTTGGCTGCGTGCTCAATGAGTCCGCCAACTTCTGACGCGACGCGTCCAGCACCTTCTTGGTGGCCGGACTGGTCGCCACAGCCTTGGCTGCCCGGCTGATCTGTTCGTATCGTGCGCGGCCTGCCTTCGTTCCCAGGACGTACCCAGCTGCAACACCGATCAACAAACGCATCATTCCTGCTTCCCTCCAGCACCGATCGTCCTGTCTCCATCCTGCCTGATGACTCGCTGGGCAGGCGATTTGGTACTTCGGTCATGCGTTCGCTAGAGTTTCTCAAGCAACGCCGGAACGGGCGTTGCAAGCAAGATAATCCCCTGTAGCTCAATTGGCAGAGCTTCCGACTGTTAATCGGACGGTTACTGGTTCGAGTCCAGTCGGGGGAGCGTGTAACCCCCATTCGGAGTAATCCGGGTGGGGGTTTTTCGCTTTTCTGTGTGTCGAACAGGCGCACGATGGGGGCTGTAGTGCCGTATTGGTACTTCGGCGATGCATTGGGTAATGTTGCTGTCAGCAACGTCGTGATCGGCGCTGTCGGCAAGATAATCCCCTGTAGCTCAATTGGCAGAGCTTCCGACTGTTAATCGGACGGTTACTGGTTCGAGTCCAGTCGGGGGAGCAGCAATGAAGGTGTCCCTGATCCGCAATCGCGGGTCGGGGACATTTTTTTTGTTGTCCGGGCTGAATTGAGGCAGGCACGAGCCGGAGTGCGAAAAGTGCTCCGCCCGTGGTGAATCGAGAGCAAGAAAAACCCCGACGCAGTGATGCGCCGGGGCTTGACTTGAAAAGAGCGACTACTTCGCTGCGCGGTCCGAGGGCTCGAACAGGCGCACGATGTGGGCCGGGTTGATGTAGTAGACCCCGTTGGGGGAGTGGAGGACCAACGTGTCCTCCGTGAAGTCCTGGACGGTGCCGTTGAGCTTCGCGCCATCGGACATGATGATGCGGATAGTGGCCTTGGAGTTCTTGAATTCAGAGAGTGCAAGCTTCATGTGATGATCCTGTTCCGTGGGGTGTGCTCTCCAACGGTATCGGGTTCACGCGCCAATGCCGACCAAGTCGATATCTCGTGCACTCAGGTGAGGTGGACCAGTCACAACCTGCCCGGTTGTGATGTGCGTCGGATGGGCCGGTAACATTCGGACGCGCCGAGATGCAGTGCATTTCGGATGGGGCGGTAGCTCAGTCGGTTAGAGCCGTGGACTCATAATCCATTGGTCGTGGGTTCGAGCCCCACCCGCCCCACAATTAGTTTGCAGTTCAGAGGCCCTTTCGGAGAAATCCGTGAGGGCCTTTTTGCATCTCTGCCCACATTTTGCCGCCACACCTGGAACTAAGCACGCTGCGAATCAAGCCTGGTGACGCCACTTCGGCCAGCGCGGCAGCATCGAATCCAGAGTCTCGTCACTGCCTTGTGTCCGAGCATCGTCGGAATGCCCCTCAGATTCGTCCCAATGGACGCCGCAGAGAGTGCCTACGGTCATCTGGTGTTATCTCCGGCACGTTCGATTTTTTGACCGCATCATCAAACCGCTGGTGACGTGCACCTCTATTCAGGATCACACCGCCACCAAACGTAGGGCACACAAGGCCGATCGGATCCTTGCCGAGGCATGCGGCATTGATTTGATCGGCCACGAACCGAGACGCCGACACTGAGCTTGCCTGATGATTTTCACAGGCTCCCACTTCAACTTCCCGTCAATCTCGCTACCTGTTCGACGAGCAGTCAACGGCGTTTCTCATCTCAGCGGTGAACATTGAATGGGGCCATCTCGCCCCAGCACAGTAGCCCGATCGGAACCAGTGGCGAACCTAGCCAGTCAATGCAGAAGAGCTAGCTTGGACATGAGTCCACATCCTTGCCTCCCAAGCTAATGGACGACGACCAGTGCCAGTTTTGTCCTAGCGCGTCTGCTGGCGCACTAGGCAAGACTGCTGAGATCTGACCGGGGACACTAGTGTCGGGTAAGCCAGACAGGTTTTGCTGCTTGCCGGACTGGTCCGCCACAAAGTATGCAATCTGATCACCGTCAAGAGTCTTGTATCCCAACTGTTTGACAACGGTTCCGCTTTGGTTGGCGCCCGACAGTGAAAATAGAACTGTGCCAGAGGTTGGCAACTGGCCTGAGTAGGTCCACGTCACCCGTACAGCGTCTCCGGCATAACCTCCGACGCCGAGTTCCGTCGATGTCGAAACCAGTCCCACCGGTGAAGCTGGATTCGCGTTGGAACAGGAGCTGGCATCTCCGCGCACCACAACTTTGCCTGGAAGATCCGGGGCCACGGCGACTGCAACTGGAATAGTCGAGGTTGGCTGAGTGGCCGACTTGCCGACCGAAATTGAAGCTGTGGACGCAGTAGGCGCATCGGAACTCTCGCCACATCCAGCAAGTATTAGTGGTGCGGCCAGAATGGCAAGTGCCAGTTTTGTTTTCACGCCCGAATGGTCTCATGTGACCTGTAGTGCTACATCGATTAATTTAGTATTGCTGCATGTCAGTTTGGCAGCCAAGTAGCTTCTTAACGCGGCGCGGCAGCGTTCACGGTCCGGCAGAACGGCCAGAGACAACCTCGTTTTCTGGCCGGGGTATGGTCGGTGGCCAGTGTGGCTTTGGCCATTTCGGGTTCTGGGCACCAGTTCCCGATCCGCCCCACATTCGCCCTGCGATTCTGAAGGATTTCACTCGCTCAGCGAACGAAATCCTTCACAATCACTTCATCCCACTCAGGTCGAGTAGTCGCGCAGCGTGAACACGAATCCGACTGCAATTGTCACTACCGCGGCGATGTAGACCGTGAACCGCAACCACACCGGCCCGACGTAACTGACTGTGATCGCGGCAGCCAGGGCGACGATGATCATGACCACGCCGTAGGCCGGTGTGCGTTGCGGATGTTCTCCGTGCCGATTCCCGGAAGTTCCCATCATCAAAGTCTGCTCTGCGTCGGAAGGCGGGGGCAATGGCTGGAGCGAACGGTCCGAAAATCTGGTTGTCCCACTCAGTGGGTCATTCGGAAGTTGGGCGCCGCGCCGAAAGTGCAGCTCAATAGCGCGTCTGACCTGCGAATCTAAATCTTTCGTTAGAACACGTTCCAATTTCGGCCATTTGTGGCTATGGTCACAAAGAAAGATGCGGGTGTGCGAATGAAAGGTGAAGTGACGTGAAGACCAAGGGTGCAATCCTGTGGGGCCTGGGCGAGAAGTGGTCCGTCGAGGAGATCGAGATCGGCGAGCCGGTAGCCGGTGAAGTCCAGATCCGCATGGAAGCGGCCGGAATGTGCCACTCCGACCACCACATCGTCACCGGCGCAACGCCGATGGCGTCGTTCCCCGCAATGGGCGGACACGAAGGTTCCGGTGTGATCACCAAGGTCGGCGCGGAGGTCCACGGCCTCGAGGTCGGCGACCACGTCGTGCTGTCCTTCATCCCCGCGTGTGGAACCTGTCCGGCATGTTCGGGCGGGCACCAGAATCTCTGCGACCTCGGCATGGGACTGCTCAGCGGCCAGGCGATCAGTGACGGCACGTACCGAATCCAGGCTCGCGGCGAGAACGTGATCCCGATGTGCCTGCTCGGAACATTCTCTCCGTACATGGTTGTCAACCAGTCGTCCGTCGTGAAGATCGACAAGGACATTCCGTTCGAGGTTGCCGCGCTGGTCGGTTGCGGCGTTCCTACCGGTTGGGGATCGGCAACGCACATAGCCGACGTCAAGCCCGGTGAAGACGTTGTCATCATGGGTGTCGGCGGCGTTGGCATCAGCGCGCTTCAGGGCGCTGTGGCCTCCGGTGCGCGCAAGATCTTCGCCATCGACCCGGTGCCGTGGAAGCGTGAGCAGGCTCTCAAGTTCGGTGCCACTCACGTCTACGAAAGTGCTGCGGCGGCAATCGAACCGATCATCAACGAAACTCACGGCCGCATGGCACAGAAGACCATCATCACGGTCGGTGAGATGAAGGGTGAGTACGTCGAAGAAGCGATGATCCTGACCGCCAAGGCCGGCCGAGTTGTCGTCACGGCGATGGGTCACCTCGTGGATATGGACGTCAAGCTCAACCTGTTCCTGATGTCCATGCTGCAGAAGGATCTTCAGGGCAACATCTTCGGCGGCGGCAACGCTCGTCAGGACGTTCCGAACCTCCTTGCCATGTACAAGGCAGGCAAGCTCAACCTCGACGACATGATCACCCGGACGTACAGCCTCGAAGAGGTCAACGAGGGCTACCAGGACATGCTGGACGGCAAGAACATCCGTGGCGTCATCCGTTACACCGAAGCTGACTGGTGATCAGTTAACTGAAATCAGGGGCCAGTAGTCTGATCGAGTGCACAGTCTTGACGTAATCGATCAGTGGCCGGTCGACCATGCGGTAGCGGTCGTCCTCTCGGGAAAGAATTCCGACGAGGGCGGCCGCTTTCCTGCGTTCCACGGCGATCAGCACCGAGTATTCCCCTTGGCGTCGGTGACAAAACCGTTGTGTGCGTACGCAATTCTTGTTGCCGTCGAAGAAGGTGCAGTCGAGCTTGATCAGCCGGCGGGTCCCGAAGGTTCCACCGTTCGCCATCTGCTGGCGCACGCGTCGGGGTTGGCTTTCGGGGAGCGGAAGGTCCAGGCGCCCGTCGCATCGAAGCGCATCTATTCGAGTGCGGGGTTCGAGGTGCTCGCAGAGTTGATCGAGAGCGAGACGGCGATACCTTTTGCCGACTATCTGGCCGAGGCAGTCTTCGAACCGTTGCAGATGACCACGGCAGAATTAGTGGGACCGGCGGGGCACGGAGCCCAGGCGTCGGCCGAGGATCTGTCGAAGTTCGCTGCAGAGCTACTCGCTCCGACGCTGATTTCGACGCAGACGCACAAAGCGGCGACTTCGGTGCAGTTTCCTGGCCTGAACGGAATTTTGCCGGGATACGGCTCCCAGCGTCCCAACGACTGGGGTTTGGGTTTCGAGATTCGAGGTCACAAGAATCCGCACTGGACCGGTCTGGCGAATTCCGAGGCCACGTACGGTCACTTCGGTCAGTCGGGAACTTTCCTGTGGGTGGATCCGAGTATCGACCTGGCGTGCGTCGTTCTTACCGATCGACCATTCGGAGACTGGGCCAAGCCGTTATGGACCGAAGTGTCCGATCGCGTAATAGCGGGGAAATAGCAGACAAATAGGGAACAATTTTCTCTCGTTTCACTAGCGCAACATGGGCATCACAGGCACACTGTTCAATCGAGCCTGCTTCACAAACTCGGCAGAGGTCGTTGGGGAAGACGTCCCTCGTCGAAGCAGGAGGCTCGTGTGCAACCGAATCACCTCGCGGATCTGACGGCTGGTGTGGTCTACATCCACTCGTCACCCGCTGCGTTATGCCCGCACGTGGATTGGGCCTTGTCCGCCACGTTGGCAAGTCCTGCCAAGTTGAGGTGGACTTCTCAGCCGGCAGACAACGGACTGCTTCGTGCAACAACGGATTGGTCCGGTCCCGTCGGAACCGGTGCCAGACTGGTTGATTCGCTGCGCGTGTGGCCGATGCTCAGATTCGAGGTCACCGAGGACGCCAGCAGCGGGGTGGACGGCGAACGCTACAGCCATGTACCTGGGCTTGGGCTGTGGCGTGGGTCCACCAGTGCAAACGGTGATGTGATGGTCGGTGAGATGCGACTGAGATCCATCATGAAAGCGGGCGGCGACATCGTGGCCGAGATCGATCGCGCGATGGGCGCGCCCTGGGATGAAGAGTTGGAACCGTACCGAAGCTCCGGTGAGGGCGCAGAGGTGATGTGGCTACACCGTCGAGTGAGCTGATGTGAACGTGGAGGGCGGGCCGCTGATCAGCGGCCCGCCCTCCACGTTTCTCACAACGGAATGTTCTTGTGGCTTCCACGTACGTTCGGTGCGGCAGCAAGAGCCGCCGTGACAATGCTGCGAGTCTTGGCGGGATCGATTTCTCGATCGACCACACCGATTTCGACGGCCCGATCCACGCCACCGGCAATGGCTTCGTGCTCGGCTGCGAGTCGATCGTGCAAGGTCTCACGCTCGTCGTCGGGTGTGGCGGCCAGGGCACGCTTGTGCAGGATCCCCACAGCGGCCTTGGCTCCCATGACAGCAACTTCGGAATTCGGCCACGCAAACACGGCGGTTGCGCCGAGTGCGCGGGAATTCATCGCGATGTAAGCGCCGCCGTAGATCTTTCGGGTGACCACAGTGACGCGGGGAACTGTGGCTTCAGCGAAGGCGTGCAATAGTTTTGCGCCGCGTCGGACAACGCCTTCCCATTCCATCGACACACCCGGCAGGTAGCCCGGGACATCGACGACAACCACCAGCGGAACTCCGAATGCGTTGCACAAGCGTACGAACCGCGCCGACTTCTCAGCACTCTCGGAATTGAGGCATCCGCCCAGACGCAGCGGATTGTTGGCGATGACGCCGACAGTGCGGCCGGCCATCCGGCCGAATCCGGTCACGATGCTGCGTGCGTAATTACCTTGCAGCTCTTCGAAACTCGACTCACCCTCGACGTTGTCGAGTAGTTCGTGGACGATCGGGCGCACGTCGTAGGCGCGTTTCGCCGACGCCGGCATCATGGCCCGCAGATCGGAATCGCCGAGTTCGGCAGCACGCTGATCGAACGTGCCCTGCTCACAAAGCATGGAGACGAGTCGTCGGGCACGGTGTAGAGCGTCGGACTCGTCGTGTGCGGCGATGTGTGCGACACCGGACTTCTTGGTGTGGGTGTCGGGTCCGCCGAGTGAGACCATGTCGACCTGTTCGCCGGTGACGCTGCGTACGACGTCGGGGCCGGTGACAAAAACTCGACCTTCGGGCGCCATGATGACGACGTCGGTCAACGCCGGACCGTAGGCGGCTCCGCCGGCGGCAAAGCCCAGAACTACAGAGATTTGGGGGATCAGGCCCGACGCGCGGACCATCGCCTCGAAAACAAGTCCGACGGCATGGAGGGCTTCGACGCCCTCGGCCAGACGGGCGCCACCGGAATGCCAGAGGCCCACGATGGGAGTCTGCTCGTCGATGGCGGTATTGATCGCGCTGACAAGATGTTTGCATCCATCGACGCCCATAGCGCCGCCCATGACGGTGGCATCCGAGCAGTAAGCGATAGTGCGAATACCGTCGATCATCCCGGATGCCGCGAGGACACCGGATTTGTCACGGGGGTGGAGAGGAACGGTAGTTCCCGGATCGAACAGATTCTCCAGGCGCGCAAGGGGATCGCGTGGGTCTGTCGACGATTCGGACTTTGTCACGGGGGCCAGAATGGTCATCGCGTCCTCCTTCAATTACGTGCCTTCGGGTTAATTGCCGATCGGTGTGCCCGCGGGCGACGCTGTGATCGTGGCGTCACCCGCGGACAGGTGCAACGACTGGCTATGCCCGGCCGAAAGCGAGCGCAACATTGTGCCCACCGAAACCGAACGAGTTGTTCAGTGCGAAATCGAAGCTGCCGGTTCGGGCTTCGCCCTTGACGACATCGAGATCGATTTCTGGATCCTGGTTGTCGAGATTGAGCGTCGGCGGAATGATTCCGTCGCGCACAGCCAGAACCGTCAGGACAGATTCGAGAGCGCCGACAGCGCCGATCGAGTGTCCCAGCGCGGATTTCGGTCCGTACACCGCAGCGTGATTGCCCACTGCGGAATTGATTGCCGCAGCCTCTGCGATGTCGCCGATCGGCGTCGCAGTGGCGTGAGCATTGATGTGCTTGATATCCGACTTCGTCAGACCCGCCATCTCGATCGCGCGAGTCATCGCTCGCGCCGCGCCCAGCCCTTCGGGATGTGGTGCCACGATGTGATAGCCGTCGGAAGTGATTCCGGAGCCCAACAGGCGAGCATGAATCGTAGCTCCACGTGCCTTGGCATGTTCCTCGGTTTCGAGGATCATGAGAGCGCCGGCTTCTCCGAACACAAAACCGTCGCGGTCCTTGTCGAAAGGACGTGAAGCCGCAGTCGGGTTCTCGTTGTTGGTGCTCATCGCGCGCATCATGGCAAAGCTCGCGATGGGCACGGCGTCGATGAAACTCTCGACACCGCCGGCCACCACCATGTCCACGTCACCCATGACCAGCATGCGGTGAGCGTGAGCGATGGCTTCGGAACCGGACGAGCAGGCGGAGACGGGAGTGATGACGCCGCCGCGAGCGCCGAGTTCGAGGCCCACTGTCGCAGCCGGTCCGTTAGGCATGACCATCTGCACCGAGAACGGGGACACCTTTCGGTAGCCTCCGCTTCGGAGCTTGTCGACCGCGTCGATCAGCGTGTCGCCGCCGCCGAGTCCGGTGCCGATAACAACCGCGAGGCGGTCCTTGTCGACCTCGGGACTACCGGCGTTGCTCCACGCTGTGCGGCCGAGGGTGAGCGCGAGGCGCTCGACCCAGCTCATCCGTCGGATTTCAACTCGCGAGAGGCCCTCGTCCGGTGAAACTTTGAGGTGCCCGCCGATGCGAATCGGAAGATCGAATTCTTCGATGAACGGATCGTCGAGGACTCCGATGCCGCTTTCGCCGGCGAGCAGTGCCTTCCACGTGCCATCCACATCACCAGCCACCGACGTCGAAGTCGCGAGGCTCGTGACTACGATGTCGGGAAATTTCCCCCTGCGGGTAGAAGCGGAAGTCACGGTCGGCTCACTCTGCGTTCTTGGCTTCGGCGCCTTCGGCTTCGAGCTTCTGAATGTAGGCAACGATGTCGCCGACGGTGCGCAGGCCTGCAAGATCCTCATCCGGAACCTTGACGCCGTACTTGTCTTCGGTCTGGACAGCGATCTCGACCATGGACAGGGAATCAATATCGAGGTCGTCCACGAAGGACTTGTCAGCGGTGACCTCGGAAGGCTCGATACCGGTGACCTCCTCGACGATCTGGCCGAGTTCCGCGATGATTTCTTCCTGAGTGTGGGCCACTGGTGTGGCTCCCTTCTTGATCGATTGAGGTAGTGCGCCACGTTCAGCGTTAGGCAGCTGAACGTGGGTGGAGCGCTCGGACTACGGCTGTCCGGGCAGTTCGGAGATATCCTCCGGGTTCTTGAGGGCCAACGTCGGCGTGCCACGCATTTCACGCTTGGCGATACCGACGAGGGCTCCAGCAGGCGGCAACTCCACGACCAGGGTGACTTCGGCAGACCGCAGCGATGCGGAGCAGAGTTCCCAGCGGACGGGGCGGGTTACCTGAGCAGCAAGTTTGGCAAGTGCATCGGCACCGGAGGTGACCGGCAATCCGTCCGAATTGGAGAGCAAAGTCCTTATCGGATCGGAAGGCGTGACCTTGGCGGCAGCGGCTGCGACTGCGTCCTGAGCCGGAGCCATGAACCGCGTGTGGAACGCGCCGGCGACGGGAAGCGCGCGCACCCGAGCTTTGGCGGGCGCGTTGGCCGCGAGTTCTGCCAGTGCAGTGAGAAGACCTGCTGCGACGATCTGACCAGCGGCATTGCGGTTGGCTGCCTCCAGGCCGAGTTCCTCGATGCGTGCCAGAACTTCAGCTTCGTCGCCGCCGAGAACGGCTGACATACCCGTCGGTTCGAGGGCGCAGGCCTTGGCCATCTCGGCACCGCGAACGGCAGCGAGTGCGACGGCATCGTCAGCGGAGATGACGCCGGCGATAGCGGCTGCGGCGAGTTCGCCCACGGAGTGGCCGGCTGCGATCACATCGGAGCCGAGCAGGCCCCGTGATTCGATTTCCTCGTAGGCGAGGAGGGCAGCTGCAACGACGAGCGGCTGAGTGACCGACGTATCGGTGATCTCCTCGGCTGTTGCGGTAGTGCCGAGGCGGACGAGGTCCAAGCCCGCGGCTTTCGACCACAGTTCAAGACGGTCTTGCGCGCCGGGCAGCGTCAACCATGGGCTGAGCATGCCGGGTGTCTGAGAGCCCTGTCCTGGGGCGAGCAACGAAATCACTTACTAAGAGAACACTGCGCGGAGCCGCCTGCGAGATGTCGGTCGCGATGAACTCTGCTGGCACGTTTTGTAGGTTTCCCACAAATTCCCACGTCGCGGTCCGCCATCGGAATTGGACGCCGAAGAGTTACATCCCGGTTCGTCACACTGTGAAGGTTGTGACCGGAGTTACCAATTTGTCCACTTTGTTGTCGATTTGCGTCAATCGGCCCACGGTAGCTGCTATACGCAATACGTATGCATCGCGCGGATTTGTAGGATCCCGACCGGTCACCTCGGTAATTCTTTTGAGTCGATACCGAACGGTATTTGGATGAACAAACAGCTGACGTGCGCAAGTCTCAACCGCACCTCCACAGTCGAGATAGGTGTCCAAAGTGTCGGTCAAGACGGTGCCGCTCGCAGCTAAAGGCGTGACGAGATGATCCTGCAGGGCATCGACCGCGGCCTGGTCGCCCAACAGTGCGCGTTCGGGCAGTAGCTCCGTCGCAAACACGGGGCGTGGAGCACCCCGCCACCCGGCGACAGCCTTGATTCCGGCCAGCGCCTCGGACGCACTGAAATGTGCAGCGCTCAACGTCGGTGTGGTCGGGCCGATCACGACAGGTCCGTCGGCGAAGTTCTTCAACAGATCCTGAATAAATTCACTCTCTTCGGATTTACTGCTGACGTCGCCACTGACAATCATCACGAGGCGACTGCCCTGAACGACAGCGAGCACCGCGCGACCATGAGTTGCGGCAGTGGAGTGAACATTTCCAGCGACCGATACCCGTTCATCCGGCGGCGGCGACCCGACAATGACGGTGGCAGGAGCTGTTGCGTCCCAATTGAGAGTTGCTGCTCGCGAAAGCATGTCCGAACCGGTATCGCCCCGGACAACGGCGTCGACGACCAACGCTTCCAATCGGGTATCCAGAGCGCCACGAGATTCGGCAGCGCTCGCGTACACGGTCGCAGCCGCGAATCCGAGCTCGCGGCCGTATCTCAGGACAGCTTCCGTCAAAGCAATGAGTTGCTGGTCGTTGCGGGCGAGCGCCGGCAGCCACTTCTCGAAGAATTCCATCGCGACTCGGACCATGTCGACGGTCTGCCGCAGAGTGAGGCGGCGTGCCAAATCCTGGGGGATGACGGGAAAGGACTCGTACCCGAAGCTGATCTCCGAATCCAACTGCTTGAGCCACTCCAGGAAATTTACCACCGACGTTTGCACCAGCAACTGAACATCGGCGCGCTGGGATGCGTCGAGACTGTCGAAGAATGGAAGTTCCTCTTCCATCACCGTCACAGCCTCGGTGGCCAGACGGCCGGAAAACTGCTTGACGCGGCGCAGCAATGCGTCCGGCAGTGGATCACGAACTTGGCGACGCTTGGACAGCGAAGCCTGCAAACCGGAAGTAGACGGACGAATTCTCCGTACCCCGACTTCAGGCACGCCGGCTTCGGCTGCTGCGACTCCAGATTTAGGGGAATCAGGTTCGTGCATGCTGCAAAACTTACGCCCATCGCTGTGGATGTCGCGAGGCTGTAGATGCCTCGAGGAAACCCGCAGCGATGGGCGCTGGTAGTTCGAGCGGTGAAACTTACGCGCTACCGGTGTCCCCGGTCTGCTCGGGTGCAGCGTTCACGTCGTCGATGCGGTAACGCGCCGCAGCCTCCACGGCCTGGGTGCGATCGATCGAGCCTTCCTTCGCCAGTCCGTTCAGAACTGCGACGGTGATGGACTCGGCATCGACATTGAAGAAACGACGAGCCGCGGTGCGTGTATCCGAGAAACCGAAGCCGTCGGTGCCGAGCGTGGTGAAGTCGCCCGGTACCCACTGGCGGATCTGATCGGGAACTGCCCGCATCCAGTCGGATGCAGCCACAAGGGGGCCCTGCGCCGCTGACAACGCGGTGGTGACAAAGGGAACCGGTGCGTCCTCGGCCGGGTTGAGCAAAGCCTGACGCTCGCACTCGACACCCTCGCGGCGCAATTCGCCCCACGACGTGACCGACCAGATATCTGCGGAGACACCCCACTCGTCGGCCAGCATCTGCTGAGCCCGCAGACCTTCCGGCATTGCCACGCCGGAAACCAAGATCTGAGCCTTCGGACCTGCCGAGTCGGAGGTCTTGTAGAGGTAGATGCCCTTGAGCAGACCCTCGACATCCAAACCGGCAGGTTCGGCCGGCTGAACATACGGCTCGTTGTAGATGGTCAGGTAGTAGAAGATGTTCTCGCCGCCGAAACCGGCCACGCCTTCCGTACCGCCGTACATACGACGCAGACCGTCCTTGACGATGTGAGCGAGCTCGTAGGAGAACGCCGCGTCGTAGGTGACCGCTGCCGGGTTGGTCGACGCCAGGAGAAGCGAGTGACCGTCGGCGTGCTGCAAACCTTCACCGGTCAACGTGGTTCGGCCGGCTGTTGCGCCGAGAACGAATCCGCGAGCCATCTGGTCGGCAGCTGCCCACAGGCCGTCGCCGGTGCGCTGGAAACCGAACATCGAGTAGAAGATGTACAGCGGGATCATCGGCTCACCGTGCGTGGCATACGACGTGCCGACCGCGGTGAACGACGCCGTCGAACCCGCTTCGTTGATGCCCTCGTGCAGGATCTGACCGACCGAGCTTTCCTTGTAGGCAAGCATCAGGTCGGCGTCGACGGACGTGTAGAGCTGTCCGTTGCGGTTGTAGATCTTGAGCGACGGGAACCACGAGTCCATACCGAACGTGCGGGCCTCGTCGGGGATGATCGGCACGATGCGCTTGCCGATCTCCTTGTCGCGCAGCAGTTCCTTGAGGATGCGGACGATGGCCATGGTGGTGGCCACTTGCTGCTTACCCGAGCCCTTGCGGATGACGTCGTACGTCTTGTCGTCGGGCAGCTTGAGCGGAGCGGCGTCCGTATTACGGGACGGCAGGAATCCGCCCAGAGCCTTACGACGAGCCAGCATGTACTGGATTTCCGGTGAGTCGTTACCGGGGTGGTAGTACGGAGGCAGGTACGGGTCCGCTTCGAGTTGTGCGTCCGTGATCGGCATACGGGTGGAGTCGCGGAAATCCTTGAGATCCTGCAACGTCAGCTTCTTCATCTGGTGCGTCGCATTGCGCGCCTCGAAGCCCTTGCCCAGCGTGTAGCCCTTGATGGTGTGCGCAAGGATGACCGTCGGCTGACCCTTGTGGGCCATGGCAGCGGCGTAGGCGGCGTGAACCTTGCGGTAATCGTGGCCACCGCGCTTGAGGTTCCAGATTTCCTGATCGGTCAGGTCCTTGACCAGATCCTTCGTGCGCGGATCGCGACCGAAGAAGTGATCACGAACGAACGCGCCGTCGTTGGCCTTGTACGTCTGGAAATCGCCGTCCGGTGTCACGTTCATCAGATTGACGAGCGCACCGTCCTTGTCGGCGTGCAGCAGTGAATCCCACTCGCGTCCCCAGACGACCTTGATGACATTCCAGCCGGCGCCGCGGAAGAACGACTCCAACTCCTGGATGATCTTGCCGTTACCGCGCACCGGTCCGTCGAGGCGCTGCAGGTTGCAGTTGACGACGAACGTCAGGTTGTCGAGGCCTTCGGTGGCCGCCACATGAGCGAGACCGCGTGACTCCGGCTCGTCCATCTCGCCGTCGCCGAGGAATGCCCAGACATGCTGATCGGTGGTGTCTTTGATGCCGCGATCATTCAGGTAATGGTTGTATCGCGCCTGGTAGATAGCATTCATCGGGCCCAAGCCCATGGATACCGTCGGGAACTCCCAGAAATCGGGGAGCAAACGCGGATGCGGGTACGAGGGGAGTCCGCCGCCGAAATCAGCGTGGCTCTTCTCCTGACGGAACCCGTCCATCTGCTCGGCCGGGATGCGGCCCTCGAGGAATGCGCGGGCGTAGATGCCGGGGGAGGCGTGACCCTGAATGAAGATGTGGTCGCCGCCGCCCGGGTGTTCCTTGCCGCGGAAGAAGTGGTTGAAGCCGACCTCGTACAGCGCCGCGGAGGACGCGTAAGTCGAGATGTGGCCGCCGACGCCGACGCCCGGACGCTGCGCGCGGTGCACCATGATGGCGGCATTCCAGCGGATCATGGCGCGGTAACGACGCTCCACATCCTCGTCACCGGGGAACCAGGGCTCGTTCTCGGTGGGGATGGTGTTGACGTAGTCGGTCGATGTCAGCGCAGGCAGTGCAACATGCTTCTCGCCGGCGCGTTCGAGCATCCGCAGCATCAGATAGCGGGCGCGGGTGGGGCCGGACCGGTCCAGGAGTCCGTCGAACGACTCGAGCCATTCGGTGGTCTCGTCGGGGTCGATATCCGGAAGGTACGACGCAACGCCTTCACGGATGACGCGTACTCGGCCATCCGTTCCGGGCGTGGGATTGGGTGACGGTGACCCCGCCACTCCCGTTCCGCCGGATTCGGCGTTGGGCTGCGACGCGGGACCCTGGATCAGGTCAGACAACGTTTGCTCCTCATTGGGTTTGGGGACGCATGGTTGGGCGTCCTCTGCAGGTGATCGAGACCTTGTTAGGCCCGATCCACTTCCATGATGAATATGGCGCGTACCTCAATCTTTCACCATCCCGGTCGGCCCGGCACACTGTGGCCCTGGTTACCGTCGGGTAGCCTTTTTCAGTTCGGCGCCCGTCGGCGATCGTTGCCGGTGGCGACAGGGAGGGTGGGCCCTCGCGAGTTGCTGCCATTGCGGTTTGTCGGCGACAGTGTTTGTGGCGCCAGTGATTGGTGGCGCCAGTGGTTTTGGCGGCAGTGAATTTCTAGGGGAGGCGGATCGTGGGACCGAAAACAAGTGAGGGCAGGGCTCGTCGTAGCGCCCTCGCCCTCGCGCTCGGAGCAGTGGCGGTGGGTTCGGTTGCGATTGTCGGCTGCTCCGGTGCTGTCGAAGGATCACCGAAGCCCAACGCGGCTCAGGCTGCCGACTATCAGGCAGAGGTGACGTCGTCGGTGGTCGCAGTCTCGTCGTCGAAGGCAGCTGCGGCTGCAGCCGACAACGCCCTCGCGATTTGCGAAGGGATGGTGGCCCGATCGAAGGAAGACGTATCTACGTTCAACGCGTATATCGATGCCAATAACAACGATGCTTCCGACGTCAAGGCCAAAGGGCGCGCCGCGGTTTCTTCGGCCGACGAGATGGCGTCGTGGCTCGATGAGGTTGCCGGAGACCTTCCATCGGTGCTGTCCGGACTCTTCTCGGACCTTGCGGACAGCTTGAGTGAAACGGCCCGCGTCGTCGAACGTGACCACACGGCCTCTGAAATCAACTCAATCACCGATACAAATAATTCGATTCGAGATTCGATCCGCAGCGAATGTGGAGCCCTGTGACCTGCGTAAATTCGAAGGCGTAAGGTTCCGAGAGCGTCAGGAGGCGCAGATTGGCAAAAGTTTTCGGCGTGGTCGGCTTGCGCTAACGCCTCCGACCCTGTTCGCTTTCCCTAACCGAACAACAAACGTTAGGTGTGCGGGGACTCCGCACGCCATCAACAAAAGGAGGACCTCACCGTGGTCGCCGCGGCGGATGCCCAGAACTACGCTCAGAAACTAGGGATTACTGCCGACATGGTGGTGCAGGAACTGGGCTGGGACGAGGATACCGACGACGGCATTCGTGCCTCGGTTGAGGAAACCATCGGCGGGGAAATGCTCGACGAGGACTCGGACGAGGTCATCGATGTCGTGCTGCTGTGGTGGCGCGACGAGGACGGAGACCTTGTCGACGCCCTGATGGATGCCATCGGTCCTCTCGCAGACGAAGGTTTTGTCTGGATTCTCACACCCAAGACAGGCCTCGACGGTCACGTCGAGCCCAGTGAGATCGCTGAATCTGCACCTACAGCCGGTTTGACTCAGACTTCGGCCGCGAACCTCGGTGATTGGTCGGCCAGCCGACTAGTTCAACCGAAGGCTCGTCCGGCCGGCAAGCGCTGACCAGGACTTCTTCTGTAAGCAGTAGTGCATCGGACGGCGCAAGCGCGGCGTCCGATGCATTTTCAGTTTCCAGCGCATTTTCAGTTTCTGAGGCACCGTCAGTTTCCGATGCACTGTCCAGTTAAGGAATCGCTCATGCCTATCGAAGTTGGTGCCCAGGCACCGGAATTCACGTTGAAGGATCAGAACAACCAGGAAGTCTCACTTTCCGACTTCCGTGGCAAGAAGAACGTTCTGCTCGTCTTCTACCCGCTGGCCTTCACCGGCACCTGCCAGGGTGAGCTCTGCAAGGTTCGTGACGAACTACCCACGTTCGAAAACGACGACACTGCAATCCTGGCCATCTCTGTCGGTGCTTCGCCGACGCACAAGATCTGGTCGGCCGAGCAGGGCTACACCTTCCCGTTGCTGGCTGATTTCTGGCCGCACGGTGACGTTGCGCAGAAGTACGGCGTGTTCAACGACAAGTTGGGCTTCGCGAACCGTGGAACATTTGTCATCGACAAAGACGGCATCGTCCGCTTCGCTGAGATGAATGGTCCCGGAGAGGCCCGTGACCACGGGCTTTGGGCAAACGCCATCGCTGCGTTAGAGTCTTAGAGCACTCCCGGTGAGGTTCTCGCCGGGAGTTCGGGCGTGTAGCTCAGTGGTAGAGCTCTGGTTTTACACACCAGCGGTCGGGGGTTCGAAACCCTCCGCGCCCACCGAAGGACGAAGCCCCGGCCCGCATGTACATGCGGGCCGGGGCTTTTTCTATGCCCGATTGGCGGCAACTTCTCGCATTCTGCCCACATCAGTCTTCGCTCAACGGCCCCACCAAACGGTGGGGCCTTCTGCAACTCGCCCGACGTCAGTCAGATCAGCTTGGCCGGGAGTCCGACCTCTCGAACCGGAAATGCCACGTCCCCGCGGGGACGTGTGGACGGACTGCCGTTCGACCAACGCGCTGACTCAGGGTGGCACTTGATAGAACTATCAAGTGCCACGCCCATCGAATTGTTCTCCGTCCACTGCACGCGCAGTCGGCCTGCTACTCGGCTTTGCCGCCGACCGTTGCTTCGCGGACCCGGCACGATTTCACCCCGTCGCCGGTTTCGGGACGAGCGCTGCTGCGCTCCAGCAGGTTTTGTACCGCGACAACAAGATCGCCGGAGTTGCCCACGTCGCGGTGCTGATTTCCGGGGTTGCGGCGCTGGGCACCGTGAGCAGTCGAGTAGCGGTTCGAGCTGGGTGGCTTGCAGAGGTGGGCGTGACGGCAGCGGCAACGTGGGCCGTGCTGGGCGGGACGTCGCTCGCCCGCACCGGGAACGACATGGCGGTCCGGCTGGAGACCTCGCGTACGACTGGCGACCTCACCGCTGCGCGTGAGCTACTTCCGTCGCTGTGCGGTCGCGATCCGTCGGTACTCGACGAGGAAGGGCTCACGAGAGCGGCACTCGAATCCGTCGCCGAGAACACCTCCGACGCCACAGTCGGCGCATTGTTCTGGGGTGCTGTCGCGGGAGTTCCGGGCCTGTTTGTCTACCGTGCTGCAAACACCCTCGACGCGATGATCGGCTATCGGTCGGAGAAGTATCGAAACTTCGGGTGGGCTGCCGCGAGGTTCGATGATCTGGTGAACATCGTGCCGGCCCGGTTGACGGGCGTCCTCACAGTCGGGTCGGCGCCGCTGGTCGGAGGTTCGTCAAGAGAGTCGCTGGAGGCGTGGAGGCGTGACGCGTCCGCGCATCCGAGTCCCAATGCCGGTGTTGCCGAAGCCAGCGCGGCAGGTGCTTTGGGGATTTCGCTCGGGGGGCGTACCCAATACGCGCATGGCGTCGAGCAACGCCCGGTACTCGGAAACGGGCCAGCCCCGACGCCGACGGATTTACGTCGGGCATCGAGGCTGTCCTCGGTGGTTCAGATCGGTGCGGCGGCAGTGTCAGCGGGCATTGCCGTAGCGATCGGCAAGTCTGGCTTCCTTCGCCGTTCGCGGTACTGACACGGGCTCGGGTTTGCGGAGCCGACTGCTTCGGGCCGGTGCTGGCGTTGCTTCGGGGGTCGAGTCGTCGGGAGTTGTCCCGGCTGTCACATCGTCGGGAGTTGTCCCGGCCTCGGCCAGTGCCTTCTCCTTGCGGCGCTCACGCCATTCGGCCCGAATGAAGTAGGCGAGTCCGAGCGGCGCCATGATGCCGAACGCGAGCCACTGGAAACCGTAGGAAAGGTACGGACCGGCGTCGAGCTGGGGGAGCGGAATCGTACCCAGGCCACCCGGCTGATCGGGTTCGAGCTGGATGTACGCGTCGACGAGGTCGGTGCCGATGAACTCGCCGATCGGTCGGGCATCGATCGAGTAGACCTGTTTCGCTCCGTCTTCGACCATCGGAACTCGGCCGGGCGCTGTGCCTTCGGAGAGACGAACACGACCGTTCAAGGTGACGGGATCGGTCGGCGGGGCCGCGATCGGAGGTGCCTCGGCGCCGTTGATCGGGCGTACATAGCCGCGATTGACCAGGATGGTTCGGCCGTCGTCGAGGAGGAACGGTGTCAGTACCTCGTACGACGGGGCGCCCTCGATGGACTGGAGGCGGACGAGGATATCGGCATCGGGTTGGTATGACCCGGTGGCCGTGATGTTTCGCCACTCGTCGTCGGGAGCGATGGTTCCGTCGGCAATGACCTCGCCGACGGGCACTGTCCCCGCGTTGATGGAATTGGAGATCAGATCATTGCGATGCTCGGTCGAGGTGTTCTTGCCGAGTTGCCACGGCGCCAGCACCGTGAAGCAGAGGTAAGCGAAGATGCCGACCACAGCTGCCAGTACCAACCAACCGGGCCGCAACATGAATTTGAGTCTTCGCACGACTACTACGGTATCCGTTCTCGTGTGATGAGTGAATTCGCTCCGGCGATTACAGCCGTTCTCGGATCCAGACCAGGATGTCGGGAATCGCCGCTTCGATCTGATCTCGGACCAATTCGAAGCCGTCGAAGTCGCCGTAGTAGGGGTCCGGCACCGAACTCCCGTCCGCGTCGCGGTCGAAGGAACGCAGGAGGCGCCTTCGCTCGGTTGGGACGCCGAGATGCGCAAGCTCACGATCGTGGCCGGTGTCGAGGGGGATGACGAGGTCTGCCGACAGGTGGTCAGTATTTACCTGGGCTGCACTGTGGCCTGTTGGGTACAACGCTGTGCGGAGCACGATGTTGGTGCGCTCGTCAGCTTCTTTGCCGCTGTGCCAGTTCTCGATCCCGGCGCTGCTCACACGGACCCGATCGTCGAGTCCTTGGCGCTGCAGATGTCCGAGAAGGATCTTCTCCGCCATCGGCGAGCGGCAGATGTTTCCGGTGCACACAAAGGTGACGTGGAGGGCTTCAGACGCGGCCATCGAGGAGTCCTCCCAATTCGGATGTCGACGCGACGGAGCAGTGAGCGCCGTGGGCTTCGGATGTGCTGCCGTAACCCCATTCGACAAACAGCGCGGGAATTCCGAACTTGGCTGCGCCGAGAACATCGTGGTCTCGATCGCCGATCATCAGGACGTCCGGGGTGCCGCCGTCGGCCGCTGCCACCGGGGTGAGTCCGAGTGAGGTCAGTGAGTGCGCAATCACATCAGGCTTGGCCCGACGGACGCCGTCGTTGCTCGCGCCGCCGATGAACTCGAAGTGCTCGGCGAGTCCGAAATGCTCGAGGATGCGGACGGCAAACCGCTCGGACTTCGATGTCGCGACGCCCAGGCGAGTCCCGTTGGCCTTGGCACGCGCAAGGACCTCGTCCATACCGTCGAATACGGAATTCTCACTCCAGCCGATGGCGTCGTAGCGCTCGATGTACGTGTTGATTGCCGTCTCTACCTCGGTATTTGTCATTCCCAGCGACCGAAATGTATCGATCATCGGTGGCCCGATGACGGCGGCCAGCATTTCCTCCGTCGGCTCCGGGTGTCCGACGGCAGCGAGGGCGTGCCGAAATCCGGCGTGAATGCCGGGCGCCGAGTCGGTGATGGTGCCGTCGAGATCGAAGAGAACTACGGGGAAGGCGTCGAGAGTTTGAGTCACAGAAGGTCATTGTCCCCGACTGAGCGAGCGGTGTCCGCGCCCGTAGGCTTTGGTGCGTGAGTATCGGAACGGGCAACTTGGACAGTCTGCGTCATCACGGGGACGTCGACGCTGCGCCGGGTCTCCTCGATTTTGCCGTCAACGTTCAGGGTGAGGGTCCGCCGGCTTGGCTGCGGGAACGTCTTGCCGGCGAGCTGTCGACGCTCGGTTCGTACCCGTCGGCGACGGCGGAATTGCGGGCTCGAGAAACGGTTGCGGCGCGGCACGGGCGTCGCGTGGACGAGGTGTTGTTGCTGGCTGGTGGGGCTGAGGGGTTCGCGATGTTGCCGCGGCTCGGATCGGCGTTCGCTGCCTTGATTCATCCTTCTTTCACCGAACCGGAATTGGCGTTACGGGAAGCCGGTGTGCCGGTGACGCCGGTGATTCTCGACCCTCCGTACACACTGCGAACAGCAGTTATGCCTGATGAAGCGGATCTTGTGGTGGTGGGAAACCCAACAAATCCGACCTCGGTACTGCATCCGAAAGCGGACGTCCTGGCCCTGCGTCGTCCCGGCCGGATTCTTGTGGTTGACGAGGCCTTCGGCGACGCGATACCGGGCGAAACCGAGAGCATCGCCGACTTGTCGTTGCCGGACGTGTTGGTGTTGCGCAGTCTGACCAAGACCTGGGCGCTGGCGGGATTGCGCTGCGGATACGCGCTCGGTGCACCCGACGTGCTCGAGAAACTGGCGCACGGACGCGCGCATTGGCCGCTGGGAAGCCTGCAAATCGAAGCAATCAGAGCGTGCTGCGAACCGTCGGCGGTGGCGGAGTCACAGACGAAGGCTGCCATCATCGCGGGTCAGCGCGCCGCACTGTGTGGAAAACTGCGTGCCATCGGTGTGGCTGTCCACGAACCGGCGGCAGCGCCCTTTGTTCTCATCGAGCTTCCCGACGGCGAAGCGATGCGGACTCACCTGCGGACTCGCGGTATCGCCGTGCGTCGGTGCGATACGTTTCCGGGACTCGGCCCGAATCACTTGAGACTCGCTGTCCGCCCGCCGCAACAGGTGTCGATATTGATCGATGCAATGAAGGAGTTTCTGTGAATACGACACTTGCCGACGTCATCGCGGCCCTCGAAGCGGCCTATCCCACAGTTCTGGCTGAATCCTGGGATTCCGTCGGACTGGTGTGCGGGGATCCGGCAGATTCCGTGAGCCGAGTCGTCTTCGCCGTCGATCCGACTGAAGCCGTGGTCGACGACGCCATTGCTTCGGGTGCCGATCTGTTGGTCGTGCATCATCCGCTGCTTCTGCGCGGGGTGGATACCGTCGGCGCGCACACGCCGAAGGGCGCACTGGTGCACAAGCTGATCAAGGCGGGATGCGCGTTGTTCTCCGCGCATACGAATGCAGATTCGGCAGATCCCGGAGTTTCCGACGCTCTCGCTGACGCTCTCGGACTGAAGGTATTGCGTCCGATCGAACCGAAACCGTCTGCGCCGCTTGACAAGTGGGTGGTGATGGTGCCGGCCGGTAACACCGCCGCTGTACGGGAAGCGCTGTTCGTGGCCGGCGCCGGCCGGATCGGTGACTACAGCAAGTGCAGTTGGACGGTGACGGGCACCGGCCAGTTCGTTCCCGGAGACGGGGCGAATCCGGCGATCGGCAGCGTCGGTGCGATCGAGGAGGTAAGCGAAGATCGTGTCGAGGTCATCGCGGCGCGAAACAAGCGCGGGGCCGTGCTCGAGGCATTGCGCACGGCGCACCCGTACGAGGAACCGGCCTTCGATGTATTCGAACTCGCCGCCTTCCCGAGTTCATTGGGTTTGGGCCGCATAGGTGAGCTTCCGCACCCCGAAACTCTGCGTGAGTTCACCGCGCGTGTCGCCAAGGCATTGCCGTCGACGGAATGGGGCGTCCGCGCAGCGGGTGACCCCGACGCGATGGTGCGCACCGTCGCTGTCTGCGGCGGTTCCGGAGATTCGTATCTCGCGACGGTGTCGGCATTGGGCGTCGACGTGTATGTGACGTCCGACCTGCGGCATCACCCCGCCGACGAGCATCTGCGGGCTGGGGGACCGGCCTTGGTCGACGTCGCGCACTGGGCCAGCGAGTTTCCGTGGTGCGGCCAGGCAAAGTCGGTGGTCGACGCCGCCTTCGGGTCCGTTCCCGGATGGGAGAGTCGGGTATCGACAATTCGCACGGATCCGTGGTGCCTGAGTGCGTCGTAGGTCGGCCCCGATCAAGGTACGGTTGCACGAACATTTCAACAGCAGTTTTCATGAGTCGTGCCGACCTCGGACATACAGCAGGAGTTACACAGCGTGAACGTCCAACCACAGGTGCAAGCCAAGCTTCTCGACCTCGCCGGCGTGGATGCGGAGCTCACCCGGATCGCACACCGTCGCAACGCGCTTCCCGAGCAGCAGGAAGTGGACAGTCTCGAGGCTGAACGCATCAGCCGCAAGGACGCGTCGGTTTCCGTCGAGATCCAGATTGATGACATCGATCGCGACATTCGCAAGCTCGAGGGCGAGATCGACGCAGTTCGTCAGCGTGAAGACAAAGACCGAACTCTTTTGCAGAGCGGCAGCGTGGGCGCCAAGCAGCTCACCGAACTCGAACACGAACTGGGCAGCCTCGTCCGTCGGCAGGGAATCCTGGAAGACGAGTTGCTCGAGATCATGGAACAGCGCGAGGCGCTGCAGGCAGATCACGATCACGCCGGTGCGCAGCTTTCGCAGGCAGAAGACGAGTTGGTCGATGCGAAGCGTCGTCGCGACGATGCCGTCGCCGATCTGAACAAGGCGCAGGAGCGTTGCCTCGCGGATCGCGAACGCCTGATCGGTGAATTCCCGGCTGATTTCCTGGCCGTGTACGAGAAGCAGCGCGCTCAAGGCGGACCGGGTGCAGCGCTCCTTCAGGCTCGCCGCTGTGGTGCGTGCCGGATCGAAATCGACCGTGCCGAGATTTCGCGCATTGCAGCTGCCCCGTCCGATTCTGTTGTCCGCTGCAACGAGTGCGGCGCAATCATGGTTCGTACCAAGGAGTCCGGTCTGTGAGTTCGTCACAGGTCATCATCGAGGCTGATGGTGGATCGCGAGGCAATCCGGGACCCGCCGGGTACGGCGCCGTCGTTTTCGACGAGGCTCGCACTGTGCTCGCGGAGCGCAAGGAGAGCATCGGGACAGCTACCAACAATGTGGCGGAATACAGCGGACTCATCGCCGGATTGACCGCTGCGGGTGAACTCGGAGCGACCGACGTGGACGTCCGGATGGACTCTAAACTTGTGGTCGAGCAGATGTCCGGACGCTGGAAGGTCAAGCACCCGGACATGATTCCGCTTCAGCGGCGCGCCGCGGAGTTGGCCAAGCAGTTTTACCGCGTGACGTACACCTGGATCCCTCGGGCCGAGAATTCGCACGCGGATCGCCTGGCAAACGAGGCGATGGATGCTGCGGCCGGCATTGAAACAAAGACGGCACCGGTTGCCGCTCCGGTGGACGCACCCTCCGAGTCGACATCAGAACCGCAGATCGCCGGTTCGCCGGGTTGGGTTGCCACCACCGGCAAGCCGACGCGAATGTTGTTGCTACGTCACGGTCAGACCGCGATGTCGGTAGATCGTCGTTACTCCGGCCGGGGCAATCCGATCCTGACCGCCTTGGGCCGCGCCCAAGCTGCCGGGGCCGCCGCGCGATTCGGAAGCCGCGGCGGTATCGACGCCGTAGTCTCGTCGCCGTTGGGTCGGACTCGTGAGACCGCCGAGGAATCGGCGCGTGTTCTGGGACTGCCGGTGATCGAGCACAAAGGTTTGATCGAAACCGATTTCGGCGACTGGGACGGTCTGACGTTCAGTGAAGCGGCCGAGTGTGATCCGGAACTGCACCGTCAGTGGCTGTCCGACACGTCGGTGAAGCCGCCCGGAGGCGAGAGCTTCGACGAGGTCCGTGATCGTGTGATTGCCGCGCGTGACGATTTGATCGCAACGTACGGCGGCGCAACTCTTCTCGTCGTTTCGCACGTGACGCCGATCAAGACTCTCGTGCAGTTGGCTCTCGATGCCGGTCCGTCGTTGCTGTACCGCCTGCATCTGGATTTGGCGTCGTTGAGTATCGCCGAGTTTTATCCCGATGGGGGAGCGTCCGTTCGGCTTGTGAACGACACGTCGCACTTGCGCTGATCACAGCACGAGCCACAATGCGCTTACCGCCGTAAACAGGGTGAGCGGCGTTGTGGCAAGGCCGAGCTTCGTGAAGGTTGCCAGCGTGGGCGCAGCGCCCGCGCTGGTGGCCACGCGCCGCCACAGCATCGTCGCCAGTGAGCCGACATAGGTCAGGTTGGGTCCGAGGTTGACTCCGATGAGCATGGCCAGCAGCAGTCCCGGTGGCGCCGACGGGCCGAGTGCCGCGATCATCAACAGCGTCGCCGGCAGATTGTTCACCAGATTCGCGGCGAGTGCCGCCACCGTCGCAACAACGAGCAGGGAGACGAAGCTCGTGTCCGACGGCAGTATCCGTCCGATCCAGTCTCCGATCGGTCCGTGTGCGACGCCCGCGACGACAATGCCGAGCACCAGCACAAAAGCGCAGAACCACAGGTCTGCGGCGTAAAGAATTCTTGGTAGATCGGTTCTGCGTCGACGTAAAGCCACACTGCCAAGCACGCCGGCGCCCGCAACCGCGACCCAGGCGGGCTCGATACCGACAAAACCTGAAGCGGCAAAGCCGACGAGTGTTGCTCCGATGACAACCAGCGGCAGGGTCGGTGCATGCAAGCGCGGGCTCGGCGGAGCAGGCTCGGCGTGGTTGGTCGCTTTCAGCTCGGTCCGAAAGAACAGCCGGAAAATCAGGTACTCCATCACGATCGTCACAACCCATGGCAGGGCCATCAGCGCGGTGAAATGCAGGAAGGTCAGGCCGGTGGCCGAGAAGGCGATGAGATTTGTCAGATTGGAAACCGGCAGTAGCGTCGACGCCGAATTGGAGAGGTGCGCAGCAGCATACGAGTGTGGGCGCGGACTTGCCGCCACGGCTCGGGCTGCCCCGATCACTGCCGGCGTCAGAAGGACGACGGTCGCGTCGAGGCTCAGGGCTGCGGTTGTCGCGGCGGCTGCGACGAACACGTAGGTCAGGAGTCGCCGTGGGTCGCGCCGTGATTGTTTCTGCAGGACTTGGCTTACCCAACCGAAGACACCCAATGCATCGGCGGCGTGCGCGAGTATCAGCACCGCCACCAGGAAGACGACGGTCGGAGTCATCGTCGCTACTTCGGTGCGGGCCTCGGTGAGGCTGACCGCGCCGGTCAGTACGACTATCAGCGCGGCGGGGCCGGCGACAACGATTTCGGGAAGACCACGCGGGCGGGCGATCGCGAAGATCAGAACCGCGGCGACCAGGATGATCGGAATCAGATTCATGAGCGGCTGGCCGGCGAGTTCTATCGCAGCAGTTTGTTGAGGGTGTTGAGGTTGCGGGTGGTGGTGAACGCCTTGAACTTCGGCTTACCGGTGTATTTGCCGACGACGCTCTTGAGCGTCATACCCTTTTCGACCTCCCAGTACAGAACGCCGTCGCCAACGCCGATCTGCTCGAGGTTGGGATCGAGTTGGTCTGACAGCGAAGCTAGTTCGTCAAGTACAGCAGGTTCGGACGCGATGATCGCGTAGGAGTGCCAGCCCTCATGGTCGGGATCGAACGGATAGTTCTCGACGATAGCCTTCAGTGCCGGGGTGTCCAGCACAAAAACCCACGCCTCGTAGCCGAACTCCGTGTTCAATGCCGTCTCGATCCGTTTCTTCAGTGCCGCCACATTTGTGCTGTCACTGTCGAATAGAACGTTGCCGGATGCGAGGACCGTCTTGACATTCTCGAAATCGAGTTGAGTGAAGACGCGTGCCAGGTCCACCATCTTGATGTTGATACCGCCGACATTGATTCCGCGTAGCAGGGCAACGTACCGAGTCATACCGAGACCATAGTGTGGGTCACCGACAGGGACCCGGTAACCTACTGGGGCGGACGAGTTGGCTGGGCGGCTGCGGATCGGGGAACCTGCGCGTAGTGCGCACAGGCCTCGAGTCGAGGAAAGTCCGGACTCCACAGAGCAGGGCGGTTGCTAACGGCAACCCGAGGCAACTCGCGGGACAGTGCCACAGAAAATAGACCGCCGGCCTTTCGAGGCAGGTAAGGGTGAAACGGTGCGGTAAGAGCGCACCAGCACCCCGGGTGACCGGGGTGGCTAGGTAAACCCCGCCCGGAGCAAGGTTGAAGGTCGCATCGCTTGCGGTGCGGCTGCGCAGGTGTTCGAGGGCTGCTCGCCCGAGCCTGCGGGTGAACCGCGTGAGGCACCCGGCGACGGTGTGTCCAGATGGATGGTCGCCACTCGTCACTTCGGTGTCGAGGACAGGATCCGGCTTATACGCCAACTCGTCCGCCCCCAGACTGAAAAGAAACCCCCGTCGACCGAAGTCAACGGGGGTTTCTTGTTATAGATCTGTGGGATGACTTAGAGGGGCTTGATGACCAGCAAGGTCGCCCAGTAGGTCGCCGCGTCATGGCCCATGAGCGGGAGGAGGTAATCGTAGAGAATCGCGGACATTGTGCGCTCCTAATTTCTTTTCGTAGCTCGTCGAGGGCGATCAAGCAGAACTCACCGTTCGAATGTCCGGTTCTCACCTGCCAGGCCGTCGAAAGAATAGCAGTCTTGCGACGATCTACAAGCGCGACTCCCATCGGAATGTCACCCGCGGGTCGCCGGGAATGCCACACTGTATTCATGACTGATGAAGATCGACTCTGGTACTTCGATGTGTCCGATGGATCTGTGTCCCAAGGGAAGGGGCCTTCGTCCCTGACAAGGATGGGGCCGTACCCTGATCGGGAGTCGGCAGAGCATGCATTGCAGATCGCGGCCGAACGCAACAAAGCTGCTGATCGGGCCGACGACGACTGGAACAACTGAGTTCGGTTTCGCCGCCGAACCGAAGGTGGAGGACGAGTGCCGGCAAGTCGAATGATGGTGCAGGGAATCGACTTCGGGATGATCCGGGCGGAGTTCGCGCTACCCGACGCGTTCTGTAGCGGGGCGTTGGCAGAAGCCGACAATGCTCGAGATCGATTGACCGACGGCCGTCTCGACGCCACTGACATTCCGTTTGTCACCATCGACCCGCCCGGGTCGATGGATCTCGACCAGGCAGTGCACCTGACGAAGTCGGTCGACGGTTTTGTCGTTCACTATGCAATCGCGGATGTTGCTGCGGTGGTGAACCCTGGTGGGGCGCTGGACATCGAAACGCGCAAGCGAGGCCAAACCTTCTACCTACCGGACGGTTCTGTTCCGCTGCATCCTCGTGCTCTGTCCGAAGGTTCGGCCAGCCTGCTCCCGGATCTGGTTCGACCCGTAGCGCTCTGGCGAATCGAGCTCGACGGTAATGCCGAGCCGACGTCGTGGACGGTGACACGCGCGCTCGTGAAATCAGTGGCGCGTCTGGATTATTCGACGGTCCAGCGTGACGCCGACGCCGGCACCTTGCATCCGTCCATTGCGGCGCTCCCCGAATTCGGCCGTCTGCGCGGTATCTCTGCTGTAACCCGCGGGGCGATCGAGCTGAAACTGCCCGAGCAGTCCGTGGTTCGGGAGGATTCGGCTGCTGACGGTTCGGGGCAGTGGCACATCGTGCTGGAACCGCGCACCGAGGCCGACGACTGGAATGCCGAAGTATCGCTACTGACCGGAATGTGCGCCGGAAAAATGATGATCGACGCCGGTGTCGGATTGCTGCGCACCTTGCCGCCGGCCGAGAAGTCTGCGGTGGACGCTCTGCGCAGAACTGCGCTCGCGTTGGGGATTGTGTGGCCCCAAGACAAATCGGTGGGGCAAATCCTTGCCGGACTCGATGCGCAGGCGCCGTCCACGATGGCTCTGATGTCGGTTGCCCCGTCGCTGCTACGTGGCGCGGACTACGCGGCCTTCGACGGGCAATTACCGGACCTGACAGTGCATTCAGGGATCGGTGCGCCGTACGCCCACGTGACGGCACCGCTGCGAAGGCTCTCCGATCGATTCAGCACCGAGGTCTGCCTGGCGATCAGTGCCGGTGCAGCGATACCGGAGTGGGCGCGCACGGCACTGCCCGAGTTGCCTCCGATCATGAGCGGCTCGGATTCCTTGGCAAACAAGGTGGATCGTGCGTGCATCGATCTGACTGAGGTCACGTTGCTCGAGGGCCGCGTCGGAGAGGTGTTCGACGCGGTGGTGATGCGCGCCAAGGACGGGAAGCGCGCGGCTGAGGTTTTCATTCCGTCGGTCACGGTGATTGCCAAGTGCGTCGGCACTCCCGACGACGGGGAGCGGGTCAAGGTCCGCCTCACCGCCGTCGACATGGCCAAGCGGACAGTGGAGTTCACTTTCCCAGCGTGATCGAGCCACCGAATCGAGTTACCGATAAGCGTCGGTTGCCTCGAGGAGGTGATGCATGATGCCGGGTTCCATTGCGGAATGTCCGGCGTCGTCGACGATCACGAGCTTGGACTCCGGCCACGCGTTGTGCAGGTCCCAGGCACTGGTGGCCGGGCAGACGACGTCGTAGCGTCCCTGCACGATGGTGCCGGGAATGCCGTGGAGTGCCGAACTCTGGTGCAGGAGTTGGGCTTCGTCGAAGAATCCGCCGTTCACGAAGTAATGGTTTTCGATGCGCGCGAATGCCAGGGCGAACCGGATCTCCGAGTTCTCCTCGACCTTGTCCGGTTGGGGGAGCAGGTAGCTGGTCGACCCTTCCCACGCCGACCACGCGACGGCGGCGCGGGCGGCGACCTCGGGGTCGTCGGACTGCAGCAGTCGGTGGTAGGCCGCCACCAGATCGTGGCCGCGCTCATGTTCCGGAACGGGTTCGAGGAACTGAGCCCACCGTTCGGGGAAGATGTTGCCGGCCCCGCCGTTGTAGTACCAGTCGATTTCGCGTCGGCGCAGGAGAAAGATCCCTCGCAGGACGAGTTCGGTGACGCGAGCCGGAAATGTTTCGGCGTACGCGAGTGCCAGCGTTGATCCCCAGGATCCGCCGAACACCATCCACCGCTCGATGGCGAGGTGCTCACGTAGAGCTTCGATATCGGAGAGCAGTTTGTCCGTCGTGTTCACCGACAGATCGGCGCCGTCGGCAACATGGGGTGTGGACCGTCCGCAGCCACGTTGATCGAGAAGGACGATCCGGTAGGCCGTGGGATCGAAGAACTGGCGGAACGACGGATGCGTGCCGCCGCCGGGGCCACCGTGCAGGAACACGACCGGTTTCCCGACCGGGTTGCCGCTGGCTTCCCAGTACAGGCGCTGACCGTCACCGACATCGAGGAACCCACTGGAAAACGGTTCGATCGGCGGATAGAGAGTGCGCAGCTCTGCCATTAGAGGCTGACCATCAGAACCCGACCATGCCCGAGGCTAGATCGGGGATCTCGAGGGCGTACAGGGCACCGTCACGGACCTGTGGGCAGCTGGCAGCCATGGCGGTGTCGATGCGATCGCGGTGCTGGGCGAGATCAAGAAGATTGATGCCGTTCGCGGTTGCCCACGAACCGACAAGAATGTTTAGCCCGCCCTTGCCGAGCGTCGGCGTGACCGTGCGCCAATTCTGAAGTTCCGCTTCCATATCCGAGCACAACTGCTGGATCTGAGCGTCGGTGAAGGTCCCCGGTGCGGCGGTCGTCGTGGCTGATTTTGCCGCTGCCGAGGTGGTCGGTGCGGTCGAACCGGAAGACGCGGGAGAGACCGTTGTCCCTCCCGCGCATCCACTCAGAACCGTCACGAGAGCTGCGCCGCCGACGGCGGCAGCAGTGAAAGTACGACGGTTGCCCATCATTGAACGCACCCCTGAATCTTCTTTCGAGAGACAGGCGGCGTTCGCCGGTCTCGGATCAGAAACTGTGCTCTTCGGCCGGGAATGCGCCTGTGCGAACTTCTGACGCATAGGCTGCGGCCGCGGAGCGCAGTTCGTCACCGACGTTACCGAAACGTTTGACGAACTTGGCTGTCTTGCCGCTCGTATAACCGGCCATGTCCTGCCAGACGAGAACCTGGGCGTCGCATTCGTTGCCGGCACCGATGCCGACCGTGGGGATGGTCAACTTGCGGCTGACCTGGCCCGCAATGTCTGCCGGAACCATTTCCATGACAACGGAGAACGCTCCGGCTTCCTGGACGGCAATGGCGTCCGCCACAAGTTGCTCGGAAGCGTCGCCGCGGCCCTGGACGCGGAATCCGCCGAGCGAGTTGACGCTCTGCGGGGTGAATCCGACGTGAGCCATGACGGGGATGCCGGCAGCGGTGATGGCCGCGATCTGCTTGCTCATCCGCTCGCCGCCTTCGATCTTGACGGCGTGCGCGAGGCCCTCCTTCATGAAGCGCGTCGCGGTGGCCAGTGCCTGTTCGGCTGAGCCCTCGTAGGTACCGAAAGGCAGGTCGGCGACAACCAGGGCGTGGGGAGCGCCGCGAACGACTCCACGAACCAGTGGGAGCAGTTCGTCGATCGTGATCGGCACTGTCGTGTCGTAGCCGTAGACCACGTTGGCGGCTGAATCGCCGACGAGGAGTACCGGAATGCCGGCGTCCTCGAAGATGCGTGCCGTCGAGTAGTCGTAGGCCGTGAGCATCGACCAGCGCTCACCGCGCTGCTTCATCTCGGCGAGGTGGTGAATGCGGGTCTTGCGCTTGGGTGCTGCAGACGTGGTTGAAGGTGCAGAACCGTAAAGCGGAGTTTCGGACATCGTTGTCCCTTTCGTGCCTCGAGGCCCTTGTCGGGTCCCCGGGTTTGGGTGATGACACGCTCAGTCTGCCACCGGGAACCGTCGGAGCGAATAGCTGACGCAGGTGCGTTGGGTCACATCGCAGCAGTCGCTGTGGGGCAGGCGAATGGCTGGTTACCGGCCGTCCCGGGCGTCTCCTGGCACTATCGGTGGCATGTCGAAGTCTTCTCGCCTCGCCGGTGCCTTGGCCGGAAGTGTCGCAGTCCTCCTGCTGGTCGCTGGTTGCACCACGTCCGGGGGTGAGACTCCGACGCCGGAGACCACCGGTGTGCCGTCGACGGGTGCGATTCCGGCAGGCTTGGAGAAGTTTTACGAGCAGAGTCCGGACTGGGGTCCGTGCGACCGATTTGCCACCGATTCTCCGCTCTCGAGCAGTATCGACTGTGCCGCGATCCAAGTCCCGATCGACTACGCACATCCGGAGGGGGACACCGCGAAGGTTGTCATCTCGCGAGCGGAGGCGACGGGGGAGCGCATCGGATCCCTTCTGATCAACCCCGGGGGACCAGGCGGATCAGGACTGTCGATGGCATCCGAGGGTTCGGGGACGCAGTTGTCGGAGCATTTCGACCGGATCGGGTTCGATCCGCGCGGTGTGGGTGCGTCGACGCCGCAGGTGCGTTGTCTGACGCCGGCCGAATTCGATGCCGACCGCGCCGAGGTCAACGTCGATATGACTCCCGCGGGCATTGCTCGCGCAGAGCAGGAGAGCAAGGACTACGCCGCTGCGTGTGTCGAGCACACCGGCACCGAATTCCTCGCCCACGTCGGCACGTACGAAGTGGTGCGCGATCTGGACGTGATCCGCGGCGCGCTCGGGGATTCGACGATGAACTTCCTCGGGTTCTCGTACGGAACGCGAATCGGTTCCACTTACGCTGAAACTTTCCCGCAGAACGTCCGGTCCATGGTGCTCGATGGTGCGCTGGATCCGAATCAGAACGTCGTCGACGAGGTTGTCCTGCAGGCCAAAGGCTTCCAAATTGCGTTCGATGCTTTTGCCGCGGACTGTGTTTCGCGGCCGCAGTGCCCGCTCGGGGATGATCCGGCGCAGACTCAGGCGCGTTTCAAGGAATTGGTCGAGCCGATGATCGAGAAGCCGGCAGCAACTACAGATCCGCGTGGACTCAGCTACGAGGATGCGTTGACCGGGGTGCAGCAGGCGCTGTATTCACCGCAACTGTGGACTTCGTTGCGCGGCGGATTGACCAGCCTGGCCGACGGTTACGGTGACTCGCTTCTGAATCTGGCTGACCAATATCAAGGGCGCGAGTGGGACGGCACGTACTCCAATCTCAACGACGCCTTCAATGCGATCAGGTGCGCGGACGATCCGGCGATGACCGATCGCGCGGAAGCAGGGGAAGCCGATACCCGGTACCGCGAAGCAGCCCCGTTCCTCGACGACGGTCGTGGAACCGGTCAGGCATCGTTGGATCTCTGCGCCTTCTGGCCCGTTCCGGCGACAGGCGCCCCGCACCAACTCGATCCACAGGCACTGGCCGACGCCGGTCTGCCGACGCTTGTCGTCGTATCGACTACCGAGGACCCGGCGACGCCGTACGAGGCCGGCGTGGACCTGGCCAAGCAGCTGGGCGCAGCGCTCATCACGTTCGACGGAACCCAACACACCGTGGTCTTGGACGGCAATTCTTGCGTCGACGACGCGGTGATCGACTACTTCGTCTACCTGAAAGTTCCGGAAGAGGGCCTGACATGTTAATGCCCGCACACTCGTACGCTGCGCAGATGCGAGGGTGACAAATCACTCGGACAACTCCGACCACTGATGTAACACAGATTTAACGTGGCTTGCTTACTCTCGCGGACATGGATCGCCAAAAAGAATTCGTGCTTCGTACCCTGGAAGAGCGCGACATTCGGTTCGTCCGCTTGTGGTTCACCGACGTTCTCGGTTACCTCAAATCGGTGGCGATCGCCCCCGCCGAACTCGAAGGTGCCTTCGAAGAGGGAATCGGTTTCGACGGTTCTGCCATCGAGGGATTCGCCCGAGTCTCCGAAGCCGACACCGTTGCCCGCCCGGACGCGTCGACATTCCAGGTTCTTCCCTGGGCCCACAAGGACGGTGCGCAGCATTCCGCGCGCATGTTCTGCGACATCACGAACCCGGACGGTTCGCCGTCGTGGGCGGATCCTCGCCACGTGCTGCGTCGCCAGCTGAGCAAGGCCAGCGATCTGGGCTTCAGTTGCTATGTGCATCCGGAGATCGAGTTCTTCCTCCTCGAGAACGGCCCGATGGACGGCACACCGCCGATCCCGGCTGATTCCGGTGGTTACTTCGATCAGGCCGTACACGATTCGGCGCCCAACTTCCGTCGTCATGCGATCGACGCTCTCGAATCGATGGGCATCTCCGTCGAGTTCAGCCACCACGAGGCCGCGCCCGGCCAGCAGGAGATCGATCTCCGCTACGCCGACGCACTGTCGATGGCCGACAACGTGATGACGTTCCGCTACGTCGTCAAGGAGGTCGCGATCGGTGAAGGTGTGCGGGCGAGCTTCATGCCCAAGCCGTTCAGCGATCAGGCCGGTTCGGCCATGCACACTCACATGAGCCTCTTCGAAGGCGACACCAACGCATTCCACAATCCGGATGATCCGATGCAGCTCTCGGAAACTGGCAAGGCATTCATCGCCGGCATCCTCGAGCACGCCAATGAGATCAGTGCCGTCACCAACCAGTGGGTCAACTCCTACAAGCGTCTCGTGCACGGCGGAGAGGCACCCACGGCCGCGTCATGGGGCCCGTCCAACCGCTCGGCACTGATCCGCGTTCCGATGTACACGCCGAACAAGGCGTCGTCGCGTCGCGTCGAGATTCGCAGCCCAGACTCGGCGTGCAACCCGTACCTCGCTTTCGCGGTATTGCTCGCAGCCGGTCTGCGCGGAATCGAGAAGGGCTACACCTTGCCGCCCGAGGCTGAGGACGACGTGTGGTCGTTGACCTCCGCCGAGCGTCGTGCGATGGGTTACAAGGAACTTCCGAGCGACCTGGACGGCGCGCTACGCGAGATGGAGAAATCCGAACTCGTGGCCGAAGCGCTCGGCGAGCACGTGTTCGACTACTTCCTCCGCAACAAGCGTCGTGAGTGGGAGGAATACCGGAGCCACGTGACGCCGTTCGAGCTCAAGAACTACCTCGGTCTGTGACGGTGAAGCCGCCATCTGCTCGAGCAGTAGTTCCGGGACCAGGTCGGCTAGGGCTGGTCGAGTCCACGGCCGCCGACGAACTCCGCCAGCTTGGATGGGTCGACGCCGACAGCATCGAACTTCTCTGGTCGCTTTCGCGCGCGGCAAATGCGGACCTCGCGTTGCGCACACTGGTGCGCATCAAGGAGTCCCTGGGCGACGGCTGGCGTGAGCTCGATGCCGCGCTGCGCACGAACAAGAGTGTCCGCGGTCGCCTCCTGGCGTTGATCGGTGCGTCGGCCGCGTTCGGCGATCACCTGGTTGCCGATCCGATCGGGTGGAAACTCCTCGACGGTTCGTCATTGCCGAGTAAGGACGAAGCCACGTCTGCGCTGCTCGATTCTGTCGGGGCGAGTCTCGACGATGGTGCCGGGCCGGGGTCGCAGACGTACCGCGCCACCGTCACTGGTCCGGAAGCCGTTGCAGCGCTGCGTAAATCGTACAAAGATCAGCTGATGCTGCTGGCTGCCTGCGATTTGGCGGCCACGGTCGAGGACGAGCCGGTCGTTCCGTATCAGACTGTCGGCCATCAACTTTCGGACCTGGCAGATGCCGCACTGACCGCTGCGCTGTCGGTAGCCATCGCCACAGTGTGCCCCGAAGGTAGCTGTCCGATCAGGCTTGCCGTGATCGCGATGGGCAAATGTGGTGCCCGTGAACTGAATTACGTCTCCGACGTCGACGTCGTCTTCGTTGCGGAACCGGCCGATGCCACAGCCAGTCGGGTAGCCGGTGAAATGATGAGGATCGGCACCTCCGCATTCTTCGAAGTTGATGCCGCATTGCGCCCTGAGGGCAAGCGCGGAGAACTGGTGCGCTCACTCGACTCCCACCTCGCGTACTACAAGCGGTGGGCCAAGACGTGGGAGTTTCAGGCGCTACTGAAGGCTCGGCCGATGACCGGCGATATGGAACTCGGTCGTCAGTACGCCGAGGCCATGAGTCCGATGGTGTGGACTGCGTCCGAACGCGAAGACTTCGTCCCCGAAGTGCAGGCCATGCGCCGCCGCGTCGAGGAGATGGTTCCGGCCGAGATGCGTGAGCGTGAGCTCAAACTCGGCCGCGGAAGTTTGCGCGACGTCGAATTTGCCGTCCAGCTCCTGCAATTGGTGCACGGCCGAGCCGATGACGCCCTTCATGTTCAGAGCACCGTCGATGCGTTGACTGCGCTCGCTGCCGGTGGGTACGTGGGCCGGGACGACGCCGCAAACCTCACGGCGTCGTACGAATTCTTGCGACTTCTCGAGCATCGTCTGCAGTTGCAGAAACTCAAGCGCACGCACACGTTGCCGCCACCGGACGACGACGAGGCATTGCGCTGGTTGGCCCGCGCCGCGCACATGCGTCCCGACGGACGTCTGGATGCGCTCGGAGTGTTGCGTGCCGAAATCAAGCGGAACTCGCATCGGATCCGCCGACTCCACGCCAAGTTGTTCTACCGCCCACTGCTCGAATCGGTGGCTCGGATGGACAAGGAAGCCATGGTTCTCGGACCGGACGCTGCGATCCGTCAGTTGGCGGCGTTGGGGTACACCGCCCCCGAAAATGCGCTGGGTCACCTCACCGCATTGACCAGGGGCGCTTCCCGCAAGGGCAGGATTCAGGCGCTACTGCTGCCGACACTGCTCGAATATCTTGCTGACACACCGGATCCTGATGCCGGACTGCTTGCGTATCGACGGTTGTCCGATGCCTTGGTCGATCAGACCTGGTTCCTCCGGTTGCTCCGCGACGAGGCTGCCGTTGCCGAACGCCTGATGCGGGTGCTGGGTTCCTCGGCCTACCTTCCCGATCTGCTCGTCAAGGCACCCGATGTGATCCGTCTGTACGCGGATTCACCCAGCGGCCCACGCCTGATCGAACCGAAGCCCGAGGACGTCTCCCGCGGAATCCTCACGGCCTCCGGGCGACATAGTGATCCGAATCGCGCTGTCGCTGCGGCACGTTCGTTGCGTCGGCATGAATTGGCTCGGATCGCCTCGGCCGACATCCTGGGCATGCTCGATGTTCCCGCGGTATGCAAGGCGTTGTCCTCGGTGTGGGCCGCAGTACTCAATGCGTCCCTGTCTGCCGTCATCAAGGCCAGTGTTGCGGAAATGGGCGCACCGGCACCGGCAGCCTTCTCCGTCATCGGCATGGGTCGCCTCGGCGGCGGCGAACTCGGATACGGATCCGACGCGGACGTCTTGTTCGTGTGCGAGCCCCTCGAAGGCGTCGACGAAACCGTTGCAGTCAAGTGGGCCAACAGTATTGCGGACAAGGTACGCAAACTTCTCGGTGCTCCGAGTACTGATCCGCCTCTCGAAGTCGATACCGGACTGCGCCCCGAAGGCCGAAACGGTCCGATGGTCCGCACCCTCGAGTCGTACGACGCCTACTACTCGAAGTGGGCGCAGGCGTGGGAAATCCAGGCGCTGCTACGGGCTCACCCCGTTGCGGGCGATCCCGTGCTCGCGCTGCGGTTCCTGCACATGATCGACAAGACTCGATACCCCGAAGGTGGTGTCGACGACGCAGCTGTTCGCGAGATCCGGAGGATCAAGGCTCGTATCGACTCCGAAAGGCTCCCTCGCGGAGCTGATCCCGCAACGCACACCAAACTGGGGCGCGGCGGACTGGCCGACATCGAGTGGACGGTGCAACTGATTCAACTGCGCCATGCCGACAAAATCCAGTCCCTGCACAACACCTCGACGTTGGAAACTCTGGACGCCATCGGCGCGGCCGAGTTGCTCAGCGAAGAAGATGTGGAACTGCTACGCGACGCCTGGATTACCGCGACCAAAGCACGGAATTGCCTTGTACTGGTTCGTGGTAAGCCGACGGATCAGTTGCCTGGGCCCGGACGCGTCCTGGCTGCCGTGGCGCAGGTCGCCGGGTACGGAGATGATGCGGGAGAGTTCCTCGACAACTACCTGCGCATCACGCGTCGGGCAAAGGCTGTGGTGGAGAGGGTTTTCGGCGGCGAGTAGAGCTGGTTCAGTCCTGCAAGGCCGACCCGGTTGCCGCGAACTTCCGAACCTCCGCGTCGCCCCACACGTGGGCTGGAACACCGCCGCCGAGTAGTTCGCGTGCAAGCGCCGGAGAATTGGCGATGGGAACATCGCTGCCCGCGATGATCATGTTGCCGTAGCGTCGGCCCTTGAGCATCGCGGGATCGGCGATGATCGCCAGGTGTTCGAATTGTGCACCGATAGTTGCAGCTTCGGCCCGTGCTCCCTGCAGGTCGGGGGTGTCGCCGCAGTTGACGAGGTAGATGCCGCCGGGCGCGAGGACGCGTCGCACGTGGGCGGTGAACTGGGCCGTGGTCAGCGGTACCGGAGTCTTGCTGCCGGCGAAGACATCTCGGATGATGATGTCGCGCGTGGATTCGGTGAGGGTTTCGGTGACGGCCCGAGCCTCGCCCACGCGGATGCGGAGCAATGGTGCCCGCGGAAGATCGAACCAGTTGCGGACCAATTCCGCCAGCGCGCCGTCGATCTCGACCACAACCTGCCGCGCATCGGGATAGATGGCCGCGAAGTACCGAGCCATCGAACACGCCCCGCCGCCCAAGTGGAGTACGCGCAGCCGCTCTGCTCGATCGCGTTCGGAATCGACGAGGTGCGCAATCCACCTCATGTACTCGAAATCCAGAATCTTCGGATCGGCAAGATCGATGTGCGAGCTGGGGACGCCGTTGATCTGCACTATCCAACCGGTGTCGGAGTATTGATCGCGAACAAGTTCGCAGGTCCCGGTGTCGATCGGGAAGATTCCGGGGACGGGGCCGGTCTCTCCTTGTTCGGGAGCGGTGCTGCGATTCTTGGTCTTCCGAGTTCCTTTGGCCACTGCGCCCATTCTAGGCGCACGGAGCAGCGGTATTTTCGCTTCGTTTCAGGCACACTCATGGGTGGAGTGTGATCGGAGACACATGATTCCGGTTCGGTCCGTCGTCGTCCGTGCGTCACGAAGAATTTCGAGGAGTGCAGGTGAAGGTCAAAGCAGCAGTAGTGAAGGCACCCGGCCAGGCATGGGAGATCGAGGAAGTCGAACTGGGAGATCCGGTCGCCGGTGAAGTCCAGGTTCGACTTGCCGCGTCCGGGTTGTGCCATTCGGACGAGCACTTACGCACAGGCGCAACTCCGCTGCCTTTCTATCCAGCTCTCGGTGGCCACGAGGGTGCCGGTGTGGTGACAAAGGTGGGTGCTGGCGTCACCAATATCGAAGAAGGCGATCATGTGGTGCTCGCGTTCATCCCCGCCTGTGGACGGTGTCCATCGTGTGCCAAGGGGCTCCAGAACATCTGTGACGAGGGCGCGGGCCTGCTGACCGGCCAGGCGATCTCGGACAAGACGCATCGTGTGACATTGAACGGAGAACCAGTCGTCCAGATGTGTTTGCTGGGTACCTTCTCGCCGTACGTCACGGTCAACGAGGCATCGGTGATCAAGATCGAGAAAGACATACCTCTCGACAAGGCCGCTCTGCTCGGCTGCGGCGTTGCGACGGGCTGGGGCTCGGCGACGGCAATCGGCGGCACCAAAGTAGGTGACACTGTGGTTGTTATCGGCGTCGGCGGCGTCGGCATCAACTCGGTGCAGGGTGCCGCGGCGGCTGGGGCGCGCTTCGTCGTTGCCATTGATCCGGTCGAGTTCAAGCGACAGAAGGCCAAGGAATTCGGTGCCACGCACACCTTTGCTTCGATCGAGGAGGCACTCCCGGCGATCGGCGAAATCACCTGGGGGAAGATGGCCGACGTCACGGTCATTACGGTCGGTGAGATCCACGGCGACATGATCCAGCCCGCACTCAGTGCAACAGGCAAGGGTGGGCAGGTCGTCGTCGTCGGTATGGGCCACTACGCTGATTCTCAGGTGACGCTGAGTCTGTTCGAGCTGACACTTCTGCAGAAGCGCTTGCAGGGAGCCATCTTTGGTGGAGTGGGACCGCGTTCCCAGATTCCGAAGCTCCTCGACCATTACCGCAGTGGCGCACTCAAACTCGACGAGTTGGTGACCAAGACCTACAAGTTGGAGGAAATCAACGAGGGGTACGCGGACATGCTGGCCGGAAAGAATCTGCGCGGAATGATCGTCTACACGGAGGACGATTACTGATCGCCTTCAGTCTCAGCGTGACGGATTTGATTCCGGCCCTCCGGCGTACGTGCCGGAGGGCCGGTTTCGTTTCGGTGGCAGATTTCGGGCGCCGGTGAACGTAGGTACACAGAATTGATTCTAGTTAAGCTAGGCTTACCTCGCTAAGGTAATGCAGACCTAACTAGAAAGATCGTGATGGGCCTTCCCAACTTTTCCCGGCGGCGTGTGTGCGGCGTCTCCGCTCTTGTACTGACTCCCGTGATGTTGGCGACTGCATGCGGCTCGAGTATCGACGAGGCTGATTCACTGTCCGGTCCCGCCACGGCGACGTCATTGACCATTGCCACGGACAAGGATTCGGGTCCACTCAATATCTTTGCCGGACAGACGGATCAGATGACGGAGATGATCTATGACAAGTTGCTGGCGCCGTCGCCGTATGTCGACGACCCGCAGCCCTGGCTGGCAACGTCTGTTGAACAGGTAAGCCCCACCACGTGGGAAGTGAAGCTACGCGATGACGTGAAGTGGCACGACGGCGAGGCGTTTGCAGCTGACGACGTCGTCTTCAGTTTCCACTACATGCATTCGGCGCCGACCGGCCGTTTCACCCATCATGTGAACGACACTCCGTCGATCTCCACTGTCGAGGCCACCGCCGACGGGGGTGTGCGGTTTGTCTGTGATTACGCGTGCCCTGAACTCGGAACGGTGACGCTCGCAGATCTTCCCGTTCTGCCGGAACATTTCTGGTCCAAGGTTGATCCCGCCAAGGCCAAGGAAGTCACCGACCTCCCGATCGGAACCGGCCCCTACAAACTCGTCGACTACAGCCCCACCTCGGGCTACCGACTCGAAGCCAACGCGGATTACTTTGCCGGCGCACCGACCGTCGACGAGATCATCGTGCCGGTGATCGCGGATTCCTCCGCTACGTTCACTGCACTACGTTCGGGTCAGATCGATGCCACGACAAGAGCTTTGACACCTGAGCTGATTGCCGAGTTCGAAGGTTCCTCGGAGATCTCGGTGATCAAGACCTCGCCGTTGCGTTACCCCGAGTTGAAGTTGAATTTCCTCGAAGCTCCGTTCAGTGACGCGAAGTTCCGCACAGCCATGAACCAGGCCGTTGATCGCGATCAGCTTCTCGAGATCGTCGGATTAGGTCAGGGCCGGCCGGCAACTCAGGGTTACGTCCACCCGGATGCGCCCTATGTAAACCCGACCGAGGATCCATATGACGTCGAGGCTGCGAACAAAACTCTCGACGAGATGGGCTTTGTCGACAAGGATGACGACGGTATTCGTGAGACTGCGGCTGGGGAGAAGTTGACCTTCGGTATTCATGTCAACGGTGGACTTTCGCCGGACGTGCGCGCCGCCGAGTTGCTCACCGAGGACTTCGCCGAGATCGGCATCGAAACCAACGTGATCGCTGTCGACACCGGAACTCTGTCCGACATCGCGACGAAGAAAACCTACGATCTCTACATCACCATGAATTCGCCTCACGCAGTGGCGGATTCCACCCAGTTCATCATGTCGCACCGCTCGGGCAACTTGTGGAAGGCGCCGTCGGTGGCGTACCCCGAATACGATGCGCTGTACGAGAAGTGGAAAGCGACCGAGACCAACGATGCGCGTCTCGCGGTGCTCGACGAGATTCAGGATCTGTTCAACCGTCAGCCCACCGTCATTGGCTTGTACTACCCCGACGAGTACTTCGGCGTCCGCTCCGACACGTTCGGGGGCTGGGTCGAAACTCCCGGCTACGGCATCGTGCACAAGTGGTCGTTCCTGCCCCGCGAGGTAGCGGAGACCGCCAACGCTATCGCGCCGGTGCGCTGAGCTTTCAATGACGGCGCTTCGACGTATCGGGCAGTACCTACTGGTCCTGTGGGCTGCGGTAACAATCAATTTTGCACTGCCGTACCTCGCACCAGGAGATCCGATCACTTTCCTCTACGGGGGCGAGGACGGAAACCTGGCGCCCGAGTACGTCGAGCAGATGCGCTCCGCAGCAGGTCTCGACCGGTCTATCGTGGAGCAGTACTTCTCATTCTTGGGAGGACTGCTCCAGGGGGACCTGGGGATGTCGATTCAACACAATCGGCCCGTCGTGGATCTGCTGATGGAAAAGCTCCCGTGGACCCTCGTTCTGGTCGGGATGGCGATGCTGATTGCCGCGGTGATCGGCACGTTGCTGGGTACCTGGGTGGCCTGGCATCGCGGGACGAACCGTGAAACCGCAACTGTCGCCGGAGTTCTCGTTGTCGACTCGATGCCGGGATTCTGGGTGGGCATGATCTTGATCGCGGTATTCGCCGTGCAGCTGGGTTGGTTTCCTTCTTACGGCGCCGTACCGATCAATGTCAGCGGATGGGATTGGTTCACCGCAGTTGCCCTCAGGTTGGTGCTACCGGTCGCGACGCTGGTCATCGCCAGTGTCGGCGGATTCTTCCTCCTGGCCAGAGCATCTATGACGGGAGTACTCGACGAGCCTTTCATCAGGCTCGCTCGGGCCAAGGGGCTCACCGAAAAGCGGGTTGCGCTCGGGCATGCACTGAGAAACTCTCTGCTCCCCGTTTTCACGAGTCTGACTCTGACAGTGGGAACCCTGCTATCGGGCGCTGTGGTGGTGGAAAGTGTCTTCGCCTACCCCGGATTGGGCAAGCTCACCTACGACGCGGTGACAACGCGTGATTACCCCTTGCTGCAAGGGGCATTCCTGCTGGCAACGCTAGTAGTACTTTGTTACCTCGGCGTGTCCGCTCGAGTTTCGACGGATTTCTCGAGACCATGCCCACATGGATGCACACACCCTCAACCGCGTCGGAGAATCGATGGATACGTTTGTCGGTGAAGTG
>NZ_JALGQH010000050.1 GCF_022810305.1 Rhodococcus sp. ARC_M6
ATCGCATTCACACCCGACGGCAGTCGCGCCTACGTCACCAACCGAGAGAACGGCACGGTATTGACCATCGATACCGATCCCACATCCCCCACCGTCAATACCGTCACCTCCACCATCCCGGTCGGCGAGAGTCCGGGCGCGGTCGCCATCACCACCGACGGTAAACACGCCTACGTCACCAACGAGCATGGCCGTTCGGTGTCGGTGATCAAGATCGAACAGACACCCACCGTCACCGGAACCCCGCCCACCGGCGTACTTGGCCAGTCCTACGGCTACGACTTCACCGTCGCCGGACAGCCTCGCCCGGTGAACGTGACCGCCACCGGGCCATTGCCGGACGGACTCACACTCACCAAAGCCGGGGTGCTGACCGGAACACCCACCAAGGCAGGAACATTCAACTTCACCGTGATCGCCTCCAATAGCATCGGCGAGTCCGCTCCCTTGGCGGTGACGATCGAGATCACCGACACCACCTTGCCGTCGACCGGGTCACTCGGATTCCTCGGCGCCATCTTTGGATCATGACCACGATGTGCTAAAACGATAAGCTTCCACATTCCACTGGTTGAAGTGCAATGTCAGCGACGCCCGGCCGGGGTACCCCAGCCGGGCGTCGCCCGTACGTAGAGTTCGACGAACGCCATCCCCCCGCGAGTTGTGTGCAATTACGAACATCGCCCCACAATCGACCCCACTGTCGCGAAGTTGGTGCCAGGCAACTCGAGATTTCAAGGCAAGATAGACCCGTGAAGTCGCATACCTACACCCTGGATCTGCAGTGGACCGGCGACCTGGGGACCGGCACCTCCAGCTCACAGGCATACTCGCGTGACCATTCCGTCTCAGCAGACGGAAAGCCCGAACTGCTCGGAAGTTCCGATGCGTCGTTCCGCGGCGACCCCGAGCGCTGGAACCCCGAAGAACTGCTGGTCGCGTCACTCGCTCAGTGCCACATGCTCTGGTACCTCGGTCTTGCTGCCGAAGCCGGCGTAGTCGTACTCGACTACACCGATCAGCCCGTCGGCACCATGATCGAGGAGGCAGACGGGGACGGTCAGTTCATCGAAGTAACCTTGCATCCAACAGTTTTGGTGGCTGATTCATCGATGGTCGAGAATGCAGCGGCGCTTCACGGCCCTGCCCATGCCAAATGTTTCATCGCACGTTCCGTGAACTTTCCGGTCCTGAACTCCCCGACAACTGTGGCGGCCAGCAATGAATGAACAGCACAAACTGATCGTGGACGTCGATACCGGCATCGACGACTCCCTTGCCCTCCTGTACCTCCTCGCCAGCCCCGAAGCCCAGATTCTGGGGATAGCGAGCACGGCCGGGAACGTCCCCGTCGAGCAGGTCGCTGCCAACAACCTCAACTGGTTGGCGCTCTGCGGAGCCCCCGCGATCGAGGTTGCACTGGGCGCCACAGTGCCCCTGGTGATCCCGCTGCGCACCACCGAGGAAACTCACGGACCTCAAGGCATCGGTCACGCAATACTTCCCGATTCCGGGCGCGAGTTGTCGGTACGGACAGCCACCGAACTCTGGGTGGATCTGGTTCGCGAATACCCGGGTCAGATCACCGGACTGGTGACCGGACCGCTGACCAACCTCGCTCTGGCGATCAGGGTTGAACCGGACCTCCCGAATCTGCTGAAACGACTGATCGTCATGGGCGGGTCCTTCAACTACCCCGGAAACACAACTCCGACAGCCGAATGGAACGTCTCCGTCGATCCACATGCAGCCAAGGAAGTCTTCGACGCGTTTTCCGTCGTACCGGCGCACCGGCGCCCGATCATCTGCGGCCTCAACGTCACCGAGTCCATCGAGATGTTCCCGGAACATGTGCGTCGACTCGCCGAGGCTGCGGGCAGCACCCCGGAAGAGATCATCTCCCCCGACGACGGTCCCGACGTCCGTAGCAGCGCATCCAACAGCGTCATCCGACATACTTCCGACGCCATTCGCTTTTACATGGAGTTCCATCGGGACTACGACCAGGGCTTTCTCGCCCATATGCACGATCCGTTTGCCGCTGCCGTCGCGTTGGATCCGTCGTTGGCAACAATGAAGCCTGCAACCGTGGATGTCGAAACCGAGAGCCCACTGCTGATCGGGACCACCGTCGCCGACTGGGTGGGCCATTGGAAACGTGAACCCAATGCGGATATTGCGGTCAACACGGATCCGGCAGAATTTTTCGATCGACTTGTCCACCGTGTGGGAAAGTATGCCCGCGCTGTGGGTTGACCACGGCTTCAGCGGTTATGCTCCGAAGGACAGTGAACCAACGAACGAGAGATTAGGGTCCCGACGTGCAGATTCCCAGCCACGATGCCTCACCGGCATTCGCGCTCGGATTGATGGCGTTCTGGCCCACTCGTCGTAGCGCATGCTTCGATCAGGCGTGTTGCTGAGCGGCGATTCTCGCTGCCTGCACCCCTGACTTTGTCGCTACTTCGCTCGGAGTCTGTTTCCTCATGTTCAACCTACTGTTGTTCACCCTTGTCGGTGCCGGCGCTCAACTTGTCGACGGCGCTCTCGGTATGGCATTCGGTGTCACTGCGACGACCCTGTTGATGATCGGCGGGCTCGGCCCGGCGCAAGCAAGTGCTGCAGTGCATTTGGCCGAAGTCGGTACCACGTTGGCTTCCGGGCTCTCACACTGGAAGTTCAAGAACATCGACTGGAAGTTGGTCGCCAAGCTCGGCGTACCGGGCGCGATCGGCGCTTTTATCGGTGCAACAGTGTTGTCCGGCCTGTCCACCGAAGCCGCGGTACCGATCACGGCCACCATTCTGATTGCAATCGGTGTCTATGTGGCACTGCGCTTCTCGGTGCGACCGCCTGCTACCGCGCAGGCGCGAACTACGCCGCACAGTGCGCGCTTCCTGTCGCCACTCGGATTGTTCGGCGGTTTCATCGACGCCTCCGGCGGCGGCGGTTGGGGTCCCATCACCACCAGCACACTGCTCTCGCGCGGAAAGACCGCTCCTCGAACCGTTATCGGTTCGGTCAGCGCGTCGGAGTTCCTGGTCGCGTCGGCCGCCTCACTCGGATTCCTGGTGGGATTGGGCCGCGAATCGGCCGGTAACCTCCTGGTCGTTGCAGGTTTGGCACTCGGCGGAGTGATTGCCGCGCCCTTCGCAGCGTGGCTGGTCAGCCGAGTACCGGCGACCTTGCTGGGCACTGCAGTCGGCGGCGTGATCGTTCTGACCAATACCCAGAAAATGTTCAAGTCCTTCGATATCACCGGGGCAGTCACGGTCGCCGGGTACGTGGCCATCTTCGGCGCCTGGGTCGCGCTGCTGGTCTACGCCTGGCAGCGTTCCAAGCTCACTGCAGCCGAAGCTCAGGGCGAGTTCGCCGGCATCGAACTAGCCGTCGAGAAAGAAATCAACGAACCTTCGATCCAGCCCGAAAATCGATAGTCACCTCGCACACACAAACACCTCCGGCGCGGTCATGCCCGGAGGTGTTTGCGGCGAAGTTCGGTGTACAAGAAACTCGACGCACACAATCGGGACGAAGCAATTGCAAAAGCGCATGCTCTGCGGTTCATCTGACGTTAGTCCCGAGAACAAAGCAGCGTGGTCGTTGCAGTTCCCCAGCTCGGAGAATTTCAACGACCACGCTGCCCATACCCTGACGAACGCTTCTAGCTGCTTCCGTCGAATGCGTCGAGAATGCGCTGAGCGGCCAGCGCCGCCGTCAAGGAGCCATCGCGCACACTCGTCTCGACATCTGCGCGGATCGCACGGACCCGCTCGTTACTCGAAAGTCTGCGCAGCAGTTGGTCGTTGACCATCGTCCACGTCCAGTCGACTTGCTGCTGTCGACGCTTCTCCTCGAACTGACCTGCTTCGGTGAGCACCTCACGATGCTTGACGACGGTTCCCCAGAACTCGTCCAACCCGAGGCCCTCGAGGCCGCTCATCGTGATGACAGGCGGCTTCCAGATGGCGTCGTGCGGATAGATCAGACGTAGCGCCCCGGCGAGTTCGCGAGCCGCACCCTTCGCTTCACGTTCGTGCTTTCCGTCGGCCTTGTTGACGGCCACCAGATCAGCGAGTTCGAGGACACCCTTCTTGATGCCCTGCAACTGATCTCCGGTGCGGGCGAGTGTCAGGAAGGTGAAGCAGTCCACCATGTTTGCGACGGTGACCTCGGATTGACCGACACCGACCGTCTCCACCAAGATGACGTCGAAGCCTGCGGCCTCGAGCAACACGATGGTTTCGCGGGTTGCTTTGGCAACACCACCGAGCGTGCCGGACGTCGGCGACGGCCGAATGTACGCGTCGGGTTCGACGGTAAGCCGAGCCATGCGCGTCTTGTCGCCGAGAATGGAACCGCCGGTACGGGTGGACGACGGATCGACTGCCAACACCGCAACGCGATGTCCCTTGCCCAGCAAGTACATTCCGAGCGCGTCGATGAATGTCGACTTGCCGACGCCGGGAACGCCGGTGATGCCGATGCGGTGCGCTCCCCCTGCCTCGGGCAGCAACTTCAGGAGAAGTTGCTGAGCCAGGGCGCGGTGGTCGTCGCGAGTGGATTCGACGAGGGTGATTGCCTGAGCGAGGCCGGCGCGCTGGTTGGCGCGCACGGCCTCGGCAAGGGAATCAATGTCGATGGTCCTACGTGCCATCTTCAGTGAACCCCTTCTCAGGTGAGATCGTGACCCAGGGCGACGGCCAACTTCTCCAACAATCCGCTGGCAGCGTCGGCGATGACCGTGCCGGGCGGGAAGATCGCCGTAGCGCCTGCCTCGTACAGTTCGTCGAAGTCGCCGGGCGGGATAACGCCGCCGACAACGATCATGATGTCGGGGCGACCGGCCGCAGCCAGAGCTTCCCGCAATGCCGGCACCAAGGTGAGGTGACCGGCTGCCAACGACGACACACCGACTACGTGGACGTCGTTGTCGGCCGCCTGGTTGGCGACCTCTTCAGGGGTCTGGAACAGCGGTCCGACGTCCACGTCGAATCCGATGTCGGCGAAGGCCGTGGAGATGACCTTCTGGCCACGGTCGTGACCGTCCTGGCCCATCTTGGCGACGAGGATGCGGGGACGACGTCCCTCTTCCTCGGCGAACTTCTCGACCAGCTTCATTGCATTGCTGATGTTGCTCACCGATCCTGCCTCGTCGCGGTATACGCCGCTGATGGTGCGGATTTCGGCCTGATGACGTCCGTACACCTTTTCGAGGGCGTCGGAAATTTCGCCGACGGTGGCCATAGCCTTTGCTGCGACCACGGCGAGGGCGAGCAGGTTGTTCTCCATGCCACCTTCGGCGGAGGCAGCGGCGCGGGTGAGGTTCGCGAGCGCAGCTTCGACGGCATCCGAATCACGTTCCGCGCGAAGGGTAACCAGCTTTTCGAGCTGTTCCTTGCGCACCTTGGAGTTCTCGACCTTGAGAACCTCGATGGTGTCGGCCTCGTCGGGAACGTACTTGTTGACACCGATCAGCGGCTGGCGACCGGAGTCGATGCGGGCCTGGGTACGTGCTGCGGCTTCCTCGATACGGAGCTTCGGAATGCCTTCGTTGATGGCCTGAGCCATGCCGCCGGCCTCTTCGACCTCGGCGATGTGCGCGCGTGCCCGGTTGGCGAGCTCGTTGGTGAGCCACTCGACGTAGTACGAGCCGCCCCACGGGTCGATGGGACGCACGGTGCCCGATTCCTGCTGCAGGAGCAGCTGGGTGTTGCGGGCGATGCGAGCGGAGAAGTCCGTCGGCAGAGCCAACGCTTCGTCGAGCGCGTTGGTGTGCAGCGACTGGGTGTGGCCCTGAGTAGCGGCCATGGCTTCGACGCAGGTACGCGGAACGTTGTTGAAGACGTCCTGCGCGGTGAGCGACCAACCCGAGGTCTGTGAGTGGGTACGCAGCGACAGCGACTTCGCGTTCTTGGGATCGAACTTGGCAACAAGTTCAGCCCACAGGAGACGGCCGGCGCGCAGCTTGGCGACCTCCATGAAGAAGTTCATGCCGATTGCCCAGAAGAAGGACAGGCGCGGCGCGAACGTGTCGATGTCCATACCGGCTTCGAGGCCGGCGCGGATGTATTCGACGCCGTCGGCGAGGGTGTATGCCAACTCCAAATCGGCTGTGGCACCGGCTTCTTGGATGTGGTAACCCGAGATGGAGATGGAGTTGTACTTCGGCATCTCAGCACTGGAGTAGGCAAAGATGTCGGAGATGATCCGCATGGACGGCTTGGGCGGATAGATGTAGGTGTTGCGAACCATGAACTCTTTCAGAATGTCATTCTGAATTGTTCCGGCCAGCTTGTCCGGGCTGACACCCTGCTCGGCTGCCGCAGCAACGTAGAGCGCGAGGATCGGCAGCACGGCGCCGTTCATCGTCATCGACACCGATACCTGCGAGAGGTCGATTCCGTCGAACAGCTGACGCATATCCAGGATGGAATCGATTGCCACACCGGCCATTCCGACGTCGCCCGCGACGCGCGGGTGATCGGAATCGTAGCCACGGTGCGTCGCGAGGTCGAAGGCGACCGACAGGCCCTTCTGGCCGGCCGCGAGGTTACGACGGTAGAACGCGTTGGACTCGGCAGCCGTTGAGAAACCGGCGTACTGGCGAATCGTCCACGGCTGGTTCACGTACATGGTCGGGTACGGACCACGCAGGAACGGTGCGGCACCGGGGAAGCTGTCCAGCGGGTAGCCGGACTGCGCAGCGGCATCGCGGTCTGCGCCGGTGTACACCGGCTTGACGTCGATACCTTCCGGGGTGGACCACACAACCTGCTCGGCGGCGTAGTTGTTGGCGGTGGCACCCTCTTCGATGAGTGCCTGCGTCTGCTGTGCCGACGGCGGGGTGGGTACCGGAGACTGCGGGTCCTCGAGTGGGACCTCGGCGAAACTGCCGATCACGTGCTTGACCTCTCGTGTCGTCACTTGGAGCTTCCCGTCTCGATGAAGTCGAGCAGTTCGGTCAGTGCCGAGACTGCGTCGATGCGGGCTGTGAGGAATCCGTCCGGGCGGTTCTCGCCCGTAGCGTCGGCGACTGCCTTTTCCGGTCCGGCCAGCAGCACCTTGGTGATACCGGCTGCGCGGAGTTCCGCGACAGCGGCTGCGGCATTTTCGCCGTAGCGCTTGTCAGTGCCACACAGCACGGCGACGGTCGCACCGGAAGCCTTGACGGCTGTGGAAATTGCGTCGGCGCCAACCTCGAGCTGACCGGGGTTGACGGCGTCGATTCCGCCCGAAGCGAGCAGGTTGGACGCAAAGGTGGTGCGCACGTTGTGTTCTGCGACGGAGCCCAGGGGGGCGAGCAGAACGGTCGGGCGGGCACCGCCGGCACTCAGGAACGCGTCCGAGCGATCACGCAGAGCCTCGAAAGCGGCTGCGTAACGGGCAACTACCTGACCCGGCTCGACGGCTGCCGCGGAGAGCGGATCCTCGCCGAGGTTCGGGAACTCGTTGACGCCGGTGACGGGTGTCTTGCGGTGTGCGATGTCGGAGTCGCGCTTGGCCTTGGTAGCGGCGATGCGATCGGAGACGATTCCCGCCTCGAGCGCGGCCAGGTATCCACCGGCTGCCTCGATTTCCTGGAAGAACTCCCACGCCGTAGCGGCGATCTGCTGCGTCAGGTCCTCGACGTACCAGGAGCCTGCCGACGGATCCAGCACGCGGCCCAGATGCGACTCTTCGAGAAGGAGCAGCTGTGTGTTGCGGGCGATGCGCGCCGAGAAGGACTTGGTGACACCGAGTGTGCCGTCGGCCAAGGCGACGTCGAACGGAAGAACGGTGACGGCGTCTGCTCCGCCGACGCCCGCGCCGAACGCAGCGAGGGTGGTACGCAACATGTTCACCCAGGGGTCCCGCTGAGCCATCATCGCGGCCGAGGTGACCGCGTGCTGCGGCGCTCCACCGAAGTCGGATGCTCCACAAACCTGCGCGATACGTGCCCAGACGAGACGTGCGGCACGGAACTTCGCGATGGTCTGGAACTGATCGTCGGTAGCCGAGTAGCGGAATGCCAACTGCTGCAATGCAGCTCCGATGGTCAAGCCGTTTTCTGCGGTGAGTGCGCGCAGGTATTCGAGGCCTGCTGCGATCGCGGCTCCGAGTTCCTCGGCGTCGCCGGCGCCCGCATTGTGGAATGCGGTGCCGTCGACGGTGATCGCGTGCACGGTTTCGGTGCGAGCTGCAGCGAGTGCTGCAAGTTCGACGGCTTCGGCCAGATCGACGTCGGCTGCACCGGAGAAAGAACTGGTGAGCGGAGCGGCACCGAGGTGGACGCGGATGCTGGTGCGTTCACTGACGCCGTCGCCGGCTTCGGCGCGAGCATCGAGGAGTGCCAACACTGCACGAGCAGCTGCACTTGCCTCGGCGCCGGCGTCGAGTGTCAGCGGAGCGAGATCGAGGAGAACGCCGTCGAGTGCTGCGGCGAGGTCAGCGACGGGAACGCCGTCGACGCCGGCCTTGAGCCAGAGTGCACTGACACCGTTCTCGAGGGAATCGAGGATGGTGCGATTGGTGTCAGCGGCGGAGGTGGTTCCGAACTGCGCGGAAACCAACCAGCCGGCGTTGACGTCGCGGTGGGCGTCGACGCCACGCACGTACGGGAAGCTGCCCGGCAACGTCTGCTCGGGGCGCTCGTCGCGAGGACTGTAGAGCGGTGCGACAGTGACTCCGTCGTAGGTGACGGTTTCGAGCAGCTTCTGCGGCTCGGGGCCTAGTTCTGCTGCGTCGACTCGACGGGACTTGGCGAGCACTCCGGCGACGGAGCGTTGCCACTCCGCGTATGCCTGCTCGACAGCCTCGGCTTCTGAAGCTAATGACACTGTGTCCGCTGCCTCTCATTGTGCGTGAGCGTTATACCGGTAATCGGTTTTCTTCGTTAGTTCTGTGATGCTAACCCGCGTCAGGACGCACTTATCGTGAGGATCACGTCACGTTCGTAACGAGCGAGTCTGCTAGGGCCTGTTGTTACTGCCTGAACCCGCAGATGCAGCACACCCCAGGTCAATTTCCCAGTCCTTACCTAGCGATTGTTCAGCATGTTTGCGGGTTACCGGCGAGTAGTTTCATTGAGCAGGACAGTGCAGGTCACCTACCTCGACGAGGCAGTGGCGTTCATCACATGATGATGATCGTGGCGTGAATTCTCGGGTTTCTTACACAATGAACGCGAGCGTTCTGCACCGGCACCGGTAGCCTTAGGCCCTGTGATGCGGCGCCTGTTGGACCGAAGATTGATCGCGATAGTCCTGGTTGTGCTCGGTCTGTTCGCCGTAGCACTCCTGGCCCCCCACCCAACGGTGTCGCAGATGCGCGAGTGGGCAGATTCCGTCGGACCGACGTTTCCCCTCGTGTTCTTTCTAGTTCACGCACTTGTGACTGTCGCGCCCGTTCCGCGCACAATCTTCACTCTGAGCGCCGGCGTTCTGTTCGGTTCTGCGATGGGCATCGCTCTCACTATTGCGGCTACGACAGTCAGCGCAATCCTTGCCCTCTACTTGGTGCGCGCCATCGGCCGTGACGTCGTCTGGCAACGGATATCGAGTCCGACGATCAGGCGAGTGGACGAACGAATCGAGAAGCGCGGCTGGCTGGCAGTGGGCTCACTGAGACTGATCGCGTTCGCCCCCTTCTCCGTTGTGAACTACTGCTGTGGGATCTCGTCCATCCGTCTGACGCCCTACGTACTGGCCACCATGGTGGGGATTCTGCCCGGCACGGTTGGCATCGTCGTCCTCGGCGACGCCCTGTCCGGCGAAGCCGATCCGCGACTGCTCATTCTGTCGGGAATCTGCATAGCCGTCGGGATCGGTGGATTGCTGTTCGATGCACGGAAGACGACTGCGGATCTGAAGCAATATTCTACAAGTCAACCCATTGATATTGATCTTGCAAAGTCAACTGTTAAGGATTGACTTGCGATAGTCAACCTCTTACTATTGACCAATGTTCGTGTTGACGGTAGACCAACGGCGCAGTCGCCGTGACATCGATCGCGTCGAGAGCGTGCTCCACGATCTGAAATCCGCTCCCCTCCTTCGCCCATTCGACCGGACTGCCGGTGACGAAATTCAGGCCGTCACCGACGACCCTCACCTCGTGGTGAAACTGGTACTCGACCTCCTACGACGCGAATATTGGAGTGTCGGAATCGGACTGGGTCCCGTCGAAGAACCACTTCCGGCCCAGACACGCGCCGGTCGGGGTCCCGCATTCGAAGCCGCCCGCATTGCCGTCGAGCGCGCCAAGAAGGCCCCGGCACGCATCGCCGTCGAACAGGCACCGGCCGATGCAACCCTGGCCGAACGTGCCGCCGACATCGACGGTGCATTCACCTTGCTGGGCACAATCGTGATCCGCCAAACCCCGGACGGACGTGAAGCTATCGCCTTGATGGATGCCGGCCTCACTCAAGTTGCAGCAGCGCGCCAACTCGGAATCACCAAGCAGGCCATGTCGAAACGACTCCTGACCGCGGGATGGCAGGCCGAACTTGCCGGTCGACGACTCGCCGAGAGGCTCCTGACCCGATCCCAGATCTAGCCACAACCGATCAGGAATCAAGAAGCGCCCACGCGATCCGGCAACTAGCGTCATTTCCATGAACCTCACCATCCACTCCGCCTTCCTCCCCCACATCGATCACGAGGCTTCGCTCGCCTTCTACCGCGACATTCTCGGCTTCGACGTTCGCAAAGACGTCGGCTACAACGGGATGCACTGGATTACCGTCGGCCACCCGAACCAGCCCGACACCTCACTCGTACTGCACCCGCCGACCGCCGACCCCGGAATCACCGACGACGAACGCCGCACCATCACGGAGATGATGGCCAAGGGAACGTACGCCATCCTCACGCTGGCGACCCCCGACCTCGACGCGACATTCGCGCAGCTCGCAGCGAGCGGCGCCGAGATCGTCCAGGAACCTATCGAGCAGCCGTACGGAATCCGCGACTGCGCCGTTCGCGACCCAGCCGGCAACCTGATCCGGATCAACGAGGTGAAGTGACATGATCACGATCGAATACCTAACTCTCGAAGTCTCCGACCCCGCAGCCGCCGAAGTCTTCTACAAGAACTTCGGTGTCGAGGACCACGTGAAGGTCAGAGCCGCGGAAGCACCGACCGCCGGATTCCGCAGTTACACACTCTCACTCGTCGTATCCCAGCCGAACATTGTCGACGCTTTCCTCGGAGCCGCTCTCGACGCCGGCGCAACGACGCTGAAACCGGCCAAAAAGAGTTTTTGGGGCTATGGCGGCGTGGTCCAAGCACCGGACGGAGCGATCTGGAAAGTTGCGACCTCCTCGAAGAAGGACACCGGACCGGCAACCCGAGAGATCGACGACCTCGTGCTTCTTCTCGGAGTCGAGGACGTCAAGGCAAGCAAACAGTTCTACGTCGACCACGGCCTCGAAGTAGCGAAGAGCTTCGGACGCAAGTACGTCGAATTCTCCAGCCCCGAGAAAACCGTCAAGGTCGCGCTCTACGGGCGCCGTGCCCTCGCGAAAGATGCCGGCGTCTCCCCGGAAGGCACGGGATCACACCGCATCGTCATCGTCAGCGACGCCGGGATATTCACCGACCCGGACGGCTTCACCTGGGTAACCAACCACGACTGAAAACCGTTCCGGTCGTTCGCAGTTGTGCCAAGCGACTGTGGGATACGGTCACACTCCGCACCACCGCCTGGTGATGCGGAGTTTCGTGCATCCGAGCACAACTTCCGTTCATCGCCGAAGTGAGCCGCAATGAAGCTGGTCGAGCGACCCTTGACGATCATTTCCGGCTGGCCGGTCATGGGACCATTCGAACAACTCAGCACTCTCGTGCCCAATGCCTGGAAACGGTTTCTCGAAACGCAGCCTGGCATTGCTGTCCCGGCAGAAGGCTATGCAGAGATCAGCACCCATCTAGGCGATGGCGTTTATCACGAAGTTGTCGGCATTCTGCACGCCGATTCGGAGACGTCCCACCCCGAGGGACCAGTCACCATGACGATGCCAACAGGTCGGTACGTCTTCGCACGCCACGACGGACGCGTCGAAGACATCGGGCACACGTTCGGAGCAATGCAGAAATGGGCCAGTTCTCGTGAACTGACAGTCGGCCACCACAAACTTGATGTTGGATACAGACTGTCGAATGGGCCGGAGAAGCACGATCTGTACCTCCAACTTGTCGATCCAGCGGAAATTTCCCCTAATGCTCGGTAGATGAGGGACACCCAGTTGCCCTCGGTCCGATATCCGAATCTGGTCGCAGCAATGGCGTCACGAGCAGTTGATTGCAATTCTATTGGCCAATCTTTATTGGCACAGTTGCAAACTATGGTACAAAACCAATAGCCGTTACTCGTGATCACGGTCGCATAAGCGGGCGTCGGTGTACTCCTACGTTGCCGTCAAAACAAGCATGTCGCAGAAAGCCCCGCGTTTGCTCAGTGCATCACAAGATTTTCTCAGTCGCTTCATCGTCTCGCGCTGCAAGGCGTTCGAACGGTTTCTACACCGACCTCAAGGAGAACGAGTGATTAACAGTACTGCCCCCAAACGTCGCAAGCAGCTCTCTCGCCTGGCAATGATCGGAGGTGCCGTGGGCGCCTCGATGACCCTCATCGCGCCGACCGCGTCGGCTGCCCCCATCGTTCCGATCCCGGGTGGTGCCGTCTGCGATCCGGTCCTCACCGAAGGCTGCCTGTCCGTCGTGGTGAACAGTGGAACCTTCGCCAACAACGGGTTCAACTTGCCAATTGCGAACGGCGACATGATCATCGCCGGCAATCTCGGCGAGACGGACTTCATTCCGCGCGACGACGGCTACCTGGGCGTCTACAGCAAGCCGATGACCGTTCCCGGCGGCGTACTCGGCATCGACCTGCCATTCAACAACCTGTTCGGTCTGGCCGGGGTGAAGGCGACGGTCCAGGCCGTGGAGGTGCCGATCATCGGCGAGAACCTCACCACGTACGAGTTCACGCTGCCGGTGCGAATGAAAATCGAAAATGCGTTCCTCGGCGACAACTGCTACATCGGGTCCAAGGAATCCCCCGTGGTATTCGAACTCAAGGCTGCAAACCAGCCCGGCGACATGCCCGAAACCGATGTCACCACCGCGTATCCCGTGGGAACAGCCGCACTCACCAACGTCCAGACCGCCGACACCGACTTCGCGCTACCGGGCGCCACCGGGTGCGGTCCGTTCGGAGTGCTCAATCCGATCGTCAACTGGCGAGCCAAGGTGCCCAACACCACGGGCACGTCGCTGAAGACCACGGCCACCGGGTACTTCTTCCCGTCCACCGAAGCCCCGACGAATGCCACCGATCCCGTCGACGGACTGGCCGGCGAGAACGGCTCCGGCGGTTCCAGCGGAAGCTGAGCAATCGACTGTCCGGTCGATCCCCGAGGAGTCGACCGGACATCCAGGCTCGGCCTCGGCAGGCTGCGGCTCGCCTGAACAGGCACTGGTATTAGCGCCCCAGAACGTCGCGGACCGCTGCCCGAACTTGCTCGATGCTCTGACCGGACTCGATCAACTCGGTGCCCGTATGTACGAGCGAGTTGATCAGTTTGGCCGTTAACTTCGGGTCCGGCACGCCCTTAGTACGGAGCGCATCGACCAGGGGAAGCACCAGGCTGTCGTGCATCTCCATGATCCGTGAATCGCGAAATGTCTGCGGCGTCAGCGTTGCCAGCGCCCCGACGATCGCATGCTCACCGTCGGCAACGAGTTGGAGATTCGCATCGACGTACGCCCACACCGGGTCGTCGGCTCCGGCCATTGCTTCGACGATCTTGCCGTTCCAGCGCGGGAACATATCCTCGACGACAGCGCTGAGTAGGTCCTCTCGAGACCGGAAGTAGTGGTACACGCTGGACCGGGCAAGACCAGCCTTCGCGGCCACCTCGCCGAGTCCCGGCGGCTGATCCGGGCTCTCGGACAGGAGAGCGTGGGCGGCATCGAGGAGCGCACGGCGCTGAGCAGCGCGATGCTCACCGACAGTCGCGGCAGCGATTCTCGGCACCGAACCTCCTCGTATTTGCCTACTCGTGTTGAAGCAGTTGACCGTCAACCATTTCGAGGATGCGGTCACAGTGCACGAGCACGTCATGATCGTGGGTCACCATGATCGTAGCGACGCCCGCGTCATGGGTTTCGCGAGCCAGCAGTTCGACGACCTCATGGCTGCGCTTACGGTCGAGTGCCGCTGTCGGCTCATCTACGAGCAGTAGCGACGGATTGCTCATCAGTGCCCGCGCGATACCGACTCGCTGGCGTTCACCGCCGGAGAGTTGCCCGGGCCGCCGGTCGCCACGATGGCTCATGCCTACTGACTCGAGGAGATCGTCGACGTCACGACCTGGCCGTCCCGTGATCTTGGGGACAAGCCGCAGTTGGTCGCGCGCCGTCAGTGCCGGAATGAGGTTCCCGGACTGAAATACGAACCCGACCTTGTCGCGTCGTAATTTGGCCAAGGCGCGATTGGGCATTCCTGTCACGTCGAGGCCGTCGATGGAGACCGAGCCACTCGACGGACGACCGAGGCCACCGGCAACCGCGAGCAGGCTCGACTTTCCGGCGCCCGACGGTCCGACAATCGCGACTAGCTCGCCCCGTGGCACTTCCAAGCTCACGTCGTCGAGGGCAAGCACGGTGGAATCTCCGTCGCCGAATCGAAGGCTGACTGCGGTGAGCGCGAGTCCGGTGGTGGTCTTTTCTATGGTGGTCATCGGTTTTCTCCCAGCGCGGTGAGTGGATTGACACGGGTGACACGGACGATGGCAACAGCTGCGCCCATCAAGCCCAGTACGGCGAGCAGTATCGCGCCGTTGACGATGGGGCCGGATTCGAGCGCAAACGGCATTCCACCGCCTTCGAGTCCCGAGCCGAGACCGACTCCCAGCACGACACCGACCCCGATGGATCCGAGGAGCACGACGAGAGCCTGCAGCAGTCCGTCGCGCAACAGGAATCCGGTGGATGCGCCCATTGCGCGCATGACCGCCAGTTCGCGACCACGCTGCACGGTCCAGATACTGAAGAACGCGCCGACCACAAGGGCGGAAATTGCATACAGGAATGCCTTGATCATCGACATCGTCATCATTTCGGCGGAAAATCCCGGCGACGAGTCGAAGGAGTCCTCGAGTATCTTCGTCGACGTCCCGGCTGCGGCATCCCCCGCAGCGAGGTTCGGAACCACGTCGTTCGTGCCACGAATAGCGATGACGCTGGCTTCGGAATATGCACTGGCGCTCGGTGTTTCACCAAGCTTTGCGCCCGCGTGCACTTCCTGCCACGTGCGCAACGGCAGGTAGGCGACGTCGACGTGCCCGAAAGTGCGCTTGTCCTCGGTAAATCCGACCACCGTCAGCTCGGTACCGAGCCGATCGAGGATGACCGTGTCGCCGAGCTCGACCCCCTCATCACGAAGGGTAGTGCTGACGATGATGTCGGTGTCGGCGTGCAACGCCGCTCCCTCAGCAGGGGCCGGTTCGAGGAAAGTCCCCGGTTCGATACCGAAAAGTGTGAGGTCGACCGGGGTACCGCCGCCTGTCTTGGCGTTGACGATCATGTTCCCGAAGAGTTCGGCCGCTTCGACGTCAGGCTGTGCGCGCCACGCCTGCGCTTGCTCCTCGGTAACGACCGAGCGCGAGAACGCGGAGTCCGTTTTCGTCCCCTGCTCGAAAGCGAAGGCCTGGATCGGCGTCCGCTGCAACGCGGACACGCCGTCGTTCACCAAGCCGGACGAGAGTCCCGACAGGATCACCATCAGGATCGAGATCAGGGCGACTACGGCGCCCATCAGGAGGAATCGGTTGCGCGCAAACCACAGCTCACGCAGAGCGAGGAACATATCGGGAAGCTCCCAGGGAGTCGATACGGATCACGTCCACTTTTGTCGACGCTGTGTCGACATCATATCGACAAGATGTCGACATCCAACGTGATCTACGTTACTACGTTCCGTAGTAGCTACGTGCCGAGACCCGATCGACGTCAGTCACCGCCGCGACGAAAGAGCTTGTTACCCAGCCACACCAACGGGTCGTAGCGTCGGTCCACTACTCGTTCCTTCATCGGGATGATCGCGTTGTCCGTGATCTTGATGCCCTCCGGGCACACTTCGGTGCAACATTTGGTGATGTTGCACAGACCAAGACCGAACTGATCCTGGGCGGCATCCCGGCGGTCCGCCGTATCGAGAGGATGCATCTCGAGCTCGGCGACGCGGATGAAGAAACGCGGACCGGAAAACGCTTCCTTGTTGTCCTCGTGATCACGCACGACGTGACAGGTGTTCTGACACAGGAAGCATTCGATGCATTTACGGAATTCCTGCGAACGTTCGACGTCGACCTGCTGCATCCGGTACTCACCCGGAGCCAACCCGGTCGGCGGTGTAAACGACGGAATCTCACGCGCCTTGCGGTAATTGAACGAAACGTCGGTGACCAGATCGCGGATGACCGGGAACGCCCGCATGGGCGTCACCGTCACCACCTCATCCTCGGCGAAGGTCGACATCCTCGTCATGCACATCAAGCGGGGCCGCCCATTGATTTCCGCCGAGCACGATCCGCATTTGCCGGCCTTGCAGTTCCACCGCACCGCCAGGTCCGGAGTCTGGGTGGCCTGCAGGCGATGGATGATGTCGAGCACTACCTCGCCCTCGTTCACTGGAACCGAATAGTCCTGCAGATCACCACCGTCGGCATCGCCGCGCCACACCCGAAATTTCGCATCGTAGCTCATGTCAGGGTTTCCTTCCCGGATGGCCGGCGAGTTCGGCATCGGTGTAGTACTTGGCCAGCTCGTCGATCTCGAAGAGCGCCAACAGATCTGGTCGCATCGATGACTGAGGCTCCGAGGTGACCACCACCTCCGGCACGGCGGCGTCCGGATGCGCGGCCATATCCCCCACTGCGGCGCACACCAGCAGGGTGTTACGCCACTGGGCCTGCATCGCCGGATGGTCGTCCCGGGTGTGCCCGCCCCGGCTTTCGGTCCGCAGCAACGCGGCCTTCGCCACACATTCGCTGACCAGCACCATGTTTCGCAGGTCCACCGCCAGGTGCCACCCCGGATTGAACTGCCGATGTCCCTCCACCACCACGGCACCGATGCGTACCTTGATCTCGTCGAGTGTGCACAGCGCACGCTCCACTTCCTCGGCGGTGCGAATAATGCCCACCAAGTCGTTCATCGTCTGCTGCAGTTCCGTGTGCAGAGTGTACGGATTCTCGAGTGCAGCATGACTGCCCTGAGTCTCGAACGGCGAGAGCAGCATTCGCGCCGCCGCATCAATGTCGGCCGGAGCCACCACCGGGCGTGCGGGCAGCGATTTCACATACGTTGCAGCGCCGAGGCCGGCGCGTCGGCCGAATACCAGCAGGTCAGACAGTGAATTTCCGCCAAGGCGGTTGGAGCCGTGCATTCCGCCGGAGCACTCCCCGGCCGCGAACAATCCCGGCACGCTCGAAGACCCGGTGTCGGGGTCCACCTCGATACCACCCATCACGTAATGGCAGGTGGGGCCTACTTCCATCTGTTCCTTGGTGATGTCGACGTCTGCGAGTTCCTTGAACTGGTGGTACATCGACGGCAGGCGACGCTTGATTTCCTCCGCCGGCATTCGGGACGCGATATCGAGATACACGCCACCGTGCGGGGTTTCGCGCCCCTCCTTGACCTCGGTGTTGATGGCGCGGGCCACCTCGTCGCGGGGCAATAGATCGGGGGTGCGGCGGTTGTTCTCCTGGTCGTCGTACCAGCGGTCGGCTTCTTCTACCGTCTCCGCGTACTGGCCTTTGAACACCGGTGGGATATACGAGAACATGAAGCGGGCGCCCTCGGAGTTCTTGAGCACCCCACCGTCGCCGCGCACACCCTCCGTCACGAGGATGCCTTTGACACTCGGCGGCCACACCATGCCCGTCGGGTGGAACTGGACGAATTCCATGTTGATCAAGTTGGCACCTGCACGCAGGGCCAATGCGTGACCGTCTCCGGTGTACTCCCACGAATTGGACGTGACCTTGAAAGACTTGCCGATTCCGCCGGTCGCCATGACCACCGCCGGAGCCTCGAACAGCACGCAGCGGCCACTTTCGCGCCAGTATCCGAAAGCTCCGGAAATGCGGCCTCCGTCCTTCGTCAGTTCCGAAATAGTGCATTCGGCGAAGATCTTGATACGGGCCTCGTAGTCGCCGGTCTCCGCGAAATCTTCCTGCTGCAGCGAGACGATCTTCTGCTGCATCGTCCGAATGATCTCGAGTCCGGTGCGGTCACCGACGTGAGCGAGACGCGGATAGGTGTGCCCACCGAAGTTGCGTTGGCTGATCCGGCCGTCGGGAGTCCGGTCGAACAGTGCGCCATAGGTTTCCAGTTCCCACACCCGATCCGGCGCCTCGCGCGCATGCAGTTCCGCCATCCGCCAGTTGTTGAGGAACTTGCCGCCGCGCATGGTGTCCTGGAAGTGCGTCTGCCATGTGTCCTTTTCATTGGCGTTACCCATCGCGGCAGCGCACCCGCCCTCAGCCATCACGGTGTGGGCCTTGCCGAACAGCGACTTGCAGACCACGGCAACAGAGAGTCCCTGCTCTCGGGCCTCGATCACCGCACGTAGCCCGGCTCCCCCCGCCCCGATCACTACGATGTCGTAGTTGTGCCGTTCGACTTCGGTCATGTACTCCCCCTACCGGGTTCGGCGGTCAATTGAACAAACGCAGGTCGTTCACCGTTCCGCTGGCAACGAGCATGATGTAGAAATCGGTGATCATCAGCGTGCCGAGAGTGGTCCAGGCCAGCTGCATGTGCCGAGTGTTGAGTTTGCTCACCTGCGTCCACAACCAGTAGCGGATCGGGTGTTTCGAGAAGTGAGTGAGCCGCCCACCCGTGACGTGACGGCATGAATGGCAGGAGACCGTATACGCCCACAGCAAGCAGACATTGACGACCAGAATCAGTGTGCCGAGCCCGATCCCGAAGCCACCGTCGGCGCCGCGAAACGCGCGAATCGCGTCGTAGGTATTGATCATCGACACAAGAAGTGCGACATAGAAGAAGTACCGATGCGAGTTCTGGATGATCAGCGGAAGCCGAGTTTCACCCGAGTACGTGCGATGCGGTTCCGCGACAGCGCATGCCGGCGGCGACAGCCAGACGGACCGGTAGTAGGCCTTGCGGTAGTAGTAGCAGGTAAGCCGGAATCCCAGCAGGAACGGCAGTACCAGAAATCCAAGCGGGATCCACATCGGCAATTCACCGATGGGTGTGCCGAAATCGCTGGAACCCGGCGCGCACGAATCACTCAGGCACGGTGAGTAGAACGGGGTCAGATAGTGATAATCCTCGACCCAGTACGCAGTTCGGACAAAGGCGCGGATCGTCGCGTAGACGACGAACACCGACAAGCCCAGCACCGTCAGCAGCGGCGCCTGCCACCACCGATCGGTTCGCAGCGTGCGCGCAGCGATCCGCGCACGCGAGGGCGCGCCTACACCGTCGGCATCGACCGGCGGCGCACTCATGTGTCGTGATCTGCCGGGTGGCCACCTACACCCTCGTCGTCGGCGCCTTGCCACATCGACGCGTCGTACGGGGTGTCGGGCACTTGAATCCGCTCGACAGGTCTGTGATGCGTCAGGTGCGGCGGCGATACTTCGAGGTCGACATAATCGATCTCGAGCCGCTCCACATCGTTGACCAACCTGCGTACTGCTGGCGCGTCGCCGTACAACGACTGCAGCGACGCGACACAATGCCGGAGGTTGTCGACGGTCCGCCTGAGCTCGAGCATTTCTGTGGTTGACATAGACCTCTCCAACCAATCGGTAGAAGTGGTGACCCGTATCACGTTACGACATTGGCGCCGCAATGGCAGGTTTGTCCGGATTTGGGTCGCGGCTAGCTTGCGAACACTTGGGATACCCAGCGTCGTTCAAGGCGAGGATTCCTGTCCCAAAATTGCGCTATGCGATACGCTGCGCGGAAGCAGAGTTCTCTGACTGCCTCGGCCGCGATGTTGACGCTGGCCATTCTTGCGGCACTTCCAAGCGCACGTTCCCCGACTGCAATCGGATCGCCCCCTCCCTATCACGAGGCCCGTTTCTCGGCGCCGGAAGGTTCGCTGCCTTGGATTCCAGTTTTTCGTAACTCCGCCCGACCGAGACAGCGAACGGCTTTTAACCAACCAAACTACAGAATCGAGTGAAAACTTATGTCCACCAACATAATTACCACCGGCATGGAGCGGTCGATCATCGAGAACATGCTCGACCGCAACCGCGAAGCGCTCATCGAGACCGCCCGCGGCCTCTCCGATGCCGACGCCCGCCGGCTGCTCGTCGCATCGCTGACGACACCGATCTCCTTGATCAAGCATGCTGCTGCCGCGGAAAGGATTTGGTTCCAGCGGTTCTGGGCGGGACTCGGTGAATCCGAATGCGATGGATACTCGCGCCGCGACGAGGGCACCTTCGCTGTCGCCGACGACGAGTCGCTGGCAGATGTCATCGCCGAGTTCGAGCGCGCAAGCCAACGATCACGTGAGATCGCGTCCGGCTTCGATCTTGACGACACCATGGACACTCCCCGCGAGGGAACCGTCAGCATGCGATGGACACTGCTTCTCATGATCCAAGAGTTCGCCAGGCACGCAGGTCACGGCGATATCCTCCGCGAACAGATTGACAAGCTGGTCGTGCACAGCACTTCTGAACACTGAATGTCAGAAGACGATCACCGGAAGCCAAGGAAATCCTCCTTGCGGCCGGCCCCACAACCACGCCTCCATCACCGATGACTACCCTCGCACCAAAGAACAACCGACGCTGGGTGGGAGGTGTCCGTGGAGGCATTCCTCGCTCCACTCCTGTCTCCGGCCGGGCTGGTGCTTGCGCTACTGGGCACAATTATCTGGCTGTCCTTCAGCGCCACTGGTCGAAACACACGCAGGTCTGCGGCTGCAACCTCCGTGCTGCTGTCGATCTGTGGATCGATCGCCTTCCTCGGGTTCGCCGGCATCGACGACTACAACGACTTCCCCGGCTATACCTGCTCCCTGCGTGACGGGAACGTGCCGGATGGCTTCCCCTCCGACCGGCTCCCACCACCAGACCCAGACCTGGTAAGCAGGTTTCATCCCAATATCGCCTGGTCCCACGAGTACGAGCTGTTCCCTGCCGGCGTGCGCTGCACCTACTGGACCAGGGACGACCCCCGCGTCACCGTGGTCACCCACAGCCCCTGGGCGTACTCGGTGTGGATCTACGGACTAATCGTCATCGCCCTGGCCCAAGCCACGCGAGTGGTCAACCCTGACCTCCTCACCCGACGCGCCGGCTAACCCCCGGCGTGCGCGCGTTCCCATCCCTCTCATCAGGGGTGTCGGCACCGGTGTCTGTCTCTCGACTCGGCGATTGCTGCAATGGTTCGGAATTCGGACCGGTGCCGATGAGTTTTGCTTCCCCACCGAGTCTCAACCTCAGGACCACCATCATTGACAGTGACGGAGAACAAAATGAGCCAGCTACTGCGAGTCCAGAACTTCAACATCTCGAGCGACGGAATCGCTGCCGGACCCGACCAAAGCTTCGAGAGTCCGTTCGGACTCGATCCTGGGAAGATGTTCGCCTGGGCCGGCGCCACGGCCAGCTGGCCAATGCGCACCGATCCCGGTGGCAGCCGAGGCCTCGACGATTACTTCACGCGAGACTACGACCGCAACATCGGCGCCGAGATTATGGGCCGCAACAAGTTCGGTCCCCAACGCGGCCCCTGGGAGGACCACGAGTGGCTCGGCTGGTGGGGCGACGAACCCCCATTTCGTACTCCGGTATTCGTCATGACTCACCACACGCGTCCATCTTTCACGCTGTCCGACACCACGTTCCACTTCGTTGACGGCGACCCGGCAACAATCCTGGAACAGGCGCGAGAGGCCGCGCAAGACAAGGACGTACGACTCGGCGGCGGAGTGAGCACCATCCGGAAGTTCCTCGACGCTGATCTTGTCGACACAATGCATGTGGCGGTCTCACCGATGAAGTTCGGGTCTGGACTGAAACTCTGGGAGTCGCCCGACGAACTGCTCGACCGTTTCAACCTCGAGGTCATCCCCAGCCCCAGCGGCGTAAACCACCATCTGTTTTGGCGAAAGTAGTCGCCAGACTTGACCTTGACACAGTGACAAGGACTCCACTGGTCGACGAAGGAGGTGGTTGTCTTGAACACAACCAACCACGGTGAGCCGAATGCTCACCTCGTCAATGCTCTGGCCTCAGCCGACCCATCGGTTCGGCTACGGGCAGCGCTGACTGCCGGTACACACCCCGATCCGCAATTCCGGGACGCTCTGGTCGTTCGGTGTGCCGTCGAACCGGATTTCTTCGTCCGCGACATGCTGACCTGGGCGTTGTGCCGCCTGCCGGCTGAGAGCACGGTGCCGCGACTGGTCCAAGAGCTAGAGTCCGGCACCGTGCAGGCCCGCAGTCAGGCGCTGCATACTCTGTCGAAGATCGGGGATCGGCTCGCCTGGCCCGCGGTGGTTGCACTTCTGCACGACCCGCACGACGAGATCGCGCGCACTGCGTGGCGGACGGCCGCGGCACTGGTGCCTCCCGGCGACGAGGCAACGCTCGCGTCCGATCTGGCAACCGAACTCGGACGGGGTGACCGGCAGATGCAGCTGAGTCTGAGCCGTGCGATGGTGGGACTCGGAGAACCCGTCCTGCCGGTGCTCGACACAGCTGGAGCTAGTTCCGATCCAGACATTCGCGCCCATGCGGAAGCCACAAAGCAGCTCTACCTCGACCCTGACAGCACGTTCACCCTCTCACTCGAGATGGCGAAGCGCGTCGCAGTCGTCGGCTAGGAGATGTAGGAGATGAGATGTTGATCGGCGAGGTTTCACGTCAGTCCGGCGTCAGCACGCGCATGTTGCGGCACTACGACGCGTTGGGTCTGGTGAAGCCCACGGGCCGTACGTCCGGCGGCTACCGCGAATACTCTGCCGACGACATCCGGCGTCTCTTCCACGTCGAGAGTCTGCGGACTTTGGGGCTCTCTCTGAACGATGCCAAGCGCGCGCTGGACGAGCCTGATTTTGCACCAGCCGATTTGGTGGGTGACCTCATGCGGCACACGCGGGCGCGCATCGCTGCGGAGGAAGAACTACTCACGAAGCTCGAACGCGTCGACGCGGCCTCACCAGCGGAGTGGGACGACGTTCTGCGCATTGTCGCCCTGTTGCGAGCATTCGAATCTGAGTCGGCGGCGCACCGCAACAAGCGATCCTGTCGCAGAACGCGACAGCGTCGCTACCTGTCGATGCTCTGGTCGAGGCCTTCTTGTCGGAAGACGACGCCAATGTGGCTGGTGCACTTCAGTGGTCGTTGGCGAGGGTTGCCGGTCAGGGACTCGCGGCCCTGGCCAAAGGTCTCGACTCGGAGAAGGTCGGCGTACGGCGGCGGGCTGCTGCTGCGATCGCAGCCATCGACATCGCAGAGGCGACGGAACATCTGCAACGTGCGCTGAATGATTCGGATTCCGCTGTCCGGGACGACGCTGCCCTCGCTCTCGGAGCTCGCGGAAGCGTCGAGCCACTACCTGAACTCCTCGACATGGTTTCCGAAGGACGGCGCGATGTCGAGGCTGCCGAGGCATTGGGCCTGTTGACGGAGGTGGCATCTCCAACCTTCGACATAGCAAAGGCCCTCCAAGAAAAGCTCGACACCACAGATGACGTGCCCACGCGACTGCGAATCACACAGGCACTTGCGGAAATTCCCGGTACAGCGGCGCAGGAGGCCCTGGACAGACTGTCCCGCGACAGCGAGCGGACAATCGCGGCCACAGCAGCAGCGATCATTACCGGTCAGCGAACTCCAGAGCTTCGAAAGCGAGATCTTCAGCATCGGCGTCCATTTGGGCAGTTAGCTGGTCGGGAGCCGTCATAATGGCGACGATCGGCACGGCCAGTGCGAGGAGTCCGAGCACGAAGACGGGAAACAGGAACGCGAACACCCCGATGCCTTCGGGCGCCGGCGCCGACGGATCGTGCACCACGCGCACCGCGGCCATACCCGTGTAATGCATTCCGACGACGGCGATTCCCATGATCACACCGCCGATGAAACGTAGAACCGTGGATTCCAGGACCATCGTGAACCACAACGCTGCGGTACCGGCGACAACAGCGATCAAGACCGACAACGCGACAAAGTACATGTTGTAGTGAATCTCGCCTTGAAAGCGAAAGGCGCGCATACCCAGATAATGCATCACGTTGACCGCGATCCCCACCACGAGACCGCCGGCGAGAAGCTTGCTCAAGCGGTACTCGGTGCCGATGATCAACAGGCCGATGAACACGCCGGTCACGGAAATCACGGCAGAGACGATCGTCCACGCCAGACTGTATCGAATGGGGCTGCCGGGTACCGAAAACCCGAGCATCGCGATGAAATGCATCAGCCAGATTCCTACGCCGCCGATCGACAACGCACCCATGAGCAACCACAGCATCCGAGTCGTAGAGCGGCTGGTCTCCGCGGATTGACGTGTACACGCCAACCCGACAACCGATCCGACGACGGAAACGACGAAGGCGAGTCCGAGCAGCCAGAGTCCCATCGAGAAATGATGCATTTCATCCGACATGCTGGTTCCTTTCGATGCAATGGTGTTAAGCGAGTGCTGCGGTAGCAAGGCGTTCGAGCGAGTACTCGGTGACTGTGATCAAAGCCTGTTTAGCGGATGCGCGGTCGCGTGCGTCGATCTCGATCAGCGGAATCTGATCAGATAACGCCAACGCCTGACGAAGGTCGTGTGCAGAATGGATCGGTGCTCCATCGAAACGATTGACCGCCACAATGAACGGAAGCCCACGGGCTTCGAAGAAGTCGACAGCCGCAAAACTTTCTTCGAGCCGCCGCGTGTCGACGAGGATGACTGCCCCGATAGCGCCGGTGATGAGGTCGTCCCACATGAACCAGAAGCGCCGCTGACCCGGTGTTCCGAACAGATAGAGAACCAGGTCGTCGGCCAGCGTGATGCGACCGAAATCCATTGCCACC